>NZ_QQAS01000007.1:0-156679 GCF_003350425.1 Comamonas sp. AG1104 | reverse complement strand
CTGAAATGCCCAGGTGGCGGAATTGGTAGACGCACTAGTTTCAGGTACTAGCGGGTAACTCCGTGGAGGTTCGAGTCCTCTCCTGGGCACCAAACACGGCAAGCCGTTGCATGCAAATGCAGCGGCTTTTTTGTTTTTGCACCGTGCCTTTAAGCCACATACACCAGGAGCGAGGCACTGGCGCAAGCTGGCTCCTTCGTCTGCCGCACTCCCGATCCTGCGGGCCGAGGAAAATAGCTCAAGCCCCATAAAACTCTGCCGACAACTTGCACAAAAAAGTGCCCCAACTCGTCTGGCAGCTACTTTGAACGCTATATAATTCGACTCACTCTGAAAGCCCAGGTGGCGGAATTGGTAGACGCACTAGTTTCAGGTACTAGCGGGTAACTCCGTGGAGGTTCGAGTCCTCTCCTGGGCACCAAACACAACAAGCCGTTGCATGCAAATGCAGCGGCTTTTTTGTTGATGCTCCCCCGACAGTCAGCAGTACATATGAAAAAGGGAGCCTAACGGCTCCCCTTTTTCTTTAGCAACCGCCTCCCATCGAGGCGACATGTCGCTTACTTGCGCAGCAATTGCTTGAGTGCGGTCTGCAGGCGACGGGCAGATGCCTCATCGCTGACACTACCGAGCACAGTGGCCACGTCCTGACCCCATGTCTGCTGGGGCGAAGGATCGTTGCGGCGGGTCAGCATCTGCAACTGCAGCGCACGGCGTGCCGCCAGCTGATCGGCCGGAGTGTGCACATCGGCAGCCATTTCCAGGCGCAGCAGGGCCTCAGCAGCATTGCCCTTGGGCGCAGCAGCCACAGCACCGGACCAGGAAGAGCGCACAGGCGCCGTCACCTTGCTGCCCAGTTGCTGAGCCGATGGCAGCTGCGCAGCATCACGAGCCTGCCAGGCGCCGAGCAGCTGAGTCAGCGCTTCGCCGTGCGCCTGGGCCGCCAGCTTGCGCAGAGCTTCCTGGGCATGCTCCACGGCATCACGCTGGGCGCGGAAGGCCGGATCGGCCAGGCGCGGTCCGCGCTCCTCGCGCGTGAACTCGCGACGGCCACGGCCAGCATCACGACTGTCACGACCACCGCGCTCACCGCGCCCCGCATCACGACCACGGCCGCCATCCTTGCGATCGCCAGGACGACCACCAGCAGCTGCTGCAGCTTCCTTCCTCATGCCAGGGCGGTCATCGCCACGCACGGCTACCACGGGGCGTGCCGGCTTGGCCGCTGCAGCGGCTTCGCTCGCTTGCGCCTCAACAGCGTCAGACGCTTGCTCTGTCTGAGCCTGGGGCTGGTTTTCATCAGACTTGGCGGGCTGAGCCTTGATGGCTGCTTCGAGCTCGGCCAGCGCTGCATGAATCTTCTGCACATCGCCGCTGGCATTGGCCGCCTCGACCGCCTTGGATGCATCCAGCACGCGGCGATCATGCTCGGACAGCTCGACCGCTGCCTGGCTGCGACCACCACGCTCCACGCTCTTGCGATTGAAGGCATCGTCCAGCGGCTTGCGGAATGCATCCCAGAGCTTTTGCTCATGCTTGCGATCCAGCGGCACCACCTGGGCTTCGGCCTGCCAGCGCTGCTGCAGCGCCTTCACGGCGTCGATGCGCAGACTGGGGGCAGCCCCCAAGGCCGTGGCTTCGTCGATCATGGCATGGCGACGCTCCAGGCTAGCCTTCTGCGCCGTCTGCAGGGGCGCTTCGGCAGCAGCCATGGCCTGCTTGAACAGGGGTTGCAGTTCGGCAAACAGCTTTTCGCCGATATGCCCGCTTTCGCGCCAGCGTTCGCCAAACTGGCGCAGTGCGCGCAGCATGTTCTTCCAGTCCTGGCTCGCGGAATGCTCTGCGGCCCAAGCCTTGATTTCTTCGATCAGCGCCAGACGCTGGGCCTTGGCCTGGGTGCTGTCCTGACGAATCTTGTCGTGCCAGGACTCGACCACCTTGTAGGCTGCGTTGCAGGCCTCGTCAAACTTCTTCCACAGCGCATGATTGGCCACGGCGCCCTGGTCGGCCTGCTTCCACTGTTCGCGCAGGCTGCGCAGGGTTTCCTGGATCTTGCGACCACCCAGTGCCTGACCTTCGGGACGGTTGAGCAAGGCTTCAGCCTTGGCCACCAGGTCTTCGCGCAGTTTCTCGGCCAGATGGCGCTGCCAGCCCTCGGCTTCACCGGCGGCCAACAGAGCCTCATGCACTTCGCTCACCAGAGCCTCGTCCACAAAGCGGCCATGGGCCTTGATGGCTGCGCGCATGGCTTGCACAGCTTCGGAGCCGGCTTTGCTGTTGCCAGCTGCAGTTTCAGCCTTCAGCGCCTGCAGAGACTGACCCAGGCCAGCCTTGGCGGCTTCCACCTGCTCGGGCGTGGGCTTGCCACGGCTGGCAGCAGCTGCGCGCGGTGCAACGGGCTTGGCCACTTCCACGGCAGCAGCTTCGGGAGGCAGACCACGGGCCACACGGATTTCGTCGGCCCAGACAGGGACCGTGGGCAACGGCGCTGCTTCGTCGGCGGCTGCGGCCTCGGTCTGTGCCAGTGCAGACTGGAAAGCATCCCAAACCAGCGCCAGTTGTGCAGAGGCTGCCTCCAGCTGAGGAGGGAAACGACCGTCCACGCTGCTCCAGCTGGCGTCGCCGGTCAGCTCCTTGGCCTGCTCCTGCCAGCGCGCGACATCGACCCCCAGGGCCTCCAGCACAGCCTTGGCATCCTTCCAGGACTTGATGGACAGTACTTCGATACGCTGCGCCAGCAGCAGCGCCACTTCGCGCTGCACCTGGGTGCGATGCTGCAGGTCTTCCACAGCCTTCACGCGCTCGCCCAGTCGGGCCTTGAACTGCGACAGAGGCTCGCGCGACAGCGCGGCACCGGCCTTGGCCGCATCACGCTGCCAGGCGGCTGCAGCTGCTGCATCAAAGGGCTCTGCAGCCAGCAGTGCCTGAGCCTTCTCGGCCCATTCCACGGAAATTTTTTCCTGATTCGCGGTGCGACGGATTTCGTCAAGGCGTTCGCGCACGGCACGGGCAGCACTCTTGTCGCCCTTGCTCAGTTCCTTGTGAACGTCCTGGAGTTGCTCGACCGTGGGCTGAGTCGCCAACCAGTCGCGAATGCGAGCGGCGCGATCACCCGACGTCTCGGCGGAGAAAGCACCACCCGTCAATGCATCCAGCGGATGTTGCTCAGTATTCTTGGCAGAGGCCGGGTTCACTTCAGATGCATCAGACATGGTGCTGCTAGGAGAAATAGATGTCATGTAAGGGTCAGAAAATGCTTGGCAGCCAGCGCAGTCAACGCTGCAACGGGCCAGTGCCAACCCACATGAGGGCAGACTTTCCAAGCGCAAGCCCAGGCACATGAGCACCTGGGCAAACCGGTATTTTCGCCTTTATTTAAAGGCAAGCCAAAAAATGCGAAATCGCAAGGTGTTTTGCAGCACTTTCATCACTGCGCAGACAGGCTCAACTGGGCACGTGGCGTCCAGTCTTTGTCCTGCACATCCAGCTTGGGAGCCCCAAGGAACAGACGCTCCAGCGGCAGCTGTTGCGTGGCCAGATAGTCCCGCACAGCCACGCCGCGCGCCAGAGCCAGCTCGCGCATGGCATCGTCAGGCACCTTGATGCTGGCCACCAGCAGCGCCGTCATCTGGTCGGCAGGCAAATCCTTGGCCATTCCGACCATGTTGCGGGGCTTTTTGATATCGGCACGACCGTAAACGGCCTTGAGCAGAGCTGGGCGCTCGGCTTCGCTGAACTCCATCACCTCGTCGCCACTCTTGCCTTCGCGAATCACGTTGCGGCGCTTTTGGGCCAGCAGCAGACGATCCAGCTCTTCAGTCTTCCAGGCCTCCTTGTCTTCGGCCTCACGCGACTCCCCCACCACCGTCATCTTGAGCGCGGGACGGTCGTTGAGTGCCTTGACGATCTTGGCCAGTTGCTCGCGGGCCTTGCCATCGAGCCTGGCACTGCCCGGCGCAAAGTTGACTGCACCCGACTCGTCGCCCCCCGAGAACGCTCCCGACAGCAGCGCAAACGGCGCGGTCACGGCCTTCATGATGATGTTGCCGATCACCTTGAAGATGATGGGCGCCAGACGGAACTGCGGGTCGTTGAGCGATCCGCTCAGAGGCACATCGAGATCGATCACGCCGTTGCGATCGGACAGCAGGGCCACGGCCAGCTTGACGGGCAGCGATGCGGGCGCGCCTTCCACCTTGTCGCCAAAGGTCAGTTGGCGCAGCACCAGCTTGTTCGATGCCGTGAGCTGCCCATCAGGCTGCACCTTGTAGTTCACATCCATATAGAGCTTGCCGCGCTCTATGCCATAGCCCGCATACTTGATGGAATAAGGAGACAGCGGCGACAGCTCCAGGTCATTCATCTGAGCGCGTACATCCAGCGCCAGAGGCTTTGCCAGCGGGTTGACCTTGCCGCTGATATCGAGCTTCGCCGTACCCTGGGCCTTGCCCTTGATTTCAAGATCGGCCATTTGCGGCTCTACCTGGCCTGCAGGAGCCTGCGAAGAAAAGGCGCTCAGACGGCCGTTCAGCTCACTCAGATCGGCCGAGTAGTTGGGCTGAATGAAGTAGTCAGAGAACTGCACCTTGCCGCCCGTCAGCACAATGGGCCCGACCTTGATGATGGGCGCGGGGCCGGCATCTTCGGGCTTTACGGGCTCGGCAACAGGCTTGCTGCGCTCGGGCTTCTCGCCGGCAGCCGCCTGGGCGTTCGCCTCTTCGTTCTGCGCGACGGACTGCTCGGACTTTTCGGTCTTCACAATGTCCTGAAGATTGATGCGGCCGTTGCGCTGCACGATGACGCGCGCAAAAAAGTCGCTCAGCGCGGTTTCGCGCACGCTCACCCGCAGCGGCTGGGCCGGCTGCATATTCAGGTCCAGACCGCGCACCACCAGTGTTTTCCAGGCCAGCAAATCATCGCCCAGACCCAGACCTGTGCGCGCAGCCAGTGCCTTGGCACGGTCTGCCGTGGAGTCATTGAGCACCGCCGTCAGCGCGCCCTTGGCAGTACTGGGCTTGCCCACCTCCTCCTGCACAGGAGCCGCAAGCGTGGAGCGTACGCGCAGGTCGTTGAGCTCCACATCCCCCGACACCGCCAACTGCGGCCCCTTGGCATGGGCCAGATAATTGAGCTTGCCCCGGAAGTTGCCGTCGGCACGCACCAGATCCACATTGAGCTTGTGACCGAAATACGGCTCCAGCGCATGCAAGGGCACGCCACGGGCCTGCAACTGCCCCTGAGCCGAAACAGGGGTCAGCCCCAACTGACCCTTGAACTGAATATGACCAGCTTGCACACGCCGACTGGCGGCGAGCTGAGCCGAGACCTCCAGCGGAGTCGGCGCTGCCTTGGCCGCCAGAGGCTCGAAAGCACCCAGGCGTAGGCGCAAGGCGCTCACATCCAGCTGCACAGGCCGCGCATTCCCGCCCTGCACAGGTGCTGCATCGCGAAACTGCAGCGCACCGCCATCCACGGCAATCGCTGCCAGCTTGACCGACCAGGGCTTACCCGGCTCCGCCTTGCTGCCCTGCGTTGCCGGCTTGGCTGCAGGCGCTGCCACGGGCAACCAACGCTCGTACATCCAGTGCCCTTGTGCGTCACGCAGTGCCGCGAGCTGCGGCTTCTGCACGGCAATGGCCTCCACCTGCACCTGCCGGGCCGCAAGATCGACCTGAACGCCGCTGACCTTGATCTGCTCGATATTGACAGGGGCCTGCTTGTCCTGCAGCTGCAGCTTGTCGGCAGTCAGCTCGGCCACCTCTGCCACTACCCCGCCCTCACCCCAGGAGATCCGGGCATCGGTGCCCAGCATGGCGCTGAGCTGCGGCTTGAAGTGCGCCTCTATATAGGGCTGCACCCATTGCAGCGGCATCTGCTCGAGCTTGAGATTGAGCTTGCCCGCCTTGTCAGTGGCTTCTCCGTCCACAATCAGCCTGGCCACCCCTTCCGCCCGGGCCTGCTCAGCCGTTTGCAGGCCTGCAGTGGCCGTCAGTTGCAAAGGCGCATTCATGGGCCAGGCCAGATTCTTGGCCTGCAGCACCAAAGGAGCCAGGGTCAGCGCCGCAGGCGCCGCGCCTGTTGCGGCATCCTGCCAATGCACGATGCCGTCTTCAATATCGAACTGCTGCACGCCGACGACCAGGGGCTTGCCAGGCTTTTCGGCCTTCGCATCTGCCTGGGCCGGAGTGCTGGCCTCGGCGGAGGCGGGCTCAGGCACGGCCTTCTCAAGCGGCGCTGCGGGGGCGACGGCCGGCGCATTCAACCCCAGCCAGTTGATCACGCCCTGCGCATTGCGGCTGGCATGAACCTCGGGCTTGACCCAGCGCACCGATTCGAGCGCAATCTGGTTCTGCAGAGGCTGAACATTCTTGAGCTGCACCTCCAGCGCCTCAAAGTTCAGCAGCGGCGCACTCTGGCGGTCTTGCACCGCGACATTGCTCAAGGCCAGCTTGCCGCTGATGCTGACCACAGGCTGGTCTTTTTGCTCGAAGCTGATCTGCAGATCCGTGTCCAGCACACCAGACAGAGGCTGCACGGGAACGCTGGCAGGCACATAGCCGAGATAGGGAGCCAGATCGATTCGATCCCATTTGAGTTGCATCGCCGTCTGGCGGGTGTCGGCGAACGGCGTGCTCTCGCCCGATGTGTCGAACTTGCTGCCGTTGAGATCGAAAGCCAGATGCGGCAGCACCTTGATCTCGCGCTTGGAGGCCAGATTGCTGATGAAGGGAATGCTCAACTGCAAGTCCTTGAGCTCGTGCCTGCGCTGCACAAACTCGTCATTGAGCTCGATACGGCCGTCGCGCAATGCAATGTTGTACAGCGCAAAGCTCAGGGGCTTGGACGACTCTTCGTCATCGGGCTGCATGAGCCTGGCAATCACGTCGTCAATATCGAGCTTGCCCAATGAATGCTGGGTCAGGCGCACCACGGGCGCATCGACCTCGATTGCATCCAGCACAGGAGCGAGTCTGAACAAGGACTGTGCACTGGCATTGATGAAGATGCGCTTGATCTGTATCTGTGGCTCGGCGGCAGACTTCAGATCTTTCTGAGCCGCAGAACCCTCTGCATCAGCAGTTTCAGCTACTTTTTTTATAGCTTTATCGATCACCAGATCATGCAAGGTGATGGACATGGCCCAGGGCGCAAACTCGATCTTGCCCACATGGACGCCACGCCCCAGCTTCTCGAAAGCCCGTTTTTCCAGCTGGCTCTTGGCGACCCAAGGCACTACTGCCCAGAGCAGCAGCCATAACAGCAAAAGAGCAAGAACAGACCAGATCAGCCGACGAAGCCAGCGATTCGATGTGAGCAAGGACATGGGCAATTGTTATTGATGCAGAGATTGAAAGCCTTCCAAGACTCTCAGGGGCGGGATCCGCCACGCGCCCGGAACACCACTGTACCTTGAGCGCACCCTGGTGTATCTAGATTGCGCTCTATATATAGATAGAGGCAAGAGGCGTTTCCAGGGAGAAGTTTGCGCTATCGAAATACCCGCCAGAGGCAGATGAGCACGAAAAAATGCAAACAATGCACCGCAGAAAAAGGCTCGCCGGAAATGACAAAGCCCGGAAGTGGCGAAACCGACTTCCGGGCTTTACGGCCGGTACCAGACCGGGCCGTTTTTCGCGGTTCAAGGAGGGTGTGGTCCTTGCCGCTGGAAGCAACGATTGCTCCCTTTTGTGCCTCAAGCGAAGATAAAGAGCAAGTGCCAACAGCCCATGGAATCAAAGGCCTCGGCGGAGTTTGCTTTTCCTTTCCTTTGGCAAGCACCTGCAACGTGCAGGCAGATTCACTATATCTGTGCTCGTGTAGGGCTACCAGGCTTTTTGCACTTTATTTCGCCTTGATGACAAATAAAACGATGTGAGCGTATACACCTCTTGAATCCGTGATTTTTTGCTGTAATTTTTTGAGCAAACTGTACATTCATACAGTTTTTATATAATTTTAAAATCTAAAAAGTATTTTTGTTAGTGTTGACTGAATATTTAGGGCGCTTCTAGAATCCGCCAGCGCTCGAAATGAGCGTTTTTTGTTTCCGCTGCCTCACGACTGAGCAGACCGATCGGCGCCCCAAGGGGCGCTTTTAATCGGCCCGCAGCAAACCTCATCGGCCAGTTGTCCTGGTTGCTCCGCGAGATTGATCCGGTGCGACCTCGGGCGATAGCCAAGAAAGGACAAGCTATGCCAGCGTCAGGAAAATTAATCGCCTCCGCGCGAACGTTGGGCCATAAGACGGCCCACGGTTTTCTTGCTCTTACTCACAACGGTTTCGCCCTGCTGGGCTTGGCCGTGGCCATTTCGGCCCTGATTTTGATCTCTCGTCCAGACCTGCGTCTGGCCGGCGCCACCGAACTGCGCGAGTGGCTCGACACACGCCTGCCCGCCAGCACCGTTGTGGCTGCCGCCGAAGTGGAGGAAGCCCCTGCTTCCGCCAACATCGTCGTCGCCAGCGACCGCGCCACGGCCGTCAACCCCAAGAACCTGCCCAAGGAGCAGGCGGCTGTCGCCTACTGGCTCAGCAAAAAATACCGGGTGGCGCCCGAGCCGATTGCCGCCCTGGTCAGCGAAGCCTATGCCCAGGGCAAGGCCAACAAGCTGGACCCGACGCTGATTCTGGCCATCATGGCGATTGAGTCGAGCTTCAACCCGTTTGCCCAAAGTTCGGTCGGTGCCCAGGGCCTGATGCAGGTGATGACGTCCGTGCACACCGACAAGTACGAAAGCTTTGGCGGCCAGCACGCGGCCTTCGACCCCGTTACCAACCTCAAGGTCGGTGTCAAGGTGCTCAAGGAATGCATTGCCCGCGCCGGCTCCATCGAGGGTGGCCTGCGCTATTACGTGGGCGCAGCCAATCTTCCTTCGGACGGCGGCTATGCGGCCAAGGTGCTTGCCGAACACCAGCGCCTGCGCCAAGGCGTGGGTCTGCAGGCCAGCCCGCTGATGACGGCCAAGTCCGACGAAGCCACCAAGGTCTCTCACGCTCAGCAAGTGGCACTGGCCAACTCCAACCTCTAAGCGGCAGATCCCTGCATTTCTCAAGCTGGCTGCGGCCAGCTTTTTTTATGCCCCGATCAGGTCCAGCGGGAAAAACGGACATAGGCTCTGCAGCCATGCCGCCTCAGCTACACTAGCGGGTGTACGCAACTGGCGATAGGCGCAGAATTTTCTGCCGCTGACGTGGAATCCGGCAGACTGCAAGGTCTGTGAACCACCGGGGAGCGTACCGCCCAGGGTCGCAGCGACTGCAGCCTGCAAGCGTTTCAGCCGTTCGCCTGGGCAGCCCTTGGCCTCAAGGGAATTTCTAAGTTCACAGGACTGCCATGTTTCAACGCACCGATACCGTCGCGAAAGTCGACCCCGAACTGTTTGCAGCTATTGAAGCTGAAAACCATCGCCAGCAAGAGCACATCGAGCTGATTGCCAGCGAGAACTACTGCTCGCCCGCAGTGATGGAAGCCCAGGGCTCCCAGCTGACCAACAAGTACGCCGAAGGCTATCCCGGCAAGCGCTACTACGGTGGCTGCGAGCATGTGGACGTGGTCGAGCAGCTGGCCATTGACCGCATCAAGCAGATCTTTGGCGCCGAAGCCGCCAACGTGCAACCCAATTCCGGCTCTCAGGCCAACCAGGCAGTGCTGATGGCTTTCGCCAAGCCCGGCGACACCATTCTGGGCATGAGCCTGGCCGAAGGCGGTCACCTGACCCACGGCATGGCGCTGAACATGTCCGGCAAATGGTTCAAGGCCGTCTCCTATGGCCTGAATGCCGACGAAGCCATCGACTACGACAAGCTCGAAGAGCTGGCCCGTGAGCACAAGCCCCGCATCATCGTGGCCGGCGCTTCCGCCTATGCCCTGCGCATCGACTTCGAGCGCTTTGCAAGAATTGCCAAGGAAGTCGGCGCCATCTTCTGGGTGGACATGGCCCACTATGCCGGTCTGATTGCTGCAGGCGTGTACCCCAACCCCGTGCCCCACGCCGACGTGGTCACAACCACCACTCACAAGAGCCTGCGCGGCCCCCGTGGCGGCGTGATCCTGATGAAGGCCGAGCACGAGAAGGCCATCAACAGCGCCATCTTCCCCGGCCTGCAAGGCGGCCCCCTGATGCATGTCATCGCCGGCAAGGCCGTGGCGTTCAAGGAAGCCCTGACTCCCGAGTTCAAGGCCTACCAGGAACAGGTCGTGAACAACGCCAAGGTGTTTGCCGAAACGCTGACCGAGCGCGGTCTGCGCATCGTCTCCGGCCGCACCGAAAGCCACGTGATGCTGGTGGACCTGCGCGCCAAGGGCATTACCGGCAAGGCTGCCGAAGCGGCCCTGGGTCTGGCTCACATCACCGTGAACAAGAACGCCATCCCCAACGACCCCGAGAAGCCCTTCGTGACCAGCGGCATCCGTATCGGCACCCCCGCCATGACCACCCGTGGTTTTGGCGAGGAAGAAGCCCGCATCACTGCCAATCTGGTGGCCGATGTGCTGGACAAGCCCGAAGACGAAGCCAATCTGGCTGCCGTGCGCGCCAAGGTGGCCGCACTGACCGCCAAGTTCCCTGTCTACAGCAAGTAATTCCTGCTGCGCTGAGCTGTCATGAAGTGCCCCTTCTGCAACCACCCGGACACGCAAGTTGTTGAAACCCGCGAGTCCGAGGACGGGGGCTTCATCCGCCGCCGCCGCCGCTGTGGCGGCTGCGACAAGCGCTTCACGACCTACGAACGCCCCGAGGTCAGCTTTCCGACCGTGGTCAAGAGAGACGGCCGGCGCATCGAATACGAGCGCGCCAAGCTGCAAGGCTCTTTTCAGATCGCGCTGCGCAAGCGCCCCGTGAGCACCGAGCTCATCGATGCAGCCATAGAGCGCATCGAGGACAGGCTGCTCAATCTGGGCCAGCGCGAAATCGACTCCAGCCGCCTCGGCGAGCTGGTGATGGACGAGCTCAAGGGCCTGGACAAGGTCGGCTATATCCGCTTTGCCAGCGTCTACCGCAGCTTCGAGGATGTGGACGACTTCAAGAACATCATGGATGAGGTTCGCAGTCCCAAGGCCAAGGCCGCCAAAAAACCATAGGCCTGCCTGCCGTACCATGCCAAAAGCCACCCTCGGGTGGCTTTTGTTTTGCGCGCCTGACGGCAGGCATACACTATTAATTCATGAGCATCTAGCGCATGATTTCAAAAGAAATCAGATAGTTTCTTATCTGATTTCCTTAATGAACGCGCGTAATTCGCTCCTTTAAAGGTAGCACCATCGGGCCGCTGCGGCTTTGCTCGCGCACATGCTCGGCCAGGGCATCCAGATCCAGCATGCCGCCCACCACATCGATACCTTGCGTGAAGGTGCTGAAATTGTCCCCGCCGCTGCCCAGATAGCTCTGCAGTCCCACGCGGTAGCGCTGCGGCATCTCGAGCAGCCGGCCGTTCAGGCGCAGCTCGCTCACGCGCCGGCCTGCGGGCTGGCTGCGGTCGAAGCGGTAGCTGAAGCCCTCGGACACCTGCAGGATGCGCGGCGCACTCACGGTGTTGCTGCCGCTGTCGAATTGCTGCTCCAGTGCCTGGCGAATCTGCTCGCCCCTCAGACTCATCACCATCAGCGTATTGCCAAACGGCTGAACGCTGAACAACTGTCCATAGGTCACGCTGCCGTCGGCCGCAGGCAGCAGATCGGCGCGCACGCCGCCGGGGTTCACAAAGGCCAGTTGCGCCCCACCCGCTGAGGCATCGCGCGTGGCAGCGAGTATGGAGTCGGCCACGATGCGCCCCATCACGCTTTCGCCATTGGCTTGCGGCATGCGGCTGGCAGCTGCGGCCAGCCGCCCTGCTCCGGCCTCGGCCAGCGGCCGGGCCGCAGCCTTGTAGCGCGCCACCAGCGCCGCAACGGGGGCATCGGCGTCAAAGACGGGGAATTCGGGTTGCAGGCCCACCATGCCGCTGGCGCTGCGATAGGCCTCGCCCTGCACAATATTCTGGTGCGCGGATTTGCCGATCACGCGACGTGTGCGCGCATCCACCGTCAGTCTGACTTCGGTCAGCAGCGTGCCGTACTGACCCGCGCTGGTCAGCAAAAACGGCTTGCGGGCATCCACCCTGGCGTAATCGCACACATAGGAGCGATGGGTATGACCGGAGATCACCACATCGACCTCGCCGGAGAGCTGCTCCAGAATCGGCACGATGGCGCCGGAGAGGCCTTTGCAGCTATCGTCCTGCAGGCCTGACGTGGTGGCTCCGCCCTCATGGATCAGCACCACGATCACATCGGCCCCCTGCGCACGCAGCTGGGGGATCAGCGCATTGGCCGTCTGTGCCTCGTCGGCAAACGTCAGCCCCTCGACCCCGCTAGGGCGCACCATATGCGGCGTGTTCCTGAGCGTCATGCCGATAAAGCCCACGCCTATGCGCAGACCGTCCTGCTCGAAGAACTTCAGCCCCGTCGCGGGAAACAGCGGCCGGCCGTCGCCGCGCAGCGTATTGGCCGCGAGAAACGGGAACTCTGCCCCCTTGAAGGGCTGGCTGATCTGGCATGGCTGCTTGCTTGTGAACTTCTCGCAGCCACCGTTTTGCATGCGCAGCAGCTCGGCCACGCCCTGGTCGTATTCATGATTGCCGGTGGCCGCGAAGTCCACCCGCATGAGGTTGAGCACCTCTATCGTCGGCTCATCGAGAAACAGCGCCGAGACCATGGGCGAAGCCCCGATCATGTCTCCGGCCGTGACCAGCGCCACATGGCGGCTGGCCTGGCGGCGCTGGGCGATGGCCCGGGCCATATAGGCCACGCCGCCGGCGGGCACGGCGACGTTCTGGCCCTGCGCATTCTGCGCCGTCACCGCCAGTCCGGGCGGCTCCAGATGGCCGTGCAGGTCATTGAAACCCAGCACGGTGATCTCCATGCTGGCCTGCCTTGTCACACCACCGCTGCATGCGCTCAAGCCCAGCGCGAGCAGCACAGCGCAGAGGGGAGCAGAGATCTTGTGAAAAGCACAACGCCAGCCTGGCGACAGGGCGCGAGACTGGCGTTGATCCGGTTTTTTGTCAGTTGCAACCATCGGACTCTCCTGAGTCAGAGGTTTTAACGCACAAAGCGGTCTGGGTGATGTCAGCTGGCCGAGGCCGGAATCGGGGCCAGGCCGGAATCCACATCGGCATTCTGCGCACGGTGGCGCAGCGCGTGGTCCATCACCACCAGCGCCAGCAGCGCCTCCGCGATCGGCGCTGCGCGAATGCCCACGCAGGGGTCGTGGCGCCCCTTGGTGATGACTTCGGTGCTCTGGCCGTGCACGTCGATGGATTCACGCGGCGTGATGATGGAGCTGGTGGGCTTGATGCCGATGCGCACTTCCAGATCCTGGCCGGTGCTGATGCCGCCCACGATGCCGCCCGCGTTATTGCTTCGGAAACCCTCGGGGCTCAGCGAATCGCCATGCGTGGTGCCGCGCTGGGCCACGCTGTCAAAGCCTGCGCCGATCTCCACGGCCTTGACGGCGTTCAGGCCCATCATCGCGTAGGCGATGTCGGCATCCAGTCGGTCATACAGGGGCTGACCCAGACCAACCGGCATATTGCTGGCGTTCACGCGCAGCGCCGCGCCGCAGGAATCGCCGCTCTTGCGCAGCTGCTCCATGTATTCCTCGAAGCGGCTCACATCGGCCACGGGCGCGAAAAAGGGGTTGTGCGGCACATGCTCCCAGCTCTCGAAACCGATGGGCAGCTCGCCGATCTGCGTCATGCAGGCGCGAAACTCGGTGCCGAACTTTTCCTTGAGCCATTTCTTGGCCACGGCACCCGCGGCCACGGTAGGCGCCGTCAGGCGTGCCGAGGAGCGGCCGCCACCGCGCGGATCGCGGATACCGTACTTCTGGAAGTAGGCGTAGTCGGCATGACCGGGACGAAAGCTCTGCGCGATATTGGAGTAATCCTTGCTGCGCTGATCGGTGTTGCGGATCAACAGGGCAATCGGCGTGCCCGTGGTCCTGCCTTCGTAGACGCCGGAGAGAATCTCCACCGCATCGGGCTCGTTGCGCTGCGTGACGAACTTGCTGGTGCCGGGGCGACGACGATCCAGATCATGCTGGATGTCCGCCTCGCTCAAGGCCATGCCCGGGGGGCAGCCGTCAATCACACAGCCAATGGCCGGGCCGTGGGACTCACCAAAATTGGTGACCGTGAAAATTGTGCCGAAGGTATTGCCGCTCATAGGCTGCCGATTATCGTTGAAGTGATGATTGACGGCTGCACGCTGTCCTGCCTAAAGTCTTTTCACCATGCTCAAACTTGCGTTTATTCTGGCCTCGGCCCTGATGTCCGCAATGATCGGCGGCATCGGCGGTCTGGTGTTCTTCAAATTTGCACCGTCGCGCTGCGCGGGCCAATATGCCTGCGGCTACGGCAAGGCCGTGATCAGCATGATGGTGGGCCTGGGTGTAGTCTTGCCGTGCTTTGTGGGCCTGCTGCTCAAGGGGCTGCACAAGGTAAAGCCGCCAGCGCTAGTAGCCTGTATCGCAGGGACCGCATCGGCTGACTGACCGACAGCCATAAGGCAGCGCTGCGCCACCTGCAGCACACATCAGACTGGACATGAAAAACCCCGCCTCGGCGGGGTCTGCAGCAAAACGCCGGGCTTGAAAGCTGGCTTATTCAGCGCCCTGGCGCTCGCCTTCGGGCCAGTCGCGGATATAGGCCTTGAGCATGCGGTTCTCGAAGTTCTGGCTGTCCACCACGGCCTTGGCCACGTCATACAGCGAGATCACGCCCATCAGCATGCGCTTGTCCATCACGGGCATGTAGCGCGCATGGCGGTCCAGCATCATGCGGCGCACCTCGTCCATATCGGTTTCCATGGTGCAGGTCATGGGCGCGTCGTCCATGGCGCCGCGCACGGAGATGTTCTCCACGCCGCCGGTCTTTACAAAACCCTGGATCACTTCACGGAAGGTGAGCATGCCCACCACATCGCCGTGATCCATCACGACCAGCGAGCCAATGTCCTTTTCCGACATCACCTGCACCGCCGCGGCCAGGCTTTCGTCGGGCGACACCGTGTACAGGGTATTGCCTTTGACGCGCAGGATGTCACTAACTTTCATTGCTGTTCTCCGAATCTGTTTGGCACGCTGTGGCAGCTTTTGTCCTGCATGTGTCAGCACATGCGGCATCGCTTTACACAGAATGCAGGTGCGTGCACAAATATAGCCCACAATGGCTTGCATTGAGAAAAACTAAAGCAATGACGAAACATATGAATTTCTACATATTCATTCGTCTATCCGACCAAATCGATATTTGATTGCGTGCTCGATCACACATTGCGTCGATCAAAACCAGCCATGGAGACACAACATGCCCGGCTACTCTGACCCCGGCTTTGACACCCTGAGCCTGCATGCAGGCGCCCAGCCCGACCCTGCCACCGGCGCACGTGCCGTACCCATCCATCTGACCACGTCCTTTGTCTTCGAATCCAGCGACCACGCGGCCAGCCTGTTCAATCTGGAGCGGCCCGGCCATGTCTACAGCCGCATCTCCAATCCCACCAACGCGGTGCTCGAGCAACGCGTCTCGGCCCTGGAAGGCGGCGTGGGCGCGATTGCCGTGGCCAGCGGCCAGGCGGCGCTGCACCTGTCGATTGCCACGCTGATGGGCGCGGGAAGCCATATCGTGGCCAGCACGGCCCTGTATGGCGGCTCGCAGAACCTGCTGCACTACACGCTGGCGCGCTTCGGCATAGAGACGACCTTCGTCAAGCCCGGCGACATCGATGGCTGGAAGGCTGCCGTGCGCCCCAACACCAAGCTGTTCTTCGGCGAGACCGTGGGCAACCCCGGCCTGGATGTGCTGGACATTCCCACGGTCAGCCAGATCGCCCACGAAGCCGGCGTGCCGCTGCTGGTGGACTCGACGCTGACCTCGCCCTGGCTGATCAAGCCTTTCGAGCATGGCGCGGACATCGTCTATCACTCGGCCACCAAGTTCCTGTCCGGCCACGGCACGGTGATCGGTGGCATCGTCGTCGATGGCGGCAGCTTCGACTGGGAAAAATCGGGGCGCTTTCCCGAGCTGACCCAGCCCTATGACGGCTTTCACAATATGGTGTTCAGCGAGGAGTCCACCACCGGCGCTTTCCTGCTGCGCGCCCGCCGCGAAGGCCTGCGCGACTTCGGCGCCTGCATGAGCCCGCACAGCGCCTGGCTGATCCTGCAAGGCATCGAAACCCTGCCGCTGCGCATGGAGCGCCATATGCGCAATACCGAAAAAGTGGTGCAGTTCCTCGCCAGCCACCCGCTGGTCAGTCGCGTGGGCCACCCGATGCTGGAGACCCACCCCTCGCACGCCTTGGCCAGTAAGCTGCTGCCGCGCGGCGCAGGCTCTGTGTTCAGCTTTGACATTGCCGGCAACCGCAACCAGGGCAAGAAGTTCATCGAAACGCTGAAGGTCTTCAGCCATCTGGCCAATGTGGGCGACTGCCGCTCTCTCGTGATCCACCCTGCCAGCACCACGCATTTCCGCATGAGTGACGAGGCTCTGGCCCAGGCCGGCATAGGCCAGGGCACGATCCGCCTGTCGATCGGCCTGGAAGATGCTGACGATCTGATCGACGACCTCAAGCGCGCGCTGAAGGCGGCCGAGAAAGCAGCCTGAGAGACCTGAACAAACATGGTTGCCACAACTTCTGCATCGCTGGACTGGAAGCAGTTTGAACAGACTTTATTCAGCATCTACTGGCAAGATGCTCAGGCGTTCCTGGCCGCGACCCCTCAGGAAAGCATCTACGCACTGGCACTGAACGGCCTGTACCGTGAGGAGGACGGCCCCATTTACCTGCCCACGCTATCTGCCAATAGCGAGCAGGCCTATTCACAGATGGTGAATGCCCCCGAGCCACAAGGGCGTTTGTCCGAATTCGACCTGGACACCGGCCAGTTGGGCTCTCTGCGCTGGAACCCGCCGGATTGGGAGTGGGAAGAGCTGGATTCGACCTCGGACTCTCAGGAGTTGCTGCAACTGGAGCAGGCCTTGCTGGCCGAGGCCAATAAAAGCACGCCTGCCCACTGGTTGCGTACCGAAGCGCACCTGATCAAGGCACTGATCCGCATCTGCAAGCAACTGACCAAAGCCTGTCAAAAATCGCCCTGGGCCAGCCAGCTCACTCCAGAGTTTACGGTGCTGATCTACGTGGAAGACACGCAGGAATGCGAAGCCATGGCGCGCCAGAGCATGGGGCAGGCGCGCTTTCTTGCATTGTTTCCCAGCCATGATCAGGAAGCGCAAAGACGCGCCAGAGTTGCCGCACTCTCCCCCGCTCAACAGCTGCAATACCACCTGAGCTGCCTGGAAGGTGTCGGGTGCACGGAGCTGGGACTGAGCCGAAAAGAGGCGCAATTGCTGGGCGAAGAGGCCGAGACTGCGCTGCTTGCCATGGATCACAGCCAGGTGGCTCATGCGCTGCTGCCCATGCTGACTCGGCCTGGCAAACAGTGGCGTGCGGCCATGTTGCTGGCCCAGATCGCTTACCGGGACGAACAGGTACTGACTGCACTGCGTCAACAGGTTCAGGCCCCCGTCCACAGTCCCAGGGAAGAAAGCGAGCGAGGCTGGTGCGCCAGTGCCTTGGGGTCGTTAGGCGACCAGGAATGGCTGCAGCAGCAAATAGGCGACACGGCCGTGCCTGTGGACAGAATCGCGCAAGGCATTGCCTACCCCTACCGCGCCTGGAACAGCAAGCCTGGAACCACGGCTCTGCACCTTGACTACGCGCCACTGGAGCGAGCGCTCGACCTCAAGCACCCGACCTTGACCCGGGCGCTGAATGAAGAGCTATCACCCGGAACCGGTTATTGCAGCCTTCGGGTTGAGGATTTGGAGCAAGCCCTCTTCGCTCTGCAGTCCGTTCACGCTCTGGTGCGCGTGCATACTGCATGCATCATGGGAGAGCGAAGCCTTGGTGCCGCCGCTGGCAGGCGCATCACCCCTGTACTGGCACAAGCCCTGAGTCACGACAGCAACGAAGGCGTACGCTATCAGGCCATGCTGGGCCTTCGGTATTGGAAAAAAGCCAGCGCAGCGCAGCGAGCTGCGATTGAGCATGCCGCCGAACACGATGCCAGCGACAACATCCGCGAGCTGGCTCAGCAATGGCTGAGCGAACACTGCTGAACCACAAAGAACAGAACCGGAGACAAACATGCAAATCAATGTGCAAGGCGCAGACATCTACGCCTACACCGGCGGCAAGGCTTTCGACGCGGCCAAGCCCACGGCCATTTTCATCCACGGCGTGCTCTGCGATCACAGCGTCTGGGCGCTGCAAAGCCGCTATATGGCCAATCACGGCTGGAACGTCCTGGCCATCGATTTGCCCGGCCATTGCAAAAGCAGCGGCCAGGCCCCGCAAACTGTCGAAGAAGCTGCGACCTTCATCGGCGCGCTGATGGATGCGGCAAACCTGCAGCAAGCTGCGCTGATCGGCCATAGCTGGGGCAGTCTGATTGCCATGGAGACTGCGGCCAGACTGCGGGAACGCATCAGC
Organism: Comamonas sp. AG1104; assembly: GCF_003350425.1. Classification (NCBI taxonomy): domain Bacteria; kingdom Pseudomonadati; phylum Pseudomonadota; class Betaproteobacteria; order Burkholderiales; family Comamonadaceae; genus Comamonas; species Comamonas sp. AG1104. The sequence goes on along the minus strand of NZ_QQAS01000007.1, from coordinate 138,149 downwards.
CATCTGGTCCTGGTGGGCACGGCCTTTCCCATGAAGGTCTCGCCCGCGCTGCTTGAGTCGGCGCTGAATACGCCCGAGAAGGCCATACAGATGGTCAACACCTTCTCGCGCGCCACGCTGGCACCGCCCAATGGTGCAGGCAGCTGGGTATTTGGCGCCGGCATGGCACTGGGCCGCCGCGTGCTGGCCAGCAACACGGGCACGAATCTGCTGCATGCTGGCTTCAAGGCCTGCGACAGCTATGCGGATGGCGAAGCCGCGATGACCCAGGTCAGCTGCCCGCTTCTGTTTGTGCTGGGCGAGCAAGACCAGATGACCCCGCCCAAGGCAGCCAAGGGACTGATCGATGCAGCCAAGGGCGCAGGCAAGACTACCAAGGTTCAGATCATCCCCAACGGCCACAACCAGATGACGGAGTCGCCCGACGCGACGCTGTTTGCGATTCGGGATTTTCTGGCGGCATGAGCCATTAAGCTTGGGACATGAGCCAAACCTTCCAGCACCACGGCCAACTGGCTGACGCCTGCGCCGAATGGGCCAAGATTTCACTGAATGGTCTGCAGCCCCGGCGCAACCTCAATCTGAGCGACAAAAAAGCCGACTGGAAGGAGGCACTGAGCGCGCTCAAGCGCTTTGCCGGCAGCGACAGCTATAAAGCACCCCAGGATTTCAAGGCACATGCGGCACTGGAAAACTACTGGAAATGGAAGGAAGCGGGCGAGCAGGCGCGCTGGCTGCTGATCTACGGCATCGACCTGGGCCTGGGCGGCGATGTGCTGCGCCCCATCTACCAGGAAGTGGCCGCGCTGTGGATTGATGCCGCCTCGGTGGCCGAGCATGCGCACGCCAGCATGGCGCAGGAAACTGGCGAGAACTACGGCGTAGCTGCGCCCATCAACACACGCACTGACGACTACGCTATTGCCGTGACCCTGCTGTCAATGGCCACACTGCTGGATGCGCAGGATGACGTACCGGCGATTGATGAGCATGTGCTGGCCTTCGATACCGACCAGTTGCTGGATTATCTGTGCGCAGGCGGTCTGCAGCTGCAGCAAGTCAGCGAGGAGCTTTTTCACAAACGCCCTTACGGCGCCATGAAGCCATTTTTTGAACAGCTCGAAGCCCTGCCTGACCCGCTGCTGCCCTATCTGCAAACCCAGTACCAGGAGTTTCTCAAGCTCTCGCCCAAGCAGCAGAAAAAAGGCAGCCCGTGGCTGGGCACGGGCTACTGGGCGCTGGAGGTGGCCGCCCTGGCCGTGCTCTACGGCTGGGATGACAGCGCTTTGCGCGCCAGCCCCCACTACCCGGCCGATCTGGTCGACTACGCGCGTGGGCGGCTGGCTCAAACAGAGTCAGGCGATTTTTGACAGAAAAGCCGCGATGCGGCTGCTGATGCGCTCGGGCAGCTCGCGGTGCGGCACATGGCCGCCACCGGCAATGATTTCCGCCTCGCAAGGGCCCTGCGCCCAGGTGCAGATGTTCTCGGGATGCACCAGGGAGCCGAATTCATCGAGCTCGCCGTGAATGGCCAGCACCGGGCAATGCACCTGCTTCAGGGCTGCATCCAGCCGGTAATGCGCAAAAGGCGGGCTCAGCCAGGTGTCCACCCAGGCCGACAGCACCCAGGCCGCCTTGTCGCCATGGTAGCGAGCAAGGCGCTCCAGCTGGCCGGGCTGGGCAAAGTTGTCGCGCGCCGCACTGATGCCCTGCAGCGTGCGGTCTTCGACAAAGCTCTGGGCCGATTCGGTAATCAGCGCCTGGCATTGCCTTCCATAGGCCGCCGCCACCATGGCCGCCATGCCGCCGCCCACGCTGTGTCCCAGCATCACGAAATCACCCAGGCCCAGCGCCCGGTGAAGCGGCGTGAAGCCGGCCTCGACCTCGCTCTCCACAAAACTGGGTTGAAGCCGATGCGGATTGGGGTCTGAATGGCCGAAACCCAGGCGGTCATAGGCAATGACTTCACGCCCGGTGGCCGCGGCCAGTTGCGCGGGAAATTCGCGCCACAGATCCACGCTGCCCAGGGAGTCGTGCATCAGCACCAGCGGCGCCCTGGCCGCCTCGCGCTGAGGTTGCCAGCGTTTGACATGGAGCTGCCCGTCGGGCGTCTGAACACGGGTTTCACTGGAGCTGATCACAACAGGCGGCATGGTGTCGTCAAACATGGGCAGGATCTGGGTTGAAGGCGATGAGATGTGCTGCCACCTTAGCAAGAGAGCGCTCATGGCAGCTCGGCCAGAAGCTGGAGTGGCCGCAAAGATGGCGAATCTGGCCGATTTTGAGCAGTCTTGCCGTATATAGCCTGTCGTTCAGGTGACGAAGACCTCCGACCACAACTTGCCAGCACTCGCTAACCCGCTGGCCTGGCCATGCTGTCGGCAGTATAAAAACAGCATCACCTTCACCGGGGTTTGCCATGTCACAGACCACGACCTCAGAACCGGACGGCGCTGCCAAGGCCAGCGTGGACCCGCGCCAGTTCAAGAGCTTTGCCGAGTTCTACCCCTTCTACCTGGGCGAGCACAGCAACCTCACCTGCAGGCGGCTGCACTTCATCGGCACCAGCCTGTCGCTGGTGTTCTTGCTGGCGCTGTTTTTGACAGGCGATTGGTGGTACTTGCTCGCAGGCCTGATCTGCGGCTATGCCTTCGCCTGGGTCGGGCATTTCGGCTTTGAAAAAAACAAGCCCGCCAGCTTCAAGCGACCGCTCTACAGTTTTCTGGGCGACTGGATGATGTGGCGCGACATCTTGCTGGGTCGCATCAAGATGTAGCGCCACACCGTCTCTGAAGCGCTTGCGCTGGCCTGCTTTGCGGGCAGCGGATCGGCTGCCCATGGACCATGCGACGCCTGCCATCAGCTGTCCGGCCTTCAGTGCAGATATTCATAGATATCTGCTCACTTCCATCAAACTCTATGAATATCTCCGCCCGGGGCAGCAATCAGCTCTGCCACGGTCATGGCATCGAGCTGGGCACGCTGCCACAGCGGCCGCACCGCCTCGGACGGCTCAAGCAACAGGCTCTGCACCAGAGGCTCTACCCGCGTGGCCTGCGGATCGACCAGCAGCACATAGCGCGGCTCGGTGCTCTCAAGCGACACATAGGCATCGGGAGGCTGTACAGCCCCCACCCAGTCCAGCTTGGCCAGCGCCTGCAGCACGGGCTGAATCTGGGACGCCTCCACGCGCAGGCGCCGTGAAAGCTGGTGCACATACAGGCCCTTGTGCGGCAGCTCACGCTCCTTGGCCAGGCATTGCAGCACCTCCACCGCCAGCTCGAACTGCCAGCCCCGATGTCCCGTCAGCCGCTCCACCCCGGCAAGCACCGTGGGCAGATAGGCCGTGACCAGGGCCCCCAGCAGCACAATGCTCCAGGCCACATACATCCAGATCAGCAAAATGGGCAGCGTGGCAAACGCGCCGTAGATCACCGAGTAAGTCGGCACGGATGACAGATAGAGGCCCAGCACCTTCTTGGCCACTTCCATGAACACGGCCACAAACACGCCCCCCACCAGCGCATGACGCCAGCGCACCGGCGTGTTGGGCACATAGTGGTAGAGCCCGGCCATGCCGGCGGCGAGCACCACAAACTCTATGGAATCAAAGACAAAGCGCAGGCTGCCGGGCAGCGCGTTGACCAGGCCCTTGGATGCCGACATCACATAGGACGACAGCACAAGGCTCAGGCCCAGCAGCAGCGGCCCCAGCGTGATGGCGGCCCAGTAGATCAGCACCCGCTGGCCCAGCGGCCTGAGCTGGCGCACGCGCCAGATGTTGTTGAGCGTGCGGTCGATGGTCAGGATCAGCGCAATGGCCGTGACCATCAGGATGGAGAAGCCGACCAGGCCCAGCTGACTGGCCTTGGAGGCAAACTGCGTGAGATAGCCCAGCACCTGACGCGCAATGGTCTCGGGAATCAGGCTGTCCATCAGCCAGCGCTCCAGCACCTTCTGCGCCTTGCCAAAGATCGGGAAGGCCGTGAACAGGGCCAGAGCCACGGTAAAGAACGGCACCAGCGCCAGCAGCGATGTGAAGGTAAGACTGCTGGCGGTCACGCCCAGCCGGTCCTCCTTGAAGCGCGCCAGCAGCACCTGGGCCGTGTTGTGCCAGGGGAAGGTACGCAGGCGCTGCTGCGCACGGCGGCTCCTGCGGCGCAATGCCGTCTTGAGCTCCTCCTGGCTGGGCATCAGGGGCTTGGGGATACGCCCGGCCAGATCCTTGCAGCTGGCCGCCAGCGCCCTGGCTCTGTCGAGTCTGCGGCTGCGCGGGCTATCGGCAACGCGCTGCGAGCTGTCGACAGGACTGTCGGTCACTCCTGAAACGCAAGCATGCACCGCTTTCTGTTCCTCGGCTGGTGTCGTATTCGGCGTGCAATAGCTGGTCCAACCCTGAGCTGCCGTGCTGAATGCCGCCGCAGGCGATGCGGCAGGAGCTGGCACGGGTTCGGGCCGAGCCAGATCGTTGCCAAGATCGGGCATGGGGTCGAACACCGGCTCCAGCGGCATGCCCGGACCATCGAGGCTGGGTTCCTGGCGCTGATCAAGCGGCCCTGCGCTGGCTGCCTGCGCTGCTGCAGGCGCCTCCACCGAAGCAGGCTGCATCGGCCTGTCCCGATCCGCCGTCACCGGCCTGGCTTGCTGCGTCTTGCCTTCCAGCGCGGCCCAGAAGCCGGCACGCTCGTTTTTCTTCATGACGGCACTCCTTCATGAACGCAAAAGGAGGACGGGTGCTGCGCAACATCAAGCGCAGAACGCAAAACAAAACGACCGGATTCAAACAGAGCTGGCATGACCGATATGATGCCACTGCTATGACCGACGCCCTCTCGCCCCAAGCCGCCAAAAACACTTCTTCACCAATCCAGCAGCCAGGCTCTGACGTGGCCGCCACGCGCTGGCTGGCCGTGGGCAGTCTGCTGGCTCTGATGCTGCTGTGCGTGGCCTGGGAGCTGTGGCTGGCCCCGCTGCGCGAAGGCGGCACCTGGCTGTTTCTCAAAGCCCTGCCACTGGCGTTCGCCGTGATTGGCCTGCTCAAGCGCCGCATGTACACCTATCGCTGGCTCAGCCTGCTGGTGTGGCTGTACTTCACCGAAGGCGTGGTGCGGGCCTGGAGCGATGCCGCGCCCAGCCGCTGGCTGGCGCTGGCAGAGGTGGCGCTGTGCGTGCTGCTCTTCATCGCCTGCGCAGCCCATGTGCGCCTGCGCCAGCGTGCCGTCAAGGCAGCCCGGCTCAATCAGGCGTGATGCCTTCGAACTGCGCCAGCGTCCGCACCTGCGCCGCCAGCGCATCGAACAGCAGCTGCGCGGCCGGTGACAGCGCACGGCGCGGACGCTGAATCAGCAGCGTGCGGCGCAGAATGCGCGGCTCATCCAGCAGGCGAAAGCCCAGATTGCCCTGCAGGCCCAGCGAAGGGTGACGCGCCGTCAGCGCTGGAACAATGCTGACCCCCAGACCCAGGCTCACGGCCTCGAACAGCAGTTGCGGATTGGACAGGCGCAGTGGTGTCTGCAGCAGGTTCTGCGGCATGCCCGGTGCCGAAGCCAGCAACTGGCTGATGGCGGTGTCGGTGGTCAGACCCACAAAAGCCAGATCGGCCAGATCGGCCGCCGTCAGCCGCCCGGCCTGCAGCAAAGGCTCATCGAGCCTGGCCACCAGCCCCATGGCATCGCTGATCAGCGGCTGGGTCAGCAAATCGCCGCCGGCCGGGTGCGCCGCACCCACGCCGAAATCCACGCTGCCGGCCTGCACGCGCTGGGCGATGCCTTCGGCGCTGTCCTCGATCAGATCCACCTCGATGCCCGGATGCCGGGCCCGCAAGGCCGGTAGCACCGGCAGCAGCAACACCGCCAGCACCGACGGTGCGGCAGCAATGCGCACCTTGCCGCGGCGCAGCGCGGCCAGATCGCCCAGGTTCTGAAAGCCCTGCTCCAGCATCTCGAAGGCCTGGCGCACATCGAGCAAGAAGGCCTGGCCGGCGGCCGTCAGCCCCACGGTTCGGGTGGTGCGGTCAAAAAGCCGCAGGCCCAGGGCCTCTTCCAGCTGACGAATGGATTCGGACAGGGCCGACTGCGTCAGGCACAGCTCGCGGGCTGCCGGGGCAAACGCGCCCTGGCGCGCCACCTCGGCAAAGGCACGCAGCTGGCGCAGGCTGATATTGTTCGGAAAAACTGGCATAACCAAGCAATTTATTTCGATTGTCCCGTAGTCTGCCATGCTCTACGCTTGCGGCTTCATGGTTTTCCTGCCGTAGCGCTGTGCCTGGCTTAGGATTTCCGTCTGTTCTCCCTCTCTGCCGCCCCTGCCGCGGCCTGCTTGCCATGACTTCCACCGCTTTGCTTGAATCCCTGCGCCAGATTGTGGGCGCCACCCATGTGCTGACCGATGGCGACCTCAGCGCCTACGAACAGGACTGGCGCAAGCGCGTACACGGCAAGTCCCTGGCCGTGGTGCGCCCCGGCAACACGGCCGAAGTGGCCGGCGTGGTCAAGGCCTGCGCCGCAGCCGGCGTGCAGATCGTGCCCCAGGGCGGCAATACCGGGCTTTCCGTGGGCTCCACCCCCGACGACAGCGGCCAGCAGGTCGTGCTCAGCCTCACGCGCCTGAACGCCGTGCGCCACATCGACAAGGACAATCTGACCTTCACCGTCGAAGCCGGCAGCATTTTGCAGAACCTGCAGGATCTGGCTGACCAGCAAGGCCTGCTGTTTCCGCTGTCGCTGGCCGCCGAAGGCAGCTGCACGATAGGCGGCAATCTGGGCACCAACGCCGGCGGCACACAGGTGGTGCGCTATGGCAATACCCGCGACCTGTGCCTGGGCCTGGAAGTGGTGACGCCGCAGGGCGAGATCTGGGACGGCCTCAAAGGCCTGCGCAAGGACAACACCGGCTACGACCTGCGCGACCTGTTCATCGGCAGCGAAGGCACGCTGGGCATCATCACCGCCGCCACCATGAAGCTGTTCCCGCAGCCGGCCGCCCAGCTCACCGCCTTTGCCGCCGTGCCCTCCATGGAGGCCGCCGTGCGCCTGCTGGGTCTGGCGCACCAGCATCTGGGCGCGGGACTGACGGGCTTTGAAGTCATGGGCCAGTTTGCGCTGAGCCTGGTCGTCAAGCACATGCCGCAGCTGCGCGTGCCATTTGCCGACATGGGCGACGAAGCACCCTACTGCGTGCTGCTGGAGAACAGCGACAGCGAGTCTGAACAGCATGCACGCCTGCGCTTCGAGCACCTGCTGGAGCTGGCCTTTGAAGACGGCTGCGTGGTCAACGCCGTGGTGGCGGAGAACCTGACCCAGGCCCACGACCTGTGGCATATCCGCGAGAGCATTCCCCTGGCCCAGGCCGAGGAAGGCCTGAACATCAAGCACGACATCTCGGTCGCCGCCTCGCGCATTCCCGCTTTTGTCGAGCATGCCGACACCGTGCTCAAGCGCGAGATTCCCGGCGTGCGGCTGGTCAACTTCGGCCATCTGGGCGACGGCAATCTGCACTACAACGTGCAGGTGCCCGAAGGCGAGGACGGCAAGGCCTTTCTGCGCGACAAGGAGGCCCTGGTCAACCACCTGGTCTATGAGGCCGTGGACGCCTTCGGCGGCTCGTTCTCGGCCGAGCATGGCGTGGGGGCACTCAAGACCGACAAGCTCGAAAAATACCAGTCTCCCGTTGCCCTGCAGATGATGCGCGCCATCAAGCAGGCACTGGACCCGCAGGGCATCATGAACCCCGGCGTGGTGCTGACGCGCGGCTGATCCCGCCGCCGCCGATAAAAAAAGCCCTGCCATGATCGGCAGGGCTTTTTTTCTGGCCGCAGCCAGGGCTTCATTGGGTGGCCACGATATTGCGCAGCATGCTCTGCACCGCACTGGGCCAGGGGATATCTGCGCCGTCCACATCGGTGAACACGGTCTGCCTGCCCTCGCTGAGCAGCCAGACGCGCAGGCCGTTGCGCACCGGGTCGATCACCACGGCGGCCATTTCCTCGCCGCCCTGATGCTGGCGGTTGCCCATCACGTACAGCAGAGCTGCGGAAGGCTCCAGCGGACCCAGGGCCTGCAGGTTCTTGAGCAGCGTGTCGTACTGAGGGCCCATCAGCGTCTTCAGCCGCTGGGCCAGCACGCCATCCTTCACATAGTCCACTCCATCCCAGCGGTACTTGCCCTGCAGCGGCTTGAGGCTGTCCAGGCCTGGCTCGCCGTCCTTGGCCACATGGGGAACGCGCACTTCCTCGACGGGGGCCGTAGCCGCCTCCTCGATCTGCGCCGTGGCAGCGGGCGGAGCCGCCGCCGCAGCAGCCGCTGCCCGGACATCCTCTGCAGCGGCGGTGGGAGACGGGGCCTTGGTCTTGTCGCAGGCGACCAGCAAGGCCGCAGCGGCCAGCGCAACCGCCGCGGTGCTCACAAAATTGCGTGACATGAACTCACTCTCCTTGTTCGGCTCGGTTGTTTTCCATGACATTGTGAATCCAGCTGCGGCAGTATTCGAGGCTTACAGGGCGACAGAGCGGGTCATTGACTGCAGGCGGCTCGGCATACCCCGGCCCGTGGCACACTCGGGCTATCGCGGCCCTGCGGGCCCACCCTCTTCAAGAGCAGCGGCACCTTGTGTACGCTGCCAGCACAGCCAGTCTTTGCAAGTCTTTGACCGCTTTTTGCACCATGAACTCCAGCACCTGCACCCTGCGCCCCGTGCGCTGCCAGTACGAAACCTTTATGCGCCATGTGTTCGAGCACGGCGCGTCCAAAACCGACCGCACGGGCACGGGAACGCGCAGCGTGTTCGGCTATCAGATGCGCTTCAACCTCAATGAAGGCTTCCCCCTGGTCACCACCAAGAAGGTGCACCTGAAGTCCATCATTCTGGAGCTGCTGTGGTTTCTGCGCGGCGACAGCAATGTGAAGTGGCTGCAGGAGCGCGGCTGCACCATCTGGGACGAATGGGCCGACAAGCAAACCGGCGACCTGGGCCCGGTGTATGGCGTGCAATGGCGCAGCTGGCCCAAGGCCGACGGCACGCATGTCGACCAGATTGCCGAAGTCGTCAAACAGCTCCAGAGCAATCCCGACAGCCGCCGCATCATCGTCAGCGCCTGGAACGTGGCCGAGCTGGACCAGATGGCCCTCATGCCCTGCCACTCCTTCTTCCAGTTCTATGTGGCCGACGGCAAGCTCAGCTGCCAGCTCTATCAGCGCAGCGCCGACATCTTCCTGGGCGTACCCTTCAACATCGCCAGCTACGCGCTGCTGACCCATATGCTGGCCCAGCAATGCGGCCTGGAAGTGGGCGACTTCATCTGGACTGGCGGCGACTGCCACATCTACAACAACCACTTCGAACAGGTGCAGACCCAGCTGTCTCGACAGCCCTTCGCCTATCCGACGCTGAACATCAAGCGCAAGCCCGACTCCATCTTCGGCTACGAGTACGAAGACTTCGAAGTGCTGGACTATCAGCACCATGCCGGCATCAAGGCGCCTGTGGCGGTCTGACTACTGCCTCTCGGATCACTATAAAAATCAAAGCTGCCATCGTTTGACTGCAAACGATTTCAAGTATTTTCATACCTGAAATCCATAACTGACAGGCGCCAGCAGCTTCTTTATTGATAGCTATGGCCATTCAACTCATCTACGCTCGCGCAGCCAACGGCGTCATCGGCAAGGACAACACCATGCCCTGGCACCTGCCGGAAGACATGGCGCACTTCAAGGAGCTGACCCGGGGCTGCGCCGTCATCATGGGCCGCAAGACCTGGGACTCGCTGCCTGTGCGCTTCCGCCCCCTGCCGGGCCGCAGCAATATCGTCGTCACTCGCCAGGCCGACTGGCAAGCCGAGCCGGCATCCGAACAGATCCTGCGCGCCGCCAGCCTGCCCGAAGCACTGGAGCTGGGTCGCAAGCTCTCGCAAGACGTCTGGGTCATCGGCGGCGCGCAGATCTATGCCCAGGCCCTGCCGCTGGCCGATGCCGTGGAAGTGACCGAAATCGGCCGCGACTTCGAAGGCGATGCCTTTGCCCCCGAACTGGGCAAGCAGTGGCAGGCCGTGAGCCGCAGCGAGCATGTCTCTGCCAATGGCCTGCCCTACAGCTTTGTGCGCTTCGAGCGCCAGGGCTGACCCTTGCTCCGGGCTCATGCCATGCGGTATCGCATCGGCATCGGCCGGCAGTCCGGCATGAGACAAAACTCTCTTGCCCTCGCGGTGTTGCATTGCAACAATTGTCAGCTTCACTGCATGACTGCCGTATGACAATGGCAAGGCAGCCTGCTGCAGCCTGAGCCCTCCACCCCCGCAAGCCTATCGCCCTTTCATCATGAGCCTAGTCCAGCCCCTGCCTCCTGGCGCCCTCGATATCGTTGGCGATATCCATGGCGAATACGCCGCGCTGGTGCAATTGCTGGGTCACCTGGGTTATGACCTGCAGGGCCATCACCCTGAAGGGCGGCGACTGGTGTTTGTCGGCGACTTCTGCGACCGCGGACCGGACAGCCCTTCGGTGCTCGCGCTGGTCGGCGCCATGCTGGCCTCGGGCACGGCCCATGCGGTGCTGGGCAACCACGAAATCAATCTGCTGCGCGAAGATGCCAAGGATGGATCGGGCTGGTTCTTCGACAGCCGCATCGACTCCGATCAGCCCAAGTACGCGCCTTTCGCGCGCATGCCGGCCGAGCAGATTCCCGCCATGCTCGAGCAGCTCGGCCAATTGCCGATTGCGCTGGAGCGCGAGGATCTGCGCATTGTTCATGCCGCCTGGCGACCCGAACAGATCGCCATGATTCGCCAGCTGCCCAGCGGCAGCGCACGCGCCGCCTACGACCACTTCGAGACGATTGCCGAAGAACAGTCCATCGCCCAATGCGTGGCCGAGCGCATGCGCCAGGAAGAGCAGAGCTGGCCTTACAGCCTCGAAGACTATCGCCATGAGCCGCCGTTTCTGCCGGCCCATAGCGAAAACGAACTCAACAAGGCCATGGTCAACCCTCTGAAGGTGCTGACGGCCGGCGTGGAGCGCGAATGCCGCAACCCCTTTTACGCAGGCGGCAAATGGCGTTTTGTCGAACGCGTGGGCTGGTGGAATGAATATGAAGAAGCGCCCGCCGTCATCGTCGGCCACTACTGGCGCCGCCTGCGTCCGGCCGACGCCCCGGCGCATGGCTCGCAGTTTGAAAACCTGTTTGGCGCAACGCCCCCGCTTTCATGGCACGGCCTGCGCGGCAATGTGTTCTGTGTGGACTATTCGGTAGGAGCGCGCTGGCTGGACCGCCTGCGCGGCCACAACCCCGTGCAGCGCAGCAAGCTCGCCGCCATGCGCTGGCCCGAGCGCGTACTGGTCTTTGACGACGGCACACAGGCCATATCGGAAAATTTCGAGCACTCCGTGGCGCTGCGCGATTGAAGCCATCCTCCACGCCTGCCGGCCCTCGCGGCATCAAGACAGCTGCGGCCTGAGCAGCGCCTTGCCACTGCCTGAATCCAGGCCTGGGCCTAGACCTATTTCGCGGGCGACTGCCGCGCGTGCTGCACCCACTCCTCAAAAGCAGAGCCGTCAGGCAGCACGCAGGTATTTCGATCAGCATCCGCCCCCTTCTCGGTGCGCAGCACGCCGCCCTGTTTCTTGCAGTTGGCCTCAGAAGGATTGCCAAAATTGACGGAAACCGATTGCGCGCAGCCGCTGACTGCCGCCACGACGATCATCATCCCTGCCAGGCTTGAAGCATGTTTCATGGGCTCAATGTAGCAAACCCCTGCACGCCGGCCCATGCGCATGGGGCTTCAAAGACGCAAATGCCAGGGGCCGCCACTGAATGGATCGTGACACACAGCCTTGCCGGCTTCAGAGAAGGCCAGGCTTGCTATGCTGTCAGCCACTGCGAGAAAGATGCCCGCCAAGGGCTCTGTTTGGGTAGCCAGGCTGGTAGCTGGAGGCCTTTTACCGGCAGCCGCCCCCTTGGAACCCGCATGAAATAAGGAAAGTTCAAGAAGATGAAAATTGCCACCTGGAATGTGAACTCACTGTCCGTACGGCTGCCGCAGGTACTGGACTGGCTTGCCGCCAACCCCGTCGATGCACTGGGACTGCAGGAGCTCAAGCTCACCGATGACAAGTTCCCGCACATGGCGTTCGAGGAAGCCGGCTACAAGGCCGTCAGCCACGGCCAGAAGACCTATAACGGCGTGGCCTGGATCACGCGCGAGACGGGCCGTGATGTGGTGCGCAACATTCCGGGGCTTGACGACGAACAGGCCCGCATCATTGCCACGACCATAGACTCGCCAAACGGCGAGATTCGTCTGATCAACGGCTACTTCGTCAACGGCCAGGAACCTGGCTCGGAAAAATTTGCCTACAAGATGCGCTGGTTGCAGGCACTGCACGATTGGATCCAGAACCAGATGGCCCAGCATCCGCGCCTGGTGCTGGTGGGGGACTTCAACGTGGCTCCCGAAGATCGCGACTCCTACGACCCCGTCGGCCTCAAGGACACGATCCACCACACGGTGCAAGAGCGCGAGCATTTCCAGCGTCTGCTGCAACTGGGCCTGAGCGATGCCTTCCGCATGTTCGAGCAACCGGAGAAAAGCTACTCCTGGTGGGATTACCGCATGCTGGGCTTTCAGAAGAATCGCGGCCTGCGCATCGACCACATTCTGGTCAGCGAGGCTCTCAAGAGCAAGGTCAGCGCCTGCAGCGTGGACCGCGCTCCGCGCAAGAACAAGCAGCCCAGCGACCACGCCCCCGTGGTTGTCACACTGGACTGAGTGAAGCCGGACGGCTCAGGCCGCGCCGTGGCTGAGCCACTGCAAGGCCTGCAACTGGCCGCGCAGCAGCATCACATGGCGCTTGAGCAGCTTGGCGACTTTGACCGGCAAATCCAGCTGAACAGTGTGCTCGGTGCGCTCCAGCCAGGTCTGCAAGCGACGCAGCACATCCAGCCAGGTCTCGGCCGCCGCCTCTCCCAGGTAGTCGAGCCAGGTCTTGCGCACTCGCTGCAGCAGACCGCCCTCATCCAAGGCCATGGATAGCGGGGCCGCCGCAACACCATCAAGCAGCTCCTCCAGCTCGGAAACCAGCTTGCGTGAATCCTGCGAGAAACGGCGCAGGGCATCGACAGCCATGCTGGAGTCCGCGGTCGTCAGAAACAGCCTGGAGCTTTGCGCAAAGCGCAGTCCTGCCTGTAACGCCAGAGCAAGACTGTTCTTCGCCATCTGGCCCAATACGGCCTCCGCGCAAGGCTTGGACGCGGGTGAAACAATCGCGCGGCGCCAGGCTGCCTTGACGGCTGCTCTGACCTGAGACCAGTCCAGCAGACTGCCCCCGCAATGCAGCGACCACTGCTGGCGCAACTCGGCCTCCAGGGATTCGAAACTCCTTCTCCCCCCCGAAGCCGTCTGCCGAGCCCGATATCTGCCGGCCTGCCAGCCCAGCAGATAGGCGGGGTAATACTGGTCAAAGCCACGCCCCGGAACGAAGTAAGGCTCGCACGTATAGCGCTCGTGCCAGAAGGCCTCCTCGGCCTCCGGCATCTGCAGCAACGGCGACAAGGCGCTCGCATCCTGCGGGAAAGACCCCGGTGCAGGCGGGAAAGAGATGGATAAAGGCAAGGCAGACAACGCAAACAGTCCAATCAACAAAAGGCCTGTTGATTGTTATCCCTGCGCCATCTGCCTCATGTCGTCAACCGTGATTGCACCATGTAGGACGGATAATTCTCACCGCGAGAGCGAGTGGCCACTGCACTGTTTCAGTCGAAATTCTCGTTTTCCAGCCCCAGCTCCTGCAGCTTTCGGGTAATGGTGTTGCGACCAATCCCCAGTCGGCTGGCAGCCTCCACTCTGCGGCCATGCGTGGCGGCCAGAGCCGTTCGCAGCAACTGCGCCTCGAACTGATGGGACAGCTGATCCCATACATCGTGGTGGCCCTGCGACAACAGTTCCTCAGCCTGCTTGCCAAGCCCTTGCAGCCAGCCCTCGGTCAATGCCGGAGCTTCGGCCAACGGCGTTGCCGCAGCGCCTGGCACGGACATGGCCGCCGCCTCAGGCAGGTTTGCCCTGGACTGGTCCAGGCCCACACCACTGCTCAATGCGCCGGCAAAGACTGCCGTGTTCACCGATGCAGGGCTGCCCAGCACTTCGGGCGGCAAGTCCTTGAGTGCAATCTGCTGGGCCGGCGCCATGACGGTCAACCAGTGACAGATGTTTTCCAGCTGGCGCACATTGCCCGGAAAGTTGAAGGCCTGCAGACGGCTCATGGCGGCCGTGCTCATGCGCTTGGGCTCCACCCCCAGCTGACGCGCGCTTTGCTGCAGGAAATGCTGGGTCAGCATGGGCACGTCCTCCTTGCGCTCGCGCAGCGCGGGCAGGCGCAGACGGATCACATTCAGACGATGGAACAAGTCCTCGCGGAAAGCGCCGTCCTTGACGCGCAGCTCCAGATCCTGGTGGGTCGCGGCAATCACGCGAACATGGGCCTTGACGGCCTGATGTCCGCCAACCCGGTAGAAATGACCGTCGGAGAGCACCCGCAGCAGACGCGTCTGCAGCTCGAACGGCATGTCGCCAATTTCATCGAGAAACAGCGTACCGCCTTCGGCCTGCTCGAAACGCCCCCTGCGCTGGGTCTGCGCGCCGGTAAAGGCGCCGCGCTCGTGACCGAACAGTTCGGACTCCAGCAGGTCTTTCGGAATGGCGGCGGTATTGATGGCCACAAACGGTCCACCAGCAACGGGAGAATGCTTGTGCAGCGCTCGTGCCACCAGCTCCTTGCCGGCACCGGACTCCCCGGTGATCAGCACCGTGACATGACTCTGGCTCAGTCTGCCGATGGCACGAAACACGTCCTGCATGGCAGGTGCCTGGCCCAGCATTTCCGCCTGCACCGGTGCCTGCACATCGGCCACCTCCTCGCGCTGGCTTTCCTCCACAGCGCGCCGGATCAGCTCCACGGCCTTGGGTACATCAAATGGCTTGGGCAGATACTCGAAAGCCCCACGCTGGAATGCCGAGACTGCACTGTCCAGATCGGAATAGGCCGTCATGATGATCATCGGCAGCCCGGGCTGCTGCGCCCTGACCTGCTCCAGCAGCTCAAGGCCCGAGCCGCCAGGCATGCGTATATCGCTGACCAGCACCTGTGGAGCCTGACGCTCGGGATCGCTGTTGTCCACATCAGCCAGGGCCTTGAGCACATCGCGCGGCTGGGTAAAGCTGCGAATGGGCCAGCCTTCACGCCCCAATGCTTTTTCAAGCACAAAGCGGATGGAAGGGTCGTCGTCCACAATCCAGATTGGCTTCATTCGTGCAACATCCTTCCCTTCTTCTGCATATTGATAATGTCAGGCTTTATGGCAGCGGTATCAGGATTCGGAAATCCGTCCTCCCCGGCTGGCTCTCGCATTCGATCAGGCCATGGTGACGCTGCACAAAGGTCTGAGCCAGCGTCAACCCCAGGCCGGATCCGCCGTCTCTGCCCGAGACCAAAGGATAGAAAATCCGTTCCTTGATGGCATCTGGCACGCCTGACCCGTTGTCGATTACATGCAATTCCAGTGCCAATCTGTAGCGCTCGCGCCCCAGAGTGACCTGTCTGGCCACACGCGTCCTCAGAATGATCTCGGCATCGCCCTCTGCAATGCGCCGCCCCAGCGCCTGGGCCGCGTTCTGAACGATATTGAGCAGTGCCTGTATCAGCTGTGCGCTGTCGCCTCTGAACTCGGGAATGGAGATGTCATAGTCACGCGTGATCTTGAGTCCCTGGGGGTGCTCGACCAGCACCAGCGAACGCACGCGCTCGCAGACCTCGTGGATGTTGACGTCGCCCACCTCATGCGGGTGGCGATGCGGGGCCAGCAACCTGTCCACCAGCGCCTGCAGGCGATCGGCCTCGTGAATGATGACCGTGGTGTATTCCAGCAGCTCGGGCGTGACCAGATCCATCTGCAGCAGCTGGGCTGCGCCGCGGATGCCGCCCAGCGGATTCTTGATCTCGTGCGCCAGATTGCGAATCAGCTCCTTGTTCGCCAGCGCCTGCTCTCGGATGCGTTCCTCGCGGTCCTGACGGGCCTGCTGCTCCAACGGCCACATCTCCACCATGACATGGCCGGCCTTCTCGGCCAGCGAAACGGCCGCGTGAATCGGCAAGGGCTCCTGCCCCAGGCGCAGCAGGCTGGCCTCGAAGCGCAGCGCAGCAAAGTCGTTGGAACGGGCGCCGCTGAGCGCCTTGTCCAGCAAGGCAGGCTCGGCAAAGCAGGTAGCGAAGTCACTGCCCACCATGATGCGGCGCGACTGACCCAGGGCGTTTTCCAGCGCCGCATTGACAAAGCGCACCATGCCGTACTCGTCAAGCACGGCAATCAAGGTGCAAAGCCAGTCCAGCGATTGGTAGCCGTGAGCATTGGCCTGATCCGTATCAGGCCTGGAGATATCAGGGAGCGGGGCTGCAGTGGAACTCATGCGATAGACCAAAAATGACCAGCCCCAGGGGGCGGATTAATTGACCGCAGGCAGCCGGTCCAGCTCTCGCTTGATGCCTGCGATATCACTTTCCTGGCGTGTGATATCGGCTTTCAGCTTGGCCACCCGCTCCGGGTAGCCCTGAGGATTGCGCAACTCCAGCGCCGTACGCACGGGGTTGCCACCGTTGTACTCTGCCTTCAGCTCGGCCAGTCTGGCCTGGGCCTTGTTCAGCTCGCCTTGCAGGATGGCTCGCGCATCGGAGTCACGCGCTTTCTGAGCGGCACTGTCGCTGCGGGCCGGGGCCGGTGCGCTCGATGCAGAGCCACTTGCCGGCTTGGGCTTGGCCGGTGCCGCTGCGGCATTGCTACCCGAGGGTCTGGTGCCGTGAATCACCGTCACGCCACTGCCATCGACCGGCTTGCACCCTTTGGCCTTGGCCTGCGAAACATTGTTGGTGTACTCATTGCCGCAGCGGTAGATCACATCCTGGGCAGAAACCAGCCCGGATGCAAGACACAGCAACGACAACACATAAAACTTCTTCATTCGGTCCTCTCAGGCAGACGGCGGCCGCAAGTCCGCAATACCCTGAGTATCGCTCCAAGCCTGCGGCTTTTATTGACTACTTGACCGCCACCAACCCGTTTGGTTCCTTTGCTCCCACGCCCGCCGTAGCGGGCGCTCAATAAAAAAGGCGGCTTGCGCCGCCTTTTTTGACCTCTGCTTTACAGCGAGAAGTACATATCGTATTCGACAGGGTGCACCGACTGGCGATAGCGAGTCACTTCGCCCATCTTCAGCTCGATGTAGGCATCCAGCATGCTGTCGGAGAACACACCGCCCTTGGTCAGGAACGCACGGTCGGCGTCCAGAGCTTCCAGAGCCTGATCCAGGCTGTGGCAGACGGTAGGCACCAGCTTGTCTTCCTCGGGAGGCAGGTGGTAGAGATCCTTGGTCGCGGCTTCGCCGGGATGGATCTTGTTTTCCACGCCGTCCAGGCCGGCCATCAGCAGAGCTGCGAAACCCAGGTAGGGGTTCATCAGAGGATCGGGGAAGCGGGCTTCCACGCGGCGAGCCTTGGGGTTGCTGACGTAAGGAATACGGATGGAGGCCGAGCGGTTCTTGGCCGAGTAAGCCAGCTTCACGGGCGCTTCGAAGCCGGGAACCAGACGCTTGTAGCTGTTGGTGCCGGGGTTGGTGATGGCATTCAGCGCACGAGCGTGCTTGATGATGCCGCCAATGTAGTACAGGGCGAAGTCGGACAGACCGGCATAGCCGTCGCCGGCGAACAGGTTCTTGCCATCCTTCCACACGGACTGGTGCACGTGCATGCCGGAGCCGTTATCGCCAGCGTAGGGCTTGGGCATGAAGGTTGCCGTCTTGCCGTAGGTGTTGGCCACGTTCCAGATGATGTACTTCTGCAGCTGTGTCCAGTCGGCACGCTCGACCAGGGTCGAGAAGCGTGTGCCGATTTCGTTCTGACCGGCACCAGCCACTTCATGGTGGAACACTTCGACGGGAATACCGACCGCTTCCAGCAGCAGCGACATCTCTGCACGCATGTCCTGGGTGCTGTCAACGGGAGGCACGGGGAAGTAGCCACCCTTGACGCGAGGACGGTGACCACGGTTACCGGTCTCGAACTTGGTGCCGGTGTTCCAGGGAGCCTCGTATTCTTCGATTTCGAAGAAGGGGTTGTGAGGCTCCGTGCCCCAACGCACGCCGTCGAAGATGAAGAATTCGGGTTCGGGACCGAAGTAAGCGGTATCGCCCAGGCCGGAGGCCTTCAGGTAGGCTTCGGCACGCTTGGCGATGGAGCGGGGATCGCGATCATAGGCCTTGCCATCACCGGGTTCGATCACATCGCACTGCAGAATCAGTGTGGTTTCTTCGAAGAAGGGATCGATATTGGCAGTGTTGGGATCGGGAACCAGCTGCATGTCCGAGGCTTCGATACCCTTCCAGCCGGCAACGGAAGAACCGTCGAAAGCATGGCCCGAGGTGAACTTGTCCTCGTCGAAGTGCGACACGGGCACGGTCACGTGCTGTTCCTTGCCGCGGGTATCGGTAAAGCGCAGGTCCACGAACTTGACCTCGTTATCCTGCACCATCTGCATCACGTCTGCAACGGTCTTCGCCATTAGATCTCTCCTGCCAACTTTGGCTGATCAAATAAAGAATGAATAGTATCTAGCAGTTTGCGTGCCAACTCGACCTTGGCGCCTCACAACAACATCTGCGCACCGAAACCGAGCCTTGGTGTAAAGACATTCGGCACAAGACATAAGCACTTACCAGAGCTGCATCTGCAAACTGCACCAAACAGACGCGCATTGTCGCACTGCCAGAGCACGCAGCACAATTGCACCATCTTGGTGAATTTACTTGCACCAAGATGGTGCAATTCTGAAATGGGATTGTTTTTGGTGCATGACACCTGATCCAACCTGCTGCAGACGCTTTTCAGCGAGCCACCGAAGCTGCACCATCCGAATCATCTGCACCAGGTGCAAACGGGACCTGTGGGTCGGCAGCACTCGGCAGGGTCTGCGCCCTCATCTGCTCCAGCGCCGCCAGACAGAAGTGGGCAAACCACAGTGCAGAGAAGGCAAACACCAGCGCATAAATCCAGATCGCAATCGGAACCAGAATCCAGAAAGCAGCCAGGAACAGCAGCCCGGAAATCCAGACCACACCGGGTGCTGCGCCCAGATAGCCGCAGATCACCCCCATCAGAATGAGCGACATGCGGTGACGGGCAAACAGGGCCCGGCGCTCATCCTTGCTGGCATGCTCGGACAAGGCGTCAAATGCCATGACCCTGTAGGTGAGCCATCCCCAGATCAGGGGCGCCACCACCAGCATCAGCGGCGGGAACACCCATAGCGGCAAAGTGACAAACAAGGCCAGCAGCGCAATCAGCGTGGAGCCGCCCGACCAGACCAGGCTGGCCACGGTAGAGCCGCCATGCTTTTTCTCCAGCCCGACAAAGCGCTTCTCGGCCACCAGTTGCGTGAGCACTGGTGCCATGAACAGGCCCACCAGCAGCAATACCAGTACCACGAGTACCGGCATTGCTCCCAACACCACAAAAATGGAAGCCACCACCTCCGAGGCATACCCAAGGCCCAGCCCTTGCAGCCATAGCCACAGGGAATGCAGCCAGCCAACCCCGTCCAGCAGGCTTTGCACCTTGAGAACCGCATCGGCCCAGAAGAAGTAACCCAAAAGCCAGGCCATCAAGGCCATGGCCAGAAGCGGCAAGAGTGACCAGACAATGACCCGCTTATGCAGGCAATACGCCAGGGCACGCCAAAAAGAGTCGAGTAGCAAGCTCATGCTGGCAAGCATACTCAAGGATTGACTTATGCGCGACCCATCAATCGCAGGACTGCCAGCCACTGCTGCGCCCAGAAGCCACGGCCATAGTCGCGCAATTGTCCTTTTGCATTCGCTTGCACCTGATCGCGAATGCCAGTGGGGTCATAGCGCAGATCAAAGTTGGCCGTACCAAACAATATGTCCCACCAGGGCAACAATACGCCGAAGTTATTGCCGTGCACCTTCTTGTTGCGCACAGGCGCCATGGGTTCGTGACCGATACCGATGGCGTGATGACGGCGGTGAAAGCGCGGACTGATCCACAGGCGCTCGCCCAGTTGGCCAAACCAGATGCGCACATTGGCATGCTGAAAGCTCTCGCTGAGCTGGGTCAGGGCCACGATGGCCACGAACTGCCCCGGAGCCACGCCAATCAGCTGTGCTACCAGCACGATGATGGCGTCATGGATCACGTCGTCGAGCAGGTGATTGCGGTTGTCGCTCCACACCGTCATCTGGCGCTGCGAGTGGTGCACGGCATGCAGCTTCCACCACCAGGTAAAACCGTGCTGACCGCGATGAATCCAGTACTCGACCAGATCGAAGACGACCAGATACATCAACAGACTGACCCAGGCATTGTCCGTCACGCCCGGCCAGATATCGTCTAGATGAAAGCCAGGCATGCCCCAAACATGAAGCCTGCCCATGAGGGCATCCCACAAGGGATCGATCGTGAAGAACAATGCCAGCCGGAAAATTCCCAGCCGGTGAATCAGCGTGTAGAGGATGTCCACACGAATCGCCTGGCGGTCCACCACAGGCTCGACCGGCCGCCAGCGCTGCAGCGGCACGATCACCGCGACCATGACCGCTATCTGCAGCAGCCCCACCAACAGCCAGCCGGTGGCCGTGTAGCCATCTTCAAGCAGGTTCGCCATGCCGAAATGAAACAGAAACGGCTGCACCACGCCTTCGAACAGACGTTGCTGCGCCTCACCAAACATCTGAACCAACCAATCCACAACTCACTCCTCTTGCAGCACTCAGCGGTGCTGCGCAATCCAGCCCTGATACGCCGGATGCTCGGCCAGCGTACGAAAGCAAAAACCCTTATCCAGCAGACCGACGATCAGCGGCTCCAGCACCGCCGGAGCCCAGGGATCCTGGCGCGACCAGATGCCGAGGTGGGCCAGCAAGATATCGCCGCTGCCTATGTTTTTGAGTGCCTGGGCCAGCAAGCGTTCATTCGGATATTTGTCGCTGGGCAGCTCATCGCCCAGAAAGCCTGCCGGCGCCCAGCCCACATGCTGAAAGCCGCCCTGCTGCGCTGCGGCAATCAGCGCGGGCGATGTCTTGCCGCCGGGCGCACGATACAGCGGCAAGGTCTTGCGGCCCG
This sequence comes from Comamonas sp. AG1104, assembly GCF_003350425.1. Lineage (NCBI taxonomy): Bacteria > Pseudomonadati > Pseudomonadota > Betaproteobacteria > Burkholderiales > Comamonadaceae > Comamonas > Comamonas sp. AG1104. Next base: position 116,976 of record NZ_QQAS01000007.1, on the reverse strand, counting down.
TGATCTGCGCCAGCCGCTGAGCGGAGCGGGCAATCTCCTGGCGGTATTCATCAGCAGACACCACATAGCTCTGACCGGCTCTGGGTCCGGCCGAGGGCTTGACCTTGAAATGTGTGACCTGGCCCGTGGCCTTGTCACGAATATCGGCCAGCCAGTACATATGGTCAAAGGTATGGGATGCGAGCTGGTGACCTTCGTCGGCACGGGCCTTCCACCAGGGGACCCAGAAGTCGCCCAGACTGCTGCCCCCCTCCTTCGTGGCCTCATTGGCCGCAAAGAATGTGACGGGAACCTTGTGCTTTTGCAGAACCTGGGCGACCCACTGGGCTATGCCCATATGCCCGGTGTCGAAGGTCAGGTAAACCGCCTTGGAGCATGTGCCTGAAGCTATCTTTTTTGAAGTTTCGGCAGCGAAGGCAGGTGCGGCAGACAGGCCGCCGGCCAGCGAGCCGAGCATGAAACAACGTCTTTGCATCCACCCTCCTTGAGGTGGTCAACACGGAGACCAAGCCGCACCTGCCGCTTCGATGCAGCAGGGACAAGCACCTTAGCGCGCAGCGTGGGACAGCGTCCAGACCCCGTGGGGCGACTTGCCCACATTGACCTGATTGACCACCTTCTTCTCCACCGTGTCGATCACCGACAGCTTGCGTGCCCAGCGCGAGGCCACGAAGATGTAGCGGCCGTCGGCCGAGACATCCATGCAGTCGGGGCCGCCAGGGGCCGGGTAATTAGCTACGACCTGGCTGCTGACCATATCGATCTTGCTGATGGTATTGGCCACGCGGTTGCTCACGTACAGATGGCGGTCATCGCCAGCGGCGCGGAAGGCGTGTGCACCGGCAGCCGTCTTGATCTGGCCCAGGCTGCGGGGCTCAGCGCCGGTGATGTCGAACACCTCGACGCCATCGCCGCCGGTCAGGCCGACAAACAGCTTCTTGCCGTCAGGGCTGCCGTAGACGTCCGCAGGCATGGGGCCGGTGGGCACGCGAGCCTTGATGGTCTGGGTGGCGATATCGATGGCCACCAGGGCATCGCTGTCCTGCATGGTGGAGTACAGCGTCTTGCTCTGCGCGTCGATGAACAAATGGCTGGGCGTCTTGCCGGTGGAGACACGCTTGACAAGGGTCGGCGTCTGCGTGGCCGCATCCCAGCGGTAAAAATCGATGTGATTGAGGCGGTTGGCTGCCGTGACGAACCACTTCATGTCCGGCGAAAAGCGCAGATGGTACGGGTCCACGATATCGCGGATCACACGCTGCACGGCACCCGTGCGCGGATCAACCAGGGTCAGTGAATCGCCCAGTGCATTGGCCACCACCAGCGACCTCTCGTCCGGCGTCAGGTACAGGTGATGAGGCTCCTTGCCCGTGGGAATGCGCGACTGCTCCTTCCAGCCGAGCGGATCGATCACGCTGATGGACGCATCCAGAGAGTTCAGCACAAAGATGGGCGTGGGGCCTTGAACGGCACGCGCTGCCTGTGCCGGCTTGACGGCAGCAGGCGACGCAGGCGCAGCGCTGCTTGCAGGCGGCGCTGCGGGCGTGGCCGCAGGAGCAACCGCAGAAGCGGCAGCGGCCGCCGGTGCGGCTGCCTTGGCAGACTTGAAACCGGGCAATGCCGAAGCCCCCAACCACGCCGCAGCGCCCACACCCACGACCAATGCCACAGCAGCGCCAGTGCGCCCAATAGAAAGACGTCCCACAACCACCACCTTCTCAGAATCCATGCAGTGTAGCTGCGTCAATGCAGCCGCTGCCAACACAAGCCTTCTGGTTTACAAAGCTTGTTGAAATGCCACGCCAACCTTGCCTGATCGGCGCAGGCCGCATCATGACAACAATTCAAAAACAGGAGCAGCTAGCTCCTGTTTTTATTACGGTACAGCTTTAAAAAAGCTTGAATCCGTTGGAATAAAGGCACATGACGCTCATTTATTGATGAACATCATTGCTCTATAAAAAAAGGAGCCCCAAAAGGGCTCCTTTGCCAACGTCGGTGACGGGTCCTCAGACCTTCCACTTCTCCGCCAGCTTTTCGGGATTCAGCGTGTCATAGCCTTCGAAAGGCTGGTGAATCCAGGGGTTGGTGGCCAGGAAGTCCACCGAATAGTCAGGCTCGAAGGTCGACACGCCCTTGGTCCAGATCACGGCGCTGCGCAGCTCCGTAATGGGTGCGTAGTTGGTCTTGAGCATGGCGATCACGGCCTTGAGCGTGGCGCCCGAGTCCGCCAGATCGTCCACCAGCAGCACGCGGCCGGAAATGTCGCCCTTGGGCGTCGCGATGAAGCGGCCGATGTCCAGATGGCCCTGCACCGTGCCGGCTTCGGCGCGGTAGGAGCTGGTGGACATGATGGCCAGGGGCTTGTCGAAAATGCGGCTCAGGATGTCGCCGGGACGCAGACCACCGCGTGCCAGGCACAGGATGGTGTCGAATTCCCAGCCGGACTGGTGGATCTTGATGGCGAGCTTTTCGATGAGACCGTGGTACTCGTCGTAGCTCACATACAGGTGCTTACCGTCTTCTGTCAGCATGGGCACAGTTCCTTTGAAAGTTCAGTAAAACCCGGCCCGATCAGGCGGCGCTGTACGGGTTGTGCATCAGGATGGTGTGATCGCGGTCGGGGCTGGTGGACACCATGGCAATGGGCACACCAGTCACTTCAGCGATACGGTCCAGATAACGGCGAGCATTCACGGGCAGCTTGTCGTACTCGGTCACACCCACGGTGGAGTCTGTCCAGCCGGGGATGGATTCGTAGATGGGCTTGCAGCGCTCGATATCGTCCGCACCCAGAGGCAGCAGATCGATCTTCTCGCCGTCGAGCTCATAGCCCACGCACAGTTGCAGCTCTTCGATGCCGTCCAGCACGTCCAGCTTGGTGATGCACAGACCGGACAGACCGTTGATCTGGGCCGAACGCTTGAGCAGCGCAGCATCGAACCAGCCGCAGCGGCGCGAGCGGCCGGTGGTCACGCCCTTCTCAGCGCCCACGGTGGACATGACCCAGCCGGGAGTGCCTTCCTTTTCCCATTCCAGCTCGGTGGGGAAGGGACCGCCGCCCACGCGGGTGCAGTAAGCCTTGGTGATACCCAGGATGTAGTGCAGCAGACCTGGGCCCACGCCGGCGCCTGCGGCGGCATTGCCGGCCACGCAGTTGGACGAGGTGACATAGGGGTAGGTGCCGTGATCCACGTCCAGCAGCGTGCCTTGCGCGCCTTCGAACAGCAGGTTGCCGCCTTCGGCGTGCACAGCGTTGAGCTCGCGCGAAACATCGGCAATCATGGGCTTGATCAGCTCGGCATGACGCATGGCTTCTTCATACACGGCGTCGAATTGCACTTCGCCGTCCTTCATGTAGGGAGCCAGGCCGGCGCCGAAGTCGAAGTTCTTGGAACCCAGCACATTCACCAGAATGTGGTTGTGCAGGCTCAGCAGCTCGCGCAGCTTGGTGGCGAAGCGCTCGGGGTGCTTCAGATCCTGCACGCGCAGGGCGCGGCGGGCGATCTTGTCTTCGTAGGAAGGGCCGATGCCCTTGCCGGTGGTGCCGATCTTCTGCACGCCACCCTTTTCACGGGCCGCTTCACGGGCCACGTCCAGTGCCTGGTGGAAAGGCAGGATCAGCGGGCAGGCTTCGGACACGCGCAGGCGCTCACGCACTTGCACGCCGGCCTTCTCCAGGCCTTCGATTTCTTCAAACAGCTTGCCCACGGAGAGCACCACACCGTTGCCGATATAGCACTTCACGCCGGGGCGCATGATGCCGCTGGGAATCAGGTGCAGAGCCGTCTTCACGCCATTGATGACCAGTGTGTGACCAGCGTTGTGGCCGCCCTGGAAACGCACGACGCCGTTGGCGCTTTCGGTCAGCCAGTCAACCAGCTTGCCCTTGCCCTCATCACCCCACTGGGTGCCGACGACGACCACATTGCGACCTTTGGATGTATTCATATTCCAATCCGATAAATCGAAGAATTAGTCAAATGCCTTAAATGGCTTGCACGACCCATTGCCCGCCAACATTGGCAAGCTCACGGTCGCAGTGGAACTCGTCCACTTCGCTTTCATGCCCAGGCAGCACGCAGACCACCGTCTCGCCCTGCTGGCGCAATGCGGCAATGGCAGCAGCCACTTGCGCGTCATCGCCCCAGGGAGCGCGGATGGCAGCCTTGAGCGGACGCTCGGGCACGACAGCCACCAGTTGTTTGATATCGAGACTGAAGCCAGCAGCGGGACGGTTGCGTCCGAACACTGCACCGACTTCGTCGTAACGGCCACCGCGCACCAGGGCATCGCTGCCGCCGGGCACATAGATCGCAAAGCGAGTGCCGCTGTAGTAGGAGTAGCCACGCAGATCGGCCAGGTCGAAGCTGACCTTGACGCCATCCAGATGCTGCACCAGCCAGCGCAAATGTGACAGCACATTGCGCACGCCGGCAGTGCGCTCCAGCAGCTCTTCAGCTTGATCGAGCACTTCCATGCCGCCGTACAGCTGCAGCAGCGCCATCAGGCCTTCACGCGAGGCTTCGGGGAAGTCGCGGGTCAGCTGGGCCAGCTCGGTTGCATCCTTGGAAGCCAGGGCTGCATGAACGCCTCGCAGCACTTGCTCGTCCACCATCACGCCGGCCAGCAGGCTGCGCACGATGCGCACATCGGCCAGGTCCACGATGACGTCCTTGACGCCCGCGCCCTTGAGGCAGTCCAGAGCCAGATGCAGGGCTTCGAGGTCGGCTTCCAGGCCTTCATGACCGTAGATTTCGGCACCGAACTGGAACGGCTCACGTGTGGCACGCGGACGATCGGGGCGCGCATGGACCACGGGGCCGCAATAGCACAGACGGGTCACGCCCTTGCGATTGAGCAGATGCGCATCGATACGGGCCACCTGCTGCGTCATGTCGGCGCGCAGACCCATGGTTCGACCGGAGAGCTGGTCAATCAGTTTGGAGGTTTGAAGGGCAAGAGCTTCGCCTGTACCCGTCAGCAAGGACTCCAGATACTCCAGCATGGGTGGCATGACAAGTTCATAGCCATAGCTGCGCGCAGTATCGAGCAATCCTCGACGCAATTCTTCGATGTGCCGTGCCTCGGAGGGCAAAACATCGGCAATGTGATCCGGCAGGACCCAAGCAGACATGGAGAAATGGGGAGGCTGTTAAAAATGCGATTCTACCGGCTTTGCCAGCCCTGCCCAATTTGACCGCTAAGGCCTAGCCAGTATCGGCAGTATTCAAAGCAGCATCAGCATGATGGCGCCTGCTGCGATACAGAGCAATCCGCAAAAGCGCAGCTGCCCATCCCTGAGTTGCAGCAGCTGGGCAAACAGCTGGCGCCACAGCCCGGGCGCGAACAGGGGCAGCAGCCCCTCCAACACCAGCAGCATGGCAATCGCCAGCCCCAGGATCTCCCACCAATCCATTGCCATCCCCCAATAGGCAATGGCCCTCAAGGGGCCATTGCTTGTATCGCTGTCAAAGCTTTCCGAACTTGCGCAAACAAGGATGCACAACAGGCATTGCTATCGGCAAAACACCATGCCTGATCCGAATTTGCGCAAGCCTGGGCTTATTTGCCAGCAGAGCCGCCACTGCGATAAGCCTTGAAGAAGTCGCTTTGCGAGGGATCGAGCACCAGCACATCGCTCTTCTTGGAGAAGCTCTCCTTGTAAGCATCCAGACTGCGATAGAACTGCGCAAACTGCGGATCCTTACCAAAGGACTCTGCGTAGACACGTGCTGCTTCAGCATCGCCCTCACCCTTGATCTTCTGGGCATCGCGGTAGGCATTGGCAATGGTGATGTCACGTTGACGGTCGGCCTCGGCGCGAATCTTTTCACCCTCCGCCGCGCCTGTGGAGCGCAGCTCGTTGGCCACGCGCTTGCGTTCGGCCTCCATACGGCGATAGACGGACTCGGTGATGGTCTCGGCATAGTCCACGCGAGTGATGCGCACATCGACGATGTCCACACCCCAGGGCTTGGAGCCGCGCACGGTTTCCAGCACTTCACGCTTGACGTCGGCCATCAGCGTTTCACGCTTGGAAGACAGCAACTCACGCACGGTGCGGCGGTTGATCTCTTCCTGAAAGGCATTGCGCACCACGCGGTTGAGCTGCATGGCTCCGGCAGATTCATCCAGACCCACGTTACGGATGTATTCCGAAGGCTCGGAGATGCGCCAGCGCACATACCAGTCGATGACCACGCGCTGCTTTTCAGCCGTGAGCATGGGCTCGGTATCGGTGCTGTCGAGCGTCAGCAGACGCTTGTCGATATAGCGCACGTTCTGCAGCGGTGGCGGCAGCTTGAAGTTAAGCCCGGGCTCGGTGATCACTTCCTTGATCTGACCCAGCGCATAGACCACACCGAACTGACGCTGATCCACGACAAACAGGGTCGAGCTCAGCAAGGCCAGCACCACGAGAATGCTGGTGACAAAAAATCCGATTCGATTCACTGCATTCTCTCCTAGCGTGCGTCACGGTCACGGCTGCGCGCATCGCGGCTGCGAGCATCACCGGCGGGATTGGGTACTACACGTACGTTGGCTGGAGCCGAAGCTGCGCCGCCGGCAGCTGCATCACCCGACGCAGCGGGAGCAGCGGAGCTGCCACCCACGTTCTGCATGATCTTGTCCAGAGGCAGATACAGCAGATTGGAGCCCTGACGCGACTCCACCAGAACCTTGGTCACGCTGGTGTAGACCTGCTGCATCGCATCGATGTAGAGACGGTCGCGTGTGACCTGAGGAGCCTTCTGGTACTCGGAATACAGCGAACTGAAGCGTCCGGCATCACCCTGGGCCTGGGCCACGATCTTGGACTTGTAGGCTGCAGCCTCCTCACCCAGACGCGCCGCAGCACCCGCAGCACGGGGCACCACATCGTTGGCATAAGCCTGGGCCTCATTCTTGGCACGCTCACGCTCCTGACCAGCCTTGAGCACATCGTCAAACGAGGCCTGCACCTGCTCGGGCGGCCGCACGCCGCCTTGCTGCATATTGATGCCCACCACTTCAACGCCCACCTTGTAGCGATCCAGAATGGACTGCATCAGATCGCGCACTCGCGGCGCGATCTGGTCACGCTCCTCAGCCAGAGCTGCGTCCATCTTCATCTTGCCGACGACTTCACGCACGGCGGACTCTGCCACCTGGATCACGGCCTCGGAAGGACTGCGGCTTTCGAACAGCCAGGCTCGCGCATCGCTCAGGCGGTACTGCACGGCAAACTTGATCTCGACGATGTTCTCGTCCTCGGTGAGCATTGCCGATTCACGCAGCCCCGTGCTGCGCACGATGTTGTCGCTGCCCACCTCAGCCGAGCGAATCTGCGAAACATAGACCAGCTCATGCTTTTGAACGGGATAAGGCAGGCGCCAGTTGAAGCCCGCGCCCACGGTGCTCTTGTACTTTCCGAACTGCGTGATGACGGCCTGTTGGCCTTCCTGCACGATGAAAAAGCCCGTACCCAGCCAGATCAGCACGGCCACGCCGGCAATCAGGAAAATTCCTTTGCCGGGGTTGAAAGGCTCGCCAGGTTGACCGCCGCTGCGGCTGGGTGGCGCACCACGGCCGTTGCCGGAGCCTCCACCGAACAGGCCGGAAAGCTTGCGATTGAGATCACGCCACACCTCTTCCAGATCAGGCGGCTGGCCTTGCTGAGGAGAGGAAGGACGGGGTCGCTGCTCGGGTGCGGGCGGCATCGGAGGACGCTCCCCTTCGGGTGCCGAGCCGTCCGGCTTGGAGCCATCTTCGTTGTTGTTGTCGCCACGACCCCAGCGCGGATCGTTCAAATTGAACATCCCGCGAATGCGTTGCGGCAGCACCGCCAGGCGATGGACGCGTTGTGAAAAATTCATGCGAGACGTCTCTGTGTTTTCAAAAAGACATGGACCATGGCAAGCATTGTGCCCAATAGGAACGCAAGCCCCTAGTATTGCGCGTCGTCATCAGGGGACATCCAGTACGTATCGTCCTGCCCCTCGACTTCTTCGCGTGCCGCCTCTTCACGTACCTGCAAAACCCGGTCAGCCAACATCTGCCGCAGCTGCGCCAGCCCCTGCCCCGAGCGAGCACTGACAAACACACGCGGCACCGGCATGCCATCGAGCTCATACATATCCTGCAGCATGGCAGGCTGACGCTCGGGCTCAATGGCATCCAGCTTGTTGAAAACCAGAATCTGGGGCACATCATCGGCCCCGATTTCACCCAGAACTTTTTGGACTTGTTGTATTTGTTCGGGGAATCCGGGATTCGATGCATCCACGACATGCAGCAGCAGATCGGCGTCAATCGCCTCCTGCAAGGTCGCCTGGAAAGCATCCACCAGACCGTGCGGCAAGTCACGAATAAAACCGACGGTATCGGACAGGGAAACCGATTCCTCGGCCTCCGCCAGATACATCTGCCGGGTGGTGGTATCCAACGTGGCAAACAGCTGATCTGCGGCATAGGCGCGAGCCTTCACCATGGCATTGAACAGCGTGGATTTGCCGGCATTGGTATAGCCAACCAGGGAAATATTGAAAACTTCGCGACGCGAGCGCTGACGCCTCTGCGTAGAACGCTGCTTCTTGACCTTTTTCAGGCGCTCCTTGGTGCGCTTGATGGCATCGTCAATCATGCGGCGATCCAGCTCGATCTGCTTTTCACCCGGGCCGCCTCGGCCGCCGATACCGCCGGCCTGACGCTCCAGGTGACTCCAGCGGCGCACAAGGCGTGTGCTGATGTATTGCAGGCGAGCCAGCTCCACCTGCAGCTTGCCTTCATGGCTGCGTGCGCGCTGGGCGAAGATTTCCAGAATCAGCATGGTCCGGTCGTTGACCGGCATCTGGATGTGGCGCTCCAGATTGCGCTGCTGCGCCGGACTCAGGGCCTGGTCAAACCAGACTTCCTTGGCGCCGTGCATCTGGGCCAGCATGCGGATCTCATCCGCCTTGCCACTGCCCACGAACAACGCGGGATCGGGGGCTTTGCGCTTGCAGGTCAAGCGCGCCACGGGTTGCAAGCCAGCGGTCTGTGCCAGCAGGCCCAGCTCTTCCAGCTCGTCGTCGAAATGGGGAACACCAAAATCCACGCCCACCAGCAGCACTGGCGCAGACGCGGAGCGTTCAAAGGATTCAGAACTCAAATACCTGTCCCGTAGGGTAAGAGCCGCGCCGGGCTAGCCGGCGGGCGTTGACGCAAGAAAGCTTAGGCTGCAGCGGCGTCGTTGTCAGCCGGAGTAGCGGCCGAGAAGTTCACGGCGCGACCGGGAACGATGGTGGAGATGGCGTGCTTGTAAACCATCTGGGTCACAGTGTTGCGCAGAAGCACCACATATTGGTCGAACGACTCGATTTGGCCCTGCAGCTTGATGCCGTTGACCAGATAGATGGAGACCGGCACATGTTCACGACGCAGTGCGTTCAGGAACGGATCTTGGAGGAGTTGACCTTTATTGCTCACGATATTCTCCGTGTTCGAAGAGTGTTGTTGTAAACCGACACATTACCACAGGCCCCGGGAAAAACAGCAAAAAGGGTTTTCCCGTAGGCACCAGCAGACAGCTATTAATCCTTGTCGGCGTAAGGATTATGGGAGGTTTTCAAGTCGATGCGCAACGGGGTACCGACAAGATTGAACTCCTTGCGGAAACGACCTTCCAGAAAGCGCTTGTACGCATCGGTGACCAGCTCCAGCGAGTTGCCATGGATCACGATGATGGGCGGGTTCATGCCGCCTTGGTGGGCATAGCGCATCTTGGGACGATAGGCTCCCACCTTCTTGGGCGTCTGGAACTGGATCGACTCCATCAGAATGCGCGTCAGCACCGGCGTAGGCATCTTGCAGGTGGCTGCACGATGGGCCTGGATGATGGATTTCCACAGCGGCTCGAGACCCTGGCGCTTTTGTGCCGAGATGAAGTGCAGCGGCGCAAACTTCAGGAAGGACAGACGTGTTTCGATGGAACGCTCCAGCATCTGGCGCTGGTAGTCATCCACGGCATCCCATTTGTTGATGCCCAGCACGACCGAGCGGCCGCTCTCCAGGATATAGCCCGCGATATGGGCATCTTGGTCGGTCACGCCTTGCGTGGCATCGATCAGCAACAGCACGACGTTGGCGCCTTCGATGGCCTGCAGTGTCTTGACCACCGAGAATTTCTCGATGGCTTCGAACACCTTGCCCTTGCGGCGCAGACCAGCAGTGTCGATCAGCTCGAACTTCTGACCATTGCGCTCGAAAGGCACCGTGATCGCATCGCGCGTGGTGCCTGGCATGTCAAAAGCCACCAGACGTTCTTCACCCAGCCAGGTATTGATCAGTGTGGACTTGCCGGCATTGGGGCGACCTGCCACCGCCAGACGAACGGGCTTCTGGTCTTCCTCGCCAAAAGTTTCCTCTTCGGGCTCGGGCAGATTCAGCAGACCCAGGGCTGCATCGACCAGGCTGCGCACACCCTGACCGTGGGCTGCAGACACGGGCACGACCTCGCCAAGACCCAGCTCATAGAACTCGGACAGCTGCGCACCATCCTTCATGCCTTCAGCCTTGTTGGCCACCAGAATGGTGGGCTTGCCCAGACGGCGCAGGTAGTTGCCGATCTCGTGATCCTGACCGGACAGACCGGCACGCGCATCCAGCACGAAGATCACGACATCGGCTTCCGCCACGGCTTGCTGCGTCTGCTTGGCCATCTCCTTGAAGATGCCGCGCGATGCGTCCGGCTCGAAGCCGCCCGTATCGATAACGATGTACTCATGCTTGCCCTGACGGCCCTGGCCGTAATGGCGGTCACGCGTCAACCCTGCAAAGTCGGCGACGATGGCATCCCTCGACTTCGTGAGTCGATTGAACAGCGTCGACTTGCCCACATTGGGGCGCCCTACCAGGGCAATAACTGGCTTCATTCCAAAAACAACCTATCAATCCGGCTTGAAGCCATACACAGTTCCGCTTCGGCTGACGACCACCAGAGTATTGGCGGCAACAACCGGGGAAGTGGCAACTCCTGCCTTGTCAGTTTCCAAACGGGCCAGTGCAGAGCCGTCTTCACGCGAGAGCATATGCACTGTCCCCAAATCATCGGCCAGCACCACGGAGCGGCCCAGCACCAGAGGCGCCGTCAGCCTGCGGTACTGCAGCTTGTCGATGGACCACAGACGCTGACCGTCTGCACGATTCCATGCCTGTACCGTGCCGTTGCTTTCGGCGCCGAACACGGCCTGCTCGTCACCGGCCACGCCATCGCTGCCCTTGGAGGTCTGCGTCCAGCGCACATTGGCCGTGCTCACATCCACGCACCCCACCGAGGCCTGGAACGCACGCGCGCAGACACTGCTGCTCACACGGCTGACGGGACCAACCAGATCCACCAGTCGCTCCACATCGTTGGTCCCGCGCGGTGCGGCCAGAGGAGCCATCCAGCGCACCGAGCCATTGTCAGGATCAACACCCGCCAGACGTCCGGACACGCCTACCACCAGATTATTACCAACGGCCTGCAAAACGCCTGGCTGTCGCAAAATAAGCGGTTCATTGCTGGGGCCTTCAACCGACCACAGCTCACGACCCGTATTGGCATCGAAGGCCGCCAGAGAACGATCAGCCGCCATCACGAACACGCGGCCGCCAGCCACCAGAGGCGGCGTATAGACCGCTGCGGTCAGATTGCTCTTCCACAGCTGCTTGCCTTCGGCAAACACCATGAGCTGGTTGCTGCGTGTAACCACCGCTGTGCGCTGGCCGTCGCTGCCCACGCCAGTGGTCAGCGGCTCGCCCGCGCTGAACTTGCCCAGTTGGCTGCCGGTATTGCCATCAAGCGTGGTCACGCTGCCATCCTTGGTGACCATGGTGACCGTATTGCCCTGCACCAGCACAGGCATGGCCAGAGGCACTTCGCTGCCGAGCTTGGCAGACCAAGCCTGATGCACCGCTATCTTGCCGGGATTGGGCCCCAGGTCCAGAGGCTTGGGCTTGTCCTTGCCGCCAAACATGGAGCAGGCAGCCAGCGACGCGGCCACAGCAGTCAGCACCAGCACACGGGCTGCGGATTGCGCTGCAGGGGCAGCGGACTTCACTTGATGGGCAAAAGTCTTCAAGATTATTTCTCCGACGGCGTTGTCTTGACCAGGGTTGCGGCTTCAGGAGCCACGCCCAGCGCGTTCAGCTTGAATTCCACCAGATGGCGGTAGTCCAGATCCTTGTCCAGTGCCTTGTAGGCAGCCTGGTACTGGGCAACCGCCTCAGCTTGCTTGCCCAGCGCCACATACAGATCGCCACGGCGATCAGCCTGCAGACCGGCATAGGACTCGGGCATGGCCGCCTCAAGCACCTTCAGGCCTTCGTCATAGCTTTTTTGCTGCTCCAGCACTGAAGACAGACGAATGCGAGCGAGGGCCTTGAAGCTTTCATCGCCCTTGTCGGCCACCCAGCTCAGCTGAGCCTTGGCGTCGTCGAGCTTGCCGGCATCCACCGAGGCCTTGGCCATCAGCAAAGCGGTCTGTGCGGCCTGTGCCGTGCCCGAGTACTTATCCTTGAGCTCACTGAAAGCCAGATCGGCGCGCGCCGCATCCTTGGCCGTCAGCGCTTCATCCACAGCGAACTCCAGGGCCGAGGCCTGGGTCGCCTGACGCTTTTGCCAGTACTGCCAGCCGTTCCAGCCGGCCAGTCCGAGAAAGACCACGACCAGCACGCTGGTGATCAGAGTTCCCCAGGAATTCCAGAAATGCTTGAGCTGCTCAATTTGCTCTTGTTCTTCAAGATCGAGATGATTTGCCATGGCTACTTAGATTGAGTGGAACGCTGGTCGGAAAACGAGGTGCGGAAAATCAAACCGCCGATTTTAGGCTGCCGGCCCACAGGGCCACGTCCGCCAGAGCTTGCTGCTGTTGCTGGCCTTCGCCGTCGCGCAGCGACTTCACGGTCACCTTGCCCTGGGCCAGCTCGTCGGAGCCGAAGATCAGAGCAAAGCGCGCACCCGAGCCATCAGCCTTCTTGAACTGGGACTTCATCGAGCCCATGCCCTCGGCCGAGCCACCGGCGGCAGCATGCATCTGCACCGCCACACCGGCTGCACGCAGCTGCTGCACGGTCTTGAAGACCTGGGGCAGCGCCGAGGCATCGGGAATGATGGCGTAGACGTCGGCTGCGGGCTGGGGAATCTCTACACCCACTTCCTTGAGCACTTCGAGCACGCGCTCCACACCCATGCCCCAGCCCACGGCCGGAGCGGGTTTGCCGCCGATTTCCTCGATCAGATAGTCGTAACGACCGCCGCCGCAGATTGTGCTCTGCGAACCCAGCTTGTCGGTAATGAACTCGAACACCGTGAGGTTGTAGTAGTCCATGCCGCGCACCAGACGCGGATTCAGGCTCCACGCCACATCGTTGGCATCCAGAATGTCCTGCACAGCCTTCAGATGCGCCTTGGATGCATCGCCCAGATAGTCCATCAGCCTGGGAGCTGCGTTGACCATTTCCTGCATGGCAGGGTTCTTGGTGTCCAGCACGCGCAGCGGGTTGCTGTACATGCGGCGCCTGGCTTCCTCGTCCATCACATCGGTGTGCTGCTCGAAGTAGGCAATCAACGCCTCGCGGTGGATCTTGCGCTCCTCGGGCTGACCCAGGCTGTTGAGCTCCAGACGCACACCTTCAATGCCCAGCTCTTTCCAAAGTTGAGCGGCCAGCAAAATCACTTCGGCATCCAGCTCGGGACCGGCAAAACCCATGGCTTCCACACCGACTTGGTGGAACTGGCGATAGCGGCCGCGCTGGGGTTTTTCGCGCCGAAACATCTGACCGATGTAGAACAGACGCTTGCCGCCCTCATACAGCAGATTGTTTTCCACCACCGAACGCACCACACCGGCCGTACCTTCAGGACGAAGGGTCAGATGCTCGGCCTGACCATGCTTATCCGCCCGGTCCTCGAAGGAGTACATCTCCTTTTCGACGATATCGGTCACCTCGCCCAGGCCGCGCACAAACAGTGCCGTGGGCTCGACGATGGGGGTGCGCATATTGCGATAGGCAAAGCGGCCCATCAGATCGCGCACCTTGGCTTCAAACCACTCCCAGCGCGCCGAGTCGGGGGGGAGAATATCGTTCATGCCTTTGACGGCGGTCAGTTTTTCGTTCTTGGCCACGTGAAGTCTCACACTTGGGTTACTAGCAAAACAAGAGCATATTGCACACGTCAATCATGCTTTTCAACTAGAAACCTAATTCAAATCCATACAGATAGTGCACAAGCAGCTATCAATTCCAAAGTCTTGGCTCGCCGGCATTGTGCCAGCAAGCGCAATCACCACCCGCATGCCGGGCCGCTGCAAGCGCTCGAGTCGCTCAGGCCTTCTGGCCGTAGCGGCGCTGCACATATTCCAGCACCAGGGTCTGGAACTCCTCGGCGATATGCTCGCCGCGCAGCGTCAAGGCTTTCTCGCCGTCGATGAACACAGGCGCCGCAGGTGCCTCGCCATTGCCGGGCAGGCTGATGCCGATATCGGCATGCTTACTCTCGCCGGGGCCGTTGACGATGCAACCCATCACGGCCACCTTCATGGCTTCCACGCCGGGGAACTGGGTGCGCCAGACCGGCATTTCACCGCGCAGGAAATCGTCGATCTTCTTGGCCAGTTCCTGGAAGGTGGTGCTGGTGGTGCGACCACAGCCCGGGCAGGCGGTGACGCTGGGCACGAACACGCGCAGACCCAGGGCCTGCAGGATTTCGGAGGCCACAACGACCTCCTGCGTGCGTGCTTCACCGGGTTGGGGCGTGAGCGAGACGCGAATCGTGTCACCGATGCCTTCTTGCAGCAGCACCGACAGTGCTGCGGTGGATGCCACCGTACCCTTGGTGCCCATGCCGGCCTCGGTCAGGCCCAGGTGCAGCGCATAGTCGCAGCGGCGTGCCAGCTCGCGGTAGACCGAAATCAGATCCTGCACACCGCTGACCTTGCAGGACAGGATGATGTTGTCGGGATTCAGGCCGATATTCCTGGCCAGCTCGGCCGAGCTGATGGCCGATGTGATCAGTGCCTCGTACATGACCTGGCGCGTTTCCCAGGGCTTCTCGCGACGGCTGTTCTGATCCATCAGATCGGCCATGATTTCCTGGTCGAGCGAGCCCCAGTTCACGCCGATGCGCACAGCCTTGTCGTATTTGGCCGCAATCTCGATCATCTGACCGAACTGCTTATCCTTTTTGTCGCCCTTGCCCACGTTGCCAGGGTTGATGCGGTACTTGGACAGCGCCTGGGCGCAGTCGGGGTAGTCGGTCAGCAGACGGTGGCCGTTGTAGTGAAAGTCCCCCACCAGCGGCACATACTCGCCCATGCGGTCGAGCTGCTCGCGGATATAGGGCACGGCGGCTGCGGCCTCGGGCGTGTTGACGGTGATGCGCACCATCTCCGAGCCGGCCTGGGCCAGCTGGCGCACCTGGATGGCGGTCTCCACGGCATCCACGGTGTCGGTATTGGTCATGGACTGCACGCGCACGGGCGCATCGCCCCCCACGGTGACCACGTTGTTGCGCCACACCACACGGGCCTGGCGCGATTTGCGCGGCAGCGGGCTGGCGATGGCTATCGCCTGGCTGAGCTGCTGCGAGCTTTGAGAATCTTGCACTCTTGTTTACCTCGAACGGTTACTTCACCTCGAAGCGAGCCACATTGTCGCGTGTGCTCGAGATATCGAAGGGTTCGCCACGTACCGTCACCTGCGTGCCCTTGGCATTGCCCACGATCACCGACAGGGGCAACTGGCCTTCGGCAGTCGCAGATTCATCCTTGGACAGGGTCTTTTCCAGCACCACCTTGCCAGTTGCGTCCTTGACCTTGACCCAGGACTGGCCGGTATTCACCTTCAGCACCAGCAGGCCGCCAGCGCCGGTTGCGGGCGTGGCTGCCTCGGCGGCCAGGGCTGCGGTTTGGGCAGCTGCCGCAGATGCGGGAGCGCTTGCTGCAGCGCCGTCGCCTGGCATGCCGGCAGCAGCCGACACAGGCTCTGTCACCGGCGCCGCAGGTGTGGCAGAACTGCCTTGTGCGCCGCCCTCAGCCTGGGCAAGCGGTTCAGCAGCCGGAGCGCTCACCGCTGCCGCCTGGCCAGACTGGGCCTGAGCCGGCGCTGGCGCGCCTGCCCCATCGGCGCCGTCCACCATCTGCTGGAATGGCACAAAGTACACGGCAGCGGCTGCCGCCAGCAGAATCAGCACACCTGCCGCAATCTTGCGAGAGCTGCTGTTGCCGGAGTCCAGCGGTGTACCCGTGACCTTGAAGCTGCTGCGCACCTTGACGGCCTCGTTGATGCCAGGACCTGTTTTGGCAAGGCTTTTGATCTCGGTACGTGGCAGCTTAGCCAGCACCGATTCGGCATCGATATGCAAGGTCCGGCACATTCCCATGGCCAGAGCACGCATGAACACATGATCGGGAAAGGCCGCATAGTCATCGGCCTCCAGCGCCTCCAGCTTGTGCTGCGGTACCTTCAATGTCGCAGCCATCACGGGCAACTGCATCCTGGCTGCTTCCCGCGCCTGACGCAACAAGACCCCGGCCGTGGCCTGCCCCTGAGTTGGCACCTGCTCTTCGCTTTGCATAGTTTCCTCTTCCACCGCAGCCTCATTCATTGAAAGCTCCACGTTCATAGGCCAGCCACTGACGCGATTGAGGAAAACGCTCGCGCAACTGATCGGCCTGTTGACGCACTCCAATGTCGTCGTGCAGTGCCCTGTCTATTTTGATCCCCAGCCAGAGGCTTTCCGCACTGGCCTGATTGCTATTGTTATTCAAGCGCCGGATGTAGAACTGTGCCTTCTTCAGATCACCTTTGAGCCAAAGCACATTTGCCAGGTTGTAGCCTGCAGCGGGGTTGCCCACATCCATCTCGTAGGCACGAAACATGTTCTGGTAGGCCTGCTCCAGCTGTCCTGCCTGCTGGTAGCACATGCCCTTGGCCAGCAAAGTCCTGGGCTGCTCACGGTAGCCCGGAGCCTGCAAGGCTCTATCAAACCACTGCTGGGCTACGTCGAAATGCTTTTGCTGGCATTGCATCCAGCCGTAATTGTGAATCTGGTTGCCGTCGCGCGGATTGAGATCCACGGCCTTGCGCATGGCGATCTCGGCCTGCGTCCAGTCCTGGTTCTGCATGAGGATCAGGCCCAGCAGGCCGTATGCATCGGCGTAATCGGGCTTGGCAGCCAAGGCCTGCCCCACCTCATCCATGGCCACATCCAGGCGCCCGGCCTGAAAGTAATTGGCAGCCAACTCCAGGCGAATCTGTGCACGGCGATTGGCATCGGCGACCTGGGCCCCGCCCGTGCCAACCACTGAAGTCTGGGGTACGGACGTAGAGGAAGTGGTGGTGGTCGTTGTCGAAGTACAACCCACAAGTGCCGCGACCGCAACCGGTACCCCCCACCGGGCCAACAAGCCCCAATGTTGCCAAACCGGTCGCTGTACCACTGCCCTCATTGATTGTCCTTTATTCAAAACTCCGTCAAGACACCTGCTTGAGCGGGATAGTACGCTGCTTGGCCATACGCTCAGCAGCGCGAGTTCTGTCCTTCACATCGCCTGCGAGCTGACCACAGGCCGCATCGATATCGTCACCGCGGGTCTTGCGCACCGTGGTCACGATGCCGGCATTGCTCAGCAACGCTGCGAACTCGGTCACACGGGCCGAAGGCGAGCGCAACAGACCCGAAGCGGGGAAAGGATTGAACGGGATCAGATTGAACTTGCACCAGCTCCTGCCATCGCCGCGCGCGCGCACCAACTCTATCAGCTGGCGCGCATGCTCAGGCTGATCATTAACGCCGTCGAGCATGCAATATTCAAAGGTGATGAAGTCACGCGGCGCGAACTCCAGATAGCGTTCGCAGGCGTCCAGCAGCTCGGCAATCGGGTACTTCTTGTTCAGCGGCACCAGGTTGTCACGCAACGGATCATTGGGCGCGTGCAGCGACACCGCCAGCGCCACCGCGCAGTCCTGCGACAGTCGGTCCATCATGGGCACCACACCCGAGGTGGACACCGTCACGCGGCGACGCGACAGGCCGTAGCCATGGTCGTCCAGCATCACGCGCAACGCAGGCACCAGCGCACTGTAGTTCTGCAGCGGCTCGCCCATGCCCATCATCACCACGTTGGAGATGATGCGATCTTCGGTACCGAAGCGCTTGCGCAGCGAATGCTCCGCATACCAGAGCTGAGCAAGGATTTCGCCGGTATTGAGGTTGCGGCTGAAGCCCTGATGCCCCGTTGAGCAAAAGCGGCAGCCTACGGCGCAACCTGCCTGGGACGATACACACAACGTGCCACGGTCGTCCTCAGGAATGAAAACGGATTCAACGGCATTGCCGTCACCCACATCGAACAGCCACTTCACTGTGCCATCGGCAGAGACATGCTCCGTCACCACAGGCAAAGCGGTAATGTGGGCCCGGCTCTTGAGCTTTTCGCGCAGGGACTTGGCCAGATCGGTCATCTGGTCGAAATCGGATGCACCACGCTGGTGAATCCAGCGGAACAGCTGCGTCGCACGGAAACGCTTCTCCCCGAGCTGCTCGCAATAAGCGGTCAGTCCTTCGAGGTCAAAATCAAGCAAATTAGTAGTCATATCGGCATGTGGCGAGGCGTCTTGCGAACGGGGTTTGCCACGCCGTGGCCAGCATCTTCAAGTGCTGACACCCGCTTTGCACAAATGCAAAGCGCTGGCGTCAGCGAGAGCATGCTGTAAAGCTAGCGTGGATTAACGCGAGTACACGTTCATGCCGGGGAAGAAGAAGGCAACTTCCACAGCAGCGGTTTCAGCAGCGTCGGAGCCGTGCACGGCGTTGGCATCGATGCTGTCGGCGAAGTCGGCGCGGATAGTGCCCTTCTCTGCCTTCTTGGGGTCGGTGGCGCCCATCAGCTCACGGTTCTTCAGGATGGCGTTCTCGCCTTCCAGAGCTTGAATCATCACGGGGCCGGAGACCATGAAGTCCACCAGATCCTTGAAGAAAGGACGGGCAGCGTGCACAGCGTAGAACTGCTCGGCTTCGCCGCGCGACAGGTGCACCAGCTTGGCAGCCACAATCTTCAGGCCAGCAGCTTCGAAGCGGGCGTAGATTTGGCCGATCACGTTCTTGGCAACTGCGTCGGGCTTGATGATGGAGAGGGTACGTTCGATAGCCATGATGATTATTTCCTAATCAGGGTTACTATGGGTTTTTGCCGAAAAAGCAAAACAGTTGATTTTAGCGGTGCCGCCATAGACCTTGAAGTCCAGACAGCACTCAATTCCTTACGGACGCCTTTTTAGCGGCCGCCGCGGCGACCACCACCACCGCCGCCACCAGGGCGGCGCTTGGCGTTCTGACGGGCACGCGACAGGCTGTCGCTGCCGATATAGCCCACCGAGGTGCGCATGGGGTCGGGCTGACCACCCCCCTGCGAGCGGCCCGAGCCACCTGAGCGGCCGCCGGACTTGCTTCGCGGGTTGTCACCCAGCATGCCGCTAGGTGCCGGACGATTGCCGTCCCACTCGCCACGGCGCTGACCACCGCCTTCACGGCGCCCCTGGGGTGCGCGATCGGCATTCATGCCGTTGCCGCGACCGCCGCTGCGACTGTTGCGGCCGCCCCGGTTGTTGGCACCACGGGCGCCATTGTTGTTGCGCTCGACGGGAGCACGCTCCTTGACGCCGGCTGCCGACATCAGCGCCTGGATATCGGCCTGATCGAGCTCCACCCAGGCGCCGCGCTTGAGACCGCGCGGCAGCATCATGGCGCCATAGCGAATGCGGATCAGACGGCTGACAGCATGGCCCACGGCCTCGAACATGCGACGCACTTCGCGGTTGCGCCCTTCGGAGATGGTCACGCGATACCAGCAGTTGGCACCTTCGCCGCCACCATCTTCCACGGCACCAAAGCTGGCTTCGCCATCTTCGAGCTGCACGCCGTCCAGCAGACGCTGCTTTTCTTCCTTGCTCAGCGCGCCCAGCACGCGGGCCGCGTATTCACGCTCCAGACCGAAGCGGGGGTGCATCAGCGAGTTCGCCAGCTCGCCCGAGCTGGTGAACAGCAGCAGACCTTCGGTGTTCAGGTCCAGGCGACCTACCGACTGCCACTTGCCATGCTGCAGCTTGGGCAGCTTGCGGAACACCGTTGGGCGATTTTGCGGATCGTCATGCGTCACCACTTCGCCCACAGGCTTGTGATAGGCAATCACGCGTGCGGGCGGCGGATCGATACGGAAGCGGATGGGCTGGCCGTTGACCTTGACGATATCGCCGAACTGAATGCGCTGGCCGACGTGGGCAGGCTCGTTGTTGACCGAGATGCGCCCTTCCAGGATCAGTTGCTCCATCTCCAGGCGCGAACCCATGCCGGCCTGGGCCAGCACCTTGTGCAGCTTGGGAGAGTCGACCTGGGGCGCAAGCACGCGCTTGGCGGGCATGGCGCTGCCGTTTGCTTCCTCGTCGTCGAAGTCGCCCGAGATCACATCGGCAAAGTCGATGTTCTGACCCTTGCGTCCCTTGGGCTCACGGGGAGCGGCAGCACTGTCCACGGCCACGTCCACGACGACGGCATCTGCTGCGTCATGGTCCTGGGACTGCGCCTCCTGCTCGGCCACGGGCTGAGTCGGCTCCTCGACAGCCACGGGTTCTTCGGCCCGGGGCTTGGTCACTCGCTTGCGCGCAGGCTTGACCTCGGCAGCAGCATCCTTTTTGACGCCAGCGCGCTTGCGCGGTGCGGCAGGCTTCTTGGCCTCGGCGGCGTCCTTGGCACCATCGGCCTTGGCTGCGCGGGGCTTGCGAGTCTTCTTGACCGGCTCGGCTTCGGGCGAAGCGGCTGCGGACTCGGGCATCGGGTTCGATGTCTCGTTGTTCATTCCAGTTTTCCTTCGGGGATGACGCCATCGTCATCCTCCACAATTCGTTGTTCTGCCGACTCGACGGCATCGTCGGCCCGCGCTTTCGTCTTTGCGTCCTCGGCCTCGTCGTCATCGCTGCCGTAGTCATCCTCGAGAAACGCCTTCAGCCCCACCCACTCGGTACGGCCTGTTTTCTTGGCCGCCGGCTTGGGCTCCGACTCTGCCGCCTTGACAGCTCTGGCGGGCCTGGCCGCTTTGGGCTTGCTCACGGAGGGCTGCTCCACGGCAGGCCCTGGTTCCGAATCCGGCGGCTCAGCCGCTACCCTTTCAGTAGCATCTTGCGCAATACCACCATGCGTTTGGCCCGGATATGACTCCAACCCAGAGGCATCAGCCTCATGCTGAAGTTCCGACACAAGCGCCTCAGGCGCTTGCGCCACTGGGTCGGCATCGGTATCCGGCAGCTCCTCGGCGCCATCCTCCTCATCCGGGGTACGCAGGATCTCACTCTCCGCCGCATCGGACTCTGCAGCGACATCCGTATCCGCAGCGACCTCGGCCGGCTCTGCAGCCTCCACGCCTTCCTGGTGCGGGGCCTCCTCGGCACCGGCCTCCGGCACAGCGGCTGGCTCACCGTCCTCCCCATCCAGCGCCTTGAACAGACTTTGCTGGGCCTGGGTTTCCTCCAGCATGGGCAGTTGATCCAGCGACTGCAAGCCCAGATCATCGAGAAACTGGCGCGTGGTGGCAAACAGGGCAGGCCGCCCCACAGTTTCACGGTGGCCAATGACCTCGATCCAGCCTCTGTCTTCCAGCTGCTTGATGATCAGGCTGTTCACGGTCACACCGCGAATGTCCTCAATATCACCCCGCGTGACGGGCTGACGGTAGGCAATGATGGCCAGCGTCTCCAGCGTCGCCCGCGTGTACTTGGGCGGCTTCTCGGGGTGAAGCTTGTCCAGATAGACCCGCATCTCCGGCCGGCTCTGAAAACGCCAGCCAGAAGCCACCTGCACCAGTTCCACGCCCTTGAGGGCCCAGTCCTTTTGCAGGTCCAGCAGCAAATCCTTAACCGTGTCCGAGCCCAGTACATCATCAAAAAGTGAGCGCAATTCCCGCAGTGTTACAGGCTGCGGGGCACAAATCAATGCTGTTTCAAGAACCCGCTTGGCATCTACCGTATTCATGGGCGCAGCGTTTCGGGAGCGGCTGTCGCACCGACTGCGGTGGGACGCCTGATTCTAAGAAGAGAGGGAAGCGCCCCAAAGATGCCATGCGAGTGATGGTCAGAGGCTTTCCGGCAGATTGTAACGCAGGCCCCATAAATCCAGTGCACCGGCCATGTCTTGTGGCAGCGGCGCATAGTGGACCAGCGGCTTTTTCGTCACAGGGTGCTCGAAGGCCAGTCTGAAGGCATGCAGTGCCTGACGCTCCAGCCCGCCCTCGGGCTGGCCGCCATACAGCGTATCGCCTATCAG
This sequence comes from Comamonas sp. AG1104, assembly GCF_003350425.1. NCBI lineage: Bacteria > Pseudomonadati > Pseudomonadota > Betaproteobacteria > Burkholderiales > Comamonadaceae > Comamonas > Comamonas sp. AG1104. Next base: position 94,655 of record NZ_QQAS01000007.1, on the reverse strand, counting down.
CGGATGACCAAGCGAAGCCATGTGCACCCGGATCTGGTGCGTGCGGCCGGTGTGCAGCGTGCAGCGCACCAGGCTGTGCGCTGTATCGCCATCGAGCAGATCGAAGTCGGTACGCGCCTGCTTGCCGGGATGCAGATTCAGATCCACCACCGCCATGCGCAGGCGGTTGCGCGGGTCGCGTCCAATCGGCGCATCGACCTCGCGGCGCTTGCGGCTGCCCCATTGCTTGTGGGCAAGCGCCAGATACTGACGGCTCACATCGCGCGCAGCAATCATCTTGATGAGCGCATCCATGGTGCTGCGATTGCGCGCCACCACCATCAAACCGCTGGTGTCCTTGTCCAGCCGGTGAACAATGCCGGCGCGCGGCACCTGGCGCGCTTTTTCGTCACGCGCCAGCAGGCCGTTGAGCAATGTGCCGGTCCAGTTGCCGGGCGCCGGATGCACCACCAGACCTGCAGGCTTGTTGATGACCAGCAGATCCTCGTCCTCATAGACCACCTGCAGATCCATGGCCTCGGGCTGGAAGGCCATGCTCTGCTGGGTGGGCCGCATCTCCACGCGCAGGCGATCCCCCACTGCCACCTTGACCGAGGGCTTGAGCAGAACCTTGCCGTTGAGAGTGACCGCACCGTCGGCCAGCAACTGCTGCAGATAGCTGCGCGAGAACTCGGACACCCCCAGCGCCAGCACCTTGTCTACACGCTGACCGTGATGCTCGGTGCCGACCGTGAGTTCGCGGTTCTCGACCTCGGCCGAGGCAATGCTGTCCTCGGCTGCTTCGTCCCAGCTCTGCTCTACCGCGTCAGAAGGCACAAGCCCCTGCTGGGCAGGGGCTTGTGCGGCTTGCTTGCGTTGCGTGACCATGCTCAGCGCGAAGGCAGATAGCGCGAAGGATCGACAGGCTTGCCCTGGCGACGCACCTCGAAGTGCAGCTTGACGCGATCGGCATCGGTGCTGCCCATCTCGGCGATCTTCTGCCCCTTCTTCACGGCCTGATCTTCCTTGACCAGCAGCGACTGGTTGTGGGCGTAGGCCGTCAGATAGGTGTTGTTGTGCTTGAGGATGATGAGGTTGCCATAGCCACGCAGGCCGGCACCGGCATACACCACACGGCCATCGGCGGCAGCCACCACGGGATCACCAGCCTTGCCGCTGATGTCGTAGCCCTTGTTGCGCTGCTCGTCGAAGCCGGCAATCAGCGAGCCGCTGGCAGGCCAGATGAAGTTCACATCATCGGCTCCCTTGGCAACAGGCGCCGGGGTTGTTGCAGGCGTGGATGGCACTGGCGTTGCGGTTGCAGCCGGGGGAGTCGCAGGGGAAGTCGTCGTTGCAGTACTGCCACCGCCCACGATCACGGGCGCGACACCGCGACCCGAGCCGGACGAAGCGACAGGCGCCTCGCGTCCGGGCGGCACCACACGCACCACCTGACCGACTTCAATCACATTGGGGTTGTCCAGATTGCTCCAGCGAGCAATGTCCTTCCAGCTCTGGCCGTGCTCCAGACCAATCCTGATCAGAGTGTCGCCAGGCTTGATGGTGTAGTAACCGGGTTTGCCGGCATTTTCAGCGCCGGGCAGCGACTTGACGTCCACAGTTGAAGACGAGGAGGCCGACTGTCCGCGATCCTCCACAGGAGCCCTGTTTGCCTGGGCAGCACAACCGGCCAGGATGACACCTGCCAGCACGGCCGTTCCCCATGCACCAAGACTTCGCGATACCAACATAAGCTATTCCCTTCTAGGCGATCCCCGATTTTAGAGGGACAAAGTTGACTGCTTCCAAAACTGTCTGAGTAAAACCGTGTGAACTCTTGTCAATCACCAACAGTGCCTGCTTACCCGCGCCAACCACGACGGGAGCCACCAGACGTCCGCCCACTGCCAGTTGATCGCACCACTCCTGCGGCACCACATCGCCGCCGGCAGCAGAGATGATGCCCGCATAGGGCGCGCCACTGGCAAAGCCCACCATGCCGTCACCGAGAATCAGATGCACATTGGACAGGCGCATGGGACGTAAATGACCGCGTGCTTTCTCATGCAGCCCGCGCAGCCGCTCTATCGAATAAACCTCTTTGGTAAGCATGGACAGCACGGCGGCCTGATAGCCGCAGCCTGTACCGATCTCCAGCACGCGCCCTTGCCCGTTGCGGGCCGCATCGGAGTCGAGCAGCAGCTCGATCATGCGGGCCACGATGCTGGGCTTGGAGATGGTCTGACCCAGGCCGATAGGCAGACTGGTGTCTTCATAGGCCTGGTTGACCAGAGCACTGTCGACAAAGCGGTGACGCTCCACCGTGGCCATGGCCTGCAGCACGGCAGGGTTGCTGACACCGGCCGCACCGATTCGCTGGGCCATGCGGGAGCGCACCGTGGATGAGTCCAGCCCCACGCCCACGGGCGAAGCGGCCACGCGCAGCGGATTGATGGGCTTGGGAGCAACGGGCGGCCGCACCGCGCTGGTGCCCGTCTGCACGGAACGTGCAATCCAGCCCGGGACCTGAGGCGGACGACGCTCGCTCACGATGCGGCCGCCGGCGTAGTGGATGGACCTGCCAGCTTGCTGGCCGTCTGCGCCCAATAGCCCAGGTTTTCATGATCAGTCAGATCCACCTTGAGCGGCGTCATGGAGACATGGCCGTGAGCCGTGGCATGGAAGTCCGTGCCTTCGGAGTCGTCCTTTGCTGCGCCGGCACTGCCGATCCAGTACATGGTCTCGCCACGCGGACTTTGCTGCTGAATAGCCTGCTCGGCCGCATGACGGCGTCCCAGGCGACACAGCTTGACGCTTTTGAGTGCATGCAGCGGCATATTGGGAATATTCACGTTCAACAGCCAGGGAGCCGTACCGATCAACTGCTGGGCCAGCATCTCCTGAACCATCTGACGGGCGGTGGCAGCCGCCGCCTCCAGTTCGGCCCAGCCCTTGTCCACCTGCGAGAAGGCAATCGAGGGAATACCGAACAGATAGCCTTCCATGGCCGCGCCCACGGTGCCCGAGTAAATCGTGTCGTCGCCCATATTGGCGCCGTTGTTGATGCCCGAAACCACCAGATCGGGCCGGTAGCCAAGCAGGCCGGTCAACGCGATATGCACGCAGTCTGCGGGAGTGCCGTTCACGTAGCGAAAGCCGTTATAGGCCTGGTGCACATACAGCGGTGCATTCAGCGTCAAGGCATTGGACTTGGCGCTGTTGTTGTGCTCGGGCGCCACCACTTCGACGTCTGCCACGGTGCGCAGCGCATCGTGCAGGGCCACGATGCCTGGGGCCTGGAAGCCGTCGTCATTGCAAATAAGAATCTTCATGGATGAGGCGGATTGTAGGCGGCTCCAAGGTCACGACAGAGACACGCGGCATTCGCGCCACACTTCTATCATCTGCGAGCCGATTCCCCCCAATCTCACCTCAAGAAGATCAGGAGACAAGATATGCACGCATGGCTTTGCACCACCCCCACCGGCGTTGAGACCCTGAAATGGACCGAGCAGCCAACGCCGCAGCCTGGCCCCGGCCAGGTGCTGCTGGAAGTCAAGGCTGCCAGCCTGAACTTTCCCGATCTACTGATCGTGCAGAACAAATACCAGATCAAACCGGCCCTACCCTTCGTGCCGGGTTCGGAATACGCCGGCGTGGTGCAGGCCGTGGGTGAAGGGGTCAAACATCTCAAGACAGGCCAGCATGTGGCCTGTCTTTCGGGCACGGGCGGGTTCGCCACGCATACGCTGGCACCTGCCGCCATGTGCATGCCGCTTCCGGCCAACTTCCCCTTTGTCGATGCCGCCGCCTTCATCATGACCTATGCCACCTCCCACCATGCGCTGATCGATCGCGGTCAGCTCAAGGCCGGCGAGACCGTGCTCGTGCTGGGCGCAGCTGGGGGCGTTGGCACGGCAGCCATACAGATTGCCAAGGCGGCTGGCGCACGGGTGATTGCGGCGGCCTCCACCGACGAGAAATGTGCGCTGTGCAAGGCCCAGGGTGCGGACATCACCATCAACTACAGCCAGGGCGATCTGCGGGAAGCCATCAAGGCAGCGACCGACGGCAAGGGCCCCGATGTGATCTACGATCCCGTGGGCGGCGAGTTCGCCGAACCAGCCTTCCGCTCCATCGCCTGGCGCGGCCGCTATCTGATCATCGGCTTTGCCTCCGGCCCCATCCCCTCGCTGCCGCTGAACCTGCCGCTGCTCAAGGGCGCTTCCCTGGTCGGCGTGTTCTGGGGCGATTTTGCCAAGCGCGAGCCTCAGAACAATGCGGCCATGATGCAGGAGCTGTCGCAATGGTGGGCCCAGGGCAGGATCAAGCCCGTGATCGACCGCACCATGCCCATGAGCGAGCTATTCGCCGCCTATGAGCGCATGGGCTCGCGCCAGGTGCAGGGCAAGCTGGTGCTGGTCAACGCGTAAAGCTGCAGTAAACCGCAGCGATGACTGTGAGGTCGGGGAGATACTTCCTGCCACTGGCTACAAAACCCCGACACCACAGCATCGCCATGTTTTCTCCTGTCCACACGCCCGCGCCGGATCGCCGGCGCTTTCTGATTGCCTCCAGCCTTGCCACGGCCGTAGGCGCCCTGCCGGCCTGGGCCCGCGCCACGGAATCACTGGCCCACAATCCGTTCACACTGGGGGTGGCCAGCGGCGACCCGGAACCCGACAATATCCTGATCTGGACGCGGCTGACAGCACCTCTGACCTATCTGGGTACAGCGGCCGCGCCCGACCTGGCAGCACAGACCGTGCATTGGGAAGTGGCCCATGATGCCCAGTTCCGCCAGCCCGTGGCTTATGGCCAAGCTCAGGCCAGGGCCGAATGGGGCCATGCCGTCCACGTGCAGGTCAACGGCCTGAGCCCTGACCGCTGGTATTTCTACCGTTTCCGCTGTGGCGACGCCTTCAGCACCACGGCACGCTGCCGCACCGCCCCGACGGCCGGCGCCGATGTGCGCAAGCTGCGTCTGGCCGTGGCCTCCTGCCAGCGCTGGGAGCATGGCTTCTACAGCGCCTGGGCCGATACCGCGCAGGCCTCGCCCGATCTGGTGCTGTTTCTCGGCGACTACATCTATGAATATGCGCAACCGGCCAAGCCCGATGGACTGGCGCGTGCGCAGCCGCTGCGTACCGCCCAGACCTTGCAGGACTACCGCGACCGCTATGCACTGCACAAGAGCGACCCCCATCTGCAGGCCGCCCATGCCGTGTGCAACTGGTCCGTCATCTGGGACGACCACGAAGTTGAAAACGATTATGTGGCCCAGTACGGACGAGGGGACAGCGCTCACTTCTTAGCAAGACGCATGGCGGCCTGGCAGGCCTTTTATGAAAACATGCCACTGCGTGGCAGCGCATTGCAGCGCAACTTTCAAGGCCTGGCGCTGTACCGCAGCCTGCAATGGGGCAAGCTGGCCAGACTGCATCTGCTGGACGGCCGCCAGTACCGCGATCTGCAGGCCTGCCGCCCAGAGGGCAAGGCCAGCACCGGCACCGTGGACCCGGCCGAATGCCCTGCCCTGCAAGATCCGGCGCGCAGCTTTCTGGGCTGGGATCAGGAGCGCTGGCTGGCCCGGCAGTTGCAGGGCGATGCACGCGAGAGGGTCGACGCCACCCGCTGGAGCACCGTGGTGCAGACCACCTTGTTCGCGGCCCGCAAGCATCCCAATGGCCGGCAGTCGACCGACAGCTGGGACGGCTACCCTCAGGCCCGCCAGCGCCTGGTGCGCCAGATTGCCGAGAGCCAGCCACGCAACAGCGTGCTGCTCGGTGGAGACATTCACCAAAACTATGTCTGCGCCATTTCGGCCCAGCCCGACCAGGCCCCGGACAAGGCCAATCCGGTGCTTGCCAGCGAATTCTGCGGCACCTCCATCAGCTCGCACAGCGGCACGACACAGGCCAGGGTGGATGCCATCGTGGCCCACAACCCCCAGGTGGTTTTCGCACGCTGCGAGGAACGTGGCTACAGCCTCGTGGAGATCACGCCGCAGTCCATGAACACCGAGCTGCGCGCCGTGAGCAACCCGCTCCAGGCCGACAGCAGCCTCTATACGCTGGCACGTTTTGTGGTGGAAGATCGCCGAGCCGGCCCTGTGAAGATCGCCTGATGCGCTGCGGCATACTCGGATCATGCAAAACACACAGGCCTCGAGACCCGAACTTCCCCTGTGGCGCGGTACAGCGGCCGCCCTGCTGATCGCCGGACTGCTGTCGGGCTGCGGTCTGCCCCCCCTGCCGGATCGCATGGCCAGCAAGGCCCTGAGCGCTGAGCAGGCCCTACAAACCCGGCTCGGCCAGGCGCTGGCGCCGCTACAGCAGGCGCATCCCGGGCAAAGCGGCATCCATATGCTGGCCGACGCCCATGACGCCTATGCGGCCCGTGCGCTGCTGGCCCGGGCTGCGCAGCGCACGCTCGATGTGCAGTACTACATCTGGCGCAACGACACCACAGGCCATTTGCTGCTCGATGAGTTGCTGCTCGCGGCAGACCGCGGCGTGCGCGTACGCCTGCTCTTGGACGATGGCGGCACCGGCGGCATGGACGCCATGCTGGCAGCCCTGGACCAACATCCGCAAATCGAGGTGCGGCTGTTCAACCCCTTCGCTTTGCGCACACCCAAGGCGATCGGCTATGTAACGGACTTCGCGCGCACCCAGCGGCGCATGCACAACAAGAGCTACACGGCCGACTCCGCCGCCACCATTGTTGGCGGGCGCAATATCGGCGACGAGTACTTTGCCGCCTCCGATGGCGTACTGTTCGCCGACCTCGATGTGGTGGCTACAGGCTCGGTGGTGAGCGAGGTTGCAGCGGAATTCGACCGTTACTGGAGCAGCCCCTCCGCCTACCCGGCAGCCAGCCTGCTGCCCGCCATGCCACAGCAGGCCGTGGACAAGGTCTATGCAGGCCTGCACGCTGATGTGAATCGCCCGGAATCCCAGGCCTATGTGCAGGCCGTTAGCCGCAGCCGCTTCAGCACCGACTTGCTGGCGGGTCGGCTGCCGCTGCAATGGGCCGAGACCACCCTGGTCAGCGACGACCCGGCCAAGGTCCTGCGCGAAGCAGCGCCCGAGGACTTGCTGCTGTCCCAGCTCCAGCCGGTGATTGGCCAGCCACAGCAGTTGCTGGAAGTGGTGTCGCCCTATTTCGTGCCAACCCAGGCCGGAGTCGACACCTTTGCTCACCTGCGCCAGCAAGGGGTGCGGGTGCGCATTCTGACCAACAGCCTGGAGGCAACCGATGTGGCTGTGGTGCATGCAGGCTACGAGAAATACCGCAAGCCGCTGCTGAAGATGGGCGTGGAACTCTACGAAATGCGCCGCCAGATCGATCTGCGCAGTCAGCCCGCAGCCAACGAGCCAGACAAGACCCGGAAGAGCGATCCTGCCGAAAAGGCTCCCAAGCGCGAAGCCCCGTCACCCGCCGCGCTAAGCGGCAGCTCGGCCACCACGGGCAGCTCCGGCGCCAGCCTGCATGCCAAGACCTTCGCGGTCGACGGCAAGCAGCTCTTTGTCGGCTCCTTCAACTTCGATCCGCGCTCGGCCATGCTCAATACCGAAATGGGCGTGGTCATCCAAGACCCGGCCCTGAGCCAGCAGGTCAGCACCAGCCTGGACCAGCATCTGCCGCGCATGGCCTACAAGGTGCAACTGGACCCGCAGGGCAGGCTCAGCTGGACAGGCCAGAATCCGCAACCGCCCCATGAAACCCAGGTCTTCAGTGCGGACCCCGGCACCAGTTGGTGGCAACGCTTCATGGTGCGGGTGCTGAGCTGGCTGCCCATCGAAGGGCTTTTGTAGCTCAGTCCAGACGGATGGAGGGACGCAGCCGCGCATTCATCAGATCGATCAGCCACAGCAGGCCACCGCGCCAGAAGCCGTAAAGCCTTGCCTGGTGCGAGCGGTACAGCATGATGTGGCTGAGCATGGCCATGCGGCCACGGATCACACCACCGTTGAACAGGCCGAACTTTCCCAGCGAGCCATAGGCGTCGTAATGCGCGAGGGACACCAGCGCGCCAAAGTCGCGATAGGCAAAGCCTACAGGTTTGGCGCCGGGACGCTCCAGCACATGGGGCAGGGTCTCGATCAGATAGCGGGCCTGCTGGTGGGCCACCTGGGCCGTGGGAGGCAAGGCCTCCTGCTTGCCCGGCAAGGTATAGCTGGCGCAGTCGCCCAGGGCATAGATATCGGGGTCGCTGGTCTGCATCTCGTCATTGACCAGCAGCTGATTGCTGCGCGTGGTCTGCAAACCCAGCTGCATCAGAAATTCCGGCGCCTTGACCCCGGCCGCCCAGACACGCAGGCTGGCGGGAACCAGCTCTCCATTGGCCAGCTCAAAACCTTGCTCCGTCGCACGGCTGACGCGGCCGCCGACGATCACGGAAACGCCCAGGGCCTGCAGCCGCACGCGCGTGGCTTCAGAGATTTCTTCGGGAAAGCTGGGCAGCAGGCGCGAGCCTGCCTCAATCAGCACGATGCGGAACTTGGCCGCCTCGCCCAATGCGCCGTAGGCCGTGGCACTTTCTGCAAGCTGGACCAGCTCTGCCGCCAACTCAACCCCCGTGGCACCGCCGCCTACGATGGCGACCTGCAGCTGCTCGCCGCTGGTCATGCAGCGCACCATGCGCAGCCGGATTTCCTGGTTGAAGGCATCGGCCTTGCGGCGCGAATCGATCATGAAGCAATGCTCATGCACGCCGGGCGTGCCGAAGTCGTTGGCACCGCTGCCCACCGCAATCACCAGCTTGTCATACGCAAGGCGCCGCCCCGCCACCAGCTCGCGACCATCAGGGGCATAGATGGGGGCCAGCAGAATTTCGCGTGCCTCGCGGTCCAGGCCGCACATCTCGCCGGGCTGGTAGGCAAAGTCGGCATCGGTGGCCTGGGCAAGATAAGTGGTCTGCTGCTGAGCCAGATCGCGGGTGCCAGCGGCAATCGTGTGCAGCATGGGCTTCCAGACATGGGCGGAGTCGCTGTCCACCAGCGTCACCGTGTCAATGCTCTCGCTCTTGAGCTTGCCCAGGGCAGTGGCCACCTCCAGCCCCGCCACACCGCCGCCCACGACCACGATGCGGGCCGCATGCCCATTGCGTGGATGCTGTGGCTTTCGAGCTTGCGGCTCCTGGGATTCGGTGACGGGCTGCTCGCCCTGCTCTGCTTGGTTGACTGCGTTTTCCATGAACGACCCTGACTCTGCGTCTGTTGTGACCGGACGCCAGAACATCTCAAGATGTCTGGCACGCATTGATTGTTCTTCAATTTTTATAGCATGAAACTCAATATGGACAAGGCAAACACTGATGATATATATCTTTTATAAGACTTGAGCTGCACGAATGCAAGGCCTGCCTTAAAAGCTTTCAATTTTCTGAACAACCATGGCTGCAAGCAATGTCAATCAAGCGCAGAGCGCTATCAACTTCTTGAGCGCCATGTCGTACGACGTGGCCTTAAAACCCCATTCGACGAACAGCGCTTGTCAAGCAGTGGCAAAACCGCTGCTTCAACCATGCAATTTGCGTTTGTCAATATACGAAACGTATACAGACCTTATGATGCTCGGCCATGGGAATCGTCAAAATTTCAGACCAGTTGCACGACCAGATTCGTGTCTCCAGCGCGGCCCTCGGCCGCTCCATCAATGCCCAGGCCGAGCACTGGCTGCGTGTAGGCCAGCTGGCCGAGCATCACCCCCAGCTCAACTACGAAGGCATCTGCGCCCTGCTGCTGCAGCAAGCCGAGCGCGAGCTGCAGCCAGCCAGCGCACATGAAGTCGAGGCCGCCGTGCGCCGCCCCCGTCCGGTGCGCCTTGTGGGAGGCATGCAATGAAGCGCGGCAAGCAGAAAGTCGTGCCCATTCATGACGCCACCGACATCTACCTCTCGCGCAAGGCCGGCGGCCTGGCCGCCAAGGTGCTAGCCATGCTCACGCCCCATGTGCAGCCCGGCGTCAGCACCGAGGAGCTGGACAAGATCTGTCACGACTACATCGTCAACGAGCTGAAATGCACGCCCACCAATGTGGGCTACTACGGCTTCCCCAAGACCGTATGCACTTCCGTCAACCATGTGGTCTGCCACGGCATCCCCGATGCCAAGCAGGTCCTCAAGGACGGAGACATCGTCAATGTCGACGTCGCAGTGACCACGCCCGAAGGCTGGATCGGCGACACCAGCCGCATGTACTACGTGGGCCAGCCCAGCAATCTGGCCAGGCGCCTGGTCAACACCACCTATGAAGCCCTGGTGGCCGGCATCCGCGCAGTCAAGCCTGGAGCCACGCTGGGCGATGTGGGCCATGCCATCCAGACCGTGGCCCAGCGTGAGCGCTTTTCCATCGTGCGCGAGTACTGCGGTCACGGCATCGGCAAGGTCTATCACGACGAGCCCCAGGTGCTGCACTACGGCACGCCCGGCCAGGGACTGATGCTGCAGCCTGGCATGATCTTCACCATCGAGCCCATGCTCAACGCCGGCAAGGCCGCCACGCGCGAACTGTCTGACGGCTGGACCGTGATCACCAACGACAAATCGCTGTCCGCCCAGTGGGAGCATATGGTGCTGGTGACGGAGACCGGGTTCGAGGTGCTGACGCCCTGGCCCGAGGGCACGGGCGAGTACCCCGCCATCTGATCCGGCGTGACCTGGCCTCGCACATTGCCCCAGGCGATGTGCGCACAGCCGCTGGATTTTGGCAATAACGGCCGGAAGCCGCCCAGGGTCTTGGAGCTGGGCTGGAAACAGCCTGGCTCCGGCCGCACTACAGTGCCCGGAATGACAAATTACCTGTATCTGGGCCTGGCCATCATCTGCGAGGTGATTGCCACTTCCTTCCTCGCCAGGTCGGACGGCTTCTCCAAGCTCGGCCCCACCGCTGTTGCCCTGGTGGGCTATGCGATTTCTTTCTATCTGCTGTCGCTGACGCTGCGCACCGTTCCCACGGGCGTGGCTTATGCGATCTGGTCCGGCGTGGGCATCGTGCTGGTCTCGGCCGTTGCCTATTTCTGGCAGGGCCAGAAGCTCGATGCCCCCGCTCTAGCCGGTATGGCCATGATTGTGGGCGGCGTGCTGGTGATCAATCTGTTTTCAAAGACCGCCGGTCACTGATCGCCGTCGCCGCCGAAGTCATCCGCTGACTGCGTCAGATCCTGCAGCCACTGCATGCTGGCCCTCAGCTCTTCGGGCCGGATCTCATGGGCACCCGGATACTCGTGATAGCTCAGTTGCAACGGCAAGGAGGCCAGGCGGTCACGCACGGCATGAGCGCTGGTCAGCGGGATCACATTGTCATAAGTGCCGTGGCTGACCCAGGCCGACTTACCCTCAAAGGCGGCAGCGGGCGCGTGCAGCGACGCGATCTCGGGCAATAGACGACTGTGCCAGACCAGTGCGGCACGGAAGGTCTGAGGCTGCGTCAGCATCTGGCTCAGGCTCATGATGCCGCCCTGGCTGAAGCCTCCCAGCACCACACGCTCGGGCGGGATGTCCAGTTGCTGTGCTGCCTGCTCCACCGTCTGCTGCAGCAAAATGCGCGCCTGCTGCTCCTGCGGCACATTGATATGGCGCGTGCCATCGGCATCCACGGTGAACTGAAACCAGGCATAGGCGCCCATGCCCATGGCAAAGGGCGCGCGCAGACTGAGCACATGGAACTGCGGCGGCACATAGGGCACCAGGCCGAAAAGGTCCTGCTCATTGCTGCCCACGCCATGCATGAGCACCAGCAGCCAGGCAGGCTGACCGGCGGCAAGCTGCGCGGGCCGCTCCAGATAAGTCAAAGGCAATGTGCTCATGGACAACCCCCGAAGGCAGCACGGAATTTGATGGGAAACAGGCTGTAGCGCTTTTGCATTCTGCGACTGCAGCTATCAAAACAATATAGCGCAGACCCGCAGCCAGCTGACCGATCCGCACCCGGCCCGACGGGGTGCGCACATGCCTTTTGATACAGTTGACTGACCTGAGCGTGGCTTTGCCGCTACACAAGCTCAGTCATGCACCCGGCCGCGCAAAGCCTTGATGCCGGAGCGCAGGCTTTTACCCTGCAAGCGTCTTTGCTGCGAGCCCCAGGTCGGCTTGGTCGGCTTGCGCGGGCGTGGTGGCCTGGCAACCGTGGCCACCAACGCATTGAGGCGCTGCAGTGCATCCCACAGATTGTGTTCCTGGGTGCGGTACTTCTGCGCCTTGATGACCACCACCCCATCGGTGGTGATGCGCGAATCGCCCAGCGCCAGCAAGCGCTGCTGAACATCGGGCGGCAGACGCGAGGCCCGGACATCAAAGCGCAGGTGCACGGCGCTGGCCACCTTGTTCACATTCTGGCCGCCAGGGCCTTGCGAGCGCACGGCGCTCCATTGCACATCGGCCTCGGTCAGTTCGTAGACGGCAGCATTGCTCACAGCAGAGCCTCCTGCAGCGCGGCGCAGAAGGTGGTCGGGTCCTCGTGCTGGGCCCAATGGCCCACGCCTCGCATCATCTGCCAGTCCAGTGCCCCCTGGCACTGTCGCTGCATCAGCAGTTGCAGTTCGGCCAGGCAGCCCGCATACAGAGGGTCATGCTCGCCGTAGATCGCCGCAACCGGCACTTTGATACGGGTCAGAGCCCGGGCCAGCACATCGGTGCGCGACAGCCGTCTGCGCGGCAGCCGGTCACGAGCCACATTGAGTGCATGCAGCGCCAGCGTCTCTTCATCGATCAGCGCCGCGTCATGCAGCATGAGGGCCGCGATATTGTGGCGATGGGCCTGCATCTGCGCCTCCAGACCCGGCAGATGACGCCAGCCCAGCAGGCGCACGCTGCGTCCTTCGGTCATGCCCATGCCGGGAGCACCGACCACCACCAGTTTGCGGGCCAGCTCCGGATGCTCGGCGGCCAGCAGACCGGCGGTCATGCCGCCAAAGGAAAAACCGACCAGATCGCAGACAGGGCCTGCACCGGCATTGCCCAGCAGTTGCCGGATGCCATAGGCCAGAGGCTCCAGCATGGTGTCCACATCCATGCCCCCGGGCACGCCATCGGATTCGCCAAAACCCGGCAGATCTGCCAGCCACAGGCTATAACCAGCCTCTGTCAAAGGCTGAATCACGCGCAACCAATGCGTCCAGCTGCCGCTGCCGCCATGCAGCAGCACCAGCGGCAAGCCACGCGGCGCCACCCCGGCCGGTGGCTGCCAGCCATGCCAGATCATCGCGCCGCTGTCGGCGGCTTCGCCAAGCCGGGTCTGCACGCGCTGCGCCGTGGCCTGCAGCCGGGCAATCGCTGGTGGCAAGTCAATACCCAGCTCCTGCGAGACCTGGTCCAGGGAGCAGGCTGCTTCAACCGCCGATGTCACCACTGCGCCACCGCATCGATGGCCAGGCCGTAGCCGGCCACACCAAAGCCGCACATCACGGCGCGCGCCGTGGCCGACAAATAGGAATGGTGCCGAAAGCTCTCGCGCGCATGGACATTGCTGATGTGTAGTTCCACCAGCGGCACGGCCGTGCCCTTGACGGCATCGAGAATTGCCACACTGGTATGGGTATAGGCTGCGGCGTTCATGATCAGCGCCTGCAACTCTCCCTTGGCGTGCAGACGGCCCGCCTCGTGAATCCAGTCCACCAGTTCGCCCTCATGGTTGCTCTGACGGAACTCCAGCTTCAGGCCATGGCGCACGCAAGCTTGCTCGCAGAGCTTCTGGACATCGGCCAGCGTGGCCGAGCCATAGATGGCGGGTTCGCGCATGCCCAGCAGATTGAGATTCGGGCCATTGAGGACATAGACGGTTTTCACGGAAGCACTCTCCTGGTTTTTGAGGACTGCCCCGGATTATGCGAGCGCGGCACCCGACCCGCAGGCATAAAAAACGGCTGCCTGGGCAGCCGTCTGTGGTGCAGAGTCTTTCAGGGCTCTGTCATCGATGCCATCAGCGATAGTGATGATGATGGCGATGACCACGCCAGCGCGGGCCGCCACCGTAATAGACCGGGCCGGGAACAACCATCACGGGTGCGGGACGATACACGGGCGGCGGCGGCGCATAGTAGACCGGTGCCGGAGGCGCATAGTAGACGGGGCGTGGCGGCATGTAGACCGGAGCTGGTGCCACATAGGGCGTAGCGTAAACGGGAGCGCCGACACCCACGGCCACGCCGGGCACGCCGATACCGACCGACAGGCTGACGCCACCATGCGCCTGGGCGCCTGCGGCAGCCATCAGGCCTGCCACAACGATAGAGCCAGCAGCAAGCAGCTTGGCCATGCGGGGGGAAGTTGTTCTGGACATCACAATCTCTCCTCTGTTTATGAGTCACCGGGGGCAAGCTTGCAAACCTGTGCAGCGCCTTCGGCCCTTGGGGATATAACGTTTCAGAGTCCCGTCAGGATGGCATGATTCCTCAAAAACATTGTGTCCAAATGCACACGAGGCAAAGCTGCAGTGTCCGCAGATCGACATGAGGTCATGGCAGCCGGCCTAAAATGGTGCGATGAGCTCTGCTGACGCCTCCAAATCCAACGACTCCGCCTCCGAAGCGGTCAAGCCCACCAACTTCCTGCGCCAGATTATCGAATCGGATCTGGACAAGGGCACTTATGCCACCCGTCACTGGGGCGGCGCGCCCGGCGATGCCCAGCATCACCAGAGCGGCCAGGTCGACGAAGCCAAGATCCGCACCCGCTTTCCGCCAGAGCCCAACGGCTATCTTCACGTGGGCCACGCCAAGTCCATCTGCCTGAACTTCGGTCTGGCACGCGATTTCGGCGGCGTCTGCCATCTGCGCTTCGACGACACCAATCCGGAAAAGGAAGATCAGGAATATGTGGACGGCATCATCGATGCCGTGCGCTGGCTGGGCTTTGACTGGAAGGATGCCGACGGACACGAGAACCTCTATTTCGCCAGCAATTACTTCGACTTCATGTACCGCTGTGCGGTCTACCTGATCGAGCAAGGTCTGGCCTATGTGGACGAGCAGTCGGCCGACGAGATGAAGGCCAACCGCGGCGACTTCACCCGTCCCGGCGTGAACAGCCCCTTCCGCGACCGCTCCGTGGCCGAAAACCTGCAGCGCTTTGCCGACATGAAAGCCGGCAAGCTCGCCGATGGCGCTGCCGTGCTGCGCGCAAAGATCGACATGGCCGCACCCAATATCAATCTGCGCGACCCGGCCATCTATCGTGTGCGCCATGCCGAGCACCACAACACCGGCAACCAGTGGTGCATCTACCCGATGTATACCTTTGCGCACCCCATCGAGGATGCCTACGAGCACATCACCCACTCCATCTGCACACTGGAGTTCGAGGATCAGCGCCCTTTCTATGACTGGCTGCTGAACCACCTGCGCGAAGGCGGTCTGATCGATGCCCCCCAGCCCCGCCAGTACGAGTTCTCGCGCCTGAACCTGACCTATGTGATCACCAGCAAGCGCAAGCTCAAGCACTTGGTGGACAACCAGTTCGTCACAGGCTGGGACGACCCGCGCATGCCCACCGTGGTCGGCCTGCGCCGCCGCGGCTACACGCCTGAGTCCATTCGCAACTTCTGCGAACGCATCGGCGTGACCAAGGACTACGCCTGGATCGACTACGGCACGCTGGACGGCTGCCTGCGTGAAGATCTGGAAAACAAGGCACACCGCGCCATGGTCGTGCTGGACCCGGTCAAGCTCGAGCTCAGCAACTGGGCCGAGGTTTTTGGCAGCGCCGGACACCTGGAGGACTGCCACCTGCCCGCCCTGCCCCACGCTGCAGAAGGTGAAACCGTGCCGGAGCGTCGTTTCACCCTTGGCCGTGAAGTCTGGATCGAGCGCGAAGACTTTGCCGAAGTGCCGCCCAAGGGCTACAAGCGCCTGTTCCCCGGCAACAAGGTCCGTCTCAAGGGCGGCTATGTGATCGAATGCACGGGCGCCGAAAAGGATGCCGACGGCAATGTGACCAAGGTGCTGGCAACCGTGGTGCCCGACACCAAGAGCGGCACACCGGGCGCCGACAGCGTCAAGGTCAAGGCAGCCATCACCTGGGTGGGCGTGGCCGACGGCCTGCAGGCCGAAGTGCGCATGTACGACCGTCTGTTCACCGACCCGCAACCCGATGCCGGCGGCAAGGATTTCCTGAGCCTGTTGAACCCCGACAGCCTCAAGGTCGTCACCGCCTATGTGGAGCCTTCGCTCAAGGCGGCACAGGCTGATGACAAGTTCCAGTTCGAGCGCTTTGGCTACTTTGTGGCCGACCGCAAGGATCACCGCAGCGACAAGCCCGTGTTCAACAAGATCACCGGACTCAAGGACAGCTGGGGCAAGTAAACGCTCCAGTCGGTTTCAGCAAGGCTGCCAGGATTCACTGGCAGCCTTTTTTATTGCGCATACCGCTGCGGCATTTATTCCGAGAACAGCTATTCGGCTCTCCGACCGAGAAATGGATAGCACCCCTGAATCACGGTTACATATTGAAATGAATACCGTCGGTATTGATTTTCAATACTCGATAAACATTTGCATAAAATGTTCTGAAATTCAGAGCATTTGATTATTTTCTTTCTAGAATCCTGCTCACCACAACATTACCAATCCGCAATTCATTCGCGGATTTTTTATTTTCATCAAAGGTCAATAATGAACAGAAAAGCAGGAGCAGGCATTGCAGCGGCCGTCGCCGTGATCGTGGCAGGAACACTGGGCACCAGCTATTACATGGGCGGCAAGCTGCAGCAAAGCTTTACCGAAGGTCTGGACAAGTGGAGCGAGCATGGCGTGAAGATTCAGGTCACCAGCTATGACCGCGGTGCTTTTTCTTCCACTGCCAAAACGGTATGGACGCTGGACAGTGGCGACGAGCCCGTCCAGTTCACCGCAGAGCACAAGATCAGCCACGGACCGCTCCCCCTGGGCCATGCCGCCGAGATTCACACCAGCTTCAATCTGCCCGAGAATGCAGACCCGGAGCTGAAGACTGCGCTCAACGGCCGCTCTCCGCTGGAAGTCGACACCAAGGTCGGCTGGGGCCGCAGCAGCTCCAACGTCATGACATCGCCGGCCGTGAGCAGCAAGATCAAGGACAGCGAAATGAACTGGGGCGGCATGAAGATCGTCTGGGACATGCCCGCCGACATGAAGGCCGCCAAGGGCACGGGCAGCTTCGCCGGCCTGCAGTTCAAGGACGAGGAAGGCAGCGTGACGCTGGACAAGGCCGATATGCGTTTCGACATGAAGCAGCCCTCGGGCCAGCAGTTCTGGACCGGTCCGTTTGCCATGACGATTGCCAAGATTGCCGCCACCAAGCAGGAAGAGGAAGGCAAGAGCTCTGCCAGCCACTTCGAAGGCATCACCATGGATTCGGACACCATCCTCAAGGGCGAGGTCGTGGAAATGACGCTCAAGACCGGCATCAAGACCGCCAAACTCGAAGACAAGCAGGCTGACGACCTAGTGCTGGACATGGCGTTCAACAATGTCGATGCCAACTGGATCAACCAGGTTGTGGAAATGAGCAAGCGCAAGAACCCGCTGCTCGGTGCTGCTGGCGAAGCTGGGGACGGTGAGGACACCGACGAGCAGCAAAGCGGCGATCTGCGCGAGAAAATGCTCAAGTCGCTCACACAGGCCCTGGCTCGCCAGCCCGTGATCGAACTCAAACGCCTGTCCATGCGCACCCCCGATGGCGTGAGCGAATTCGCGGCTGCCATTCAATATCTGGGCGATGGCCAGAAGATGGGCACTCTGCTGCAGGACCTGAAGGTCAGCCTCAAGGCCGATATGCCCAAGCCCTTCATGGAAAACATGATGCTCTCGCGCAGGCGCTCCAGCCTGCTGGCCGTGTTTGAAGGCGAGAGCGAGTACAAGCCCGAAGATATCGAGGAAACCGCCAAGGCCCAGACTCAAGCCAGCCTTGACATGCTCAAGGAGCAAGGCATCTTCGAGGACAAGGACGGCAAGATGCGCACCGAGATCGTCTATGCCAAGGGTGAATTCCAGGTCAACGGCAAGCCGCTGGACGCCATGGGCACGAGCACACTCATGGGCACCATGACCGAATAATGTGACCGGCGTGCTACTTCACGGATAGCTCCAAGGCCTGCCTCGCGCAGGCCTTTTTCATGGGAGATAGTGCCCCGAGCTTGGTGACGCAGCCGAGAAGCTGCCCCTTGCATTTTTTGCCGTAAATTTTCACTATTTTTAGCATCAAAGCATTACTCAAACTGCAATAACAGCTATCAAAATTTGCCAGTTCCTCTCTGAGCACGGACTGCCGCCACACGCTTGATTTGCTTACAACACTCTGTCAACAACGGCTCAACACTGGCGTTAAAACAGCATCCGCCATAGCACCGTGACTTGCACTGTGCGGCGCAAGGAGCGTCAGATGTCGCATTTCCCCCGGACCCGGCCTGAGCAGCCGGAACAGCAGCCAAGCACGGTCGCCCGCCTATGGCACCCGAGCGTGATCGCCCTGGCCGCCGCCATGGCGCTGAGCGCCTGCAACGACAAGGATTCGCCGATCAAGGCGGACAGTGCGCCATCGGCCTTGGCACCGGCTGCCACGCCCGATGCCGCACAGCCTCAGCCCGCAGCCTATGTGCCACCCGATGCAGACGCGCTCTACCGGATGGTGGCGCCGATTGCGCTTTACCCGGACAAGCTGGTGGCCCAGATCCTGGCCGGTGCCACCTATCCAGACCAGATCAGCGCCGCCGAAACCTGGCTGGGGCAAAACCCCGGTCTGCAGAGGACGGCGCTGAGCAATGCCGTCAACGCCCAGAACTGGGACCCGTCCGTCAAATCATTGACCCAGTTTCCCAACGTGCTGGAACAGCTGGCCTCCAACCTGCCCTGGACCACGGCGCTAGGCAAGGCCTATTACAACGATCCCTCGGATGTGATGAACGCCATACAGGTCATGCGCAGCCGGGCCTACAAGGCCGGCACGCTCAAGACCTCCAGCCAGCTCAAGGTCAACCTGGCGTCCACGCCCGCCGCCGTGGCCTATACGCCAGGAGCCGTGGTCACACCGCTGCCCGACCCGGTCATAGAGCCACCGGAGCAGTTCATTGAAATCAGCCCCTCCCAGGTGGATACGGTCTACGTTCCTCAGTACGACCCGGCTGCGGTCTACGGTCAGCCGCTGCCCGTATATGGCGGCTACCGTTATGTGGAGGTGCCGCCTCCGGCTCCCGTGGCCGGCGTGCCCGTGATGGCCGGCCTGCTGGGCTTTGGCACCGCCATCGTGCTGGCCGGGTCCATGGACAGGCATCCGTCCTGGGGCTGGAATGCCTGGAATATGCACTGGGGCGATCCTGAAAGGCCCTGGCGTCACGGCGAGCGCCCCCCGCCCCCGCAGGCACGTCCGGCTGTGGTCTACAACAACACAACCTATATATCCCAGTCGCGAACCGTGGTGCAGAACATCCATCGCACGGACAACACCTACATCAACAACATCCATGAAAATGCCTCAGGCGAGCGCCGCGAGCCGGCCGGGCAGCCCCAGGCAGCAGGCGTGCTTACTGGGCATGGCACGATGGCAGCGAGCGCAGCAGCGGGCGCAGCCGTCGGTGCCGCCGCCCTCGCAGCCGGCGGCCATGTCCTGAACCAGCGCCAACCAGCATCAAGCCCCCTGGCGACACAGCCTCAGGGGCGGCCGGACTTTGCCCAGGGCCCCAGCCAGGCTCCAGGCGGGCCGCGCGCATCCAATGGCAATGCCTTGATGCAACCGCAAGCCCCACATGATCGCCATCCGCCGCAGGCACCACAGATGCAGGCTGCCATGACGGAGAAAGCCTTGCAGCAACGCCCACAGGAGCCAATGCAGCAAGCCCGCGAGCAACAGGAGCGACGGCAAGCCCAGATGCAGCAGATGCAACAGCAGCGGGCCCATGAGCAGGCCCAGCGCCAGCAGCAAATGCAGCAAGCCCGAGAGCAGCAGGAGCGCCAGCAGCAAATGCAGCAGCAAGCCCGTGAACAGCAAGAGCATCGGCAGCAAACCCAGATGCAACAGCAGCACGCCCAGGAGCAGGCCCAGCGCCAGCGGCAAATGCAGCAAGCCCGAGAGCAGCAGGAGCGCCAGCAGCAAGCCCAGATGCAACAGCAGCGCGCTCAGGAGCAAGCTCAGCGCCAGCAGCAAATGCAGCAGCAACAGGCCCGTGAACAACAGCAACGCCAGCAGCAAGCCCAGATGCAGCAACAACGGGCGCAGGAACAGGCCCAACGCCACCAGCAGGCTCAGCAGCACCAGGCCGAGCAACAGGCTCGCATGCAAGCGGCGCGCTCCGAGGGCCGCTCGCGCGGGGATCGAGAGCACCGCTGAAACGCCACTCGCCTTCGTGCCATGCCGCCTGCCATGCAGGCGGCTTCTCGGCGCGCAGCCTGCATGACGGTATAAACAAGCTCATAAAAGCTCATTCGTTTTTGCACCACTCATTGCAGCAGCCTTCATGTACAACCCCAGCCATTTCAAGGTCGACGACCCCACCGCCCTGCATGCCCTGATCCAGGCTCACCCGCTGGGTTGCCTGGTCACCCAGTCCGATGCGGGGCTGGATGCCAATCACCTGCCATTCGAGTTGCTGCAGGACGAGGATGGCATGCTGCGACTGATCGCCCACGTGGCACGCGCCAATCCTGTGTGGCAGCAGATCCGGGACGACAACTCCGTGCTGGTGATCTTCCGTGCCGAGCAGGCCTATATCTCTCCCAGCTGGTATCCCAGCAAGCACGAGACCCACGAGCAGGTGCCGACCTGGAACTACCGTGTGGTCCACGCGCACGGCCGCATCAGCGTGCGCGACGATGAAAAGTTCGTGCGCGGCGTGGTGGGCCGGCTCACCCGCCGCCACGAGGCCAGCAACAATGCCGAAGCCCCATGGAAGATGAGCGACGCTCCGCCCGACTACCTGCAACGCATGCTCGGCGCCATCGTGGGCCTGGAAATTACTGTCGACCGCCTGGAAGCCAAGTTCAAGCTGAGCCAGAACAAGCAGCAGCGCGACCGGCTTGGTGCAGTCCAGGCCCTGGAGCAGCGGGAACAGCTGGACCTGGCCCGGAGCATGCGCCGGCCCTGATCACGCAGCCGGTCTTCAAGGGCTGGCCAGCGTAAAGCTCACATGTCTGTATCGCCTTTAGCTCCGCTATCGATAGCAATGCAGCACAATGCCTGCACAACCCGATAAGCACCATGCCGACCGAAACCCTCACCAGCCCCTCTCTCCCGCCCGAACGCCGTCGCCTGCTGCAATGGATGGCACAAACAGCGCTGTTTGCCGCCGCACCGGCCTGGGCGGCACGCAGCGCCAGCTCGGACGGCGCGCTCTGGCCGCAGGACAGCAGGGTTCCCGGCGGCGTCGCACGCCTGTCGCTGGGCCCGGCTTCCGCACGCCCCCTGGTCACGGCCGCAGAAGCCGAGGTTCTGGTGGTGGGCGACATGATCGAATGGACCGCAATCGTGGGCATACCGCTTGCCACCGCACCGGGCGAGCAGAGCATTGGCGTGAAGACCGATGGCCGCTTGCGAAGCATGAGCTATACGGTGCGCGACAAACAGTATGTGGAGCAGCGCCTCAAGGTCTCGCCCAAGACGGTGGATCTGTCTGCCGAAGACAATGCCCGCTACGAACGCGAGGCCGCCCACCTGAAGACCGTGATGGCCACCTTCACCGAGCCGCCGCCTTCCGGCAGCCTGCACATGCGCGTGCCGGTGCCGGGCCGCCGCTCCAGCAGCTTCGGCCTGCGTCGTGTCTTCAACGGCCAGTCGCGCAATCCGCACAGCGGCATGGACATTGCCGCCCCCACCGGAACGCCGGTGCGCGCACCTCTGCCGGGCAAGGTGATCGATGTGGGCGACTACTTCTTCAACGGCGGCACGGTCTGGCTGGACCATGGCGGCGGCCTGCTGACCATGTACTGCCACCTGAGCCAGGTGGACTGCAAGCCGGGCGATCAGTTGCAGACAGGCGATGCCTTCTGCAAGGTCGGAGCCACTGGCCGCGTGACCGGCCCCCACCTGCACTGGAGCGTGATGCTGAACCGCGCCATGGTGGACCCGGCGCTGTTCATCTGAACGGATCTCGCAGACTAAAAAGCGGCTCGCAGAGCCGCTTTTTAGTTCTTGCTACCAGATCAGAATCGCAAGCGCCCACCTACCATGCGCTGCAGACTGGTGTGCTCAAAACTATGGTGCATCCTGATCCTGCTTCAGATAGTTTTCCACCAGCTCGAAAAAGCTGTCGTAGAAGCTGCGTTTGGAAACGGTCTCGCTGCCCACCTTGACCAGCGAATCGTTGCTGGAAGAAAACGGCAGCGACAGCGACCCCAGAGCGCTCACCCCCACGCTGGCCGAGGTTGCGCTTTTCTTGAGCGAATAGCGATCCTGCAGCGCCGTCGCAAAGCCCAGGCTGACCAGGCCGTCGCTGGTCTGCGGCACGCAGACCACGCGGAAATTGATTTCCAGATTGGTCTCCGTATTGGGCTGGAAGTTCTTGCGCCCCTCTATCAGCTCCTGCGTCCTGGCCGTGGCGATATAACCCTGACTCAACAAGGCTCGGCGCGCGGCCTCGCAAGTCTGTGCCGGTGTCGCATCAAAGCCGCGGGAAAACGTGGAACTGGAATCGAAGGTCTCCTGGACCGGCATATGCTGAGGTGCGGTTGCCGAGCATGCCCCCAGCAAACCTGCCAATATGCCCACAGAACCCAGCCGCCCCCAATTCAGCCCAAACAAAGCAACACCACCTAAGCGCACAGAAACTCCTTGATGCCTGGGCCATAGTCTCTTCATGGCCCGAACCTTTGAAGCGTAGCAGCTTGGCAAAGACTAATTTGACGAAGCGCTGTCTAGTTGTACGGATTTTTTCGATCTTTACAGGGGCTTCACGCCCGAGCAGCACATCAGATTTCCCCGCCCGTCAGCGTGCAGCATTTGTTGACACTCTGAGGTTGTCGAAGCGCAAAACAACTGCAACGTTGGGTTAAGGTCAGATAAAACCCGCAGGGAACTGATATGGTCAACAGAGACTCTGCTTCTGCTGACACGGTTTGCCGTATTCCTCTATTCCACCTTAAGGAAACCCTATGAAATTTCGCTGGACCTGGTGCCTTCCCCTTGTTGCTTCCATGACGCTTGCCGCCTGCGGTACGACAAGCGGCGGCGGTGCAAGCAAGCCCGGCCCTACAGGCCCCGCAGGCGATGCCGCGTCGCTGACCGCCTATCACTGGAAACTGCAGCAGGCCTACACACCGGCTGGCAATGAGGACCAGAGCTGGTTTCTGGGCTCCAGCCAGGCACCTATCGAGCTGGACTTCGTGGACCAGCGCGTCGTCGTCAAGAATCTGTGCAATGTCATCTCGTCGGCCTACACCGTTGAAGGCCAGCGCATCAATCTGCAGCGCGGCATGAGCACCCTGCGTGCCTGCAATGACAACCAGCTGATGATGCTGGAGCAGAAGGTAGCGCGCATTCTGCCCACCGCCAAGCAGTGGAACGTGCAGCTCGGCGGCTCCACTACCGAACAGCCTCGCCTGACGCTGCAGTTCATTGATGGCACTCGCTGGCAGCTCAACGGCAAGCCCACCGCCCAGACCCAATACGGCGGTGCGCCCGAACGCATATTTCTCGAGGTCGGCCCCGAGCGCAAGGCCTGTAGTGCAGGTGCAGGCCGCCATCAGTGTCTACAGGTGCGCGAGATCCGCTACGGCGACAACGGCGTCAAGACCTATACCGGCCAGTGGGAGAACTTCTACAGCGAGATTGAAGGCTACAAGCACGAAGCCGGTGTGAGCAATGTGCTGCGCATCAACCGCTTCAAGCGCCAAAATGTTCCCGCCGATGCTTCAAGCTATGTCTATGTGCTGGACATGGTGGTGTCCTCGGCCATCGCTGACAAGCGCAAGTAAGCCAGCGCTCAGGCATTGAAAAAGCCGGCCCAGGTGCCGGCTTTTCTATTTTCATGCGTACATTCAATGCCGATGTTTCACGCACCTCGCTCCATCCATCAGATTCGTTGCCAGAGGACGTTTTTCTTTTGGCAGTAACTACTTAGGGAATGTTTTCTGAACGCAGCAGTTCGGAAAACAGGATTGCAGGTTATGCCCAGCGTCTGTGGAACCGCCTGTGGACAAGCCTCGGGAAAACAGGGCCAGGCCGCACAGGCATTGACTTCTGGCCCTGCGATCAAAAAATACGCAGGGATGGTTGAGCCTGCGATGTTTCACGGAGAAAAAAGCCGACACCTTTGGGATGTCGGCAAGAGAGGAAAGTCACTGACCTCACACACACAAATCATGGAGCTGGCTCTTACCCCCGCTCCATGCCCTGGGCAAGAGCCGACAGATTCAACGCAGACGGAAACGGCCTTCCACAAACATGGAGGAACGATGGCCGCTTTCACACTGGTTGTCAGCGTAGGACCAGAAAGCCTGAACTGTGCCCTTGGCCGAGTCTATGACCTGGCTGACCGTGAAGCCGGTTTTCTCGATCCAGTTCAAAAAATGCAGATGGTCGCTCAGTTGCAGATAGCTGAGGTTCTCGCAGCCCTCGGAAATATGTCCTTGCGAGTCCACCACGCGCCAGCGCATCTGACCGCTAGCGGTGTAGCGGACTTGGGCCTGGCTGTCCGGGAATTCAATGACTGCTTCGCGGCCCAGAAGAGTTCCTGCGTATTGCATCGAAAGCATGGACATGATGTGACTCCTTGAAAGAAAGCTTCGCTATTCATAACGCAAAACCATTTGTGTGAAGCTATGATGAATCGACACTGTTTTTTTGCGTGTGGGAAAGTGACTCATGCCTTCGTCGGTAAACATTTTTTGACAAACAAGGCTTCTCTCCTTCATGGCATGAAGGTCAATCCGCAGCCTGCTTGCAGGATATGAACCGCAACAGAAGTGGACGCTCAGGACGGCCACAGGCACTGCAGAAAACAAGGCGATCGCGCATACTCGACCCTCTGACATTTCAGGTCGCCAAGGCAGGAAGTCGGCCCAGGCCAACTCCCGCCTCCCCAGCCGCACTCACGGATCTCACCTTGTCCACCCCCGCCACCTCTGCAGCGCCTCAGGCCTCCACCATCCCGCCATTGCGCGATCCCGCTTTTGTCAATTTCGTGCTGGCACGCATGCTTGCCATGTTTGCCCAGCAGATGCAGGCCGTGGTGGTGGCCTGGCAGGTGTACGACATCACGCGCGAGCCGCTGTCTCTGGCCTATGTCGGGCTGGCGCAGTTCCTGCCCATGGCTGGTCTGCTGATTCCCGCAGGCGATCTCAGCGACCGTATGAGCCGCAAGCGCCTGCTCGGCATCAGTTGGCTGGTGGCCGCGGTCTGCTCAGGCCTGCTGTGGCTGCTGGCCGAGAGCGGCGCACACAATGTGCACTGGATTTATGCAGTGCTGGTGCTGTTTGGCTGCAGTCGCGCCTTCAGCGGTCCGGCGCTGCAAAGCCTGCTGCCGCAGATCGTAGCCCGCGAGCAACTGGCCCAGGCCCTGGCCACCAACAGCATGCTGATGCGTATCTCGGCGATTGCTGCTCCCGTGCTGGGCGGCCTGCTGTATGCGCTCGGTGGCGGCGTGCTGACCTATGCGGTCTGCGGCGTCGCTCTGCTTCTGGGCGCAGGCCTGCTGAGCCAGGTCCCCGTGCACTTTGCCAGCCCCAGGATCGTCACTGACGTGCAAACAACCATGTGGCAACGCTTTGCCGAAGGTCTGCATTTCATGCGCACCCGCCCCATCATCCTTGGCACCATCTCGCTCGATCTGTTTGCGGTACTGCTGGGCGGCGTTGTGGCCCTGCTGCCCGTCTATGCGCATGAAGTGCTTCAGGTAGGTCCGCAAGGCCTGGGCCTGCTGCGCTCCTCCATGGCTGCGGGAGAGGTCTGCATGGGCCTGTGGCTGGCATCGCGCCCCATCAACCGCCGCGTGGGCAAGGTGATGTTTGCTGCCGTAGCAGTGTTCGGACTGGCCAATCTGGTGTTTGCACTCTCGCACTGGTTTGTACTGTCCATGCTGGCACTGGCCGTGGCCGGTGCAGCCGATATGGTCAGCGTCTATATTCGCGGCGCATTGGTGCAGTTTTCCACGCCCGACCATATGCGCGGCCGCGTGAATGCGGTGAACATGCTGTTCATCGGCTCCTCCAATGAGCTGGGCGAGTTCCGCGCAGGCAGCAGCGCCTCATGGTTCGGCGCAGTTCCCGCTGCCATTCTGGGCAGCCTGTGCACGCTGGGCGTGGTGGGCGGCTGGATGACGCTGTTCAAACCTCTGCGCGATGTGGACAGGCTCGAAGATGCGGCACGCGTGAGCGGCCTCGAATCCCCGCAACCACTTGAAAATCAATAGCTGCCAAACATCTGGCAATTGGCGCTGCAGCCCGTTTCGACACAAAAAAGCCTCGCAGACTCTGCGAGGCTTTTTGCTGCTGGCGACTGATTTACAGCAGCTCGGCACGCAGTTGTTCGGCGCTCTTGGGCGACAGCAGGCCAGGAGCCACATCAAACACGGTCTTGCAGCCATGCTGGCCGGCCTGGGCCAGGCGATGCACGGCGCGGGCATAGGCCACAAGCACGCTGGAAGTGAACTCGGGGTTGCTGTCCAGCTGCAGGCGATATTCGATGACCTGCTTGTTCTCTGCACTGGTGTTGCCGCTGCGGATCACAAAGCCGCCATGGGGCATGGAAGAGTGATCACGGGCCAGCTCTTGGGCACTGATGAAGTGGACCGTGGTGTCGTACTGGTCGAAGTAGTGAGGCATTTCCACAATGGTCTTGCGCACGGCTTCGGCGTCGGCGCCATCCTTGAGCACCACATGACATTCACGCTGGTGCTTCTCGCGAGTGGACAGCTCAGGGCGCACGCCGGAGCGCACCTTGTTGACGGCCTCCTCCACAGGGATGGTGTACTGCACGCCGCCGGCCACGCCTTCCACACGGCGGATGGCGTCGGAATGCCCCTGGCTCAGGCCCTTGCCCCAGAAGGTGTAGGTAGCGCCGTCAGGCAGCAGGGCTTCACCCAGCACGCGGTTGATGGAGAACATGCCCGGGTCCCAGCCGGCCGAGATCAGGGCCGTGCACTGCCCCCCCTGAGCGGCCTTGTCCACATTGGCAAAGTGTTCGGGGATGCGGGCATGGGTGTCAAAGCTGTCGACCAGACTGAAATGGGCCGCCAGCTCGGGCGCCTGCCTGGGCAAATCGTCCTTGGAGCCGCCGCAGAGAATCAGCACATCGACCTGACCTTTGTGCGACAGCAAAACATCCATGGAATGCACCGGCGTACCTGCATTCAGGGGCTGGAGCTGGGAAGGGTCGCGACGGGTGTAAATCCCCTTGAGCTGCATATCGGGGTTCTTGGCGACAGCAGCTTCCACGCCGCGGCCCA
Source organism: Comamonas sp. AG1104 (assembly GCF_003350425.1). NCBI lineage: Bacteria > Pseudomonadati > Pseudomonadota > Betaproteobacteria > Burkholderiales > Comamonadaceae > Comamonas > Comamonas sp. AG1104. The sequence continues at coordinate 67,326 of NZ_QQAS01000007.1, read as the reverse complement.
GATTGCCGTAACCGACGATAGCAACGCGGATAGGGGATGGGGTCGATGCCATGACGAGCAATTCCTTCAAACAAAACAAAACTTCAATTATTGTCCTTTGATGCACCAACTTGGGGCTGGAACTGCAGCCATCTCAGTCCGATGTGTGTGAACGCCCACGCCATGAATGCCGCAAACCGTCGCCGATCAGCAGACCCACGGCGGCAAAGATCAGCGCATAGCTCAGTTGCTGCTGTGGCTCCATGCTCTCGCCCAGCAGCCAGGCCACCACGACCAGCAGGGCCGGCTCCACATAGGACAGCAGACCGAACAGGCCCAGCGGCAGCCAGCGACTGGCAATCATGTACAGCGCCAGCGCCACGGCGCTGACGACGCCCAGCAAGGGCAGCAGGGCCCATAACGTCGGATAACCCGCCACCAGAGGCCAGCTGCCGGGCACGCGCAGCGTGAAGCCGACGGCCACCGGCACCAGCAAGGCCATGTCGATCCAGTGACCGGCCAGGGTATCGGTCTGCAGCCAGCGGCGCAGCGAGAAATACACCGTGTAACCCAGCGCCACCACCCAGGTCTCCCAGGACATGCCGCCGGCCTGCCAGAGCTCATGCGCCACGCCCGCAGCCGCCAAGAGCGTAGCCAGGCTCTGGCCGGGCGTCAGGCGCTCGGCAAACAGCACACGCCCGGCCACGACCATCACCAGCGGCAGCAGAAAATAGCCCAGCGACACCGGCAACGCACGCCCGTTCATGGGTGCCCACATGAAAATCCATAGCTGCACGCCCAGCAGCGCCGAGCTCAGCACCAGCAGCATTCCAAACCGTGGCTGGGCCAGGGCTCTCGCCAGCAAGTCGCGTACCGCCGCAACCTCCTTGAGAGCGAACAGCAGGGCAGTGGTAAAGGGCAGCGTCACCAGCACGCGCCAGCCAAAGATCTGCTCGCCATCGAGCGGGGCAAGAAAAGGCGAGAGGTAATACAGCGAAGCGAACAGCACGGACGCCAGGACCGAAACCACCACGCCCTTGAACATCACAGACACAAGATCAAGCCTCCAAATGGCTGCCAGCATTGATCCGTCAAGAGCTGGCAGCTACTCCAAAAAAAATGAGCCGACGTAGAGCGGCCCGCACCCATTTTCGGCCACGAAGCGGTCTGTCAGCAGGCAGGCCCTGGTCAGCAAAGCTTTGCGCTGTGCGCTAGAGTGCGGCTCGCCCTCCTCTGTCTGCCTTTCACATGCCCGATACCGCCCTGCCCGACGGCTCTTCTGCCAATCCGCCTTTGCACATACTCTGGCAGGATGAGCATATGGTTGTGGTCTACAAACCCGCTGGCTGGCTGGTGCATCGCACGGGCCTGGACGCGCACGAGACCCGCTTTGTCATGCAGACGCTGCGCGACCAGCTGGGTCGCCATGTCTGGCCCGTGCACCGGCTGGACAAGGGCACTTGCGGCGTGCTGGTCATGGCATTGCACAAGGACGCAGCCCAGGCCCTGGCGGCGAGCTTTGCAGCCCATGAAACCCGCAAGGAATATCGGGCCCTGGTGCGCGGCTGGCTGCCCGAAATAGTGGAAGTAGATCACCCACTCAAGCCCGACGATGCGCCCGAGGATGCCCCGGTGCAGGAGGCGCACACGCGCCTGCGCTGTCTGGCACGCCTGTCCTGGCCCGAAAGCTATGACGGCCGGCACCCCGAGACCCGCATCAGCCTGGTCGAAGCCCTGCCCACTACAGGCCGCCGACACCAGATCCGCCGCCACCTCAAGCATGTGGCCCACCCCATCATCGGTGACGCCACCCACGGCAAGGGACCGCTGAACCGCTGGTGGGCCGAGCGCCTGGGTCAGCAACGACTATGGCTTCATGCCAGAGCGCTGGAGATTGCCCACCCCGTGAGCGGGCAGCCCATGCGCTTCGAGGCCGACTGGTCCAGCCTGACTCAGCTGCAGGAAGCGCGGGACTGGCAAAAGCTGCTGGCGCTGCCGGGCTGGCAATCCAAAGCATAAGAAACAGCTGTCAGCGCTTGTATCTCAAGCGCTGACAGCTATGATTTTCTTGAATTACGCCGACTTTGGCGTTGCGCGAATCCACTTGCCCTCTTCGTCGAACTGCAGGCCCGGTGCGGCCGCAAACTCGTATTGCGCTTCGGGCTCGGCCTTGAGTTCACCCTGCAGCAGTTCCACCAGACGCTCGTTGCCCATCTTGAAGCCACAGGCCTGGGCATGGCCGCCGCCGCCAAAGCTCTCTGCCAGAGGAATGCAATTGAACTCCGAGCGCGAGCGCAGGCCCACCTTGGTGCCCTTGTGATTGGCATGCCACATCAGGGCAAAGCTGCCACTCTGGCGCGCCAGCAAATCGCCCACCTGGCTGTGGAACATGCCCGGGCAGTTAACCATCAGGCCCTGCCTGCCGTTGAAGACCAGCACCTGGGCGCCGTCGGCAATATCGGCGCAAAGCTTCTGGAATTTCTCGTCCATGGCACCCCCACGGGCCATGTAGACCGTTTCCTGCTCGGGCGTGAAGGCTGCAATCTCGGCCCAGCGCTCAAAGCTGCGCACGGGCTCCATGTCCAGAGCCGCGAGAAACGCCGCACTTTCGGGGAATTCCCATTTCCAGATATCGCGGTCCTCGATGTAGCGGATCAGACCGGGCACAGGCTTGTCGGCCTGGAAAAACTCCCAGGCCAGACGCGCGCCGGACTTGCTCATATCGAAATGCACTACGCCGCACTGGCACTGGTAGCCGCTGAGTTTCTCGGCTGCGCTCTTGTGATGGTCCAGCACCACGAGCTTGGCCACGCGCGACTCGATCTCGGCCATCAACGTGGGCTCGAAGGCAAAGTCCAGCACATAGACGGCACGACCGGCCAGATCGCCCAGGTCGTCGGCTGTCTGGATCTCGCCGTGATCCAGACCGCGAAACTCGGCCTGACCTTCATAGAACAGCCAAGCCGCCAGCGCCGCGCCGAAGCCGTCGGGGCAGCGGCGGCCGTGGTAGAGGATGAGGGGCTTGGGATCGTTGCGATCGGGGCGCACCAGCAACTGCTGGAACAGGGAAATTTTGGCGTTCTGTGCGGTCATAACTTGGTATTTTCGCCGTTTGCGCCGGAGCGAGGCGACACACGGGCATTGCGGGCTCACGACTGACTGCTGCCGTGGCGGGTGTTTCGCCCTGCAAGACACGGCCTGCAGGGCTCATCGGGCCGCCTGCAAGAGCTCTCACGCCTGGTAAGTCACCGCTTGCTTTTTCCTCGGTTAGCACAAGCGCTGAAATCCCTGATTTCGGTATCTACCTAAGCCCCCACTCTCCGCATACGCCTATGATGGGGGTCTTGCTATTGAAATGCTGCGGTCACCGGCAGGCCCGCAACGCTTGCCTGCCACGACAGTTACAGCACTGGGTGCTCCGCGGCCCCTGTATGCGATCTACACCCGATATCACTCCTCACCTCGGTACGCTGCTCAGTTTTCGCCGCGACCTGCACGCCAATCCTGAGCTCAAATACGAAGAGCACCGCACCGGCGACAAGGTCGCCGCATACCTCACGGCCCTGGGTCTGACCGTGCATCGTGGCCTGGGCCAGACTGGCATCGTCGCCAGCATCTACGGCAAGGGCCGAAGCAAGGACAACCCCGGCCGCAGCATCGGCATCCGCGCCGACATGGATGCCCTGCCCGTCACGGAAATCAACACCTTCGGGCACATCAGCCAGAACAAGGGTCGCATGCATGCCTGCGGCCACGACGGCCACACCACCATGCTGCTGGGCGCAGCCACCACCTTGGCTCAGCAGCCCGACTTTGACGGCACAGTCCACCTGATCTTCCAGCCAGCCGAAGAAGGAGGCGCTGGCGCCAAGGCCATGATGGATGACGGCCTGTTCGACAAATTTCCCTGTGAAGCTGTGTTTGCGCTGCACAACTGGCCATCGCTGCCGGCAGGTCAAATGGCGGTGCGCGTTGGCCCCATCATGGCCTCCACCCTGCGCTTTCAGATCAGAGTCCACGGCAAGGGCGGCCATGCGGCCATGCCCCACACGACGCTGGACCCGATTCCCGTGGCCTGTGCCATCGTCAGCCAGTTGCAGACCCTGGTCTCGCGCAGCACCGATCCGCTGGACTCGGCAGTGCTCACTGTGGGCAAGATCACCAGCGGCACCGTGGAAAACATCATTCCCGATGACGCCATCATCGCCGGCACCGTGCGTACCCTGAAGAAGGAGACGCGCGAGATGTTTGTCGAAGGCCTCAAGCGCATCAGCAGCCATGTGGCAGCCGCCCATCTGTGCACGGCCGAGTTCACGCTGCGCCCCGGCGCCTACCCCAACACCACCAACCACGCCCGCGAAGCCAAGTTCATGGCCGCCGTGATGCGTGAAGTGGTCGGCGATGACAACGCCTTTGACGATGTGCTGCCCGCCATGACCTCCGAGGACTTCGGCTTCATGCTGGAGGCCGTCCCCGGCGCCTATGGCTGGATTGGCAATGCCAAGGGCGACCAGCCCGGCGTGAGCCTGCACAATCCGGCCTACGACTTCAACGATGACAACATCGGTCGCGGCTCGAGGTTCTGGGATCTGCTGGCACGTCGCTATTTTGAGCAGCCTGCCGCCTGACGACAGCCAACAACTACGCTATTCATAGCTGAAAGCCCTCAACCAGCAATGGTTGTGGGCTTTTTTCATATCTTGTCGGTGGCATCGGGCTCGCCCAATACCTCGACCAGCCAACGCTGCTGCGGCAGGGGCATACCGAGCAGCATGCCCTGCAGCACGATATCAGGGTTCCACTGCGTCAACTGCAGCGCCTGCTCGGACAGCTCCACGCCTTCGGCCACCACGCGCAGTTGCAAGCGGCGCGCCACCAGCAACATGGCTTCCACCAGAGCTGCATCTTTTTCGGAACGATGGCTGCCGCTGACAAAGCTTCTGTCGATCTTGAGCTCCTGAATCGGCAGGTGCTGCAGGCTGTACATGCTGGAATAGCCGGTCCCGAAGTCATCGAGAGAAATCTCTATGCCCAGGCCGCGCAGTGCCAGCATGCGCCGCCGCGCCTGATCCAGATCCCGTAGCAAGGTGCCTTCGGTGATCTCCAGTGTCAGCTGGCGCGAATTGGCACCGGTTTCCCTCAAGACCTTGTCCAGCGAGGCCATGAAGTCGTCATGCGCAAACTGCTGGGCGCTGACGTTGACCGACAGACGCAGTCCGCGCTCTGCCATGGCCGGTCTCGCCAGCAGCGTACAGGCCTGACGCAGCACCCAGTCACCCAGACGCACGATGAGTTCGGACTCCTCGGCCACCGGGATGAACTCTCCCGGACTGACCAGCCCCCATTCCGGATGCTGCCAGCGCACCAGTGCCTCTGCCCCCACACAGCGACCGCGCGCATCGGTCTGGCTCTGCAGATAAAGGCGCAGCTCGCCCTGTGAGATGCCGTGGTACAGATCCCTGGCAATGCGCACGCGCCGATACACATCCTGGGCCATGCGCGGCTCGAACAGCACCACGCTGCCCGGACCGCCCAGCTTGGCCTCATGCAAGGCCACGCTGGCAAAGCGCAGCACGTCATGACTGTTGCCGCCTTTGATGGCCGGCTCCAGCACTGCACCACCGATGCAGCAGCTGACAAACTCGGTTTCCACCCAGCTGTTGAGGGAAAAGGGCTTTTGCAAGGCCTTCTTCAAGGTCTGCGCGTACTGCTGCAGCTGCTCCTCCACGCCCTGGGCATGCTTGTGCAGACTATCGAAGACGATAGCAAACTCCGCAGCCGCGATACGCGCAATCCAGGCATCGTCAGGCAGCACCTCGACCAGTCTGGCCCCCATGGCCTGCACCAGCTCGTCGCTGTGCTGCATGCCATGCACATCGTTGAAGACGGAAAAGCGATCTACATCCAGCAGCAGCAAGCCATGGCTGGCATCCTGCCGAACCAGGGCCAGCTCGCGCAGATGCAAGGTCAGCGAATGGCGGTTGGGCAGCCCTGTGAGCGAGTCCAGATAGACCAGGTCGTGGATACGTCGCTCGGCCAGAACGCGCTCGGAGAGATCGCGCTTGAGCTCCACATAATTGACGACCTCTCCCTGAGGCGTGCGAATCGGCGTCACCAGCACCGACTCCCGCAAGGCCTCACCCTTGCTCGTGCGATTGGTCATCTCGCCACGCCATAGCGTTCCCTTGGCCAGTTGCTTGAGCGCACGCTGGCGGTGACTGCGGTCCATGCCCATGGTGGACACCAGCTCGGTAGATTGGCCAATCACCTGCTCACGCGCATAGCCCGAGCGCAGCAGAAAGGCCTCGTTGACATAGATGACCTTCAGTTCGGGATCGGTGATGACGATGCTCTCGGGGTTCTGCTCGACCGCCCGATAGAACTTGCGCAACTCGTTCTGGCTGGCCTCCAGTGCGGCCAGCATCTCCTGGCTTTTCTGCACACGCCGCCCCAGGCTGGCTCTTGCCTGCAAGCAAATGATGAGCACCAGCATCATCATGCCCAGCAAATGAACCATCGCCAGCAGATGCTCGGCTGCCGAGAGAGTCGCAAACGGAGTGCCGATATGAGGAGCCAGCCACCATAGGGCGGCAACGACGATGGAGGACAGCCCCAGCATCGTGAGGGCGGCACGCGTGCCCTGCACCCAGAGCGCAACAGCCAACCAGGCAGGAAATGCCATCACTCCCGGCCCATAGAGCCCTCCCATGTGCCAGACCCAGAACAAGCTCAACAGCCAGTTGCCCCAGACAAAGCAGGACACGGCCCAGACCCACTGCCTGGCCTTGGCCAGGCCCATGCACAGCAGCGAAAGCAGCATGACGCCGCCGGACAGCGCCAGATCCCAGTCGTCCATCGCCGGGGTCAGCAACCAGACCAGACTCATCGCGGCGCCCAGGAGCCACATCCAGAGACAGCCCAGCCACACCATGCGGCGCATGGGCAACCGGTATCTGGTCTCGACGAAATGACGCTGCATGCAAGCCCTTTGGCATTCAGACTGAATGATGAATGCTAGGGGCAGTTGCCAATTAGTTCAATCGCCCAGGCAAGTCTGATTCAGAAAATCTGCACGCAAGGCCCGCCTGCCCAGTGCCACCTGCCTGCGCCGCCCAGGGGCCGGGCGTTAGTCGCAAGCTCAGGGCTGGCGGCGGCGCGCGCTTCGGCGCGCTTTGGTCTGGGCATCCTTCCTGGCCTGGCGCTCCGCATCCTTTTGCTGGCCCTCGGCAAGCCAGGCCTCGAATTCGGCCGGAGTCTCCAGCGTGATGCGGCCTATGCTCACATCACGGAAGTCGGTCAGCACCAGCTCGGCCGCCTTTTGCAGGTTCACGCGGCCTCCGCTCATCACGGCACCACGCTTTTTGCCGATCATTGTCAGCAACTCGTCATCGTGCAGCGCCGCAATTTCTTCAGCCGAAATGCCCAGCTTGTAGCGCGCCTCCAGCATCGGGGCATAGTGTTTTTGCAGATACAAAAGCAGCTCCAGCGCCACCAGGTCTTCGTCGTAGGCATTGCGTCCCACGGCGCCGCTGGCCGCCAGGTTGTAGCCGCTTTTCTCCACGATGATGCGCGGCCACAGCATGCCGGGCGTGTCCCAGAGATAGAAGTCATCGGCCAGCACGATGCGCTGCTCCAGCTTGGTCACTCCGGCCTCATTGCCGGTCTTGGCCTGGGTCTTGCCGCTCATGGAGTTGATCAGCGTGGACTTGCCCACATTGGGCACGCCGCAGATCAGCACGCGCATGGGCTTGGCCAGACCGCCACGCGAGGGTGCCAGCAGCTTGCACTGCTCGATCAGGCGCTTGGTGGGAGCAGGTTCCGAGGCGTCCAGCGCAATGGCGCGCGTCTCGCTCTGGGCGTTGTACCAGTCCATCCAGGCCTTGGTCTGGACCGGATCGGCCATGTCCTGCTTGTTGAGTATCTTCAGGCGCGGCTTGTGGCCCGTCATCTCCTGCAGCAAGGGGTTGGCGCTGGAGCCGGGCAAGCGCGCATCCAGAACCTCGATGACCACATCGATTTCCTTGACGCGCTCCGTGATGGCCTGACGCGTCAGATGCATGTGACCGGGAAACCATTGGATGGCCATAAGCGGAGATCTTTCTTTTTTGCTGGGTGCGAGCACGCAATGGGCACAAACACCCTTTTATGTCAGTGAATTCAGGCGCGCAAGGATAATCTCCCTCTGCTTTTCTGACCTGCCAGCTCGCTTATGCCCTTGCCCTCCGCCCCCCAAAAGTCCAAAGCCCGCAACGAAATTCTGATCAAGGGCCTGACGATTGCACTGATCGGCATCATCATCTTGCTGGCCCCTGTGTTCAAGCCTGAAAGCGGCATTGCCCAGTTGTTTGCCCAGTCCCATATCGTGGGCTGGTTTGCTCTGGTGCTGGGTCTGGCCTTCATCGCCCAGTTTCTCTGGGTTCGCTTCAGGAAATGAGCGATGCGGCCCTGCTGCAGCCGCTGACCCAGGCTCGCAGCCAGATTGCGCTGTGGCAGCAGCGCGCCGCAGCTGCGGCGGTGACGCTGCGTCAGCCTCCGCCCGAGCCCACAAGTTGCTGCGGGCGCGGCTGCAACGGCTGCGTCTGGGAAGGTTATTACGGTGCGCTGGCTTTCTGGCTGGAGGATGCGGCCCAAGGCCTGGCCGAGACCTGACCGAGACCCGAGACCCGAAACCCGCTACTCGGTATTCATGCCATTTCGGCTTCCAGCGCAGCCAGGCGAGGTACATGGACTTCTTCCATGACATCTACCTCGACATCGGCGATCTCGTTACCCAGCGCTTGATAGTTGATACGGAAGCGCCCCGCCCCGGCCTCCAACCTTTGCGCCTGATGGAATAGCTCGCGCGCTGCCGCGCTGGACTCAGCCACCAGACCAGCGTTCTGGCTGGTCATGTGGTCAAGCGCCTGCACCGCCTCGCTGATCTGGGCGATACCCTGGTTCTGCGCCTGGGCAGCCTCGGTGATCGACGCGATCAGACCGCTGACCGTGCGCACATCACGCACGATATGCTCCATGCGCTGGCCGGCCTGCAGCGCCAAGGTCTGTCCCGACTTCATCTGCTTTGTGGAATGCTCCATGAGCTGGCGGATCTGCTTGGCCGCTTCGGCACTGCGCTGGGCCAGCTCGCGCACCTCGGCCGCCACCACGGCAAAGCCACGGCCCTGAGCGCCTGCCCGCGCCGCTTCCACTGCGGCATTCAGCGCCAGGATATTGGTCTGGAAGGCAATGCCGTCAATCACCCCCACGATGGCCGCCACCTGCTGGCTGCTTTGCGCCATGTGCTCCATATTGCGAACCACCTCCTGCACCACGCTGCCGCCGCTGGCCGCAGCCTCGGCGGCGCTGCGCGCGCTCTGGTCGGCATGGCGCGCACTGTCGGTCGAATGGGTGACCAGGGTGACCATGTTTTCTATGCTGCTGACCGTGGCCTTGAGCTGCTCTGCCGCATGGGCTGTGCGATCGGAGAGATCACTGTTGTCCTGCGCCATCTGGCTGGATGCGGCGGCCACGGCCTCCACGCCGCCCTGAACCTCGCCCACCAGGCCGCGCAGCTGGCGCGTCATCAGCGCCAGCGACTGCATGAGCCGACCCAGCTCGTCGCTGCGCCCCGTCGACGGCGGTGCATAGCTGAGATCGCCCGCCGCAATGGTCTGCGCCAGCTGCACTGCCTCGCTCAGGGGCGTGGTGATCGAGCGAATCGTCGCCAGCGACAGCAATGCTCCCACCAGCCCCATGAACAGGCCCACCCCCATGGCCATGCGCTTGGCGATGGCGGTTTGCTCACGGCCATGCTGCTCTGCGTCCAGGCGCTGCTGCTGCTGAGCCTCGATAAAGGAGTCCTGCGCCTGGACATAGCGCCTGGAAGCGGGGATCAGTTGTTCGTCTACCAGCTTCTGCGCCTCCCAGGCCTTGCCCAGATCACGCGCCTGATAGGCCTGCTCGTAGATATCGAGCACTGCCTTGCGTTCCTGCTCCACCATGGCCAGGCCGCTGCGATCGACTTCGCTTTGCGCATCGGCCTGCACCTGTTGCTGCAGACCACCTGCCTGCTGCATCAGCCCACGCGCTTTCTGAGAGAGCTGAGCAATCAGATGCTCTTCCGAAGAGAGCACGCTGGCCAGAGCCGCCTCCACGCTCTGCAGCGTCAGTGCCTGCCAGCGCAGCGCAAGATTGATGCGCTTGTCCGTGGCCTGAACGGCAGCGCTGACCCGCTGCTCCACATTCTGCAAATAGCTGAACAAGCCGCCTGCCACCAGCACATTGCACAGCAACAGCCCCAGGAACAAGGCCCACATCTTGCGAGCCACGGAAAGGTTCTGGAATTTCTTCAACAACATGAGCACACCGCCGATCAAGCGCGGAGCGCAGTGCCCCGCTCGTCGTTACGATATGAAACACAGATGACAAGGCCATGACATCGCGACCTGCTCAAAAAGAAAAAGCGCTTGCAGCTCAATAACTGCAAGCGCTTTTTGCTATCGAATTCAGAGAATCAGCGCAGGCTGGCCGGGTCCATATAGCGCTGGCGCCATTCTTCGAACGTCATGGTGTCGGCAGCCTCGATGGCTTGCTGCGCGGTCACCGACTCCTGGCTCATCTGCTCGTAGCGCGCCTGCTGCTCGGCCGTCCAGGGCATGGCCAGCAAGGCATCGCGCGCCTTGGCGGACTGCATGGTCATGAAGTCTATGAAACGGTTGTCATAGGCGCCGGTGAGCTCCTTGAGCACATGGGCCGAGGGCGTGGACTGCGCATCCTGCACGCGGGCCAGGGCCTGATCCAGCGCAGCGCTGTAGTCGCCTGTGCCGTGAGCAGCGTCCAGAGCCTGGGCATAGGGACGGCATTGCTCGAGCACATCCTGCGCCCAGTCGGTCAGCAGCACCTGCTGGCCGTTGCGCACCAGCGTCAGGCCCGGCTCGCGGCCCTGTTCTGCGGCCAGATGCTGATTGTGCTTGAGGTCGGCAATTTCCTGGGGCGTGTCATCAGGGCTGTCGCTGTGCAGGCAGTGCAGCAGGAAGACGTCGATCATGCGCATGGTGGCCGGGGCAATGCCCACGGTTTCATAGGGATCGATATCCATGAGCCGCACTTCCACATATTCCACGCCGCGCTCGCGCAGCGCGTGAAGGGGGCGCTCGCCGCTCTTGACGGTGCGCTTGGGGCGGATGGTGCCGTAGAACTCGTTCTCGATCTGCAGCAGGCCCGTGCCCAGCTGGTTGTAGTCGCCACCGGGGTTTCTCACGCCCAGTTGCTCGTAGGCCGGGTAAGGACGGGTCAGCGCCTCATGCAGGGAGTCCGCATAGCCGTCGAGTCCGTTGTAGCTGACATTGATGCTGGACTGCGCGTCGCTCTGATAGCCCAGGCGCCCCATGCGCAGCGATGTGGCATAGGGCAGGTACAGCGCATGCCTGCCGTCGCCCAGCGGTTGCAGGCGATGCTCGCGCCCTTCCACAAAGCAGGGACACAGCGCGGGAGAGGCCCCATACAGATACAGCAGCACAAAGGCGTTGCGACGAAAGTTACGGATCAGCGCAAAGTACTGGTCGCTGCTCACTCCGGGCAGCGACCAGTTGTAATGAATCCCCGAGATGGTCTGCATGCGGCGGCCATAGCGGTGGCCCAGACCCATGCGGTACACACTCTTGGAACGGCCCGAGTGCGAACTGCCATAGCGGCCCAGCGGAATCGTCTCATCCGTAGGCAGGCGGCAGGGCATGCTGGAGTTCCACATCAGCTCGCCGCTTTCGCTGAGGTTGCGCAGCACGAACTGATGGACTTCAGTCAGCTCGTCCAGGCACTCCTCGACACCCAGGCGTGCGCCGGTGATGAGTTCCAGCTGGGACTCGCTGTAATCGGTGGTGATGTGCGGGTGCGTGAGAGCCGAACCCAGTTCCGCCGGGTGCGGAGTCAGGGCCAGCGAGCCTGTAGCCAATGCCCGCAGTCCCTCTTTCTCGATGCCGCGACGAATGCCCAGCAGCCTCTCGGCGGTGGGCATATTCACGGCGGCCTGCGATGTCTTCATTGTTCTTACCTTCTTAGTGAAGACGCTGACGACAAACTTCGTCTGCCCAATCGCGCCCAGACGGCGAATGATAGAGAAACAAGACGCAACGCGATGGCGGCTGGCCGCTTAACCACGTTTTTCGGCCTGTTGAGCAGCTAAGAGCCAGGGCCTCTTCCAGAAATTTGTCAGGTTAACAGCAACCCAAACATGAGCACATGCTCACTCCAAAACAGAAAAAGCCCTCGCGAGAGGGCTTTTTTCAGCTGTGCTAATCGCAACCGCCAGCCGCTCTTGCCGCTCGTACAGGGCAAAAAATGCGGCGACTTTGGCCTTGATCAATGTCCATGCGCCTTCATGGCCTTGCCCACTTCCACCTGTCCCTGGACGGCGCCGCTGGCCGGCACCTGCTGGCCCTCGCTGGCAGTGACCTCGGCCAGGCGCGCGGCCAACTCCTCAGGGACGGCCTCGCCCATGCCCAGATAAATGCCTTCGGTCATGGTGATGTGCGCCGCCTCGAAACCGCCGGCACCGGCGCAGACAATGGTGCGCGTAGGCGCGCTCTCGTGCGCCAGCACCAGCATGGCAGGCACCACGGCCTCCGGCTTCAGGGCTTCCAGCACCGGCTCGGGCAGCAGTCCCGCCGTCATGCGCGTGGCCGCAGTGGGGGCCAGCGCGTTGACCCGGATATTGTGTTTGGCCCCTTCGATGGCCAGCGTCTGCATCAGGCCCACCTGGGCCAGCTTTGCCGCGCCATAGTTGGCCTGGCCGAAATTGCCGTAGAGGCCCGTCGACGAAGTCGTCATCACGATGCGGCCATAGTTCTGCTCCTGCATATAGGGCCAGACCGCCTTGCAGCAATTGGCCGCGCCCATCAGGTGCACGTCGACGACCAGGCGAAAGTCCGCCATGTCCATCTTGGCAAAGCTCTTGTCGCGCAGAATGCCGGCGTTGTTGACCAGAATGTCCACGCGCCCCCAGGCCGTGATGGCCTGCTTGACCATGGCCTGCACGGCTTCGAAGTCGGTCACGGAGGCCGCGTTGGCAATCGCCTCGCCGCCCGCCGCACGGATTTCATCCACTACCTGCTGCGCCGCCGTGGCCGAGCCGCCCGAGCCGTCCACCGCGCCGCCCAGATCGTTGACCACCACCTTGGCGCCGCGCCTGGCCAGGGCCAGCGCATGCAGACGCCCCAGACCACCGCCCGCTCCCGTCACGATGGCCACACGACCTTGAAAATCCATTGCCATGATGTCCTGCTCCTTGCTTGTGCATTGATGCAGCCACTTTAAGCGCCCATGCTGCAGCGCAGCGTAGCGTTTGCGACTGCCTGCGGGTAAGTCAGGAGAATGCTATTAATATGGAAGCAATTACCTCAAACTATTACTTACTTTCAATATTAAAAGCATTCAAGTTTCAATGTATACATGCGCAAAACGCTATTTTTTAAATAGCAAGTCAACCATCCACAGCCGATGTTCTGGGTCATTAAAGTTGTAAACACAGACCGAGCATCCATGCACCTTCCAGAGCATCACCTGCGCAGCCTGTCGAACTAAAGTCGTAAACACCATCCAGCGTCAATCAAAGCAATCACTTACAAGAAGCCACATTCGCGAATCTTTTTCAAGTTGATGCCTTCCAGGTGGTTCGCTGTCAAGAATTTGATGGTGCCAACCTCCCGGTTAGCTGTCCGCAGTGTCAGCCGGTTGATTCTCTCTCGGCCAGAGACTGCGCCAAGCACCATCGGCGTCTCGCAGATGGACGATCCACTCAGGATGGAGTGAACGGAGGTGTGCTCAGCCAAACTGCTTGCCGGTCTCGTGCAAGCTATCGCCAGCTTTTCAGCGATACCACACGAGTATTTTCTGAACTTCAGTGTCGTGAATCCACCGCCCTTGCTTCGTGCCTCAGTCGTTGCATTGCATTGATCAGTTGAACCCACACTCAACACCTTGAAGATGAAAGTACCTGATCTATTCGGCAAGAACGTGCGCAATCAGCAGGGCCCTGAAAACCATGGAGAAAACTCTGGCCTGAATCACATCTGATGCTTTAGTGCGCATCCGAATTGATAGCAAACATTGCAGAACCAATGACCATCATTGTCATCTTCGTTATAGCGCGATCTTTTAAGACTCGTCCAACTCACCAATGCGTCACTGAACTTCTTTGCGGCAGGAGACAGCGAACGCGCGGCATGAAGCACCAGCACGACTTCTCGCTCCAGTCGAGGTTGGGAAATAGGCTTAAGCACCAACCCCATCGACTCCGAAAGGCGGCGTGTAGAGCCTGTCAGAACGCCCACACCCAGTCCCCCTGCAACCATACCGACAATGGTCAACGGCAGTGCAACTTCATGCACGTATTTCAGCGAAACGCCTTCACTCGCCAGGGAAAACTCCAGCGCCGTTCTCACTGGATTTCCCTTGCGAGATCCTATCAAGGGGTGTTTTTGCAACTCCTTCCAGGTCACGCTTCTTTTTTTCGCCAAAGCATGGTCATGCGGCATCACGGCAAAAAAAGGTTCTGACCACAGTGTTTTCATAGACAGATCTCCATGGTCGCCAAAGGCCGTACCCACGCCAAAATCCACAGCACCGCCTTTGACCATCTGGATGACATCGTCCTGGGTAACATCGAGCAGCTCAATCTTGATGCCCGGATGCATCTCGCTGAAGAACTTGACCATTCGGGGAAGCACCAGAGCCGCCTGCATGGAAGAAGCCGCAATCGAAACCCGCCCCCTCTCCAGCGTCTTGAGCTGTGCTGAGCCGTCGAGCATGGCCGCCAGATCTGCCAGTGTTTTGCGCGCCAGCGGCAGTATCTGCATGCCGCCCTCGGTCAGGCGCAGCATGCGCGTGTGACGATCAAAGAGCTTGAGGCCGAGCAACCCCTCCAGTTCCTTGAGTTGCGTGCTGATGCTGGACTGCGGCAAGCCCAGCGATTCACCGGCCCTAGTGAGACTACCCTCCTCAGAAACCGCGACAAACACTTCCAGCTGACGTAGGGTAATCGACATATATTTATCGCCAAATCATATGAATCAGCAATGAATATATAAGCCCTCGATAGTTTTACAAAGCTTCACCTTCTGCCAGCATTAACTCATCCCCGTGACGAAAGGGCTTCGTCGGGTCGGTTTTCCTAAGCAGGAGGCCAGGATGCTGTGCTCTACCCTAACGTTCTCAAGGGGAGCTTCAGATCTTGCAGCCAGCGGCACTCGCCGCAGCAGATCGAGCCAGGTATTTATCGAGCCACTCGCAGAGCATCCCCACTTGCACGCGTTCGGCTTGCAGCTCGGACGCTTGAATCTGGGCTCTGAGTTGCGCAGCATCGCTCACTCGCTCCATCATGGGCTTCAGCGCATGGCGAACCTGACGCAGTGGCTGCACCACCTGCGCACGCCAATCGCGCACGCAATCATCAGCCTCTTGCCTGACCCGGGCATCGAGCCGGAATCCACGAGCCTGCGCACATTCGCAGAAAAGCTCCAGGACCACATCCACCCCGCGCTCGTTCTGCTGCTGCAGCAGCTCAGCCGCACGACCGGGAACCGCATAGCGCTCACCGATTTCCTTCCAGGCCTGTTCCGGGGTCATGGCTTTCATATGTCTGGGAGAGTTTCATGAAGATGCAGCAGGTCAACCGTCAGCGTCTGATCGTGGCCATCTCCGGAGCATCCGGATTCATCTATGGCTACAGGCTACTACAGCTTTTGCAGGATACGGACATTGATGTGCACCTGATCCTGAGCCGCGCCGCGCTAATCACCATGGGCGCGGAAACCGATCTCAAGCTGTCTCAGGTCACTGCATTGGCGGCACAGGTTCACAAGAACGAGGACATCGGCGCCTGCGTTGCCAGCGGCTCCTGCAAATCACTGGGCATGGTGATTGCACCTTGCTCGATGAAGACGCTGGCCGAGATTGCCAACGGCATTGGCTCCACGCTGATTTCTCGCGCTGCCGACGTGATGCTCAAGGAGCGCCGCCGCCTGGTGCTGATGGCAAGAGAGACGCCGCTGACACTCACCCACCTCAAAAACATGCTGGCCGTGACGGAAATGGGCGCCATCGTCACCCCGCCGGTGCCCGCTTTCTACACCCGCCCAGCCAATCTCGACGAGATGGTGGACCACTCGCTGGGCCGGGTCCTGGATCTTTTCGACATCGAAGTGAACACCGTCAAGCGCTGGCAAGGGCTTTCAGCCATCCGCCGCAGCGAAGTCTCATGAAGCAGGAGTCACAAGCATGAAGTTCTTTGAGTATGCAGAACCCACCAGCCTGCAGGAGACCGCAGAACTGCTGCAAAGCTGCGCAGGCACTGCCAGCCTGATGGCCGGAGGTACGGATTTGCTGGTGATGATGAAAGAGCATGTGCGGGCACCGTCGCATGTGGTCAACATCAAGAAGATTCCGGGCCTGGATGACTTCAGTTTCACTTCGGAAGGCGGTCTGTGCCTGGGCGCACTGGTGACCACCCGACAGATCGAGACCTCGGACATCGCACTCAAGCATTACGCCAGTCTGGCCAAGGCCTGCACAGACTTCGCCTCCATCCAGGTCCGCAACCGCGCCACGCTGGTGGGCAATGTCTGCCGTGCCTCGCCTTCGGCAGACAGCCTGCCGCCGCTGATTGCCGACGGTGCCGTGCTGCACATCTACGGCACGCAAGGGCAGCGCCAATGCCGGGTAGAAGATTTTCTGCAAGGCAGGGGGCGCACCACTTTGGCGACCGATGAAATCGTCACCCATATCCAACTTCCCGCCCCTGCTCAGCGCACCGGCAAGGTCTACATCAAGCATGGCCGGCGCAGCCAGATGGAGTTGGCCACCGTCGGCGTGGCGGTCAGCGTGACGCTCAACGCCGCAGGAAAAGTGGATTCCATATCCATTGTTCTTGCCGCAGTGGGGCCCACGCCTTTGCGGGCTGCGGCCGCAGAGGCTCTGCTCAAGGGGCGCATACCTGATGAACAGGATATCGCAGCAGCAAGTCTGGCGGCAGCTACTGCAGCGACGCCCATCAGCGATGTGCGCGCCAGCGCTGGCTACCGCCGGGACATGGTGCGCGTGCTGACTGCTCGCTCACTGACACAAGCCATCAAGGAGGCACAACAATGAACAAGCTCAATGTTTCCTGCACGGTCAATGGAGACCTGCTGGACTTCGATGTCGCACCCAACCGCAGTCTGCTGGACGCGCTGCGCACCGAGATGGGCCTCACAGGCACCAAAAAAGGCTGCGATGTGGGCGAATGTGGCTCCTGCACCATCTTGTTCAATGGCCGCCCTGCCAACGCCTGCCTGATTCTGGCTGCAGAAGCCCAGGGAGCCGAAATCACCACCGTTGAAGGTCTGCAAGGTGCAGACGGCAAGCTTCATCCCTTGCAGGAATGCTTTATGCAATGCGGCGCGGCGCAATGCGGCTTCTGCACACCCGGCATTCTGGTCGCAGCCAAAGCCTTGCTGGACGAGAACCCCTGCCCCAGCACCGAAGACATCCGCTTTGCCATCGCCGGCAACATCTGTCGCTGCACGGGATACACCAAAATTCTGGACGCCATTGCTGCAGCCGCCCCCGTCGCACAGGAGGCCAGCGCATCATGAGCCAAAAATCCATCATCGGAACCAGCGTCAAGCGCAACGACTTGCTGGCCAAGGTCACAGGCGACGCCAAATATGTGGCTGACATGCATCTGCCCGGCCTGCTGTATGCCAGGACCAAGCGCAGCAATGTCGCCCATGCCCGCATCGTGAAGATCGACACCAGCCGGGCTCTGGCCCTGCCGGGAGTGAAAGCCGTTCTGACCCATGAGAACGTACCCCGCGTACTGCACGCAGGCTCACCACACCCACGCTCTGCATCAGTCACCTGCGATCAGTACATTCTGGACAGCAAGGTCAGGTACTGGGGCGAAAGTGTTGCTGTGGTCGCGGCAACAAGCGAAGAAATTGCAGAGCAGGCTCTTGATCTCATTGATATCGAATATGAGCTACTTCCGGCTTTTTTCACCACCGAAGAAGCTCTGGCCGCACCGGCCTCCCAACTCATTCACGACCGAGAGCCTGGTGGCAACCTGGTGCTGCCACCGGTTCGGGTACAGCGCGGGGATATCGTCAAAGGCTTTGAGGAAGCCGACTTTGTCCTCGAAGGCGAGTATGAAGGCGGCCGCCCCACTCCCGCCTATATGGAGCCCAACGCCTGCATGTGCCAGTGGGATGGCAACGGCAATCTCACGGTCTGGATCTCCACCCAGACGGCTTTCATGGTGCGCGGCATCATGGCCGAAGTGCTGGGCCTGCCGCTGCATAAGGTGCGCGTGCTGGTTGACCATATGGGCGGCGGTTTTGGCGCCAAGCAGGACTTGTTCCAGAGCGAGTTTCTCTGCGCACTGCTAGCCAAACAGACGCGCCGTCCTGTGCGCATGGAGTTCTCGCGGGAAGAAACCTTCCTCGGAGGCCGCACCCGACACCCCTTCAAGATCTGGCTCAAACAGGGTTTTCGCAAGGACGGCAGCATCACCGCGCGCCAGGCCCGCGTGGTCTTCAACTCAGGTGCCTACGGCTCACATGGCCCGGGCGTGACCAACGTGGGCACAGCATCCCTGACATCGCTGTACCGCTGCGAGAACGTGGACCTGGAAGGGTTGTGCGTCTATACCAATAGCCCCATCGCTGGCGCGTTTCGCGGCTATGGCGTCGTTCAGACCTATTTTGCGCTGGACCTGCAGCTTGATGAAGCGGCGCAGGTCTTGGGCATGAACCCGGCAGAGCTCAAGCTGATGAATGCCGTCAGCCAGGGCGATCTGGCCCCTTCGGGCCACCCCATCGTAGGCCACGGCTTGCCCGACTGCATACGCCGCGGCATGGAAGAGGTGCACTGGCCGCGTGGCTCAAGTCCGAAAGAGGGCCCGGTACGCCGAGGCTGGGGCATGGGCTGCGAAATGCATGGCAGCAGCGCCTACCCCGGCATCAAGGAGCAAGGCAATGCCATCGTCAAGATGAATGAAGACGGCACGGTAGTACTGCTGACGGGCACTGCCGGTCTGGGCACAGGCGCTCATACGGCGCTGGCACAAATCGTGGCCCAGGAGCTGGGACTGTGCTTTGAAGCCGTCAGCGTCATGCATGGAGACACCGACGTCGTTCCCTGGGACATTGGCGCATTTGCCAGCCACACAACCTATATGGGTGGGCGAGCAGCCCAGATGGCGGCAGCGAAGGTCAAAGAGCAACTGCTGGAGCGCGCTGCAGGCTATCTTGACACTGCTGCCTCCAACCTCCAGGTGTCACAAGGCGTGATATGTGGCCCCGATGGCAAAAGCATGAGCGTGCGTGATGCCGTCGCAGCGCGCAAAGGCATTCCGGCTGCGCAACTGGTGGGCACAGCCACCTACCACCCGACCAAGGCCTATTCCTTCGCGGCCCACTTTGCCGAGGTCAGCGTGGACACCGAAACCGGCCAGATCACGGTACTGCAGGTTGTACCCGTGCATGAAATTGGCAAGGTTATCCATCCGATTGCGGCTGCCGGCCAGATCGAAGGCGGCATACAGCAGGGCATAGGTCACACGCTTTACGAGGACTACCAGATCGACATGAGTACCGGGCGCTCACTGAATGCCAACTTTGTCGACTACAAGATGCCGCTGTCCATGGACATGCCTCAGATACGCACCGTGCTGCTGGAGACCGCGCCCGATCCAGGCGGGCCGTATGGCGCCAAAGGCGTGGGCGAGGACCCCATCATCGCCATCGGTCCGGCCATCGTGAACGCCGTGTATGACGCCATCGGCGTGCGCTTTCGTCACTACCCCATCCGTCCCGAGCAAGTGCTGCAAGCGCTCAAAGCCCGGACTGCGCAAAGCCACCGTGTCACAGAAGGAGCTTACACATGACCTCGACCTCTCAACGCCCCATTCCCGTCACCATACTCACTGGCTTTCTGGGGGCAGGCAAGACGACGCTGCTCAATCACATCCTCACGGAAAAGCATGGTCACCGCATCGCTGTGATCGAAAACGAGTTCGGCGAAATAGATGTGGACTCCGATCTGGTGATGGCCTCCGAAGAGGAAATCTTCCAGGTCGCCAATGGATGCATCTGCTGCGTAGTCGATGTGCGCAACGATCTGGTGCAGATTCTGCAGAAGCTGCTCGAGCGCAAGGACCAGTTTGACCACATCCTGGTGGAGACCAGCGGACTGGCGGACCCCTCGCCCGTGGCCGCCACCTTCTTCATGGACAACGACGTGGCCAAGAAAGTGATGCTGGACGGCATCGTAACTCTGGTAGATGCCGTACACGTCCAGCCTCACCTGGACGATCCAGCCTTGGCCGAGTATGACAACCAGGCCGTCACGCAAATTGTGGTTGCAGACCGAATCCTGCTGAACAAGTCCGATCTGGTCGGCGAGCCCGAGCTCAAGGAGCTGGAGCGCCGCATCAGCAGACTCAACAGCATTGCGCCTGTGATGCGCACTGTGCAGGCCCAAGTGGACCTATCCCAGATTCTGGGATTGCAGACATATGAGTCCGATGCCCTGTCCATGACAGACCCCGACTTTCTGCACAAGCCAGCCATTGGCGGCCCTATCGGCGCCCGTGTCTGCGACGAGCATTGCACGCACCAGGAACACGATCATCTGCCGGCCATTAGCCAGTCCGCTGACCATGCTCACACGCACGACCCGTCCGTGAACTCTGTGTCGTTCAGCTTTGACCGGCCCTTCGATATCGATGCCCTGATGCCCACGCTGAATGCACTGCTGAGCGAACACGGCGACGACATCTACCGCGTCAAAGGAATTTTGCATGTGCAAGGCGATGACCGCCGCCATGTGCTGCAAGGGGTTCACCGCCTGCTCGAACTCAAGCCCGCCCTGCCCTGGTGGGATGAAACACCCGGCAGCAAGCTGGTCTTCATTGGTCGCCATCTCAATGCCACGCAGCTGCGAAGCGCACTCACTCGCCACCTGGTTTCCATCGAGGCTCAGGAAGCCGCCTGAAGCGCTTCAACCGTCATCACAGAAGGAGAGACACATGATCATCGACATCAGCTGCTACCCCACCGACCAGGTTGACCTGGCTTGGTGGCACGACGGCAAACCCTATACCGTGGACCGGCTGCTCAAAACCATGGATGGCCCCTACTACGTCAATGGCAAACCCCGCCGTATCGACAAGGCCTTCATTCAGCCGCCCCAGGGCAACACCATCTACACATGGAGCGACGGTGAGAAGTCGGGCCGCGAGTCCATCGACGATTACATGGCTTACACACTCAAATGCGTGCAGGAGCATCCCGACCGCTTCATTGGCTGCTTTGTCTACAACCCTCGCTGCGGCGTCAAGAACGGCGTCGAAGCCATAGAGCGCTATGTCAAGGAGCATGGCTTCAAGATGGTTCAGATGCAGGCCAATATGCATGCCTACCGGCCCGACCGCGCGTTGGACTGGGTGCGCCCGGCTTTCGAAAAATGCGCCGAGCTGGGTGTGCCGGTAAAGCTGCATACGGGCGACGGCCCCTACAGCATCCCCTCCGAATGGATCCCCATGATTCAGGAGTTCCCCAATGTGAACTTCATCATGGCCCACTTCGGCGTGCAGACCGGCGGTGTCTATTGCTTTGAGCCCTTTCAAGCCGCCATGGATCTGCCCAATGTCTATTGCGAATCCGGCTGGTGCCTGCAGTCGCGCATTGTGGAGTTTGCCAAGGTACTGCCCAAGCACAAGATCATTTTTGGCACCGACACCCCACCCAACGAGCCCGGCATGTGGCTGCGCCTGCTGGAAGTGCTGTGTACCAACCCCCCACAGGGCATGAATCTCGACGAGGAAACGTTAGAGGACTACCTGGGCAACAACATCGCCCGAATGATCGGCATCGAACCCACGCCAGCCCCTCGCACCTTTGAAGAGGCTGAGCAGATGCTGGGCCACAAGGCCGAGCGCCAGCCCGTGATCGAACTGTACTAATTCAAGCCCGGAGACACAAAATGATTATCGACACTCACCTGCACCCCACCAATCTGGTGGACGAGGCGTGGCGCCACACAGGTACGCCCTTCAATGGCGAGCGCATGCTCAAGCTCATGGATGGTCCCTACATGATCAACGGCAAGCCGCGCCGCATCGACATGGGCTTCATCCAGCCCCCACCCGGTAATACCGGCTACCGTGATGGCAACCGCCGCGGCCGTGACGGCATCCGTGACTATATGTCTTACATTGCCGAGCTCACTCAGAAGTACCCTGACCGTTTCATCGGCAACTTCACCTACAACCCCCGCTGGGGTCCCGAAAACGGTGCTGCCGAAATCGAGTACCACCATCTGGCCTATGGCTTCAAGATGATCAAGCTGCACGCCAATATGCATGGCTACCGGCCTGATCGCGCGCTGGAATGGCTGCGCCCGGCGATGAAGGTCTGCGCCAAGTACAACATCGTTGTGCTGATCCACACCGGTGACGGCCCGTTCACCATTCCCACGATGTTCTACCCGATCATTCGCGAGTTCCCCATGGTGAACTTCGTGATCGCGCACTTTGGCATTCAGACCGGTGGCAACTATTCGTTCGAGACCTTCTGGATGGCCATGGACACTCCCAATGTCTATGTCGAATCCGGCTGGTGCTTCCAGGCGCGCATTGCCGAGTTTGCCAAGGAACTGCCGCGCAACAAGCTGGTGTTCGGCACGGACAGCCCTCCCAACGAGCCCGGCATGTGGCTTCGCGAGCTGGAAATGCTGTGCCGCCCCGCACCGCACGGAATCGACCTCGACGAGGACACGCTGGAAGACTACCTGGGCAACAACATTGCGCGTCTGGTGGGCATTGAAACCACACCTCCGCCAAAAAGCCAGGAAGACGCAAAGGCCCGTCTGAAAGACACCTACGCAGGCGTCGAAAGAAAAGAAGCCATGACCTTCGCCGCAGCCAAGTAGTGCGGCTCTCGCCCATCGCCTACGGGCGGTGGGCACCCCATACAGAGAAAGTGCCAGCAATCACTGGCTCCCCGTTTCGCTTTGCCGAGGAGGCACTCGATGAATGCCAGAACAACAATGATGGACACCGGTCAGGATTTGCACGACTTCTATGCAGCCTATGCCGACAGCTGGCCGGAGGATGTTCTGTCCATCGACCACCCCGCCGGTCGTGACCAGGATGTCACTGCCATCGTCTGGTCCCTCGCCGCTCAAGGTCTTCACCCCTTGCTACGCTTCAACCAGATTGACGACCTGCAGCGCCCATTAATTACCAATCTGTTTGCCTCACGTGAACGCGTGGGCCGCATGCTGGGCGGAGTGGGCGCAGCAGGCCTACACGCCGAATACCAAGCTCGCAGCAGAAACCTGCTGCAGCCGCAGTTGATTCAGGACGGCAAAGTCCTGCAGCAAATCAAGAGCAGCCAGATCAATCTGCATACCGACATCCCAACCATCAAGCATTTCGCCAGTGATCGCGGCCCCTACATCACCAACTCCATTCTGATTTCCGAGTTCGATGGCATAAGCAATGTGAGCTATCACCGCTCCATGGTTCACTCAGACACGGAGATCGCCACCAGCCTGCACTCGCGCGGTCACCTGTGGCGCATGTTGCGGGCCGCCGAAACCCAAGGCAAACCCCTGCCAGTGGCCATGGTCATCGGTGCACATCCGCTGTTCATGCTGGCCGCGGCTGCACGCCTGCCTTATGGCATCGATGAGCGCCACGTGGCGGGAGGGCTGATCGGTGCTCCGCTGCAAGTCGTCAATACTCCAAAGTACGGCATTTCCGTGCCTGCCCATGCGGAGTTCGTTCTTGAAGGCGTGATTGACCCCAGCATGCGCGCCGAAGAAGGGCCTTTCGGCGAATTCACCGGCTACTCCTCGGACCGATCCACCAACAACGTCTTCAAGGTCGAGGCCCTGATGCAGCGCAGCGATGCCTGGCTGCTCGATGTAGTGGGAGGCAATTCAGCCGAGCACCTGAATCTGGGCCGTATCCCCAGAGAGTCCGAGATGGTGGAAAAGCTCAAGGAGCGCTTTCCCGGCGTCACTGCGGTGCACTACCCCAATTCCGGAACGCACTTCCACGCCTATATCGCGCTCAAGCAATCACGCCCCGGAGAAGCACGCCAGGTCATGCTGGGCCTGCTGGGCTGGGACCCATATCTGAAGACAGTGTTTGCCGTTGACGAGGATGTGGACATCACCCGCGATGAAGAAGTGCTCTGGGCCATGGCAACGCATTTCCAGCCGCACCAAGATCTGTTCATGGTGGACGGACTACCCGGCAGCCCGCTGGACCCGTCCTCTTCCGCCGATGGAACTACCTCACGCCTTGGCATCGATGCCACGCGGGGACCCAAGTTCGACGGCTTGCGGGCACGCATCAGCCCCGAAGCCATGCAGCGTGTTCAACCCTTGATTCTCTCCAGCCTGCGCAACGAAACATGAGACAGCCATAAACCGTCTGGGACACACAGAGCTGAAAAAGCCAGGTGTTTCCAGACCGCTCGAAACCTGTTCAGGAGACAAACCATGACGACGAGCACCACGAACCATAGTCCGCCTGCAGTACATCCAGTCGATGAAAAACTGCCTTTGCCCCAACTAGCAGCACTGGGACTGCAGCATGTGCTGGTTATGTATGCGGGGGCGATTGCCGTTCCCCTCATCATTGGAAGCGCGCTCAAGCTCACCAAGGAAGACACAGCATTCCTGATCGCAGCAGACCTGTTCTGCTGCGGGCTGGTGACTATCATCCAGAGCATGGGCATTGGCAAGGTGGGCATACGCCTGCCCATGATGATGGGAGTGACCTTCACCGCAGTCGCTCCTATTATTGCAGCAGGCAGCACACCAGGGCTAGGTCTTAGAGCGGTTTTTGGCGGAGTCATCATAGCGGGCATATTCACGCTACTAGTTGCTCCTTATGTCAGCCGTCTACTGCGCTGGTTTCCACCCGTGGTCACCGGCTCCGTCGTTCTGATCATTGGCATTTCGCTGATGCGCGTGGGAATCAACTGGGCAGCGGGTGGAAACCCCACCATCCCCGGCCCCAACGGCCCCATCAACAACCCAGCCTATGGCATTCCTTCGCACATAGCCATCTCCGGCATTGTGCTGATGACGATTCTCTTCATCATCGCCTGGTGCAAGGGTTTTCTGTCAAACATTGCCGTCCTGATCGGCATTGCCGTTGGCTTTTTGATCACGCTGGCATCAGGCCAGGTCAACTTCGTGGGCATGCAATCCACACAGTGGGTACGCATCATCACGCCATTTCACTTTGGCATTCCCACCGTTGACGTGATGACCACGGTCACGCTGTGCGTGGTGATGGTTGTCATCATGATCGAGGGCGTGGGTCAGTTCCTGGCCCTTTCAGAAGTGGTGGAGCGTCCGTTGGAGAAAGACGATATCGCCCGCGGCCTCCGCGCCGATGGTGTTGGAGCCATCGTGGGTGGCATCTTCAACACGTTCACATACACCTCCTATGCGCAGAACATCGGACTGGTGCAGGTCACCGGGGTACGCAGCCGCTGGGTCTGCGTAACAGCCGGGGTAATGCTGATCGTGATCAGCAGCTTTCCCAAACTGTCTTTCATCGCCGCATCCATTCCCCAGTATGTTCTGGGCGGCGCAGCCATGGTGATGTTCGGCATGGTGGCAGCCACGGGCGTGCGCATTCTCAGCCATGTGGATTTTGTCGAAAACCGCAAGAACGCCTACATCGTGGCCATCAGCCTGGCCATGGGCATGATTCCTCTCGTCGCGGACCGCTTCTTCATGCGCCTGCCAGACCTGCTGGCCAAATTCTGCCAGAACGGTATTTTGCTGGGCACCTTCACCGCCGTGCTGCTGAACGTTCTGTTTAACGCCAGCGCCAGCCAGGAGCAATCCCTTCACGCTCTAGAAAAGGCGGCCTGATATGCCAAGCCTCATCCCTTCTCAAAGCAAACCCCAGCTGGAGTTGCGAGGCATTCGCAAGGTCTATTCCTCCGTGGTTGCCAATGATGGCATCGACCTGGTCGTGGCACCCGGTGAAATTCAAGCCATCCTTGGCGAAAACGGCGCGGGGAAATCCACGCTGATGAAAATCATCTATGGAGTGACGACTCCAACCGACGGAGAGATCTACTGGCAGAGCGAGCGCGTGCAGATGGGCAGCCCCGGCCTGGCTCGCGCACTGGGCATTGGCATGGTGTTTCAGCATTTTCAGCTGTTCGAGACACTGACCGTCGTGCAGAACGTGGCCCTCGCCTTGCCGGGTCGCCCCGACCTGGCTGACCTGTGTCAGCGCATTCATGCGGTCGGCCAGCGCTATGGCTTGCCCATAGACCCGCTGCGGCTGGTGCACACCCTCTCCGTCGGCGAGCGCCAGCGCGTGGAAATCATCCGCTGCCTGCTTCAAAATCCAAAGCTGCTCATCATGGATGAGCCGACCTCGGTACTCACGCCGCAGGCCGTGCGCAAGCTATTTGAAACCCTGCGCCAGCTGGCCGATGAAGGCTGCAGCATTCTCTACATCAGCCACAAGCTGGATGAAGTTCAAGAGCTTTGCCACAGTGCTACTGTTTTGCGAAGCGGCCGCGTGACGAGCCATTGCATTCCGGCCCAGGAGACACCAGCCTCCATGGCCCGCATGATGATTGGCAAGGAGCTGGTGCCCTGCCAGCGCCCCAAGCCCATGGCAAATACAGCAGACACGGCCAGGCTACAGGTCCATTCTCTGTCCCGCGCTGCCAGCCATCCTTTTGGCACTGCGTTACAGGACATCAGCTTTACCCTCAAGCCCGGTGAAATCCTGGGAATTGCCGGAGTGTCCGGCAACGGCCAGCAGGAGCTGATGTTTGCTCTATCAGGAGAAGACCCGCTTCCGCCGCGCGATGCCGCCATGATTCATCTCAATGGCCAGCCAGTCGCGCACCTGAACAGCGCCAGCCGCCGCACACAAGGCTTGGGCTTTGTTCCGGAGGAACGTCTGGGGCGTGGTGCGGTTCCAGCCATGAGCCTGGCCGAAAACACCTTGCTGACTGCCTATGACCAAGGCCTGCTGCAGCGTGGTCTGATTCGCAGAGATGCGGTGACCCAGCTTGCGCAGAACTGTATCGCGGGCTTTCACGTCAAATGCTCAGGACCGCAAGCGCCTGCCAACTCGCTCTCGGGCGGCAATCTGCAAAAGTTCATCGTGGGAAGGGAGCTGATGCAGAAGCCTCAAGTACTCATCGCGGCCCAGCCCACCTGGGGCGTGGATGTGGGAGCAGCAGCTTTCATTCGCCAGTCGCTGATTGAGCTGAGAAACAGCGGCGCCAGCCTGCTGGTGGTCTCCGAAGAGCTGGACGAGCTATTCGAAATCTGCGACCGCATCGCTGTGATTGCTGATGGCCGCCTATCTCCCGTGGTTGCCATTGACGAGACCGATGTCGAGACCATAGGCCTGTGGATGAGCGGAATGTGGCCTCATGAGAGTGCCCCCCTTCCCCATGCTGTACCGCCCACTCTTCATACAGAAAGAGAGGTCTACCGTGTGGCTCAAGCTTGAAAAACGTCCCGAAGCCTCTCGCTCCATGCGCTGGCTTTCACCACTGCTGGCCGTGCTGCTTACCGTGCTCAGCGGAGCACTGCTTTTTGCCGCGCTGGGTCAAAAACCGCTGCAAGGCATTCATGCCTTCTTCATTCAGCCCATCAGTGACCTGTATGGCCTGAGCGAGCTGCTGCTCAAGGCCACACCGCTCATGCTGATCAGCATGGGGCTGGCCATCGGCTTTCGTGCTGGAGTCTGGAATATCGGCGCAGAAGGTCAGTTCATTCTTGGCGCCGTGTTTGCCACCGGCATTGCGCTGATGGTGGGCGACCGAAGCGCTTTCTGGGCCATGCCCGCGATAGTGCTGGCCGGTGCCTGTGGCGGCGCGCTGTGGGCAGCCATCCCAGCCTGGTTGCGCACACGCTTTGGCACCAATGAGATCCTGGTGTCGCTGATGCTGGTCTATGTTGCCCAGTTGCTGGCATCTTGGCTGATCTATGGCCCATGGAAGGACCCTGACGGCTACAACTTTCCCCAAACCCGCAGCTTTGGCGACAGTGCGCTGTTGCCTGTGCTGATCGAAGGTACACGCCTGCATGCTGGCTTCATTCTGGCGTTGTTTGTACTGCTGGCAGGCTATGTGTTTCTGCAATTGAGCATGCAGGGCTTTCGCATGCAGGTCGGTGGTCAGGCACCTGATGCCGCACGCTATGCCGGTTTTTCGGGAAAGCAGGCCATCTGGGTCGGGCTACTGGCTGGCGGGGCGCTGGCCGGCGTGGCCGGGATGACCGAAGCTTCAGGTCCCATGGGCCAGTTGACGGCGCAAATCTCCGCCGGCTATGGCTTTGCCGCCATCATCGTGGCCTTTGTCGGACGTCTGCACCCCGTAGGTATTCTGGCCAGCAGCCTGATCATGGCCTTGTTCTTTCTGGGCGGCGAGCAAGCCCAGCAGCAACTGAACCTGCCGTCCTCCATCTCCAAGGTTTTCCAGGGAATGCTGCTGTTTTTCCTGCTGGCCTCGGATCTGTTCATTGCTTACCGTCTGCGCTGGCAAGGCGGTCTCCAAAGGACCTGACCATGGATACCTCGCTGATTTCCTCCATCCTGGCGGCCACCTTGGTCGCAGGCACACCACTGATCATCGTCGCACTGGGCGAGCTGATCGTCGAACGCTCTGGTGTGCTCAACCTTGGCGCAGAAGGCATGATGTCCGTGGGCGCGGTTGCTGCTTTTGCAGCTGCCTTTACAGGAGCTGGCCCCTGGACCGCGGCCGCAGTGGGCATGCTCGCAGGTGCAGCGCTGGCGCTCATCTTCGGCTATCTGTGCCTGACCATGCAGGCCAACCAGGTCGCCAGCGGGCTGGCCCTGGCCATCTTCGGAGTGGGTCTGTCGGCCTTTTTGGGCAAGTCCTATGAATCCGCGCCACTGACGGCCGTGCCCGTCCCCACCATTCCCATACTTGGGGACATACCGTTTCTGGGCACCGCATTGTTTCACCAGCACTGGCTAGTCTACGGTTCGTGGGTACTGGTAGCCGCAACCGCCTGGTTTCTGGATCGCAGCCGTGGAGGTCTGGTGCTGCGCGCCGTCGGAGAATCACCCACCGCAGCCCACGCCATTGGCTACCCGGTGATCGCCATCCGCTACATGGCAGTGCTCTATGGCGGAGCCATGGCCGGTCTGGGCGGAGCGTTTCTGTCCGTGTTCTACACGCCACTGTGGGCGGACGGCATGGTCGCAGGCCGGGGCTGGATTGCGCTGGCACTGGTGGTTTTTGCCACCTGGCGCCCCCTGCGCATTCTGGTCGGCGCCTATCTGTTCGGCGGCGTGCTGGTCTCCCAGCTGTTTGTCCAAGGCTCAGGCCTGACGCTGGAGCTCCCTTCGCAATGGCTGTCCGCACTGCCCTATATCGCCACCATCGTCGTGTTGGTGCTGATATCGCGCAACAAGACCACGATCAAGCTGAACTCTCCCGCCTCGCTGGGACAGAGCTACAAGCCGGAAAGTTGAAGTTTCAAAGCATCGCGTTCCCTACGACTAAAACCAAGGAGGCATGACCATGAACAGCAACAACGTGCGCTACACGCACCGATCGACCGCATTTCCCTGTCTTGCGGCATGCAGCGCAGCGTCGCTCTTTATGCTGGGCCTGAGCAGCGCCTCTGCCGCCGAGCCACTCAAAGTCTGTTTTCTCTATTCCAACCCGATTGGAGAAAGCGGCTGGACCTATCAGCATGAGCTGGCGCGCAAGGAACTGGTCGCTGCCCTCGGCGACAAAATCAGCACCAAATACGTAGAAAACATAGCAGAAGGCCCAGACGCAGAGCGCGTTGTACGCAATTTTGTGAAAGACGGCTGCAAACTGATCTTCACGCCCTCCTTTGGCTTCATGGAGCCCACGCTCAAGGTGGCGCGCACCGCTCCCAAAATCATCTTCATGAACGGCACCGGCTACAAGACAGCAACCAATGTCGGCACCTACAACGCCCGCTGGTATGAGGGCCGTTATCTGGAAGGTGTGATCGCCGGTCATATGACCAAGAACAATGTGGTCGGCTATGTGGGCGCCTTCCCTATCCCCGAGGTGCTGCAAGGCGTGAACGCTTTCGCACTGGGCATGAAAAGCGCCAATCCCAAAGCTCAGTTGCGCCTGATCTGGGTAAATTCCTGGTATGACCCGGGCAAGGAGCGCGATGCCGCCAATGCCCTCATCAAGCTGGGCGCAGACACCCTTGCCTATGCCACCTCGGGCGTTTCCATCGTCACCACAGGCGAAGAGAAAAAGGTCTACACCCTGGGCTACTACTCGAACATGTCCAAGTTCGGCCCCACGACCAACCTCACCTCTATTACCCAAAACTGGGGCAACTTCTACATCAAGGTCGTCAACGAAGTACTGGCGGATAAATGGAAGCCCGAAAGCGTCATGGGCAGCCTCAGTGACGGCATCATCAAGCTGGCACCGCTGAACTCAGCCATTCCTGCCGAGGTGCGCAACCAGGTTGAAACCCTCACCAAGGAAATTGCTTCAGGTCAGCGCCAGATTTTCACCGGCCCTTTGGTCGATCAGCAGGGCACGACACGCGTTCCAGCGGGCCAGCATATCTCGCCCGATGATCTGGCCACCATGAACTATCTGGTCCAAGGCGTGGACGGCCTGATGCCCAAGAACTGAGAGCCCCATGAAAAATAACATTCTGATCCGCAATGCGGCAGCCATCATGACGGGGCTGCCGGGAAGCAAGGCCAGAAGCTCCGCCCGCGACATCCGCATAGAGAGCGGCGTCATCACCGAGATGGGCAACGGGCTACCGCCCCTGCCCGACGAGGAGCAGCTCGATGCTAGCAACTGCGTCATCTACCCCGGCTGGGTCAATACCCACCACCACCTGTTCCAGTCTTTACTCAAAGGTGTGCCTGCGGGCATCAATCTGACGCTGAGCCCGTGGCTGCAGGCTGTGCCCTTCAGCTACCGGCGCAGCTTTGATGAAAAGCGTTTGCGCATAGCCGTGCGCATTGGCCTGGTGGAGCTGCTGCGCTCAGGCTGCACCACCGTAGCCGACCATCATTACCTGTTCCAGCCCGGACAGGACTTTGATGCTGCTGCCATTCTTTTCGAGGAAGCCCACGCGCTGGGCATGCGCTTCATGTTGCTGCGCGGCGGTGCCACCGTCACCCGCAAGCTGGAGGCCGATGAAAAGCTGTTACAGGCCACCGAAACACTGGATCAGATGCTGAGCTCGGTACAAGCCACGGCCAAGTATTTCCACCAGACCACCCCCATGGCCATGAGCAAAGTGGCCATGGCACCCACCTCTGTCCATGTCTCGCTGCCAAAACAGGAGCTCAAGGAAGTGGCCAGAGCCGCGCGTTCCATGGGCTTGCGACTGCACAGCCATATGTCGGAGTCCGTGGCCTATATCGAGCATTGCCGTGAAAAATTCGGTTGTCTACCCATTGAATATCTTGCCCGCAATGAGTGGCTGGGGCCCGATGTATGGCTGGCCCACCTGGTACACCTAAGCCCCGAGGAAATCAGGATGCTGGGAGAAAGCCGTACCGGCATTGCCCACTGCCCCCAAAGCAATGCCCGCCTAGCCGACGGAATCGCGCCCGCACCTGCGCTGGCCAAAATGGGCTCCCCCGTTACGATGGGCGTCGATGGCGCGGCCTCCAACGAAGCCGCAGACATGATCAGCGAGCTGCATTTTGCGTGGATGCTACACCGCGCCCAAGCTGGCGCGCTTTCCCGCGCCAGACCCGAAGGGCTAGGCGAAGAAGGCGGCGACGCCACCACCGTGGAGCAAATCATCCACTGGGCCAGTCAGAGCGGCGCGCAGATGCTCGGCTTTGAAGGTGTCGGCCATCTATCAGCGGGTATGGCTGCTGATCTGGCCGTATATGCACTCGATGACCCCCGATATTTTGGGCTGCACGACCCTGCAATCGGCCCCATCGCCAGCGGCGGGCGCCCCCACCTCAAGTGGGTGCTGTGTGCTGGCAAGGTCATCCTCGAAGATGACTTACCAACAGGCCTTGATCTGGAGCGACTCGGGATACAGGCCAGGGCGGAAGTCCAAGCATTGCTGGTACTGCAGAACTGAGCCAAGTTCCTGCTGGCGTGGTGGTGGCGCTCCTATGAAGAGCCGCAGCAGAAGCGCCCGTTGAAGCACTCTGCTTTTAGGGGGTACGGAGATTCGAGAAAGAATCACGTACCCAAAAGAAAAAGCGCTCCAACAAAGCAATTTTCATAGCATCGAAGCACACTGAAGGAATGTGCTTCACGTGAATTTCATCGACCAAAATCATCCAAACAAGCTTGGGTCTACGACTTTCATTACCCGAAATACAAGCGCCAGGCTTTTCCCCAATTTTTCTCAACAAGCCTGTGGACAAGCCTGAATAGCTTTTGCAGCAATGCTTCAAGCATTTGATTTTTCAGGGATTTTTCAAACTGCCTGTTTTTTGATCAGATCATCTCCGACAGACAGCCACTTATCCCGTCCTACGCTGGACATCCTTGTGAACAACTGCACCAGCCCCATGAATAAGTCGGGCAAGTCCTTGATTTAAAACGACTCATTTCCAGGCGCTGAAAAAACAGGCAACCCGCACCGGACCCACGGCCTTGGCAAACCGGCTACAACAACGGGTTTTGCAAAGAATCTCCACAGCGCCTCATGTCCAACGACTCCGCATTTGCCCCTCCCTTCTTCATCGCCAAGTGCGAGCCCAGCGGCCAGCAGGTCGATGCCTGGGCCGACCAGTCGCTGCTGGACTCGCTGGAGAGCGGCGGCGTGAACTGGCCCAGCTCCTGCCGCAACGGCACCTGCCGCACCTGCATGGGACAGCTGGTATCGGGCAGCGTGCACTACGACATCGAGTGGCCGGGCGTGACGAGCGAGGAACAGGCCGAAGGCTATGTGCTGCCCTGCTGCGCCTATCCCGACAGCGATGTGGTGCTCAAGGATCACGAGTATTTGTAAGCCCCTCTGAGCGGCCTTGCCGCTTGCCCCAAGGGGGACGGCATCATGGCTGGAGCGGGCCATGCGGCGGGGCGGCTCTTGCTCGATGCCATGCCTTGGAGCTGCGTCCAGTTCTTGCACTGCATCATGGTTTCAGGGTCGGCTCGCGCGCTCAAAGCTCGCTCTGCAATAGAATGAGCGCTTTCCGCAAGGCCCTGTCCTGCAGAAAGCGGCTCCGCCCAGGCGGCTTCCCGCCTCACACGTTCTTTGGAAGTCCTGCCTGCGCCCGTGGCGGCGTCGGCAATGCCTCACTGGTGCGTGTCATGCGCCAGCCGCCGACTGCAGTGCATCGCATCCAGTTCACGTCCAAGAAGGCATTCCATGAACAGCTCCCTCCAACCCGTGCCCATCTCGCCCGTCGAAGAAATCGTGGCGGAAATGCGTGCCGGCCGCATGGTCGTTCTCGTTGACGAAGAGGACCGCGAGAACGAAGGCGATCTGGTTCTGGCGTCCGACCATGTCACAGCGGAGGCCATCAACTTCATGGCCCGCTTCGGCCGTGGCCTGATCTGCCTGACGCTGACCCGCGAGCGCTGCGAATTCCTCAAGCTGCCGCCCATGGCCGCGCGCAACGGCACCGTGTACAGCACGGCCTTCACGATCTCCATCGAAGCCGCCGAAGGCGTGACCACCGGCATCTCGGCCGCCGACCGCGCGCGCACCATCCAGGTGGCCGTGAACAAGAACAGCCAGCCCAGCGACCTGGTGCAACCCGGCCATATCTTCCCGCTGCAGGCCGTGGACGGCGGCGTGCTCATGCGCGCCGGCCATACCGAGGCTGGTTGCGACCTGGCCGCGCTGGCAGGCTGCACGCCCTCGGCCGTGATCTGCGAGATCATGAAGGACGACGGCACCATGGCCCGCCTGCCCGATCTGCAGCTGTTCTGCGCCGAGCATGGCATCAAGATCGGCACGATTGCCGACCTCATCGAATACCGCAGCCGCAACGAATCGCTGCTGCAGAAAGTGGGCAGCCGTCCCATGCAGACGGCCCATGGCGAATTCATCGCCCACGCCTTCCGCGACGTGCCCAGTGGCTCCGTGCACCTGGCACTGGTCAAGGGCGAATGGCAGCCCGACACCACCGTGCCCGTGCGCGTGCACGAGCCGCTGTCGGTGCTCGATGCGCTTGAAATCGGCCGCAACCAGCATTCCTGGTGCCTGGACGAGAGCCTCAAGTACATCAACGGCAATGGCCAGGGCGTGGCCGTGCTGCTCAACTGCAGCGAGTCCGGCGAGCAGCTGCTGACCCAGTTCGAAGGCAAGGCCCGTTCGGCCCAGGCACCCGAGCGCGGCCGCATGGACCTGCGCACCTATGGCGTGGGCGCTCAAATCCTGCGCGAGCTGGGCGTGAGCAAGATGCACCTCATGGGCCAGCCCCGCCGCATGCCCAGCATGGCAGGCTACGGCCTGGAAATCACGGGTTACATCCCCAAAGAATAAGAGACGGAACACCAGATGCAAAACGCAGAAAAAGGCCAAGGCCAGAACCTCAACGGCGCCGAGCTGAAGATCGGCATCGTGCAGGCACGCTTCAACGAAAGCATTACCAACACCCTGTTTGCCTCCTGCCGCGACGAGCTGCTGGCACTGGGTGTGAAGAGCGAGAACATCGACCATGTCACAGTCCCCGGCGCACTCGAAGTGCCCGTGGCGCTTCAGACACTGGCCGACACCGATCAGTACGACGCCCTGGTGGCGCTGGGCTGCATCATCCGTGGGGAGACATACCACTTCGAGCTGGTAGCCAACGAATCGGGCGCAGGCGTGACACGCCTGTCCCTGGACTACCGACTGCCGATCGCCAACGCGATCATCACCACTGAAAACATGGAGCAAGCCATTGCCCGCCAGGTAGACAAGGGCCGCGACGCAGCCCAGGTCGCCGTGGAAATGGCCAATCTGCTCAACTCCTACGACGATCATGAGTGAAGAACAATCCAGCGAGTCCGGCTCGCGCCGCCCTCCCCAAAAGCGCACCGGCCTGACCAGCACCGGCGCACGCAAGGCGGGCTCCAAGTCCAACCGCAGCCGCGCACGCGAATTCGCACTGCAAGGTCTGTATCAGCACATCGTGGGCCGCAATGCGGTGCTTGACATCGACCGCTTCACGCGCGATCTGGCCGGCTTTCACAAGGCCGACGTGGTGCACTACGACGCACTGCTGCGCGGCTGCGTGGAAAACGAGGCAGCACTGGATGCACTGATCACGCCCAAGCTCGATCGCGGCCTGACCGAGATCTCGCCCATCGAACATGCCTGCATGTGGATTGGCGTATATGAATTCCAGAACTGCCCCGACGTGCCCTGGCGCGTGGTGCTCAACGAGTGCATCGAGCTGGCCAAGGAATTCGGCGGCACCGACGGTCACAAGTATGTCAACGCCGTGCTCAACGGACTGGCTCCCGAGATGCGCGCCACCGAAGTGGCGCATGACCGCGCGAGCAAGTCTGCCAGCTGAACCGTTTGAGCTGCAGCGCCGTGCCTGCGCGGCCCTGCTGGCGCCACATGCATAGTCAATGCAAATACTGCAACAGGGCCGCAGGTGCTATCGTGCACCGGCTGGCTGGTTGCAGTTTTTTTATGGGCGCAAAGCTGCTGCACCACTTGCTGC
This sequence comes from Comamonas sp. AG1104, assembly GCF_003350425.1. NCBI lineage: Bacteria > Pseudomonadati > Pseudomonadota > Betaproteobacteria > Burkholderiales > Comamonadaceae > Comamonas > Comamonas sp. AG1104. The sequence goes on along the minus strand of NZ_QQAS01000007.1, from coordinate 31,694 downwards.
GCAGTTGCCCGACTGCTCCCGAACGCTGATTGATTGAAAGAATAACGTCGTCCATGTCCGCCATCGAGCTTTCCCGCCGCGCCCAGCGCATCGAGCCGTTCTACGTCATGGAAATGGCCAAGCACGCGCAGGAAGTGGCCCGCCAATCCAGCGCCAGCGGCACGCCCATGATCTATCTGAACATTGGCGAGCCGGACTTCAGCGCCCCGCCTCTGGTGCAGCAAGCCGCTGAACGCGCCATCCGCGGCGGTCGCACCCAGTACACCCAGGCACCTGGCCTGCCCGAGCTGCGCGAGCGCATCAGCGCCTGGTACGCCAGCCGCTTCGGCGTGGACGTGCCGGCGCGCCGCATCATCATCACGGCCGGCGCCTCGGCTGCACTGCAGCTGGCCTGCCTGGCACTGATCGACGAGGGCGACGAGGTGCTGATGCCCGACCCCAGCTACCCCTGCAACCGCCACTTTGTCTCAGCAGCCGAGGGCAAGCCGGTGCTGATCCCCTCCTCGGCGGCGGAGCGCTTTCAGCTCAGCGCAGCCAAGGTCGAAGCGGCCTGGGGTGAGCGCACGCGCGGCGTGATGCTGGCCTCGCCGTCCAACCCCACGGGCACCTCGATTGCGCCCGATGAGCTGCGCCGCATCCACGAAGTCGTGCGCGCCAAAGGCGGGTTGACCATCGTCGACGAAATCTATCTGGGCCTGTCCTACGACGAAGCCTTCGGCCAATCGGCCCTGACTCTTGGCGACGACATCATCTCCATCAACAGCTTCAGCAAATACTTCAACATGACGGGCTGGCGCCTGGGCTGGATGGTGGTGCCCGAATCGCTGGTCGCGCCCATCGAGATGCTGGCCCAGCATCTGTTCATCTGCGCCAGCACTGTGTCGCAATATGCGGCCCTGGCCTGCTTCGAGCCTGAAAGCATTGCCGAATACGAACGCCGCCGCGCCGAGTTCAAGGCCCGCCGCGACTACTTCATCCCGGCTCTCGAATCGATCGGCATGCCCGTGCCCGTCAAGCCCGACGGCGCCTTCTACGCCTGGGCCGACTGCCGCGCCGCTGCCGAAAAGCTCGGCGTCAAGGGCAGCTGGGACTTTGCCTATGCGCTGATGAACCAGGCTCACCTGGCCATCACCCCCGGCCGCGACTTCGGTCAGGCCGAGACGGCAAACTATGTGCGCTTTTCCACCGCCAACTCCATGGAGCAGTTGCAGGAAGCGATTGCTCGCATGAAAAAGCTCTTGTGCTGAATCCGTGATGATGCAGAGCCAACCAGCGCCATTGCCTGACGGGACCGATGCCATGCAAGCCGCCGCAGCCGGGGTGTTCACATTCCCGATGCGCGTTTACTGGGAAGACACCGATGCCGGCGGCGTCGTGTTCTATGCCAACTACCTGAAGTTCTTCGAGCGTGCCCGCACCGAGTGGTTGCGCTCGCTGGGCATCGCCCAGCAAAAGCTGCGGGAACAAACCGGCGGCATCTTTGTCGTAACGTCTGCGCAGCTTGAATATCTGCACCCGGCGCGACTCGATGACCAACTCTTTGTTACCGCTAGCTTGAAAAGTGCCGGCCGCGCTTCGCTCACAATCGAGCAGCAGGCGCTGCTGGTCCATTCCAACAGTCAAGCCCAAGAGCCCACGCCACTGTGCACGGGCTCCATCCGAATTGGGTGGGTGGATGGCACGACCATGCGCCCCGCGAGAATTCCGAACCATATCCTGGAGCAACTTTCATGAACTCCCAAGACATGTCCATCCTCAGCCTCATCATGCAGGCCAGCTGGGTGGTGCAACTGGTCATGCTGATCCTGGTGATCGCATCCATAGCGAGCTGGGCCACCATTTTTCGCAAGGCCCAGACCTTGAAGCGCGTGCGCTCGCTCAACGACAACTTCGAGCAGGACTTCTGGTCGGGCACCAGTCTCAACGACCTCTACGCCTCTGCCGCGCAGAACGCCAAGACCGGCGGCCCCATGGAGCGCATCTTTGCCAGCGGCATGCGTGAATACCAGAAGCTGCGCGAGCGCCGCATCGGCGATGTCGCCACGCTGATGGACGGCACACGCCGAGCCATGCGCGCGAGCTTTCAGCGCGAACTCGACGAGATCGAATCCGGCCTGTCCTTCCTGGGCACGGTGGCCTCGGTCTCGCCCTACGTCGGCCTGTTCGGCACCGTATGGGGCGTGATGCACGCCTTCACCGGCTTTGCCAACATGGAGCAGATCACGCTGGCCACCGTGGCCCCCGGCATTGCCGAGGCGCTGGTGGCCACCGCCATGGGTCTGTTTGCGGCCATCCCCGCCGTGACGGCCTATAACCGCTACGCCCACCACATCGACCGCATCGCCAGCCAGGAAGAAACCTTCATCGAAGAGTTCTCCAATATCTTGCAGCGCAATGTCGGCTCCACCGCCAGCGGCTCTGCCTCCGGCCATTGAGATGAAACTGTTCCCGAGTCGCTTCAGGCCTCTGGCCTTGACAGGGCACAAGGCCTGCGGGCCTTTGCACTGCGCCTCTGGATTGAAACTTGCACAAGCAGGACGGCTGCGCGCCAAGCAGCCTATTTGTAAGGAGTGTGATCCATGCCAGCCATGAGTTCACGCGGTCGCAATCGCCGCACCGTCAACGAAATCAATATGGTGCCCTTCATCGACGTGATGCTGGTGCTGCTCATCATCTTCATGGTGACGGCCCCCATGCTCACGCCCGGCTCCATCAACGTGCCCAGCGCAGGCAAGTCCTCGCGCCCGCCGACCAAGAACATTGCCTATGTATTGCTCGACAAGGACGGCAGCATCCAGTTCAAGAACGGCAGCAATACCCAGACCATCAAGCCTGGCGACCTCATGGGCCTGGCCCAGTCCTGGCAGCAAGGCCAGGGCGAGGACAGCGCCATCCAGATCATCGCCGACAAGGGTCTGCCCTTCGATGACGTCATGAAGGCGCATACCACGCTGTCCAAGGCTGGCGTCAAGCGCATAGCCTTCGGCGTTGTTTCCTCTTCCAGCAATTGACCCATACATGAAGCTCTGCCGCCAGCCGCGACTTTGATGCTTTGAAGCCGTAGCCCGCACAGACCACCAATTCACCATGCCTAACCAGCAAGATCGCGATCAGTTTGCCCCGCCCCGCCCCAAAGGCCGGGCGCGCTCATGGTCGCTCGCCCTGGCCGCGCACGGGTTGCTGATCGCGGCCCTGCTGTGGACGGTGCGCCCCCCCAAGGAAGCCGACGAAGCCATGGTCGAAGCCGAGGTCTGGAGCAGCTCTGCCCCGGCTTCCGCAGCCGCCGTGACACCGCCGCCTCCCGCTCCGGAGCCCACGCCGGAGCCTGCCCCGGCTCCCGAGCCGCCACCTCCTCCGCCGGAGCCCGTGGTGGCACCGCTGCCTCCTCCTGCGCCGGCCCCCAAGGCTCAGGCCCATGACGACGATCATGAGGCCGAGATTGCCCTGGCCAAAAAGAAAAAGCAGGAGCAGTTGAAGAAGGAAAAGGCCGAGCAGGAAGCCCGCGAACAGCGGGAAAAGGAGCGCAAGGAAAAAGCCGAGAAGGACAAGGCCGAAAAGGAAAAGGCCGAAAAGGCGCAGCTGGAAAAGCAAAAGGCCGAGAAGGCTGAAAAAGCGGAAAAGGAACGCAAGGAAAAGCTCGAGCACGAGAAAAAGGAAAAGGCCGAGAAGGCGGCCAAGGACAAGGCCGAAAAGGAAAAAGCGGAAAAGGCTGAGAAAGAGAAAGCCGAGAAAGCAGCCAAGGACAAGGCTGCCAGGGAAAAAGCCGAGAAGGACAAGGCTGAAAAGGAAAAAGCGGCCAAGGAAGCCAAGGAGAAGGCAGCCAAGGACGCCAGGGATGCCAAGGCAGCCGATGATCGCCGCAAGGCCGAGCTGGCACGCCTGCAAGGGCTGGCCGGCGGCTCCGGCAATGCTGGTGGCAGCGGTGGCAGCGATCACAGCGGCGCTGGCGGCAGTCGCACCGGCGGTGCGGGCAGCAGTGCCAGCGGCGGCCCATCGGCCGGCTACGGTGCCAAGGTGGCCGCACGCGTCAAGCCCAACATCGTCTACCCCGATGCGGTCAGCGGCAATCCGCGTGCCGAGGTTCGCGTGCGCACGGCACCGGACGGCACCATCACCAGTGCCACGATCTCCAAGTCCAGCGGCAACGCGGCCTGGGATGAGGCCGTGGTCCGCGCCCTGCACAAGACCGACAAGCTGCCGCGCGATATCGACGGCAAGGTGCCCTCCGATCTGGTCATCGGCTTCAGACCCCAGGACTGACGCAGGCCATGCCCGCGCTTCCCTCCAAGCCCCGCAGGCATGGCCTGCGGGGCTTTTTCATATCTGTGGCCAATACACAACGCACCGAGCTGCACGGCTTGCGCCGCCGCCCGCCAGTCCATAGCATGCCTTTCTTTGCCGCACTCCATGCAGGATTGCGCGCCTCACCCACTCACGCAAAGGAGAGAGCCATGTCCCAGACGACAAATCCCTTTGCAGTCGTGCGCGCCTAAAGCCTTCTAGCGCTTCCCGCCACGCTGCAGACCCTGGCCGGCCCATGGAATGACATGGAGTCAGGCTTTGCGCTGCGCGTGAATTTCCGGATGCCTCTTGGCCGAGCATGTCGCGACTGCCCCATCGCTGATTTCATGCATTCGACCAAGGGCCATTCATGGGCAATTCTTTTTCGGACACCTATATCAAGGTGTTCGCCAACCGCAGCGTCTGGATCGAGGACGCTGCCATCCAGCAACTTCACACCACAGCCGCCAATCTGGACGGCATCCGCGCCGCCGTGGGTCTGCCCGACCTGCATCCGGGCCGGGGCTATCCCGTAGGCGCGGCCTTCTTTTCGACAGGACGCTTCTACCCGGCCCTGGTCGGTGGCGACATAGGCTGCGGCATGTCGCTCCACGCCACCGATCTCGCCGTGCACAAGACCTCGGCCGCCAAGCTTGAAAAAGCCGTGGGCAATATCGACGGCCCTCTGCCTCAGGAACTGCTGGAGACAGTGGACATGGAGCACCTGCAACAGATCGCGCAGACCAGCGGCGTCGCCGATCTGGCCTATCTGCTGCAGAGTCTGGGCACCATCGGAGGCGGCAACCACTTTGCCGAACTGCAGCAGATCGAGACCCTCTACGAGGAAGGCGCGCTCGACAAAAAGCGCGTGCACCTCATGGTGCACAGCGGCTCGCGGGGCCTTGGCGGCTCCATACTGCGCGAGCATGTGCAGCGCTTCAGCCACGACGGTCTGGCCGCCGGCAGCGAAGCCGCAAGGCAATACCTGCTGCAGCACGATGCCGCCATCGACTATGCGCAGCTCAACCGCCGCAGCATCGCCCAGCGCCTGCTGCGCGCGATCCGCACCCAGGCAGAAGCCGTGCTAGACATCACGCACAACCATGTGCTGCCCCACCACTGGCAGGGCCAGGACGGCTTTCTGCACCGCAAGGGCGCCACGCCGGCAGACCGGGGTCTGGTCGTCATTCCGGGCTCGCGCGGCGACTACAGCTATCTGGTGCGGCCCGTCACCGGCCGGCACGAGGCCCTCGATTCGCTGGCTCACGGCGCCGGCCGCAAATGGGCGCGCACGGACTGCATGGGCCGGCTGCGGCCCCGCTTCACGCTGGACGAGCTGCTGCGCACGCGCTTCGGCAGCGCCGTGGTCTGCGCCGACCGCGAGCTGGTCTACGAGGAGGCTCCCCAGGCCTACAAGGATGTGGACTCCGTGGTCGCCTGCCTGCAGGAGGCCGGCCTGGTGGAGCTGGTCGCGCGCCTCAAACCCCTGCTGACCTACAAGAAAGGAGCCATGCAATGCTGCTGATGCAACTGAGCTCCGCCCACGGCCCCGCCGAGTGTGAATACGCGCTGCGGCTGACTCTGCGCAAGCTGCTGCAGGCCTGCGCTGCCGAGGATCTCGCGGTCGAGGTGCTGGAGGAGTCCTGTACCCCGGCCGGCTACAGGTCGGTGCTGCTGCGCTGCGAGCGCGAGACGCCGGCCCTGCGTGAATGGCTGGGCACCATCCAGTGGATCTTCGCCAGCCCCTTTCGGCCCCGGCATCCGCGCAAGAACTGGTTCGTCGCCGTTCAGCGCTGCGAGCCGCCGCGCCAGCTGGCCATGGACGGCGAGATCCAGTTCCAGTCCTGCAAGGCTTCAGGCAAGGGCGGCCAGCATGTCAACACCACGGACTCGGCCGTCCATGCCCTGCATGTGCCCAGCGGTATTGCTGTCAAGGTCATGAGCGAACGCAGCCAGCATGCCAACAAGCGGCTGGCACGCGAGCTGCTGGCCATCAAGCTGGCGCAGCACAATGCGCGCAGCCAGGGGCAGGCTCAGCGCCTGCGCAGCCAGCAGCACTGGGAAGTCGAGCGCGGTCAGGCCGTCAAGGTCTTCCGCCTGTAACCGTCCCGTGACGACATTGCCGTCCCTCCTCCCGAGCGCAGGGATGGCGGCAATGTCGCAGCGGCCTACCGGGCTGCTGCTCGGCAGCCTGTGGCTGGGCCTGTACCCCTTGCAACTACGGCCCGGCCACTCAGAAGCACAGGTAGGCCCCCAGGGCCAGCAGACTGAGCATCAGCAGCTTCCGGAAAAGCTCGGGCGAGAGCTTTTCGCGCAGCAACTCGCCCCAGTGCATGCCGGCCAGCGCCGGAATCAGCATCAGTGCCGAAGCCAGCAACCCCAGTCCCATCTCCTGCGCCTGCGCGCCCAGGCCTTGGCCCTGCCAGAGCAAACCGGCCCCCAGGGCCAGCGTGGAGGTGGTAAAGCACAGACCCATGGCCTGCATGAGTGCGGGACGGGACAGGCCCAGCGACTGCAAAAAGGCCACGGCCGGCACGACAAAGACACCGGTCACCGCCGTGATGGCGCCCGTCAGCAGGCCGCATGCCGCCCCCAGCCAGGCCTGGTGCGGCGCCGGCGTCTGCCAGCGCAGGCCCGACAGCCCCCACAGGGCGTATATCACCAGCGCCAGGCCCAGCGCCGGCCTGGCTGCGGGCAGGCTGCCGACTCCGCCCCAGAGGGCCACGCCTCCCAGCGTGCCCAACACAATGCCCAGCTGCATCCAGCCAAGACGCTGCAGCAAGGGCTGCAAACCCGCCACGGGCCGCATCTGCACCAGATTCGTCACCAGCGACGGCAAAAGCAGCAGCGCCGCCGCCTGCGCGGGCGGCATGAACACCGCCAGCAAGGCCATGGAAACCGTGGGCAGGCCCAGGCCCACCACGCCTTTGACACAACCCGCCAGGCCAAACACGGCAATGGCTGCCGCAGCCATCCAGCCTTCATTCCACATCATCAATCCTTCGTATTGCCCGAACCATCAAACATCGGCAAGAATCATTCTTCTCTTGCATAGCGCCAATAATCCAGCGATGAAAGATGCTTGACCAGCAGGATTATTCAAATAATGACTTCGTATAAACCTTAGGCTTGAACCCCATGCGCTTTGACCTGACCGACCTCCAGCTGTTTGTGCACATCCTCGACAGCGGCACGCTGACGGCAGCGGCACAGCTCAGCCATCTCACGCTGGCCTCGGCCAGCGAGCGCGTGCGCGGCATGGAGCAGCTTCTGGGCACGGCGCTGCTCATTCGCAAGGCACGCGGCGTGCAGCCCACGGCTGCGGGCCACACCCTGGGGCAGCATGCGCGGCAGGTGCTCAGCCAGATGCAGCTCCTGCGCGGAGCCATGGGCGAGTTCGGCGCCGGCCTGGCCGGGCAGATCCGGCTGCGCGGCAATACCTCGGCCGTGCGCGAGCACCTGCCGCTGGCCGTCAGCGGCTTTCTGCGCCAGCACCCGCAGATTGCGCTGGAGCTTCAGGAATGCCCCAGCAGCGAAGTGCTGGCCGGACTGCGCCAGGGCCTGTGCGATATCGGCGTGGCCGCCTGGGATGCCGAAGACGCGGCGGCCCTGGCAGGCCTGCACTGCCAACCCTGGAGGCCGGACCCGCTGGCCGCCGCATTGCCGCTGGGCCATGCGCTGGCCGGGCGCCGGCAACTGAAACTGGCCGAGCTGCTGCACGAGAACTGGGTCGGTCTGCCGCGCGAATCCGCCTTGCAGCAGCTGCTGCAGAAACAGGCCTTGCAGATCAATGACAGGCTGCTGCGCATGCAGGTCCAGCTGCAGCATTTCGAAGGTCTGTGCCAGCTCGTGGGCCAGGGCGTAGGCATTGCCGTGCTGCCGCTGGCCGCCGTGCAGCGCCACGGCGCCGCCACCGGCGTGGTAGCCGTGCCGCTGTCCGACGCCTGGGCGCAGCGCCAGCTGCTGCTGTGCACGCCCGCCGCGACGGCCTCCCTGTCATTGCCTGCGCGGCAGTTGCACGCGCAACTGCTACAGACCGCGTAGCCTTAGCAAGCCACGGTGAAAAGCGCTATGCGGGACAATAGCGCCATCATGACCCTCAAAGCCCCCGAACTGCTGCTGCCTGCCGGCTCGCTCGACAAGATGCGCGCCGCCTACGACTTTGGTGCCGACGCCGTCTACGCCGGCCAGCCGCGCTACAGCTTGCGCGCGCGCAACAACGAATTCCGCCTGGAGCAGATCGGCCAGGGCATTGCCGAGGCGCATGCACGCGGCAAGAAGTTCTTCCTGACCAGCAATCTGATTGCGCACAACGACAAGGTGCGCACCTATATCCGCGATATCGAGCCCATCATCGCCATGAAGCCCGACGCCATGATCATGGCCGACCCCGGGCTCATCATGATGGTCAAGGAAAAATGGCCCGAGCAGGAAATTCACCTGTCCGTACAGGCCAACACCACCAACCACGCCACCGTGAAGTTCTGGCAGAAGATGGGCGTCTCCCGCATCATCCTGTCGCGCGAGCTGAGCCTGGACGAGATCGAGAAGATCCGCCAGGAATGCCCCGACATGGAGCTGGAAGTGTTTGTGCACGGCGCACTGTGCATTGCCTACTCGGGCCGCTGTCTGCTGTCGGGCTACTTCAACCGCCGCGACCCCAACCAGGGCACCTGCACCAACGCCTGCCGCTGGGACTACAAGACGCATGACGCGGCCGTGGACCCCAACACCGGCGAGGCCCTGGGCCAGACCATGGAAAACGGCTTCAACTTCGAAGAAGCCAAGAACGATCTGGACAACCAGTTCACCAGTACCTGCGGCGACCAGCAGCGCCACCCCAAGGCCGATGCCATCTATCTGCTCGAGGAAAAGGGCCGCCCCGGCGAGATGATGCCCATCATGGAAGATGAGCACGGCACCTACATCATGAACTCCAAGGACCTGCGCGCCGTGGAGCATGTGGAGCGCCTGACCAGGATCGGTGTGGACTCGCTCAAGATCGAAGGCCGCACCAAGAGCCTGTACTACGTGGCCCGCACGGCCCAGACCTACCGCCGCGCCATCGACGACGCCGTGGCCGGACGCCCGTTCAACCCGCATCTGATCACCGAGCTCGAAGGCCTGGCCAACCGCGGCTATACCGGCGGCCTGCTGGAGCGCCGCCCTGCCAACGACTACCAGAACTACGAAACCGGCCACAGCGTGCTGCAGCGCAGCCACTTCGTGGGCGCGGTGCGCGGCTATGCCGACGGCATGGCCGAGATTGAAACCATGAACCGTTTCGCCGTGGGCGACACCATCGAAGTGATTCATCCCCAGGGCAACCGACAGGTCAAGCTGGAGAAAATGTTCAACCTCGAAGGCCAGCCCGTGGAAGTCGCACAAGGCAACCCCGTGCGCGTGCGCATTCCGCTGGAAGGCCCTGTGGAAGGTGCGCTGATTTCGCGTCTGCTGTAAGCTCAAGCAGCTTTGCATTTCCAACGCCCCATACACTGGGGCGTTGCTCTTTTATCTATAGCTACTTTCGCTCTCCCTCTCTTGAATTCACATTGATTTCATGCTGAAAACGAATACCAACAAGCGCAAGTAGCTCCTCAATTTAAAGAACACACATGGAACTGAAGATTGACGAAGGCCTGAAGGCCTATATCGACCCTCTGACCCCGGACGAGCACGAATCGCTGGAGCGCAGCATCCTCGCCGAAGGCTGCCGCGACTCCCTGGTGGTCTGGGGCGATCTGCTCATCGACGGCCACAACCGCTACGGCATCTGCCAAAAGCACGGCCTGCCCTTCAACACCGTGCAGGCCACGCAGTTCAAGAACATGGACGACGTGCATCTGTGGATGATCGACCAGCATCTGGGCCGCCGCTCGGTCTCCGACTTCCAGCGCGGCGTGCTGGCGCTGCGCAAGCGCGAGATCATTGCCGAGCGACGCGCTGCGGCAGCCGCTGCCGTGAACGCCGCCAAGGCCGCACAGCCGGCCAGCGAGGAAGCCCCCTGGGAAGGCGAGACCGACCCCGTGGTGGCCCAGGCCCTGGCCAGTGTTGCCAAGGTGCCCGACGAAGCGCTGGACACGCGTGAAGCCCTGGCCCGCGCCGCCCGCCTGTCGGCCGGCCAGGTCAAGATGATCGAGACCATCCAGGAAAAGGCAGCGCCCGAAGTCGTTGCCGCGGTCAAGGCTGGTGAGCTCTCGCTCAATGCCGCAGCCGTGGTCGCCACCCTGCCCGAGGAAGAGCAGCAGGCCGTGGCCGCCGAAGGCGCCGACGCGCTCAAGCAGGCCGCCAAGCGCGTGCGCGATGCCAAGAAAAAGCCCAAGGCCGCCAAGCCCGAAGCCGAAGAATCGGCAGAGGCCGCGCCAGCCGCCAGCCCCGAAGAGCTGCAGGCCCGCGTCACCGAGCTGGAAGCTGAGAACGAGCGCCTGCGCCTGCAGGTCAAGACCTTGCAGGACCTGCTGGCAGAACAGGGTTAAGTAGCCCTCTCGCCCGGCTCCCACATGCAGCTTCCCCGGACGGCCAGATTGCCGGACAGGGAGGCTGTTTTTTTGTGTCTCAACATAACCACATACAGCCAAATGACAGCCATTCTCATTAATATTCGCGCCTGCCAATAAACGCCACATAGCCCCCTCCGGCCCCGACTGAAGACAAGAGATGCCGCCAGCGCAAGGCTGGGGCAGCGCGCTGTTCATGCCAGCCAGGTGCTGTGTGCCTTCCTCTACAACACCTATGGCTAACCTCCATCTTTCCGCCCCTCCTGCTTTTCGCCTGAGCAGCGCCGCCGCTGCCGTTGCCGCAGCCCTTGGCGTGCTCGCCAGCCCCGTTCATGCACAGACGGCCAGCGCCACCGCCGCCGCTGCCGAAGCAGCCCTGGACTCGGTCACCGTCACCGGCAACTGGCTGGATGGCGATATGTCCAGTGCCGAGAAGGTTCTGGAGCATCCAGGTGCCCGCACCATCGTCGAGCGCGAGCGCATTCAGGAAAGCGGCGCGGCCACCTTGCGCGAAGCGCTGCGCCTGGTGCCCGGTGTGCAGGTTCAGGACAGCAACGGCACGGGCGGCAGCGATATCTCTCTGAACCTGAGCGTGCGCGGGCTGACCGCGCGCCTGTCGCCACGCTCCTATGTGCTGCAGGACGGCGTGCCCGTCTCCTACGCTCCCTACGGTCAGCCTCAGCTGTCGCTGGCGCCCGTGGCGCTGGGCAATCTGGACTCCATCGACGTGGTGCGCGGCGCAGGCTCGGTGCGCTACGGCCCGCAGAACGTGGGCGGCATCATCAACTTCACGACGCGTGCCATTCCCAAGACCTTTGCGGCCGAAGCCTCCATCGGCACCGAGATCTACAGCCACGGCGGCAATGTGAAGACCACGCCCAGCTTCTTTGTGGGCGGCACCAACGAGTCGGGCCTGGGCCTGGCCGTGCTGTATTCGGGCACGCACGGCAAGGGCTGGCGCAGCAGCAACGACAAGACCGACATCGACGATCTGCTGGTCAAGGGCAGCTACAAGCTCAGCAACAACAGCAGCATTTCCGCTTCGCTGCACCACTTCGAGGGCAAGGGCCAGATGCCCGGCGGCCTGACCACGGCCCAGTACGCAGCCGACCCGTTCCAGAGCACGCGCAACTATGACCAGTTCACGGGCCGCCGCACCGACGGCTCGCTCAAGTACAGCTACAAGGACGGTCGCAACAACTTCGAAGTGCTCAGCTACTACGTGGACTCCTTCCGCGGCAGCTATATCGAACGCGACGCCACAGGTGCCAATGCCGGCAAGCGCAGCCTCACGGCCGCACCGCGCGACTACAGCTACTACGGCGTGGAGCCGCGCTACTCGCGCATTTTCGAGACCGGCTCCGTGGTGCAGGAAGTCAGCGTTGGCTATCGCTACCTGAAGGAAAAGAGCTCCGAAACGGCGCTGGCCACTTCCGGCTTCTATGTGCCCGGCAAGGTCGATGCCATGGCCCTGCCGCTGAACACCACCCAGACCAGCCAGGGCGGCACCACGGCCAATGCCTTCTATATCGACAACCGCATCGATGTGGGCAACTGGACCATCACCCCCGGCGTGCGCTACGAGCGCATCCGCTCCTTCAACAATGTGGTGGACTACAAGGGCGCGACCGCAGCGGCCATCTACCCGACGGCGGCCGCCAACGAATGGCTGCCCACGCTGTCGGTGCTCTACCGCGTCGACAGCCACTGGTCGGTGTTCGCCAATGCCGGCAAGTCCTTCGGGCCCCAGCAGTACGCACAGCTGGCCCAGTCGTCCAACAACCAGCTCTATCCCGAATCGGCCAAGACCTATGAACTGGGCACGCACTACAAGAGCGATACCTGGAATGGCGAGCTGACGCTGTTCAACATCGACTTCAACAAGGAGCTGTTCCTGGATCGCCCGGGCGACGGCACCGGCAACGGCATCTGGACCGATCTGGGCGCCACGCGCCACCGTGGTCTGGAATCGGCGCTGCGCTATGACTTCGGCAAGAACTACCCGGCACTCAAGGGCCTGTCGCTGGGCATGAGCTATACCTTCACCCAGGCCACCAGCCAGGCTGGCCCCTTCGCAGGCCGCGACCTGCCGCTTTATTCGCGCCACACGGCCGGCCTGTCGGCACGTTACGCGATGGAGCGCTGGACCTTCAATGCCGATCTGAACGCCCAGTCCAAGCAGCGCTCGCCCGGCACGCCCGGCACCAGCGCCAAGCCCAATCCCTACATCACGCAGGAAGACGCCAACGGCAATCTGGGTGATATCCCCGGCTTTGCCATTCTGGGCCTGCGCACCAGCTACCAGGCGGGCAAGGAGCTGAACAATCTGCGCCTGACTGTGGGCATGAAGAACGTGTTTGACCGCCGCTACTTCACCCGCTCCACCGACAACAACGGCGGCGGCAAATACGTTGGCATGCCACGCACCCTGTACGTTCAGGCCACCCTGCCGTTCTAAGCGGCGGCCCCGCGAGTCCACCCTCAAGGCCGGTCTCGTGGGGCATCACACCATCACGCGCAATGACTTCGCTCCGTTCTCTGTGGCTGCGGCTGCATCGCTGGTTTGCCCTGGGCCTGGGCTGGATCCTGATTCTGGCCGGGCTCACCGGCACCCTGCTCATCATCGGCCAGCCGCTGGACCGCATGGCACACCCCGAGCTGTTCCAGGCCCGTACGACGCATGCGCAGCAGGCCGCAGCGCTGACGCCGATACTGGCAAGAGCCCATGAGGAATTCGGCAGCAAAGCCACTTTGCGCTTCCGACTGCCTCAGGAGAGGCTCGATAGCCTGTGGCTGCGCGTTCAGGCGGCCAACTGGCGCGGCACCATTTACCTGGACCCCGTCACCGGACAGGAGCAGGGCCGGCGCGGCGAGACCGAGGGCTTTGTCAACACACTGTTCAAGCTGCACAGCACCTTGCTGCTCGACGCCAATGGCAAGGCCATACTGGCCTGGACCACGCTGGCCTATGTGCTGCTGCTGCTGACGGGCGTCATTCTCTGGTGGCCCAAGCGCTGGCCGGGCAACTGGTGCATAGAACTGAACAAATCCCTGGTGCGCGCCCTGTTCGACATGCACCGCATCGGCGGCGTGATCATGGGCCTGCTGATCGCGGTGTCGGTCGTCACCGGTGCCTATATGGCTTGGCGACCGCTGGGCGACTGGCTCAATGTGCTCAGCAACAGCACGGCAATCAAGCCGCCCAAGCTGCCCGCACTGGCTGCGCAAGACGCCGCCCAGCCGCTGCCCGCCAATGTGGACGCCATGCTGGCCTCGGCCCGTGCGGCCATGCCCGATGCCCAGGCCAGCTTCGTGCAGTTGCCGCCCAATGCCAAACAAGCCGTGCGCATCCGCTTTCGCGCCCCCGGCGAGCCGCACCCCAACGGCATCAGCTCGGTATGGCTGGACCCGCGCAACGGTGCCGTGCTGGACGTCAGGCGCTGGAATGAACTCGACACCGGCGCTGCGGCAGTGGCCGTGGCCTATCCGCTGCACACGGGAGAGCTGGGGGGCGTGCTGATGGAAATCCTGGCCGGCCTCAACGGTCTGGTGCTGGGCGGCTTGGGAATCAGCGGAATCTGGCTCTGGTGGCACCGCCGCAAGGCCAGAAAGCTTGCGGCCCAGAGAAAGCCCTGAGGGATCCGCGCTCGGATGCCCCTGTTCAGGGTCGGGTCTGCTTGCATCACAGCCTCTGCGGCCTCAGCATCTGGACTTCCACCGATGAGCAGACAAGGAGCTGAAGATGGCTATGAATCCCGTTGGCTGGTTCGAGATCTACGTGCAGGACATGTCGCGCGCCAGAAGCTTCTACGAAGCCGTGCTGGGCTGTCAGCTGCAAGCGCTGGCCATGCCGGAAGGCGGCGAGCACCCCGATATGGAGATGTGGGCCTTTCCCGGACAGCCGGATAATGCCGGCGCCACCGGAGCGCTGGTCCGCATGCCCGAATGCCCCTCTGGCGGCGGCGGCACGCTGGTCTATTTCGTCTGTGAAGACTGCGCCGAGCAGGCCGCGCGCGTTGCACGCAACGGCGGCAGCCTGCACCGCGACAAAGTCTCCATAGGCCCTTATGGCTTTATTGCCCTGGCCATCGACACCGAAGGCAATATGTTTGGCCTGCACTCGATGAAATAGAGCTCGCACCGGTCCACGAAAAAGGCCTGCCTCCGAGAAGAGCAGGCCTTTTTTACGTGGCTAGCGGGTGCAATCAGGCCAGCAGTTGCCTCAGCACATAGGGCAGGATGCCGCCATGGCGGTAGTAGTCCACCTCGATGGGTGTATCGATGCGCAGCTTCACGGTCACGGTTTTCTTGCTGCCGTCGGGCCTGGTGATCACCAGTTGAGCATCGCTTTGCGGCGCCAGGTCAGCGGCTGGGATCACATCGATGAACTCCTCACCCGTCAGGCCCAGGCTTTGCCAGCTGTCATTGCCCTTGAACTGCAGCGGCAACACGCCCATGCCCACCAGATTGGAACGGTGAATGCGCTCGAAACTGCGTGCCACCACGGCCTTGATGCCCAGCAGCTGCGTGCCCTTGGCCGCCCAGTCGCGGCTGGAGCCCGTGCCGTATTCCTCGCCGGCCAGCACCACCGTGGCGCGGCCTGCGGCCTGGTACTTCATGGCCGCGTCGTAAATGGCCATCTTCTCGGTCTTGCCATGCTCATCGCGGAACAAGGTGACACCGCCCTCCTCGCGTGAGCCGTCGGCTGCGGCGGGAATCATCAGGTTCTTGATACGCACGTTGGCAAAAGTGCCGCGCATCATCACCTCGTGGTTGCCCCGGCGCGAGCCATAGCTGTTGAAGTCGGCTTTTTGCACGCCATGCTCGAGCAGCCACTTGCCGGCCGGCGAAGACTCCTTGATGGAGCCTGCGGGCGAGATATGGTCGGTGGTGATGGAGTCACCGAACAAGGCCATGATGCGGGCGCCGTGCGCAGCGCTTGGATTGGAGGCTCTATCTGTCGTTGCGGACGGCGCTTTCAGTTCCAGAGCAAAGTCGGCAAAGAACGGCGGCTCGGCGATATAGGTGCTCTCGGGCCAGGTGTAGGTGGCGCCTGTCACCCCCCGAATCTTTTCCCAGAGCTTGCCCGGCTCGCTGGCCACCTGCTCGTAATTGCTGCGGAAGGCCTTGCCATTCATGGCGAACTTGAGCAGCTCCTGAATCTCCTCGCTGCTGGGCCAGATATCGCCCAGATACACGTCCTTGCCGCCCTTGCCCTTGCCCACGGGCTCGGTCATCAGGTCCTTGCGCACTGTCCCGGCGATCGCATAGGCCACCACCAGCGGAGGGCTGGCCAGGAAGTTGGCCTTGATATTGGGGTGAATGCGGGCCTCGAAGTTGCGGTTGCCCGACAGGACGGCCGCGCAGACTAGATTGTTCTGCGTGATGACAGCATTGATCTCGGGGGTGAGATCACCGGCATTGCCAATGCAGGTGGTGCAGCCGTAGCCGGCCAGCGCAAAACCCAGCTTTTCCAGATAGGGCAGCAAGCCTGCCTCGGTCAGATAACGAGTCACCAGGCGGGAGCCCGGCGCCAGCGAGGTCTTGATATGCGGCTTGACCTTGAGGCCTGCCTGAACCGCCTTCTTGGCCAGCAGGCCTGCCGCCAGCATGACGCTGGGGTTGGAGGTATTGGTGCAGCTCGTGATGGCGGCAATCAGCACATCGCCGCTGCCGATATCGAAGCCCTTTTCCGGCGCTGCAACCGCATGGCTGGCATCAGAAGCAATCGCACTGGCCTCGGCCTTGCCGGTCTCGGGCGTGTTGCTCACCATCTCGGCCTTGTTGCGCTCCGCACCAGCCGACAGGGGTTTGCTCTCGGGCTGCAAGGCCTCGGGACCATCGGGACTCACCACGTGGCGACGCGCCAGTTGATCGGCAGGCAGGTTGAAGCCATTCTGGGCCACGGGAGCGCTGAACAGCTCGTCGAACTGCCCGGCCACATGGCCGATCTCGATGCGGTCCTGCGGGCGCTTGGGCCCGGCCAGGCTCGGAGCCACCTTGCCCAGGTCCAGCTTGACCACATGCGAGTAGTCGATTTCGCCGGCCTTGGGCACGCCAAACAGCTGCTGGGCCTTGAAGTAGGCCTCGAAGGCTTGGATCTCGCTCTTGGTACGTCCCGTTCCCTTGAAGTACTCGATGGTCTTTTCATCGACCGGGAAGAAACCCATGGTCGCCCCATATTCAGGAGCCATATTGCCGATGGTGGCGCGATCCGGCAGAGACAGGCTGCGCGTTCCTTCGCCAAAGAACTCGACGAATTTGCCGACCACTTTTTCCTTGCGCAGCAGCTCCGTGACAGTGAGCACCAGATCGGTGGCCGTCACACCCTCGCGCAACTGGCCGGTCAGCTCGAAGCCCACCACATCGGGCGTGAGGAAGTACACGGGCTGGCCCAGCATGGCCGCCTCGGCCTCGATACCGCCCACACCCCAGGCCACCACGCCTATGCCGTTGATCATGGTGGTATGGCTGTCGGTGCCGACCAGGGTGTCGGGGTAGTACACCGCATCACCCTTGCCGCTCCTTGCCTTGTGCACGCCGCGCGCCAGGTATTCCAGATTGACCTGGTGCACGATGCCGAAGCCCGGCGGCACGACACCGAAGGTGTCGAAGGCCTGCATGCCCCATTTCATGAACTGGTAGCGCTCCTGGTTGCGCTGGAACTCCAGCTTCATGTTCAGGTCCAGCGCCTTCTTGGTTCCGAAGTAGTCCACCATGATGGAGTGGTCCACCACCAGGTCCACGGGCACCAGCGGCTCGATGGACTTGGGCTTCTTGCCCAGCTTGGCAGCCGTGCTGCGCATGGCGGCCAGATCGGCCAGCAAGGGCACGCCGGTGAAGTCCTGCAGCACCACGCGCGCGACGACAAACGGAATCTCGTCGACCCGCTCGGCCTTGGGTTGCCAGCGCGCCAGCTGCGCCACATGCTCCTCGGTGATCTTGTTGCCGTCACAGTTGCGCAGCACCGATTCGAGCACGATACGAATCGAGACCGGCAGGCGCTTGATCTCCGGGAACTGCTTGGCCAGGGCCGGCAGGGAATAGAACTTGCCCTTCGTGCCCTCGGCCAGTTCAAAGGACTTCAGGGTTTTGGCAAAAGCATGCGACATCGTGAGACTCTCCATGGACAGAACACAGGGAAAACGCTTTTGCATTCCATTGTGCACACAACTCCCGAGAAAAGGGTGGGACAGGGCGCCGGCAACGCAAACCGGCTCGCATGGGGGCAAAAAAGAAAGCCCGCGCTGGGCGGGCTGGAGTTACGGTGAGGCAAGCTCAGGCGCCGGCATCCGGCAGAAACTCCTGTCCTTCGCTCAAGGGCGCAAAGCGGTAGCTGGCCGGCGTGCGGCTGAGCTTGACCGGTGCGCCCAGCCCCTGGTACTCGCCCATCTCCACCACCATTTCCCGGTGCGCGGTGTGCGGATGCGCTAGCGCCTGGGCGACATCGAGCACCGGCGCGGCGGGCACGCCTATGGCCATCAACTCATCGGCAAGCTTCACGCCATCGAGCAACGCAAACGCCTGCTGCAGCAAGGGCTTGAGCTCGGCACGATGAACGGAGCGCTGGCCTGCGGTGGCAAAGCGCTCGTCCTGCGCCAGCCCCTCCTGACCGACATGGCTGCACAGCAGCCGGAACTGTCGGTCATTGCCCACGGCCAGAAATATGGGGGCACCGCCGGTGCTGAGCACATCGTAGGGATAGATATTGGGATGGGCATTGCCCGAGCGCTGCGGCACCTTGCGCCCCATGAACCAGTTGGCTGCGTGGGGATGGAGCAGCGACAGGCCGGAGTCGTAGAGCGAGGCATCCACCAGCTGGCCCTGCCCGCTGCGCCCCCGCTCGTGCAGGGCCAGCAGCACGCCGATGGTGGCATTCAGCCCCGTCACCATGTCCACCACCGGCAGGCCCACGCGCAGCGGGTCGCCATCGGCCTCGCCGTTGATGCTCATGATGCCGGCCATGGCCTGGATGGCGGCGTCGTAGCCGGGCAGGCTGCCCAGAGGGCCGTCGGCGCCGAAGCCCGTGACGCGGCACCAGATCAGATGCGGCAGCTCTTCTCGCATCTGCTCAAAGCCTATGCCCCATTTTTCCATGGTGCCGACCTTGAAGTTCTCCACCACCACATCGGCCTGGGCCATCAGCTCGCGCACGCGCTGCTGGCCTTCGGGCACGGACAGATCGAGAAACTGGAGGCGCTTGTTGCGGTTCAAGCCGAAGTAGTAGGAGGCCACGCCGTCGCGAAACGGAGGCCCCCAGGTGCGGGTATCGTCACCCTGCGGCGGCTCCACCTTGAGCACATCGGCGCCATGGTCGCCCAGTATCTGGCCACAGAACGGACCGCCCAGAATGCGTGACAGATCAAGCACCTTGACGCCCTGCAAGGCTCCGGCGCCAACCGCGGCTGGATTGTGCATGTTTCACTTTCCGACAGAATGCAGGCCCATGGGCCCGCGTGTTGATCAAAGATTGCTCGAAGGCTTGCGCCGCCAGTCGCGGCAGCCCACGCCTCAGGCCAGAGGCTTTCGGCCCAGGCCGCGCACCAGCGCGCTCAGGCGCTGATGGATGGCATGGAAGCTCTGGTCCGCCTCTACCTGCGAGGCAACGGGCTGGCGGATATGCTTGCCCTCCAGCTCCAGCTTGGCGCGGATTTCCGGATTCACCAGCGCCTGCCCTATGGCGCTGCGCAGCGCGGCCACGCGATCGGCGGGTGTGCCCTTCTTCACGAAGTAGCCCGCACTGACCGTGTATTCAAAATCCGGGCTGAGGCGACTTTGCGATATCAGCGGCACATGGGCCAGCTCCTTGGGCAGGGTCCTGGAGAAACTGGTCAGAATTTTCAGGCGCCCCTGCTTGGCCATGCCTTCGAAGCTTGCCTGATAAGGCAGGATGGCGAAGTCCACCTGCCCTCCTGCCAGGTCCTGCAGAGCCGGCGCGCCGCCCTTGTAGGGCACGTGCAGAAACGGCAGCTTCAGTCTGGCTGCCAGGGCATCGCCCATCAGGTTGTACATGGAGTCCACGCCCACCGTGCCATAGGTCAGCGGGCCGCTTTTGCTGGCGCGTGCATATTCAATGAACTCGTCATAGCTTTCGACAGGCAGCCTGCTCTTGACCATGAGCACGATGGGCGACTCCGTCGTGGGGGCCGCCAGCGTGAAATCGCCTGGCTTGTAGCGCGCTGCCGTATTGAGCATGGGCGCCAGGAAGATCTCGTTGGCCGAGCCGTGAAAGAACATATAGCCGTCTGCTGGCGCGTTGAGCACCTTGGCCGCGGCAATCAGTCCCGTGCCGCCTCCCAGGTTCTCCACCACCACCTGCTGCCTGATGCTGCTGCCTATGGATTCGGCAAAGATGCGCGCTGCCACATCGCTGGCCCCGCCTGCAGGAAAAGGCACCATGAGAGTCAGAGGCTTGGCCGGAAAGCTTTCTGCAGCCCGGACCCAGCTCGAAGCTGCCGCCAAGGCAGCCGTCTGCCACAGTGTGTGCCGCATAAAGCTGCGGCGGTTCCATGTATCCATCTCCTGCCTCCCATTTCAGCAAGCGGCCGCTCAGGCCAGATAGCTTTGCACCAGTTGCGTCCAGAAGGCCGCACCGATGTGCAAGGCCTTGTCATTGAAGTCATACAGCGGGTTGTGCACCATGCAACCGCCATCCTCGCCCACGCCGTTGCCCAGCCGGATATAGGCACCGGGACGCTTTTGCAGCATGTAGGCAAAGTCCTCGCTGCCCATGGTGGGCGTGCGCTCGCCCACCTTGTCCTCGCCCAGCAGGCTGATTGCCACCTGGCGCGCGTACTCGGTCTGGGCTGCACAGTTCACGAGCACCGGGTATTTGTGCACGTAGTCGATGTCGCAGCTGAGCTGATAGCTCTCGGCCTGGGCCTGCACAAAGGCCTTGATGCGCGTCTCCACCCAGCTGCGCACGTCCGGGTGCAGGGCGCGCACGCCAATCTTGAGCACGGCGCTCTCGGGCACGATGTTGAAGACCTCGCCAGCCTGGATGGAGCCCACTGTGATCACGGCCGCATGCTGGGCATCGATCTCACGCGTGATGATGGACTGCAGGCCCAGCACGATGCTGGCCGCGCACTGCATGCTGTCTATGCCGTGGTGCGGCATGGCGCCATGGGCGCTGCGCCCGCGCAGCGTAACGGTTACGCGGTCGAACGAAGCCATGGCCGGTCCGGAGCTGATGGCCATCCGGCCCACGGGCAGGCCAGGCGCGTTGTGCAGCGCATAGATCTCGTCGCAGGGAAACAGCTCGAACAGGCCCTCGTCCACCATGCGCATGGCGCCGCCCTCATTCTCCTCGGCAGGCTGGAAGATCAGGTTCAGCGTACCGTCGAAATCGAGCTTTTCGGCGATGTACTTTGCCGCGCACAGCAAGATGGCGGTATGTCCGTCATGGCCGCAGGCGTGCATTTTCCCAGGCAGTCGGCTGGCATAGTCCAGGCCTGTTCTTTCATGGATGGGCAAGGCATCCATGTCCGCGCGTATGCCCAGCGACTTGCTGCCCGAGCCTTTCTTGAGCACGCCGACCACGCCGGTCACGCCCAAACCTCGGTGCACGGCATAACCCCAGCGAGTCAGGGATGCGGCCACCAAATCGCTGGTGCGCGTCTCCTCGAAAGCCAGTTCGGGATGGGCATGGATGCTGCGGCGCACCTCGACGAACTCGGCTGCGACGGACTGCAGTTGTGCGAGCAGAAGGGAAGGTGAAGATATCATGGCTATGGATAGGTGAAGTACCCCGGCTCATGCATTGCATGGACTCTCGGGCAGTGGCAGGCAGTGCGAAACAGTGTCCTCCTCATGACCAAGATGAGGAGTTTCGAAAAGTTCTAACACGTCCAACCTTCGATGGCATGCCTGCGCTTGCGCCCAAGCGACAGCGCCATCAGTCAAGCTTCACGCCGGCCTTTTGCACCACCTCGCTCCATTTGTCGAGTTCGCTCTTGACGAAGCCGGCCAGATAGGCGGGCCTGGCATCCGCGCCGCGCTCAAGGCCCTGGGCCGCAAAGGCGTTCTTCACATTCTCGGAATCCAGCGCTTTGGCATAGGCCTGATTGAGCAGCTCCACCCGCTCTACCGGCATGCCCTTGGGGCCGACCACGCCGAAGAACACGCTCACGTCATAGCCAGCCAGACCCTGCTCGGCGATGGTGGGGATCAAGGGCATGGCGCTGGAGCGTTTGGACGTGGCCACGCCCAGGGCCTTGACCTTGCCGGCCTTGATATAGGGCATGGCCGTGAGGATGTCGGTGAAAGTCATGTCCACCTGACCGGCCAGCAGGTCGTTGAGTGCCGGCCCCGTGCCCCTGTATGGCACATGCTGCAGCTGGGTGCCGGCCAGGCCATTGAACAGCACACCCGCCAGATGGGATGAAGCACCATTGCCCGAAGACGCGAAATTGAGCTTGCCGGGCTTGCTCTTGTCCAGCGCAATCAGCTCCTTGACGTTGCCAACGCCCAGATCCGGCCGAACCACCAGTACATTGGGC
Source organism: Comamonas sp. AG1104 (assembly GCF_003350425.1). Taxonomy (NCBI): domain Bacteria; kingdom Pseudomonadati; phylum Pseudomonadota; class Betaproteobacteria; order Burkholderiales; family Comamonadaceae; genus Comamonas; species Comamonas sp. AG1104. The sequence continues at coordinate 9,415 of NZ_QQAS01000007.1, read as the reverse complement.
AGATAGCCAACGTAGATGATGGGCGTGAAGCTGGTGCGTGGGTCGTAGCTGATGGACTTGTACAGCGGCTTGTTGATGGCCAGCGGACCCGAAGTACCGAACATCAGCGTATAGCCGTCAGGCTTGGCACGTGCCACGAAGTCGGCTCCGATATTGCCGCCGGCGCCGGCCTTGTTCTCCACGATCACGCTCTGGCCCAGCTCCTTGGTCAGCTCGGTAGCCAGAATGCGCGCCATGGCGTCGGTAGGGCCGCCAGGTGGAAACGGCACGATGAACGTGATGGGGCGTGTCGGGTATTTCTCCTGGGCAAGTGCGGGCAGTGCTGCCGACAGGGCGGCGGATGCCATCAGGCCCAGCGCTGCGCGTCTGGCTCTATGCATGTCTGTCTCCTTGGAAGGGTGTTGCCGATGAACCGGCCAGATATCACTGAGATATCACTGGGGGGTACCGCCGGCACCGGCCTTGAAGTGCTCCATGCGCGTCTTCTCGCGTGCGTAGGCGCTCCTGGCGTACTGCTCGAACTCTTGCGGGCTGCGGTAGTTCAGCGGCTGATTGAGTTGTTCGAGGATCTTGCGCCCCTGCGCCGACTCAAGAGCAGCCTTGAAGGCGTCATGAATGATGCGCAACCGCGCCGGAGCCAGGCCGGCAGGGGCGGCAATCCCATAAGGCGACTCGATCACCGCGTCCACGCCCAGCTCCGTCAAGGTGGGTACCTGGGGGAACTGCGGAACACGACTGGAGGTGAACATTGCCAGGTAGCGCAATCGGCCCGACTGGACATGCTGGGAGGCTACGCCGGAGAGCACGCCCGCATCGATGTGACCGCCCAACAGGTCGCTGGCCTGCTCCGAGTCACCCTTGTAGGGCACGCGATTGAACTGCAGGCCCGTGGACTGCACCAGCTCGCTGAGCACGATGCTGGGCGTTTGCACCGGGCCGGCCGCACCGACGGAGATCTGGCCGGGACGCCTGCTCGCATCTTCGGCAAACTCCTTCCAGCTCTTCCACGGCGCTTCCCGACGCACAGCCAGCCCGAAGGTGTAGTCGGTCATGCCGATCACATAGCTCAGCTTCAAGGGGTCAAAGCTCACCCGGTTCAGATACGGTTCGCGATAGACACTGGCAGGCAGCACGGCCAGGGTGTAGCCATCAGGCTGAGCCCGCGCCAGCTCCACCGCGCCAAACGTGCCGTTGGCGCCTGGCTTGTTCTCTATGACCACCGGTTGCCCCAGCAGCTGCGAGGCTTGCTGTGCCACCACCCGCAAATGCGCGTCCGTCGGCCCGCCCGCGCCATAAGGCACCACCAGGCGTATCGGCCGAGCCGGATAGGAGTCGCCCTGAGCCTGCACGGCGAAATGGGCTGCCGCCAGCAGCACTGCACCCGAGGCTGCGACCAGCAGCCTTCGGCGCTCTCTTGTGTGATTGCGCATATTTGTCTCCTTGCAGAAATAATCCGAGAGCCGATAGCGCCTTTCTCACGAAGCGCTTCAGCCGTTTCTTCTACTTATTTCAAGGCCGCCAGCAATCACTCCAGCCACTGCGCCGGCACGGCGGCCGCATCGTCCAGCGGATCACGCGGCAGCACACGGTGCAGCAGCACCAGCTGCGACAGGCGCAGGCGCTCGTTTGATCCGGTCTGTGCGGCTTCCCAGGCCATGGCGATGGCCGTGGTGCAGTTGTACAGAGCTGTGGCGGCCTGGCGAGCCAGCACTTCGCCGCCGTCCTGAGCGGCCCTATCGGCCAGGGTGCTGGCGCGGGCCAATGCATCTTCCAGCGCCTGGCGGTAACCGGGCACCAGGCGGGCGTGATCGAGCAAGCCACGCAGGTACTGCTGCAGTACGGGCAACGAACCTTCGCGCTTGATGGCGCGGATCACGTCCAACGCCACGATATTGCTGGTGCCTTCCCAGATGGAGCCCAGGTGGGCATCGCGCACCAGACGCGGATCGCTCCACTCCTCGATATAGCCGCAGCCGCCGCGCACTTCCATCGCATCGCCAGTGACCTTGCGTGCATCGCGGCAGGCGCGGAACTTGATCAGCGGCGTCAGGATGCGCAGCAGCGCATAGGCATCCGGCTGGCCCGCGTCGGAGCGCATCAGCGTCTGCGCGGTCTGGAACACCATGGTGCGTGCCTGCTCGGCGGGCACGCGCAGCTTGTCGAGCTGGCGCTGCATCAGCGGCATCTGCTCCAGGCGCTTGCCAAAGGCAATGCGTTCATGGGCGATGAATTCGGCCTCGGCCACAGCGCGGCGCATCATGCCGGCGGAGCGCACACCGTTGGACAAACGCGAGTTGTTGACCATATCGGCCATCTGCACAAAGCCCCGGCCCTGCTCACCCACGAGATAGGCCACGGCGCCGTCCATGCGGATCTCGCCGCTGGCCATGGACTTGGTGCCCAGCTTGTCCTTGAGGCGGACGATGCGGTAGCGATTGGTGCTGCCATCGTCCAGGGAACGCGGCAGCAGAAACAGCGAGATGCCCTTCATGCCCGGCGCTCCACCCTCCACACGAGCCAGCACCATGGCGAACTCGGCATCGGGGTTGGAGCAGAACCACTTGTCGCCGGTGAGAAGCCAGGAGCCATCGGCCTGAGGGGCGGCCATAGTCAGCGTGTTGGCGATGTCCGAGCCTGCTGCCTGCTCGGTCATGAACATCGCGCCCTGGGCCTGGTTTTCCCAATCCAGCGAGAGCAGCTGAGGCAAATACTTGTCCACCAGCTCAGGGGTACCGTACTTCTTGAGCGTGCGCGTCAGCGAATCGGTCATGGACAACGGGCAGCACAGACCGAACTCGGACTGCACGAACAGAAAGGTCAGCGCGTACTTGACGATGGGCGGCAGCTTGCCGCTCCAGCCCAGCATGTCTTCCCGGTGCGAGATGGCCTGCAGGCCGAACTCCCCGTAGGCGATGCGCTCAAGCTCTTCATAGGCTGGATGCTTGATGATGCGCTGGCTGTCCTGGCCGGCGCGGCTGCGGTGCTCGAGCGTGGGCGGATTCCTGTCGGCAATGCCGGCCAGCTCGTCGACGCGCCCACCGGCCAGCTCACCCATGCGCTGCAGATAGGGCTGCAGATGCGCCAGCAGATCGGCTGGCAGATAAAGCGCCAGCAGCGACTGCAACTCAGGATCGGTGGCGTAGAAATTGGCTCCGTGGCGATCAGGCACGGGATGGGCTGCAGCGCGCTCAGCCTGGGCCAAGGCATGCATCTGGCTCTTATCGTTTGCGGACATGAACGTCTCCTGCTGAATTCGAATATCCCCCTGAGGAGCTGAGCGCCCTCTCATTGGAAAGAGGACGACAACCTCGCTACAGGGCTGACCTTGCTTGCCGTCTCTGGTTGGGGCTGTGACGAATTCAGGCGATATGTACCGCACACAAAGCCGGCAATGGAGGCAAGGACTGTCACGAATTTCAGCACCCTCATATATTCGCGTCAAATATTATTAAAATCTTTCTCAATACTTCTAAAATATCAATAACCCATGGAACTGAGACTGCTGCACTACTTCGTCACCCTCGCCGAAGAGCTTCATTTCAGCCGTGCGGCCCAGCGGCTGTCGATCTCCCAGCCCCCGCTGTCCGTAGCCATCAAGCAGCTGGAGCAGGAACTGCAGGCCCAGTTGTTCGAGCGCAGCAGCAAGGGCGTACGGCTGACTGCGGCCGGTGAACATTTGCTGGACAAGGCGCGCCAGCTATTGGCTCTGAGTCAGCAGGCCGCACAGGAAACGCGCGACGTGGCCCAGGGCACGCGAGGCCATCTGCGCCTGGGTTTCGTCGGATCGAGCCTGTACCGCGGCTTGCCACAGGCACTGGAGCGGTTCCAGCACGACCACCCCCTGGTGCGCGTGGACATGCTTGAGGCCAACAGCGCAGAGCAAATTCTGGACCTGCAGCAAATGCGGCTAGACATGGCCCTGGTCCACTCCATACAGCCGCCCGAAGGAATTGCCAGCCGGCTGCTGATGGAAGAGCCTTTCGTGGTCTGCCTGCCCGAGCGCCACCCGCTGCACGCCAGCTCCGCCATCGATCTGGCCGAACTCAAGAACGACCGTCTGATCCTGTTCTCCAGCCTGGTCTCGCCCACCTATCACCAGCGCATCTACGAGATGTGCCTGGCCCATGGCTTTGCACCCGAAGTACGCCACGAGGTACGGCACTGGCTGTCGGTGATCTCTCTGGTTTCGCTGGGTCAGGGCGTGGCACTGGTGCCCCAGGCACTGACGCGCGTGGGCATGCCGCGCCTGGTGTTTCGTCCGCTCAAAGGCTCGCACCCATCTTCAGAAATGCTGGCCATGTGGCGTCGTACGCCGGCCAATCCGCTGGTGCAGGCATTGCTGGCCTGCCTGCAGCAGGCGGTAACAGAGCTATGACGCCAAGTCAGGACCGATCATCGCTGACCGGCAGGCCAGCCCGCGGATCTACTTCAACGCTTCACTGCCGAATTCTTCGAGACAGCATTGACTGCCCACAAGGAACTCTCGCCTGAATGGAAACAAGAGGCCAGGACGATTGACACAACTCAAGGCAATTCATCCTGCGACCTGGCTAGCGAATGGGAAGCCGGTCACGCGCTTGGCTCGGGGGGGCGCGTAGGTACGGACCTTGGAGGTGCTCAGGCCCAGGCGCACCAGCGACTCGGCAATGGTCACGGCCGCAGCTACTCCATCGACCACTGGTACACCGGTCAGCTCACGGATCTTGGCATCCAGTTCGGCCATGCCTCCACAGCCGAGGCAAATGACTTCAGCATGGTCTTCGCTGACGGCAAGGCCCGCTTGACGAACAATCGCTTCAACCGCGCGTTCGGGTTGAGTCTCCAACTCCAGCACAGCCATGCCGCTGGCGCGAACCGATGCACAGCGTTCGTCCAGGCCAGCGAGCTTTAGTCGGTCCTCAATCAATGGCACAGCGCGATCCAGCGTCGTGACCACCGAGTATTTGTGGCCCAGGAACATGGCCGCAGTGGCCGCCGCCTCGGTGATGTCCACCACGGGAACGTCCAGCAACTCCTGCAGGCCCTCGCGGCCATGTTCACCGTAGCCGGCTTGAATGACTGCATCAAAGGGCTGTCGATAGCTCATCACTGCATCCATGACACCGACCGCGGCAAGATAGCTCTCAAAATTCCCCTCGACCGATTCGGCACCAAAGCGCGGGGTCAGCGCGACTATCTCTGTTCCAGGCGCAGCAACTTTCCGAGCTTGCATGCCAATGGCATGGGTCATCGACTCAGTGGTGTTCACGTTCACGATCAGAATGCGCATGATTTTCAACTTTCTTTCTCAGTGTTTGGCGGAGGCTACGGAAATGGCTTCGCCATCCTGGTCTTCGTAGGTGAGTCCTTTCGGTGCAACCATCCAATAGAACAGAGCACCAAGTCCGGCTGCGATGAACCAGGAGAACTGGGACAGCGATTGCAGCGTCGGCAGGAATGCAAAGAGCAGCGAGATCAGGGATGAAGGAATCAGCGCCTGAATTGCCTTGGGGTTGATGCCATTGCGGTAGTGATAGGGGCCTGCGGGGTCGTGTGTATAGAGCGCCGGCACGTTCACGCGCTGTTTGCGGATCAGCCAGTAGTCGGCCATCACGATGCCGAATAGCGGTCCCAGAAATGAACCCAGCCCTCCCAGGAAGTAGACGATGACCAGTGGAGAGTTGTAGAGATTCCAGGGCAGGATCACGAAACCGAGAACTGCACTGACAAGAGCTGCCCGGCGGAAGTTCAGATGCCTGGGCATGAGGTTTGCCAACGCCAGGGCCGGAGCCACGAAATTTGCCATCAGGTTCACGGCAATGGTCAGGATCAGCAGTGAAAGACTGGCCAGCATCAACAGTGGCTTGTTGGGAATGTTCTGGACGATGTCGGTCGGGCTTTGAATCAGCGTGCCATCGATGGCAAGTTGTCCCCCCGTCAAAATGACGACGATCAAGCCGAAGATCAGCATATTGATCGGAATACCCCAGAAATTGCCTTTCACCACAGCGCTGCTTGAAGTAGCTGCCCGTGTGAAATCACAGAAGTTCAGCACGAAGGTACCGTAGATGGCAACCCACAGTGACGCTGCGCCCAGGATCTGCAGCCACATGGCTTTGCCGCTGCTTTCAAAAGGGGCGGACCAGTGCAGAGTCCACTTGGCGCTATAGAAGATCCATCCTGCCAGGGCAATGAAAGTCAACAGAATTACAGGGCCGGCAAAGGCCTCGTACTTTCGGATGCTCTCCATGCCCCAGCAGGCAATGAGCACCTGCACAACCCACAGGATGGAAAAGCTAAGCCAGCCCAGCAATGGCAGGCCCAGTACGACTTGCTCTTTGAGCGATTGCAAGCCGGGAAACAGCGTGATCAGCATCACGTCGAGGACCATGGATGCCAGGTAGGTCTGAATGCCGAACCAGGCAATAGCGACTCCGCCGCGGATCAATGCAGGAATCTGCGCACCGCGTGTACCAAAGCTGATGCGGCTCATCACCGGAAATGGAATCCCTGTACGGGTCCCCATAAAGCCCGAGAGGGACAGCAGCACGAATAGAAATGCCGCACCCAGCAAAAGCGCCATCAGGATCTGGTGTCCTCCCAGCCCAAGTGTAAAAAGACCAATGGCAAACGCGTAGTTGCCGAGGCTGTGTACATCGTTGGCCCAAAGGGTGAACAGGCTGTAGCTCCCCCAGGTACGCCCCTCCTTTGAGGTTGGTGCCAGATCGTGGTTGTACAGCGCCGGAGAAACTCCGGCCGGCAAGCCCTCATCTCGCTTTGGGCTTGTGGTGTTGGCCCCCGAGGTTAATGACTCACCATGGGTGTCCAGTACTAGGTTGTTCATATGCCGCCTTCCATCAGGGTGCGCCGTGGAGCCCCTTTGCCATGACCTCATTTCGGCTGAGCAGGCCATGCTTGTCTACCGTTATTAGCGGCTACGGGCGACGCAGGCCTGCAGCCATGTTTTCGCTGCTGAAGAGCTGTGATGCTCATGAAGCGAATCGAATCTGCCCCATATCCATCTGCTTCCGCAAGCTTGTTCAGCAATGCTTTGAACACATCGCTGACATGCATGCAATGTATACAAGGCATGAATTCAAGATGCTAGTAGGAACCCTTGTTCTATCGGCCAGAGAGATTGGTTCGGTGGAGTCCTCAGATGGGAGGACAAACGGTCACCAGCAGGCGCAGCAAGCCCTGGCGCGCATTTCTGCACTGGGCGAGGCGCAGGAACCTACACTTTGATCATGGCTGTTTTGCGCAGATATCCATCTATGAACTTCTCCACGATCCGCGCTGAGCAAAGCCAGGTCACTGTGCGTATCCAGGTGCCATAGAAAATATTGCCGAAGTCGCACACCGCAATGAGTACCAGTAGTCACCGGTCAGTTGCTGCAAAGCTGGCATTCAGCCCGTGTCCATCGCAGCAATATCGCTCGCCAATGAGCAATCGGCGCTGATGCGCCCATGGCTTTGAGATCAGTTGGAATGCAAGGCAAGACCTTGGCAGCTGCATTCACCAAGTGCGGCAGCAGTCGAGATAGATGGATAGTCCATTCGGCAGGTAATGCGCAGACGAGCGCTCTGTTGCGATCGGTGGCATTGGCAATTCTTGCTGGAAGACCATTCCACGACGCGATGGCTATCCGTGTGGTTTCATGGCCCTCATTGAAACTGTGGCGACGTCTATCTGCTGCGCGAGCCATTCCAAGTCCTGGTCGAGGAGCTGGCGTAGCGCCGATGCCATGATCTCCATGGACCGGCTCCTTGATGAATGCCGCCAGGCACGATCAGCGAACGCTCAAGTCATCACCGGCACAGATGGCGAGCTCAATCGCTGCCTGCCAGGGGCAAGCGCTTCAAGCGTCAATATTGGCTCGCCGGAAAGTGATGGGAGCTCAAGATCAGGGAAGCGGCCGAGCAGCCGAGGGGCTCAACCAGGCTTGATCCCGCCCAGGACTCCCATCGACTTGAAACGCCTATTTGGCTGAAGACGAATCTTCAGGAGCCAGAATGGAGCGGAGTCGGTTGCGTGCTCCGCGACGACCGATCAGGCTTTCATCAAGGCGCGATGCCAACGCATCAATGTGAGCAATCATTAATTGTTCGGCCCGCAAATTGTCCCCATCTGCCAGCGCCTCAACAATGGCAGCGTGATCGTCATTGAAGACTCTGGCCTCAGTCTTCGATTGATATAGATCTGAGATCAAAGTTGTTCGCGCCGAGAGATCGACCATCATAGAAGTCAGGAACCGATTGCCGAGACACTCTGCCAAACAAATATGAAAGTCGGCCAGCAGCCAGCTGCGGGCTTCTGCGTCCCCACAGGCAATGGCTTTGCGCTCTTCGGCGATGTGCTTGCGCAGGCGTTTCAGTGTTGCCTGCAAGGGTTGACCAGCGTCACGCAACATGCCCGGTTCAACGACGCGCCTCGCTGCATAGGTTTCCTGAGCCTCCTCAAACGAAGGCTCTGCAACATACCAGCCAACCCTGGAGCGGACCTCCACAAAACCCCGGGTCTGAAGGTGCATCAATGCCTCGCGGACCAGGGTTCGACTGACCTGAAACAAGTCCGCAATGTCTTGCTCACCAAGTTTCTCTCCTGGACGGAGCTTGGCTGTCAGGATCGACTCTATGAGACGCTCGGCGATCTTGGTTTTGGTGATGACTGGAGTACTCATTAAATTGATTTTATGCGACCGAGCTGTTACGAAGTTGAGGATCGGAAGAGTCAATAAATTCGACCGTGCCCGCAATGGCAGGTGATAAATATTGCGCTCCAGAGAGCATGTGGCAGAGCTGGCTGAAGGAGGAGCGTAAGTTAAATACGCCTAGCGGGCCATTCATCTATCTTCTCCTGCGATTGCCTCAAGAAACGCCCGATACGCCTTAAGGGAGAACACCTACCTTTTCTTGAATCAATGTTGTATACAAGTGTTGAGTTCAAGATCTATGATGAAGCAATGGAAACCTCACTTACTTGGTCCATTGCAGAAAGTCTGACCAAAGCAATTGTTGAACATCGACTGATGCCCGGCACCAAGTTGCCGGAACAGAAGCTGGCCAATCATTTTGGTGTTTCCCGCACTTTGGTTCGCCAGGCTTTGTTTCAGGCATCACAGAACCGGCTGATCACACTCGAGCCCACGCGCGGTGCCTTTGTGGCCACGCCCTCGGTTGAAGAAGCGCGCCAGGTCTTTGCCGTGCGTCGCATGCTCGAAGCCGAAATGGTGCGCAATTTTGCCGCGCAGCAGACACCCTCCCGCTTGCTGGAGCTCAAAGCGCATGTGGCTGCCGAGAAGAAGGCCATGGAAGCCAATGACGTGGGCCAGCGCACCGAACTGCTGGGCGACTTCCACGTGCGCATGGCCGAGCTCATGGGCAACGAGGTGCTGGCTCAGCTGCTGGGCGAGCTGATTTCCCGCTGCGCATTGAT
>NZ_QQAS01000006.1:0-380587 GCF_003350425.1 Comamonas sp. AG1104 | reverse complement strand
GGTCAGTTGCTGGTACTGCGCGGTACCTACAACCTGTCCAAGCGCACTGCGGCCTATGCCTCGCTGGGCTATATGAAGAACAGCGGCAATGCGGCTTTTGGAGCGAGCAGCGCTCAAGCTGGTGGAACACCAATGCCGGGTGTGAACCAGACTGGCTTTGGCATGGGCCTGCGCCACATGTTCTGAGGTCGGTGCACAAATAGAGCGAGTGCGGGTAGCCTGGTGGCCTGCACCCGCTTTTCAAAAGAGGCGGCAGTCCCCCTGGCGGGGCTCGTTCACCAAGATAGACCGGACATGTCTATCTGCCTAAGGGCCGTCCAGGTCGGCATGAGAAGAAGCTGACAACAATGTCACCGCGCTGTCCCGCTTTTGTTGGGGTCGGATTCCTAAGATCCACACATCTCCTCCTTACCTTTCTCAAGGCCTGGGAGATTGTGTTTCACCGACTTTCTTAGGAGCTACCAAAATGTCTCAACGTCGTCTCTCCCTCGCATCCGTATTTGCAAGCGCAGCAGCAGTAGCTGTACTGGCCATGCCGGGGATGGCTTCGGCAGCCTACGAACACCCAGCCAATAACGAGCAAGGCGTGACTATTCATCCGGAACATTTCGTGAGCCAAAAGACACGTGATCAAGTCAGGGCCGAAACTGCAGATGCGATGAAAAGCGGCCGCCTGTCGTACGGAGAAAGCAACTACCCCAACTTTGCCCCCCCTGCAGGTCCCGGTAAAACACGCGAAGAAGTGATTAATGAATTGCTGCGCGAATCTCCAGCAGCGCGGGAAGCTCGTTTGCAGTCCATCGCTCGCTGAGGCCTATGGAGGCCTTATTGGGGCGCCGGTCTTCCTTGACCAGCATTGCGCTATGCGATGACCGGCATGCGTGATCTGACCACCGGCAGCAACTGCCCCATTGCTGCTAGCCGAGTTGCGATGATCAATGCTTGGATTGCCGGCATCACCCAGTCCAAGCCTCTATTCGCTTCCTTCAATTGCTCATCACCCCACCGGCGACGCCCCTGAGCCACTCTTGAAGACCAAGTTCCAAGCGGCCATACATGGAACTTCTCACGTCACACGCGTGCGGCACCTTCTCTCAGGAAGAGTCCTTGCTAGTCAACTGCGGCAAGACTGACTTTATAGCGACGACACTGCCCATCTTCAGGCACCCATACTCGATCAGCGACACCCCGATCTTGAGCGAGAGTTCGCACTTCCTCTCGCGTAACTGGGCAATGATCCAGAGCTTCAAGATGATTCACCACTAGCTCGCCAGGCCAGCAACTTGCAGCTTCCATTACATCTTTGGCATCCATAAGGATTTCTCCTCCCAGATCGAAGCGTGCTCCGCCTGCAGGCAGGATGGCGATATCGGGTCTCAGCCTATGCAGGCAGTCACGTACTGCTGGAGTAAGCAAAGTGTCGCCGGCCACATAGACACTAGGTTCGCCAGGCAATTCCAGCAGGTAGCCGTGACCATGCTCCATGAATCGCCCGACCCACCCTTTCCCATGTACACAGAGGATTGGGGTAATGTGGCCACCGAGACTCCACAACTGGCGCTCCTGAGCGCTCAACAACTCTGCATTGAGTCCCCGCTGGCAAAGGTACTCCGCATCACGCGGCATGCAGAACACAGGGATCTGTCTCTCACGTAGAAAGCGCTTACCGATGCGATCCAGGTGATCGAAGTGTCCGCGCTGGCAATGGGTAATAAGCGCATGTGTAACTCGTTCAAGCACGGCCTCTGAATTCGCAGGAAGTTCGACGATTGGATTGCGCTGCCGTCCACGTCCCAGATAACGCAATCCGGGCAGACTTCCAAGAGGGGCGAGCATTGGGTCGACAAGCAGACCAATGGCCCTGCCTTGGGCCTCAAACTCTAGAACGATAGTGGCATTGCGTAACTGGGTGATCTGCATGAAAAACTCGGAGCTGGAGGAAATGCCTCATTCTTCCGATATGCCTCTGCATGGAAAATGGCAAGACTAGTCAGTTAATTACCAATTCATGCCAGATTCCACATCTCAAATGGAACCATTCCGCCTTGCATTGCTGCTGTATCCCGAATGCATGCCGGCTGGCCTATTTTCTGTAGCGGATATGGTGCGAGCCGCCAACCTGCGCGCAAGGCGTATGGTGTGCGACGTGATCTGGGCAGGAGTAGATACAACGCCAGTCACAACTTGGCAAGGACCGTCGATAGCCCCTAAGACCTGCCTACACGCTGTGCGCGTGGACGCAGTGGTGGTACCAGGCCTGTGGCTATCGTCTGCAAATGACCTGCGAGCCCCATTGCAGAAACTGGCTCCGGTGATCCGAGCATTGCGGGAATTGCCCAAGGAAACCCAGGTGTGGAGCTATTGCGCAGGAGTTCTGCCAGTTGCTGCAAGCGGGAGGTTGCGTGGGCAACGTGCAACGGCAACGTGGTGGCTGCGGGAATCATTGCAAGCCAGCTTTCCACGCGTTGAATGGAGCTTTGATGAGCCAATGATCATCAGCGAAGGCTCGTTGACGGCTGCCGGCGCTCACGGATATCTGCCGCTCGTGCAGCACATGTTGACCAAGAGGCTAGACCCCACTGAGCTTCGAGATCTACAAAATCTACTAATGCTGCCACGCCCTGCAGTGTTGCATGCCGCATTTGCCAATCTGGAACTCATTGCTCTGACTGATGAGTCTCTACGTCATGCACAGATGATTGTGCAGCGCAGCCCCGCAGGCGAGTTGCGCTTGCCTGCGCTTGCTGCCCAATTGCATATCTCTGCACGAACATTGGCTCGGCGAGTGCATGAGCATACGGGTCTGGCTGCAGCTCAGTGGATGCGACGCATCAAACTGCGCCAAGTGGCCGAAGCGCTATGTGAAACCCAACAGCCGCTCAAACGCATTGTCGACGACCTTGGCTTCGCCAGCGAGGCGAGCCTCATCCGGGCATTCAGACAAGCTACCGGCATGACGCCTGTGGCGTATCGTACGGTCCATGCCTGAATCTCCACTCCGATTGAACTGGCCACGGCCGACCAGTCCGCTGGCTGTGACCGACTGAGTTCGACCACTGACGCGCAACTTGAATTGCGACTCAGCGATCCACATGCGTTTGTGTCACGCATGTGGATCGCTTAGGAAACCTTTGCATAACTCCCCGCATGCGTGCCAATTGCGGCAGCATCCCGGCCCATGCAGCAATCTGATCTGGGCCAGAACCTTTTCACCAAGAGCCGCTCACGCTCCTCATCCACGAAGCATGGACAGATGATTGCAGCAGCCGGTTTCAGCAACACTTCGGGTATCCAGTCGCCTTTCAATGCCAATTTGCCGAGTTGCAGATCTCGACTCCTCGCCTAGCAAACCTGCAAGTGATACCGCGCAACCTCAAACAGGCACGGCAGCGCCTTTTGTCGTAACCTTTGTCGTCATGAAGCTTTACCGTTCGTTTGCGTGACCGCCCCGGCAGTTATGCAACGGCTGCATTGCATCCAGATACTTCTCGAACGTCATGAAGTCGGCCTATTGGCACTCCTGACGAAGATCACCAGCACTGGTGCCTCTGGCATCTCCTACGATGTGTTGTTTGCAGCCGATGGATTTATGCCCGTCTCCTGCCCACCAGGAACTTGATGCAGAGGATTCATCGATGCTGGCTCGACCCCAGTCAACCTGGTCATGTTCGCTCAGCCGCACCAGCATCGCCAGATGCAGCTTCTGCCAGACACCGCTCGCAAGTCATACTCCCACCGTAGCCCAAAACTTGGGGGATATCCTCCAAAGAAACGCCTGTTTGCTGCACAAACAGGATGCCGTCGAGAACGGCTTCATTGCACACAGAGAGCTTACATATACCGCTTTTGGCACAGGTGCGAAGGCTGGTATTAGGGCTGCAGCCATCGCCACAGTTCTTTGTTAACGGATTGTCTTGCCATGAAGGCATGAAGGCATGAAGCATCAGCGCTTCAAGTTGGCATCGAAGAGGATGGCGTTATCGTCTCTACCCTGTCCCCTGAGAGACGATTTTTCCCACCCCCTAGGGTTTGCTGTCTTTGCGTGGCAGCATTCGGCTTCTAGGCTTCTAGATTGCCAAGACTCCTCTTTCTACTGAGCAAGCAGAACATGGCCTTCATCAATTACGTGACACAGATCCAGTTTGACTTTGGCGCCGTGCAAATGCTGCGCCAGGAATGCGAGCGTGTGGGTATCAGCAAGCCGCTGATCGTGACCGACCCCGGCGTCAAGGCTGCAGGGATTTTGCAAAAATCCATAGATGCACTGGGTGGCCTGCCCCATGCCGTATTTGACCAGACTCCTTCCAACCCCACTGAAGCGGCAGTACGCGCTGCGGCTGAAATCTACAAAACCCAGAACTGCGATGGATTGATCGCCGTGGGCGGTGGCAGTGCCATTGACTGTGCCAAAGGCGTGGCAATTGCGGCTACGCATGAAGGCCCGCTCTCGTACTACGCGACGATTGAAGGCGGCTCGCCTCGTATTACGGAGCGAGTTGCTCCGCTGATTGCCGTACCCACCACCAGCGGCACGGGCAGCGAGGTAGCGCGTGGTGCGATCATCATCGTGGACGACCATCGCAAACTGGGTTTTCACAACTGGCATCTGGTGCCCAAGGCTGCCATCTGCGACCCCGAGCTCACCTTCGGCCTCCCCCCCATTCTGACGGCAGCAACCGGCATGGATGCCATAGCCCATTGCATGGAAACCTTTATGGCCTCGGCCTTCAATCCACCAGCCGACGGCATCGGCCTGGACGGGCTGACCCGGGGCTGGGCACATATCGAGCGGGCCATGCTCAATGGCAACGATGCAGAAGCCCGCCGCCAATTGATGAGCGCAAGCATGCAAGGGGCCATGGCTTTTCAAAAAGGGCTGGGCTGCGTGCATAGCCTCAGTCACAGCCTGGGCGGCATCAACCCACGCCTGCACCACGGCACGCTCAACGCCATGTTTTTGCCCGCAGTCGTGCGTTTCAATGCCGAAGCCGAAAGCGTTCAGCGCGAGGACCGTCTCAACCGCATGGCGCATGCCATGGGTCTCAGCAGCGGAAGCGATATCCCCGACGCGATCCGAGATATGAATGCCCGCCTGAATCTGCCATCGGGTCTGGCTGCCATGGGCGTGGAGCGTGCACAGTTTGATGCAATCATCAGCGGTGCGCTCAAGGACCACTGCCACGCCACCAATCCACGACTGGCTTCCGCACAGGACTATGAGCAGATGCTCAGCACCTCGCTCTGACAGACTGCACACAAGCGCTCAAGCCTCAACGACAGGGCCCTGCTTGAGCGCTTCACGCACATCGTCCATCAATTGCCTCGCCATGCCGCTGAGCACCTCGAGCTCATCGTCGGACATGTTGCGAGGCTCGTCATCAAGTATGGCTAGGCAGCCCAGCACATTGCCTTTTTTGTCCACCAGAGGCACACCCGCGTAAAAGCGCAGCTTGAGGCTATGCACCACCGAGTCGCTTGCAAATCGGGGGTCTCGCGCCAAGTCCCCGACCACAATGGCCTCTTCTTCATACACGACATACGAGCACACCGTGCCATCACGAGGGAAGCCTTGTTGAGCTCCCTCTTGCGCTGACAGCGGCAGCAGACTTCCCGGCGCAAAGACACGTTCAGCATCCACCCAGGAAACTTGAGCCCACTTGGTGTTGAAAGCGTTCACGGCCTTCTTGGCCGTGTCGCGATACAGCGCTGTCAATGCTGGTGCCAGCACTCCGCTTTCATGCAGCATCTTGACGCGCTGCTCATCGTCATCGGGAATCGGAGCTGCAATCACACACTCGCCGGGATCTCCAACCTGCATGGCCTCTACCCACAGATGCAACTCCCGCAGACTGGTCACGCAGGCCTGCGCTCCTGTCTGTCGGGCAAACTCGGGGTCAGCTGCCACGGCTGGAGCATTCCACAGGCACAGCACCACTCGTGCGCCCGGCCAATGGCGGCGAATGCGCCGCACAATGCGTCTCGCCATGCTTTGTGGCTGGTGGTTGAAAATCGACAGCACCAATAGATCCGATTGCTTCACGGCCTGAACCCACTCGCGATCCGCCAACAAGCCATTGGCATCAAACTGCAAGGACTTCGAGTCCGGGGCAAGTGCCCATCCGGAGCAGCTAACCTCATGACCATGCAAGCTCTCTGCGTGGGCCACCATGGCTGCGCCCAGGGCATCCACCTCCCAACGCACACCCGCGCAATGAATGCGCAGACATCGACGCTGATCACCTTCACCGGGAGCCGCCCGGGCATGCTCGCCACGGCTTCTGAATGCATATTGGTCCTGCAACTCCTCAAGCAAGGCTGCCATGCCATTGGACAGTCGCAAGCGATGTTCGGCCGTCGCCGACTCCAGATGCTGCTGGGTTGCAATACGCAGAGCAGGAATTGCAACCTCATCATAAAACCCGCTGACAGCATTGGCTCTGTCATCCTGGTTGGGCTTCGAGAGCAGGCGCTCCTCCACGGACTGTACGGCCATGCTGATGGCATCATCAGCGTCATCGGCCAGCAGACGCTGGTACAGCCGTTGCTGCGGCCCGAGAACAGGCTCGCTGCCCAGCAATACCTCCATGAATTTGAGCGAGGGAATGTAGCGCCCCAGCACCAGCAGGCACACAGTCAAAGGTGTGGAAAGAATCAGGCCGATCGGCCCCCAAAGCGCTGTCCAGAAGGTTGCGGCAACAATGATTGACAAGGTCGACAAACCTGTACTTGCGCCATATAGCCATGGCTCGATCACATTGTTGCTGATCAGCTCCAGCAGCAGAATCAGGCCCAGAGTCATCAAAAACATATCCCAGCTGGGATCGACTGCAAAGGCCAGCGCCAGCGGAAATACCGCAGACATCATCGGACCCACATAGGGCACAAAACGCATGATGGCACCCAGAACGCCCCAGAGAATCGCCCCTGGCACACCAATGAGCAACAAGCCCATGGCGAGTGGCACGCCATAGCTGACATTGACGATGAACTGCATGCGCAGATACTTGCCAATGCGCTGCGAGGCCTCATCCAGCGCATCGGTGGCCACATTGAGGTTGCCTCCCACCAGCCTAAGCAACCGATCCCTCAGCTCGTCCCTGTCAAGCAGAATCAAAATGACAAACAGCAAGACGATTCCTGCGGTCGTCACCGGCTCGGCAATACGCCCCAGCCACTGCAGCATCCGCGTGGTGGGTTTGGACTCGGGAGGTTGAACCTCCACTTTCTGCACCCGCGCCCTGGCGTTATCCACGCTGGCAATCTCTTTCTCAACGGTGTTGTAGGTTTTGAAAACGCCATCCCAGGCGCTGGGCATGTTTGCGCTCTTGCGCAAACTGCGCAATTTGTCACGGATTGTCGATTGATAGGTCGGCAAGTCAGCGCTGATTTGCTGCACCTGACTACCCAGATACATGCCCAGCCCTCCGAGCGCTGCCAGGGCAAAGGCCACCACCACGATAGCCGAAGCCATTCGCGGCAGTCCCCAGCGCTTGAGCCGGCTGACAGCCGGGTCGAGCAAGAAGCCGAACAGCATTGCCAGGGCCAGAGGAATCAGCATGTCTCGCCCGAAGTACAGAGCAAGGATCACGATGGAAGCAATCATCAATCCGATGAGCAGGCGCAATGCCGGCAGCATTTCTGCCAAATGCACAAGCCCGGGAGCCACATTGCCCCTGGCACGTCTGTCCATGCCCTCCCACAAACCAGGCGCAGGCTGCCGGCCCTCTTCGGCCGAACCCGTCTCTCGCGAGAGAGTCTCGATTTCGACCGGCGCCCCCGCATAGGGCTTGGTGGGCGCAACCGCTCCAAAGTTGACCTCGGGGGAGGGAGACGACTCATCGGACGGAGACTTCTCGTTTCGGTTCTCGGACATGGACATCGTTGGTGGACTACGGTCTGTGATTTTCGGAGTCAAAGTGTGCTCATCTGGAATTGCAGCTGGCTCTGCCTCCTTCTGCTGTCAGGCTTTGTCTCAATTTGCAAGAAAGCTACAGCGCCTCGACCCGGCTCGGATCGGGTGCATGCAGCCACTGCGCAAACTCCTCGGCCAGTTGCTGACTGGCCGACGTCGCCACATTCCAGGCCTTGGCACGCGCATCATGGTCGATGCCGTAACTCAGAAAGTCATGCCGGTCCGGCAACTTGCCATTGGGCAGGCGGGCCACCCATGCAGGGTCGGGTGCCAGTACCACCATCGAGTCCAGGTACGAGCTGGAGCCATGGCGCCATTTCAGCCCCTTGTCCAACCAGCCTGGAATCACCGCTTTCTGGAAATGAGGATATAGCACCACCCCATCGCCGTGACGAGAGGCCAAATAATCCAGATGCATGTGATAGTCGGTAATGCCACCATCCCAATAGGCGCCCTTGGGAGCATCTGAAATGTCTTGCACGGCATCCAGCACGAAAGGGATGGAGCAACTGGCTCGCAAGGCATCCATGAAATTACTCTCCGTCAGCCGGGCCTGCGCAGACCGAATGTCCGCAACACCAAAGGGAAGAGCATGCACGGCATCGTTTGCAGAAGAGGAAAAGATCACACGCTCCAGCAGGCAGCCCAATGCCGACCGATGCAATGCATTGCCGGCAAACGCGGCCGCATAGCCCAGTGGAGTGCGCCAGGACGATGCACGTGACAGCAGACCACGCCCGCGGGCGGCGATCACATGCAGCCTATAGCGAGGATTCGCCAGAACTTCACTCACACGCCCGCCGTAAAAGTCCTGTAGTGACTGAGCAAACCGCTCACTGACCAGCGAAGACGGCGTGCGCTTCTGCCCTTCGGGGGGATCAAAGCGCTGTGCAATATAGTCACGCTCCAGTCGCTCAAATGCGTCCACTGGTGCGTCCAGGCAAGCCGTCGCCATGCGCCAGGCACCGATGGAAGCGCCAATCAGATCTACCGGCTGTGCGCTGGCCTGCAACCACTGCCCAAAGATGAAGCGATCCAGAGGTCCGAGAATCAAGCCCTTGGGACCACCTGCCGCCGCCGGTATGACTCTGACCATATCCGGCTGCAAGCCCCGCCGCTCTATAGACTGCCGCGCCTTTGGTCCGGCATAGATTCGCAATGCTCTTGTGGATGACGTCATGTGGGCATTGTGCTTTCAAGCCCCGTTGCTCGCGATCAGCTCGGCGACTTCACCAGTTGAGCGAGACCGAGGTACCGCCACCGGGTCGGGCTGAGATGCTCAGTTTCGCCCCCATGACAAGCGCTCTGCGGCGCATATTGACCCACCCCATGCCAGCAGATGCTACGCCCGGGATTTGCCTGCCATCAGCCGGTCTGACGGGCCCCGCATCCTCAATGCTCAGGCGAGCATGCACAAAGGAGGCATCTGAAAAACTTGAAGCACTTTTCCACCGTTCGTCGGCAGCCAGCGTGATCCAGAGTTCAAGCGCGTCAGTGTGCTGCAGCACATTGCTCACAGCCTCCTTCACCACTGCCATGATTTCCTCGGCCATGGCGCCGCATGGCAGGCTGCCGGTATCGCCAGACATCTCCGGGTCCCAAACATCCCAGTGCAGACTCATGCCTCGATGATCCAGCACGGGTTGCAGCCTGTGCCTGAAACGTGCCAGAAGGACACCCAATGGTTCATTTCGGCTATCCATGGAATCAACAATCAGCCGTAGATCGAGCAGGCATTGTTCTGCGTTGCTGCGAATCGCCGGGTTCGTGCCGAGATCGGTCAGGCTGATCAGCTGCACCAGCTGGCTGCCGACATCATCATGCAATGCCTCCGCTATGCGCCTACGCTCCAGCTGTACCTCTCTCGATGGACGTACGCTTTTACGTCTGCGCCACAGCACGCTGCGATATGCAAGAGGCAACAACCAGGCGACAGCCGCCATGCAGCCCCCCGCACCTAGCGCCGCAGTCCACCAGGCAGCTGAATTGAACACCGCTCCAGTCTGCAAAAGCAAGGGCAGCCACAGCAGCAGCTGAACACTCCACAGTAGCAGCTGCCAGACGTAGGACATGGTGAATGCGTTCACAGACGCTGGCGCCTAGAACCAGCCACGCAAGTAGGCGAAACGCACGGCTTGTGCTCGGGTGCGCACCTGGAGTTTGCGATAGATGTTCTTGATGTGCGTGTTGACCGTCATGGTGCTGATCTCCAACTGCGTGCCGATCTCTGCACTGGTATTGCCGCTGGCAACCATACGCAAGACCTCGCATTCGCGGCTGGAGAGCCTGTCGGACATATCAGAGCCCGGAATGGCTCCGGTGGCCGGCCGCTTGTCATACCGCTGCAACAGCCGCCTGGCGAGACTGGGGGTAATGGATGCACCGCCATTGACGACCTGCAGCACCGCTTGAGGATAGTTGCCAAACCAGGAGTTCTTGACCAGATAGCCGGTTGCACCCAACTCAAAAGCGTGCAGCACCTGCTCTTCCGTCTCCACCACCGAAACCACAATGACCTCGGCCTGCGGGCGCTGGCTTTTCATCACCTCAATCAACTCAAGGCCATCGTCAGCCCCCAGCTTCAGATCCAGCAACATGACATCAAACTCATGTTGACGAATGGCTTTTCTTGCATCCTTGAGGTTGTCCGCCTGCGCGACCACCATGGTGCGCCGATCATTCATGATTTCCTGCGCGATCACCATGCGTAGATGCGCATCATCGTCCACCAACAGCACTCTGACGGGCTTGTCGGGCTGCCCCACCATGTGATCGGGCCACATGGAAGGACTCCCCAGCTCCACAGCCATGGGTCGAAGCATCAAGGCATCACCAGAGTTGTTTGCACTGTTCGGGTCCATTTCTCTCTCCTGGCCAGAGTTGCTTGCCGGGGACTCAGGATGGTGCTCAAGACACCATATAGAAAAAAACTCCCCAGCGCGTCATTAGATAGTTTTTAGCAATTAAAACTGCAACTCAGCGTAAGAAAAAATGCAATTTGAGTAATCACGGTTTTCTGACGACCCTGTTCAAAACCGCCAATTCCTCATCACAATCGCCCAGGCGACCTAAAACTGAACATCCAGAGAGCCTGCCGCGTGCCAGTCGATAGATGCCTGACGCAGCACCATGTCGATGTCCATGCCCAGCGCCAGTCCAGTTTCAGCAGGGAATGTCACTGCCAGCTGGCGCTCACCCCAGTTAAGCGCGCGAGTCGATGCTCGCCAGACGGCCAGATGCAGCACCCCCGTCAAAGGCTCGAATACAGGCTGCTCCATCGGCGCATGCATGAACTGAAAGGCATCGCTGATCAGCTCTGGAAAATTCCACTGCCGCGCCAGATGGGCCGTAATCTGCCCTGAGCAATAGCCCATCAGCTGCATCTCCACCTGGGGGCGCTTGGGATGCATGGGCTCCAACAGCTCGGAAAGTCTGAAGAAAGTGTCTGGGTCGGCAGCCTGCAGCAACAGCTCTCCCAGGCCATGCAGCAGTCCCAACGTATATGCCTGCGAGGCGTTGGCCTGAACCGACATTGCAAGCGCGCGCGCCATACGTGCCGTGTCCAGGCTGTAGCGCCAGAAATTCGCCAGACTCCAGCCTGCCGAGACATGAGATGCACTGACTGGGGCCGCCTTTTGCACCAATTGTCGCAACTGAACCGGCGCCAGCAGCACCAGTGCTTCGGGAATGCTGTGAACGCGTTGCCCCAGCAGATGCGCTGGCCCATTGGCCGCTGCCAGCAGACGAGCGGTCAAGACCGGATCGGTGGAAAACAATTGCACCAGACTGCGCATGCCGGGCTCTGGCTTGCGCAGTTCACTCGACAGCAGCGCAACGACGCGCGGCTGGCTTGGCAGCAATACATGCTGCTCCAGCAGAGTTGCCAGACTCAATGGTTTGACGCGGCTCATCTGGGTCAAAGGCGATAGCAAGGCTGTCGCCACCACGAAACGAACAGGAGTGGGCTCATAGGAATGTCAGAGCTTTTCATCTCTATTCAATTGCACAGGCTGGCCCATGACCAACTGGCTGGCAAGCTTGCGTGTCAGGGGTTGTAACACGGAAAAGTGATCAGCCCCCTGAACCGAGACGCAATGCAGCTGATTCGATTTTCGTGCGGCGCACATATTGTCAAGGCTGTTGATATTGCCGGGGCTCTTGCTGCCCTCGATGATCCACGTCGGACTCTTTATGGCATGCAGCCAGTAGACAGGCGAACGCAAGCGCTTTTCATCCGCCGAGATCAAACCCCATTTCACAGGCCAGCCATAGCCGCTGACCTCGTCCACAGGGCCAAACGCGAACACCCCCTGAACTGGCAACCCTGCCGTCGCCGTCAGCAAAGCCAGCGTGGCTCCGGTGCTGTGCCCACCGAGATAGATGCGTGCCGGGTCGACATAAGGCAGCTGTGCGGCCTGCAGGATGGCTGCAGCCACATCCTGCACTTCCCCCCAGAAATACTCACGCTGGCCGGGATTGTCATTGCCGCCGCGCAATGTTGGAAACAGCATTGCCATGCCAGCCTTGCGAAAAGCACTGGCGCTTTGGTCATTGGCGGCTGGCCCTTCGCTCCAGAAATCGTCCAGGCTATTGGTGTCTCCTCCCGTCAGCCAGACCATCAAAGGCAGCTTCTTCCCATCCCTGGGGTCCGGAGTGACAAAGGCATTGAGTTTCAGGTCCCCGCTCTGATAGCTCATGGAAACAAACAGCTGGGAAGGCGGTGTAGGCATCGGCTGGATGGGCTTATGTGCCCCCGGCAACAAGGCTGTCGCAATCTGTGTTGTCTTGCCCAAGCGAGCCTGCATCAGGTTCTGCAGAGCGATTTCACCAGAAGCGATCTGTTGCTCAACCACCTGCTCGATCTGCGCCTGCTCCGCGCGCTGGCTCTCGTGCAGCTTGCGAGCGGCAGCGTGACGCACTTTGGCCGTCTCATGCTCTGCCATAGCAGCACGCGTGATGCAGCGCCGTTGTTGATCTATGTTGATGCCCTCTTCCTGGGCCTTGTCGACCTGGGCAAGATTGAGCTTGACAGTATGACAAAAGTCATTGCTCTCTGGCGCCAGGGCTGGTGGCCAGACCAAGGCTGCAGGCTGCTGGGCATGGGCCTTGTTTTTGATTTTGTCCAACGATATCCAGCCGCGCGATGCCATCTTGGCGCCGATAAAGACCACCAAAATTGCCACCCCTATGGCCGGCAGTATCACCCGCCCCCTCGCTTTGCGCATTGATGTGCTCCCACAAAAAGGCCGCCTGTAATATGAATTAAGTGGCGGCCTGATAGGAGATTATTTCTTTAATCCCTGCAACTTCGCAAAGGCTGATGCCATGGCGTTTTGCTCTGTGGGCTGATTGCCACGCTGGGGTTGTGCATAGCCACCACGGTTGCCGCCGCCATAGCTGTTGCCGCGGCCTGCGCCTTCAAAGCGGTTGTCGCGCGGGCCGTCTCGGCGCGCAGGCGCCGCATCGAGCTTCATGGTCAGACTGATGCGCTTGCGGTCCACATCGACTTCCAGCACCTTGACCTTGACGATCTGCCCAGTCTTGACCACCTCACGGGCATCTTCGATGAACTTGTGACTCATCTGACTCACGTGTACAAGCCCGTCCTGATGCACGCCCAGATCCACGAACGCGCCGAACTGGGCCACGTTGCTGACCGTGCCTTCCAGCGTCATTCCTTCCTTCAGGTCCTTGATGTCTTCCACACCATCATTGAAGCGGGCGACGACAAAGTCGGGACGCGGGTCGCGGCCGGGCTTCTCCAGCTCGCCAAGAATGTCCTTGATGGTCACAGCACCAAATTTTTCATTGGCAAACTGTTCAGGCTTCAAAGACTTGAGCACCTCGCCACGACCCATGATCTGGTCCACGGGCTTGCCGGTAGAGACAATGATCTGCTCCACCACAGGATAGGTTTCGGGGTGAACGCCTGTCATATCGAGCGGATTGTCCCCACCACGAATGCGCAGAAAGCCTGCGGCCTGCTCGAAAGTCTTAGCCCCCAGACCGGCCACCTCCATCAGTTGCTTGCGGTTCTTGAACGAGCCATTGGCATCGCGCCAGCGCACCACCGACTTGGCGACCGAACCCGACAGGCCTGATACGCGCGTCAGCAGCGGAGCCGAAGCGGTGTTCAAGTCCACTCCCACGGAGTTCACGCAATCCTCGACCACGGCATCCAGCTGGCGCGCCAGCTCGCTCTGGTTCACATCGTGCTGGTACTGGCCCACACCAATGCTCTTGGGGTCGATCTTGACCAGCTCGGCCAGCGGATCCTGCAGGCGGCGGGCAATCGATGCCGCACCACGCAGGCTCACGTCGATATCGGGCATTTCCTGCGCCGCAAACTCACTGGCCGAATAGACCGAAGCCCCGGCCTCGCTCACCACCACCTTCTCGATCTTCTTGTCGGCCTTGGTGGCTATCTTGATGAGATCCGCCGCCAGCTTGTCGGTTTCGCGGCTGGCTGTGCCGTTGCCGATGGCAATCAGATTGATATCGTGCTTTTCCACCAGACGGGCGAGCGCGGCCAGCGAGCCATCCCAGTCGCGGCGCGGCTCATGCGGGTAGATGGTTGTGGTGTCCACCAGCTTGCCCGTGCTGTCCACCACGGCCACCTTGACGCCGGTGCGAATGCCGGGATCCAGGCCGATCACGGCCCGCTGGCCGGCGGGTGCCGCCAGCAGCAGGTCACGCAGATTGTCGCCAAACACCTTGATCGCCACCTTCTCGGCGTCTTCGCGCAGGCGGCTGAACAGGTCGCGCTCGGTGGACAGGCTCAGCTTCACGCGCCATGTCCAGGCAACGCATTTACGAATCAGATCGTCAGCGGCGCGCTTGGCATGGCTCCAACCCAGGTGCAGCGCAATCTTGCCCTCAGCAAGGCTGGGTTGGCCCGGTTCAGGCTCGACTGGTTGCACCAGCTTGGCTTCGAGAACCTCCAGTGCACGGCCGCGGAACACGGCCAGCGCACGGTGCGAGGGCACGCGGCCAATGGGCTCGTCGTATTCGAAATAGTCGCGAAACTTGGCGACCTCGGGGTCGCTTTCGTTCTTGCTCTCGACCTTCTTGGACTTGAGCAGGCCTTCATCCCACAGCCATTCGCGCAGCTTCTGCACCAGCGCCGGGTCCTCGGCCCAGCGCTCGGACAGGATGTCGCGTACGCCGTCCAGCACTGCAAAAGTGGTGCTGAAGTCGGGGCCGGGCTTGCCGTCGTCCAGCGTCGTCGCAGGCTTGCAGAAAGCCTCGGCTTCCTTGTGCGGGTCCAGCGTGGGGTCGGCAAACAGCTTGTCGGCCAGCGGCTCGATGCCGAACTCCTTGGCAATCTGACCCTTGGTGCGGCGCTTTTGCTTGAAGGGCAGGTAAATGTCCTCCAGCTCCTGCTTGGTCGGTGCACTGGCAATCGCCAGGCGCAGCGCATCGGTCAGCTTGCCCTGCTCGTCAATGGCCTTGAGCACCGTTTCGCGGCGGTCGTCCAGCTCACGCAAATAGGTCAGGCGCTCGTCCAGCGTGCGCAGCTGCGTATCGTCCAGACCGCCCGTGGCCTCCTTGCGGTAGCGGGCCACAAACGGAACCGTGGCGCCACCATCGAGCAACTCCACTGCCGCGCTCACCTGCTGCGGCTTGACATTCAGTTCTTGAGCAATCTGACCAATGATTTTTTGCATTCGATATTCGCCCCACGGCGTTCAACACAGGAAGCCGATGAGTTTGCCATAGGCATGCCGCCAGACCGCCCTAGATATCTGGCAGAAGTGCAAGCAAACCTTAAAAACTATGCTTTCCATAGCTGCTTTCCATTGATGAGAAAGCGTGGAAGGCCAATTTCATTAGAATTATTGCGACATGACCGATACCTTCCAGGACGATTTTTTTGCCGATGAGCTGCCTCCCTCCGGAGACGGCGCCGGCAAAGCACCGCCTGAAGAAGCGCCGCAGGCCGATGGCCCAGGTGAACGCAAACCCAGACGCGGCGCGATTGCCCTGGCCCCGGCAGCCGCGCAGTACCAGGAGCTGGCCGCACAACTGCCACCCCTGCTGCGCATGGGCGTCTCGACCTGGTCCTATCCGGGCTGGGAGGGCTTGGTCTGGGACGGAGCCTATGACAGCAGCGTGCTGGCCAAAAAAGGCCTGACGGCCTATCACCGGCACCCGTTGCTGCGCACCGTCTGCGTCGACCGCACCTTCTGGAGGCCGCTGACGGCCAGCCAATATGCCGCCTTTGCCGCTCAGGTCGATGCCGACTTCCGCTTTGTCGTCAAATGCCCGGCTGGCATTACCGATGCCCAGGTACGCAGCGAGGAAGGTAAGCCGCGCGAAGCCAACCCCGCGTTTCTGGACCCTGGCCTGGCCATAGAGCATTTCGTGGAACCCACTCTCGAAGGTCTGGGCAGCAAACTGGGCGTTCTGGTCTTTCAGCTCAGCCCCCTACCCTGGAATCTGCTCAGCCGCCCTGCCCTGTTGATGGACAAGCTGGGCCTGCTGCTGGCCACCGTGAAACAGGCGCTGCAAGCACATCCGCAGGTCGTCGTTGCCGTCGAGGTGAGAGACCCTGAACTGCTGACCTCGGCACTGGCCCAGACACTCAAGCTCCATGACGCGACCTACTGCTTAGGGCTGCACGGCAAGATGCCTCCCATCGAAGAGCAGTTGCCCACGTTGCGTGCCTTGTGGCCCGGGCCGCTGGTGTGCCGCTGGAATCTGAATCGCCTCTTTGGCGCTTATGGCTATGCCGATGCCCAGAAGAAGCACCAGCCGTTCAACGAGATCCTCAGCGAAGACCTGCATACCAGGGAGCGGCTGGCCCGCACGATTGCCGGCATCACCGGTGCCGGTCAACCCGCTTTTGTGACCATCAGCAACGATGCCGAGGGATGTGCCCCACGCTCGATAGCGCTGCTGGCGCAGGCACTTGCGAGTCTTGCAGACCCTAGCCCGGACAAGCATCCGCGCTCGCCGTCCTGAATTGATACTAAAAATACCATCAAACGTTTACCAGAAAAGCGCTGATAGCTATCAAAATAAACAAAGCCCGACAGCATCGAGTCTGTCGGGCTTTGTTTTGATAAGGAGCCGAATCAGCCTTGCAGCGCCGCCAGCGGGTGAGAATGCGCAGGCCAGGGGCTGTCAAAGAACGCCTGCCACTCGGCATCGCTCACCTCTTCGATGCTGGCAGGATTCCAGCGCGGGCTGTGGTCCTTGTCCACCGCCAATGCGCGGATGCCCTCCACGGTTTCGCTCCGACCCGGGCGCAGATAAAAGCAGTGGCGCACCATATCGCGCTCCATGCGCAGATCTTCAGCCAGAGTCATCTGGCGTGCGCGACGGATTTGCTCCAGCACCACATGCAGCATCAGCGGAGAGCGCTTGCGCAGCGTAGCAGCTTCGGCCTGGGCCCAGTCGCTGCCGGCCTGCAAGGCCTTGACAATGGCCGCCACCGTGGGCTGGGAGAAGCAGGTGTCGATTTCAGCACGGTGCGTCACCACCTTGGGTTCGGCGCTCACAAAGCGGGAGCGCACCACGGCATTGAGCGCCTCCACATTGGCAAAATCCGTGGTCGCCAGGGTCTCCCACAGCTCTGCCTGCTGTTCGGCGGGAATGCAGCCATCGGCCAAACCAAAAGCCAGGGCATCGCCCGCACCGATGGTATCGCCGGTCAAGGCCAGCCATTCGCCCACGGCACCGGGGCAGCGCGAGAGGAAGTAGCCTCCCCCCACATCGGGGAACAGGCCAATGGCCGTCTCGGGCATGGCCATCTTGGTGCGTTCGGTCACGATGCGCAGCGAGCCGCCCTGGCTGATACCCATGCCGCCGCCCATGACGATGCCATCCATGAAAGCGATATAGGGTTTGCCAAAGCTGTGGATCAGATGGTTGAGCGCATATTCCTCGGTGAAGAAATCTTCGAGTTGAGGATTGCCACTGCTGCCGGCCGAATGCAGAAAGCGGATGTCACCACCCGCGCAAAACGCCCCGAACACCCCTTCCTTGTTGCTGCCACGAATGGCCACGCCCAGAATCGAGTCGTCTTTTTGCCAGGCCAGCAAAGTGCCCAGCAGATCGCGCACCATGCCCAGAGACAGCGCGTTGAGCGCCTTGGGACGGTTGAGCGTAATCATGCCCAGCTTGCCACGGACTTCGGCAATCACATCGGACATATCGGCGCTCGGGGTGGGGGTCATTGTCTTGCTCCTTGAATCAATTCCATGCTGGTCGCCAATCGGTCGCCAGGCCATGCGCACCGATTATGCGGGTGCACTCCGCGCAAGCAGGGACAAGGACGTGACAAATACCGCCAGCATCTGCAGCCACAAAGCCCGAACGGTCTGCAATGCTGACTAATATGGGAGCCGTGCCAGGCTGCAGCTTCACCAGTTTCTGCGGCCCATCTTCTGCCTCATGAACGATCTGCCACCACCGCCCGAAACCCCTCGCGAAGAACCGCATCTGGAGCCCAAACAGCTTTCCGCGCCGCTGCGCTATCTGCTCATTGCTTTTGCGCTGGTTTGCGTGATATTGGGGCTGATAGGCGCCGTGGTTCCCGGCATGCCCACCACGGTATTCATACTGATGGCCGCCTGGGCGGCGGTGCGCAGCTCGCCCAGGCTGCACCGCTGGCTCTATGCGCACCGTGTGTTCGGCCCACTGCTGCACAACTGGGACACCGGTGGCAAGGTCAGCCGCCGCGCCAAATGGACGGCAACCGTCAGCATGGGCGCCAGCAGCCTGCTGATTCTGTATTTTTCGTACAAGCCATGGCTCACTGCGATGACGTTGAGCATCATGGCCTGCGTGCTGCTCTGGTTGTGGCTCAGGCCCGAGCCGTAGAGGCAGGGCCGGCTCCAAGCAACGATGCCGGCAGCCCCGGGGCTTTCTTTGAAGCAGAGAGCAGAAATAGAAAAAGGCCCGTGATTTTCATCACAGGCCTTTTCAATTTGGTCGGAATGGCGGGATTCGAACTCGCGACCCCTTGCACCCCATGCAAGTGCGCTACCAGGCTGCGCTACATTCCGTGTCGATGACGCTATTGTAACCGATTTTTGACCATCTTTTGGGAAGGCCGCAACTCGAGCAGTTGCTCGGTTATCAACCACGACGGTCATCTAACGCTGCAGGTTTCATAGCGAACCTCGCAGCGGCATTGAAAAAGGCCTGTGATTTGCATCACAGGCCTTTTCAATTTGGTCGGAATGGCGGGATTCGAACTCGCGACCCCTTGCACCCCATGCAAGTGCGCTACCAGGCTGCGCTACATTCCGTGTCGATAGGATGAATTATATGGAGGAAAAACACCCTCCCCTGGGAAAACGCGCACTTTTTTCAAAAAAGTACCAAACAGGTGCTGAAAGCCGCAGGCCTGAGATCAACGCACGCCCGGCCACATAAGCGCTGCGCGCGCGCAGCACACTCCGGCAAATCGCAAGCCCTGCTCAGGGCTTGACCAAGACTGCCCAAGAGAACGACAAGAGTGGGCGCTTCAGCGATTCCAAGCAGGCATCCATCGCCGAGCCACACCTGTTCCATACGCTGACACTGTCATCGCCGGACCTCCTGATCAAACCAGGCTCACCAGGAATGACTGTTATTCCTTGATCACGGAACCATCAGCACTCACTCTCATTCGACGGGCCTCCCCCAGCCGCTTTGCACGGCAATATCGATAGCACCAATACAGTGCATACAAGAGATTTCCCTGAGTCCTTGAGGTAAAAAAACCACTGTCATATCGCTGAAAAGATGATTTCATCGGCATCCGCGGAACTGCAGAGCAAGCTGTATACAAACCCCCGCTATATTTCAAAACGTAAATCCAATATCTAACTCGAGAGGACACTCATGAAGACCGCTTTTATCGCCATGGCTGCAGCCCTGGCCTGCTCCGGCGCCGCTTTTGCCCAGAGCAATGTGCAACTGACGGGCCTGGCCGATATGTATGCCGGCTCCGTCAAGATGGCCGGCCAGGACCGCAAGGGCGTTGTCGGCTCCGGCGGCATGACCACTTCCTGGTGGGGCCTGAAGGGTACGGAAGACCTGGGCGGCGGCCTGAAGGTCGATTTCAACCTCACCGCTTTCATGCGCATGGACACGGGTGAACCCGGCCGCTTCCCTGGCGACACCTTTTTCTCGCGCGATGCCAATATCGGCCTGAACGGCAACTTCGGCCGCATCGGCCTGGGCCGCGACAAGGCGCCTAACTTCCTGCCCACCATTCTGACCAACCCCTTCGGCGACTCGTTCACCATCTCGCCTCTGGTGCTGCATGCGAACACGCCCACCTTCGGAGTCTGGGACAGCTCCCGTCTGACCACGCCCGCCGACACCGGCTGGAGCAATATGCTGGTCTACACGACACCTAACTTCGGCGGTCTGACTGCCAATGTCTACTACCAGTTCGGCGAGCAAACAACTCCTGGCAACAAGAGCAAGAAGAACGTCGGCGTGAACGCTCTGTATTTCAGCGGTCCTCTGAGCCTGACGGCCTTCTACGAGCGCGACCAGATCACCAACCCCGGCAGCGGCACAGTCATGCCCACCAAGAGCGACTGGATGGTCGGCGGCAGCTACAACTTCAACGTTGTGAAGCTCTACGCCACCTACGGCCAGGCCAAGGTCAAGGATCTGGATACTAAGAGCAAGACCTACTCGCTGGGTCTGGACATTCCGGTCTCCGGCACCCCCGGCACTGTGAAGGCAGCCGTAGCCCGCACCAAGTACGAAGCAGCCACCGACGCCACACGCACCACCGCAACCCTGGGTTACGACCACTTCCTGTCCAAGCGCACCGATGTCTACACCGCTCTGATGTACGACCGCGTGACTGATGCCAACCCCAAGACCGGCACCAGCCTGATCGCCGGTATCCGTCACCGTTTCTAAGCACTGGACTCGAGCGGGCCTCTGGCTCGCCATCCATAAAAAAGCGAGGCCTGAGCCTCGCTTTTTTATTTCCGAGCCTATGACCGGCGGCCTGTTCACTTGGGCGCGGATGTCTCCAACAGCTTCAGCCGACGCTGCAACTGCGCCTGCTGTTCCGCATCGCCGCTCTGCTGCGCTGCCTTGAGCTGCAGCAGCAACCAGGCCATCAAAGGCCTGCGCCAGCCTTGCTCGGAAGCGGTATCGACGCCTTGCTGGAGCAGGGCTGGGCCGGCAGCTCCACCACGCAGCAGCACGCCCGCCGCTACCAGTCTCGATAGCGGATCCTTGATCTCGGCCACAGCTACCGCACCTGAGGCGCCGCCGAGCAGTTGCCGCGCCACGGCACGCTGTGCCTCTGGCAATAGCTCTGTATCACCCGCTTGCGGCCGGGCCTGCAGGTAACGGGCATAGGCTTGTTCTTGCTGGCCCGCATCCTGCGCCAGCGCCTCATAGGCCGGACAGGCATTCCAGTCCAAGCTGGCCACTTGCGCTGCGCAGCGCATCAACTCCAGTTTGGCGGCCTGTGCGGGTTGGCCGGTGCTGGCCACGGCATCACGTGCCTTCTGCCACTGCAGCGCCTCCACACGCTGCTGTCCCTGCAAATAGGCCTGGGTGGCTTTCTGCGCCGCAGCTTCGGCGCTCAACGCCCAATCCGGTGCCGGAGGGTGGCTGCCGCAGGCTGAAATCGCTATGACAAATATAGCAGCCATCGCCTTCCCATAATGGCCTAGAGTTTGTTTTTGCTTGATTTTTTGCTTCATGGCAGCTTCAACTCCGGCTTGTGGGAAAACGGCCATTTGCGCTGCAGATCGTTGAGCACGGACTCCAGTCGGAGCAGATTGCTTTCCACCTCGGCGCGCAGCGCGCCCAGATCGGTCGAGGCCTCGCGGGCATTGCCGCCCACCACCTGCATATCGGCCAGCACGGCGTCAACCTTGGCCATGCTTTTGCGCGTATCGGCCAGCAAACCATTGAGCTGCTCCATGGTGGCCTTGACCTGGGGCATGACGCCATTCGCATCAAAGACCTGGCTGTCGGCGCGCGCCACCATCCGATCCATGCGTCCGAGCAGGGAATTGGCATGCTCCAGCATCTGGCCCACCTTCTTCGCTTCCTCATCGCTGCCCAGCACCGCGCCCAGAACTCCGCCCTGGCCCTGCATGCGCTCGGCCAGCTTGCGCACTTCGGCCAACGATCCGCCCAATGCCGAATCTGTGGCGGTCAGAGCTGCCACATTGGCCAGCACCTCCTTGGCGGAACTGATGATCTGAGGCAGCTCTGCCGTAGCATCACCGCTGAGCACGGGCCGCACAGAGTCCGGCGGTAGCGGTGCATCGCCCAGCATGCCGGTATAAGCCTTGATGGTAGTGCCGCCCACCAGTCCCTTGACCAAGGTGAACACGCTGGACTGGCGCAGCCAGTGGGCATCCTTTTCGGTCACATCGACCAGAATGCGGACCGAGCCGTCCTCGGCCAGCTCTATCTTGCGCACGCGGCCTATGGGAAAGCCCGAGAACGTCATATCCATACCCACGACCACGCCTTCGGAGTCATCGGCCGTCAGCACCAGACGCTGCGTGGGCTCGAACACTCCACGCGCGTAGAGCAGATAAGCGGCAGCACTCAGAATCAAGATCAGGGTCAGCGCCAGCAGCGCGGCTGCCTTGGCGCGCAGGTGCGCGACGGGTTTGAGGCTGAGCAACTCCTCGTCAATCAGTTGCTCCTCAGCCATACGCGTTTCGCTCATGGCTCCATCCTTTTCAGTAATAGTTGCCCATGAGCGAGATCACCTCGATCAGGAGCAACACGGCAAACATGCGTGCAAAGCCACCCAGCTCCGCCCCGCCCTGCCTGTGTCGCGCAACAGGCGTGTACATGGCAGAGGCCAGCGGCATGACGGCCACCGTGAGACTGAAAAACCAGGTCTTGAGCACGAACACCAGCGTCAGCGACGGTGTGAAGATCTGGCCAAAGATGCGTGTGTACGCACCAAACCCGGCCAGGCTGAAGCCATAGACGCTCAGATACACGGTGACCAAGGCAACGATGCAGCTGAGTGCGGCCAGCGTGATTGCGGCAAACACGCCCGCCGCCGCACGCGGCACCAGCGCCGCACGGACGGGGTCAATGCCTTGCGTCTTCCACTTCGCGAGCTGGCCCTGCATACGCATCTGCACCACCTGCACGCCGGCTGGAATGGTGCAGCGCATGGCCACAAACAGTGCAGCCGTCAGCGGTATCAGCTCGATCACCATCACCCGCACCACCAGATCCAGCGCATAGCGCGACAGGCCGTAACTTTGTGCGGTGACAATGACGATGCGCGCAATTACCGCACACAGCAGGGCCGCCAGCGCGGTAAAGCCTGTGAGTATGGGGGCGGTCTGCGCAAACATCTGCTGGGCCAGCATGGCCCGCCCGCGCTTCTGGTAGCTCGACGGCGAGCTGACCAGCACCAGCAGCACGGCTGTCAGATAAATGCTGCGCCACCACGCCAGGGCCTGCGCGCCCAGCGCGGCCCAGATCCGCCCCGGCAGCTTGATGGTGGTTTCACTCCAACTCATGCAGGAATGATAGCGTCCACTTCAGGGTGCAGGCGCAGCCACCACTGTTGCAGTCTGTCAGACATGGCGCTTTGCTGCAGCGCTGCCCTGCAGGCCTTCAGGCAAGGGCTCATCGGCCTGGGCATGCAAGGCCTCGATGATGTGGCAGAAGCTGTCCGAGCCGTCGCACTGGCTGCGCAGCTGCATCAACTCGTGCTCCAGCGCCTGCAGCTCGGCCAGCCGCTCGCGCACATGACCTAGATGGGCGTCCAGGGTCTTGTTGGCAGCCACGCAATCGGCCTTGCGTGCACCATCAAGCGCCAATAGGGTTCGGACCTCGTCGAGCGACATATCCATGGCCCGGCACAGCCGGATAAAACGCAGACGGTGCACATCGACATCGGTATAGAGCCGGTACTGGTTGTCCTCGCGCACGCCGGGCGAGAGCAGTTGCTCCTTCTCGTAGTAGCGGATATTGGCTGCAGCAATACCGGAACGCTTCGCTGCCTCGCCAATGCGCCAGCGCGGAATATCGTGCGAATTGAGTGACATGCTTGACCTTGAAGTGACTTTATTGTTTTCAATACTGCCATGAAGCAAGAAAGCCTGTCTACCCACGCCCATGGCGGCGGCCGCAATGGTCATTCACATGATCACGATCATGAGCATGCCCATGCGCCCGCCACGTCCAAACCCGTCGCCGCCACCGCTGCATCGAGCTGCGGCACGGGCTGCTGCGCACCGTTTTCCATCAGCGAGCCGGCCAAGAGCCAGGGTCATGATGAAGGCGACGGTCATGACCATGCTCACGACCATGGCGTGCTGCCGGGCTGGCCGCGCATCTACGCTGCTCTGGCGGCGGCTCTGGCGGCCGAGGCCTGCCACTGGTTTGGCGGCGACGGCGCCAACTCCACGCTCCAATACCTGGGCATGGCGCTGGCCGTGCTGGGGATAGCGTTGTCAGGTCTGGGCGTCTACAAGGCCGGTCTCAAGGATCTGCTGCGGTTCAAGCTCGGCATTCATGCTCTGATGGCAGTGGCAGTCACGGGCGCCTTCATCATTGGCCAATGGCCCGAAGCCGCCATGGTTATGGCGCTCTATGCCGCTGCCGAGCGCATCGAAGACCAGGCCATGGACAAGGCCCGTCTGGCCATCCGCAATCTGCTGCAACTCGCGCCCGAAACTGCCGATGTACTGCAGTCCGACGGCAGCACTGTGCGCATGGCCGCCAGCGAGGTGCCCCTGGGCGCCGTGCTGCGCGTGACGCCCGGCGCTCGCGTGCCGCTGGACGGACTGGTCACCGAGGGCGAAAGCTCGGTCAACCAGGCCCCCATCACGGGCGAGAGCGCGCTGGCGCACAAAGGCCCGGGCGACGAGCTGTATGCAGGCTCCATCAACCAGGACGGCGAGCTGCACCTGCGCGTGACCGCGCCGGCCAGCGACAGCCTGATTGCTCGCATCGTCCATGCCGTGGAGCAGGCGCAATCTTCCAAGGCCCCCACCCAGCGCTTTGTCGACCGCTTCGCCGAGATCTACACCCCCATCGTGCTGGTGCTGGCGATTGCCCTGGGCCTGCTCGCCCCCTGGCTGCTGGACTGGAGCTGGCATCAGGCCGCTTACCAGGCCTTGGCCCTGCTGGTCATCGCCTGCCCCTGCGCCCTGGTACTGTCCACCCCCGTCACTGTGGTCAGCGCGCTCACGGCTGCGGCCAAGCGCGGCATTCTCATCAAAGGCGGCAGCGCGCTGGAGTCGGCCCGCCAGCTCAAGGCCATTGCACTTGACAAAACCGGCACACTGACTACAGGCTCGCCCAGGCTGGTGGACTGGCAGAGCTGGAATGCGGCGAGCAGCGATGACGCCGCTGCCCGTGCCTATGCGCTGGCATCGCGCTCCGACCACCCGGTATCGCGCGCGATTGCCCAGGGACTGGAGACCCAGGTCGGCAAGGACTTTGCCGAAGCACAGCAATTGCAGGCCCTGCCCGGCCGCGGTGTGCAGGCCCAGATCGGTGCTGAACACTGGACGCTGGCCAATCTGCGCTGGGTGGGCGAGCAAGGCTGGGACAGCGCCGAACTCAAGGCTGCGCTAATGCTGCAGGAGCAACAGGGCCGCACCGTCACCCTGCTGGCCAACGAGCAGGGCGTGCAGGCGCTGTTTGCCGTGGCCGACCCGCTGCGTCCCCAAGCCAAGGCAGCCGTGGCCCAGCTGCAGGCGCTAGGTGTCAAGCCCATTGTGCTCAGCGGCGACAACAGCGCCACCGTGCGCACGGTGGCCGCTGAAGCGGGCATCAGCGATGCGCGCGGCAATATGCTGCCCGAGGACAAGCTCAAGACCCTGAGCGAGTTGCAGCGCGACATCGGCCCCACGGCCATGACAGGCGACGGTATCAACGACGCGCCGGCACTGGCCCAGGCCGATATAGGCTTTGCCATGGGCGGCATGCATGCCACCGACATGGCCATGGAGACCGCCGATGTGGTGCTCATGAACGACGACCTGCGCCGCATCCCCGAGGTGGTTGATCTCTCGCAGCGCGCACACAGCGTGCTCTGGCAGAACATCAGCCTGGCCCTGGGCATCAAGCTGGCCTTCTTCGTTCTGGCCGTCAGCGGCAATGCCAGCATGTGGCTGGCCGTGCTGGCCGATATGGGTGTGAGCCTGCTGGTGGTCGCCAATGGCCTGCGCCTGCGCCATTGGGGTAACAGGCCTGAGAATGCATGAAATTCGACTTTAGCCCTTGATGGGCAAGCGCAAGCAGCTATCTAATTTACGATTTACTGCACCGGGCGGGGAACTAAACCCCGCCCTTCGCTATCATTCAGCCCATGCGTCGCTTTTTCTCCTTATTCCTGGTTTTGCTGCTGGCCCTGCGCGGCCTGGCAGGCGATGCCATGGCCATGGAGCAGAACACCGACCAGGCCCATCACATGGGACATGCACTGGTGCAGACGCAAAGCCTGGATGAAGTGGCCGCCATGGCAGCCGCTGTGCACCACGCGCATGCAAACCTCGCGACCGACGCACAGCCGCATCACGATATGGCCGCGTCCCACAAGGCAGGCCCTGCAGGGGCCGTCAGCTGTAGCGCCAAGGTCGCCGACAGCGACTGCCACCAGCATGAAGGCCATTGCACGGCCTGCGGCATCTGCCACTCGACGCTGGCCAACCCCGAATTGCTGACGCTTCACTCCAGCCTCCCACTGGCCGCCCAGCCGGCCCATGGTGCAGCGCGCTTTGCCAGCGCCGCACCTGCCGAACTCGTCAAACCACCGATTTCTGCGCTCTGACGCCCTAGGTGCGTCCGCATTTTGATGGCAGCCACCGTGCTAGCTGTCTAGTTTCGAGCCGTCAAACGCTCATAACTGCGGACCTTCTCCCGGTTTTAGACGACAGGAATCCCCTATGCGCCAAGCGCATCCTCTTTCTTTGACAGCCATGGCTTTGCTCATTGCCGGCGTCAGCCCGCCAGTCCTGGCCCAGACGCCCGAGCCGGCTCCCCCGGCCGCCCGATCCCCAGCCAACGGCAACAGCGTTTTCGATCCCGACGCTCCCACGCTGGCGCTGCAGCACCAGCCGCTTGCCGCCAGCGCGGCCATCGTCGCCCAGCCCGGTGACTGGAAGGCCGCCAATGCCGCGGTAAGCGAGTTCCCGCGCGGCCATGGCGATGTGCTCAGGTGGGAAAAACCCCAGGGCAATGCCTCCGGCCCAGCCCCGGACAGTGGTACTTCCGCACATCAGCACCATCACGGAGGCCAGCCATGAAGCGCCTTGCATTCAAAGCCGCGCCCTTGCTCGCCGCACTGGCGCTGGCCGGCTGCGCCAGCATCTCGCCTGACGGACTTCGCGGCGACGTGGCCAGACATACCGAAGGCAGGCTGCCCGCGGGCGCACAACTGCCGTCGCCGGACGCGCAAGCCCTGCAGGATGCGCAGACCCAGATTGCCGACTGGCTCAAAACCCCTGTCGATGCCGACACCGCCGTGCGCATCGCCCTGCTCAACAACCCCGGTCTGCAGGCCCAGCTGGCGCAGCTCGGCATTGCCGACGCGCAGCGCGTGCAGGTCCTGACCCTGCCCAACCCCAGCTTTACCTTCGGCCGCTTTCGCAACGGCCACGAGCGCGAGATCGAGCGCCAGCTCAGCTTTGGCCTGGTGCAGCTCATCACCCTGCCCTGGCGCAGCCGCTGGCAGGGCTGGCAGATGGAGCAGGCCACTCTGACGGCCGCCCAGCAGGTGCTGCTGATGGCCTCCGACACACGGCGCGCGTGGCTGCGCGCCGTGGCCGCCGAGCAGGCTCTGGCCGCCAACGAGCGCATGCATGAGGCCGCAGCCCTGGGCGGCGAGCTGGCCCGCCGCATGGCCCAGGTCGGCAACTTCAGCAAGATGGACCAGGCCAGAGAGCTGGCCCAACAGCAGCAGGCCGCCGCCCAACTGGCACGCGCGCGCCTGAACGCCCAGCTGGAACGCGAGCAGCTGGCCCGCCGCATGGGCCTGTGGGGGCAGCAACTGGCCTACAAGCTGCCCGCCCAGCTGCCCGCCCTGCCAAAAGCAGCCGAATTGCGCAGCGGCGATGACGCAGAGGCCACGGCACTGCGCCAGCGGCTGGATCTGGGCGCGCTGCGCCGCGACCTGGATGTAACCGCCGGCCGCCAAGGCTGGGCCACGGTGGGCACCATCTTTGGCGATATCGGCGCCAGCTACAGCAACAACACCAGCACCGAACGAGCCACCGGTCACAGCGACAAGACCCAGGGCTGGGAGTTCGACGTGCCCCTGCCGCTGTTTGACTGGGGCTTTGCCGCACGCGGCATGGCGCGCAACCAGGTGCTGCGCAGCGCATCGCTGCTGCGCGACAACGCCATACGCGCGCGCAGCGAGGCCCGCAGCAACTGGCTGGCCTACCGCACGGCTTATGACCTGGCTCAGCAGCAGCAGGCAGAGGTGCTGCCCTTGGCCAAGCTGATGCAGGAAGAAACCATCTACCGCTACAACGGCATGTTCATGAGTGTGTGGCAGCTATTGGCCCAGGCCCGCAGCACCACGCAAGCGGTGGTGACCGCCACCGAGGCCCAGCGCGACTTCTGGCTGGCCGAGACCGATCTACGCCTGACCCTGACCGGCACATCGCCAGGAACCTCCCCCACCGTCAACACTACCGCAGCGCCCGCTGCACAAGCCGAAGCAGGTCACTGATATGCAACGCCGATCCTTTTTCACTGGCGCGGCCACTGCAGTGGCCGCCGCCACAACTTCAATGGCCGTAAGCCGGGTTGCCATGGCGGCCCTGCCCGAACCCGTCATGCAAGGCAGCGCCGACACGGCTGCGCCTCTGACGCCGCCCAACGGTCGCCCCTACCAACCCGTGGTCACGCTCAACGGCTGGACCACGCCCTGGCGCATGAATGCGGGCGTCAAAGAGTTCCACCTCGTGGCTGAGCCCGTGGTGCGCGAGGTGGCGCCCGGATTTTTCGTCAATATGTGGGGCTACAACGGCCAGTCGCCGGGCCCCACGATCGAAGTAGTGGAAGGCGACAAGGTGCGCATCTTCGTCACCAACCGCCTGCCCGAGAGCACCACCATCCACTGGCATGGCCAGCGTCTGCCCAATGGCATGGACGGTGTGGGCGGTCTGAACCAGCCCCACATCCCGCCGGGCAAGACCTTCGTCTATGAGTTCGAGGCGCGCCGCCCCGGCACCTTCATGTACCACCCGCATTCGGACGAGATGGTGCAGATGGCCATGGGCATGATGGGCTTGTGGATCACCCACCCCAAGACAGCCCACCCGCTGATCGACAAGGTGCAGCGCGACTATGCCTTCCTGCTCAGCGCCTATGCGGTCGAGCCCGGCACCATGACGCCGCGCATCAACGAGATGACGGACTTCAATATCTGGACCTTCAACAGCCGCGCCTTCCCCGCCATCAGCCCGCTGGTGGCTCGTCAGGGCGACAAGGTGCGCATCCG
The DNA here is from genome assembly GCF_003350425.1 of Comamonas sp. AG1104. NCBI lineage: Bacteria > Pseudomonadati > Pseudomonadota > Betaproteobacteria > Burkholderiales > Comamonadaceae > Comamonas > Comamonas sp. AG1104. The sequence goes on along the minus strand of NZ_QQAS01000006.1, from coordinate 351,251 downwards.
CGTGGGCAATCTGACCATGACCAACCACCCTATCCATATCCACGGCCATGAGTTCGAGGTTACGGGCACCGATGGCGGCCCCGTGCCAAAGTCCGCCCGCTGGCCCGAAGTGACGACGGATGTGGCCGTGGGCCAGATGCGCCAGGTGGAATTCATTGCAGACGAACCCGGCGACTGGGCTTTCCACTGCCACAAGAGCCACCACACCATGGGCGCCATGGGTCACGACGTACCCACCATGATCGGCGTGGACCACCGCGGCCTGGTGGGCAAGATCCAGAAGATCGTGCCCGACTACATGCTGATGGGCGAGCGCGGCATGGGCGATATGGGCGCCATGGAAATGCCTCTGCCCGACAACACCTTCCCCATGATGACCGGCCAAGGCCCTTACGGCCCCATCGAGATGGGCGGCATGTTCACCAGCTTCAAGGTTCGCAAAAACCTGGGTGCCAGCGACTATGGCGATCCTGGCTGGTACCAGCAGCCCAAGGGCACACGGGCCTATGAATGGCAGGGCGCGCCTTTCGATGCCAAGGCCCCCCGCCAGACCACGCCCGGCACCGCTCCCGGTGCCGCCACCGTACGCAAACCCGAAACCGGCCCCGTCACGGGTACTCACACCCAGCACTGATGCCAGGAGACTCCCATGAAGACTATTCATTTCATAGCTGCCTGCGCCTTGGCAGCATGCACCAGCGCTAGTTTTGCGCATGGAAACAACGCCCATGCCAGCGGTCCCGTGATCAAGGAGCAAAAGCCCTGGGGCATTGCAGCCGAGGCCAGGGAGGCCCAGCGCACCATCACCATCCAGATGACGGACGACATGCGCTTCAGCCCCAGCCATTTCAGCGTGAAAAAGGGCGAAACCCTGCGCCTGCGCGTGGTCAACAAAGGCCTTCTCATGCACGAGATGGTGCTGGGCACCCGGGCATCGCTTGATGAGCACGCGCAGATGATGCTCAAGTACCCTGGCATGGAGCATGCCGAACCCTATATGGCCCATGTCGCCGCAGGCCAGACCGAAGACATGGTCTGGAGCTTCAACCGCGCAGGCGATTTCGACTTCGCCTGCCTGATCGCCGGCCACTACCAGGCAGGCATGACGGGGCGCTTCACCGTCACCGAATAACGCAAGAAAGGAATTCCCGATGACAAGCACCAACCGCCGCCACGTCCTGCATATGCTGGCCACCGCTGTCGGCATGGCTGCGCTGCCAGCAATGGCGGCTGCTCCCGCCAAGATTGCCATGGAGGTCTGGAAAGACCCGAACTGCGGCTGTTGCAAGGACTGGATTGCCCTGATGGAGCAGGCTGGCTTCGCCGTCAAGGTGCACGACGTGGGCAACAGCGCCGTACGCGCCAAACTGGGCCTGCCTACTCGCCTGGGTTCCTGCCATACCGCCCTGGTGGGCGGTTATCTGGTCGAAGGACATGTGCCTGCCTCCGATGTGCACAAGCTGCTGAAGCAGAAACCCAAGGCGCTGGGCATCACCGTACCAGGCATGCCCATTGGTAGTCCCGGCATGGATGGCCCCGAGTACGGTGGCCGCAAAGACCCCTACGACGTGCTGCTGGTCACCCAAAGCCTGATGCGCAGCGATGTGTCCACCTCGGTCTTCACCAGCTATCGCGGCTGACCCCCTCAACTCAGGAGAACATGATGAGAAACCTCTTTCACACCACTTTGGCAGCCCTGAGCCTCGGCATTGCACTGGCCGCTCCGGCTTCCGCACAGGATCACTCGGCGCACGCAGGCCATGGGGCGATGGCCGGTGCTTCGACAGCCGCATCGACCGGCCAGAGCAATGTGATGACCGCCGGTGAAATCACCCGTGTGGATGCTCGCACAGGCAAGTTGACGATTCGCCATGAAGAAATCAAGAACCTGGACATGCCTCCCATGACCATGGTGTTTGCGCTGTCTGACTCCGCTCAGTCGACCTCTTTCAAGGCCGGTGACAAGGTTCTGTTCCATGCCGAGGACAAGGATGGCTCGCTGATCATCACCCGCATCCAGCCAGCGTCCTGATGCAGTCTCGCCGTTGAGACGATGACGATGCCATGCAAGCATGGCATCGTCATCCCGTCACAGCCCCGTGGGCGGTACTGCTGCATGAGCTGCCGTGCGCTCCAGCAAATCCCCAGGCACATCGCGACCGCTCTGCACCAGCAGATCATGGGCATTGCGACCCTGTGCATCTCTGCGCCGAAGATCGACCCCTGTCGACCAGAACCAGCGCACAGCCTCCCAGGCGCCATGGTCCACGGCAATCAGATACGGGGTTCGGCCTTTGTCATCCCCTGTCTTGTCGAGATCGGCCCCCGCTTGCCGCAGCGCTTGCAGCATCTCTGTGCGCCCGTTGAAGGCCGCCCAGGCGGTGGCGGTCATGCCCGTTGTCAGGCTCACCTGATCCAGCGGACTGCCTTGCTCCACCAACCATTGGGCCGCAGCATCGTTGCCGCAATTGAGGGCAGTGATCAGCGCATTGAGGCCAGTGCTCTTTTGCACATAGGCGATATCATCACCGTCCTTCAGGCGCAGCTCCAGCGCAGCGATATCGCCCTGTTCAGCGGCCTTGAGCAGTTTCATGCTCATCTCAGTACATCCATTTCCTGATTAGCGCCCGCCCAAAGCGCTTTGCCAGCAGCACTTCGGCCTGCTCATCGCCATCATCCCGCCCCTGGGCCACGACGTGACTGTGGCATAGCGACATCAAGGCCAGCGCGTCCAGATAGTCGCCCGCATCGTCAAACATACGGGTTAGCAAGGGACTGCTGTCATGGTCCAGATACCAGACAGAGCCATCGCGACGGTCAAAGCACCAGAGGTTGCCATTGCCCAGATAGTCCCCGAACACCACCAGCTCATTCAACTGCGCCATCAAGGCCTGTGCCTGTTGCGGCGCACTCATTTCCACAATGTCGACTATGCCCGGGAACACGACCTGCACCGGACCGATGGCGTCCATGTCTGCATCCGGCGCCATGAGAACAAAGCGCGGACTCAGCAAGCGCTCGGCCCAGTCCAGTACACCGAGTTGCAAAAGATAGTCACGCAAGGACTGGGGAAGACTGCAACCCAGGCGCCATTCGCACAGGCGCAGCTCGGCCCGGCTGAATGGCTTGGCTTGAGCGGGCTCTTCATCCATCCAGAAATGGGCTTGCAAGCCTTGATGCCAATAGGCCAGCCGCTGATCGGACGACGCATCGGCGGGCGGCCAATACGGCTCAGGCACGTCGGCCTCATCCCACACATCATGGTTTTCTACAAAGCGCTGGCTGCGCCCAAACTCGGCCTGCAAAAAACGAGACCATGCCACCGCGTCCGCAGAGGAAGGCCAGTGCATCCGGGCGAGTACCGCCGCCGGCATCCAGGGCTTATGGCCCATGCGCGGCACTTCATTCGCATCACGCACCACAAAGCGCAAGGCAGGCTGTTTCAGCAGATCTGCTGGCGGAGACTGATTTGGCGCCTCAAGCTGGGCAGCGGTATCGGCAGGCAGATCCACCCAGTCGCTCAGCGTCAGTTCTGGCAATGCCTGCACCAGCGCAGGCAGGTCTTTGAAGATTTTCATGCAGGCATTCCGTGCATTTCGTGTTTTCTGTGCATTTCGTGCGCAAGGCTTAGACTGCGCGTCCTATGTTGACGCTAGAACAGTTTCACTCCGGGCTGGCCAATGGCTCACTGGCCCGCGCACACCATATCAGGCTTAGCGATGGCCTGACCGAGTTCCCCGCCGCGCTTTATCAGCTGGCCGAGACGCTGGAGATCCTCGATCTGTCCGGCAACCAGCTCACCACCCTGCCCGATGATCTGACGCGCTTTGCGCGGTTGCGCATTCTGTTTGCCTCGAGCAACCTGTTCAGCGAACTGCCCCGTGTGCTGGGCCGCATGCCGCAACTCGAAATGGTGGGCTTCAAGGCCTGCCGTATCGCGCATGTGCCCGAGGACAGCCTGCCGGCGCGCCTGCGCTGGCTGATTCTCACGGACAACCACGTGCACCAGTTGCCCGAATCCATGGGCCGGTGCACGCGCCTGCAAAAGCTCATGCTGTCATGCAACCAGCTGAGGCAGCTGCCCCAGAGCCTGGAGCATTGCCAGGCGCTGGAGTTGCTGCGCATTGCAAGCAACCGTTTCGGAGATGCTCCTGAAGTCATCTTCCGGCTTCCCCAACTGGCATGGCTGGCGCTGGCAGGTAATCCAATGACTCAAAAACAGGAGCTGGATACGCTTTCAGAGCATGGGATTGAGCCCATTTTCTATCAAAATTTGCAGATTGCCAGCAAGCTGGGTGAAGGCGCCAGCGGCCATATCTACCGCGCCAGCCTCAATGGACAGGAGCTGGCACTCAAGGTTTTCAAGGCCGCCCGGACCAGCGACGGTACGCCGCAATCCGAACTGGCAGCAGGCATTGCGGCAGGACAGCACCCTCATCTGCTGACGCCGCTGGCGCAGGTTCTGGGCGCTCCTGACGGGCAAATGGCCACGGCCCTGCCCCTGCTGGATTCAGCCATGCAGCCGCTAGCCGGGCCGCCAAGCTTCGACAGCTGCACACGTGATGTCTATGACCCCGAACTTCGCCTGCAAGCCGACCAGGCCCAGCAGTTGCTGCAAGGCATACGCTCCGCCATCACCCATCTGCACGGCCGTGGCCTGCTGCATGGAGATCTGTACGCCCACAATATCCTGTGCGATCTGCAGACCGGGCAGGCCGTGCTCAGCGACTTTGGCGCCGCTGCGCTTTTGCAGAGCCTGCCCGAAACGCAGCAAGCGCAGCTGCAGCAGATCGAGCTGCGTGCGCTGCGCCATCTGGAGCATGAAGTTCAGGCCCTTGTCGGTTGAGCCTTATTGCAAGAATGCGGGCTTGGCATAGCCCGCAAACTTGCTGTCCACCACGCCCTTGAATTCGGCGGATTTGTAGGCAGCAGCCAAGTCCTTGGCCCATTGCGCATCCTTGTCCTTGGTCTTGACAGCCACGATGTTCAGATAATGCTCAGGGGTCTTTTCCAACAGCACCGAATCCGACAGTTTCAGGCCCGAGGAAATCGCGAAGTTGCCGTTGATGATGGCGTACTGCGCATCATCCAACGCACGCGGCAGATGAGCTGCATCCAGGGGCACGAGCTTGATCTTCTTGGGATTGGAGGCCAGATCCAGCTCGGACACGCGCAGCGGGTTCACGCCCTCCTTGAGCTTGACCAGTCCCGCCTGCTGCAGCAGCAGAATGCCCCGAGCCAGATTGCTGGCGTCATTGGGCAGGGCGATGCGATCTCCCTCCTTCAGCTCGGCCAGGCTCTTGCGCTGCTTGCTGTAGACGCCCATGGGCGCGATCGGCCCCTGCACCAGGGCTGTCAGATCCAGCTTGCGATCGCCCTTGAACTGATTGAAATACACCTCGTGCTGGAAGAAATTGGCATCCAGCGAACCGTCGGCCAGGGCCAGATTGGGCTGGACATAGTCGTTGAACTCCACCAGGCGAACCTTGTAGCCCTTCTTCTGCAGGATGGGAACAATGCCGTACTGCAGTTGGTCGATGTTGGAGCCGGCCGTGCCGCCGATGACCAGTTGCTTTTTGCCGGCGTCCTGGGCCGCCGCCGGCAGGGCGCCCATGGCCAGAGCGGCTCCCGCCAGCAAGCTTGTGGTCAGAAGACGGCGGCGGTGGTGCGCTACGGAAAAAAGAGTGGTCATGCTTTGCTCCTCGTTGATGTACTGTGTTTTGATACCAAAGGTCTGACTCTGCATCCATGCAGAGGCCTTTGCAGTATCCAGACCGGGAGAGCAAATTCCAACCAATAAAAACCCATGCTCTTATTTGCTTTTCATCTATAACCAACCAATCCACGAGCATGAAAAAAGGGCCGCATCGCGGCCCTTGGCGTCTTCAGTCAAGCCTGATCACTTCAGGAAAGCAGGCTTGGAGTAGCCGGGGAACTGACTGTCCACCACGGCCTTGAACTCGGGCGAGCGGTAGGCTGCGGATAGATCCTTGGCCCACTGGCTGTTTTCATTGCCGGTCTTCACGGCCACCACGTTCAGGTACACATCGGGAGTCTTTTCCAGCACCACGGCTTCACTCAGCTTCAGACCCGAGGAGACGGCAAAGTTGCCATTGACAACCACATAGTCAGCGTCTTCCAGCACGCGGGGCAGCTGGGCTGCCTCCAGCGCCACAAACTTGAGCTTGTGAGGGTTGGCAGCCAGGTCCAACTCGGAGATACGGGCCGGGTTCACCCCTTCCTTGACCTTGACTAGACCGGCCTGCTGCAACACCAGCAATGCACGGGCCAGGTTGCTGGGGTCATTGGGCAGAGCCACCTTGGCGCCGCTCTTGATATCGGCCAGAGACTTGTGCTTTTTGCTGTACACGCCCATGGGGGCCACCGGGCCCTGAGCAATCGCGCTCAGCGCCAGCTTGCGATCGGTGGTGAACTGATCGAAATAGGCACGGTGCTGGAAGAAGTTGGCATCCAGCGAGCCGTCGGACAGCGCCAAGTTTGGCTGAACATAGTCGTTGAACTCGACCAGTTTGATCAGGTAACCCTTTTTCTGCAGCTGAGGCACTATGCCTTTTTGCAGCAGGTCATAGTTGGAGCCGGCGGTGGCACCGATCAGCAGGTTCTTCTTGGCTGGATCCTGGGCCAGAGCAGGCACACCGGCAGTCGCCAGCAATGCGACTGCGGCAGTAGCCAGAACGGCACGGCGGCTGGCGGCAAAGGAAAAATGGGCGGGCATGGATCACTCCTTGAATTTGATGCGCGTGAGCAGCACGGTTCTCATTTGTTTACCGGACTGCAACAATGTGAGTAAGTATGAACCTTACACGGGCAAACCCTAAAGAATAAAAAACCATCTGTTTATTTACAAAAACACATAAGAGATGCAAGGAGTACTGGCATGAGCGCTTTTTCAACCGTTGATGATCTGCTCGCACACGAAGGCCATATCGGCCGTGTGCAGGGCATTTCCGTCGGCCATTTCAGCGACTCGCGTCGTCCCACGGGCTGCACCGCCGTGCTGTGCCCTCAGGGTGCCGTGGGCGGTGTGGATGTGCGCGGCGCTGCCCCTGGCACGCGCGAGACCGATTTGCTGCACCCCAGCAATCTGGTGCAGGAGGTCCACGGCATCATGCTGGCAGGGGGCAGCGCCTGGGGGCTGGACGCAGCCACAGGGGCCGTGCGCTGGCTGGAAGAACAAGGCGCGGGCCTGAATATCGGCGTGGGCCGCATTCCGCTGGTGCCCGCCGCCGTGCTGTTTGACGTGATGATGGGCGATATGCGCATACGCCCCGATGCCGCAGCCGGCTATGCAGCCAGCCGCAATGCGGGGCCGGACTCCGGCACCAAGCGACCCGCAGAGGGCAGCGTGGGCGCAGGCAGCGGCGCCGTGGTGGGCAAAGTCTTCGGCCATGAACGTGCCATGAAGGGCGGCATAGGCACGGCCAGCTTTACCGTCGATGGAGTCACCGTGGGAGCCATCATTGCCTGCAATGCGCTGGGCGATGTATTCAATCCCTTCAACGGCGAGTTGCTGGCCGGGGCACGCACGGCAGACGGCCTGCAATTGCGCGGCACCCGCGATGCCTTGCTGGCGGGCGAGGAGCCCAGGCCGGTTCTGGCCGGCAGCAACACCACGATTGGCGTCGTGGCGACCGACGCCATCATCAGCAAGGCCCAGGCCCACCGTCTGGCCGTGGTAGCCCATGACGGCCTGGCACGTGCCATCAACCCCGTGCATACCATGAGCGACGGCGACAGCCTGTTCGCCCTGGGCACGGCGTGCAGCGGCAAGTCGCTGGGAATGATGACGCTGAGCACATTGGCCGCCGAAGCTGTGGCTGTAGCCACCGCGCGCGCTGTCTTGCTCGCCCAATCGGTGTGGATCGAAGGCCAGACAACACTGCCTAGCTATCAGGATCTAAGTGCAAGAAGCTAGGCAATAGCCTCAAGTCGCCGCAACTGTCCCTGCGTCAGCAACTTGTCGCGCATGCGCCGCGTCATGGACTGGGTGCTCCCGTCTTCGGCCGTAAACAGAAACAGGCTTTGCTGCGGACTGACCCAGGTCAACTTGGTACGCAGTTGCTGGCGCTCGTTGCACAACTCCACCCAAGTGCCCAAAGGCCATTCGGCAACATCCGCAGGTCTGCCCTGGCCCATGGCGGCTTGCACGGGCATCGGGCTGGAAGCCACGGCTTCAGCCTCGAGCACGGCGGCACCGACCGTCTTCTGCTGCTTTGTCTTGAAGGCAGGTCCGGAAGAATAGTGTGCCGCCTGGGTTTGCGTTTCTCGCGCTACCGTCACCACAGGCACATCTTCGACTCTGTCGGTCAGTACTGGCAAGGTGATATCCAGCCCTGCGCGCACGGTTTCTAAGGCACCATCCAGACCCGTCAGCACACTGGGCAACTCAGCGAGCACATCCGCCCTGGCAAACTCGTCGGAGCCAGACTGTCCCGCGGCCTCGGCCGCATCCAGTACCCGCTGCTGAAGGCTTCCCAACCGGGCCGCCAGTGCGGCGATTTCGACATCCGTGCGGCCCACGCTGCGCAAGCCTCGCGCCAGACGGCGCTGCAACTTGGGCGCCATGGCCACCAGCCGCGTCACATCCTGAGCGGCTTGAGGCGACACGCTCCAAAGCAGGCTGGGCACCAGTGCCAGATAACCGCCCGGGTCACGCTCCTGCCCTGGTTCGGCCCGCTGCTGTGCCTGGGCAATCACACCAGCCCAAGGGCCGGTCACAAAATCCAGAATATCCTCAGGCACACCCTTGGCACTGGGCAAGCTGCGAATCATCTGCGCCAGTTGCAGGGCATCGGGCTTGATCTGCTCGATGGCGCCCGCAATCTGATGATCGACCAACCCCAGCGCCGAACTCATCAGCCCTTGCCGCGTGGAATGCTCGACTTCGGTATGCGGGTTCAGAGCCGCAATGCGGCTCATACGACCTTCCGGTGGCCACTGCTCGCGCACAAATTGCAGCACTTGGGCAAACACATGCGCATTTGCCTGCCCTGCACCTGCCAACTGGTTCGCCGCAGCTTCTGCCACGGTGATGAAGTGAGCAAATCCCAGTGCAGATTCGCTAGCAAACCAGAGGCTACGAGCCGTCAGCTCGTCCAGCAACTGCCGTGCGGGGTGCAAGCGATCTTCAAAGAAAACACCGTCTTGCACCACCAACTGGCTCAACATGGGTTCAAGCCGCAACAAGACCCGCTGCACCGGCGGCAGCAGGCGGCCGTCGCTGGTCATATGGCTCATCATGCGCTGCAGCGTGCGGATCTGAATCAGAGCACTGGGAGCCTGGCTGGGCTGTGGTGCGTGCAATCCCCTCAGAGCACTGTGTCCCCAGGGTTGCTGCGAAGTCTGCAGCGCATTGGCCGAATACGAAGTCCAGCCCGGCTCCAGCCCAGAATCTTGCACAGGCGCGATAGAGGCCGGCTCTGTCGCCGGCCAACCCGCCAGCATGGAGTCCGTCAGCGACTGGGGCACGGTGCAGCGCGAATCATCAATCCAGCGCAGATCTGAGGCCAACTCCTGCAATAGCCGCAAGGTCAGCAGGCATTGGGGCCGGGTGTCGCCGTCCGCGCCATAGCGGGCAGGCTGCACGCCATGCTGGCGCAGCAAATTGGCAGCACGGGAATATTCAGAAGCCAGAATCGAGCCCAGCTGCTGCGACATGAATTCATGCCAGCAATCGGCCACTTCCGTGGCGGGCTGAACAGCCGTCAACGACTGGCTCAAAGCGCGTACATAGTTCTCCAGCCGCAGCGGATTGCACTCTGGCCGAGCGGATTCAAGTCCCTGAGCGCCGCTCATCAACGCATCCAGATCGGCCAGCGCAAGCTCGACCTGGGGCTCGACCATCTGCACCAGCTTGTGCTCGGCCTTTAGTTGACGGCTGGCCGACTCGGCCATGGCCGCCAATGGCAAAAGCCGGCCAGTGACGGTATCCAGCGTCTGTGCAGAAAAGGAAAAAGGTTGGCGCGCTGACAGTACCAGCGCCTCCAGCAAGTTCTGCGGGAAGCTGCTGATCACCGAAGCCCGGTGCTGCTGCAGGTTATGCAGCGCAGCGCCGAGCACATCGCGCCTTGCAGAGTGGAAACCCGTCGAGAGCGATTGCTCCAACGCATATTCGGTGCGCTGCAACAATCGCAGCGCGAATGCATCAGCGCCACGCACCACCTGGACAAGGCAGGTGCGCAGCACGGAAACGGATGCATGTGCGAGGCTCATAGCCCCTAAGAATACCCGCTCCAGCTGATGCCGGAGACATTTTGATGCTTACTTCAACGCCTTGTAACGCATACGCTTGGGCGCAGCACCTTCTTCACCCAGTCGTTTCTTCTTATCGGCTTCGTACTCCTGGTAGTTGCCGTCAAAGAATACCCACTGGGAATCGCCTTCGGCGGCCAGGATATGGGTGGCAATACGGTCCAGGAACCAGCGGTCATGCGAGATGACCATCACGGTACCGGCATATTCCAGCAGCGCGTCTTCCAGCGCACGCAGGGTTTCCACGTCCAAGTCATTGGAGGGCTCGTCCAACAGCAGCACGTTGCCGCCTTGAATCAGCGTCTTGGCCAGGTGCAGGCGACCGCGCTCACCACCGGAGAGGTTGCCGACCTTCTTTTGCTGGTCTTGGCCGTTGAAGTTGAAGCGGCCCGCGTAAGCGCGCGACGCCATCGTGAACTTGCCCACGGTGATCATGTCCAAACCGCCGGAGATGTCTTCCCACACGGTCTTTTCATTGGCCAGTTCATCACGGTGCTGGTCCACAAAGGCCATCTTCACAGTCTGGCCGATGTCCACCGTACCTGAATCAGGCTGCTCCTTACCCGCGATCAGCTTGAACAGAGTCGACTTACCGGCACCATTCGGTCCGATGATGCCGACGATGGCACCAGCGGGAATGTTCATCGAAAGGTTGTCGATCAGCATGCGGTCGCCAAAGGACTTGGAGACATTGGTGAACTCGATGACCTTGGAGCCCAGTCGCTCGGCCACAGGAATGAAAATTTCCTGTGTTTCATTGCGCTGCTGGTATTCGTAATCGCTCAGCTCTTCAAAGCGCGCAATACGGGCCTTGGACTTGGCCTGACGGCCCTTGGCATTCTGGCGCACCCACTCCAGTTCCTTCTTCAAGGCCTTGGCACGGGCTTCTTCGCCCTTTTGCTCGGCTTCCAGGCGGTTACCCTTCTGGATCAGCCAATCGGAGTAGTTACCCTTGTAAGGGATACCGTGGCCACGGTCCAGTTCCAGAATCCATTCCGCAGCATTGTCCAGGAAGTAGCGATCGTGGGTAATGGCCACCACGGTGCCGCTGAAGCGGTGGAGGAACTGCTCCAGCCAGTCCACGGACTCGGCGTCCAAGTGGTTGGTCGGCTCGTCCAGCAGCAGCATGTCAGGCTTGGACAGCAGCAGCTTGCACAGGGCAACGCGGCGCTTCTCACCACCGGAGAGCTGACCCACGATAGCGTCCCATGCCGGCAGACGCAGTGCATCCGCGGCGATTTCCAGCTGATGCTCGGAGTCCGTGCCCGCAGCAGCGATGATGGCTTCCAGCTCACCTTGCTCGGCAGCCAGGGCGTCAAAGTCCGCATCCTCTTCTGCGTAAGCTGCGTAAACCTCTTCCAGGCGGGCCTTGGCATTGTTCACCTCGGCCATAGCTTCTTCCACAGCCTGGCGCACGGTGTGCTCGGGATTGAGCTGAGGCTCCTGGGGCAGGTAGCCGATGGACAGACCCTGCATGGGGATGGCTTCGCCCTCATACTCCTTGTCCACACCGGCCATGATCTTCAACAGCGAAGACTTACCCGAGCCGTTCAGACCCAGCACGCCGATCTTGGCGCCGGGGAAGAAACTCAGGGAAATGCCTTTCAAGATCTGGCGCTTGGGCGGCACCGTCTTGGTCAGCTGATTCATCGAAAAAACGTATTGAGCCATGTCCGAATTGCTTTGAGTTACTTGGATTTATGCAAAAAAGTGTGCCGCTTTACACGGCAATCAAACCATGATTATCGGTGCATGCGACAATACCCCTCGCAACAGGCGTCCAGTTGCCTGCTGCAGCAGCACTTCAGCTGGGGACAAAGGAAGCGTTTCCAAGCTCCCAACACGCAAACTATATCTGCCTACAACTGGCCAGGCACCCCACGGGTGCCATGACAGGCTGATACCCCGCGCCCAGGATTGGCGCAATTGATCACAATGACATTTGAAGAACTGAATCTGGCACCCGCCATTCTGAAGGCCGTACAAGAACAGGGTTATGAAAACCCGACTCCCATTCAGGCACAGGCAATTCCTCTGGTTCTTGCCGGGCACGACCTGCTGGCTGGCGCTCAGACCGGAACCGGCAAGACAGCCGCCTTCACGCTGCCCATGCTGCAGCGCCTGGCAAGCGGCACAGCGCCCAAGAACAAGTTTGGCGGCAAGGGCATCCGCACGCTGGTGCTGACCCCTACCCGCGAACTGGCGGCCCAGGTGGAAGAAAACCTGCGCAGCTACGCCAAATATCTGGACATTACCTCCACCGTGATTTTTGGCGGTGTCGGTATGAAGCCACAGATCGCCCGCATCGAAAAAGGCGTTGACGTTCTGGTAGCCACACCTGGCCGTCTGCTGGACCTGGCCGGTCAGGGCTTCATGGACCTGTCCACCGTCGAGATGCTGATCCTGGACGAGGCCGACCGCATGCTGGACATGGGCTTCATCCATGACGTCAAGAAGGTTCTGGCCTTGGTGCCCAAGGATAAGCAAAGCCTGCTGTTCTCTGCCACCTTCAGCGATGAAATTCGCGAGCTGGCCAATGGTCTGCTGCGCAACCCCCAATCCATCCAGGTCACGCCGCGCAACACCACCGTGCAGCGTATCAAGCAGGTCATCCACCCCGTGGGGCGCGGCAAGAAAAAGCAGGTGCTGCTGCACATCATCCAGGAAAACAACTGGAGTCAGGTGCTGGTGTTCACACGCACCAAGTTTGGCGCCAACAATGTGGCCGAGTATCTGACCAAGAACGGCGTTTCCGCCATGGCTTTGCACGGCAACAAGAGCCAGAGCGCCCGCACCCAGGCCCTGGAAGGCTTCAAGACAGGCGAGCTGCGCGCGCTGGTGGCAACAGATATCGCGGCACGCGGCATCGACATTGACGAACTGCCCAACGTGGTGAACTACGAGATACCCAATATCTCGGAAGACTATGTACACCGTATCGGCCGTACCGGCCGCGCCGGCCGCGAAGGCAACGCAGTCAGCCTGGTCTGCATGGACGAAGAAGGCTTCATGATGGATATCGAACGCTTTACCAAGCAGGAGATTCCGGTTCAGCCCATCGAAGGCTTTGGCCCTGAAGAAGGCGAAATCGCCGAGCCCATCGCCATGGGCCGACAGACCCTGTGGGGTGGCGCAGGCAAGCCTCCCAGCCGCGATGTGATGCAGGCAGCTGCCAAGGCGGCCCGCCAGGAAATGATGGAGCGCATCCGCTCCAACAAGACGCCCACCGGCGGCCGCGGTGGCCGTCGCCCTGCTTCAGCAGATGCCCAGCAAGGCGAAGCAGAGGGTGAAGCACAGCAACGCCCCGCACGACAGCACAAGCCCCGCAGCAACAACCGCGTCAACAATCAGCGCGGCCAAGGCCAGCAGGCTGTGGAACGCGGCGAACGCAACTCAGATCGCGGCACCGAACGCAGCAATTCCTTCGGCCAGAGCGACCGTACTCCACGCCCCCAGGGCAACAGCGATCAACAGCGGGCCCCAAAACGCGGCGGCGCCCGCCAGTTCGGTGATCGTGAGCGCGGCAACCGCTACGACGACCAGCCCCCCCGTGCCGATGCGCACCTGGGTACGCAGCAAGGCCACGCCCGCCACAACGGCGCGCGCGGCAGCAACGGTGGTGGCCAACCTGATCCAATGCGCACCAGCGTGGACAGCATGGCTGACCGTGGTCGCCGTGGCGGCTTTGGCGGCGGTCGTGGTGGCTTTGGCGGAGGCAATCGCGGTGGTAACCGCGGAGGCTTTGGTGGCGGTTACGGCCGCTAATCCACAGCGTCTATGGTTGAAGGTGTGAGTCACCTTCAACCCAACCTCCTGAAGGGCTGCAATTTCCAATATTGCAGCCCTTCTGTTTTTTCCAGCTGCAGCATCGCTGCGCGCTGACAGCCGACAGCAAGCCAGCCGACCTAATATGGGTTCCAGATGTGCGAAGCTTGAGCTTTCGCTCTTGGCATGTTGTTTTTATCTGCGTTGAACTTATGACATTTCTTACCAAGCCTGTTTTCTCTCATGCCAAGCGCACGCGGTCCGTCTGGACCCAAAGCATGCTCAAGCTGACGACAGTGGGCTCGGCAGTGCTGTTGACGGCCTGTGCCAATGTGCAACTGCCACCCTGGGCTGGCATGTCAGGCCCTGCAGCAGCCCCAGCACCCTCCGCAACAAGTTCTCCGGCCGCTCCTTCGGTGATCAGCCAGGCGGTGGCTCCTACGCCACAGCTGACAGCCCTGCCCTATAACCCGGCCATCGAGTCTCTCTTTGCCGATCCCACCACTCTTTATGACACACCGGGTCTGAGTAGCGGGCGACAGCAGTTCAGCACGCAGACAGAAATTTCTGCATGGCTGCAATCAGTGAGCAGCAAGGCCGGCAACGGCTTGCAACTGTCCGCCGTCACTATCGGCACCTCTCAAAGAGGACTTCCGATTCAAGCGCTTATTGCGATTCAGGGCCAAAGCACCCAGGCAACAGCCATCAACAGCAGCGGCAAACCCACCGTGCTCTTGGTCGGCGGCCAGCGTGGCGACGAACCAGCCAGCACTGAGGCCCTGCTGGTCGTTGCACGCGAACTGAGCCAAGGCGGCCTGCTGGCGCCCTTGCTGCAGCAGACCAACATCATCATCGTACCCCGAGCCAATCCTGATGCGGCAGGCTCGGCCAGCCACGTCACAGCAGACGGCACAGACCTCGTTCACGATCATCTGCTGTTGAGCACTCCGGAAGCACAGGCCCTCGCCCGCCTGACCCGCAACTACCGTCCGGCTGCGGTGATTGATCTACGTGAATTTGCAGCAGCTGGCATGTTGCTGCAGAAATTTCAGGCCGTGCAACGCTACGACGTACTGCTGCAACCCGCTGCCACGGCCAATGCACACGAATTTGTCAACAAGGCTGCGCGAGAGTGGTTCAGCCAACCCATACGCAACGCTCTCAAGCAGGCAGAGCTCAGCAATGAATGGTTTTTTCAGCCCAGTGCTCAGCCTGAGGACAAATCAATGTCCATGGCCGGTTTGACTGCCGACACTCTTGCCAACACCAGCAGTCTCAAAAACTCTGTCGCTGTGCTGATAGCCAGCCGCGGCTCCGATCTGGGGCGCCTGCACATTCAGCGCCGAGTGCACAGCCTGGTCACTGCGGCAACTGCAGCACTGCGAGCCACGGCCGAGAAATCAAAAAACCTCAAGCAAGTCGAATCCTTTGTGTCCCGCGATATTTCCGCTCTCGCTTGCCGCAACACCCTGACCATCCAGTCCAAACAAACACCTGAGCAGCGCACCATCCGGATGCTGCAGGCCGAATCTGGACAGGAAATCGAAGCCCGTGTGGACTGGAATTCATCACTGAACATAAAGCCCGAACAAAGCCGTCCGCGCCCATGCGGTTACTGGCTGTCGGCTGACTCAGGACGAGCCGTCGACCGTTTGCGCCTGCAGGGAGTGCAAGTCATGCAGATTGCAGAATCTGGCCAGATGCTGGCAGAAAACTACACCCCATCGCGTACCGGCAGCAACACCCCTGTCCTGACGCGTGGAGCCATTGAAGCCCCCATGGGCAGCTACTACATCACTCTCAATCAGGCAAAAGCGCATTTGGCAACTGCAGCCCTCGAGCCTGATACCCCCTTCAGCTATGTAAGCAAAAGTCTGATTACGGCACCCACGGACATTGCACGCGTCGTCGCTGCACCATCGGTCGTTTTCGAAGAAGAGATGGAATGAAAATATAGGGGGCAAGATCGCAGAGTCTTAGAAACACTCTGCGGCACACTGCTGATGCAGAAACAAAAAGCCCATTCATGCAATTGCATGAATGGGCTTTTTTTCACTTGGCCTGCCCGACAGGGATCGAACCTGTGACCCACAGCTTAGAAGGCTGTTGCTCTATCCAACTGAGCTACGGGCAGATGCTTGATTCCACTAGGTTTTCTGGATCTAGCCTCAACCTAGATTTGCGGAGCGCTCCGCATCGGTCATTTCTCGTTTGATATGACCGGTCGTTATTATGCACTGGATAACAACCCTCTCCGCCTTTGCCCCATGCTCGCCTCAGTCCTCATCTGCCTTGTTGTCGGGGCCTCAGACGGCGCCCCCTAACAGCCCGATGTGGCGAACTGGGGGCAATACGAGTTGGCTGAGCAAGAGGCAGCGGCGCGCAAGATAGGACTTTGGCACGATTCACAGGCAGTCGCACCATAGGATTGGCGCAAACCTCACGAGGTGCTCGGCTTACCCTAGATCCGTAGTTGATCCAGCGCCGTCACGTCAGGAAGCGCGTACGTCCGCACCCAGGGCTTCTGCCAGGGCAACTGCTTGATCAATAGTAATGATCGCCCCCTTCAGCTGTACGTTCTCAGGCTCTACTGCGCTCAGATCGCTGCCGCGCAGGTCACAGCCACTCAAATCGGCACTATGGAGCCAAGCACCAGACAAGTCTATGTCGCGCAGAGACCCCCCCTGACAGCGAGCACCGGTCAGGTCCGCTTCTCGGAGGCGTGTTCCTGTAAAG
Organism: Comamonas sp. AG1104; assembly: GCF_003350425.1. Taxonomy (NCBI): domain Bacteria; kingdom Pseudomonadati; phylum Pseudomonadota; class Betaproteobacteria; order Burkholderiales; family Comamonadaceae; genus Comamonas; species Comamonas sp. AG1104. The sequence goes on along the minus strand of NZ_QQAS01000006.1, from coordinate 334,478 downwards.
GCAGCGCTGCGCAGATCGGCACCTGGCAGGCCCACAAATGCCCAGTCACCACCCTGCACCTGCATATGGCCAAACTTGCAGCTATCGAACATGCTGCCGACCAGCTTGCAGTCTTTGAAGCTACTGTCGAAGAAATCGCAGCCAATGAAAGTGCAGTTCACAAAGGCGCAATCCTGGTGTTTTGAGGCGTTGAAGCGCGCGCGCCGAAAGGTGCAATCCTCGAACACCATGCCCTGGCTGTGCGACTCGCTGATATCGAGATCAAGGAATAGCGTGCGTTCATGGCGCTGATCACGAAGCTCCTTTTCGTACCAGTCCACGCCGGCAAGTGTGGTATCGGTTGCGGGTGCAGACTCCCCATATTTGCGTTCAGCCAATCGTTTTGCTCCTTTGCTATTTAGCAAATTGTCTCTTCTGTGGCGAAATGGGCTACAAAAATGTTGATCTGACGGGGGCTCAAAATCCCCCGCCGCAAGGCGTGCCGGCTCGACTCCGGTTCGGAGCACCAAAGATGCAATGCTATAACTTTTGAAGACATTCCGGGAACTGTTCCGGCATGTGTTCCGGTTTTAGCAAGTGAAGAGACTGCACAATGATTTCGTTGCGTCGGCTTTTAGATTTGGAGGTCTATGCTTTCAGCCACTCTCCTCTGCCTTGTCGTGGGCATCGCAGCCGGTCAACACCAGCAAGGCGCCGATGCTGGTGCGCAGCTGCGATGGGATCTTGCTCATGGCGTGCCCCCTACGGCAGCCTTGGCCTTATCACGCAGTTCCTGGCGAGCCTGCTCATGCATGTAATCACGGTGCCATCTCCAAATCAGATAGGCCGCCTGCAGCGCCACATCGGCGATGGTTGCCACCACTGCCCAATCACTGAGAGGAAGTCCGCCCAGTCGCGCTGCGCCCGCTGATGCGGCTCCTGGCGTGGTTTGCACGGCCGCGATGGCAATGTCCTGTTTTTGCTCGGCACTCAGATGCTGGTGAATGCCCTGCAGCGCCAGCATTGATGCGAGAGCTTTTTTCATGCCCCGGAGTGTTCCGGGGGCTAGCTCGGCGGTCGAACCCTAGAGGGGTGCTGGAAATAGCCGCTAACGGCCAATTGCGGTCGCTGGATTTGCGCTGCTAAGCGTCGCCTCTCACACAGGAAGAAGACCGGATCGTCCTATCTGCTGACGTATGGTGCAGTCTACAAAGCGGAGGTCGCAGTGCTCCACATCTTTCGAGGCCCCCACTTTAGAGTTAAGGAAAGCTCAACGATGCTAGGTAGCTAGCCACAATATTCCGTCTCTCTTTCAGATCGCGAAGCTTTTTCTCCAACTGCGCCAGTTCTTCGGTGAGAACGGAACGGATTTCGTCGCAAGGCTCAAAGGTGGCAGGGCCATCAACCATGCAGGGCAACAAAATGCGGATTGCATTCAATTTCAACCCAGATTCATTGAGCTGGCGAATACGCATCACGGCCAAAAGCTCTACGTCTCCATACTCTCGATAGTGCGCATCGGTGCGGGCAGGTCGCAGGAGTCCTTGCTGCTCGTAGTAGCGCAACATGCGCTCACTGACACCGCTTCGTCGAGCCAGCTCTCCAATCCGCATTCGATCCTCTTTTCAAAAACACCTTGACCTTGACAGCACTGTCAAAGTTTAACCTCCGAGCTTCACCAGCAACGGAGTTCAAGATGGCAGATATTAGCAACCCACCCTCCAATGACGCGACCGTGCAGCGCAATGGGCGTCCTGCAACTGCGGAGGCATTGGGTCCATTGGCTTTCGCAGGCTATGCCCACTTCACCGCCCTGCAAGTAAGAGGCGGTAAAGTGCGGGGCTTGGATGTTCATCTTCAGCGCTTGCATGCAGCTTCACTGGCCATGTTCGGCTGTGCCTTGAGCGATGAGGCGGTCAAAAGCTATCTGGCGTCTGCACTGAAGACGAGAAACGACGGCGACTTTTCCTTGACTGCAACCGTCTATTCGTCTGCGGGGGAGTTCACGCCTCCCGGCAATGATGCGCCGCTGCACATGCTGGTGCGAACGTCGCCACCATCCGATGGCCCTCAGGGGCCGTTGGTGCTGGATATCGTGAACTACGAGAGAGTCGTGCCCGAAATCAAGCATGTTGGGGAAATTGCAAAAACATGGTTTCAGCGCAAGGCCGTTGAACATGGGTTTGATGACACTGTGTTCATCGACAACCAAGGGCGGCTGAGTGAGGCGAGCATCTGGAATCTGGTCTTCTGGGATGGCAAGAGCGTTGTGTGGCCGAAGGCAAAAATGCTGCGTGGAACGACGATGGCCATCGTGATGCGCCAACTGGAGCGGTTGGGTGTACCGCAGCGTTTTCAGCACATCACTATTGACTCGTTGACTACGCTTCAGGGAGCAGCGGTCATGAATTCGTGGACGCCAGCTGTCGAAGTGCGCCACATTGGCTCTGTCAATCTGCCGTCAGCACCTGATTTCCTGACATTGTTGCATCGCGCTTTTGAATCAGAACCGTTGACAGCGGTTTGATTCTGGAAGCTGTCATTGCCAAGCAGTAAGCGAACGACTGCAACGGGTCGGTCAGCGGCAGTCGCAGGTCGGCCGAAAGCAGCCATCTAGATTTGACCCGAAGTCCAAGTGCTATTCAAATGTGAGGAGACGTAGCAGCCAACGAGTACCGTCGCACGGGACGAGCGCAAATTTCAGGACTATTTCTCCCCCTTCTGCTGAATCATGCATACGACAAGTCGCGGTCCACGCCCGCCTCGCTACTGGTTTCGACGCGCATCCGGTGTATTCATATTGGTAGTCGCAATATTTGGAATGAATCTGTTCGAATTGGTCTTTGAAGGTCGAAGTCTCGATGAGACGGCAGTAAGTCACATTGCATTCCAACAATGGCCAGTGTTTGTAATCGGGGGGGCATTGGCCGCTTTGCTTGCCGCGATTGGGTTGCGCAGCATGATCCTCCATCGGGGAAGGATGCCTGCGTTAAACGCGAATGAATCGCCAGGTTTGTCCAAGCTTCCGATCGCATGGTCCCTGACGCGATGGCTGCTTGTACTGATCTACGGCTGCGGACTTCTTGCGTTCTCGATGGTTGGCGCCATGGGCATCGGGCTAGTCCCTGCTGCCTTTTGTTTGTGCATGGCGGGATATGCGGCGATTGCGAATACTCGGACATCAGTAGTGATTGCACTCATTATCCTTGCCACGCTAGTTGGACTAACGTGGGGCGTTCTGGTGCTCACAAACGCGGCTGCATATGCCCGATGATCAATGAGTTGACTGGGCTATGTACGTCTGTCTCATCAGAAATAGTATGGCCGCAAAGGGCGGCAGCGAACTACGGCATTGGGTCGTTCCCAGCCCTCCTCACTGATCCAGCGATCCGCTATAGCCCCAGCTGACGCCGCCAGAGATACCGACCGACGCCGATACCCTGCTCCAGGCGCTGGCCACGCGCTGCGCCGAAGTCGTGATGCCAATCTTGGCCGCCTCCAGGCGCACGGCATTGCTCTGGATTGCCACATCGGCATTGAGCTTGGCCGTCTGAAGGCTGATGTTGGAGCCCGCCTCGTATTGCTTGATGTCCGCTTCCCAACGGCGCATGAAGCTCGCGGCCTTGGCCTCGATGGCACTGGCGCTCACCTTGTAGCCGTCCACCAGGATGGCCGACTGCTTGGCCGCTGCATCCATCTTGGCCACCTCGGCCGACAGGCGCGCCTTCCAGCCATCCCACTCCAGGCCCTTGGCGGCAATCTTGGCCTGGGTCTGGGCAATCGCCACCCAGGCGCGCTAGGCCTGGGCGCTGACAAAGGCGCTATCGGCCTGCACCTGGGATTTATAGGCATCCTGCTTGATGGCCTCGCCCTGGGTGCGCGCCTTGTAGAGCTCCACCTTGGAAGTCTCGGCGTTGAGGGTCGCCACAAAGGCGCGGATCGCTTCGCCGCCGGCCTGAATGCGGGTCTGCTCCAGACTGACCGTCTGAGTCCATGGAAAGTTTGGGCATTGTCATGCCCGGTACGGCCCCACTTTTATGGTCCGCAACCATGTCGCGCGAAGGCCCGACACAAGCCCACCCACATTCCAGTACCTTCTCTTCACGGGCTGGGTGAGGCTGAAGGCTCTGCATCTTCGACTTCGAGGAGGAAGAATGCCAGTCCGCGGCTAGGCTCCCCCGACACGAGGCGAGAAATGCTGACAGTGGCTTTTATCCGGCTGGGTCGAGTTGAGGAAGGAAACCCGTCCAACAGATGGTAGCGACGCTCGAACGATTGCAACGGCCAGAGCCACCTCTTTGTCATCGACGGAAACATGCGCTCCACCTCCTTCATGTCGATTCCGCCCTGACCGGCCTCCCTGCGCATCTGCGCGATCAGCCCCGGCGCGAGGAGATCGGCTAGCGCGTCGGCGGAGATAGAGACGAATGTCACCGGCACCCAGCTCCGATTGAAGACCCGGACGAGCCGTGCCATCGCATCACCCTCCACCGGCTCGACGCGAACTGTCAGGGCTGTCAGTGGTGGAGACTCCTGTAGGCGACCTAAGATACGGAAGATCTCCAAGGGGTCGCGGAACTTCTTTCGACCGATCATCCAGTCTCCAAGGCGCCAATGCGCCTCGTACTGCGACAATCGCAAAACCAGCCACACACCGACCAAGACCATGGGCCAGCGGTTGCCCGCCCAGTCCAATGCTGTGAGCGATAGCGCCGCAACCAGCGGGCTGCTGATGAAAGTCCAGATCTGCGGCCACAGGCGCGCCCGGAACCCGCCCCACCTCTTGGCGAACTTGCTGCGCCAATACAGCAGCGAATATTTCCTAGGTCGGACCACCCACCGGGTGGCGCTCCAGTCGAAAGTCACCCCTCCGGGGTCTTCCCATGTGTATCGGTTCATGACGGAGTGGGCCTCGAAGTAGTCACCAAGTGCATCGGTGAACAGGCCCTCGATCGCCCCACGACTCATCGGCGTGGATTCCGGAAAGCTGACCTCCTGAACGTGGCCCACAGAAGGGCTTCCAACCCACAGCGCATTGCCCCAGCGAACATAAGCCACATAGATAGCATCGCCGCGCACGAGAGCGAAGAGTTTGCCATCACCCATGCCGAAGCCCTCGATGTAGTAAAGCGCCGCGAGCAGGACTGGATCAATCATCCGGTGGCGGAGGTACTCGACGACCCCGACCCGAGACGCCTTGACCCACTCGACGAGCATCCAATGCTCCTTCGCCAGAGAGGTGGGCCCCGATTCGGGGACATCTTCCATCATGAATGCCATGTATGCGAGACTCAAAAATTGAAGAAAGACCGAGAGACAGGCAGCACGCTGGTCGCCGCCCCACCAGGCATCCCGCCTTGAGATCCAAGCCCACCACAGGGTGGTTTACCGACCGAAAACCTTAAGGTGCGGTTCTTCTGCGGACGCCAATTCAGCTTGAGACAACAAATCAAACGCTGTTGTCGCTCGGATAATCAAGAATTAACCGTAGCCATGATAGTGACCATTTGATGCTCCGGGATGCGCGCCGAGCGCTACGACCGCAAAGGCTGGTAAACCGCCCTACAGCAGACTCGCCTGCAAATCGTTCTGAGCTGCAGGTTGCTCTGCATTCGCCGCCTGCCTTCGCAAAGCCGCACACTCATCCTCAAGCTGCTTAATCCGCGCCGCCTGCTCCCGGCGCACCGCCACCTGCTGCAGCGCCTGGTCTTGTGCCAGCATCCCCACATCGTGCTGTAACTGCAGCGAGCCAAACTGCTGGGCATTCCCGCTGGTGCGCAGGCCGATGATGCGCAGCTCACGGGGCCACGCGCGCAGTTGCTGGTCACCCACCTCAATAACGTCTGCCCATCATCAAGGTCAGAGAAATAGACAGGTCTCGGGGCAAGGTACCCCTTCACCATCTCAAACACCCCACTGACCACGCGGCGCAAAGTGCCCTCAACCTCAATCATTCGGCTCACATGGTCGTCGACCACATGAAACGAGATCCTCATGCTGAAGACGATTGTTGATTCCCTACTTGTCATCGTTGGCGCCCTGCTTCTCGCAGCATGGTTGTCTGCGCCTGATGCCCAAGCCGATGAACCCCAAACCGTTACTCAAAGCCTGCGCGATGAGTTCGCCTGCCCGGGCATGCATGCGGAGTGGCTGGATGAGAAAACCGTGCAGTGCCTCAAAGAAAGGCCCTGACGAATCTCAAGGTCGGTCGTCAACCATCTTGTCCCGCTGTATTACCAATGCGCGGACCATCATTTGATCGACAGTTTGCAAGTACTGATCATTGGCCACGGCGTTGTTGCATAAATCGCTGTGCCGCAGGCCGTAGGCTTGCGTCATGAGCCAGTTCAGCAAACCTCGTTATCGCACCACCAACTGGCCCAGCTACAACGCAGCCTTGAAGTCACGAGGCTCGTTGACCATCTGGCTCGACAAGCGCATGCAATGGTTTGCCGCGGCCAGCGGCAAACGCGGGCGAAGCCCGAAGTTCTCGCATGCAGCCATTCAGTTTTGCCTGACTATGAAGAATCTGTTCGGCTTGGCACTGCGCCAAGCCATGGGCATGGTGGAGTCCCTTTTGCATTTGTCAGGACTGCATTGGCCCACGCCGGACTTCAGCACAGTTTGCCGCCGCCAGCGTAGCTTGCAGGTCCAAGTTCCATATCACTCCAACCAAGCAGGGCTGCATTTGCTCGTGGACTCGACGGGTATCAAGTTCTTGGGTGAAGGCGAGTGGAAATGCAAAAAGCACGGCGCTGAACGCCGTCGTCAATGGCGCAAGCTGCACATCGGCATTGATGCGCAGACATTGCAAATACGGGCAATTTGCGTAACGAGCAATGAAGTAAGTGATGCGGTTGTCGTCGCGGACCTACTGGAGCAAGTCCCTCTCAACGAAGCCGTGCTCAGTTTGACCGGTGGTGGGGCCTATGACACACAGCCCGTGCATGAGGCGTGATTCAACGGGGCGCAGTCCCCATCATTCCTCCGAGAAAGAACGCCCGGATACGCAAAGGCGATGCCTTCGCGTATCGCAATGCGGCGCTCGCCGTATGCAAACGTTTGGGTCGAAGGATATGGAAAGTGTGGAGTGGCTATCACCGGCGAAACCTGGTGCAGAGCAAGATGAACTGCATCAAACGACTGGGCGAGCGGGTCATGTCCAGAACCTTTGAGCGCCAGATCAATGAGCTGCATATCCGTGCTGCCATTCTCAATCGATTCACAGAGCTGGGCCGCCCTCAGACGGTCACCGTGGCATAGCTGCGTCTGGGGTCAGGGGCAACTCAGCTTCAATCAGATTTATGCAACAGCGCCAATGCAGGGCCTCAGCAGCATGTAGCAGGGAGCTATTTGTGTCGAACCGAACGTGAATTTCAGAATTCCGAGCCCAATTTCAAGCTACATTAGCAGCCTTCGGAGCGTAGCGCAGCCTGGTAGCGCATCTGCTTTGGGAGCAGAGGGTCGCGAGTTCGAATCCCGCCGCTCCGACCAAATGACAAGGGGTTAGATCAAAAGGTCTAACCCCTTTTGTCTGTCTGCACTTCACGGCCTCACGAGGCTTGAACGCGCCCACATCCATTTGTGGCTTGGATTGACTGAATCCATACCCGCCCTCCTCTGCCTAGTCGTGGGCATCTCAGACGGCAACACCCGAACAGCCTCCGCAATCAAGGCATGACGATTCATGGTTCATGCCACGGAGGAACCCGCGACAGCCGCTAAGAGTACGAAGCCTGCGATGTTCACAATTGAATCTCTCTTACTGTTTTCCCGATATATCAGACCCTGGTCTGCAGCGAGGGCACTCACCTTCCTTCCAGCACGGGCAGCTAAAGCTTGAAGGTCTTAGAGTCGATATGTTTTCCGCCATTGCTGAAACGGAATTTCTACAGAAATCCAAGGGATAACACCTACCAACCTTTTACGCGAGAAGATCAGAATTGACTCGCTCACCAGAAGCTCCATCCAGAGAGAGATCACGACTGAAGTTCATTTACACCCTCTTCTATCGGAAAGTTTCAGTGAGTGAAGGGCCTACCTAGTAGGCCCTTTCTGTTTTGTCACAGACATAGGTGCCGCCACCGAGTGATATGCCCCTTCAGCAATCTGCATGATCGTCGAACATGCTCGGTGGCCGCGAACTGGGAATAAAAAAGCTGTCGAGGCAGAACCAGCGTTCGACTGGCAGGAGGCAAACGAAAAGCCCTGGCTGTTTAGGCCAGGGCTTAAGAATTGGCGCCAGGGGTTAAGCCATCTTTCGGTGCTACAACCAGAACCCAGCGATGTGCATCTTGCCTTTGAAATATGACAGCCAGATGGCAAAAATTCGAGCGCTTCAGATCACCTTTGACTAGAACAAGGTACTGCACATCTCAGCTTCATATTCGATATTGACGTTCTACCAACCCATGGAGCGTCAGATGAAAACAAGTATCCGACCTGCACCAACCATCCTTGCCTGGTTAAGCGTGTTGAACTGCATCTCACCAGCGATTGCCCAAAGTGAGAATCCATTCTTGGGCAGATGGATCGTGACATGGGAGAACAAGGAAGGTCGACCACTACAAGCAGACGTGGTCATCACCGAAACTGGTGGAACGTGGCAAACGCTGATTCGGCGCAAGTTGGACCCTTGCGTAGGGACAGCAGCCCCTATTGAAGTCAAAAGCGTGTCACACAAAGAAATGCGTTTTACAGCTCGTCATTCTGAAGTTCTCACTGGCTGCAAAGACACGAATGTCAAATTGCAGCTGCAGCCCGACGGCACTATTACCGGGACTCGCGGACAAGATGAAATGAAATTTAGCAAGAACTAACCCGGTCAACTTAGAACAAAGCCCGCAGGCAAGCCTAGCGGGCTTTTTGTTTGGTCACGCCTCCGACTGGCAACTGGCAACTGGCAACTGGCAACTGGCAACTGGCAACTGGCAACTGGCAACTGGCAACCAAGGCTAACTCCTCAGTTTCGCGAAGCAATACCACTTAGTCAGTCAGAGCTGCCTGACGTCCTAGATACGGCTGTACTCCCAAGCGGCACTTAAGCCGAAGGAGCATTCCTGCTGCCAAAGGGTGGTTCTTTGTAGTACATGGATATCAAACAACACGCGACGAAACTGCATGAGCACATGCTTACAGCGCCAGTTGGACCTGTCTCGCGCTCCCGTCCGGAATAAATTGCTCTTCATCACGACCTCTCTGCGATAACGGCTGATACCTCCCTTCGGCGTTGGCGCATCGCTGCTTCTTCCAGCGGTCCTGAGCCCAGCGGGCCGTACTTCTCCAGCGACTCCTCAACCCGCTGTAGCTCTTGGGGCACATTCAAATTCACGTCTCTGCGCATCAGCCCCTCTCCTTCTTAAGTCTTGCGTTACTCTCAGTTACTTGCAAACGATTCTCAATTGCGTTTATCATTCATCTCATGGTGCAGTGAATCGCTGTACCGTCTCTTCATCGTGGGGCGCTGACAAGCAGGGGCTTGCAGCGTTTTAGCTAGCCAGCGGCCCTCTCCTATTAGCCAAGCCTTTTTCCACGATCGTGCCATTTAACGCCCCAGCAACCGCTGGATGGTTGCGTTTGGCGCATCCAGCTCTCCCATCTTTTTGATTGCACACATGCGGCGTTCAAGCGGTTCAGCGTCAGTGCACTCCTTATCCTTAAAGTCCTGCACCACCAGGTCGAGATACCGCGCCAGCTCATGCTCGATACGAGCGCCGCGCGAGCTGCGCCAGCCAGACAGTATTTAGAGGTAGTCGCAAACCGTTATCTGGCGAAGAGACTACGCATAAGGCCCTGCCATGTGCCACAGCCTGCTGTGGGTTCTCAGCAAGGTTCTCAACGTGATGGCCTTGAGCACGCAACACCGCAGCTGCGGCATGAAATGCCGGGTAGTTGAACTCAGGCAAGCCGATGTAGATGCGCTTCAGCGCCATGCGCCCCCCTGTTCTCTACAACCACCAGGTTGCCGTAGCTGTCGACCATGCAGACGGTGCTGCGGCCCAACTGCACCGGATTGCAGCAACGGTTTTCCATCCAGCGCTTGATCAGGTAGCGTCCGCCCATCTCTCGGTCATAGGTTGCCCACTCCAGCCTTGCGATGCCTGATGTGGTGGGCGGCTTGCGCTGGCCAGCCAGGGGGACGACCTTGCCAAAGAATGCGGGGCTCGACGCCTGGATCACTTGACGACCCTCACTTCCAGGCCCAGCAGCGCCTTCATCAGATGGCGCTTGAGCGTGAATTCAGTGGTCAGCACGCCCTTCATGTCCTCGATGACCTCCACGTCTTTCTCCACGTAGAAGAAATCTTCGTCATAGCGAATGACAGGCTTCGTGCAATTGAAGTCTTGGAGCTTGACCGACTTCACCAGCACGTAGGCCCCTTGGCAGTGCAGGTCAGCGATCAGACCCAAGGCCTTCAGCTGGCACAGTTGGACCCAGCGGCGAAGGCTCACGGAAAGAAGTGCAACGCGTGAGAGCAGAGCACGGCTGATTCGATGTCCGCGAAAGCATCCTAACCAGGCAGCCGCGCACTGCGCAGAAGAACACATGCGAGATGAATAAGCCGGATGCCCCGGTCCAGCAACTGCCACGCACAGACAAGCATGGAACCCGTACGAAAGTCAGCACTGGCCGATGGCTTGAGAAGTCCCCCGCCCTCTTACACCAGATGACGCATGCCACATGCACGCATCTACGCAAACAGCGCCAGCCCCAGAGCAACGTCAGGGCACAAATCAGAGCGCCTTGATTCAGGGCGTTGCGGTTTGCCTGCTCATGGCACTTGCTAAGGCTTGATAAGTCTGGAGACCGCAGCTGCGCCAGGTCCTCGATCCTGAGCCAAGTGCTGAATCAGACTGTCCCGATCAGCGGCTGTGCGCTGTTGTGACAAAAATCTCTTGCCAGATAGGTTTTCTATGTCCACCTCAAAGCCGATGAGCCGCGCCGCCACAGCCCCCAAGAACTCGGGATCCGCTTGAGTTGGTGACCAAGCTTCTTCCCTCAACGCCTCTTGGGAATGAGTTAAGGCATCCAGGTGCTCACGCATCCACAACACATCATCGATAAATCGAATGCGGCCCTGCGCTTGAACAGCCATGTAGTTCCAGCTCGGGGCATTTCGCCCGCTTCGCTGCCCGTTGATATACCACCTGGGCGAGATATAGGCATTCGGGCTTTGGAAGATCGCAGTCACTGTCTTGATGCTGTGACCCTTTGAAAACAAGTGATGACTCTTGCTCACATGCCCTTTGAGCCGTCCCAACGAACCCGCCTTCATCAACAGCAGTGGCAGCAGATTGATCTCCACCTCGCCAGCACCTTCCGCAATCAATGTCGCGAGCGGGTAGTCATGCATGACCTGCTGCAACTCACTGATTTCAGAAATGGCAAAAAGCGGCTGTATGTACATACGATGTGGCTTTCATCAAGTGCAGCGATCAGTGTCAAGCATTCACAGGCATCCGAAAGTCGCCTCTGCGCCAGTCTGAGTGGCAGCAGTTGTTAAAACCAAAGCCTTGCTTGCAGGGCTTCAGTTTGAGTAAAGTGAGTCCATGACACGCATCAACACCACCGAGATATGGGAGCGGCACGGCTACAAAGTCGAACGCATAGAGCAAGCCATAGGCGCGCCCCAGCGCAATGTGTATGGGCCTGACGGTGTGCTGCTGATCGAGGATGCCGAGTACACCCAGGAGACGGAAGCGCTGCGCGACCTCGGCTTCATCGATTAACCCATGCCCGACCTGAGCGGTTTTTCTTTTACCAGCCACCCTTGAGGTGGCTTTTTTGTGCCCGGAGATTTTGAAATTCGAGCTTTTAGTCTGCATGCGGCATGCGCATGCCTTTCCCCGCAGGGCCAAGCGGGCCATTCGGACACATCCGGGGTTTCAAAATAGAACCTTGCATACAGCGCTGCAGTTTGTTTCAATCTCACCTTTATAGCTGCGAAGGAGGCGGCTCGATTTGAAGTCACTGAAGAAGCACAAGACCAGTTTGGCAGCGGTAGCTGCTGCCTTTGTATTAGGAGCATGCGGTCAAAAAGTGGAGGTTCCGCCTGCACATGTTGGCAAGATCATGACCAAAGATGGCTATCAGGAAAGCTTGATCCCCACCTCCAAATTTCGCCTGGGTCAGTGCTGGGCATACTGTGATCGCTTGGTTTTGCTGGATGTATCAGACAAGGCCTATCAGGAGAGCATGAACATCTTCATACCTGAAGATAAGCTGAATCTGGAAGTGACCATCCGTGCAACTTTAAGCATTAATCCAAAGAAAACGGCTGAGCTGTTCAATGCTGTAGCGCCAACAGAGGTGACGGGAGATATTTCCACCATTGCAAACGAGCAGGTGTATCGCACATATGCCAGCCAAATCATTCAAGCCGAGGTACGCGAATACCTGAGCAAGCTCTCCATCAGTGAAATTGCTTCGAGTAATGAAAAGATCAACTCAGATTTGCGGGTACAACTTGGCAAGGCCATTGAGTCGTTGACCCCATTCTCTGTTCGCTTTGTGGGCATTACCAATCTGAAGTACCCAAAAATCATCACCGATGCTCAGGAGTCAGCCGCAGAGCGCCGCGAAGCGATCCAAAAAGAAGAAGCTCAGTTGGCGATTTCCAAGGCGCAGTTAGAGCGTGAACTGCAAGAAGCCCGCCTGCAGCGAGCGATTGACAAGGAAAAGGCGGAAACGGAAGCCATGTCTCAATCGGTGCTGGCCCAATCCGTAGACAGTCGCGTTCTTCAATTGCGCAAGCTGGAAAATGATCGTGCCTGGATCGAAAAATGGAATGGTCAATTACCCACTACAACATTGGGTGATGCGGTTCCCATGGTGAGCATTGGCAAATGACCCTGCTCTTTAACCTTCTGCCTTTCGTGATCGCGGCAATAGGTCTTGGCTTGAGCTGGAGACTGAAGAAGGTTTGGATCCTTCTGGCAACGGTAGTGACCTTGTTTGTGTACTTCCAGGCACAGCCTGCATACCTGCCCAAAGGTACTGCAACTCGCTCGGAGCTTCCTTCATTCCCTGAGTCCGAGGCAAAAATTGAAGACCGCCTCAGCAAGCCTGTTTCTGGCGACGATCGGGACCAGCGCATGCGAGATGCGGTAAAGAAGGGCTTGGATTTCAAGCAGCACCACTGATCCTATTGCTGGCTCAGCAAAAGCGCCTCGCATGAGGCGCTTTTTTTTTCCGCCGATCGAGGATAGGTTCCCAACTTGGAAATGAAAAATATAAGCAGCTAACCAGCATGCTGTATGCATGCGCCCTCCCCCGCAAGGCTAAACGGGGACTACTCAATCAGGATCTTGCCTGGGCTGCCGTCGATTAGGAGCACGGCGCGGCTTCCGCACCGTGGTGACAGTGGTCGCACCAGATGGAGCTCCCCCTTTGGTGTAGGCGAAACGCGACTTGATGGCCCAAGCTCCACCATGCAGAATTCGACGCCATCTACCTGTTACGCCGGGCCCGGGATCCCCTCCCCCTCCCTTTCTGACCATTCCCAGGCATGCCCGAAAGGGCACCGGCTCTTTGTTCAAGCCCGCAGCAAGTGCTCGCGGGCTTTTTCTTTACCCACAGATTCCATGCATTCATCACCCAACACACCCTGGCGACAAAACTGCTGATCGCTGCGCAATGGGCCCTCACCGGCTTCGGCCTCTTCTGCCTAGTCGACGGCCCTCACGCCCGATGCATGACCCATGTGAGTGCGCTCACCTCAATTCTGAAAACTGCTCGCGCCTTCTATCTAGTTAGGCGCCTCGAAGGAAAGCATGAAAACGATTGTCGAACGCCTGACCCTGATCGTTGGCATCTGCACGGTACTGGCCTGGCTGGCAGGCACTCCAGCACAGGCTGATGAGCCATCTTCCCGTAAAGACACTGCGCGATGGGCTCGCCTGCACGGACATGTAAGCATGGGTGCTTGGATGACAAGCCCTTACATTGCCTCAAGGAAAGGCTTTGACAGGCAGCAAGGGATCAGGGACTGCCTTTGAACATCTTGTCCCGATGCGCGACCAATGTGCGGTTCATCACTTGATCGACTGCATACAAATACTGGTCATTCGCCAGTTGTCCACGACCGTTTGGAGCGAGCCAAGTGCGCCCTCGCTGAGAAACGGAAGAAGTGTAGAAATATTCGTCCAGCGTAATTCCTGTGTACGTTGCGTTGACCGCAAGGCGATGTGACGCGAAGTCCAGATAGAGACAGAAGTCACGAGGCTCTCTCCAGCAGTCGGAGACGGCCCCGGTCAAGCTATCGGCAGCAGCCTTCTGCACATCTTTGGCAATTGAGCTGGTGTCTTTCGCACTCGCTTTGTCAGACAGGGTGGCAAAACAGATGGACGCCAGTAGGAACGCAATGGCTTTTGTTTTCATGACATGACACACAAACAGCATTTCCGATAACCAAATTTGCTATCCGAAGTCAATTTTGTGCCTGCCTGCATCCCGAAATATTGCAGTGCAGCAAGAAAACCACCGAACCCGCACTCAGCGGGTTCTTCACTTATGGAGTCCCGATGTTCAAGAGCATGATCATTTACCGTATGACCGAAAGCTAGCAACGCGATCTGCGGGTGCTGGGCCACATACGCCGGCTATGACGCTAGCTGTGACTGGCTACGCTGTATTACACGCGGTCCCTGGATCCTTCAGGATCATGTTCCTGCGCTCATTCACGGTGTCAACAATGGCACTCGGTGGTTCAAGCGATCTGCAAGATACAGCACTCCTTCGTTACCCACGCGCAGACGCGCCTGCCGCAGATGCAAGCGCATAGGCGCTTGCTCAGGCTGCCTAACCCAGGTCTCGGGTGGTAACACGGTCACAAAGCGGCCCGTACCGGCGTCAAGCCTGGCCAAGTGCCTCTCAACAGCGGCCTCGTACACATAGACTTGGCTTTCCGGGCCCAACGCCAAGCTGGTGATATATCCGAGCGAGCTGTTTGTGGATGGGCGGTCAGTTTGCAGAACGCCCAATGTGCCATTGCCGGCCAGCACAGCTGCCGCAGGCGTGCGTGGATTGGCAGGCGGGCCATTCCACGCATCCAGACGAAGCAGGCGCATATTCGCGTTGTCAGCAACGTAGATACGCCCTTGTTCATCTGCGGCCAGGTCTGCCATGTAGCCGCCCCCTTCATTGCCACCCCATTGAGAGCTTGCCTCCTTGGGTCGTAAGCCACATCAAGCTGCCCGGTTCCGGGTTCCAGACGATAGACCTTGCGTGAGCGGTGCAAGCCAGCAATGAACCATAAGGCACCATCTGGCGTACGTAGCAACGACTCCGGCTTGGCCAGCGACTGGGCATTGCCTTCTCTACCATCACCAGCTACGCGGCGAGTGCGTCCGGCCGCCAAGTCCACTGCACGGATAACGTGATTGCCTGTGTCAGCCACATACAGAGTGTCGTCAGGTGCAAAGGCGATGCCGTCGGGCGATTGAACATTCGCATCGAGATGCTTGGCCTCCATCACTCTCACGCACACCCGCGCCGACTACAGTAACCCAGCTGCCGTCCAGCTCGCGCCGCGATACCCGATCGCCGCCGTACTGCTGCAGCACCCACAGCCACCCTTGGGCATATGGCAAAGCCTGAGATGGGCTGACTTTGTCGTTTAACACCTCCAAGGCACGAATCTGTATGGTTGAGTGAGCTGCCTGCGCATCGAACTCGCCGCGCGCGTCGCCGCCGCCAGTCCGCCATAGAGCCCAGCCTACAGCGACCAGCCCAAACACCAAGCTCAACATCACTGACCACTTGCGCATCGCGATTCTTCCTCCACCCGCCCCTGCGCTGCGTATTCTCTGGCATGCGTTGCAGGTAGCCCATGAGTCGGTCGATGTCAGCCAGCAGCTCACAACCCAGGAGCGCGCAGCGGATCGGGCAAAGTGGCCACGAAATACCTTTAAAAGAAGCCTCAGAGGGATTGACAGAAAGCCATCGCAGACTCCCCAGTGACTGGTCTAACCACCGCAGAGCACCTCACCATTTCAACCGAGGCCCACCGCTGAGCGGGCTTCTCTCACTCAGGGAGAGAACATGCACGTACAGATTGATTCCGAAGGTTAAGCAACATCGTGCACAACGCCCCAGACGACGGCCTGCGGTTTCAACGATGCACAGACCGGACCGCCATCTCCCATCGTCCCCTGAACGCAGGCCTGAATGACACCTCCAGAGGAGAGAGCAGTGTCAAGGACTGTCGGGGGAATAGACGCAAGCTTCAGCTTGGCACGACGTGTCCAGGGCGAGCCAGGCTGGCCCGCAAGGGTGCCGGAATTGAGATAGACGAAGCGGTCAGAAGACGGGCCCTGCGCGAACTCCCCCAAGAAGTTGACTGCGCCCGTCGAGAGGGGCAAACCCAGACGAAACGAAAACTCGAACCGAAGAGGCTCGTGCCGACCATCCATTGGATCGAGCAAGTCCGATCTACCGCATTGCACTGCAAACCGAACATCAGGCGGAGTATTCACCACCAGTATTCGCATACGAACGGACTGTGCAGAGTTTGCTTTGCTCATGAGAGTACCCTGTTGCTAACACTGGATTTCAGCGGTCACCGAAAGCTATCCGCTGGAAAGAATAGGAAGCCTGTTCCCCCCTTCGGACAACGGCGTCAAAGCGATCTACAGGTGCTGGAGCACGGTTCCCACGGCAAACGCCAAGGAAATCCACTCCGTCTTAGACATGCAGATCGGCCACCAGTCGATCCAAAGAAATCAGTATTCAGGAGCGGCAGTAGCTGCCGACATGGCCCCTGCTATCGTTGAAGCAGGCATTCTGTCCAATCACCACAAACTGAGCAATCACTCAGCACCAGCCCGCCGCTGCGGGCTTTTCTCATTCTGGAAGCCACCAATATGCAAGACAAAGCAGAACAAGCGGCATGGCATCCCGGCCCGGACAAAGGCCGCGCACAACATGCAGAGAAGTTGGAAAATAATTCGACAGAAGCGACGAATAGCCGAATCGAATCAAAAACCTGCACAGATACCAATGTTGGTAATGTCAGCTGCAAAAAACACAGCCTTTGCAAGTTGATGTTCTTGGCTCTGGCGCTGGTGCACTCAGCGAATACCTGAAAGACTGCGATAAGTATTCGATCATTTCAGGCATTGACGGATGGTCAAGGAGCCGCGTTCCGTGAATGCAGCGAACTATTACGCCCAGTTGATGCTGCTTTAGAGGGGCTTGGATGACGAACAATGACTCATCGCCCGAGGCGATCCGAATCAGGGGCCTATTTATGCAACAAAGCCCAATAAATCAGAGCTCACTTTCCAATGCCGGTTTATGTAAAAAATCTCTTAATGATAGAGCCAACAATCCCAATCCATCACCCACAATTAAGTTGTCTACATAGTATCGCCAATGAAATAAATTTCTGTAGGTAGGAGATTTAGGCCTCACATCATAAACAATATATGCATCACCATCATCATCATATTCTGAACCAATTGCAATTAATCCATTAGGTAGCAATGAGCGATGATCATAAACTGACTCCTGCAATAATTTGGTTGCAGTCACAACTCTATCTGTAGAAGACAAGGTAGCCATAACAGCCACCCTAGTTATTTTATTATATATTGCTATAAAATTATCTAATTCATCCAGTGGGCTACATGCTTGATCGCCGACCAGATGAATAAAATCCAAATACTCATCTGGCAAGCGAATCAACAACGCCTTTTCTACATCAGCAATTCTCTTCTTTATAAAGAGTGGATCAACAATTAAACCCGGCTCATCTGTTTCCCATTTTACCAAGTCTTCTTTTTGTATCTTCATACTAAAAATCCTCACCACGCCACATTGAGCCACCGCCTACATGGCGGTTCCCCATTATTAGCAACACCCGTCTCACTATTCTTGATTCGCATGACATGTGCTCACATGAACTTCGCGACATCAGTTGGTGTTGCGCGCCTGGAGGATAAGCTAGGCGGCGCGATCACTAGCTTCAACCTCGAGATCCGCATCCATTGCGCTGACTGCGGCCAGAAGCTCCAATTTCCAAGACTTGAGCCAGACATGGACAGGGAAGGGGCACACTGCTCACTGGATGGCCTGGAGGCAGGGATTGCCACCAGCCCGAAGGATTGCGCCCCAATCCGTCAAGACGGCTGCGACAAAGCCTCCGGAGTCAAATACACGCCTTGTCTGCTCATGCCGAAGAAGGCGGCGCGCATTAAGCTGGAAATCACTGGAGTACCCGTGGAACGCCTGCAGGGCATCAGCTAGCAAGACGCCATTGCTGAGGGCATCGAGCGCACGGAAGACTTTTTCGGATGCCTGTGCTGACTAGTTCAGGCCGCTTGAGCCTGGGAACCCATCAATGAAGACGGTGTATCGAAGGTGACTCGTTGGTTTACCCGGTGATGGGGCCAATAATCCGCGACAGCGTAGTGCTGCGTGCTCCGGTTATCCCATATCGCAATGCCGCCAGCTTCCCACTGGTGATGCACCATGAACTCTGGTCTCTGTAGCCAGCCAAGCAGAAAGTGAAGGACTCCACGAGCTTCATGGCGGTCGACTCCAATGATGTTTCGGGTGAAGTCGGCATTCACGAATATGCATTTACGGCCAGAGTCAGGATTCACTCGAACCACAGGATGTGTGACAGGCTTGCCCGCCTGGATTGCAGCGATGAGCGCTTCATCTCCCTTTTTTCCAAGGTATTCACGAAAGCCTGATTGCTCCCAGGTGTGCACGGCACTCAACCGCTCCAAGTACTGTTGCATGCCGGGCGATAGCCATTCATAGGCTTTGCTGGTGCTGCTCCAGCAAGTGTTTCCTCCTGCTGGAGGAGTCACTGTGATCTGTATCGCTGTTCCCAATGGGGGGTTGAGTTTCCAGCTGAGGTCTGTATGCCAGTTGTCGATGGCAGGCGGTCGGTCGCGGTCGGACACGATCATTTCCATCTCGGGAACATTCGCGTTGCGGTCGAAATAGGAGCCGTTTGAGATCGGTCCAAATACCTGTCCCAATGCGATGTGTTGCTCTGGTGTGATTGTTTGCGGCTTAAAGAAGATGACCTCAAAGTCGAACAACGCCTGGCGAAGTTCAGCCTTAACTTCATCAGTCAGAGGCTTCGTGAGGTCAACGCCTTCGATCCAAGCCGCGAAGTTCGGCATTCTGGGGACCGGCTGTATGTGCTTGTAGCGGCTAGCAATATCGATCAACTCCATGGGTGTGGTATTAGCCATGTTCAATGCCTTTCAGGGATAGCAGGGGTAGTAAGGGAACTGCTTATTGCCAGTGCAGCAGGCGTTTTTCAAGCCAGGTCATGAAGCGCACGATGCCAACCCCTAGCAATGCGAGTACCAGCAGGAGAGCCATAACGCCATTGATATCGAAGGTGGAGCCGAGATAGGCCAAGGTTTGGCCCAGGCCCTTTTCGCTTGCGATGATTTCGGTACCGACAACTCCGAGCAGGGCATAGATCAACCCAAGCCTGAGGCCTGAAAAGATCACGGGGACCGCACCAGGCAAAGTGACCTCGAAGAACGTTGTGCCGGCTTTCGCCCCCAACGTCTTGCATAGCGTCAAGTGGTCTTGGCTTACCCCGCGGATGCCGGCCACAGTCGCAGAGAGAACGATGAAGAAGGTAAGCGAGCAGCCAACGGCAATCTTGCTACCTATTCCAAGGCCGAACCACAGAATGAACAGCGGTGCCAGAGCAATGCGTGGCATCACATTGAGCGCGTTGAAGTAGGGGTCGGCGAACTTCTCGATCGCAGGCCAACGAACAAAAATGAGTCCAACGGCGAATGCAGCTAGGCTGCCCAGCACAAAAGACGCTGCTACAGCTGTCAGAGTCCAGCCTAGGTCGCTCCAAAACTTTGCTGTTCTTACGTTTTCCCAAAGGTAGGCAAGTACTCCACGTGGTTGTCCAAAAAATGTCGGATCAACCCATTTGCGCGAAGCGGCGATCTCGGCAAATCCCAGCATTAAGGCTATGAAAACGATGTGCCAGAGCACCCATTGCAATCGATTAGCCTTCATGGTGTACCCATCCCGATTCAAGCTGCGACCACAGAGTCGCAAAGAGTTCGTGGAAACGTGGCGACTTTTGCAATTCACGAATTGAACGAGGTCGCGGTAGGTCAATCGGCACGTCTGCAATGATGCGTCCTGGCTGGGACGACATCACGATCACGCGATCGGAAACGGCGACAGCCTCTGCCAAATCGTGAGTTACGAACAAAGCCGTTTGTCGGTGCTGATGACAGAGACGCAGAAGCAAATCTTGAAGCTGCAACTTGGTTTGCGCATCAAGTGCTCCAAATGGTTCATCCATCAAGAGCAGCGGTGCATCCAATGCAAATGTCCGTGCGAGCGCAGTACGCTGACGCATGCCGTGTGAAAGCGCTTTCGGCAACGCATTGGCATGCTCTGCAAGCCCTACCTCGGCGAGCATTTTTCGTGCACGTTCAATGCTTTGATCCTTGGTTTGCCCTCTGATCTTCGCGCCAAAGGCGGCGTTATCCAAGGCGGAGCACCACGGCAAGAGGCTATCGCGCGCGAGCATGTAGCCGATTTGGGGATTACCGCATCGTGGAGGGCTACCCATCACTTTGATGAATCCGGAACCCGTGTGTTCGAGCAGGCCCGCACACAGATTTAGCAAGGTTGTCTTGCCGCAGCCACTTGGGCCAACGAGAGAGACAAATTCGCCTTCGGCAATATTCAGAGAGATGTCCGCCAGAACCGGCTTGTTGCCGCCGAAGCTCAAATGCAGGCCATCTACGGCAACCGCAGGCCCTCTGGAGGCAAGAGCGTTGGGAATGGGCATATCCGCCTCCGCTCACTGCACCAGCAGCGTAGAGGTGTCCACCACCTTGCTGATCTGGCCTGTACGTTGCATATACCTCGCTGTATCCTGGAGGGCCTTGGGGTCTACAGGAAATTGCAAAGAGGGCAAAGAGTTATGCAGCGAGACCTCAAGAATCTGGTCTCCATTCGGAACATTGATCTTGAAGGTGTCTTGCGCAATCTTGAGCAGCGCCGCAAAGTTTGCGGGGTTCTGCGCAAACTCACTCGCTTCAATCATGGCCCTTCGATACCCCTCTATCGCCTTAGAATTCTTCTGAAGAAATTCATCGCGCACGACTTGCAGCATCGAGGCTCCGTTGGTCTCCAGGACATCACTGGGACCTTGCCCCTTGCGAGGATCAACCACCATCCGGCATACCTTCGACACTTCGCAAAAGCCATCCATCGGTGTGAAAAGCATCAGCCCATCAATCTGCTTCTGCGAGATCGCAGGAAAGGCGGTGTTGGGCGAGCCGACCGCAACAATCGTGACGTCCTGAGCAGACATGCCTGCACCCTTGAGCAGGCTCACCAACTGGAACTCGGCTGCGCTGCCTCTTGCTGTAACACCGATTTTCTTGCCTTTGAAATCCTGCATGATCGCCGGATATCCTTTGGCCGCATTGGGCGTATCCAAGCCAGCTCCCGCCATGAGGAAGAATGTGGGCCCGCGAGCTCCGCTGCCAATCACTTTGACTGCAGCTCCCTTGTTCACGGCCTGGACAAGAACCTCCGGAGGCGTAAATGCGACGTCGAGATCTCCCGCCAGCAGTGTCTGCATCGCTAACGGGGCCTGCGGAATGCTGCGCAATTCGCACGTGATGGCATGCTTTGCGCAGAGTCCATTCGCATTGGCGACACGAACCAGAAAGTTGCCCAAGCCTGGATAGTCCTGTATGCGCAAGACGGTGGACTGAGCCATAGCCGAAGTGGATAGCGCCGATACAGAAGCTATAGCGAGAGCGATCAATTTTTTTCGAATCATGGGAATCCGTTCCGTTGGAGAGAGCGTTACGACAATCGGTATGCAAACGGATTAAAAAATCGACCAGTCAATTGAATTGCGCCTCAGGTGACAATGTTCGGATGAACACCAAGCTCGACTTCCCTAGGCGTCTATCGGGTGACCGTTACCGCGTGGATTGGCTTGCGAACTTCCCTGAGCCCTCTATGCAGCGGCTTCGTGCCATTGGCATCAAGAGAACGTTTCACGACGGCCAACTCGTTCAGAAAAGAGGTGACTCTGCACATCACGTGCTGGTTGTGTTGTCAGGACGTCTGCGCTCTGTGGGCTACACCGCAGGAGGGGCCGAGCAATTTACGCGCTGGATGGAACCAGGCGAAATCAGCGGTTTTAGTTCGGTGTTGGGAAATGCGCCTGTGCCTGTAGACCTTGTCGCAGCCGGAGACGTCGAACTTCTAATCTTGCCAAGTCAGCCCTTGCTCGAGGTTTTGGCAAGCGATGCTCTGGCATCTTTGGCAGTGGCACGTGCACTAAGTCTGCGCGTGAACGAATTGTTCGACATGATCTTTATCAGGGCGGAGGAGACACTCAATGCGAGAGTCTGGGCGACATTGCAACGCATAGCAGCGGAAAACGGAAAGCCTGTTCACGGCAATGTCGTGCTTCTCATCTCTCAAGGTGATCTCGCGCATGCCGTTGGAGCGTCTCGCCAAAAAGTCAACGTCGAACTGCGCAAACTTCAAGCACAACAGAAAATTCGCCTAGGTTATCGCTGGATTGAAATTTTCTGCGGCACACAACCCTGAGCAAGTCCATCATCCGCAGGCTTCATTTAAGCCCGTGCTCTTCATGAAAGTTCAGCATGAATTGCAGAGTGGGCTTCCGAAGGAAAATCGGGCTGGCAGCACGCCATAGCTCGGTGATATACGAGGATGGGGACAAACAGTAGACTTGGCGCATAGGTATCAGATCACCGGGTCAACATCTCTCAGTTCATGGCATCCCGGCGTAACCAATTCGGCGAAAAGCAACCGATGCCTCATAGGGTATGAACGGCAACTTCAATTGTTGAATGCCGTCGATCCTGAATAGCCGCTTCATCCTCGGATCCGGCCGCTCGACTGTGCGGCTCGCCGTTTACCGACTCGAACGACCGCTTCTGCGTGCCGCGACAGACTCATGTTGAGCAATTGTTGTCCAGGGACCTATGCCCGTTTTGCAGCGTTTTTAACAAGCTGAGGTCCTGAGGGGCTCTATTCTTTATACCTGTCATACAAGCAAAAGGCCCGCAGCATGATGACTGCGAGCCTTTTCTTCGCTCCTGCTTGCCTTGTCAGGGCACCAAGCTGGTAGCCAGTTCTACCACTGCACCTTCACGCCAATGGAGGCCTGCACCCCGCTCTTGACCCGGCTGTCGCCGCCATTGGCCCACAGCTTGCCCAACTCACCATAAACGCTGGTGCGCGGGTTGATCTGCAGGCTCGCACCGGCAGCCATCTCGGTCGCGGTGTAGCCGCCCTTGGCCTTGATGTCGGTGGTGCCGCCTGGCGCCGCAAAGCTGGCGATGTCGGTGGTGTTGCTCGCCTTGTAGACGTTGATGCGGCCATAGGGCTGCAGCACACCGGCGCCGGTCGCAAAGTTGCCCTTGATGCGGGCGCCCAGACGCACGGTCCAGTCATCGTCAGCCTTGTTCTTGACCGTGGCCAGGCTCAGCGCTGTGTCGTCGATGCTCAGTTTGCGGTAGATGATCTGCGCCTGGGGCTCGATCTTCCAGTGGCTGCTCAGCTCGAAGGCCTTGCCCATTTCCAGAGAAGCCAGCCAGCCGCTGCCCTTGGTGCGGGCCTGTGCTGTGTCGCCGACAGTGCGCAGGTCGCTGCGGTAGTCAGCGCCTTGCAGCACGGCATCGGCATACAGGCCAGACTGATCTTGCCAGGTGCCGTACACACCCAGGTAGCGGGTGCGCAGGTTGTTGAAGCCGACGTATTTGCGATCCACGCCGCTGGCAAAGCCCTTGACGCTCATGTCGCCTTCAAGCTGGCCCACATAGATGCCGGCCTTGATGCTCTGGTCGGCATACAGATCCAGACCTGCCTGGAAGCCGGTCAGGTGACCGCTGCTCTCGGGGCTGACGGTGCCTTGCTGGCTGATCTTGGGATCGGTGCGCAGAATACGGCCCCAGACTCGGCGGCTGGCGCCTGTGTCGGAGCTGGTCGTGGCTTGCGTGCCTTCATCACCCATGCGCTTGCGCAGATCGCCCAACATGGCCATGTCGGCCTGGCGCAGCTGTGCCGGCAGGGCCGACAACAGCGGCACTTCAGCACGGTAGGCCGTGGTCGATGTTGCGGTCGCGGTCGAATGCAGGGCTGCCCCCTGGGCGGTTTGTGTCATGCGGTACTCATAGGCACCGGCATCCACATGACCGCCAGCCAGGGTGAAGCTGCCCGGCTGCAGGCTGGCTCCGTTCTCCGTACCGATGACCCCGATACCGTTGCCCGTAGTCTGGGCACCCAGACCGCCGGCATTGGTGATGTGCACCGTGGTGCTACCGCTGGCCACGGCCGAGGCACCGGACAGCAGCAGCTTGTCGGTGGCGCTGCCGTCCGCACCCAGCACGGTGGACAGGCCCAGGTTGCCGTTGTTGCCCACATAGGCGCCGGTAACCTTGAGCACCGTGCCAGGGGTTGCACCACTGTTGCTGCTGAGCTTGACGGTGCCGCTGTTGTTCAGGCTGGCCAGGGTCTGGTTGTAGCCCGCCAGATCCAGCACAGCGCCGCTGGCTACAGTGTGGGCAGAGGTGCTGCTGAAGGTGCTGGCAGCGCCTGCCTGCAAGGTACCTGCTGCCACCAGCGTACCGCCGGTATAGGAGTTGGTGCCTGTGAGCGTTTCAGTGCCAGTGCCCTGTTTGATAAAGCCACCAGTGCCGGTCATGGAGCCACCAAAGGTTCCATCTGTCGCCCCGCCTGCAGCCAGCGTGTTCACGCCCAGTTTGACGGTGCCGTTACCAACCAAGGTGCCGAAGGTTTGGGAACCGTTACCAGCCGACAGATCGAACGTTGTGCCACTTGCCAAGTTCACAATGCCGTTAAGCGCCAAGCTAGCTCCAGCGCCTAGGGCAAGCGTCCCACCATTGACAGTGGTTTGGCCAGCATAAGTATTTACTCCATTCAGAGTCAGCGTGCTAACGCCATCCTTGGTCAAGCTCCCGGAGCCAGAGATACTTCCGTCAAGCGTCAAAGCATTGGAGCCTGCAACTGTGAGGCCTGCATTCAGCACCATCTGGTTTGCCAATGTGACCGCTTGGTTTGAATCCAACGTTGCAGTGCCGTTCACCGTCAAGGCACCAGAGCCAAGAGCTGCGTTGTTGCCAACAATGGTGCTTCCGCCTGCAAGAATTGTTCCCCCGGTATAGGCGTTATTACCGTTCAGAGTCAGATTTGAAGAGCCAGCCTTGGTCAAGCTTCCACTGCCACTGACCGTGCCATTAAGGGTCAAGGCGTTGGAGCCCATCACAGTCAAGCCACCGTTGAGCACCACATCGTTGCCCAAGCTGACCGAGGTGTTACTGTCCAGCGCCGTTCCATTGGCGGCTGTCAGGACGCCGATGCCGAGGGCCGCGTTATTGCCGACCACCAGTTTGCCGCCATTGAGGGCGGTGCCACCGGTGTAACCGTTGGCGGCGTTGAGCACGAGCGTACCGGCGTCATACTTGCCCAGCGTGCCGCTGCCGTTGAGGGCCACCCCAATCGTCGCCGTCGCGCCCGGATCGACCCGCACCGTCGCATTGCCCAACGAACCATTGACCAGATTCAGCGCCCCCGCCGTGCCGTTCTGCAGGCTGTAGCCATCAGTGACGAATTGCAGACCGGTGATGTTCTGCGTGCCGTTGACGGTCACCGTGCCCGCCGTGCCCTGGAACACCGCGAAGCTGTTGGCCCAGGTCTGGTTCAACGTGCCGTCGACGTTGGTCCAGTTGGTGTTGCTGCCGCCCCAGGTGCCGCTGCCGCCGTCGATCAAGCCGTTGGGCGCCAATTGGCTGCCGTCCCAGAACTGCACAGTGACGCCCGGTGTGGTGACCAGCAGGTTGATCTGGTTGCCGATGTTGGTTTGCAGTTGCAGGTCACCTGCCGACACCCCGCCAGGCACGGTGCCGATCAGCAGGCCGTTGTCGGTGAGGCCGCCGGTGTAGTCGATGATCCGGTACACACCCGTGCCGAAGCCGCCGATGTCACCGACATTGAGCGTGCCGTCGAGGGTCAGGTTGCCGCCGACGTTCAGCAGCGCACTGCCGCCGCCGGACACCGGTGCCCCGAGGCCGACGTCGAGATTGGAGCCAGCGTCGAGCACCAGTGAACCGACCGACAACGCATTGCCGGTGGCCAGCGCCAGGTGACCGCCACTGCCGACATTGACCGCGCCGCTCAGGCTGCCGCTGCCGCCGAGCGTACCGCCGTTGCTGACCAGCACGTTGCCGCTGTCGAGCGATCCGTTGACCCGCAGCGTGCCAGCATTGACGTTGGTGTCGCCGATGAGGGTGTTGAGGCCGGTCAGAGTCAGGGTGCCGCTGCCGAGCTTGGTCAACCCGCCGTTGCCGCTGAGGACACCGGCGAAGGTGCTGCTGAGGTTGCTGCCGCCGATGCTCAGGGTGTTGCCGCTGCCGACGATGGCCGTGCCGTTGCCGGTGAGGCTGCCGACACCCGCCGACGCCCCCAGGTTGAGCGTGGTGCCGGTGCCCAGATTGACGCCGGCGTTGTTACCCAGTGCGCCGCTGCTCAAGGTCGTCAGGCTGCCGCCCTGCACATCGAAGGTGCCGCTGAAGGTGTTGTTGCCGGTGAGGGTCAGATCCGCCAGGCCGTTCTTGGTCAGCGTGCCCGCTCCGGCGACCACTCCGCCCAGCGTCAGGTCGTTGCTGCCCGCCAGGCTCAGATTGGCGTTGACGTTGACGTCGTTGCCCAGCACCAGCGGCGAACTGTTGTCGAGGGTCGATGCGCCCGCGACGGTCACGGCGCCGGAGCCCAGGACCGCCGAGGTGCCGAGGGTCACGGTGCCGGCGTTCAGCGTGGTGCCGCCCGAATAGGCGTTGATGCCGTTGAGGGTCAGATTGGCCGCGCCGTTTTTCACCAGCGCCCCGGTGCCGCTGACGACACCGCCGAGGGTCAGGTTGTTGCTGCCGGCGTTGGTCAGGTTGGCGTTGAGCACCACGTTGTTACCCAGGCTCTGTGCGCCGTTGCTGTCCAGCGTCGAGGCTCCGGCGACGGTGAGGTTACCCAGACCCAGGGCCGTGTTGCTGCCGACCGTCAGCGTACCGGCATTGAGGGTGACGCCACCGAGGAAACCGTTGCCGCCGTTGAGGGTCAGGTTGCTCGCGCCATTCTTGGTCAGGCTGCCGGCGCCGTTGATGTTGCCGGCGAGGGTCAGCGCATTGCTGCCGACAATCGCGAGGTTGCCGGCGAGGTTGATGCCGTTGCCGGCCGTCACGGCAGTACTGGCATCCAGGGTGGTGCCATTGGCGGCGTTCAGCGTCGCTGAACCCAGCGCCGTGTTGGAGGCGAGTATCAGCCCACCGGCATTCAGCGCCACCGGGCCGAGGAAGGCGTTGTTGCCGCCCAGCGTCAGGTTTGCCGCGCCGTTCTTGATCAAGCCACCTGTGCCGCCGATCACACCGTTCAGGGTCAGTGCGTTGCTGCCGACCACGGTAAGGTTGCCGTTGAGCGTGACCGCGTTGTTCAGGGTGACGGCGGTGTTGCTGTCCAGTTGTGTTCCGGCGTTAGCCGTCAGCGCGCCACTGCCCAGCGCCGTGTTGCTGCCGACCACCAACCGGCCGCCATCCAGTTGGGTGCCACCGGTGTAAGTGTTGGCGCCGTTGAGCACCAGGGTGCCGGTGTCGAGTTTGTTGAGAATGCCGCTGCCGTTGATGTTGGCGCCGATGGTCGCGGTCACGCCGGGATCGACCCGTATGGCCGTGGTGCCGCCCGTGCCGTTGACCGCCGTCAGTTGCCCCGCCGCACCGTTGACCAGGTTGTAACCATCGGTCATGAATTGCAGGCCGGTGAACAGTTGCGTGCCCACCACCGTCACCGTGCCCGCCGTGCCCTGGAACACGGCGAAATCATCCGCCCAGGTCTGGTTCAAAGTGCCGTTGGCGTTGGTCCAGTTGCTGCCCGCCGCCGTCCAGTTGCCCGTGCCGCCATCCACCGAGCCGTTCGGAATGGTCTGACTGCCATCCCAGTAACGCAGGTTAACGTTCGGCGCCGACACCTGAATGTTGATCTGATTGGCCACGCCGGTTTGCACCAGCAGGTCACCGAGGCCATAGCCCACCGGTACGCTGGCGACATCCAGCCCCAGGTTGGTCAGGCTGCCGGTGTAGTTGAACAGGCGATACACGCCGACCCCGAATCCACCGGCGTCAGTGACATTGAGATTGCCGTCGAGGGTCAGGTTGCCGCCGATGTCCATCAGCGAAGTGGTGGATGGCGCGCCGAGCTGTACATTGACGTTGCTGCCGGCATTGAGCACCAGCGAGCTGGCACTCAGTTGGCTGCCCGACGCCAGCGCCAGCACACCGCCGTTGTTGACGTTCACGGTGCCGAGCAGCGAACCGTTACCAGTCAGGCTGCCACCGTTGTTGACGTTGACCTGACTGCTGGCCAGCGACCCACTGAGGTTCAGGGTGCCGCCGTTGACCGCCGTATTACCGGTGAGGCCGTTGATGCCGGTGAGGTTCAGGGTGCCGGTGCCGACTTTGGTAAGACCGCCGCTGCCACTGATATCGCCGTCGAAGGTGCTGGTGCTGCTGACCCCACCCACCGTCAGCGTGGTGCCGACGCCGGTCTGCACACTGCCGCTGCCGGTCAGCGCGGCCAGGCTGGCGTTGCTGCCGAGGTTGAGCCCGGCACCGGCGCTGATGTTGACACCCGAGGTGTTGCCCAGCGCGTTGCCGGTGAGCGTGGTGACGCTGCCGGAGACGATGTTCAGCGCCCCGGTGAAGGTGTTGTTTCCGGCCAGGGTCAGATCCGACAGGCCGTTCTTGATCAGGCTGCCGGCGCCGTCAATCACCCCGGCGACGACCAGATCGTTATTGCCGGCGAAGGTCAGCCCGGCGTTGAGGTGGAGGTTGTTCGCCACGTTCATCGCCGAGCTGTTATCCAGCGTCGCCGCGCCCCCCACGGTCAGATCACCGGAACCCAGTGAACTGGAGTTACCCAAGATTAGCGTACCGGCATTGAGCGTGGTGCCGCCCTGGAAGGTGTTGATGCCATTGAGCGTCAGATCCGCCGCGCCGTTCTTCACCAGCGCCCCGGTACCGCTGATCACGCCGCCGAGGCCGAGATTCTGCGTACCGCCGACGGTCAAGGCGGCGTTGAGGGCGACGTTGTTGTTCAGGTTGATCAGTGGCGAACTGCTGTCCAGTGTCGCCGCGCCACCCACCGTCAATGCCCCGGACCCCAGCGCCGAGCTGCTGCCGACGGTGAGTGTGCCAGCGTTCAGCGTGGTGCCACCGGCATAGGTATTGCTGCCGTTGAGGGTCAGATTGGCGGCACCGTTCTTGACCAGACTGCCGGCACCGGCGACCAGCCCGGTCAGGGCCAGGTCAGCCGTGCCGCCAACGTTCAACGCACCGGCGAGGTTGACGGCATTGCCGAGGGTGCCCGCGGTATTGGTATCCAGCGTGGTGTTGGCCGCCGCATTCAGTGAGCCGCTGCCCAGCGCCGTGTTGCTGCCGACGATCAACTTGCCGGCGTTCAACGTGGTGTTGCCGAAGTAAGTATTGGCGCCGTTGAGGGTCAGGTCGGCGGCGCCGTTCTTGATCAGCCCGCCGACGCCGGACACCGTACCGGTGAGGGTCAGCGCATTGCTGCCGGCGACGGTCAGGTTGCCGCCCAGGTTGACGTTGTTGGTGAGGCTGGTGGCCGTGCTGGCGTCCAGCGTGGTGCCGGCCGCCGCGTTCAGGTTGCCGGCGCCCAGCGCGGTGGCGGAGCCGACGATCAGCGTGCCGGCGTTGAGCGAGGTGGAGCCGGTGTAGGTGTTGTTGCCGGTCAGGGTCAGGCTGGAGGTGCCGGTCTTGATCAGCCCGCCGGCACCGTCGATGACGCCGCCCAGGGTGAGCGCGTTGCTGCCGCCGGCCGAGAGGTTGGCGTTGAGGGTGATGGCGTTGCCCAAGGTGACCGCGCCGTTGCTGTTGAGGGTGCTCGCCCCGCCAACGGTCAGGGCGCCGCTGCCCAGTGCCGCCCCGTTGCCGACAGTCAGGCTGCCGGCGTTGAGGGTGGTGCCGCCGCTGTAGGTGTTGCTGCCGTTGAGGGTCAGGTTGGCCGTGCCGTTCTTGATCAGCCGGCTGGCGCCGCTGACCACGCCGCCCAGAGTCAGCCCGTTGCTGCCGCCGATGCTCAGGTCGGCGTTGAGCACCACGTTGTTGGCCAGGGCCACGCTGGCGCTGCTGTCCAGGGTCGCGGCGCCGGTGACCGTCAGATCGCCGCTGCCCAGCGCCCCGGCGTTGCCGACGGTCAGGGTGCCGGCGCTCAGGGTGGTGCCGGCCAGGAAGGTGTTGGCGCCGTTGAGAATCAGGTTGGCGGCGCCGTTCTTGGTCAGCCCGCCGCTGCCGCCGACCACCCCGCCGAGGGTCAGGTTGGCGCTGCCGCCGATGTTCAGGTTGCCGCCCAGGGTGACCGCGTTGCCCAACGACACCGTCGTGTTGGCGTCGAGCGTGGTGCCCGCCGCCGTGCTCAGGCCGCCGCTGCCCAGCGCCGTGTTGGCGCCGACGATCAGCGTGCCGGCGTTGAGCAAGGTACCGCCGGCAAACCCGTTGCTGCCGCCCAGGGTCAGGGCGGCGGTGCCGTTCTTGACCAGCCCGCCGGCACCGTTGACCACGCCGTTGAGGGCCAGGCCCTGGGTGCCGCCGATGACCAGGTTCGCCGCCAGGTTGACGGCGTTGGCCAGGCTCACTGCGGTGGTTGCGTCCAGCGTGGTGCCGGCCGCCGTGTTCAGTGCGCCGGTGCCCAGGGCGGTGTTGCTGCCCACGAACAATGTGCCGGCGTTGAGGGCGGTCGCGCCGCTCTGGGTGTTGTTGCCGGTCAGGGTCAGGCTGGCCGCGCCGCTCTTGGTGAGGCCGCCCGTGCCGGAGAGCACGCCGCCCAGGGTCAGGTTGTTGCTGCCCAGCACGGTGAGGCTGCCGGTCAGGCCGACGTTGTTGTTCAGGGTGACGTTGGCGGTGCTGTCCAGGCTGGTGCCGGCGGCCGCGTTCAGGGCGCCGCTGCCCAAGGCGTTGTTGTTGCCGACCCGCAACGTGCCGGCGCTCAGGGTGGTGGTGCCGCTGTAGCCGGTGTTGACGCCGCTGAGGGTAAGGCTGCCGCTGCCAGTCTTGGTCAGGCCGCTGGCGCCGGCGAGCGCGCCGCTCAGGGTCAGCGCCCCGGCGCCGCTGGCGGTCAGGGCGCCGTTGAGGGTGATGGCGTTGGACAGGTTGACGGTGCCGGGCGCGGTCAGGGTCGCCGCGCCGCCAATGGTGACGGTGCCGCTGCTGAACGCCTGATCGTTGCCCACCTGCACGCTGCCGGCGTTGATCGTGGTGTTGCCGGTGAAGGTGTTCGCCGCCCCCAGACTCAGTTGGCCGGCGCCGGCCTTGGTCAGGCCGCCGGCGCCGGACAGCACGCCGGTCAGGCTCAGGTCGTTGGCGCCCTGCACCGTCAGGCCGCCGGCGCCCAGGGTGATCAGGTTGCCCAGGCTCAGGCCGGCGCTGCTGGCCTGGAGGATCCCGCCGTTTGAGGTCAGCACGCCGCTGCCGAACGCCGCGTTGTTGTTGAACTGCACCACCCCGCCGTTGAGGGTCGAGCTGCCGCTGACCACCGGCCCCTGCAAGGTCCAGGTGCCGCTGTTGACGGTGAGGTTGTTGAAGTTGACGTACGTGGCACTGGACACCGTGCCGCTGCCGCTGGCGCCGCCGCCCGCGCCGAGGGTGTTCTGCAGCACCAGGGCGTTGGTGCCGCCGGCGCCGCCGTCGATCTGCCCGGTCGGGGCGAACGTCAGGTTGACCCCGATCAGCCCGCCAAGGCCGACGGTGACCTGCACGCCATCGCCGACGTTGACGCTGGAGCCGGTCACGGCGGTGAAGGTGTTGGTGCTGTTCACCCCCATCGACACGCTGCCGGTGATGCTGCCGGTGTTGGTGAACGTGTTGCCGGCGGCGGACGTCTCGAACGCCACCCGGCCCTGCACGCTGCCGTTGTTGGTCATGTTCACCGTCGAGCCACCGTACACGCCAACCACCGGGGTGTCGGCCAGGCTGATGCCGCCCACCGACAGGCCTGTGGAGGTGATGGTGCCGTTGTTGGTGATGCTGGTGGTGCCGGCCGCGGCGTTGTTCACGCCGATGCCCAGGCCGTCGATGCTGGTCAGGTTGAGCCCGAGCACCATGCCGGTGCCGCGGATGATGCCGCTGGCGTTGTTTAGGACGTTGACCGTGCTCGCCGCGCCGGTGCCGATGAACGCGCCGCCGCTGAGCACCGACACCAGCCCCAGCAGCGCAGGGTCCAGGGTGCCGGAGTTGTTCAGGGTGATGTTGACCCCGGTTAGGTCCAGCACCCGACCGCCCAGGGTGGCGTTCATCTGCGCGCCGGCGTTGACGTTGACCGTCAGGCCGTTGGCGGCGCTGGCGTAGTTGTTGAGAAACAGCGGCAGGCTCGGCACACCAGTGCAGGTGACCGTGCTTCCAGCAACAGAGCAAGTTGCCCACGCAGCGGGGCTAAGAGCTGCCCCGCACAACATAGCAGCAGCAAGCGCCACTCTCCGAATCGGGCTCGCACGCCCACCGAAGCATGATGAACCTGTTACCAAAGAGACCGCCCTCGAACTCTTGACCGAGGCCGTGCCCGAGTGAGCTGTTTCAGGCGCTGCGACCCAAGCACCCAAAGACTGATTCCAGATGGATCGGTAGCATTTATTCATGTTCACCCTTTAATGTGATTCAGGGCAATGCTGCTGTCCTAAGGTGCCCCGTCCTTACCGCTGTCCGACAAACAATTTAATTGATGTAACAAAAACAAACAATCACTGAAATCGATTATTGGAATATTCACTAGATGCCGATTTATGCATAGCAATAATATATTAACGAAAAACAGAACTTAAAAGAGGCGCTCTTTAGCTAAGACCCTCAGTTGATTGGCATCAATTACTGCAGAATCGATGTGTTAATCGGTGAACCTTAAAACCTTCTGGCAACGCGAAATTGCTTTCATTTTTTCGCTAGCAACAAGGCAGGGGGGGGGTCATGCTGGACTGCTCTGATCTCTCCTACCAAAGACTGCGCCGATGCCAAATGAAGCCGCTTTTTTTCGTTGACTTAAGCGAATCGCGCTAGGAATCAAAGTGAGAAGATCTGTGTATTATTGAATCCACACAAATCCAATTCATTGCACTTGTGTGGGTTGCTGTAATTTTTTCGGATACAGCGTCGCCGATACTTTCTTTTTAAAGCCAAAGGCTTTGCTGCCTTGACATAAACGCTCATACTTTTTCATGTATGTGCCGATGTGTCATACATGACCTATTCAACGTATACCTAGAAAGAGGTAGTTTGTGACATCTACAACGCGCCACCGTATGCATAGCGCAATAAGCTTGGCTTTGACAGTGTTCATGAGTTGCAGCACGCTAGCCCAGGCCGCGCCATCGCCTGCCAAGGACTCGGAGTCACCCGTTGCGAACCTGGGTTCTATCAACATCTCCGCTGCCGAGGTACAGCAACTATTACGGGCCATGCCCGAGGGCGAGCGTGCCAAAGTCAAGAGCAACCGTGAAGGCTTGGAAAACTGGTTACGCCAACGCCTTGCCGGCGAAGCACTGCTGCGCGATGCACAGCGAAAGAAGTGGGCCGAGCGTCCAGAGGTCAAGTCACGCATTGATGCAGCCGTCAAAGAGACCACGGCTCGCATCGTCACCGGCAGCTACCTGGAGTCATTGGTCAAGCTGCCCGCAGGCTTTCCCAGCGATGCGGAACTGCGTGCCGCCTATGAACGCAACCGATCACAACTCAATGTTGCTCCAACCTATCGGGTCGCACAGATTTTCTTGCCCGTTGCGCTCGATGCGGATGGAGCGACGATCGCAACGGTGCGCAGCAAAGCAGCAGAGTTGACCAAGCAATCACGCGCAGGTGACTTTGCAGCACTTGCCAAGGAGCACTCCCAGGATGCTCGAAGTGCCAGCAAAGGCGGAGAGGTTGGCAATTTGCCCTTGGCCCAGCTTCTGCCGGAGACTCGTGAGATCGTTTCCAGCATGCAGCCCAACCAGATCAGCGAGCCCGTGCGCTCTGCTTCCGGTTTCCATGTGCTCAAGCTCCTCGCCAGCCAACCTGCACGTCCGGCGACCTTGGAGGAAGTCAAGCCCACCTTGCAGGCAGCCTTGCGCGAGCAACGTCAGCAGGAGCTTGTAAATGAATATCTGAGCAAGCTCGCACCTTCTTCCGAGGTGAAAATTGACAACGCTGCTCTGGAGGCAGCGCTGCAAAGGGTCAACTGACAGCAGTTTTACTCCCCGTTTTGCTGCCCATGGCCAGATGAAGCACTCCGGCCATCTCACCGCACAGTGTTGGCAAAAAAAGAGAGACCGCCGAAAACACCGGCCACCGCACAAGCCTAGATCTCCAGCTCCACGATGGCGGGCGTGAACTGGTAGCACCAGGCATGACCCATGCCGGGCAGCCGGTGCTTGGCGTCGTATTCACGGCCCTTGGCGGGCTTGAGGCAGCCGTGCTGCAACAGTACCTTGCACACGGCCTTGCCCAAGCAACACTGCCCGGCGTAAAGATTCGCCATCTCGTCTCAGGCGACAGGCTGCAAATTGCCTTCACCTGGGAGGGTCAGAAGTGCCGCGAGTTGCTCCCTGCCTGTGCCATCAACAAGAGCAGCATTCAGCGCGCTGCCTCTTTGCGTGACGAAATCCGCCGCAAGCGAAGGCGGCTTCTCCTATGCCGACTACTTCCCGAACAGCCCAAGAGCCGCATCGCCGTCACAAAGGAACCCGCTCATGGAAACGCTGCTGCAAAAGCAGCTGGACACCTTTGACCGCCAGGTCAAGAACGGGCAAATGTCCCCGTCCACCTACAACGGCTACGCTAAGGCCATTACAGGCGAGCGCATGCGCCGTTGGCATCGGCTGCAGATTGGTAAGGTACTGCCCAGCCTGCTGCGTGACTGGGTTTCGGAAATGGACTGCACCAGCAAGGCCATCCGGAACATGCTCACCCCGCTGCGCAGCTTGTTTGAGGACGCCGTGAATGACGAATTGATCGACTTCAATCCTTTCTAGCGCATCGCCCTATCCAAGCTCGTTCGGCAAACGGCAAAGGCCAGCGACTATGTGGTGACGCCGTTCAGCGCGGCTGAGCGCGAGGCCATCCTCAAAGCCTGCCGCCCCGATGAACAGCCCATGCTCCAGTTCTGGTTTGAGACGGGCCTGCGCCCAGGCGAGCTGCAGGCGTTGCAATGGAGCCACATAGATTGGAAGCGAGCCATTGTCCGAATAGAGCTCAATCAGGTCGCTGGCGTGATCAAGGGGCCCAAGACGGCCGCCGGTATCCGTGATGTGGAGCTGTCCGCCGAGGCACTCCCTGCGCTGCGCGCCCAGCGTCCTATTTCCGAGCTCAAGGGAGAGCGCATCTGGCTCAACCCTCGGACAAGCGAGCCATGGAGCACCGACGCCCAGATCCGCAAGACACTCTGCAACCAGTCTGCAAACGTGCCGAGGTGGAGTATCGCAACCTATACCAAGTCCGTCACACCTATGCCTCGGCCTTGCTGACGGCCGGAGCCAATCCATCGTACGTGGCCAGCCAGTTGGGGCATGAGGATGTGGAGATGGTCTTCCGCACCTACGGCAAATTCATCAGGGACGACTACTAGAAGCCCAAGCCTGATTTTCGCATTGTGAAAGAAAAAAATGATCGGTGCGAAATCGGTGCGATTTGATGGACACCACAGCACACCAAAGTGCAAAGAAAAACCGCCACACACTAGGCTTTCCAGTGTGTGGCGGTGTCTTGAATGGTGGGCTGGCGTCAATTGAATCATCTCTTGAAACCCGCATGGAATAAAGATTCTTGAGAATCAATTTTTCTGCTGTACCCCACTTTGTACCCCCTCCCTGGTTTTGGTACCCCTCTTTGAGCCAACCCCATCCAAAGCACCCGAGCTTCACTTAACCCCCTTAGGGAAGCCACGCAACAGCCCGACAACGCGGCTCGAATTACCCGCTCCAAAGGGACCGGGGAAGGACCCGCCCTCCTTGCCAATGACCTCGGTCAATCGCAAGACGGAAAACAGCGCCTATCAATTCCATGAAGGAATCATTTGTACAACGTGCCGCGCGCATGTCTTTCGGGATATGACCCAAAATCTTGGGAACACTGGGAACAAGCCAAAAATAAAGACCTAAGTCATTGTCACTATTTAAGAAAATTGTTCCCAATATCACTTTGGGAACAGCCGTTTTTCTTGGGAACACTGGGAACAAATCAGTCAAGATCTACTGATTTGAAGAGCAAAAGCTAATCAAAATACTCTTCACTTGAGACAAAGCGGCTGAAGCCTTTGCTTTTCTGGTGCCGACTTCAATCAGTCACAGAATCCCGCAAAGCACACAATTAATTCCATCGCAGAATAAACCTTCCCTCCCCCCCCTTCCGGCGCTCGGCAGCTTTTCCTTCGGCACTCAACCCGCATGGTCATACCTTCATAGCAGCCTACCAACGCACCGGCCGCCCCGAGACAGCGCCTGTGGGCAACCACTACCACTTACAAACAGGCAACCCCATATAAAAAGCCCAAGGCTGCTACACCTTGGGCTTGCTCATACCTAAATGCACTCCAGCAGGACGTAGTCAGTCCAACCTTGCCACCTGTGCCGGTGAGAACTGATCAATCCGCAGATTGAAACTTACGGCGTTGAGGCCAGAAGCAGCCGGTCAGAAGATCTCACTATCCATGTCCGAGCTTTATATCGTGCCGGAACTGATAGGCATTGACGCCGCGTCGGAGAACCAGTGCAGCGACCAACACTTTGGCTGGTTGACCAGTTCAACCAGCAAGGCCTTAAAGGCCATCTCGTACAGCCTTTAGCTGTTGTTCAAGACCCACCCGACCAGTCGCACTCAGACATGAAAGCTCAGGCTGTGCGCTCGCGTCACTCGAAGCGATCACGCTCTTCTTTGATTTCTTCCCTTTGAATCTCTCTATCGAGTTGTTCGATCTCAGTCTCTATCCATTGAGTGATCCGGAAATCAAGTCCAGCGGCAAGCCATCGTCGCAGCATATCTCGCTGTTGCTTCAAATACAGGCTCGTAGGGCCACACCATGAACCAGAATGGAATGAAGCGCTTATCCCGGAGCATACGCCGTCGATATGCCCATACCGGGTCAACAATTGCCGTGTCAGCTCGCCACCGTCTTTTTTGTCCAGTGTAGGAGATGTCGCATGTGCGATCAGTGCTGCTCGCCCATTAGGATCAGACTCGATCCAGTTCAAAATACTAGACACAGGCAAGTCCGCAATGGGTGGGAGATACCCCTCTTTTTCAGAGAAGTGGATGCCACCCTTCAGCCAATTGCACAAGTCGCCTCGCCATTTTGGCAAGGCAGCCTCAAACTGTCTTGCGGTGACCTGCCAGGCACCTTCGGGATCGATACTAACCAGCTCCTTGCTCAGCTCCTCAATACTATGGTGATAGGACAAGCTGTATTCCTCACGCATGGCCGTGAGGATCGAGTCAAGCAAGGGAGCTGCAAACGCTGCGTTCGACTTCAACAGCCTTGAGCAAACGCGCTTCCAATTGAACCCGGAAATCCGCCTTGGAGCTCCTAGAGAATGAATCGCCTGAACTGCGACAGTGAAGGCGAAGTCACCCCCGTAGGGCAATGGTCGATCAGAAGAAATGGCGTCTATTAAGCCGATCAACAGTTCCCACGCCTCCGGCGTCTCGCGATCTCGAATCAAACGAAACAAGCGCTCTGCTTGCTCTGCAGGAACAAAATCCAATGCACTGCCATACTGCAATGCGCCAAATAGTGCAGGCTCTATCCATTTCGCCTCAAGTGCGTCGAGACAGCGGTTGAAAGCGTTTTCGCTGTATTCAGATCGGAGAGTCACCTCGGCGCCCAGGCTAGCCGTATCGCGGCTGCTCAACATCTCCAGAAGCCACGACTCAAACTGCTCCGCAGACTGAGCTTTCACGCCAGTCAAATAGCCGTGCAGGCATGTACTACTGCCTGATTTTTGCGCAACACTGGTGAGTAAAGGGAGCAGGACTCGCTTCTTGTCGTTTGCGGCCAGTTGCTCCCCGAATTTCCAAAGCGCCGGCGTATGCACCTCTGGAGCCAGAAGGTGAGAAATCTCAAGGAGGCGATGTGGGCTCGCTGCAATTCGTCGCGCAAGTGCTGTTACCAACGCTCTTGCATGTGAAGGTGGCTTAGCGCGCCGATCACGATACTCCTCTTCCCATTCATGCCAATCTACATCCAGTACGTACCGCTGGAATCGGCTGGTCAGGTCGCGGCGTGCATATTGCCTGGCAAGGCGTCTGATTCGAATCGCCACCTCATGAGGCAGCTTGTCCTCTCGATATTCTTTCCAATGCCAAAAAAACTTGTTCAGCTGGCTTGGAGCCATCGCGCTGTCAGAAGCCAGCTTCTCCAGAATCTGGAGTGCTAGCTGAGTGCACGGAGGAGTGCGAAGCTGATGCTCGACCGCTTTGAGCAGCGCCGAGCAGACTTGCGGCCGCAGAGCAGCAGGCCAAGTCGCAGTCTCATCGATCAAGGTTTGGAAGTACAAAAGGTATGCCTGCCACCAGTCGCCGTAAGTTGCGGGAATCCAAAGCTTGGCTCGCTCTTGAAGTCCCTGATACTCCGGCCCCACAGTACGGAAGCCAATGCCACGCCTATCCAAGGCCGAGTCCAGTACGTTTAGCCCCAGCAAACGCTCAGCATCGGAACTCGCTCTAAGAAGCGCAAGTAAGGCAGGCAGCCTCTGCTCAGGACTGGCCTCAGTCGCAGCAGCCTCTGGACCAATACGAAACAGGCCTACCAGTGTGCCGGTAGAGTTGTTGGAAAAGTCGGCATTCTCATTTATGGCAAGCCGAGCCAACAAGCGTAAGGCCCGCACGGTGAGCAGAGGCCAAACAGCGATCTTCTCGAGTGCCCAGACGATGTTCTGTCGATCTGACTTGAACTCCATAAGTTCAGAGTCAGACCATTTGCCGATCGTGTCCTCAAGCAAGCGCAGAACAGCAGCGGAGTTGGCCTCAGCGAGAGTCGAGAGGAATCGCGACCCAGCTGAAGAAGTAAGCATGTCCCGACTGGAAAAGACGCCATCAGGCCTCAGTATCTCGTCGACAACGAATGCTGTGTCCTTGCCCCCCGCGAATCTGAACTTATTCAAAAACCAAGCATGGAGCGATGCAGGCATGGATTCGAAAGTGGCGACAAAATCGAACCCGCGCCCATATCGTGTCCAGAACTGCTTCCAAAGGAAAATATGAAGCGCCTTGGGAACGAAGAATAGAGTCCTGCTGCCTTGCAGGACGCGTCGAGCCCTTAGGCTCTGGACAATCTCTTGGAAGCGGGCCCAACCGATCGTTGGATCAACCTTCTGGATCAACTGAGCGATGTAGGTGGCCTCATCTGCTACTGGATCTTCAAATCCGAAACGACTGAACAAGGCAAGGTGATGAGCCACACAATCGACTTGCCGTGAAGCGGCATCCTCTTGCACGCCGTATCCGTGCAAAAACCGGGACCAAAGGGGTACCGTCGCTGGCGACCGCAGCAAGTCAGAGGGATTCGCATGAAGATTTTCTGCAACGGCGTGTGCGACTCGTGGCGATCCCTCACAAATTGAGACCCAGCGATCAATGCCTTGGGACTCTCCAACCCGGCCTATCAGGATGCTCCTGATGATGTCGTCCGGAAGGCGGGGAGCCTGTAGACGGAGAATTTCATCGTCGTGGCTTTCATCGCGCCCATGATCGAGAGTGACCAGCTTCAATGCGCCACAGCGAGTCTTTAGATGCCGCCAGATTTCGACCATCTCAGCTTCGCCTAGGTCATCGAGCACGAGCACCAGTGGCGTCGTCCAGCCAATACGCAGCAGTTGCCTAAACAGCGCCGTCTGGCCGAACTTGGAGCCGTGACATAGGTAGAGAACAGAGGGAGCAATGTGCGAAACTCTAAGAGCTTCCAATACTAGGCGCGTTTTGCCCAGGCCAGGCTCGCCCAATACACGAATGTGTTTGGCGTCACCTTCGATACCTGCCCGAATCTGATCGATAAGATCAGATTGAGCATGCGCCGGCAAGAATGAATTCGCCATATGGGCATCGCGGTCCCATTCGTCGAGTACCCAAGCCTCCTGAATGGAGTCATAGGTCAACAATGCCGCAACGCCCGGGTATCGCTCTGCAAAGGTCGAGAGCTGGCCTGCACCCAGCACATCGACTAAGTCGCGGTAATCCGAAACGCCCACAGATTCAAGCACGCTCACGATACGCTCGCAGGCGTCATTGCGTTGTTTCGGAGTGAGATCATGGCCCGTACAGACGATGACATAGCGCCCCCTTCGCTCAGTAAGGCGCGCCACTTCCGGGAACAGTTTCCCTTCGCTGTTAATCAGTTCGTCTCGGACGGAGCTCTCTGTCCAAGGCTTGAAGGTTGTTCCGGACTTCAGCTGAATTCCTGTTAAACCAGCAGCAAAGAAGCAATCAGCAGGGACTTGTGCATCTGATGGCGCATCCACTTCGGCATCAATACCGCCGTCAGCGACGGTCAACCGGCTTGAAATCGTGACAACCGCTGGATTGAGTTTTGCGTAGGTTGACTCGGCTTTTAAGAGCCCCGTTAGCAGATCCACGGCACGCTCGGCAGTGAGTCCAGTAATCGTTTCAACAGGAACTCTAATCAATTGGCTCATGTAGAGAAACTTATGGGGAATGGTCTTGGCATTCTCGAATATTTTGCGAAGCAATTGATTTCAGCATCGCTGCACGATCAGACTCACGCAGTCTTGCCAAGCTCATAGATCGCGCGCGCAGAGGGCAGGAGTTAGTTACTCCTGGAAATTAGCAGGTCTGCACGATGCAGGAGGTGACAGGCAGATTCGTGGAAAATTTCCACCACTCGCCTAAACCCAAGGAGAGGCCTCAATCGCAGGAGGATTCAACTGGTCGATTCAACGCAACAAAGCTCCCGATGGCCAGAGCAAACACTCTGACCACCTCCATCTCATCGCGCAATGCAGCCCAAGAAGAACCAGCTCCCGCACCAACCTCAGCACTGGCCTAAATCTCCAGCTCCATGATGGCGGGCGTGAACTGGTAGCACCAGGCGTGGCCCACGCCGGGCAGGCGGTGCTTGGCATCGTATTCACGGCCCTTGGCGGGTTTGAGGCAGCCGTGCTGCAGCAGCACCTTGCACACGGCCTTGTAGTCGAAGCCTCGGCAGATCTCGGTGCGGAACACTTCGGGCAGCACAAAGTACTCCACCCGCGTTTCCTCGCCGTCGATGGCGGTCATGGCTTCGTAGATGTCCTTGTCTTCCTTGGATGTGCCCGGCGTGTAGCCGGTCTTCAGGATCTTGAGCGGCTTGCCGTCCTCATCGATCAGGCGCCTGAAACCTGCGCGCTGCAGCGTCTTGGCGTTGTGATCATCGGTCGCACGATGCCACCACGTAAAGCGCCCTTCTCCGTGTGCCTCCAGAAATCCGCGCACCTGCCACAGCATGGCTGTGACTTCACCATTGCCTGCACCGCCACGAGCCAACAGCCACGCCTCAAAGCAGGCCTTGGTCGCACGTTCGCTCTCGCCCTGCTCCCAGCCGGTCAGACCCGCTTCTGTCGCCAGCTCGCCGGCCACGCCCACCAGTGCAAAGCGTGCCGCCACACGGGCCACCTGCCCGCTGGCCTTGCCGGGCGTCCAGCTGGCCGCCAGGGCGCCGGATTGCTGGCGTACACGCTTAGACAACGTGTCTGCATGTTCTGTTGCCCACTGCAAAAACGCGTGACCCACCGCACCATGGCAGAGCTGCGCCTCGCGTGCGAGGTGCGAAGAGAATGCAGCCCCGTCAGCCAGGCCGTGCAGTTGCTCGAAAGCGCCCATGCCCTTACCTGCATCTGCAGGAATATCAGCCATGCGAACTTCTTGCCCAGCACGCGTGCGCTTACCGCCTTCGGCCATATGGTCGGCCAGGCCCAGCTCGCCGGCGCTCAAAAACAGCAAGCGCCAGGTCAGGCGCGTGCGGGCTGCACCGTTGCGTGTGGCCCGTGCCTTGCTCTGCTCGTTAGCCAGCATGTAAGCGCACTCGCCTGCTACCTTGCCCTCCACCTGGGCCAGCTCATCCAGAATCAACAGGCAGTCGCAGTGCTGGGCTGCAATGGCTTCCAGTGCGTTGTCGGTGGTGCGCCAGCGCTGCATGTAGTTCTGGCCGCCGTACACGCTGGCCGCCAGCCGCAGTGCCGTGGTCTTGCCGCAAGAGCTATCGCCCCGCAGATGGAAGCCACCGCTCTCCATGCCCGCAGGGCGCAGCAGCGGCCCAGCAAACGCACAGGCCACGGCAAACACCAGACGGCTGTTGCCTGCACACAGGCGGCCTATGCGGTCCGTCCAGTCCTGCGCATCGCGCCGAATGCGGAAGGTGTTCTCCATCTGGTTGTCGGACTGGAACACGATGCGCTCGGCATCGTCGCCAATGGTTTCATGCGGCAGCACAAAGGCCCGGCCATGCCAGCCAATGCGGTCGGTGCAGCTCGCAAACGCTTCGGGCTTGCGCGTCTGGATGTACTCGGTCAGCCGGTTGCGTGCCGTGGGCGCTGTCGCAATGCGCAGGCCCATGTTCAGCAGCGCTGCGCGGTACTCGCCGCCATCGCTGCTCAGCATGCGTGCAGGCATGGCCCATTGCTTGGGCACGCCCAGCGGGTCGGCAAAGGTCAGCAGATAGCCCCACCCCGCGCCCTCCTGATTGCGCGTCAGCGCCTCCACCTGCAAGGGCGAGCACAGCCACAGCGGGCGTGCCGGGTTGCCGTCCTTGTCGCGGCCGTGGAACCACACCCCGCTGTCGTCCAGCGAGAAGGGCTCTTCCCTCGCAGGCTCGTCGTCATGATCCGGTGCCGCTTTGCGTTTGCTGCCACGACCGCCGCCACCCCTGCCGGAACCACCGCCACCAGAAGCGGGCTTTGCCGCAGCGCCGGCATTGCCTGCCTCATCACTGCCCGCACCATCGCCGCCAGCCTTTGCATGCACAGCGCTCACAGCATCTTGTACGCAGGCCTGCACGGCTTCAAGGCCAAAGGCCTGGTGCATATCGTTGAAGTCGCTGCCGCCTTCCGGCAATGCAGACGGAAACACGGCCACACCGTTGACGGCAGCGGCTGCCGCTTCGGCTTTGATGCGGCCCGCATTGCGCCCCGTGCGGGCCTCTGTCGCAGCATCGTCATCGCCGCACACCACCAGCAAGGCATGCGGCTGCATTGCGCGCAAGGCCTTGGCCACATGCTGCAGATTGCCCGCATCAAAGGCCACAGCCACCGGCCAGCCCTTGGCCATGTGCAGGCTGGCTGCCGTGGCATAGCCCTCGGCCACCAGCACCACGGCCGAGCCCTGCAGGCTGCCCAGCATGTGCCACAGGCCCGACTTGCGACCGCCCTTCAGGAAAAGCTTGTCCACTCCTTCTACGGGCCGCTGCGGCGCAATGCGCTGCACGTTCCACAAGCGCCCTGCCCCATCGCATACCGGCACCAGCAGCCAGCCGTCGGGCGTGTAGCGCACGCCAAAACCTTGCACACCTTTTCTGAGCAGATAGGCACTTTGCCCGGTGGTACTTGCCGCATCCCAGATGGCCTGTGCCTCATGCGCTGCAGCTTCCTGCTCGGCCTCGATGCGCAGTGCCTCGGCCTGCTGCCGCTGCAGGCGCTCCTGGTCCTGCTGCTGGCGTTGGGCAGCACTCAGGGGCTGCACCGCCTGCCCTTGCTCCCGCGCATTGCGAGGCAGCTTGAAGCCATGCTGCTTGGCCAGGAACAACAACGTAGACACGCCCACCCCGCCACCGGCCTTGATGCTGCGCCATGTGCTGCGCACCGCACCGGCATCGAAGCTGCCGCCGCTGGCGGCACTCCAGTCGCTGAACAACTGCAGGCCCAGGTCGTCTGGGTACTCGCTCTTGATGGCCATGCCCACCCTCGCCCACTCGTCGCGGGGCAGGTTGGACGGCACAAAGCTCAAGGCATTGCGCAGCAGCTCGGGGGTGATCGTGGTCTGGGTCATTGGATACGCGGCCTCATGTCTTCGGGCCTGAACAGCTGAAAATCCGAACGCAGCACGCCTGGCTGCCAGGGCTCGGACATGGCCAGCATCTGTTTGCTGACCTGCGAATACACCGTCACCACGCCCTGCACGCTCAGGCTGGCGCGCAAACGCGTGCCGTGCGGCGAGGTAAAGGCACTGCTGAGAATCGGCTTGTCTCTGGCCTTGGCGATGAACAGCTCCAGCAGATCGGGCCTCAGCCTCTGCAGATCTGCGGCAGGCAGCTCGGCCAACAGGCTGCCGCTGGCGATCTCCAGCACCTGCACCGTGCCCGGCCAATACAGCAGCCCCTGCTCAGGTGCATGGCGCGTGCGCTGCACTGCCATCAGCAAATAGCCCTT
This sequence comes from Comamonas sp. AG1104, assembly GCF_003350425.1. NCBI lineage: Bacteria > Pseudomonadati > Pseudomonadota > Betaproteobacteria > Burkholderiales > Comamonadaceae > Comamonas > Comamonas sp. AG1104. Next base: position 290,044 of record NZ_QQAS01000006.1, on the reverse strand, counting down.
GCGCATGGCCTCTTCATTCAAGGCCCTGGCCCCCCAGCGCAGGCGCTGCGCAGCGTGCTCGCGGGCCTCGGCCTGCGCCTTGGCCATGGCGTCGTTGATGGTTGCAGCGGGGGCTGTGGGTGCTGCACTACCTTGGTTGTGGCTCATGTTCTGCATGCCGTACCTCACGCGACCTGATGGCCTTGAATACGCGCCTGCACCCAAGTCAGCACCGCTGTCTCGGGCCACGCCACCATGCGCGATGTGATGCGCACGCAGGCCGGGAACTTGCCCTCCTTCATCAGCTTGTAGATGGTGCTTTTCTTGCAGCCGGTCGCAGCTTCCACATCGGACAGACGCAGCAGACGATCGCGGGGCACTACGGGGCGGGCGGAATGAACAACATGCATGGGTGAACTCCTTCAACAGACGCCAACGCATCCGACGTGGTGCGCTTGTGGCTTGAGAGAAAGTCTTTCCCTCGCACCGTCCTGCCGTCGCCCTGCGTATGTCCGCCCGCTGCCGCGCAGGGCGAAGGATGTGCGCCAACCGCTGCACCACGGCAGGGCCACCGCAGGACAAGCGCAGGACATCCGAAAGACAGCACCGCCCTAGCCATGGCGCTTGCTCCCCCAAACACTCGATATGTCCTGCACATTGCGGACGGCCTTTTGTTCTGCCTCGCCCGTGGGCGTGTAGCCATGTCTTGCCAGCAGCTCTGCCAGCGTCTGCCGGCGCACGCCCGTCAACTTCTCCAGCCGCGTAATGGCCCCGCGTGCCCTGCCCTCGGCAATCTCCTGCCGCAACCACCCTGCCAGCAACGCCACATGGTCTGCATGCCAGGGCTCGCGCTCCTGCTCGGGCTGCTGCGCAAACTGCTGGCGGTACTGCAGCAAAGCGGCCATGTCTTTGACATCCTTGGCCGCCTGCGCAGTCGCAGCACCGGCCAACGCGTTGCCCGCCGTAATGCCGCAGGCCTTGAGCCACGCCGCGATATGCCCGCTGGGCGGCATGTCCTGCTCAACAAGCCAAGCGGCAAAGTCCGCCGCTGCAACCAGATAAAAGGTGTGCTCTTCGTAAGTCACCTTGGGCGGGGGCGCATACATCGACTGGCCCTCATAGCCGTAACCGTCGCCCACCAGGGGGATGGGCCTGAACAGCTCGCGGTCGTCGTATTCGGTCACGGCCACGCGCTGCACCTCTGGCACGCTGGGCAGCGTGCCCGCCTCGCAGGCGTCATACAGCGCATCCAGCAAATCGTTCTTTGCCTTGAGGCTCGCCGCATCTGGCCCCTTGCCGGGCCGCTGCATGGCCGCCAGTTGCTCCAGATCCATGCGTTGCGGCCAGCCCTGCTCGCGCTCTTGCGGCGTGAAGCTGTTGCCGATGCGCCAATCGGCCATGGCATCGCGCCACTTCAAATTCACTGCCATTGCATCCTCCGTCAGATACGGCCCCGGCTGTCTGCGCGCCAGCAAGGCAGCCGGGGCTCTGCCTTTGAACCGGGTCAGGCCCGGCTTTCTGAAACGCCTGAATGACTGTATTTATATACAGTTATTCATGGACTTCCAATCAATGCGCCGCAGTGCCTTCGCGCAGCATGGTTGTGGCATCGCCGGCCACGTGCAGCAGGCCGCTGAGCACGTTCATCTGGTTGGCCTGGACAAACAGCAGATCCGGCAAATCCTTGCTGTTCTGAAAGCAGCCGGAGCGCGACTCGTCGCCATCGGCTGCCACCATGCAGGCCAAGCTTTCGAGCACGGCCGCCAGCTCGCCGCTGTACATGCTGGAGAACTCGGGCACGCCCTCGGCCAGCCAGCGCAGCTCTTGCGGCGTCAGGCTACGGCGGGCGTGCTGCCACAGCATGCGCAGCACAGCGCCGGGCGAAAACACGGGGAGGCGGGAAGCCGGAGATTGAGACGGCGGCAGCACGGGCACGCCGGCAGAGCCGATAGAGGCAGGCGCGCGCAACTGCGCGGCAGCGCCGGGCTGCCGTTCACATTGGGGGCTGGTCATGGCTCAACCCTCCTGTGCAATCAGCACGCGCAAGGCCGCCAGGGCCTGCACGGTCTTGCGGGCAGCGCCGGGCACATTGGCCGCGGGCTGTCGCAGGTAGTGCAACGCCATGGCCAGTGCGTTGTGCGCATCGGCGTGGAGCTGAATGGGGTTTGAAGAAGGAGAAGGCACAACCGCAGTTGCGGCAGGCAAAGACAGGCATGCAGCACCAGAAGACTGGGCGCTGGCCAATGGGTGAGAAACGGTGTTCATGGTTCCGTGCTCCTTGCTGAGACTTGAACCACCTGCAACGTGTTTTCAAGCACGAAACAGGTGGACGGGATGTTGAAAACACGTAGCAAGACGTGCGGGCAGCCTTACGGTGAGCCCCATCCCGCCCGTAACCGTAAGGATGCGGGCGAGCGCCCACAGCCTAAGTGTTCAGACGTGACAAAGCCTCGCTATCGGGGAGGCTGCACCGCTTACTACAGGTGTTTTCAAGCACCGGCCCCGGGACAGGGGGCTGGGATCAATTATGGCGCAATCAGAGAGGCCGCATCAAATGCGGCTTGTCTGGGTGGCCTTGTGGGGTTTCGAATTACTTGCTGCGGCGTGCTGCTTACGGCCAGAAGCTGACTTTCATGACTTTTGATCGAGTGGCAGCTTCGTGTCTCAAAGGAGGCGTTACTCAAAGCCAGCCACGAAGAGCGATGCCGATTCGGCCATCGCCACCAACAATTTCTCAGCAGCCACAAAGGTCGTGGGGCAACTCTGCCGCATATAATTTCCGAACTATGACCCGTCGTCTGGCCATGTTCTTCGTGATGCTGAGCATCTTTTGGCAAGCCCTTGCTGTGGCTGGCCAGATGCCTGTCTTCTCGTCTCATGAAGAACTCGAGCACGCGGCGATGCATCTGCAAGAGGAAGGTCACCACCACCATGATGATGGTGTCGTGGAGCTCGATGACTCCTCTGACTCCAAACTGCACATGATGGCCGATGGAATGCCATCCGCAGCGCTCGAGGTGTTTGCCTTGAACGTTACTGCACCGGACTGGGGCAGCTCTCCGCCCAGCCCAACCCTCGATTCCATACTCCCATATCCCATCTTGGAAGGCCTTCGACGGCCTCCCAGACATACAGCCTAGCTCTCTTTAGGTCGGCTTCATTCGCCTGAAGCCATCCCTTCGTTCGTGCATGCCATGTCTGTCGCGGTACATAGCGACGGCGTTTCATTGCACTCAGAGCATCTAGAGGCTTTGTGAACCCCAAATTCAAATGGAGGCTCTGCATCCTTGCAGGGCTAACGTCGGCGTGCACTTCTTATGCACAGCCGGTGGAAGGCGTTGCTGCGTCCAGTTTGAGCAGCAACATTCAAAAAACAACCCTAGCATCCGCCGTTGAGGCGGCCTGGAATCGCGCCGTTGCCTCTGCGGAGGCAGCAGGCATTTCTCGGCAGGCCATTGCAGAAAAGACAGCATCAAGTGCTCTCTGGGCGGCGCCTCCCTCAGTGGAGTTGGGCCACCGAAACGATCGTCTGCAAAGCAACAACGGTGTCCGCGAGACGGAAGTCGCGTTGGCCGTCCCTCTTTGGCTGCCTGGGCAGAAAAGCGCCAAACAGCAGGCCGCGGACTCGCTGTCCTCTCTCTCACATTTGTCTGAAGCTGAGGGGAAACTGCGTGTTGCAGAGGTCGTCCGTGAGCTGCATTGGCAGATTGCGGAGCTGCAAGCCAACCAATCTTTGTCGAAGCAGCAGACCAGCACATTTGCGGCCATTGCAGCAGACGTGGATAAACGGGTCAAAGCTGGTGATCTAGCAAGAGCAGATGCCTTGGCAGCCAAGGGGGAGCTTTTAAGCGCACAAGCAGCTCAGTCCCAGGCAGAAACCCAGCTTGAAGCAGCAAAGCGACAGTGGACAGCCCTGACCGGACTGGCCCAAGCACCTGACGCTACGTCTGCGAGTGTTGAAAGCCCGTCTCCTCGCCAGTTGGTGGAGCATCCCGAGTTGTTACGCGCAGAACAACATGTAGACCTAGCACGTAAGCGTTTGGATTTGGTTGCCAAATCGAATCGCAGTGCTCCAGAGCTGATCACCAAGCTCAGGCAAGACATGCCAGGCCATGGCCAGGGTTCTGCCTACAGCCTGGGGCTTGCTGTTCGTATCCCGTTTGGCACAGACGATAGAAATGCGCCTCTGCAAGCTGCCGCCTTGACAGAGCTGGAAGTGGCTCAAAGCAAGGAGCAGCTGCTTCACGCTCAGTTGTCTGCTCGCCTGGAGAGCGCCAAGGCTGCAGCAGAGGCAAGCCAGTTGCAATTGCAGACCGAGCGTGAAAAGGCCACTTTGCTCAACGAGAGATCCAAGTTGATTCGCGCCTCATTCAACGCAGGCGAAACATCTCTCCCAGAGCTCCTGCGCGCAGCCAGTGCCGCAGCTCAAGCCGACTACAGCGCTGCTCGCCAGGAGGCCGCATTTGGCCTCTCACGTGCGCGTCTTCAACAAGCCTACGGACAACTGCCATGAATTCCCTGTTTTCAATTCCTCGCGTTGCCAAACGCATGCTCTTACTGGGTGGCTTCGCCCTTTCTTCGGGGATCGCCTTGGCATCCCCTGGTGCTCACGGTCCCAATGGAGAGCATCTAGACGCAGCCCCCACGGCAGGAGCCACCTCTTCTGCACCCAGGTTCGAGACTAAGTCTGAAAACTACGAGCTGGTCGGTCGCTTGCAAGGTGGCGAGTTTTCGATGTTCATCAACCGATTCGCTACCAATGAGCCTGTCGATCAGGCCAAGGTGGAAGTCGAGCTGGGCCAGCTGAAAGCCTCTGCGCCTTATCACTCGGACCAGGGCGACTATGCAGTCGCTGACGAGAAGTTTTTGGCGGAACTCGGCAAGAAAGGGTCACACGCGCTGGTGATCACGATTCTGGATGGCAAAGAGTCTGACCTGCTAGACGGCACTTTGGAAGTCGGCGCGACCCAGGCTGCGGCTGAGGCCACCCATGCCCATGGAGAAGAAAACGCTTTGCTGTTTGGCGCTTTGGCAATTGCGGCATTGGCCGCAGTGGGCGGATTGGGATGGCTCTTGGGCCGTGGCTCTAACAGCAAAGTAGCAAAGGGAGGCGCCCAATGAAGCGCATCATCATCATGTCTGCGGTCTTGGTAGTCACCATGGCTCAAGCCTCTCCGGGCGCTCACGGCCCCAACGGAGAGCATCTGGATACGGCCTCGGCCACTCCATCGGCAGCAGGATTGAGTCGCCTGCCTGATGGCAGCGTGAACGTACCCATGCTGTCACAGCGTCGATTGGCAATTCGCACGGAAATTGCCTTGATGTCCGAAGCAAGCACAACCACCGAACTGCCAGCCAAAGTCATTGCGGACCCCAATGCAAGTGGCCTGGTGCAGACGGTTGTGGGTGGAAAGATTGAGGCCGGAGCCCAAGGCTTGCCATTCGCTGGCAAGACTGTGCGCAAAGGGGAAGTCCTGGCGGTCGTAGCCCATCACGCAGAGCCACTTGCCTTGTCTGGACAGCGTGCCCAGTTGGCCGAGCTCAGAGGTGCCCGAGAAATCGCGCAAAAACGTGTGGAGCGACTCAAAGGACTTGAAGGCACTGTCCCACGCAAAGAGATCGAAGCAGCTCAGACAGAGCTTGCCAGTTTGAAAGCGCGTGAAAGCGCAATCGGTGGCGGCCTGGCTGCCAAGGAAAGCGTGGTGGCACCCGTCTCTGGTGTCATCGCCAGTGCCAATGTGGTGCTTGGCCAGGTTGTCGAATCCAAGGATGTCTTGTTTGAGATTACCGATCCATCCAAGGTCATGGTGGAGGCCACAACCGCAGATCCTGCTCTAGCAGCCAACATCAGTGCAGCAACGATCAAAGCGACGCCAGGTGTCCGTTTGGAACTCATTGGTGCTGGTCGAAGCCTGCGTGACGGCGTGCTGCCATTGACCTTCAAGGCGGTCGCAGCCGATGGTACTCAGCAACTGCCGATTGCCATCGGTCAGCCTGTCACCGTCATTGCTAACTCCAAGCAAAGTGTCAAGGGCTTTGTTCTGCCTGCACAGGCTGTCACTCGCAACCCTGCCAATGAGCCAGTCGTCTGGATCAAGTCAGGAGCGGAGCGCTATATCCCGCAACCCGTGCAGTACCAAGCGCTGGATGCGAACCGGATAGTCGTCACCAAAGGACTTGGCGATGAAAACCGAGTCGTGGTTCAAGGTGCGGCACTGATCGCACAAATCCGCTGAACTGTGAGGTGACACATGTTCAACTGGATTGTTCGCAACAGCCTGCATAACCGGCTGTTTGTATTAGCGTTCGCTGCGATATTGATGGTCTACGGGATCATCACGGCAGTCAAAACGCCTGTCGATGTCTTCCCGGACCTCAACAAACCTCTGATCACTGTTCTGACCGAAGCCGGGGGCATGGCCCCTGAAGAAGTCGAACAGCTTGTAACTTTCCCCATTGAAACAGCATTGAATGGCATGCCGGGGGTCACTCGCGTGCGCTCCATGTCTGGGGTCGGCTTGTCGATTCTCTATGCCGAGTTTGACTGGGGCACTGACATCTACCGTAATCGCCAGTTGGTGGCGGAGCGGCTTGCCCTTGTGCGAGAACGACTTCCCGCTGATGTGGTGCCTGTGATGGGACCTGTGTCCTCCATCATGGGTGAGGTCATGCTGCTGGCCTTGCCCTTGAATGTGAGCGAAAAAGGCGCATCGGCCGCAACCCCCATGCAGGCTCGGGAGTATGCGGACTTTGTGCTGCGCCCCCGCTTGCTGGCTGTCCAAGGTGTTTCGCAAGTCATTCCCATTGGGGGTGAGGTACGTCAATTGCGTGTGGAGCCTGACACCGCCCGGATGGCTCAGTTCGGCGTCACCCTTTCTCAACTGGAAACGGCTCTCAAGGGGTTTGCTGGCAACGCAGGCGGTGGTTTCATCGACCTCAATAGCAAGGAGTATCTGATCCGCCACATTGGGCGCACCAACAAGGTCGAGGACCTGCAGTCAGCTGCAGTGGCCTGGCGCGATGGCCGTCCGATCCGCCTGGAGCAAGTTGCCAATGTCCGGTTCGCTGCAGCCATGAAGCGCGGTGACGGTGGCTACAACGGCTCTCCTGCGGTCATCGTCAGCGTTCAGAAGCAGCCTGAAGCCGATACCGTTCGCGTGACTCGTGACATCGAGCAAGCGCTTCGTGAACTGAGTAAAGGTCGCCCCGAAGGAATTAGCGAACCCAGAGCCTTGTTCCGGCAGGCAGACTTCATTGAAGCCTCGATTGGCAATGTGACAGAAGCACTGCGTGACGGGGCCATCATGGTCGCCATCGTGCTGTTTGCCTTCCTGCTTTCAGCCAGAACCACGTTGATCTCACTGGTCGCGATCCCTCTGTCGCTGGCTGCCACGGCGCTGGTATTTCACTGGTTGGGCCAATCCATCAATGTGATGACCTTGGGTGGACTTGCCATTGCCATCGGAGAGCTGGTTGACGATGCCGTGGTGGACGTGGAAAACATTCTTCGCAGACTCAAGCAGAACCGGGAGCTGGAGCACCCGGCGCCTACTCTGGAGGTTGTCCGCAAAGCCAGCGTGGAGGTTCGCTCCGGCATCGTCTATGCCACGGCCATCGTGGTGCTGGTGTTCGTGCCGCTGTTTGCTCTGCCCGGGGTCGAAGGCCGCTTGTTCTCACCGCTGGGGATCGCCTACATCATCTCCATCCTGGCGTCCATGCTGGTGTCGATGACGGTGACGCCGGTGCTGTGCTCCTACCTGCTGCCAAGGATGAAGCGCATCGATCATGGGGACAGTCCCATCGTCAAACGCCTCAAGCACTGGGATGAAAAGCTGCTGGCCTGGTCTTTCCCAAGAAGCAAGGCGTTGATGGCTGCGGCCTTGGCCGCAGTAGTGATTGCAATGGCCAGCGTTCCCTTCTTCCCAAGGGCGTTCCTGCCAGCTTTCAATGAGGGCTCGCTGGTTCTGGGCATGGTGTTCAATCCGGGGACATCATTGGCAGAAGCCAATCGAATGGGTTCTTTGGCTGAGACCTTGATCATGGAGGTGCCCGAGGTCACCCAGGTTGGGCGCCGAACAGGTCGCGCAGAGCTGGATGAGCATGCCGAAGGGGTCCACTCCGCAGAGATCGACGTTGATCTGAAGCGCAGCGAGCGTGATCGTGAAGCCGTGATGGCCGATATTCGCGCAAAGCTGTCTGTGCTGCCCGCACAAGTCGCTGTAGGCCAGCCGATTTCTCACCGCCTGGATCACTTGCTGTCTGGTGTCCGCGCTCAGATCGCCCTGAAGATTTCCGGTGACGATACCGACACGCTGCGTGGTTTGGCCGAGCAGATGCGCCAAAGTCTTTCGAGCATCCCTGGCCTGGTTGACCTGACCGTTGAGAAGCAAGTGCTGATTCCCCAGATTACAGTGCGTCTTGACCATCAGAAGGCAGCTCAGATGGGCTTGGCTCCTGGAGAGGCGATCCGTGTGCTGCAAGCACTGACGGATGGTGCTCATGGTGCACAGATCGTGGATGGCCCGCGTCGTTATGAGCTGGTGTTGCGTTTGCCTGATGAAGGTCGTAGCCCACAAGACCTGGCTCGAACCCTGATCGACACACCGGCCGGCCGGATTCCCGTCTCAGCGATTGCGACGGTTTCAGAGACAGACGGACCCAACCAGATCGGACGGGAAAACGGTCGTCGTCGCATCGTGGTTTATGCCAACACGGACGGTTCAGACATGAGCCGTATTGTGCGTGACATCCGTATGGCTATAGATCGCACCCCGCTGCCGACAGGCAATTCCATCTCCCTAGAAGGTCAGTTCCAGGCGCAAGAGCAAGCTACACAGAAGATTGTGTGGCTCTCGCTGATGTCTCTGGCATTGGTGTTCCTGGTGCTATACACGCGCTATCGCTCGACAACGCTCGCCTTGATCATCATGGCAAACATACCCTTGGCACTGGTCGGCAGTGTGATTGCCATGTGGCTTTCAGGGATCACGCTTTCCGTTGCGTCCATGGTGGGCTTTATTACCTTAACAGGTATTGCGGTTCGCAACGGCATCCTCAAGGTGAGCCACTACATCAACCTCTGCAAGTTTGAAGGGGAGCAGTTCGGCCAGCCCATGGTTGTCCGAGGCTCGCTGGAGCGCTTGACGCCTGTGCTGATGACTGCGCTGGTAGCTGCGTTTGCCCTGACGCCTTTGCTGCTATCTGCAGATGCCGCAGGCAAGGAAATCTTGCACCCTGTCGCGGTGGTCATATTCGGTGGCTTGGTGAGCTCCACTCTCCTCGACACCTTGTTGACCCCCTTGATGTACCTAGCGTTTGGCAAAAAAGCCACCGAAAAGCTTCTGGCATCAAATCTAGATGCCGAGGGCACACCTGAGCAGCAAGAAGCGTTTTAAAGCAATGACGGGCTTTGAGGCGCAGCCCTTGATGCGCCTCGCTTTAGCTAGGAATAGTTATGAAAAAACTGCTGTCTGCAGCTGTACTGGGCCTCTCTCTGATCAGCATGAACGCCATGGCGCATGGCACTGCCAAGCCTCAGCACGGCGGCATTGTCCAATCGGCCAGCGATCTGTCCTTTGAGCTGGTTCCACAAGCCAATGGTGCTGCCATCTACGTAATCGATCACGACGATCCTGCTGACGTGAGCAAGATGGGCGGCAAACTGACTGCGCTCAATGGTGCGGAAAAATCTGAAGCCGACATCAAGCCTGCCGGTGGCAACAAACTTGAAGCAACGGGTATTAAGGTTGCCAAAGGCAGCAAAGTCGTTGCGACCATCACCGGCGTTGAGGGCCAAACTGTCACCGTGCGCTTTTCGGTGAAGTAATACCCAGCTCGACTAAGCATAGGTAAGACGAGGTAGTTATGAATGTTTTGGCAAACCGTGGAGTTGTCGCCGCACTCAGCGCAGCAGTTCTATTTGGAGCAGGTACACCAGCAGTCAAGATGCTGCTGGAGCATGCCAGTCCCTGGTTGATGGCAGGCATTCTCTACCTCGGCTCTGGCATCGGCTTGCTGATCTACAGGCTGGTGACGAACGCTCCTGCCGTAACCCTGAAACGTAGTGAGATGGGGTGGTTGGCCGGAGCCGTCGTAGCAGGCGGCATGATGGGTCCGCTGCTCTTGATGACAGGCTTGTCCGGGATGGCAGCGACCGACGCCTCTTTGCTGCTCAATGCAGAGGGGGTGCTGACGGCTGTTCTGGCCTGGTTTGTGTTCAAAGAAAACTTTGATCGCCGCATCGCCTTGGGTATGGTGGCAATCGTCGCGGGTGCCGTCGTGCTTAGCTGGCCGAGCCAAACGGGTTCCGCGAGTCTTTGGCCCACGCTTGCAGTGCTTGGGGCTTGCCTGTCTTGGGCCATTGACAACAATCTGACCCGCAAGGTGTCGATTGCAGATGCCTCGTTCATTGCAATGATGAAGGGCCTGGCTGCCGGTGCCACCAATTTGCTACTGGCTCTAGCGACGGGTGCAGTCTGGCCATCACCAGGAATCGTGGCCTTGGGTACGGTGATCGGCTTCCTGAGCTATGGAACGAGTCTGGTCTTGTTCGTGATCGCTTTGCGCTATCTGGGTACAGCTCGCACAGGTGCTTACTTCTCGATCGCACCATTTTTTGGAGCCTTGCTGGCCATCGTTTTCCTGGGAGAGCCTGCATCGCCTCGATTGCTCGTTGCAGGCGTTCTGATGGGGATCGGGGTTTGGCTACACCTTACTGAAACCCATCAGCACGAGCACACCCATGAATGGGTTGAACATAGTCATGAGCACGAGCATGATGAGCATCATCAGCATGTCCATGCGGATGGGCTGCCGGCAACCGGTAAGCACGCGCATTTGCACACTCATGAGCCCTTGACTCACACCCATGAGCATTTCCCGGACATTCATCATCAGCACGACCACAAACATTGACTATTGCACTCGTGCTCTTGAATGCACTTGGAGGATGATCCGCGGGAAGGTACGCAATCCTGCCCAATGCAGTCATTTACTTGAAATGCACCGACTTCCGCTTAGGGTCGTGAGCAGCCTTCGGTGGCTGGCTGCTACCGGCCAATAGCGGCCGGTCAATGCGATTATTTGGTGGGCGGCTTTAGATTGAAGAGGTCCTCAAGCTTTGACTGCTCAACGGCTCCTGTTGGCCAATAGTCACAAAAGAAAATGAGCCCTCTACGAGGCACAGCGCAATCGAAATAGGAAGACATGTTCCTTACCGCGATCTGTCCACCAAGTACTCAGTCAACAGATCCACGCCATGCTTTTCGGGTGTTTCTGGCACCAGCAAGCCAATTGCGGCCAGTGTGGAAGGAAACTGTAGCGCCAACACTTGCAGCCAGCCTGCCTGTACAAAGGGCTGAACCACGCTGAGCGGTGTTAGCGCCACCGCATCCGTGGTGCGCAGGTACTCCAGCAGCATGGGCAGAGAGCGTGTGATAAGAGGTGAGTGCTGAGGCAATTGCTCGCAGGCTTCGAACAAGCGCTCGAAAGCTTCATGCATCTGCGTGGACAGGGGAGCCAGAACCCATCGCTGCCCGAGCATCTGGTTTGCATGCAATACACGCTTGCGTTGCAACGGATGGGTGGGCCCGGCTACTGCAACCACCTTGTCCTCCAGCAGTGGCACAAAACGTGTTCCGCTGGCTAGCGTTGCGGGCTCGCGCACGAGCACCATATCGAGCGTGCGCGCCGCCAGCCCAGCTAGCAGAGCATGGTGACTGTCTTCCACCACCTCCACACGCAATTGCGGATTCTGTTGAAGGAATGGACCAAGCTCTCGGCCTAGAAAGCCCGACAAGGCGCCTGTAATGGCCCCCACGCTGAGCACACCTTGCGCGCCTTCCGCGGCCGCAGCCAACATCTCTGCGCAGCCAGTGAGTGAGCCCAGCATGCTGCGCAACAGCGGTAGTAGGTCGCGGCAGATCAACGTGGGACGCACTCCGCGTGCATGACGCTCGAAAAGCGGTAAACCCACCATCCGCTCAAGCTCCGACAAGGCTTTGGTTGCTGACGACTGTGTTTGCCCCACAACCTCGGCAGCGCGCTGGATGCTGCCCAGGTCGGCAATCAACACGAGCAGTTGCAACTGTCGCAGCCGCGTGCGTGCCAACAGACGATTGAGCAAGGCAGAAGAACGCCCGGCGCTGGGTGAGTGTGAGGTAGTCATGGATTGCATAGCTCAATGCAATTTAGCACTTAAAAGATGGATGTTCTGCCCCAGACTTCTCCTTACCCGCTATCGAGTTTCGCCATCAATAAAAGGAGACATGTCATGACCTCTGCGCCTCACTCATTGGCTCGTACCCTGATTCGCACTACAGCTACCGCCTGCACCGCATGGGCATTGGCTGCCTCTGCCATGGCGGAAAGCTTTCCAGAGAAGCCCATTACCTTGGTTGTTCCGTTCGCCTCGGGCGGCTCCATCGATGCTGCCATCCGTGTGGTGCAGCCCAGGCTGTCGGCTGAACTGGGCCAGCCTGTGGTCATTGAAAACCTGGGTGGCGCTGGCGGAGCTCTGGGCGCAGCCAAGGTAGCCAATGCCGCCAAGGATGGGTACACGCTGCTGGTTGGCTCCATCAACGATGTGGTGCTGGTGCCCATGCTCAATAAAAACGTGCGCTATGGCACCAAAGACTTCGCACCTGTCGGTCCTATCAGCTCGAACTCGCCGCTGCTGGTCGCCCGCAAGGATTTACCCGCGAATGACCTAGATGGCGTGATCTCTGCATTGCGAGCCAAGCCAGATTCGATCAGCTATGGCAGTCCCGGCATAGGCACCATGCAGCATCTGGTGATGGAGGATCTGCAGCAACGAGCCAATGTGCGGATGCTGCATGCGCCATACAAAGGCGCAGGCCCCCTGCTGACGGACTTGCTGGGTGGCCAGATCGACTTGGCCGTAATGGTGCCCGCTACGGCTCTGCCGCATATCGAAGCCGGGCGCATCAAGGTTCTGGGTGTGGCGAGTCTGCAGCGACAACCCATGATCAAGAATATTCCCACGCTCAACGAAGGCAAGGTCGTCAAGGGCCTGGAGATGAATGGCTGGATGGGGCTCTTGGCTCCCAAGGGCGTAGCACCAGATCGTCTCGCTCGTCTGAAGACGGCGTTGGAAGCTGCTCTTGCATCAAAAGGCGTTCCCGAGCAACTGACCGCCATGGGCATGCAAGTGGCGACAGTAGCGGAGCAGAGCCAGTTTGCCGATCAAATCGCGCGTGACCAGGCCAAGGCCCGTAGCTTGAGCTTGAAATTGCAATAAGAGCGCACCATGCCAATTATTCAAGCCATTGCCGACAATCCTGAATTCCGTCAGATCCGCCGTGACCTGCATGCCCATCCTGAGCTGGGCTTTCAAGAGGAGCGCACGAGCGCGCTGGTAGCCGACTACTTGCAGCACTGGGGCTATGAAGTCACACGCGGCGTGGGCGGCACGGGCGTAGTCGGCACACTCAGGCGCGGATCGGGAGGACGCAGCATAGGTCTGCGTGCCGACATGGATGCTCTGCCCATGCAGGAACTCAATACCTTCGAACACCGTTCGCAGCACGCAGGCCGTATGCATGCCTGTGGCCATGACGGTCACACGGCAACATTGTTGGCCGCTGCCTGGCATCTAGCCCAAAGCGGCAAGTTTGACGGCACGCTGCACTGCATATTCCAACCCGCTGAAGAAGGTGGGCAGGCCGGCGCCCGCGCCATGATTGAAGATGGCCTCTTTGAGCGCTTTGATTGTGATGCCGTCTTCGGGCTGCACAATGCACCAGGACGCGCTGTAGGTAGCTTTGGCGTGCGAGCGGGTCCGTTCATGAGCTCCAGCAATCGCTTTCGCATTGATGTCCAAGGCAAGGGAGCCCATGCCTCGCAGCCCGACACCGGTGTGGATCCGCTGATGTGTGCAGGCCAGATCCTTATCGGTTTGCAGACCATCATTTCGCGCAACCGCACACCTGACGACGCAGCCGTGCTATCCGTTACCCAGATTCACGGCGGTGATGCCGTCAACGTGATCCCAGACAGCGCCTGGCTGGGTGGCACCGTGCGCACGCAAAGCGCCAGTACATTGGACATGATCGAGCAGCGCATGATGGATATTGTGCAAGGCTCGGCCACGGCCTATGGCTGCGAAGCACAGCTGCACTTTGAGCGAAGCTATCCGGCGCTGGTCAATGACCCCGAGCAGACTGCGTTTGCGGTATCGGTCATGCAGGAGGTCGTGGGGACCGAGCGGGTGAACGCCCAGGCCCCCCGATTGACCAATTCCGAGGACTTTGCCTTCATGCTGCAGCAACGTCCCGGCTGCTATGTATTGCTGGGCAATGGCGAAGGCGGCCACCGCCTGCCCGGCCATGGTCCTGGTCCCTGCCAGGTGCACAACCCATCGTATGACTTCAACGATGCGCTGATTCCCGTTGGGGCCAGCTATTTTGTGCGACTGGTGGAGCGCTTCCTGAAGTGAAATGCTGCAAGGCAAACATTGATACTGAGATCAGTTGCTGGATCGTCGTCCGCGTCGGTACTTGGATGACTGCTGTGGAAGCATGACTAGGAAGTGACGATACAGTCACGACCGACTGCATTTGCTAAAAGCAGTCTTCGCTGGCCCAGAATCGAAGGACTGCAATGGGTCGAGACCGTCAGTTCGAATCTGCTAACAGCAGACATTCGACGATCAATCGACGGCATAACCACTGTCCGCCGGCGGAAAGACCGCTGCGCCTCCGAGACCTGTCATTGAAACCGGTGGCCGCTCGGATGATCCAATGACTGCTTCGTACCACGCACCGTGAACTCCGGTCCGGGATGCGAACAGCGGAAACCGCTTCCAAGCAGTCTTTGCACAGCAAGGTTTAAAGGCCCGCGATAAGTCGGTTGCCGACTCATGTGAAATTCGACCGCTCATCTAAAGCCAAGCCCTTCAGAGCAAAACATTGGCCAACTGCGCGCCAAGAGAGGGGGCACCAAGGGACACCCCTTGCGCTGCATTCCCTCACCTTCCGCTCGCATCCACCACTGGCCCCGCACCGAATGCTCGCGCCTAGGCAGCACCAGGCCGACCAGTGCAGCAGCTCTACGCCAGCGTTCTGTCGCAGTTTTCAAGACATAGCGATCACAAGTAAAAGACGGGCTGAAAGTAGAAAAGAGTTCTCAGTATTTCATATAGCGAAATATTTTTATATTGTTCCCAAAACGTTCCCACTTTGTTCCCAATTTGTTCCCACAACTTTTAGGAGCACCTAGCGCTCTACCCATAAGCGTTTGGAGACAATTCGGCTTCAAAAAATGCAGTGTTCCCACGTTCCCAAGAAAAATCATCTCCTGACTCGATTAGCTTGCACTTTCGCGCCCTCTTTCGGCTATGCGCCAGGCGCAAAAAAGCCGCCTCGGCGGGCGGCCGATGAGAGCGTTTGATGCGGCCTAGCTGCTGCGTTGATGCAGCTCGATCACATCGGCACCGCGGCGCAGCTTGTCCAGGTAGTCGGCCCACTGCTGAACCAGATCGAAGCGCTTGGACAGGTACTTGGTACGGTTGTAGCTGCGGCCGTTGGCATCTTTCACGGCATGGGCCAGGTTGGCCTCGATGGCCAGCGGGTCCAGATCCAACTGATCCACCAGCATGGTGCGGGCGCTGGCTCTGAAGCCATGCCAGCTTTGCTCCGTGCCAAAGCCCAGCCCATAGAGGGCGCTGCGCACGGAGTTGTCGGACAAGGGGCGGTCTTGGTTGCGCTGGCCGGGGAACACATAGCGACCGTGGCCTGTGAGTGAGTGCAGCTCACGCAGCAGATCCACCGCCTGCACGGGCAGGGGCACCACATGCGGTTCGCCGTTTTCTTTCTCCTGCCTGGTGCGCTTCATCTTTTCGCTGGGAATGGTCCACAGGCCGGCATCCAGATCCAGCTCGGCCCACTCCATCATGCGCAGGTTTCCGGGGCGCTGGTACAGCAAGGGCGCCAGCAGCAAGGCAGTGCGCACCAGCGGCCCGCCTTTGTAGGCGTGCATGGCCCGCAGCAGCTCGCCAAAGCGCTGCGGTTCGACGATGGCGGCAAAGTTCTTTGCATGGTACGGGGTGAGGCGGCTTTTCAGGCCTTCGGTAATGTCGCGCTGGCTGTTGCTGGCAGTGGGCAGCCAGTAGCGCCATATCTGGCGGGCCAGCATGAGTGCCCGGTCGGCCGTTTCCAGTGCGCCGCGCTCTTCCACCTTCTGCAAGACGGACAGCAGCTCCATGGGCTCGATGCCGGCCATGGGCCGTTGGCCCAGCCAGGGAAACAGGTCGCGCTCCAGCTGCCTCAAGGTGCGCTCAGCATGCCCGGCACTCCAGCCAGCTACCTGCTTGCCGTGCCAGTCCAGCGCCACGGCCTGGAAGCTATCCCCGCGATCAAGCCCGCCTTTGAGCTTTTCCAGCTTGCGGGCCTCGATAGGGTCGCTGCCCTGCGCACGTTGCATCTTGGCAACATCACGCGCTTTGCGGGCTGCCGTCAGCCCCACGGCGGGGTAACTGCCCAAAGCAAGCTGCTTTTCTTTTCCGTCGGTACGGTATTTGTAAAACCAGCGCTTGGAGCCGCTGGGGCTGACTTGCAGGTACAGCCCGCCAGCGTCGGTGAAGCGTGCCTGCTTACGATCAGGTGGGCAGATGGCGTTGCGGCAGTGGGCATCGGTCAGCATGGGGTACAGCCTTCCTAGGTGGGGGTACAAATTCCCGCTCTCGGCCCCAGGGTGGGGGTACAACGCATGGGCCGCCAGGCCCCATGGTTGCTGGGTTTGGCCTGAAAGTGGGGGTACAACTGAGCCAAAGTATAGGCTTTTGGCGAGTTGTACCCCCACTTGTACCCCCACTTGGCCTCGGATGCCCGCGAACCTTGGCGGACGACTACGGAAGGCAAGTCGTTGATTTACCAAAGAAAAAGGGCGTTCACTGGACTTCAGTGAACGCCCTTGGACGTTATGGTGGTGGAGCTGGCGGGAATTGAACCCGCGTCCGTAAGCCTTCGCCGGACAGATCTACATGTTTAGTGCTCTGTTTTAAATCTCGCCACCCAAACCCCGCAGGCACACGCTGCTTGGGTAGCCAGCTTCCTAAAATCTCGCCAAATACCAAGAAGCCCGGTATCCAGCCAGCTAATGAAAATTCCCTTGCAGCCGGGAGGTATTGCTACCCCCTTGCCCAGCCCACTAGCGTGCTGTTGCAAGGCTCACCGGATTAAGCGGCGAGTGCGAAACGTTCGTCGTTTGCAGTTAGTTTTTTGAATGGAGATTTACGAGCGTCACTCAAGCTCGACATGCACCGCACCGGTTCCGAACCCACGTCGAAACCAGGACAGCCCCTTAGTCGCCTATTCTAGCCTCATCCCAGCAACTTCAACAGCTCAAGTGGTGAATTGATATGCGCATCGGCACCCCAATGAACCGTATCTGCTGTCGCACCCAGGTAGCCATAGCGTGCAGCTACAGTTTTCATGCCCGCTGCTGCACCCGCCTGGATATCGCGCTCATCATCTCCGACATAGATGCAATGCTCGGGAGCAATCTGCATGCGTCGCGCGGCTTCAAACAGAGGCTCGGGGTGCGGCTTGGAATGCGGCGTCGTGTCCCCGCTCACCACGGCCGCAGCCTGAGCAAACAAGGGCATCTGACGGGTCAACGGGTCAGTGAAGCGCATGGACTTGTTGGTCACAACCCCCCACAACAACGGGCCAGCCTCCAATGCCTGGATCAGCTCCGGTACGCCCTCAAAAGCATAGGTGCGCTCGGTCATGCATTGCTCGTAATTGCGAAAGAACTCCTCGCGCATTTCCGCAAATCCTGCAGACTCTGGCGTCATACCGAACGCAATACCCAGCATTCCACGAGCCCCAGCCCCGGCCATATGGCGGTAGGCATGGAGCGGCAGCGACGGCATGCCGCGATCCACACGCATCTTGTCCGCTGCAGCACCCAGATCAGGAGCGCTGTCGATCAAAGTGCCATCCAGATCAAAAAGAACGGCTCTAACGTGCTTCCACATGGCTGTCACTCCTGAGGGCGGCGTGTTGCCAGCATGTAATTGACCGAGGTGTCATTGCTGAGCCAATAGCGGCCCGAGATTGGGTTGTGCTCCATGCCTTTGCTGCCTTGCACATCCAGGCCGGCTTCGCGCACAAAGCGAGCCAACTCGCTGGGGCGCAGCAACTTGGCGTACTCATGAGTGCCTTTGGGAATCATCTTGAGCATGTATTCGGCAGCCACGATCGCCAGCGCAAAAGCCTTGGCATTGCGATTGATGGTGGAAAAAAACACCCAGCCGCCAGGCTTGACCAGCTGTGCACATGCCCGCACGATGGACGCAGGATCGGGCACATGCTCCAGCATTTCCATACAGGTCACCACATCAAAACTGGCCGGCTGCTCCTGCGCCAGCTGCTCGACACTGACCTCATGGTATTGAATATTGGGCGTTCCCGCCTCCAGAGCATGCAACTGCGCGACGCGCAAAGCCTTGGTTGCCAGATCGATACCCACCACCTTGGCACCTTTGCGCGCCATGGAGTCCGCCAAAATGCCTCCGCCACAGCCCACATCCAGAACACGCTGGTTCGCCAGGGGCGCCTGGGCGTTGATCCAGTCCAGTCTCAGGGGGTTGATCTGATGCAGTGGCTTGAATTCACTCTCGGGATCCCACCAGCGATGGGCCAAGCTGGAGAATTTTTCCAGTTCTGCCGGGTCGGCATTGATAGTGTTGCTCATGGTGCAATTGTCCGCGATTACCGCGATGGATCAGGCATAAAAAAAGCCCCGTTACCGGGGCTTTTTGTGTAGCAATCGAAAGATTACTGAGCAGCCTTGGTGCCCACAACTTCGATTTCCACGCGACGGTTTTGAGCGCGACCAGCAGCAGTCTTGTTGTCTGCCACGGGTTGCTTCTTGCCCTTGCCTTCGGTGTACACGCGGCTCTTTTCGATGCCCTTGGACACCAGATAAGCCTTCACAGCTTCAGCGCGACGCACCGACAGCTTTTGGTTGTAAGCATCGGAACCGATGGAGTCGGTGTGACCCACGGCGATGATGACTTCCAGGTTGATGTCCTTGATCTTGCCGGTCAGGTCATCCAGCTTAGCCTTGCCTGCGGGCTTCAGCACGGACTTGTCGAAGTCGAAGAAAGCGTCAGCAGAGTAGGTAACCTTAGATGCCACTGCAGGCTGGGGAGCCACAGGAGCGGGAGGCACAACGGCGGGAGCGGGAGCAGCAACCTGGGCCTTCAGAGCACCGTCGCAATCAACAGCGGCAGTAGCAGGAGTCCAGTTGGCATCGCGCCAGCACAGTTCGTTCGTGCCGTTCTTCCACACCAGTTCGCTGGTGCCGTTTTGCCAGTTGTCGATAGTCTTGCCACCGTCAGCAGCCTTCACTTGTGCGCCAGCGGCTGTCACGAGGGCAGCAGAGGCAAACAACATCGCCACTTTGTTCAGTTTCTTCATGGTTCTCCTCTTGGGGAAAAAGCCGCAGCAGGGCTGCGAATCTGTGGACGTCATCAGTGACCATCACCAAAAACGTTGAAATGATTGTGCCATACGTAACATGCAAGAGTGTTGTCAACTAGGCACCAACAAGTAGGACAGCTATGTAATTCCTCAGTTATGTTGCTCTGCTGCCACACGCCATTCGACCTAAAATGGCTGTTTTCCAGCCGTCAAAGTATCACTAGACATGACCCAGTTTGCTAAAGAAACTCTGCCCATCAGCCTTGAAGAGGAGATGCGTCGCAGTTATCTCGATTACGCCATGAGCGTGATCGTGGGCCGGGCGCTTCCTGATGCGCGTGATGGCCTCAAGCCCGTGCACCGCCGCGTTCTGTACGCCATGCACGAACTCAATAACGACTGGAACCGCCCCTACAAGAAGTCGGCGCGTATCGTCGGTGACGTGATCGGTAAATACCACCCTCACGGCGACAGCGCGGTATATGACACCATCGTGCGTATGGCGCAGGACTTCTCGCTGCGCCACATGCTGGTCGATGGCCAGGGCAACTTCGGCTCGGTGGACGGCGACAGCGCCGCCGCCATGCGTTACACGGAAATCCGCCTCTCCAAGATCGCTCATGAAATGCTGGGCGACATCGACAAGGAGACCGTGGACTTCGGCCCTAACTACGACGGCTCCGAGAGCGAGCCACTGGTGCTGCCAAGCCGCCTGCCTAACCTGCTGGTCAACGGCTCCTCGGGTATTGCCGTGGGCATGGCCACGAATATCCCGCCGCACAACCTCAATGAGGTAGTGGACGGCTGCCTGCATTTGCTGCAGAACCCCGAGGCTTCCATCGACGAGCTGATGGAGATCATTCCCGCGCCCGACTTCCCCACGGCCGGCATCATCTACGGCATCAACGGCGTCAAGGAAGGCTACCGCACCGGCCGTGGCCGCGTGGTGATGCGTGCCAAGTGCCACTTCGAGGACATCGACAAGGGCCAGCGCCAGTCCATCATCGTTGACGAGCTGCCCTATCAGGTCAACAAGAAGACGCTGCAGGAGCGCATGGCCGAGCTGGTGCACGAAAAGAAGATCGAGGGCATCAGCCATATTCAGGACGAGTCGGACAAGTCCGGCATGCGCCTGGTGATCGAATTGAAGCGCGGCGAAGTGCCCGAGGTGGTGCTCAACAACCTCTACAAGCTGACCCAGCTGCAAGACACCTTCGGCATGAACATGGTGGCGCTGGTCAACGGCCAGCCCAAGCTGTGCAACCTGAAGGATCTGATCCAGGTCTTCCTGGAGCACCGCCGCGAAGTGGTGACCCGCCGCACCGTGTTCGAGCTGCGCAAGGCGCGCGACCGCGGCCATGTGCTGGAAGGTCTGGCCGTCGCACTGGCCAATATCGACGACTTCATCGCCATCATCCGCAACGCTCCCACACCTCCTGTGGCCAAGGCCGCGCTGATGGAAAAATCCTGGGACAGCAAGCTGGTGCGCGAGATGCTCACCCGCACGCGCACCGACGGCGGTGTGGTCAATGCCGACGACTATCGCCCCGAGGGCCTGGAAGTCGAATTCGGCATGCAGCAAAACGGCCTGTACCGCCTGTCCGAAACCCAGGCCCAGGAAATTCTGCAGATGCGTCTGCAACGCCTGACAGGCCTTGAGCAAGACAAGATCGTGGCCGAGTACAAGGACGTCATGTCGGTCATCGAAGACCTGCTGGACATCCTGGCCAAGCCCGAGCGCGTCTCCATCATCATTGGCGAAGAACTCAACGCCGTGAAGGCCGAGTTCGGTCAGTCCAAGAAGGGCGAGCGTCGCTCCACCGTGGAGTACAGCGCGCAGGACCTGTCCACCGAAGACCTGATCACGCCCACCGACATGGTGGTGACGCTCTCGCACACCGGCTACATCAAGAGCCAGCCCTTGTCCGAGTACCGCTCGCAAAAGCGCGGCGGCCGCGGCAAGCAGGCCACGGCCACCAAAGAAGACGACTGGATCGACCAGCTCTTCATTGCCAACACGCACGACTACCTGCTGTGCTTCTCCAACCGCGGCCGTATGTACTGGCTCAAGGTCTGGGAAGTGCCATCGGGCTCGCGTGGCTCGCGTGGTCGCCCCATCGTCAACATGTTCCCGCTGCAGGAAGGCGAGAAGATCAACGTGGTGCTGCCGCTGACCGGCGAAAACCGCAGCTTCCCCGAAGATCACTTCGTCTTCATGGCCACCAGCATGGGCACCGTCAAGAAGACGGCGCTGACCGAGTTCAGCAACCCGCGTAAGGCCGGCATCATTGCCGTGGGCCTGGACGAAGGCGACTACCTGATCGGCGCCGCACTGACCGACGGCAAGCACGATGTGATGCTGTTCAGCGACGGCGGCAAGGCCGTGCGCTTTGACGAGAACGATGTGCGCCCCATGGGCCGCAATGCGCGCGGCGTGCGTGGCATGAACATCGAAGAGCATCAGAACGTGATCGCCATGCTGGTTGCCGAGGCCGACGACGGCACGGGCAACGTGGTGGCGGGTTCGCAAAGCGTGCTGACCGCCACCGAAAACGGCTACGGCAAGCGCACTGCCATTAGCGAATACACCCGTCACGGCCGTGGCACCAAGGGCATGATTGCAATCCAGCAGTCCGAGCGCAACGGCAAGGTCGTGGCTGCCACCCTGGTGGCGCCCGAGGACGAGATCATGCTGATTACCGACACCGGCGTGCTGGTGCGTACCCGGGTTGCGGAAATCCGCGAGCTGGGCCGCGCCACACAGGGCGTGACGCTGATCAATCTGGACGAAGGTGCCAAGCTCATCGGTCTGCAGCGCATCGTCGAAAATGATGCCAACGACAGTGCCGGCGAGGATGGCGAAGCCGAGGACTCCGGCAGCGCCGGCTCCGAAGAAGGCACAGCCGAGTCCGGCGACGCATCCTGATCGGCCAACCCCGGGCTGCCCCGATACGGACCGGACGCCACGGGCATGATCCATGCCCGTGGCCCAATGTTTTGATAGCTGAAAGCGCAAGCTAGACAAGCGCTTTCACATGTTTTGAGCGTAAATCTGATGAACCGCCCTTTTAACTTCTCCGCAGGCCCCGCCGCCATCCCTGAAGAAGTGCTGCAAACCGCAGCCGCCGAAATGCTGGACTGGCACGGATCCGGCATGGGGGTGATGGAAATGAGCCACCGCGGCAAGGAATTCATCAGCATCTACGAAGCCGCCGAAGCCGATCTGCGCGAGCTGCTGGCCGTGCCCGCCCACTTCAAGATCCTGTTCATGCAGGGCGGCGGCATTGCCGAAAACGCCATCGTGCCCATGAATCTGTCGCGCGCCGGCGTGGTGGACTTTGTGGTGACCGGCAGTTGGAGCCAGAAGTCGGCCAAGGAAGCCGCCAAGTACGCCAGCGATGCCAATGTGGCCGCAAGCGCCAAGGACAGCGACTACACCACGATTCCCGCCGCAAGCAGCTGGAATCTGAGCCGCGGCGCCAGCTATGTGCACATTTGCAGCAACGAGACCATTCACGGCGTGGAGTTCCATGAGCTGCCCGACCTCCAGGCCCTGGGCTCGGATGCTCCGCTGGTCATCGACTTTTCCTCGCACGTAGCCTCGCGCTCCATCGACTGGAGCCGCGTGGGCCTGGCCTTTGGCGGCGCGCAGAAGAACATCGGCCCCGCAGGCCTGACCATCGTCATCGTGCGCGAAGACCTGCTGGGCCATGCCCTGCCCGTCTGCCCCTCGGCGTTTGATTACAAAACCGTGGCCGACAACGGCAGCATGTACAACACGCCTCCTACCTGGGGCATCTACATGGCCGGACTGACCTTCCAGTGGCTCAAGCGCCAGACCGAAGGCTGCCTCAGCGGCGTGGCCGCCATGGAAGCGCGCAACATCGCCAAGGCCAAGCTGTTCTATGACTATGTGGACCAGTCCTCGTTCTATGTGAACAAGGTGGCCGCGAACTGCCGCTCGCGCATGAACATTCCGTTCTTCCTTCATGATGAGTCGCGCAACGACGCCTTCCTGGCCGGCGCCAAGCAAGCCGGCCTGCTGCAGCTCAAGGGCCACAAGTCCGTGGGCGGCATGCGTGCCAGCATCTACAACGCCATGCCCATCGAAGGCGTGCAGGCGCTGGTCGACTACATGCGGGACTTCGAGCAACGTCAGGCCTGAGCCCCGCTCTTAGCCTTGTAAAAAGATGAGCTGCCAGCGCTTTATCTGCAAGTACTTCACCAAGGTTTTGGTCTGAAATCCTTGTACAGCTTGCGCTAGCAGCTACGAAATTTGAGAGATTCATGAGCCAAGAACCCCAAGCCAGCCCCGAGCTGTTGTCGCTGCGCAACCAGATCGATTCCCTGGACCGCCAGTTGCTGGAGCTGGTCAACCAGCGCGCCCATGTGGCCGAGCAGGTGGGCGAGCTCAAGAAAGCAGAAGGCTCGGCCTTCTTCCGCCCGGACCGGGTGGCCCAGGTGATCGAGAAGATCAAGTCCAACAACCCCGGCCCGCTCAAGGGCGCGCATGTGGCAGCCATCTGGCGCGAGATCATGTCGGCCTGCCTGGCGCTGGAATCGCCCCAGCGCGTGGCCGTGCTCGGCCCGGCCGGCACCTTCTGCGAGGAAGCCGCAATCCAGTACTTCGGCGGCGCGGCCGACCTGATGTACTGCAACAGTTTCGAGGAAGTCTTTCACGCCACGGCCGCCGGCAGCGCACAGTATGGCGTGGTGGGCGTGGAGAACTCCAACGAAGGCGTGGTCACGCGCTCGCTGGACATGTTCCTACACACGCCCTGCCATGTGGTGGGCGAAGTCAGCATGCTGATCCGCCACAACCTGATGCGCACCAGCAACACGCTGGACGGCATCGAGGTCGTGGCCGCCCACCCCCAGGCTCTGGCCCAATGCCAGGGCTGGCTGTCCAAGCATCTGCCCCATGCCGAACGCCGCCCCGTGGAGAGCAATGCCGAAGGCGCGCGCCTGGCGGCCCTGCACCCCAACTGGGCCGGCATTGCCGGCGAACGTGCCGCCCAGCAGTTCGGCCTGCACATCGTCAGCCACGCGATCCAGGACGACGCCTACAACCGCACGCGTTTTGCCGTCATCTGTCTGCCGCACACGCTGGCCACGGCCGCACCCAGCGGCAGCGACTGCACCAGCCTGGTGGTCTCGGTGCCCAACACGGCCGGCGCCGTGCATGACCTGCTGGTGCCGCTGAAGAAGCATGGCGTCTCTATGACGCGCTTTGAGTCGCGCCCGGCCCGCACCGGCCAATGGGAGTATTACTTCTACATCGACATCGAAGGCCACCCAGCCCAGGCCAATGTGGCCGCCGCCCTGCAGGAGTTGCAGGGCCTGTGTGCGTTCTACAAGGTGCTGGGCACCTACCCGGTGAGCAAGTGATGGCGACTCAGGAATTGCAGCCGTTCGAGCAGCTCGGCTTGATCGGCTGCGGATTGATGGGTGGCTCGTTCGCCCTGGCACTCAAGAAGGCCGGTCTCGTCAAGCGCGTGGTGGGCTACAGCAAATCGCCCTCGACTACCGAGCGCGCCCGCCAGATGGGCGTGATCGATGTGGAAGCGCCCTCCGCCCTGCTGGCGGCGGCCGGTGCCGATCTGGTGCTGCTGGCCGTGCCCGTGGCGGCCACCGAGGCCACGCTCAAGTCCATCAAGCATCTGGTCACGCCCCAGATGATGATCATGGACGTGGGCTCCACCAAGGTCGATGTGGTGCAGGCCGCGCGCTCCGCACTGCGCGACCAGATCGGCAGCTTTGTGCCGGCCCACCCCATCACCGGCAAGGAAGTGGCTGGCGTGGAGCATGCCGACGTCAACCTCTACCAGCGCGCCCAGGTCGTACTGACCCCGACGGAGCGTACGCTGACCGCGCATCTGGCCAAGGCTCAGGCGCTGTGGCAGGCCCTGGGCTGCAAGGTCACAGCCATGTCGCCCGAAGCCCATGACAGTGCACTCGCCACCGTCAGCCACCTGCCCCATCTGCTGGCATTCGCCATGATGCAAAGCGTGCTGAACCAGCCCGGTGCCGACGATATGCTGTCGCTGGCCGGACCAGGCTTTCGCGATTTCACCCGCATCGGCGCCGGTGACCCCAAGCTCTGGCGCGACGTGTTGCTGGCCAACCGCGATCAGGTGCTGGCCCAGTCGCGCCAGTTCCGCCAGGCGCTGGAGCAGCTCGAAGGGCTGATGCAGGCCAACGACGGCCAGGGCCTGCAGGACCGCCTGACCCTGGCCAGCGCCGCTCGCGCCGAATGGACCATGGGCGGCAAGCGGGGCTCTTAAACTAGCGGCGTCGATCTATTCACCCAACCGCCACGGACACCCGGCCACGCCCGCAGCGCAGCCCGGTGTCGAAGCAGCCAGGCTGCGCAGGGGCTACGAGAGTTTTATGTTCACCACTGAATTTCTGGATCTGCCCGCACTGGACTCCGCCAACGGCAGCGTCAGCTTGCCCGGCTCCAAAAGCATCTCCAATCGCGTGCTGCTGCTGGCGGCGCTGAGCCAGGGCACCACCACCATTCACGACCTGCTGGATTCGGACGACACCCGCGTCATGCTGGCCGGACTCAAGCAGCTGGGCTGCAGCATCACCCCCGATGCCGTCACACCCGGCCAGGCCATTGACGTCACCGGCATCGGTGGGCAACTGCCACCCGGCACTGCGGCGACGCTCTTCCTGGGCAATGCCGGCACGGCCATGCGCCCGCTGACTGCGGCGCTGTCGGTGCTGGGCGGCGACTTCGAGATGACGGGCGTTCCCCGCATGTACGAACGCCCTATCGGCGACCTGGTCGATGCGCTGCGCCAGCTGGGCTGCAAGATCGACTACCTGAAGGATGAAGGCTTTCCGCCCCTGAAGATCGGCCAGCCCGATTTCAGCCAGCTGAGCAGCGAATCCATCAAGGTGCGCGGAGATGTCTCCAGCCAGTTCCTGACCTCGCTGCTGATGGCCCTGCCCCTGCTGGCCAAGGAGCGCGACATCACCATCGAGGTGGTGGGCGAGCTGATCTCCAAGCCCTATATCCACATCACGCTGGAGCTGCTGGCGCGCTTCGGCATTGCCGTGAAAAACGACAACTGGCAACGTTTCGTGATTCCCGCAGGCTGCCGCTTCCAGTCGCCCGGAGCCATCCATGTGGAGGCAGACGCCTCGTCTGCCAGCTATTTCATCGCGCTGGGCGCGATTGCCACCGGCACGACCGATGAGGCAGATGCCGACAACGCGCCGCAGCCCAAGAGCATCCGCATTCTGGGTGTGGGCCAGGACTCGATCCAGGGCGATATCCGCTTCATCGAGGCCGCCCAGGCCATGGGCGCACAGATCGAAAGCGGCCCCAACTGGCTGCAGGTCAGCCGTGGCAGCTGGCCTCTGAAAGCCATCGACCTCGATTGCAACCATATTCCCGACGCGGCCATGACGCTGGGCACCATGGCGCTGTATGCCGACGGCGTGACCACGCTGCGCAACATCGCCAGCTGGCGCGTCAAGGAAACCGACCGCATTGCCGCCATGGCGATCGAGCTGCGCAAGCTCGGCGCCTCGGTAGAAGAAGGCGCGGACTACATCCGCATCACCCCCCCGGCCGGCAAGGCCGCCTGGAAAGCGGCCAGCATCCACACCTATGACGACCACCGCGTCGCCATGTGCTTCTCTCTGGCGGCCTTCAACCCGGCCAAGCTGCCCGTGCGCATCGAAGACCCCAAATGCGTGGCCAAGACCTTCCCCGACTATTTCGAGGCGCTGTTCTCCGTCAGCGAAGCCGAGCGCGAGCATATCCCCGTGATCTGCATCGACGGGCCCACGGCCTCCGGCAAGGGCACGATTGCCGCAGAAGTCGCCAGGGCCCTGGGCTACCAGCTGCTGGACTCCGGTGCGCTGTATCGCATCACCGGCCTGGCCGCATCGCGTGCCGGCATGACGCTTGACGAGTCGAACGAGGAAACCATTGCCGAGATGGCGCTGGACATGCCCGTGCGCTTCGATGCGCAGCAGCGTGTCTGGCTGGGCGACGAGGACATCAGCCTGGCCATTCGCAGCGAAGAAGCCGGCATGAACGCCTCGCGTGTTTCGGCCTTGCCCGCCGTGCGCACCGCGCTGGTGGATCTGCAGCTGTCCTTCCAGGCCCTGCCCGGGCTGGTTGCCGATGGCCGCGACATGGGTACGGTCATCTTCCCTCGCGCCCCGCTAAAGGTCTATTTATGGGCGTCTGCCCAGTGCCGCGCCGAGCGCCGATATAAACAGTTGATTTCCAAAGGAATTTCAGCTAATATGTCCACCCTTTTGGCAGACCTTGAGGCACGCGACGCCCGCGACATGAATCGCGCCACCGCTCCGCTCAAGCCCGCCGAGGATTCTTTGCAGCTCGACAGCTCCGAGATGACCATTGAAGAAGTGGTTGCCCAGGTGCTGTCGTGGTGGCAGGAACGCCAGCCGTTTGGCCGTCCTTGAAATTTCTCACTTGAAGTTTCCAGGGCAGCCCTGCATCTGGCTTGTTGGCCCTTGATGTCAGGCTTTCGCAGACCGCGAACCGGCAGCAAGGTTGTTAACCTTTAACCCCCGTGGGCCTCAAACCCACAACCTCCGCAGTCAGTCTTAAAAACGCTTGGCAATGGTGCCGACGGAAACCTGATTGCGGGCAAGGAACTACATGTCTGAATCTTTTGCCGCCCTTTTTGAAGAGTCGTTGACACGCACCGAAATGCGTCCTGGCGAAGTTATCACCGCTGAAGTCGTGCGCGTTGAGCACAACTTCGTGGTGGTGAACGCCGGCCTGAAGTCGGAAGCCTACGTGCCCCTCGACGAGTTCAAGAACGACCAGGGCGAAGTCGAAGTCCAAGTGGGTGACTTCGTGTCCGTGGCCATCGGCTCCATCGAAAACGGCTACGGCGACACCATCCTGTCCCGTGACACCGCCAAGCGTCTGGCTTCCTGGCTGTCGCTGGAAAAGGCTCTGGAATCCGGCGAATTCGTGACCGGCACCACTTCCGGCAAGGTCAAGGGCGGCCTGACCGTTCTGGTCAACGGCATCCGCGCTTTCCTGCCCGGTTCGCTGATCGACACACGTCCTATCAAGGACCTGACTCCCTACGAAAACAAGACCCTGGAATTCAAGGTCATCAAGCTGGATCGCAAGCGCAACAACGTGGTGCTGTCGCGCCGCGCTGTGGTGGAAGCCTCCATGGGCGAAGAGCGCGCCAAGCTGATGGAAACCCTGAAGGAAGGCGCTATCGTTCAGGGCGTGGTCAAGAACATCACCGAATACGGTGCGTTCGTGGACCTGGGCGGTATCGACGGCCTGCTGCACATCACCGACATGGCATGGCGCCGCGTGCGTCACCCCTCCGAAGTGGTGACTGCCGGCCAGGAAATCACTGCCAAGATCCTGAAGTTCGACACCGAAAAGAACCGCGTGTCGCTGGGTCTGAAGCAAATGGGCGACGATCCCTGGATGGGCGTGGCTCGCCGCTACCCCTCCGCTACCCGTCTGTTCGGCAAGGTCACCAACATTGCCGACTACGGCGCATTCGTGGAACTGGAACCCGGCATCGAAGGCCTGGTGCACGTTTCCGAAATGGACTGGACCAACAAGAACATTGCTCCCACCAAGCTCGTGTCCCTGGGCGACGAAGTGGAAGTCATGGTTCTGGAAATCGACGAAGACAAGCGTCGCATCTCCCTGGGCATGAAGCAGTGCAAGGCTAACCCCTGGCAAGAATTCGCCCAGAACACCAAGCGCGGCGACCGCGTGAAGGGCCCCATCAAGTCCATCACCGACTTCGGCGTGTTCGTGGGTCTGGCTGCCGGTATCGACGGCCTGGTGCACCTGTCCGACCTGTCTTGGAACGAAGCCGGCGAAGCCGCTGTTCGTAACTACAAGAAGGGTCAAGAAGTCGAAGCCATCGTGCTGGCCGTTGACGTTGAGCGCGAGCGCATCTCCCTGGGCATCAAGCAGCTGGACAGCGACCCCTTCACGACCTTCGTGACCGTGAACGACAAGGGCCAAGTTGTGACCGGCAAGGTCAAGACTGTGGACGCCAAGGGCGCTGAAATCGACCTGGGTGAAGACATCATCGGCTACCTGCGCGCTTCCGAAATCTCGCAAGACCGCGTGGAAGATGCTCGTTCCGTCCTGAAGGAAGGCGACGAAGTGACTGCCGTGGTGGTGAACGTGGATCGCAAGAGCCGCAACATCCAGCTGTCCATCAAGCAAAAGGATCACGCTGAACAGCAAGTCGCCATGGCTTCCCTGTCGGCTCAGTCCTCCAAGGAAAACGCTGGCACCACCAGCCTGGGCGCCCTGCTGCGCGCCAAGCTGGACGCTGACAAGTAAATCTTGCATCAGCCGGTCAGCCAGCTCGTCTGACTGACCGCCAAGCGTCAAAGACAACGGGCGCCCTGTGCGCCCGTTGTTGTTTTCAACCTAGAGCCTCCGCCACCCGATGACCCGATCCGATCTCGTCGAAGAACTTGCCGCCCAATTTGGCCAACTCAACCAACGTGATGCCGAGCAGGCCGTCAAAACCATTCTGGATGCCGTCAGCGATGCCCTGGTGCGCGGTCACCGTATTGAAATTCGCGGCTTTGGCAGCTTTGCCATCAATCACCGCCAGCCCCGCATAGGCCGAAACCCCCGCTCGGGCGAGTCCGTTCAGGTTCCTTCCAAGCGCGTTCCCCATTTCAAGCCAGGCAAGGCCCTGCGCGAAGCCGTGGACAATCTCAAGGCCGAAGACTCCGCCGCCCAGCAGCCGCAGACGGCCTGAAGTCCATGGGCACCGTCAGCCCAATCAGGGCTGAGCATGCCGCCGTTTGCCAGTCCGCGCATGGGCTGGCCTAAAATCTTCCCGTCACACAAGGCGCATAAAGGGAAGCATGAAATACCTGCTGTGGCTGCTCAAGGCAGCCATTTTTTTCACTCTGTTCGCATTCGCACTCAACAACCAGCAAGACGCCACCGTGCATTTCTTCTTTGGCACGGCCTGGACTGCACCTCTGGTGCTGGTGGTGCTGGCGGCCTTTGCGCTGGGTCTTTTTGTCGGGGTGCTGGGCATGGTGCCGCGCTGGCTCAAACATCGCAGCGCAGCGCGCGAGGCACAGGCCACTCAACAGGCACCGGACGCCGCAGACAAGGCCACTGCTGCCACGCCTGCGGCAAAGGAACAGAACTCTTCTTCGATCATTGCGCCGGGCGACGTGCATGGAATTTAATCTGACTTGGATTTTGCTGGGCCTACCTGCGGCCTTTGTGCTGGGCTGGCTGGCCTCCCGCTGGGATTTGCGTCAGGTGCGTGCCGACAACCGCCAAGCACCCAAGGCGTACTTCAAAGGCCTGAACTTTCTGCTCAACGAGCAGCAGGACAAGGCCATCGATGCCTTTATCGAGGCAGTGCAGAACGACCCCGATACCACCGAGCTGCACTTTGCCCTGGGCAATCTGTTCCGCCGCCGCGGCGAATACAACCGTGCGGTGCGCGTCCACGAGCATCTGCTCAGCCGCGCCGACCTCACCCGTCCCGATCGGGACCGTGCCCAGCATGCACTGGCACAGGACTTTCTCAAGGCCGGCCTGCTGGACCGCGCAGAAGAGGCACTGAACCGCCTGGAAGGCACACAGTACGAAGGCGAGGCACGCCTGGCACTGCTGGCCATTTACGAGCGCTCTCGCGACTGGGCCCAGGCAGCGGCCATCGTGCGCAAGATGCAGGCCGCAGGCCAGGGAGACTTCAGCACCCGGCTGGCCCATTACCTTTGCGAAGACGCGCAATCACAGGTGGCTCAAGGCCAGCTCGACAAGGCTTTTGCGCAGCTGCAGCAGGCTCTGGAGACTGCGCCGCAAGCTCCGCGCCCCCGACTGGAGCTGGCCCAGCTCCAGCATCGCCAGGGCCGGTCCGCGCAGGCATTGTCCAGCCTTCAGGCACTGGCACAGAACAGCCCTGCAGCCCTGCCCCTGGCGGCCAGCCTGCTGGTGGAAGTGGCCGAGGCAACGGGTGCGCTGAGCGAGGCACACAATCTGCTACTCAAGCACTATGAGCAAGCACCTTCGCTGGACCTGCTGCAGGCACTGGTCGCAGTCGATCAGAAAAGCGGAGATGCAGGAGCCCCCGGCCGCCAGCGCCTGGTGCAACATCTGGAGCATGAATCTTCCCTGGTGGCTGCCGCCCAATGGCTGGAAGGCGAGACTCTGACCGAAGAGCAGTACCATGCCACCGTGCAGAAGGCACTGAACCATGCCACCAAGCCGCTGACCCGCTACCGCTGTGCAGCCTGCGGCTTTGAAGCCCGCACCCATTTCTGGCATTGCCCCGGCTGCCAGAGCTGGGACAGCTACCCGGCACGCAGAGTCGAAGAGCTGTAAAGCACTTCCAGAAGAAAAAAGAGCGCCTTAGGCGCTCTTTTTTAATGCAAGCAGCCGGGCAGGCTAATGTGCCTCCCACTGATCCGTCGGCATATCCTGCTTGCCGATCAGCCAGGGCAGACGCGAGGACACGCCGACCAGCGCCCCCACCGCCCAGAACAGGGCCGAGACACCGACCACCGTGCCCAGCGAGCCGAACAGTACCGGCATCAGCACGCTGGAGCCGTTGATGGCCATCATGCGCAATCCCAGCGCCTCACCATGGCGCTCAGGTGGAGTGATCTGATGAATCATGCTCATCACCATGGGCTGCACCGATCCCAGCACCACGCCCAGCAAGACCGAGCAGGCACCCATGGTCCAGGCACCAGGCATGAAGGGATAGGCGATGAACAAGGCGCAGGCGGCAACCATGGCACCCAACACCACCTGTGATTCGGCCAGATGGCGCGTGATGATGGGCATCAGCATGCGGATCACGGCCGCAGCAATCGCAAAAGCACCCAGAATGCTGCCGATCACCGAGGCTGGCAGCCCGCGCTCGTGACCCAGAATGGGTACGACAAAGGTATGCACGTCCCAGCAGGAGGAAAGCGCCCAGTTCAGCAGCAACAAGCGCCTGAAGCCCCGGTTCTGAACCAGGTCCCAGGCCGTTGCCTTCTGGTTCGCACCCTCGGTCTGCAGCGCCGGCAGCTCCTGCACTGTCCTGGCCCAGAACCAGGCTGCCAAAGGCATCAGGGTCAGCAGCAGGAAGGCAGCCCTGAAGCCCGTAGTGCTGGCCGCTTCACCGCCTGCGTAGTCGATCAGCAGCCCGGCCGCAAATGGCCCCAGGAAGTTGGAAATGGCCGGGCCAATCGCCAGCCAGCTGAAGACCTTGCGCAGTTCGTCCTTGTTGTGCGCCATGCGCCCCACATGGCGCTGCAAGGCGATCAGTGCCATGCCGGCTGCACCTCCCGTCAGCAGCGCGCTCAGGCATAGCACCGGATAGATCGGAAACAGCACGGCCACTCCCGCTCCGGAACATGCGGCCACCACACTGATGATGAGCGGACGCTTGAGCCCGTGACGGTCCGCATAGCGCCCGGCGGGCAGCGACAGAAACACCTGGGTCAGCGCAAACAGCGCCAGCAGCATGCCGACTGCAGCCGCGCTGTATCCCTCCTTGAGCGCCAACAGTGGCGTGGCCATGCGCATTCCGGTCATGGTGCCGTGGATACAGACTTGCGCGAGGATCAGGCGCAGCAGGGCCGCATTCATTCGTCGTTCTCGCTGGCAGTCTGATCACTACCAGGTGATGCGGCCGGAAACAGGGGCTGCTCCTGCCCCGCTCCATTTGGCAGCTCCTGCACATTGCGCAAATGGCGCTGAATGGCGCGCGTGCGCACGCCCACCTGATCGAACTTGCGCGCAGCGGCATCGATGGACTTGCGCGTCGCCTCCACCACCTCGCCGAAACGGCCGAACTCGGTCTTGACCTGACCGAGCACGCCCCAGACTTCGGAGGAGCGCTTCTCGATCGCCAGCGTCTTGAAGCCCATCTGCAGGCTGCTGAGCATGGCGGCCAGATTCGCAGGACCGGTAATCACGATGCGATGCTCGTTCTGCAGCGCCTCGACCAGGCCCGGACGGCGCAGCACCTCGGCAAACAGCCCCTCGGTGGGCAGATACATGACGGCAAAGTCCGTGGTGTGCGGCGGGGCGATGTACTTGCTCGCAATCTTTCTGGCTTCGCCGCGAATCGATGTCTCGAAGGCATTGCCCGCCGCGACAATGGCCACCCTGTCGGCACTGTCCTGCGCATCCTGCAGGCGCTGGTAATGCTCGACCGGATATTTGGCGTCGATAGGCAGCCAGACGGGATGCTCGTCATTGCGACCCGGCAGCCGGATGGCGAACTCGACCAGCTCGTCGCTACCCGGCACGGTCTTGACGTTTCTGGCGTACTGCTCGGGCGTGAGCACATTATCGATGATGCTGCCCAGTTGCAGCTCGCCCCAGGTGCCGCGTGACTTCACATTGGTCATCACGCGCTTCAGATCGCCTACGCTGCCCGCCAGAGTCTGCATCTCGCCCAGCCCCTTGTGCACCTGCTCCAGCCGGTCGCTGACCAGCTTGAAGGATTCGCCCAGACGCTGCTCCAGCGTGGCATGCAGCTTCTCATCGACGGTGCGGCGCATCTCATCGAGCTTGAGGGCGTTGTCGCTCTGAATCGTGGCCAGTCTCTCGTTGAGCGTTGCGCGCAGCTGCTCCGCCGTGGTCTGCTGGCCCTGTGCTAACGCAGCCAGCTGCTGGCTCACCGCATCCTGCAGCACGGCAAACTGATGGCGCAGTTGCTCGCCATTGCTGCCCAGTTGATCCTTGAGCGCAGCCCCCATATTGGTACTCATATGCGTGAGCTGCTGCTGGATATCGCCCTTGAGCGAGTCCAGCGTGCCGCGCGTCGTCTCAGCCAGGGCCTCGAAGCGCTGCTGGACATGGACTGACTGCTCTGCACTGCTTTGGGCCAGTGCCGCGCGGGCTTGCTGGCTGTCGCCCGTCAGCCGCTGCGCAAGCTGGGCAACTTCTTCACGAAAGGACGCTAGTGCCGCCGCCTGCTCGCGCCGCGCGGCCAGTGCATCTTGCTGGGCCTGGGCCAACTGGGTCTGTACATGCTGGGTGACACGATCCAGGGCGCCATCACTCTTGGCCACCGTCATCTGCGTACTCTGGCTGCTGCGCTCGAGCTGCTGCAGCCTGACATCCAGCGCCTGCAATCCCTGCAGCAGCTGGGCTTGCAGCCTCATCGCATCAGGACCAAGAGCAAGCTCCGTCTGGCGGCGCAGCCCCTGCAGCCACCACAGAAGCACCAGGAGAAGGGCCACCATCAATACGGCCAGCGCCGCCAACCCAAGCCACCACGTAGTCACTGTCTTGCCACGCCTTTCGCACTCTTTTCCATAGCTGCAAGCGCTTATCAGCAAAGCGCTATAGGCTATTTTCCATTGAAATTTCGCGAATGGCACTGCAGACTGAAGTTTGCAAGCACTAGCGCGCTGGCAAATTATCAGCCCTCAGCGCCACGAAAAATTCAATGCAGGCAAAAGTGCGGCTTCCGGTTGCAGCCTTGGCGACAGCGAGACTGCAACCGGTTGACGCAAGAATCAGGCGTCAGGGCCGACCTGCTGGGCAATGGCCATGGCGAACTTACCGCCACCCACCGACCAGTCGGAGTAGTCGTTTTCGTGCGTGAAGATGAACACATCGCTGGGTGCCACGCCCGCCTCTTTTTCCAGATTGGCAGCGATATTGGCGTAGAGGGCACGCTTCATGGCATCGCTGCGCCCACGGCGCATGGTGATCTCAACCACGACCACGCGGTCCGAGCGCTTGTAGCCGTTGAAAGTGCGGCTGAAGAAGAACTTCTGCTCGTCATATTCCTCAACCATGTTGAACAGCTCATCGGCGGGCATGCCGATGCCGTCGATCAGGGCCTGATGAATCCCGTTGACGATGGCCTGGCGCTGGGCGGGCGTGGTGTCCTTGTGGACGCTGGTGCGGATAAAAGGCATTGCTGTCTCTCTTGATATAAAAAAGCCCGCTGTGCGCACAGACGCCAAGCGGGCAGAAATTATCAAAGCCGACAACGCACTCAGAGCATGTATTCGTCCTCAAACTGATATGACGTGATACGGCCTAATCGTGGCATCAGGTCAGCTGATTGACGGGTGTCAGCGGCCCCTTGCCTGCAAAGAAGGAGATCAGATTGTCTGCCGCCAGAGCGGCCATGGCCGTGCGCGTGCCCTTGGTGGCGCTGGCGATATGGGGGGTCAGCACCACATTGGGCACGGTCAGCAGATCGGGATGCACGACTGGCTCGCCTTCGAAAACATCCAGCCCCGCTGCGGCAATGCGCCCGTCTTTCAGTGCCTGGGCCAGGGCGGCATCATCGACGATGCCGCCGCGCGCAATATTGATCAGCGTGGCCGTGGGCTTCATCCGGGCAATTTCTGCCGCGCCGATGGTGTGGCGGTTTTCAGGGGTGAATGGCAGCACCAGCATCAGGTGGTCCGCACGTTCGAGCAACTCCTGCTTGCCGACATAGCTGGCCTTGCACTCGGCTTCCAGCGCAGCATCCAGACGCGAGCGATTGTGATAAATCACCTGCATGCCAAAGCCGTAAGCTGCACGACGCGCAATCGCCTGACCGATGCGACCCATGCCCAGGATGCCCAGCGTGCTGCCATGCACCTCGGCACCGGCGAACAGGTCGTAATGCCAGTCCTTCCAGAGCCCGGCACGCAGATAGTGCTCGCTCTCGGTAATGCGGCGCGCCGTGGCCATCAGCAGGGCAAAGCCGAAGTCGGCCGTGGTCTCGGTCAGTACATCGGGGGCATTCGTACCCTGCACGCCTGCGGCCGTCATCGCGGGCACGTCGAAATTGTTGTAACCCACCGCCATATTGGCCACGATCTTGAGCTGCGGACAGGCGGTCAGCAACTCGGCATCGATGCGCTGCGACCCCGTGGTCAGCACGCCATCCTTGCCCTGCAACTGCTGAGCCAGCTCCGCTGGCGACCAGACCACATCGTCCTGATTGGACTGCACCTCAAAGTGCTGCTGCAGCCGCTGCACCACCTCGGGTGAAATGGCACGGGCGATCAAAATGCGAGGCTTGTTGCTCATCATTGTTTCCTCTTCAAGTTATGGGTGATGGCGGCGCACCGCAGCCCGGAAAGCCATGCGTGGCTTACAGGAACCAAATCCAGGTAATCAAAGCCAGCAGCGGCACCAGCACGCAGACCGACCAGATCATGTAGCCGAAAAAGCCCGGCATCTTCACGCCACGATCTTCGGCAATCGCCTTGACCATGAGATTGGGCGCATTGCCAATATATGTGTTTGCCCCCATGAACACGGCGCCGGCAGAAATGGCGGTCAGCGTCAGCGCCATATCGGTCATCAGATGCCCTGGGTCGCCACCAGCGGTATTGAAGAACACCAGATAGGTCGGTGCGTTGTCCAGGAAGGAGGACAGCAGACCCGTAGCCCAGAAATACATGGCCGGATTGGGCGTGCCATCGGCATTGGTGACTGCACGTACCACGGCGCCGAACGGGCCGTCGACACCGGCCTTGAGCATGGCGATGACGGGAATGATGGTCAGGAAAATACCTGCAAACAGCTTGGCCACTTCCTGCATGGGGCCCCAGCCGAACTCATTGGCCTGATGCACACGGGCGGGAGTGAGCTTGAGTGAAAGCACAACCACGGCAAGCAAGCCCAGATCGCGCACCAGACCGGGCAGGCCCACATGCGTTCCGGCGATCTCGATACCCGCAGGAGTGCGCCAGATGCCGCTGACCAGCACCAGCGCCACCACCACTGCCAGCAGAACAAAGTTCACGCGGCCATCAAAGCCCAGATGGCTGGGTGCACCGGTCACGTCCATGCTGGGCGTGGGATCGGGCAGATCGGTCTCACCCTTTTCGCCCATCAGCTTGCGGTCTATCGCATAAAAAACGGCCAGCAGCGCCAGCGTGAGAAACAGCATTGGGCCCCAGATATTGCGTACGGTCCAGAAGAAATCCACCCCCTTCAGAAAGCCCAGGAACAGCGGCGGATCACCCAGTGGCGTCAGCGCGCCACCGGCGTTGGAGACGATAAAGATGAAAAACACCACCACATGGGCCTGATGGCGTCGGTTGTCGTTGGCGCGCAGCAAGGGGCGGATCAGCAGCATGGAAGCCCCCGTCGTACCCATGAAGCTGGCCAGCACCGCGCCGATTGCCAGGATGGCGGTATTCAACCCCGGTGAACCACGCAGATTGCCGCGCACATAGATGCCTCCAGCCACCGTGTACAAGGCGGTCAGCAGGATCACGAACGGCAGATACTCGGCCAGCAAGGCGTGCACCAGATTCACGCCCGCCGCACCCAAGCCGTAGACCAGCGCAAAAGGCAGCAGGAAGACCAACGCCCAGCCTGCGGTGACCTTGCCGAAATGGTGATGCCAGAATTGCGGCAACAGCAGCGGCATCAGCGCAATCGACAGCAGCATGCCCACAAACGGCAGGCCCCAGGCCACGGACATGGCTGCGCCGTCAATGTCTGCGGCTTGCGCGGTGGCTGCTGCCAGAGTCAGCAGCGTAGCCGCTGCGGCTTTCATACAAGATTTGCTGTTCAAACGCCCATCCTCTCTGCTCTTTGCCTGCAACAGGCACAACTCCTGCCAATGAGTTTTTTATTTCTATGCCTGCGAAACCGGCTCCGGCGGTGCAATGCTGAACACCTGACGCAGATAGGCCAGGTATTTTTCATCGTCACACATGCTCTTGCCCGGTGTGTCCGATAGCTTTGCCACGGGCTGGCCGTTGCAGCGCGTCATCTTGATCACGATCTGCAAGGGCACATGCTCGGGGGGATTGCCCAGATCGTTGGTCAGATTGGTGCCAATGCCGAATGCCAGCTGGCAGCGACCGTTGAAGCGCTCGAACAGCCCGATGGTTTTAGGGATGGTCAGCCCATCGCTGAAGATCAGCACCTTGCTCAGCGGATCGATCTTGTTGGCCTTGTAATGCGCTATCAGCCGCTCACCCCAGTCAAACGGGTCACCGCTGTCATGGCGCGCGCCGTCAAACAGCTTGCAGAAGTACAGATCGAAATCACGCAGAAACGCAGACATGCCATAGACGTCGGACAGCGCAATACCCAGATCGCCCCGATACTCGCGCGCCCAGGATTCGAAGCCGAAGATCTGGCTGTCACGCAGGCGCGGGCCCAGCGACTGGCAGGCCTGCAGATATTCATGGGCCAGCGTGCCCAGCGGAATCAGGCCCAGCTTCATTGCATAAAGCACATTGCTGGTACCCGCCAGCTGCCCCTTGCGCTGGCCGTTGATGCGTGCTGCCCCCGAGTGACCCAGCCTGGCGCAGAGCACCCGCAGCACCTCTTCATGCCAGGCCCTGGAAAAGCGCCTGCGGGTGCCGTAGTCGGCGATCTTGAGCGACTCCAGACTGGGTGCCTGCAGCAGCTCGATCTTCTCGTCCAGGCGTTTGCGTCCTTCCAGGAAATTGGGCACGGGCTGGGTATTGCGGAAATACACCTCGTTGACGATGGCCAGCACCGGGATCTCGAAAAGGATCGTGTGCAGCCAAGGGCCCTGGATGGTGATGTCGATCTCGCCGCTGGCCAGAGGCGTGACCGTGATGTATTTGTCGTTGAGCTGGAACAGGCTCAGGAAATCGACAAAATCGCTCTTGATAAAGCGCAGCGAACTCAGATAGGCCAGCTCGGCATCCTGAAAGCGCAGCTTGCACAGAGAGCGGATTTCTTCGCGGATTTCATTGACGTACGGAGCCAGCTGCACGCCAGGGTTGCGGCATTTGAAGCGGTACTCCACCTGCGCACCCGGAAACTGATGCAGCACCACCTGCATCATCGTGAATTTGTACAGGTCGGTGTCTAGCAGACTGGTGATGATCATGGACGACGGTGGGCCTGGCGGTCCGTTCAGTCATGGAACAAGGCTGGCTCAAAACACAGGCTGCGCCAACCTCAACAGAGACTGACGAGTGTAGGCGATTCCACACCCGGCACCGTGGTCGCTGCCCCTATGCGCTTCTTGCGGATGCCGGCTTTGAAAGCGCCACCGGATGCCTCATTCAAATGAGCCTTGAACGACTGATAGGTATACGCAAGAAACTATCTTTTTTGCTATTCGCCAACCGGCTCTGCACGCTGCAGCTGCAGCAGTGCCGCACGCAAGGGCTGGGGCAAAGCCACAGGCCGGCGCGTCTGCCTGTCGACATAGACATGTACAAAATGCCCGGCAGCGGCCGACTGGCTCTCGCCCTGCGCAAACAGCCCCACCTCGTAGCGCACGCTGGAGCTGCCCAGATGTGCCACGCGAATGCCTGCCTGTACGGCCTGCGGAAAGGCCAGCGAGGCAAAGTAATTGCACTGGGTCTCTATCACCAGGCCGATCGTCTGACCTTCATGAATATCCAGCGCGCCCTGCTCTATCAGATAGGCATTGACCGCAGTATCAAACCAGCTGTAGTAGATGACGTTGTTCACATGACCGTAGACATCGTTGTCGGACCAGCGCGTGCTGATGTCACGGAACACGGGATAGGAGTCGCGCGCCTGCGGCTGGGCGCGCAAGGGTTTGCCATGATTGGGGGATGCAGTCATGCAGGCATTTTGCAGAGCCGCTCCAGCGCCGCCAGCACCACCGCGACAGGGCCTGGAAGTCACCGCTCGCCAACGCTTGACGCAGCGCAGCAAAAAGCACATTCATGCATTTCTTTGTCAGTTATCAGACATAACAAAGTTTTTAAAAATCAAATACTTATCAAAAACAAAGAGTCATTAATCTTTTTGCTGCAACGCAACAAATTAAAGCTTGCATTGCCGCAAATTCTCTTCCACAATGCACCCATGCTGCACTGCAACATAGAACTGGCTCAGAGCTAGCGGTCATGTCAGAGCAGACGTTTCCTCCGGTCCGATCCCTTTGTTAGATCCGTAATTTTGGAGAATTGCCATGAGCCTGACCCCTGACCAAATCCTGAGCGCACAAAAAGCCCACTTCGAGACGCTGTTCGGCCTGACCAGCAAAGCTTTCGAAGGCGTGGAAAAGCTGGTGGAGCTGAACGTCACCGCTTCGCGTGCCGCCCTGACCGAAGCTGCCCAGCACACCCAAGCCGTGCTCAGCGTCAAGGACGCCCAGGAACTGCTGACTCTGCAAGCCGGCCTGTTCCAGCCTCTGGCTGAGAAGACCGCTTCCTACAGCCGCCATCTGTATGACATCGCCAGCAACACTGCCGGCGAATTCAACAAGGCCCTGGAAGTGCAATCCACCGAAGCTCGCAAGAGTTTCAACGCCCTGCTGGACAACTCCACCAAGAATGCGCCTGCCGGCTCCGAATCCGCTGTGGCCATGGTCAAGAGCGCAGTCTCTGCCGCCAACAACGCTTTCGAGTCCGTGCAAAAGGCTGTGAAGCAAGCATCCGACATGGCCGAAGCCAATTTCAACGCGGCCACCAAGACAGCAACCGAAGCTGTCAAGGCCACGACCACTGCCAAGCGTTAAGCACATGGTTATTGACATGCTTGGCAAAGATTAGGGGTTTACCCTATAATTGCCAGCATGTCAGGTCGGCATGCATTGATGTGGATGCCGGCCTTGCGCAAGTTGTCTCCTTGGATCCTCCTGAAACCCCCGTTTCATGGATCCCTTCAAAGCCCAATCTTTCCGATTGGGCTTTTTTTTATGCGCGCTTTCCTCAGGTCGCCAACTCCTCTGCTCTGTGCATAATTGACGTTTACGTCAACGTCAACAGAGATCGAACAAGGAGACAGTTCATGCAGATTCAGGATCGCGTATTCATCGTGACCGGTGGAGCTTCGGGCTTGGGTGAAGGCACGGCGCGCATGCTGGCCGCCAACGGCGGAAAGGTCGTCATTGCCGATATGAATGCAGAGCGCGGCGAGGCCGTGGCCAGCGAAATCGGCGGAGTCTATCTGCGCTGCGATGTCAGCAATGAGGCCGATGGTCAGGCCGTGGTCGCCAAAGCCACCAGCCTGGGCAAAC
Source organism: Comamonas sp. AG1104 (assembly GCF_003350425.1). Taxonomy (NCBI): domain Bacteria; kingdom Pseudomonadati; phylum Pseudomonadota; class Betaproteobacteria; order Burkholderiales; family Comamonadaceae; genus Comamonas; species Comamonas sp. AG1104. The sequence continues at coordinate 248,688 of NZ_QQAS01000006.1, read as the reverse complement.
TCGCCGGCCTGATCAACTGCGCCGGCATTGCACCGGCCGAGAAAACCGTAGGCAAGAGCGGCCCTCACAGCCTGGCCGTCTATACCAAGACCATCATGGTCAACCTGGTCGGCACTTTCAACATGATTCGCCTGGCAGCGGACGCCATGAGCAAGAATGAACCAGAGCCCACCGGCGAGCGCGGGGTTCTGATTTCCACCGCCAGCGTCGCTGCCTATGACGGCCAGATCGGACAGGCAGCCTACTCTGCATCCAAGGGCGGCGTGGTCGGCATGACGCTGCCTATTGCTCGCGACCTGGCTCGCAGCGGCATTCGCAATATGACGATTGCTCCCGGCATCTTCGGCACCCCCATGCTTTTCACCATGCCACAGGAAGTTCAGGATGCACTGGCCGCCAGTGTCCCCTTCCCCAGTCGCCTGGGCAAGCCCGAGGACTACGCCAAGCTGGTCAAGCAGATCCTGGAAAACGACATGCTCAATGGTGAAGTCATCCGCCTGGACGGCGCCATTCGCATGGCCCCGAAATAATGGGTAAATCAAAGGCCTTGCCGCAAGGCCTTTTTCTCCGGAGCCCGGGCAAAGAAAAAGCCGCAATCAATTGCTTGATTGCGGCTTTTTGAATCTGGCGGAGTGGACGGGACTCGAACCCGCGACCCCCGGCGTGACAGGCCGGTATTCTAACCAACTGAACTACCACTCCTGGCAGGAAGCTTTGCTACATATTATATAGCTTCAAGCGCTTCAAACTTGGCGACCCTACGGGGATTCGAACCCCGGTACTCACCGTGAAAGGGTGATGTCCTAGGCCTCTAGACGATAGGGTCAATCCTAGAACGATTCAAGTCTTGCGACTTGCCGTCAAATTTTGGTGGAGGTAAACGGGATCGAACCGATGACCTCTTGCATGCCATGCAAGCGCTCTCCCAGCTGAGCTATACCCCCTTGAAGCAATGAAACAGTGTTTCTCTGCTGCAATGCAAAAATTGTAGCACAGGGTTTTCGCCAGTTTTCCCAAACTTCCGAGATTTTGTCGAAAGCATGAAAAAAGGGATGCAGAAAGCATCCCTTTTTCTTTCAGTGCAAGGTCTGTATCAGCTCACGGCGCCGCCGTCACGGATGCGGTGCATCTCGCCGATATCCACCGTCCAGACCAGACCGTCGCCGATCTGCCCGGTGCGGCAGGCCGCGACAATTGCTTGGCGAATCGGCTCCACCATGGACTCCTCCACGATTACGCAGACCATGAGCTTGTCCGAAAAGTCGGTCAGCTCATCCTTGACCGTACGCTTGTCCACGGCAGCAGGGGCCGTAAAGCCCTCCGCCTTGAAAATCGTCACGCCGGGAAAATTCGGAATCGCACGCAGCTCGGTGCGCAGACGCTCCAACCGGCTGGGACGCACGATGGCGCGGATTTCTTTCATCGTCATCGGATCACTCCTTTCTCAAATCAAGCCTCGGTCGGCTTCTCGTCAAACCAGCGGTACAGCGTGGGCAGCACCACCAGCGTCAACAAAGTCGAGGTAATCAAACCACCGATCACCACGATAGCCAAGGGACGCTGAACTTCGGAGCCAGGACCCGTCGCAAACAGGAACGGCACCAGACCCAGCAAAGCCACGGTTGCGGTCATCATCACAGGGCGGAAGCGCTGAGTACAGCCTTCGCGCACAGCTTCGGCCACGTCCATGCCGTCCTGGCGCAGTTGGCGAATGCTGGATACAAGCACCACGCCGTTCAGCACAGCAATACCCCACAAGGCAATAAAGCCCACCGATGCCGGCACGCTCACATATTCGCCAGTGACAAACAGACCAATCAGGCCGCCAATCGAAGCAAAGGGCAGCACCAGAATGATCAGGCTTGCCAGCTTGATGGAGTTGAACAGCAGGAACAGCAGGAAGAAGATGGCCACGATGGTCAGCGGCACGATCACCTGCAGCGTGCCCATGGCGCGCTCCATGTTTTCGAACTGACCACCGAACTTGAAGTAATAGCCGTCGGGCAGCTTCACCTCCCTGTCCAGGCGCTGCTCGACCTCGGCCACAAAGCCAGCCAGGTCACGCCCTTCGACATTGGCGCCCACCACCACGCGGCGCTTGCCACCTTCGCGGCTGATCTGCGCAGGGCCATCGACCAGTTCGATCTTGGCCAGACTGCTCAGCGGCACTTGCGCGCCAGCCGCCGTGGTCAGCAACGTTGCACCAATGGCTTCGGGCGATCCACGATAGGACTCGGGGAAACGCACAACGACCGAGTAACGACGCTCTCCCTCATACAAGGTCGTCACGTCCTTGCCGCCAATGGCGGACTCCAGCAGACTTTGCACATCGGCAACGTTCAGGCCGTGACGAGCAATCGCCTTGCGGTCGATATCCACCGTCAGAGCCTGCTGACCCGAGAGTCGCTCGATACGGATGTCCGTACTGCCGGAGACGCTCTTTAGAATGCGTGCCACCTGCTCGGAGACTTCCTTGAGGTCTTCCAGCTCGTCCCCGAACACCTTCACGGCCAGTTGCGAGCGCACGCCGGTCACCATTTCATCCACCCGCTCGGAGATGGGCTGGGACAGAACAATCTGCACGCCGGGAATCTTAGACAGGCGCTGACGAATCTCTTCGTCGATCTCATCCTGGGTGCGCTCGGACTCGGGGTCCAGCAGCACGATGGGGTCAGACTCATTGGGGCCAGCAGGATCGGCCGGCGATTCACCACGCCCCAGCTTGGAGACCACGGACTTCACGCCAGGCACCTGCGCCACTTCCTTCATGGCAGCCATTTCCATGCGAATGGATTCATCCAGGGAAATGCTGGGCACACGGTTGATCTGCGGTGTCAGCGCACCTTCTTTCATGGTCGGCATGAAAGACTTGCCCAGGAACGGGAACAGGCCCAGCGATCCGATCAGCAAAGCCACGGCCACGGCCAGCGTCAGGCGGTTGCGTGCAGTCGCACCGTCAAGCAAACGCAGATAGTGGCGCTTGAGGAAGCCAATCAGCTTGGTATCGTGATCGGCGCCGCCCTTGAGGAAGTAGGAGCACAGCACGGGCGACAGGAACAGCGACACGGCCAGCGAGATCGCCAGAGCCATGGCGATGGTCAGCGCCAGCGGACCGAACATCTTGCCTTCAATGCCTTGCAGCGTCATCAGCGGCAGGAACACCAAGATGATGATGGCAATACCAAAGATGGTGGGTGTAGCGACTTCCACGGTGGCCGACAGCACGGTGCGAATGCGCTCGCCGCGCGAATTGCCCGCCTGCCCCAGCTTGTGGAATACGTTTTCAACCACCACCACGGTGGCATCCACCATCAGACCAATGGCAATCGCCAAGCCCCCCAAGGACATCAGGTTGGCCGAAATGCCGTACTTGTTCATCATGATGAAGGTGGTCAGCGGCGTGATGATCAGTGTCGCCACAACGATCAGGCTGGAACGCACATCGCCCAGGAAGATGAACAGTACCACCACCACCAGGAAGATGCCTTCAATCAGCACCTTGCCCACGGTCCACAGGGCCGAATCCACCAGGTCGGTTCGGTCGTAGTAGGGAACGATCTGCAGGCCGCCGGGCAGCATGCCCTTGGAGTTGATTTCCTCGACACGCTCTTTCACGCGGGTCACGACTTCCTTGGCATTTCCGCCACGCATCATCAGCACGATGCCGGACACGCCCTCGGTATAGCCCCCCTTGATAATGGCACCCTGTCGCACCTCGGCATCAATCTGCACCTTGGCCACATCACGCACATAGACCGGCACGCCCCCCTGCTCCTTGAGCACGATGTTGCCGATATCGTCCAGCGTACGGATCATGCCCACGCCACGAATCAGATACTGCTCGGTCACCTGCGGCAGGATCCCGCCACTGGCATTGGCATTGTTGTCCGCCACGGCTTGCACCACCTGACGCACGCTCAGGTTGTAGTGACGCAGGCGGGCAGGATCGACCAGCACCTGATACTGCTTGACATATCCGCCCTGAGAGTTGATTTCAGCCACACCGGGAATGGATCGCAGCAACGGGCGCGCCACCCAGTCCTGAATGGTGCGACGCTCTGTCAACTCGGCCTGGGTCAGCTCCCGCTTGCCATCATCGGGGTGGTCCAGCGTGTATTGGTAGACCTCACCCAGGCCGGTGGACACCGGCCCCAGTACCGGCACGATGCCTTCAGGCATGCGGGGCGTGACTTCGATCAGACGCTCCGTCACCAACTGCCGGGCAAAGTACACATCGGTCGCATCGGTAAACACCAACGTGATGATGGACAGACCGCTCTTGTTGAGCGAGCGCATCTCTGCCAGGCCGGGCAATCCCGTCATGGCGATTTCGAGAGGCACGGTCACAAAACGCTCGATCTCCTCGGGCGAACGGCCGGGTGCTTCAGTGGCAACCTGAACCTGCACATTGGTCACATCGGGGAAAGCATCCACCGACAGATTCATGGCGGCACGCAGGCCAAAGCCACACATCACCAGCGCCAGCACGACCACCACCAGCCGCTGCGATAGCGCGGCACGAATCATGGAGGCAATCATGGGCTTACTCCAGTTCTGCGCGCTTGCGCTCGTTGTTCAGGTGGAATGCACCTTCGACCACGATCTGCGTGCCTTCGCTCAGCCCCTTGACCACAGGCCGCAGACCACCGCTGGCCGCACCCAACTCCACCGGAGTCAGGCGATAGTGGTTTTCGGCTTTCTTGACGTAGACATGATCCTTGTCGTTCTCACGAACGACGGCCAGCGCCGGGATCGCCAGAGTCTTCTCCATGGCCCCCTGGATCTTCATGGTGGCCAGCATCTGCGGCTTCAGTGCCAGATCCTTGTTGTCAACCTGAGTGCGAATGGTCACGGTGCGGGTTTCGGGGGACACGGTGTCGCCCACGTAGATAATCTTGCCCGAGATGGGCGTCTCCTCGACGGTCAGCCCCAGCGCCGGCACATCGATCTGCACGTTCTGGCCAGTCTGCACGCTGCGTGCAATTTGCTCAGGCAGGGCGCCTACCACCCAGACGTTGGAGAGATCCGCCACAGTGAACAGAGGGTCCCCCGGCTGCGCCACCTGGCCCTGGCTGACCTGGCGCTCGATCACGATACCGGCGGCAGAAGCCGTGATGGCAGCATTCGGTGCCACATTGCCCTTGGCGCGCAAACTGCTCAGCGCATCGGCGGACAAGCCCATCAGCTTGAGCTGGTCGCCTGCCGCCCTCAACTCTGCGCGCGCAATCTGCACTTCTGATTCGCGACGCAGCAGTTCTGCAGAGCCGATCACATCGGCAGCAATCAGCTGACGTGCCCGCTCTACGGAGCGCTCGGCAAGAGTCGCCGTGGCGCTGGCACGCATATAAGCCAGTTGAGCCGTGGTCAGCTCGGGGCTGGCGACGCGCGCCAGGGTCTGACCAGCTTTGACGCGATCACCTGTTTCGGCCAGCACCTCGGTCACACGTCCTGTCACGGCCGCACCGATGCGAGTGACCTTGCGTTCGTTGGCCTCAATACGACCGGCAACTTCCTGCACCGATGCAACTTCGGCCTGCGTTACCGCTGCGGTCTTGAAGTTGGTTGCCATTTCGGCTGAGACAACCACTTCCATGGGATCAAGCTCGGCCTTGGTATCTGCTGCAGCAACTGCAGCAGCCGGCTCCTCCTTGCCGCAGCCAGTCAGGGTCAATGTTGTCAGCCCGGCCAGCGCCAGTGCCAGAACCAGAGAGGCGGGACGCGCAGTCCTGGAATGATGATGAGAAGACATAAAGCGAATTCAAAAAAAACGAAAACGTGGTCTTGACTTTGAAAGCTCAAAGCGAGGAAGGCTGGGCATAGCGGCCAGCCAGAAAATCCAGTTCAATCCGGGCGGATTGCAGCTGATAACGGGCTTCAAGCAAATCGGCGCGCACCGTGCGCAGCACGCGCTGGGCATCCAGCACATCCAGAATGCCGCGCTCGCCGAAGCGGTAAGCAGCCTCTGCTACGCGCAAGGCCGATTCGGCCTCGCGCACCGCTCCCTCGCTCAGCGCCTTGGTGCGTACCTGCGCCATTTCCATGACCTTCCAGGCCTGCAGCATCTGCTGCTCCAGTTCGGCCTTGCGACCTTCCATGCGCAGGCGAGCACGCTCGGCCTCCGAAGCAGCCTCATCAATGGGACCGCGTCGCTGGTCGAACAGTGGAATCTGCATGCTCACGCCGATGGTGTTATTGCGGATGTCGGGTTCGCGCGTCTGCGCGTAACGCAGCTCAAGGCCCGGCCAACGGCTGGCTTTGGCACCATTTTTCTGCGCTTCGGCCTTGTCCACCTCGGACTGCAGTTGCAGCAGCTCCGGATGGGACTGCCAGTTGATGTTCTGCAACTGCGCCTTCTCCACCGGATCCTGCAGAGACAGAGCCAGATCAAAGCGATTGGGCAACTGGCCTGCAGCCAGACGATTGAGCGTGAGCTGGGATTGCTCTGCCAACAAACGGGCAGATTGTTCCTGCTGACGCGCGTTGATCAGCTCGGCATCGGCCTTGATGATTTCGTAGCGCGCTGCCTCACCACTGGAAACACGCACGCGTACACGCTCGTGAGCCTGCTCCAGCAGCTTGACGGCGTCATAGGCGGCCTGTGCCTGAGCCTGCCGCAGCACCACCTCATAGGCCTTGAGCTTGACCTGAGCAACGAGCGCATTGCGCGATGTGGCAATCTGGTGCACCGATGCTCGCTGCCCGGCTTCTGCTGCTTCTATGCGCGCAGCACGCACGGATGGCATTTCTATGGGGACCGAGATCCCCATGGTCTGCACATTGCCAGGCGTGGCCGATGCCAGGCGCGCCTTGTTGTCGCCACGACTCCACTCCAGTTTGGGGTTGGGCAGAGCACCGGCACTGACCACAGCCGCCTGAGCTGTGACGCTCGACTGCTGAACTGAGCGCAGCTCTGGGTTGTTGTCCAGCACGGTCTGCACCAGCTGCGTCAGGGTCAGCTTGGGCTGCACCTGATCGGAAATCGTGCTGCTGGCTTGTGGTGCACCGCCGGCATTCTGAGCATGCGCAGCCAGAGCTGCAGCGAGACACAGGCCGAACACGGCCGAGCGCTTGAGGCTGAGCAATGGTGCAGGACCAGAAGAATTCTTGCTGGCCTTGGCCGGAAAAGAAGCCGGCACTCTCGATCTATTGAACATAGAACACAGCTGCCTTCTTGAGGGCAGATAAAGTGAGGAAAGGGTCGAAAACCCGTCATGCACATGCGGCAGCCGCCGCATGCAATGCAGGATCAGTTAAACCTGAGCAGGTGAAGCCGCCCCAGACCAGTCTCAGAGCCATGCTCTGCAGACAAGCACATTTCAAGCCAGCAGGCGCTGGAATGACGGGCAGCAGGTATCGGGGGTCTAAAAAGCCCAGCGCAAAGGTTCTGACGTGATAACGTCAGCTGAGCTGGAGCTAGCCTGCCAGCGGCAGGCCGAGACTTGGCGGACGCAACATGCTTTCCGGCCAGGGATAAGTCGGGTGCACCACATGCCCCTGAGGAGGCACCCGTACATCGGCCACACCGACAGCTACCGCTTCGGGAGGGCCAAACAATTCATTGCGATCGTCCTGCGCAGGATTGAGTTCGGCAGTGCGATGCGGACGATGAATGGAGAACTCAACGGTATCTTCTTCCACATCGTCCTCGAACTCCTGCAGCACATCAACACCGTACTCGTGCGGCTCTGCGTCGAGTACATAAGCCATGGCCACAACATCTTGCGAACCCGCGGGCCACATGGCGATGAGTTGCACTCCGATGATGGAGGCAAACATCAGCAGCGACAGCAGAAAGGAAGACGCCGGGCGCATGGATCGAAGGAGCTGTGGTTAAGCGAACAACAATGAAGGACTGAGACAGTCACTGGGAAGCAGGCCCAATGATGACAAGATGGTGTACCGATTGGCAGCAAAAGTTCCCGCATGGAAAACTTTTGTCAACATCTGTAAGGGTGAACGATAGCGTATCGCCATAGCACTTGCATGGCAAGGGTATCTTGCTAGAAAGTCAGGAGCACATCAGGTTCGCCAAAACATGAAAAGCAAGAAAAAAGCCGCAATCAATTGCTTGATTGCGGCTTTTTGAATCTGGCGGAGTGGACGGGACTCGAACCCGCGACCCCCGGCGTGACAGGCCGGTATTCTAACCAACTGAACTACCACTCCTGGCAGGAAGCTTTGCTACATATCATGCAGCTTCAAGCGCTTCAAACTTGGCGACCCTACGGGGATTCGAACCCCGGTACTCACCGTGAAAGGGTGATGTCCTAGGCCTCTAGACGATAGGGTCAATCCTAGAACGATTCAAGTCTTGCGACTTGCCGTCAAATTTTGGTGGAGGTAAACGGGATCGAACCGATGACCTCTTGCATGCCATGCAAGCGCTCTCCCAGCTGAGCTATACCCCCAAAAAACTGTGGCGGAGTGGACGGGACTCGAACCCGCGACCCCCGGCGTGACAGGCCGGTATTCTAACCAACTGAACTACCACTCCTGGCAGGAAGCTTTGCTACATATTATATAGCTTCAAGCGCTTCAAACTTGGCGACCCTACGGGGATTCGAACCCCGGTACTCACCGTGAAAGGGTGATGTCCTAGGCCTCTAGACGATAGGGTCAATTCCTAGAACGATTCGAGTCTTGCGACTCGCCGTCATTAAATTTTGGTGGAGGTAAACGGGATCGAACCGATGACCTCTTGCATGCCATGCAAGCGCTCTCCCAGCTGAGCTATACCCCCAAAAAACTGTGGCGGAGTGGACGGGACTCGAACCCGCGACCCCCGGCGTGACAGGCCGGTATTCTAACCAACTGAACTACCACTCCTGGCAGGAAGCTTTGCTACATATTATATAGCTGCAAGCGCTTCAAACTTGGCGACCCTACGGGGATTCGAACCCCGGTACTCACCGTGAAAGGGTGATGTCCTAGGCCTCTAGACGATAGGGTCATAACCTAGAATCTTTGCTTTCGCACCGATTAAAAAAGCGCCTTCTGAAAATAAAGGCGCTTTTTTAATCAAGCGACTAGCCAAACTGGCGGAGTGGACGGGACTCGAACCCGCGACCCCCGGCGTGACAGGCCGGTATTCTAACCAACTGAACTACCACTCCTGGCAGGAAGCTTTGCTACATATTATATAGCTACAAGCGCTTCAAACTTGGCGACCCTACGGGGATTCGAACCCCGGTACTCACCGTGAAAGGGTGATGTCCTAGGCCTCTAGACGATAGGGTCAATTCCTAGAACGATTCGAGTCTTGCGACTCGCCGTCATTAAATTTTGGTGGAGGTAAACGGGATCGAACCGATGACCTCTTGCATGCCATGCAAGCGCTCTCCCAGCTGAGCTATACCCCCAAAAACTCTCTGCAAGACAACCTTTTAATCAGTCGCGTTTTGCAGAGACTCGAATTATAGACAGGTTTTTAGCGATTTTTCAAACGCGCGATAACTTTTTCACGTCCAAGCAATTCCAGCACTGCATCGACCGATGGCGTATGGGCTGTGCCCACCGTCAAAACACGCACAGGCATGGCCAGCACAGGCATCTTCACACCCTGCGCCTTGAGCAGCTCCTTGATCGCAGCCGCAATGGCTTCCTTGGTCCATTCCACGTTTTCCACCACGGCAGCAAATGCATCCAGCACGGGGTTGGCCGCCTCGGTCACATGCTTGGCGTAGTCTTCCGCATTGCGCTCCACGCTGTCCACATAGAAGACCTTGGCCCAGTTGGCCAGATCCACCAAGGTCTCGCAACGATCCTTGAACAAGGCAGCAATGCGCACCAGACGGTCATCGGCATCGATCAGGCTCTCGGCCACGCCGGCCTTGATGACAAAGGGCTTGACCAACTGGGCCAGCCCGGCGTCGTCCATGGCCTTCAGATGCTGGGCATTGACCCAGCGCAGCTTGGCTTCGTCAAACTGACCGGCGCTGCGGCCCAGGTGATCCAGGTTGAACCACTCCAGGAACTGAGCACGGCTGAAGATTTCGTCGTCGCCGTGGCTCCAGCCCAGGCGGGCCAGATAGTTCACCATGGCGTCGGGCAGATAGCCCTCATCGCGGTACTGGGTCACCGCCTTGGCGCCGTTGCGCTTGCTCATCTTCTCGCCTTGCTCGTTGAGCACGGTGGGCAGATGGGCAAAGGTAGGCACGGTGGCACCCAGCGCTTCAAAGATGTGGATCTGGCGCGGCGTGTTGTTCACATGGTCGTCGCCACGGATGACATGGGTGATGTTCATGTCCATGTCGTCCACGCAGACGCAGAAGTTGTACGTGGGCGTGCCGTCGGGGCGTGCAATCACCAGATCGTCGAGCTCGGAGTTCTGGAACTCGATACGGCCCTTGCACTTGTCGTCCCAGCCCACCACACCAGTTTGCGGAGTCTTGAAGCGCAGCACGGGCTTCACGCCTTCGGGAATAGCAGGCAGCACTTTGCCCTCCTCGGGGCGCCATGTGCCGTCATAGCGGGGCTTTTCCTTGGCGGCCATCTGCTTTTCACGCAGCGCATCCAGTTCCTCCATGCTCATATAACAGGGGTAGACATAGCCCTTTTCCTGCAGCGTGGCCAGCACTTGCTTGTAGCGATCCATGCGCTGCATCTGGTAGAACGGACCTTCATCGTGGTCCAGTTGCAGCCACTCCATGCCCTCCAGGATCACGTCCACGGAAGCCTGGGTGGAACGCTCCAGATCGGTGTCTTCAATGCGCAGCACGAAGTCACCGCCATTGGCGCGCGCAAAGGCCCAGGGGTAGAGGGCCGAGCGAATATTGCCCAGATGGATGAAGCCCGTGGGCGAAGGGGCAAAGCGGGTGCGAATTTTGTTTGTCATATCAGAAATCCTTGTACGGCATTCCCTGTGCCAAGGCTGCGGCGCTTGATACGCACGCAATCTCGGTCAGAGATGCCGAGCAAGAGCCGCCTCGCAACGCAGGCACGCCCCTTGAGGGGGAAGGTGCGAAGCGACTCAGGGGGTGTTTCACAGCGTATCCAGTCCGCGAGCCAGGTCGACCTTGAGGTCCTCCAGATGCTCAAGACCCACGGAAATACGAATCAGACCCTGACCCACGCCAGCAGCCTGACGCTGGTCCTCGGTCAGACGACCATGCGAGGTGCTGGCGGGGTGGGTGATGGTGGTCTTCACATCACCAAGGTTGGCCGTGATCGAGCACAGACGCGTGCTGTCCACCACATGGAAGGCATTGGCACGCAGTTGCTCGGCCCCCTCGCCCACCACGTCGAACGCCAGCACGGCACCGCCCATGCCGTTTTGCTGGCGCATGGCCAGCTCGTGTTGAGGATGGCTCTTGAGGCCCGGGTAGTACACACGCGCCACCTTGGGGTGGGCTTCCAGCCAGGCGGCAAACTCCAGCGCCGCAGCGCTTTGCGCCTTGACGCGCAAAGCCAGGGTTTCCAGGCCCTTCATCACCGTCCAGGCGTTGTAGGGCGCGATGTTCAGACCGCCGCTGCGCAAGAAGGTGCCCATGACCTTGTCCACGAGGGCGATGGTGCCGCAGACCGCACCGGCCATAACGCGGCCCTGGCCGTCGAGGAACTTGGTGCCCGAGTGCACGACGAGGTCGGCACCGAACTTCACTGGCTGCTGCAGCACGGGAGTGGCGAAGCTGTTGTCCACGGCCAGCAGTGCGTTGTTGGCGTGTGCCAGCTCGGCCAATGCGGCGATGTCGCAGAGATCGGTCAACGGGTTGGTGGGCGTCTCGGCAAACAGCATGCGCGTGTTGGGCTTGATGGCCGCCTTCCAGGCTTCGATATCGGTCTGCGAGACAAACGTGGTTTCCACACCGAAGCGTGCCATCTCGGTTCCCAGCAACTTGATGGTGGAGCCGAACATGGACTGCGAGCAGATCACATGATCGCCTGTCTTGAGCGCCGTCAGCGCCACCAGCAAGATGGCCGACATGCCGGTGGAAGTCGCGACCGCACATTCCGTACCTTCCATGGCCGCCAGACGCTTTTCAAAACTGGTGACCGTGGGGTTGCCGGTGCGGCTATAGGTGAAGCCCGGCTCTTCATTGGCAAAGCGGCGCGCTGCGGTAGCCGCATCGGGCTGCACAAAGCTGCTGGTCATGTACAGGGCTTCGCAATGCTCGCCCCACTGGCTGCGCTCGACCGCTTCGCGCACGGCCAGAGTTTCAGGATGCAAACCTTCGGGTAATGTCTTGTTGGTCACAATCGTCAAATCCAGATGGTTGGTACTGGTCACGAGTTCGCTGCAGACCGCCAATCAGGCCTGCAGGCTTGCCGCTCCACCAGCTCGACCGGCGCAGCACAAGCCATGCCGGTCTTTGAATATGCTTTGCTTGCACATCATGAAATTGGAGTCAAATCAACCTCAAACGATTGATGTGCATACGTTGCCAGCTCACTTTTAAAGAGCATACCAACCGCATAGCTCTGCCATTGTCCTCCCGAATGAAAAGGGTTGCCTAAGCAACCCTTTCCGACTCGGTCATTCGCTGCGCTTTAACGCTCAGCTTTCCTGAGCATTGGGCAGGGACAGGCGCGAAGTGTCTTCGCTCTCCTCTTCGCTGCCGCGGTTGCGGCCTTCGTTGAGCGCCGTCACCTCTTCATCGGAAATATCGCCGGTGATGTAGATGCCGTCGAAACACGAGGCCTCGAAGCCGCTCACCTGAGCATTGATCTTGCCCACGGCCTGCTTCATGGCTTCCACGTCCTGATAGATCAGCGCGTCGCAGCCGATGACCTGTCGAATTTCCTCGACCGTACGGCCGTGAGCCACCAGCTCGGAGCGCGTGGGCATGTCGATGCCATACACGTTGGGGTGACGCACGGGAGGCGCAGCGGACGCCAGATACACCTTGTTGGCACCGGCATCACGCGCCATCTGCACGATTTCCTTGGAAGTGGTGCCGCGCACGATGGAGTCATCGACCAGCAGCACATTGCGGCCCTTGAACTCGCTGCTGATGGCATTGAGCTTCTGGCGCACCGACTTCTTGCGCGCGCCCTGGCCGGGCATGATGAAGGTACGGCCCACATAGCGGTTCTTCACAAAACCTTCGCGATAGGGCTTGCCCAACAACTGGGCCAGTTGCATGGCGCTGGGGCGGCTCGATTCGGGGATGGGAATCACCGCATCGATTTCATTGGGAGGCACCATGGAGATCACGCGCTTGGCCAGCGTCTCACCCATGTTCAGGCGAGCCTGATAGACCGAGATGCCGTCCATGGTGGAGTCGGGACGTGCCAGATACACATACTCGAACACGCAGGGATTGAGCTGGGTCTTTTCAGCGCATTGCTGGCTCTCGACGCGGCCGTCGTTGTGCACAAAGATCGCTTCGCCGGGAGCGATGTCGCGCTCGAACTGATGGGTCGTACCTTCCAGCGCCACGGACTCGCTGGCCAGCATGATGGTGCCATCATTGCCGCGGCCCATGCACAGCGGACGGATGCCAAAGGGATCGCGGAAGGCCAGCAGGCCGTAGCCGGCGATCAGCGCGATCACGGCGTAGGAGCCCTTGATGCGCTTGTGCACCGCACACACGGCCTTGAAGATTTCCTCGCTTTGCAGCGGAGCGCCGCTGGAGGCGCGCCCGATCTCGTGCGCCAGCACGTTGAGCAGGACTTCGGAGTCGCTTTCGGTGTTGGTGTGGCGGTGATCGGTATCCGCCAGTTCGCGGCGCAGCTGCTTGGCATTGGTGAGATTGCCGTTGTGCACCATGACGATACCGAAGGGCGCATTCACGTAGAAGGGCTGAGCCTCTTCCTCGCTGGAGGCATTGCCCGCCGTGGGGTAACGCACCTGACCCAGACCCACATCACCGGGCAGAGCACGCATATTGCGGGTGCGGAACACATCCTTCACCATGCCCTTGGCCTTGTGCATGAAGAACTTGCGTTCCTGCTGGGTCACGATGCCGGCTGCATCCTGCCCACGGTGCTGCAGCAGCAGCAAAGCGTCATAAATCAGCTGATTCACGGGTGTGGTGCTCACCACACCAACGATTCCACACATAGTTGCGTTCCATCTGTTCGCGAAAGTCACCCTTCGCCACACTCGCCTGCTTCGCCACCCATTGGCTAGCCTGCGCTTTGATATCCGGCATGGCGGATCACGCCAACACCAAACTCTCGTCGGCACCCACTGCGTTTTACAGCAAGCGCCTTAGCCACTTTCAACCCTTAGGTAAATTGCGGCGAAAAATTTCGCTTCAAGAGGAAGCCTTGGGCAGATACTGCCCCCACTCCTCTGGCAGAGCAGGCAGCACCCAGCTCAGCGCCTCGGTCAACCAGGGCGCCAGCACCGAGTCCTGCCACCACAAAGCCTTGTGCAATGGCGTGTACTGGATCACCAGAGCCAGCACCAGCAGCAGCAGGCCACCGCGCAGGACACCGAACAAGGCGCCCAGTGTGCGATCCACAGGCCTCAGACCCACGGCCTCAATCAGCTGCTTGGACAGCCAGGAGATCACACCCCAGGCAAACATGGACCCCACCAGCAGCAGCACAAAGCCCGCCGCATAACGCAGTTGCATGTCCCAGCCGTCCAGCGGCAGCCATACCGCCACCTCTTGCGCCCAGGTCCGCGCGACCACGAAGGCCACCAGCCAGCCCAGCAAAGACAGGACTTCATAGACCAGACCGCGCCAAGCCCCCAGCAACATGGAGCCCAGCACAACGACCACAAAAATCCAGTCAAGCGTGCTCATCAATCAAACCGTTGCCGGAAAACCGGACTCAAGCCTTGAACACCGATGCGGGCAAGCCCAGGGCCTTGGCCCTGGCTGCAGCCTTCTCGGCTTCCTCGCGGCTCTTGAAAGGCCCCATGCGAACACGGGTGCGCTTGCCGTCCTTGGTATCCACGGTCTGGGTAAAGGCTCCGGCCCCCAGCTTGCCCTTGATTTCATTGGCCTTGCCGACTTCAGCAAAGGCACCGATCTGAACGATGAAGCGCTCGTTAGTCGCTGCAGCCTCCTTGGCCGGAGCAGCTTCCGAGGTACTGCGCCCCTCCAGCAGTGCACGGGCACGGGCGGCCTCGTCCACCTTGGGTGCTTCAGGCTTGTGCTTGGGCTCGGGTTTGGCTTCCGGCTTCTTGATCTCGGGTTTGACCTCTGGCTTGACCTCCGCCTTGGGCTTTTCGGGCTTGGGCTCCGGCTTGCGCTCAGGCTTTACCTCAGGCTTGGGCTGAGGTTTGACTTCTGGTTTGGGCTCGGGCTTGACCTGAGATGCCACCGCAGCGGCTGTGCCGACGGCAGCCGCAGTGACCGCAGCCCCGACCACCGGAGCAGCAGGCGCCACAGTCGCCGTCGCTGGAGCTGCAGGCCTGGCCGAGGGCGCGAGCACTTCTTCGCCGTCATCGAGAGACGCATTGGCAGCAACACGCCCTGATGTTGCAGCCGTCTGGCTCGCCACCTGGGTGCCAGGCACGACCTCGGGGGCCGAATTGGCCTGGTCGGGAATTTCAATCGGGATATTGACCGGAATAGGACGTGGCTGCGTGTCGAACAGCAGCGGGAAGCCCACCACACCGATCAGCACCAGCACGGCCGCCCCGATGAGGCGATGACGCGCGCGGCGGCGCATGGCTTCCACGCTTTCGCCCTGGGCCAGGCGACTGGGGCGCTTGGCCCCAGCCACGGACTCGGCTTCGTCTTTTTTGCCAGGCCAACGGAAATTGAAAAATGCCATGAGTGAGGACTTGTTGAGGCCTGCCACCAGGCAAAAACCAGGGCGGCAAGCCGCTGACTCAGTGAGCCAGGTGTTTGGCGTTCAGACGAGGCGTGCCGTTTTGCAACACTCCGCCCACGGTGAAGAACGATCCAAAGACCACGATTCTATCAGCCGCCTCCGTTGCCGCGACTGCGGCATCCAGGGCCTGCTGGGGATTGGCAAAGGTCTGCATGCTCACATCTTTGCGGATCACGCCTTGGGCCTGCAACTGCTGCAGCTTGGCCTTGAGGTTTTCCGCAGAATCCGCACGCGGCGTAGGCAGATCGGTGAAATACCAGCGGTCGACCAGCGGCCCCACCTTGGTGAGCATGGGCTCCCAGTCCTTGTCAGCCATGGCGCCGAATACGGCATGCGTAGTCGGGAAGTAGCCCATGGCATCGAGATTCGCCGTGAGCGCCGCCACCGAGTGCGGGTTGTGCGCCACATCCAGCACCAGCGTGGGCTGACCGGGAACGATCTGGAAGCGACCGGGCAGCTCCACCATGGACAAGCCCGTGCGCACGGCCTGCGCCGTCACCGGCAGCTTGCCGCGAATGGCTTCATAGGCGGCCAGCACACCGGAGGCATTCATCAGCTGATTGGCGCCACGCAGCGCCGGATAGGCCAGCCCCGCATAACGGCGACCACGACCGGCCCAGCCCCATTGCTGCTTGTCTCCGTCGTAGTTGAAATCCTTGCCGAAGCGCCAGAGGTCGGCACCGATTTCGGCCGCGTGATCGATCACGCTTTGCGGCGGCACCGGGTCGCTGACGATGACGGGACGACCGGCGCGCATGATGCCGGCTTTTTCTCGGCCAATGCTTTCACGGTCCGGCCCCAGCAGCTCCATGTGATCGAGATCGATGCTGGTGATGATGGCGCAGTCGGCATCGATGATGTTGGTGGCATCGAGCCGGCCTCCCAGACCCACTTCCAGAATCGCCACATCCAGCCTGGACAGGCTCATGAGGCGCAATATCGCCAGCGTGGTGAACTCGAAGTAAGTGAGTGCAACCTCTTTACCGTCCTTGACCCTGGCCTGCTCCACCGCCTCGAAATGCGGGATCAGTTCTTCGGCCTTGACGATCTCGCCGCCCACACGGCAGCGCTCTTCAAAGTGAACCAGATGCGGCGAGGTATATACACCGGGGCGAAAGCCGGACTGCAGTGCCACGGCCTCCAGCATGGCACAGGTCGAACCCTTGCCATTAGTGCCGGCCACCGTGATGACGGGGCAGTCGAATTGCAGGCCCATGCGCTGTGCGACTTCACGCACGCGATCCAGACCCAGGGCGATGTTCTGGGGATGCAGGCGCTCGCAATAAGCCAGCCAAGCATCCAAGGTGGGAAATATGGTGTGCATACTGGGCGCTATTGTCGCCCACTGTCAGAGGCCCTATGGCTGCCGGCACTTGGCAAATGCGTTACATCTGACTCCAACCGTTTCACCGATACCGAACACCATGAGCAAGATCACCACCGTCTACGGCATCCCCAACTGCGACACTGTCAAGAAAGCACGCAGCTGGCTCAGTGAGCAAGGTATTACTTACCAGTTCCACGACTTCAAGAAGCAAGGCGTTCCCGCCGAGCGCCTGCCCCAGTGGATGCAGGCCGTGGGCTGGGAAAAGCTGCTCAACCGCCAGGGCACAACCTGGCGCAAGCTCGATGAAGAAACCAGGAATAGTGCCGTGGATGCGCCCAGTGCTGCCGCCGTAATGCAGGAGCACGCCAGCACCATCAAGCGCCCCGTGGTGGAGTGGGCCGATGGGACAATCACCGTTGGCTTCAAGGCCGATGACTGGAATGCGACGCGAAGCGCCTGAGCAACCGCTCACATTCACACATTGCTTTACCTAGTTTTACGGAGCTGAGCGCTGGTATTTACGCTGATCCCCTAAACTTTTTGGTGATCTGATGCGTTAAAGCTTCAGAGACAGGAGAGATGTTGATGAAAACTCTGGCAGTTTTGACTTTGACCGCCGTGGCCGCCACCGGGGCCTATGCCCAGGAGCGAGGCCGCGTGCTGTCCTCGACCCCCATTACCCAGCAGGTCGCCGTGCCGCAGCAGGTCTGCAGCGACCAGCCGGTGGCGGTCGCTCCTCGCCCCACCGGTGCAGGTGCCGTGGTCGGAGCCATTGCCGGCGGCTTGATCGGCAATGCCATCGGCGGCGGCGGCGGCCGTGCAGCGGCCACAGCCGCCGGTGTGGTCGGCGGTGCCATGCTGGGCAATCAGGCAGAAGCCTCGGGCCCCGTGCAGTACCAGAACATGCGCCAGTGCAGCACGCAGACCGTCTACCAGAACCGCACCGTGGGCTACAACGTGACCTACGAGTACAACGGTCGCAGCTACACCACGCAGACCGCCAGCCCGCCCGGCCAATGGATTGCACTGAATGTGCAGCCCGTGGCCAACGACCCGGTCTACAGCAACGACGGGTACTACAGCACCCAGACGGCTCCTCAGGGCGCCTACAGCACCAGCTACCCGCAGAATTACGACAGCGGCTACTACGCCCCTCAGCCCGTGGCGCCCACTTATTCAGTAGGCTCGACCTATTCGGCCTCTGACTATGTGGCACCGCTGCTGATCGGCGCCGCCATCGGTGCAGGCGCCTACTACGCCACCCGTCCCAGCCACTACTACCGACCCGGCTACCGTCCGGGTTGGCACGGCGGACATGGCGGCCACGGCTGGCGCCGCTGATCCGAGTCGATCCGGCCTTGCGAGCCGCTCAGGAGCCCCGTCACGGGGCTCTTGTTTTTCCTGCCTTTGCCGGGCATTCGCGCAGGTGCAAATCCCGTGGCCTAAAATCAATGCTTTTGATCTTCGACCACGCACAGCGTATCTCCTCCATGACCACCGAAACCATCGCAGGCGTCAGCCTCACCACCAAGGCCAATGTTTACTTTGACGGCAAGTGCGTCAGCCACAGCTTCACGCTGGCCGACGGCACCAAGAAGTCGGTGGGCGTGGTGCTGCCTGCAACGCTGACCTTTGGCACCGCAGCTGCAGAAATCATGGAATGCGTGGGCGGCTCCTGCGAATACAAGCTCGACGGCAGCGACGAGTGGAAGAAGTCCTCGGCCGGCGAGAGCTTCCAGATCCCCGCGAACTCCAAGTTCGACATCCGCGTGACCGAGGCTTACCACTACATCTGCCACTACGCCTGATCCGCGCCTGGCCCGGCTTTGGGCCAGACCCGAGAATTTCAAGCCTTTTCAGCCCCAATCGCTTACCCATCAAGCGCTTGCAGCTATCACTTTGAAGAGAAATCTCATGGAAACCATTCTGCAACATGTTCCCGTCGGCCAGAAGGTCGGCATCGCCTTCTCCGGCGGCCTGGACACCTCTGCCGCTCTGCGCTGGATGAAGAACAAGGGTGCCCTGCCCTACGCCTACACGGCCAACCTGGGCCAACCCGACGAAGCCGATTACGACGAAATTCCCCGCAAGGCGATGGAATATGGCGCAGAAAAGGCTCGTCTGATCGACTGCCGCCCCCAGCTGGCCAATGAGGGCATTGCCGCCATCCAGTCCGGCGCCTTCCACATTTCCACCGGCGGTATCACCTACTTCAACACCACGCCCCTGGGCCGTGCAGTGACCGGCACCATGCTGGTGGCCGCCATGAAGGAAGACGACGTCAACATCTGGGGCGACGGCTCGACCTTCAAGGGCAACGACATCGAGCGCTTCTACCGCTACGGTCTGCTCACCAACCCCGCACTGAAGATCTACAAGCCCTGGCTGGACAGCAACTTCATCGACGAACTGGGCGGCCGTGCCGAAATGTCGGCCTTCATGACCAAGGAAGGTTTCGGCTACAAGATGTCGGCCGAGAAGGCCTACTCCACCGACTCCAACATGCTGGGCGCCACCCACGAAGCCAAGGATCTGGAGTTCCTGAACTCCGGCATCCGCATCGTGAACCCCATCATGGGCGTGGCTTTCTGGAAGCCCGAAGTTGAAGTCAAGGCAGAAGAAGTCTCCATCACCTTCGAAGAAGGCCGCCCCGTGGCCATCAACGGCAAGGAATACACCGATGCCGTGGAAGTCTTCCTGGAGCTGAACCGCATCGGCGGTCGCCACGGCCTGGGCATGAGCGACCAGATCGAAAACCGCATCATTGAAGCCAAGAGCCGCGGCATCTACGAAGCCCCCGGCATGGCCCTGCTGCACATTGCCTACGAGCGCCTGGTGACCGGCATCCACAACGAAGACACCATTGAGCAGTACCGCATCAACGGCCTGCGCCTGGGCCGTCTGCTGTACCAGGGCCGCTGGTTCGACCCTCAGGCCATCATGCTGCGCGAATCCTCGCAGCGCTGGGTGGCCCGTGCCGTGACCGGCACCGTGACGCTGGAACTGCGCCGCGGCAACGACTACTCCATCCTGAACACCGAGTCGCCCAACCTGACCTACGCCCCCGAGCGTCTGTCCATGGAAAAGGTCGAAGACGCGCCTTTCAGCCCCATCGACCGCATCGGCCAGCTGACCATGCGCAACCTGGATCTGATCGACACCCGCGCCAAACTGGCCATCTACTCGCAAGCCGGCCTGCTGAGCGTGAGCAGCGCCAACGCTCTGCCACAGCTGGGCAACGACAAGAAGTAATTCGGTCCGCGCCCACGAAAAAGCCGCTGCAGTGCAGCGGCTTTTTTCATGCCGAACATGCCTTAATCACCTGTGGAAAAAGGCTTACAGCTATCAATACTGCAGCATCAGCGATTGATCTGATGCACTTGCTGCTCCAGCTGCCCCACATAGGCGGCCGTGCTGTTGTCCGACTCCTGGGCGCGCTGCACCAGATGCACTTCCAGCACGTCGAGCCGGGCCATCACCTCTTCCTTGTCCCTGGCATGCAAGGCTTCGAGCACGCTGCGCAGCTCGGTGAAACGCGAAGCCTCGGCCTTGTCGGCCAGATCGCGCTGGGCCTGCATCTCCTTGGCGTGGCGGCGTGCCTCCAGCAGCACCGAGCCCTGCATCCACAGCACATAGGCGATGAAGAACACGCTCAGCAAAATCGTCAGCGCCAGCATGAGCACGCCCAACGGCGCCTGGATTTCGGTCAGGCCCAGCGAAACCGTTGCAGGCGTGGACAGCGCCGTCCAGTTGAAGGCGGCCAACACGGCAATCAGGGCCACGATGATGGCAATGCAGATGGTGCGAAAGTTCATGCTCTTCTCCTTGTACTCCGAGATGCCTTGTTTTAACCCAAGATCGCATCGGCTTGCGTCAGCAAGCGCCAGAAATGACAAAGCCGCTGTTACCAGCGGCCCTGTCGTCTTCATGCGTTCAGATCAGCGGCATTTGCCGGCTCAATTGGTCTCCGACAATTGCTCGAGGATCGCGGGATTCTCCAGAGTGCTGGTGTCCTGGGTAATCGCTTCCCCCTTGGCCAGCGAACGCAGCAGGCGGCGCATGATCTTGCCGCTGCGGGTCTTGGGCAGGTTGTCGCCGAAGCGGATGTCCTTGGGCTTGGCAATGGGGCCGATCTCCTTGGCCACCCAGTTGCGCAGCTCAGTCGCGATCTGCCTGGCCTCTTCGCCCGTGGGCTTGCCGCGCTTGAGCACCACAAAGGCGCAGATGGCTTCCCCGGTCAGGTCATCGGGACGGCCGACCACGGCGGCTTCGGCCACCAGATCGGTCTTGGCCACCAGGGCCGACTCGATTTCCATGGTGCCCATGCGGTGGCCCGAGACATTGAGCACATCGTCGATACGGCCCGTGATACGGAAGTAGCCACGGTCTTCGCTGCGCACGGCGCCGTCGCCGGCCAGGTAGTAGCCCTTGAGTTCATCGGGGAAGTAGCTCTTCTTGAAGCGCTCGGGGTCACCCCAGATGGTGCGAATCATCGACGGCCAGGGCTTTTTCACCACCAGGATGCCGCCTGCTCCATTGGGGATCTCATTGCCGGCCTCATCGACGATGGCCGCCGTGATGCCAGGCAGAGGCAGAGTGCAGGAGCCGGGCACCAGAGGCGTGGCACCGGGCAGCGGCGTAATCATGTGGCCGCCGTTCTCGGTCTGCCAGAAAGTGTCCACGATGGGGCAGCGCTCGCCGCCCACATGCTTGTGATACCACATCCAGGCTTCGGGATTGATGGGCTCGCCCACCGAGCCCAGCAGACGCAGGCTGGACAGATTCCAGTTCTTCGGGTGCACGCTGGGGTCGGAGTCTGCCGCCTTGATCAGCGAGCGGATGGCTGTGGGCGCCGTGTAGAAGATGCTGCACTGGTGGCGCTCTATCATCTGCCAGAAGCGGCCCGCATTGGGGAAGGTCGGCACGCCTTCGAAGACGATCTGCGTAGCACCGGCAGCCAGCGGGCCATAGGCCACATAGCTGTGGCCGGTGATCCAGCCGATGTCGGCCGTGCACCAGAAGACATCGCTGTCTCTGGCATCGAAAGTCCACTCAAAGGTCTGCTTGGCCCACAGCACATAGCCGCCGGTGGCGTGCTGCACGCCCTTGGGCTTGCCGGTGGAGCCGCTGGTGTAGAGGATGAAGAGCGGATGCTCGGCGTTGACGGGCACGGCTTCGCACTCGGCGGACTGACCGGCCAGCGCATCGGTGAAGCTGATGTCGCGGCCCGCGACCATATTGCAGGCGCTGGCCGTGCGCTCGTAGACCAGCACGCTCTTGACGGCTTCGCAGCCGCCCAGCGCAAGCGCATCGTCGACGATGGCCTTGAGCGGCAACTCCTTGCCGCCACGCATCTGGTAGTTGGAAGTGACGACCAGGCTGGCGCCCACGTCCACGATACGCTCCTGCACGGCCTTGGCCGAGAAGCCGCCGAACACCACGGAATGCGTGGCACCGATACGTGCGCAGGCCTGCATGGCCACCACACCCTCGATGGTCATGGGCATGTAGATCAGCACGCGATCGCCCTTTTGCACGCCGCGTGCCTTCAGCGCATTGGCGAACTGGCTCACGCGGGCAAGCAACTCTTTGTAAGTGACCTTGGTGACTTCGCCGCCGTCGGCTTCAAAGATGATGGCCGTCTTGTTCTCCACGGGCGTACCCATGTGCTTGTCCAGACAGTTGGCGCTGGCGTTGAGTTCGCCGTCGGCAAACCATTTGTAGAACGGCGGGTTGCTCTGGTCCAGCACCTGGGTGAAGGGCTTGGTCCACTGCACGTTCTCACGGGCCAGACGTGCCCAATAGCCTTCATAGTCGCGTTCGGCTTCATCGCACAAGGCTTGGTACTGCGCCATGCCCGAGATGCGGGCCTTGGCGGCGAAATCCGCAGGGGGCGGGAACACACGGTTTTCCACCAGTACGGATTCGATGGTTGATGTCGCAGCGCTCATCGTTTTGTCTCCTGATGCATAAGCAATGAAATAATTGTGGGTGTACTGTCAAGGCTCGGTCTTACACCCCACTGACTGAAATTGATAAGCGGCTTTTGCGCGCCGTCAAGCCCGTCATTCGCTCCCATTTTTGCAGCAGAAAGCGCCTGCTTGGTGTTGATTTGCTTGCACTTTTCTCAAAACACCCCGGAACAAACCCTTAGAATCGCGCACCTGCTGCTGCAGAGGCCGGGGCCCACGTTGCGGCCTGCTCTCGAAGGCGCAGGCAGTCCGGGACGCGGCCCCAGCAAAACCAGTCTTACAAGGTGGCGGCATCCCGTTGCCCCCATCGCATCCAGTCCGCCCCAAACACACATCATGAGCCGCATCCCTTCCGACGAAGCAGGCAACTCCACCCACCACACGCCGCATGGCGGCTACCAGCCCTCCGGCGCATTGCGCCCCCTGCCCTCGCTGATCTTTGCCAGCCGCTGGCTGCAGCTGCCGCTGTACCTGGGTCTGATTGCCGCCCAGGGTGTCTATGTCTGGCACTTTCTGGTGGAACTCTGGCATCTGGTGGAGGCGGTCTTCGGCAATCAGGAAGCCCTGCATGCCCTGATCACCAATATTGGCTACAAAAGCGATGTCCAGATCACCCATCTGAACGAAACCATCATCATGCTGGTGGTACTGGCCCTGATCGATGTGGTCATGATCTCCAACCTGCTGATCATGGTCATCGTGGGTGGCTACGAAACCTTTGTCAGCCGCATGGGCCTGGAATCCCACCCCGACCAGCCCGAGTGGCTGAGTCATGTGAATGCCTCGGTGCTCAAGGTCAAGCTGGCGCTGTCCATCATCGGCATCAGCTCCATCCACCTGCTCAAGAGCTTTATCAACGCCGGCAGCTATGAAGTGCAGGTGCTGATGTGGCAGACCATCATCCACGTGGTCTTCCTGCTCAGCGCCCTGGCCATTGCGCTGACGGACAAGCTCACCCAAAGCGCTCACCACTGAAGCCGCCCTCCTCCCCCCAAAAAGCCCCGCATGGTCGTCCATGAAGGGGCTTTTTTCATGCCTGCACAGAACGCAAGGCTCGTCAAAAGCTGACAACCGTCAAAAAAATTCCGTCAATTCGACACAAGTCCTTATCTATCAAGGACTTGCATCAGCAATTTTTACGTATGCGAATGTTTCAGGAGCGCCATTTCCGGCGGATGCGGGCGGCAAAGCTTACAGCTCGATTTGACGCATAAAACTCAATTCGATATATTAAAAAGTCATTTACAACCTGCCGTGCAGGTCGTCACTGCATTGTTGAGATGCGGTTGACTCACTTCCCGGCGGATCGTTGTGTCAATTCACGAGCGCTTGCCGCTCTTTGGCGCAGCCCCGTCAACCGGGCCGAAACACGGCCCTGATGTAGGGGGCTCTCCCCGGCCGATGTGCCGGGGTTGGCCTGACAAGAAGCCGTGCAGATGCGTGCCAGTCGGTACCTGATCTGCCAGCCAGCTGCTTCTTCCAATTTGCCAGCTCTTGCGCACACCTGGCTGTGCCATCCGGGCTGAAAACTCGGCGCCATCGCTGCGCCATCTGCATTGCGCAGTCCCGCCCACAAGGCCGGGCTGGGCTGCGGCATCAGGGCTTTTATTTTGGCTTGTGCGCCAGCGCCCACCGGCATTACCGGTCGTGGGCGCTGGACTGTGTTCCATCCCATCAAAAAGGAGAACGCCACAGTGGCCAAGCAAATCGCTATCGATCATGTCTTCAAGGTCTTCGGCAACGATCCGAAAACCGCTCTCAGCCTGGTGAAACAGGGCCTGAGCAAGCAGGAGATCCTCGCCCAGACCGGGCAATCCATCGGCGTGTTCGACGCCGACTTCACCATCGAAGCCGGTGAAATTTTCGTGGTCATGGGCCTGTCAGGCTCGGGCAAGTCCACCCTGGTGCGAATGCTCAATCGCCTGATCGAGCCCACCAGCGGCCGCATCCTGGTCGACGGCCAGGACATCAATGCGCTCAAAGACAAGGAACTGCGCGCACTGCGCCGCAAGGACATCTCCATGGTGTTCCAGTCCTTTGCCCTCATGCCCCACCTCACGGTGCTGGACAACACGGCCTTTGGCCTGGAGTTGGCCGGCGTGGACCGCGCCACGCGCCAGCAGCAAGCGCAAGATGCCCTGGAGCAGGTGGGCCTGGGCGCCTGGGGCGCCAGCTACCCCGACGAGCTCTCCGGCGGCATGCAGCAGCGCGTGGGTCTGGCCCGCGCACTGGCGTCCGACCCCTCCATCCTGCTGATGGACGAGGCCTTCTCGGCGCTGGACCCCATCATCCGCACCGAAATGCAGTCCGAGCTTCTGCGCCTGCAGGAGATCAAGCGCCGCACCATCGTCTTCATCTCTCACGATCTGGACGAAGCCATGCGCATTGGCGACCGCATCGCCATCATGAAGGACGGCATGGTGCAGCAGGTGGGCACGCCCGATGAGATTCTGCGCAACCCGGCCAACGACTATGTGCGCACCTTCATTCAGGGCGTGGATGCGGCAGCCGTGTTCAAGGCCTCCGACATCGCCCGCCAGGCGCTGACCGTGATTTCAGAGCACAGCGACCGCGGCTGCCGCGCCGCGCTTCGCCTGCTGGAGGACTCCGACCGCGATTACGCCTATGTGCTCAATGCACGCAAACGCTTTCTGGGCGTGGTCTCGTCGCAGTCGCTTCGCGATGCGCTGCACGGCCACGAGGGAATGCTGGGCCTCAAGCACGCCTTCATATCCGATGTGCAGCCTATCGCCAGCAGCACGCCGGTGGCCGAGCTGTTCGGCACCGTGGCCACTCCGGCTTACCCGCTGCCTGTAGTAGATGAAGAGGGCAAATACCTGGGCGTTATCAGTCGCACCACCATGCTCAAGTTCCTGGATCGCGCCACCCCACCGGTGCCACCACCTCAGAAGGAAATTCCGCCCATCAAGCTG
Organism: Comamonas sp. AG1104; assembly: GCF_003350425.1. Classification (NCBI taxonomy): domain Bacteria; kingdom Pseudomonadati; phylum Pseudomonadota; class Betaproteobacteria; order Burkholderiales; family Comamonadaceae; genus Comamonas; species Comamonas sp. AG1104. The sequence continues at coordinate 222,721 of NZ_QQAS01000006.1, read as the reverse complement.
GATCAGCACTTCCAGCCCAAGCCCAATACGCAAGCTGCCCAGCACGCAGCGCATTAAAAGAAGGGAGCCGATTTGAACGATAACGCACTGAACAATCCCAACACAGAAACCACTAGCGCGGCTTTTGACGACCCGTGGGCTGCAGCTTCTGCGCCCGCCACCGAGCCGGCCAGCGCCAATGTCACTAGCTCGGCGGCAGATGCCGATCCCTGGGCTGCCTCCTATGCCGATGCGAATGCCGGCTCAAGTACCGATGCCTGGAGCAGCGGAGATGCTGCCAGCCAGGCCAGCAGCACCGATTGGCTCAGCGCCCCCTCGCCCACCGATGTGCCCGAGCATGACGGCGGCATAGGCCAGCTCTGGCACCAGATCACCACCGAAGGCCTGCCTGTGCAGGACTCGATCAACAACGGCCTGACCTGGGTGGTCGATCATTTCCGCCCCTTCTTCCAGGCTGTTCGCACCCCCATCGACGCCACGCTCAACGGCGTGACCGATGTGCTGCAGACCATCCCCATGCCCGCGCTGGTGCTGCTGATTGCTCTGCTGGCCTGGCAGTTTGCTGGCCGCAAGCTGGCCATTGGCTCGGCAGTTTCGCTGCTGATTGTGGCCCTGCTGGGCATCTGGTCCGAAGCCATGGTCACGCTGGCCCTGGTGCTGACCTCGCTGTTCTTCTGCATCGTGATCGGCCTGCCCGTGGGCATCTTGCTGGCCAGCAGCGACCGGGCCCAGCGCTGGACGCGCCCCCTGCTGGACGCCATGCAGACCACACCGGCCTTCGTCTATCTGGTGCCGGTGGTCATGCTGTTCGGTATCGGCAACGTGCCCGGAGTGATCGTAACGATTGTGTTTGCGCTGCCGCCGCTGATCCGACTGACCAATCTGGGCATTCGCCAGGTGCGCCCCGACCTGATCGAGGCCAGCCGTGCCTACGGTGCATCGCCTGCCCAGTTGCTGTGGAAGGTGCAGCTGCCGCTGGCCATGCCCTCCATCATGGCCGGTATCAACCAGGCGCTGATGCTGTCGCTGTCCATGGTGGTGATCGCCTCCATGATCGCCGTCGGCGGTCTGGGTCAGATGGTGCTGCGCGGCATCGGCCGTCTGGACATGGGTCTGGCCACCGTCGGCGGCCTGGGCATCGTGCTGCTGGCCATCGTGCTGGACCGCATCACCCAGGCCATGGGCGAGCCCAAGCGCGGCAGTGCCCGCTGGTGGGCCACGGGCCCAGCTGGCCTGGTCATGCGCCTGCTCGACAACAAGCGCTCTGCGCCGGCCCCCAAGCCCGGCAGCGAGGCCGCCAAGCCCGCGACGATCTGAATCAAGAACAAGGAGAACGCATGAATACAGTCAACCACACTGCCAGCATCCGCCATGGTCTGGGCCACTGGCTGCTTGCCAGCACGGCCGCAGCCTCCATGGCCTTGTCCATGGTCAGCACAGGCGCCTTTGCCGCCGACGAGCTGCCGGGCAAGGGCATCAAGGTCCAGCCGCTCAAGAGCTCGATTGCCGAGGAAAGTTTCCAGACCCAGCTCGTCATGAAGGCCCTGGAAAAGCTGGGCTACGAGGTCCAGCCCATGAAGGAAGTGGAATATCCCACGGCCCATATTGCCCTGGCCAACGGCGACGCCACCTTCATGGCCAATCACTGGAACCCGCTGCACGCCGACTACTACAGGAATGCAGGCGGCGACGCCAAGCTCTACCGCAAGGGTGTGTTCTCGGCGAATGCCGCTCAGGGCTATCTGATCGACAAGAAGACGGCCGATGCGCACAAGATCACGAATCTGGGCCAGCTCAAGGACCCCGAAATTGCCAAGCTGTTCGACACCGACGGTGACGGCAAGGCCGACCTGACGGGCTGCACGCCCGGCTGGGGCTGCGAGGCCATGATCGAGCACCAGCTTGGCGCCTACAAGCTGCGCGACACGGTCACCCACAAGCAGGGCACCTATTCGGCGCTGATGGCCGACACCATCACGCGCTACAAGGCCGGCAAGCCCATCCTCTACTACACCTGGACGCCCTACTGGGTGAGCAATGTGCTCAAGCCCGGCAGGGATGTGGTGTGGCTGGAGGTTCCGTTCTCCGCGCTGCCCGGCGAGCAGTCCGGCACGGACACCAAGCTGGCTAATGGCAAGAACTACGGCTTCATTGCCAACAACCAGCAAATCGTGGCCAACAAGGCCTGGGCCGAGCAGAACCCTGCAGCAGCCAAGCTGTTTGAAGTCATCAAGCTGCCCGTGGGCGACATCAACGCCCAGAACTACATGATGAGCCAGGGCCAGAACAAGGCCTCCGACATCGAGCGTCACACCGACGGCTGGATCAAGGCCCATCAGAAGACTTTCGACGGCTGGATCAGCCAGGCACTGGCCGCTGCCAAGAAGTCCTGATCACAATCCCCGAATCACGGCGACCGCTTGCGCGGCCGCCGTTTTTTATCGCCGGGCCGCCCCAAGATAAAACGCCCCTCCTGGAGGGGCAGCGAACCGCACGCAGTGGGGTGCGTGGGGTGTCATTTTCAATCGGGCCGCAAGCCCACCCCAACCAAGGAGAGACAAGAACAATGAGCAAGTCTGTACAGACCCCGGCCCCAAGCCAACACACCAGGCGCCAGCTGCTGCTGGGCACGGCCGGCGCTGCGGCGCTGGGCCTGGGTCAGTCACCGAGCTGGGCGGCCGGACAGAATGCGCCTGGTGATGCGCTTCCGGGCAAGGGCATTACGGTGTTGCCCGTCAAGAGCGCTCTGGCCGAGGAGAACTTCCAGACGCTGCTGGTGATGAAGGCGCTGCAGCAGCTGGGCTACACGGTCAAGCCCTGGGAAGAGCTGGACTACCCGTTGATCCATGTGGCCGTGGCCAATGGCGACGCCAGCTTCATGGCCAACCACTGGAACCCCCACCATGCCGAGTTCTATCAGCAGGCCGGCGGCGACGCCAAGCTCTCGCGCAAGGGCGTGTATGCAGCCGGCGCCGCACAGGGCTACATGATCGACAAGAAGACGGCTGACAAACACCAAATCACCCATCTCGACCAGCTCAAGGATCCCGCACTGGCGGCCCTGTTCGATATCGACGGCGACGGCAAGGCCAATCTGATCGGCCCCAACGCCGGCTGGGGTGGCGAGGCCGTGGTAGCCCACCAGATCAAGGCTTTCGGTCTGGAAAACACCGTCAGCTACACCCAGGGCAACTATCCGGCACTGATTGCCGACACGCTGGCGCGCTTCAAGGCCGGCAAGCCTGTGCTGTATTACGCGTGGACGCCCTACTGGCTCAGCAATGTGCTGCGCCCGGGCCAGGAAGTGGTGTGGCTGCAGGTGTCGCGCTCTTCCATGCCCGGGGTGCAGGCCGGCACCGACACCAAGCTGCCCAATGGCCGCAACTACGGGTTTCCGCTCAACAACGAGTACATCGTGGCCAACAAGCTCTGGGTCGAACAGAACCCGGCCGCCGGCAAGCTGTTCGAGATCATGCAGATTCCCATCAACGACATCAGCCGCCAGAACCAGTTGCTGCGCGAAGGGGAAAGCAAGCCCGCCGATATCCAGCGCCATGTGGACGCGTGGATCAAGGCTCACCAGAAGACTTTTGATGCCTGGATTGCCCAGGCCAAGGCCGCAGCCCTGAAATCCTGATTCACCAACGGCGCACCGGACCTGATCCGGGCGCCGTTTCCTTCATCAACCCTTTCGCTTTTTTCATGCCGATTTCGGGGTAGGCACCCAGCATCCAAGGAGTATTCATGCACAGCAATAAGCCCGCACATTCGCCTTTCCCAACCCTGCAGCTCCAATACCGCTGTCTCGCTGCCATCGCCTTGCTGAGCTTTGGCGCCGCTGCCGCACAAGCGCAGACGAGCGCTGGCGAGCTGCCCGGCAAAGGCGTCTCGGTGCAGCCGCTCAAGGGCACGGTGGATGAGGAAATGTTCCAGACCCTGCTGGTTTCGCGCGCTCTGGAGAAGCTGGGCTACCGGGTTCAACCCGTCAAGAGTCTCGAAAACGGCACCCAGCATGTGGCCGTGGCCCAGGGCGACGCCACCTTTACCGCCACTCACTGGATGCCGCTGCACCGTGCCTTCTATGAGAACAATGGCGCAGACAAGGCTTTCTATCGAGCCGGTACCTATTCACGCAATGCGGTGCAGGGCTATCTGATCGACAAGGCCACGGCCGAGAAGTACGGCATCACCAGCATCACGCAACTCAAGGACCCCAAGCTGGCAGCGCTGTTCGACACCGATGGCGACGGCAAGGCCGATCTGACGGGCTGCAACCCTGGCTGGGGCTGCGAGCTGGCCATCAACAAACATCTCAAGGGACTGGATCTGGAGTCCAGCATCACCCACAGGCAAGGCAACTACCAGGCCTTGATTGCCGACACCATCACCCGCTACAAAAACGGCAAGCCCATTCTGTATTACGTCTGGACCCCGTTCTGGGTGAACACCGTGCTGCGCCCGGGCAAGGAGGTCAGCTGGCTGGAGGTACCCAATATCCCCGGTGCCCAGGGCGAAGACCAGACCCAGCTGCCCAATGGCAAGAACTACGGCTTCAAGCTCAATCAGCAATACATCCTGGCCAACAAGGCCTGGGCCGAGAAAAATCCGGCAGCAGCCAAGCTGTTTGCCGTGATGCAGCTGCCCATAGAGGACATCAACGCCCAGAACATGCGCATGCGCCAGGGCGAGAGCAGCGAGGCCGATGTCGGCCGCCATGTGGATGGCTGGATCAAGGCCCATCAGCAAACTTTTGACGGCTGGCTGGAGCAGGCGCGCGCTGCTGCCAAATAAGTATCAAAAACGGCTCCAGCGCATGAAGAGAAAGCGCTGGCAGCTATCAAAAATGCTTTGAACAGCGGGCCACTGCCTACCAGTTGGCCTTGGCATTGCGGCAGGCCGCCTGGCTGGACAGGGCGACAAAGCGCTCCACCCGCAGCGCCAGCATCTTGCGCCCCTGCCGGGCCAGCACCGGATCGGCCACGGCTCGCTCCACCACCTGGCCCTGCACCTCGGCCAGCATGGCGATGGTGGCGCTGCTGCGCGTGTTCAGATAGGCCTGCTCCAGCAGCACGCTGTCGCCCTCGGGCAGCACGCTGATGACCTGGCCGGTTTCGCATTCCTGAAAGCGCGCTGTCTCGCCATCCAGGCTGTACAGTCCCTGCCAGCGCCCTCTTTCCTGGCTGGGCTTGAGGCCCTCGGATACCGGCCTGGCCTGCTTGACGGCTGCCTGGGTCTGGGCCTGCTTCTTGCCCGTGAGACCGGTCCAGGTCTTGTCCCAGGTCTGGGAAACCTTGTCCGTCATGCCGGACAAGCTCGAACAGGCGGTCAAACCCGTCACCACAATGACACTGGCCGCCAGGCGCCACAGCTTGCTCTGCATGAATACCTCTGATTTTGCAAAAGCAGGCACGTTAACAGACAGCGGCAGCCTGCAATTGCTGCAGATATCTCGATGCAACAAAGTGTTGCATACATAATCAGCCATCTCTTGAACCAATGCAGCCATGAGCCAACCCAACGCCCCCATCGTCCACGGCACCGAAGATGTGCTGATTGCCCTGTGCAACTCCGTCTCGCGCGTGCTGCAGGTGGCCACCCAGTGCCCAATCCAATACTCGGGCATGGTGCAACGCATCACAAAGACCAGTCTCAAACCCGATATCGGCTGCTTCGTGCTGATCGATGGCGGCTTTTCGGCACTCATCATCATCAATTTCTCGGCCGATGCGGCCATGGAGCTCTACCGCAGCTATCTGCTGTCCATGGGCATGGCCGAGAGTGATCTGGCCAATTCCTATACCTCGGACGATGTGAGCAACGTCATGGGCGAGCTGATGAACCAGGTCGTTGGCGACTTCACCAGCAAGGTGCAGCGCGAGTTGCAGACCCATATCGCGCAAAGCCAGCCCAAGATGATTCGCCTGAACAAGCAGGTCAATCTGAGCGTGGATGCCAACCTCGATGCCCCGGAAGCGCGCCGCGTGACCTTCTACACGGGCAACAACAACATCTTCTATCTGGAGATGGCGGTGGATCACATGGAATTCATCAAGATCAAGGACTTCGAGGCCCAGGAGAAGCCCGACCCCGATCTGGTCATGGCCCAGACCCGTGAAGCCCAGACCGGCCAAGCGCCTGCCGCTATCCATACTGCTGCAGCCTCCAACGATACCGAGGACTTGCTCAAGTCGCTGGGGCTGTAAGCTGTCAATCCTTGCATGCCAAAGGCGACCCCAGAGGTCGCCTTTTTACGCAATGGGTCTTCCGACAAGTGCGCTTACCGGCCTTTTTCTGCCTGCGGGCCCGGCCTTACCGCATCTGCCATTGCGAGAATGAAGGCGCGCAGCTTTTGCACATCGTCTTCGCTGAGCTTGCCCGCAAAATCGGGCATGCCGCGCGAGGTGGCCGGGCCGTTGATGATGAAGCTGCCGAGATTGTCAACCATGGCTGCGGGCAGATAGGTCAGGCTGGGCAGGGCTCCGCCCTTGCTGACGCCCGGGTAGCCGTGACAGGCAATGCAGTTGCTGTTGTAGAGTGCGGCACCGGCCGGCACCAGCTGCGGGTCGTACTTGAGCCCACCAATCAAGGCATTCATCTGGTAGGCCACACGCTCCGGCATGGGAGCCTTGCCTCCCAACGCAAAGGTATAGACCGTGCCGGGGCTCCTGAAGTCGGCCACGCGGTCACCCAGGCCGAAAGCACCACCCCAGCCCACGGCAATCGAGACATATTGCCTGCCATCGAGTTCATAGCTCACCGGTGCCGCAATCACGCCGCTGCCCATGGGTGCATCCCAGAGCTTTTTGCCACTTCTGGCGTGATAGGCCACCAGCCGTGCATCGGCCGTGCCCTGAAAGACCAGGTCACCGGCTGTCACCAGCGTGCCGCCATTCCAGGGCGAGACATGTTTTTGATGCCAGGCCTCTTTTTGCCGCACCGGGTCCCAGGCGATCAATCTGCCAAAGGGCAGGCTGCGGGGCTCCAGCATCACGCGTCCTGTGTTCCAGCCGGTATTGCTCATGAGCTGGCCCGGCGTATTGCTGTTGAAGCCGGCCCAGTCCGGATCGTCGGCCATCGCCGTGGGAATATGCTGGGCTGGAATATAGGCCAGCCCCGTCTGCGGGCTATAGGCCATGGAGTGCCAGTTGTGCGCTCCCAGCGGGCCGGGGATGATCTCGGCCTTGCCCGCGACGCGCACGGCTTCCTCCATGATGGGGCGGCCCTTGGCGTCATAGCCTCTGGCCCAGTTCACGGGTACGAAGTTCCTTGCGGAGATGAATTTGCCGTTCTGGCGATCGATCACAAAAAAGTAGCCATTCTTGGGCGCATGCAGCAGCACCTTGCGCAGCTTGCCGTCAATCCTGATGTCTGCCTGCACGATATCCTGGGCGGAAGTGAAATCCCAGTTATCGCCCGGTGTTTCCTGGTAATGCCATTTGTAGGCACCCGTGTCCGGATCCAGCGCCACGATTGAGCCCAGATAGAGGTTGTCTCCCCCGGCAGGACTTCGCTTGCGGTGCGCCCAGGGTGAGCCATTGCCCACGCCGATATACATCTGATCGAGTTCGGGATCGAACACCAGCGAGTTCCAGACCGTTCCGCCACCGCCGCTCTCCCAATACCTGCCTGCCGGGTCCCAGGTTTTGGCTGCCTCCTCCAGCGCCTTGCTCTCATAAGCCTGAGCTGGATCGCCTGGCACTGTATAAAAGCGCCAAACCTGCTTGCCGGTCTCGGCGTCATAGGCCGTCACATAACCGCGAGCACCATATTCGGCGCCGCCATTGCCGATATAGACCTTGCCCTTGAATACGCGCGGGGCGCCCGTGATGGTGTATGAGAAATTCTTGTTGTCTATGGTGTCCGTGGACCAGACCTGCCGGCCCGTGGCAGCGTCCAGCGCAATCAGCCGCCCGTCGAAGGCAGCCACAAACACTTTGCCCTTGTAGACGGCCACACCGCGGTTGACCACATCGCAGCAGCCCTTGTAGGCCATCTCGCGGGGCACCTGTGGGTCGTAGGTCCACAGCGCCTTGCCCGTGCGCGCATCCACCGCATGTACCACGCTCCAGGGAGCGGAGACATACATCACGCCATTCACCACGATAGGGGTGGCTTCCACGCCACGCGACGAGTCGAGCTTGTACGACCAGACCAGGCCCAACTGGTCCACATTGCCACCGTGGATCTGCTTGAGCGGGCTGAAGCGATTTTCCTGATAGTTCAGCCCATGGCTGGGCCAGTCCCTGCCAGTCCTGGCATTGGCTTCGATATGAGCGTCATCCACATGCTCCGCAGCCAGTGCCGGTATGGACAGCCAGCCCAGCAATCCTGCAACGGCCATGGTCACCAAACGCCGGTTTGCCCTGTGGTGGGATCGAATACACGCAGGGCTTTGCATAGAGTCTTCTCCTGTGGTGAGTTGTCGTTTTGCTGCATCTGTCCCGTCAGCAATCAGGAAATTCTTGAGCAAGCAGGAGCTGTTCACATCACAGGCAAATCCGCACTCCATTTGGACGATGCACTGCACATTCGACAAAGTGCCATGTCTGACGACTGTGAGGCCACCTCATCTTTGCCTAAAACCCTGTTAACAAGATAAATACTGTTTGCGCAATAATTTGAATGCCAACCATTTAAATGCATTCGCAATGTCCAGCACCGCCTCACTGTCCAGCCGTCAGCGTCAGCTCATGTTCGTCATGGCGCAGGTCAACAAGCAATGGCGCCGCACGCTGGACAAGGTCCTGGCACCCTTGGGTCTGACGCAGGCGCTGTGGCTGCCCCTGGTCCACCTGGAGCGCAGTGCGGGTGCCATGCGGCAAAAGGACCTTGCTCTGGCGCTGGCACTGGACAGCTCTTCCATCGTGCGCCTGATCGACGGCCTTCAGGCCCAAGGCTGGGTGGAACGCATCGACGATGCAGATCGGCGCGTCAAGCGCATACAGCTCACGGCGGCCGGGCTACTTCAGGTCGAGACCGTCAAGACAATCGTGGCGGATGTCCGCAGCGAAGTCATGCAGGAGCTTCCCCCCGATCTGCTGGATTCCACACTGGATGCACTGGAAACCATGCTGCAAAAGATGGCTGCTCTGGAAGCGAGCGCCAGCGCGGGCTCCCAGCCCGAGAGCTGAACTAGCGCCACACGCAACAGAACCCTCACAGCCAGTTTCGGATTTCACTTGTATGCAAAGTCCTGTCACCCCTGTACGCAAAGCGCCGCTCTGGCTGCTGGTCATGGTCACCATTGCTGGCACCATGGCCATGCATATGTTCATCCCGGCTCTGCCCGATGCAGCTCGCCACTTCGGCGCCAGCAGCGCACAGATGCAGCAAACCATCACCGTCTACATCCTCGGCCTGGCACTGGGCCAGCTGATCTACGGCCCCATGTCGGATGCACTGGGCCGCCGGCCCCTGCTGCTCGTCGGCCTGTGTCTCTACACCATCGCCAGCCTTGCTGCCTTTCTGGCTCCCAGCGCGAATATGCTGATTGGCGCGCGCCTGATCCAGGCTCTGGGCGGCTGCGCAGGCCTGGCCCTGGGACGCGCCATTGCCCGCGACACTGCGACACCTGAAACCGCCGTGGGCAGCCTGGCCTTGCTCAATCTCATGATGATGATCGGCCCGGGCATCGCCCCCTCCATAGGCTCAGGGCTGGATGCCCTGTTCGGCTGGCGCATCATTTTTGCGGTGCTGGCGCTCATGGGGGCGTTAACGGCCATCGGAGTCTGGCGCCTGCTTCCAGAGACCGGTCACCCCACCGGCAAGCTCAACTGGAGCACCGTGCGCAATGACTATCGAACCTTGCTGGGTTCACCCCAGTTTCTGGGCTTCGCCATAGGCGGTGGTAGCGCCACCACATCCATGTACGCCTTTATTGCTGCAGCGCCGTTCATCTTCATCGAGCAGTTGCACACCAGCAAGGCGCAGCTTGGCATCTACCTGGGGGTGCTGATGGCCGGCATGGCAGCAGGCAATGCGCTGGCACGCCAGCTCATCAAACGCTGGCCACTGGAGCGGCTGATACTGGGCGGTAATATGCTGAGCCTGGGCTGCGCGGCAGCACTGGTAGTCCTGACACTGCTGCAGCAGATCAACGTGCCTGCTGTAGTGACATTGATGCTGCTGTTTACCTTGGGCTCAGGCATGACCAGCCCCGCCGCACTCTCCAAGGCTCTGGGCGTACACAGCGATTTGACGGGATCGGCCGCCGGAGTCTATGGCTTCACGCAAATGGCCGTGGGCGGTCTGTGCACCTTTGGCGCCAGCCTGGGCGGCAGCCCGGCGCTATCGGCTTTTACAGTGCTGCTGATTGCCTGCATCGTGGGTCAGCTGGGCTTTCGCAGCGCGCTCAAGATGAAACCGGCCTCTAGCGCCTGATGGAAAATCGTATACAGCTATATATTCAGTAGCAAACAGATTCAAGGAGCACCATGTCATCCATCGCCCAAAGCTGGCAGCGCATCAGCGCCTGGTATGCCCAGAACACACCCAAAGACACTCTGGTCCTGGCCGATGGCGCCAGCGAGACAGAAATTGCCGAGCTGGAAGCCGCCCTGGGTCAGCGTCTGCCGGACGATGTGCGTGAATCACTGGCCCTGCACAACGGCGCGGCCAATGAGGCCTATCTGCTGTACTTTGGCGAGCTGCTGTCCACACAGCGCATGCTGGAGGTCTGGCAGATGTATGCGGACATGCAAAAGAGCGAAGGGTGGGGGCTTGGCCCGGACTACAACCCTGACTATCTGCAAGGCCCCCTGCGCCCCGTGTACTGGGATCCACTGCGTATTCCCCTGACCGACAACTGCGGCGATGGTGCCATGCTGGACCTTGCGCCAGCGGCTGGTGGCCATGCGGGCCAGATCATCGAGTTTGATCACGAGGCAGGCCCCAAGGGCGTGTTTGCACCCAGCTTCTCGGCCTGGCTGGCGCTGCTGGCCGACGAGCTGGAGCAAGGCAAGCATGTCTATATCGAAGACGCAGGCTGCGTGGCACCGCCGGGCACCTGGTGAAAATGGGCGGTCAAGGTCTGCACGGCATCGTCCACGCTCCAGGCTGAATAGCAGTCGGGGTTGAGCCCCGGCATCTGCACGCGCTGCAGCAGCTCGCGCAGACTGTCCTTGACGCGGGCCAGCCGCAGCAGCACCCCGGCTTGCTGCAGCTGACGTGCCAGCTCGCCCAGTGCCTCAATGCCGGTGCTGTCCAGATCAGGGCTTTCTTCCAGACTCAGCACCACGGCATGCACATCTGCAGCTTGCGCCACGCGCGCGCGGATATCGCTCATCACGGCCTCGGCATTGCCAAAGAACAGGCTTTCCTCGGGCCGCAAAATCAGCAGACTTGGCACAGGTTGCGCTTCTGGGTGGCGCTGGCGGTCCACAAAATCATGGCTGCCCACCAGCCGCCCCAGCTCGCTGACATGGGACTGGGCCATGCGCTTGAGCAGCATCACAATGCTGACCACCATAGCCAGCAGCAGGCCATCAAGCACACCCAGCGCAATCACGGCAGCAAAAGCTGTGAGCGCCACGGCGCGATCACGCTGCCAGATGAAATAAGGCTGCAGCGTGCGCCAGTTGAGCGAATGCGCCACCGCATGAATGACGATGGCGGCCAGCAAGGGCTCAGGGATTCGCTCCATCCAGGGCAGCAACTGCCACACCAGCACCGCCACCACGGCGCAGGCAATCAGGCCTGCAGCCTTGGTCTGCGCGCCAGCCACCTCATTGGCCGAGCTGGCCGAAAACCCCGCACCCACAGGCAGGCCCTGAAACAGGGCCGAGGCCATATTGGCGCCGCCCAGCGCCAGCAGATCGCGGTTGCTGTTCACCCCGTCGCCATGGCGCAGCGCCAGCGAGCGGATGGAGCTGTATGACTCGGCATACAGAATCAAGGCCAGCGCCACAGCCAGCTGCCCCACGCGCAGCCAATCGGCCCAGTCAAGCTCAGGCAGGGCCAGATGCGCAGCACCCAGTTGCAGCGAACCCACAGGCGCTATGCCCCAGCTCCTGCAAAAGCCCAGTGCATCCAGCGCAATGCCCGCCGCAATCACCAGCAAAGCACCAGGCACGACCTTCCACCGCGCCAGAAGGCGCAGCGCCAGCAAGGCCACAACCAGCATGGTCAGGCCATACCAGTTCCAGTGCGGAAGCAGCGCGATAAAGTCCCTGCTGAAATGCAGAAAGTCGCTGTGCGCGGGATGCACGCCCACAGCCAATGGCAGTTGCTTGACCACAATGGTCAGCGCCAGACCAATGGCAAAGCCGCGCAGCACGGGCTTGGCAATGAATTGCGAGATGCCGCCCAGCCGCAGCAGGCCCGCCAGCACAAACATCACCCCAGCCACCAGCACCATGGCCACACCCATGAGCGCGCGATGATCGGCCGAGACATGCAGCACCGAGCCCGTGGCCGCCAGCAGCACAGCCGCTGAGGATGAGGTCGACGACACAATCGCAAAGCGGCTGGTACCGAGCAGCCCATAGACCAGCAAGCCCGCAAACAGCGCAATCACCCCTGCCTGGGGCGGCGCACCGGCAATGCCGGAATAGGCCACGGCCTCGGGCAGCAGAAGCCCCGCGATAGACAGGCCCGCAATCCAGTCCGCGCCGGCAGGCATCCAGCGCGCAGTCATAAAGGCTTGTGCAGATTGCTGGTCACACCTGACCAGCCGGGCAAAAACTGCGCCTTGGGGTTGCGCGCCAGTGCCACAGCCTCGGTCACCAGCGATTCAGGCAGGCCTTGCCCACCGCTGCTGCGCAGATCGCTTTTGCGAAACAGCGGGCGAAAGAAATCGGCCCAGAGAAATTCGACATAGGGTGCGGCCTCTTTGGCATAACCACCGGCCTTGCGCACCTCTCCGGCCAGGCTGCGATAGGGGTCGTCCTTGAGTCGCTCTAGCTGCTTGGGAATAGCCGAGAACTCGCAGCGCTCGCCCTTGTCGTTGTACGGATGGGCCCACTGGTGAAACTCCATGAGCCGCCAGAACATACCCATCTCCATGGCGCTGAAGTCCGCCAGATGCATGACCCAGACCGATGTCACCTGCTCCTGCCACAACGCTTGCCCCAGATGATGGTGGTCGACGATGTAGTACAGCCCCTTGGGGCCTTTGACCGCCGGAAACCAGTGGCTGAGCAGCAGTTTGCCCCGCGTCTTGGGTTTGAGCCTGGCCCACTCGGCGCGTTTGAGCGCCACCTCCGCCGCGCCCACCGTCATCTGCGTAGGGCGCAGATCGGAAAGCGAAACCTGCTCCAGGTGCTGCTGCGCGCGCATGCTGACTCCCTTGATTGAGATCAGCCATTGTGGGCAGACGCATGGCAAAAGAAAAGAGCCCGACTTGCGGGCTCTTTTTCAACAACAGTCAGCGCTCACCGATCTTCAGAGATTACCCACCATATTCGCAGGCACCACCCACTGGTCAAACTGCTCGCCCGTCACATGGCCGCTGGCAATGGCGGCTTCGCGCAGGCTCGTACCCTCTTTGTGCGCCTTCTTGGCGATATAGGCAGCCTTGTCGTAGCCGATATGTGTGTTGAGCGCCGTCACCAGCATCAGCGAACGGCCCACCAGCTCTTCGATGCGCGCGCGGTTAGGCTCAATGCCCACGGCGCAGTGATCGTTGAAACTGACCATTCCGTCGGCCAGCAGGCGCACGCTTTGCAGGAAGTTATGCGCCACCATGGGGCGGAACACATTGAGTTCGAAATTGCCCGAGGCTCCGCCGAAATTGATGGCCACATCGTTACCGAACACCTGGGCACACAGCATGGTCACGGCTTCGGACTGCGTGGGATTGACCTTGCCCGGCATGATGGACGAACCCGGCTCGTTCTCCGGGATAGAGATTTCGCCCAGGCCGCTGCGCGGCCCGGAGGCCAGCCAGCGCACGTCGTTGGCGATTTTCATCAAGCTTGCGGCCAGTGTCTTGAGAGCGCCATGTGCATAGACCAGGCCGTCGCAGCTCGCCAGAGACTCAAACTTGTTGGGCGAGGTGACAAACGGGGAGCCCGTCAGTCTGGCCAGTTCCGCCGCCACGCCTTCGGCGTAGCCCTTGGGGGCATTCAGCCCTGTACCCACGGCCGTCCCCCCCAGGGCCAGCTCATACAGATGCGGCAATGCGGCACGCACATGGGCTTCGCCATGGGCCAGCTGAGCCACCCAGCCGGATATCTCCTGACCCAGCGTCAGCGGCGTGGCATCCTGCAAATGCGTGCGACCGATCTTGACGATATCGGCAAAGGCTTCGCTCTTGGCCAGCAACGTGACACGCAGCTTGGCGATGGCAGGCAGCAGCTTGTGTTCGATGGACGTCACTGCCGCCACATGCATCGCCGTGGGATAGACATCGTTGCTGGACTGGCTTTTGTTCACATCGTCATTCGGGTGCACCAGGCGCGCCTCGCCGCGCTCGCCGCCCATCAGCTCGCTCGCGCGGTTGGCCAGCACCTCGTTGACGTTCATATTGGTCTGCGTGCCGGAGCCGGTCTGCCAGACCACCAGGGGGAACTCATCGGGGTGCTTGCCCGCAAGCACCTCATCGGCGGCCGAATTGATGGCTCTGGCTTTTCTCTCGTCCAGCAGACCCAGCGTATGGTTGACGCTGGCGGAGGCCTTTTTGACCTGCGCCAGCGCAGCAATGATTTCACGCGGTTGCTGCTCGCCGCTGATGTCGAAATTCTGCAGCGAGCGCTGCGTCTGCGCGCCCCAGAGCTTGTCGGCGGGTACATCAATCAAGCCAAAAGTGTCTTTTTCCTGGCGGGTGACTGTCATGGAATCGCTCCTTGCAATACAACTCGGCGCAGCTGGCTGAAGAAATCTGGCTGCCGTTGGCCGCAAACGGAAGTCGACCCACCGCCAGGCAGGCCACTTCCACAACCAGTCCATGCTAGCTCAGCCCGGCAGGCTGCAAGCACAATCGAGGCAACACCCCTGCGCCGGCAAGGCCAGAAATACATAGTTACATTAAATCAATGTCGGACAGAGAATCCGACCGGCCTTGCTGGCCCGCCACATCAATGTTCACTGATCTTTCCACCCCCATCGCCACCACCGTCATGACATCAAGTTACAGCACGATGATGGTGTGTGTCTCCATCGTCATCGCGGTATTTGCCTCTTTTGTGACGCTGGGTCTGGCCCGTCGCATGCGCATGGCCTCGGGCAGAATCGGACGCATCTGGTGGGCCATCGGCGCCATGGTGATGGGCACAGGGGTCTGGGCCATGCACTTCATCGGCATGCAGGCGTTTGAGCTGCCCATCACACTGGGCTACGGCGGTGCTCTGACGCTGGCCTCCTGGGTCGCGGCAGTAGCGGCATCGGCATTGGCCTTTGGTGTGGCAACCAGGGTCGAATACCGCTGGCCCCATTTTCTGGGCGCCTCGCTTCTCATGGGCGGCGGTATCTGCGCCATGCACTACCTGGGCATGCTCGCCATCGAAATGTCCATCCCGATTGCCTGGGACTGGCCGCTGGTGGCGGCCTCCGCCCTGATCGCAGTACTGGCCTCGGCCACGGCGCTGAATCTGTTTCGCGCGCTGTTTTCGCTCTCCGGCAAGCGGCTGTTGCTGTTCCAGACATTGGCGGCACTGGTCATGGGCTTTGCCATCTGCGGCATGCACTACACCGGGATGTCGGCTGCCAGCTTTGCCAGCGGCTCGGTCTGCCTGAGTGCGGAAGCCCTGAGCGGCCCCGAGC
This sequence comes from Comamonas sp. AG1104, assembly GCF_003350425.1. Taxonomy (NCBI): domain Bacteria; kingdom Pseudomonadati; phylum Pseudomonadota; class Betaproteobacteria; order Burkholderiales; family Comamonadaceae; genus Comamonas; species Comamonas sp. AG1104. The sequence continues at coordinate 207,022 of NZ_QQAS01000006.1, read as the reverse complement.
TCACCACCATCATCATCATCACCACGGTCATGCTGCTGATTGCGGCGATGTTCAGCACCTTGCTCGATGCGCGCCTGCAAAGCACTGCCTTCAAGCTCAATCAATCGCTGCAGGAAACCAATGCCAAGCTGCAGCTGGCCAATACTGAGTTGCGCCAGCGCGCTTTTGCCGACCCGCTGACCAATCTGCCCAACCGCCTGCTGTTTGAAGATCGTCTCATCCACGCCCTGCTGCGCCTGGAGCGCGCCAACCGTTCACGAATCAAGGAGCGGCTGGGAATCTTGTTTGTGGATCTGGACGGATTCAAACCCATCAATGACTCCTTTGGCCACGCCGCAGGTGATCAGATCCTCATCAGCGCCGCCGAGCGGCTGATGGCGGAAGCCCGCAGCAGCGATACCGTGGCCCGCGTGGGCGGGGATGAATTCCTGGTCCTGCTGGAAGACACCCAGGACGTGGCCGCCTGCATGGCGGTAGCCAACCGAATTCTCAAGGCGCTTAGTCAGCCCTTTCGCCTAGGCAACAAGGAGCTGCAGATCACCTGCTCCATCGGCATCGTGGCCTTTCCCGACCATGGTGACCGCGACCACCTGATCGCCAACGCCGATGCCGCCATGTACGCAGCCAAACGCAATGGCGGCAACGGTTTTGCAGTGTTCGAGCCGCACATGGGCAGCGATGCATCGGAGCAGCTGGAACTTCAAAACGATCTGCGCCACGCCATTCAGCGCGGTCAGATGGAGCTGCATTACCAGCCCAAGATCGACAGCGAGCGCGGCAACATCATCGGGGTAGAGGCACTGCTGCGCTGGGCTCATCCCGAACGCGGCATGATTGCCCCGGACATCTTCATCCCCCTGGCCGAGCGCTTCGGCATCATCAACAGCCTGGGCAACTGGGTGATCGAAGAAGCCTGCCACCAGCTGGCCCTGTGGCGCAATATGGGACTGCAGATGCGGGTGGCGATCAATCTGTCCGTACACCAGCTGCGCGAAAGCGGCCTTGCAGATCGCATCACCCAGACGCTGGCGCGCCACGATGTACAGGCCAGCCAGCTACTGTGCGAGATCACCGAATCCGTGGCCATGGAAGACACCCAGGCCACGCAGCGCGCCATCGAGGAATTGCGCGACATCGGCATCTTTCTCTCGATCGATGACTTCGGCACCGGCTACTCCAGCCTCAACTATCTGCGTCAGTTGCCCGCGCAGCAACTGAAGATCGACCGCAGCTTCATCCGCGACCTGGAAACCGAGGAAGATGCCCGCGCCGTGGTCCATGCCGTCGTGCGCCTGGCCCATGCCCTGGGGCTGCGCGTGGTGGCCGAAGGTGTGGAGACCGCGGGCCAGCGGGATATTCTGATCGACATGCAATGCGATGAGCTTCAGGGCTACTTCTACGCGCGCCCCATGCCGGCGGACAGCCTTCTGGCCTGGGCAAGAGACGATCGCCGAGGCGGTCAGGCCGATTTCTCGGCCTCCATCCTCGGCGCACTGACAGGCTGAACGCCGCACAGCACCCACCAGTCATATATAAGACTGGTGGGTTATGGCTGCAGGAATTGTCGTCTGGACCGATAATCGATGGGTTTACCGTGCGCGCCCCACGCGTACAGATTGCAACCCCCGAGAAGCTTCACGATGACCACCTCCATCCGCCAGCAGGACCTGATCGATTCGATCGCAGGTGCCCTCCAGTACATCAGCTACTACCACACGCCGGATTTCATCCAGCATCTGGCCCGCGCCTATGAGCGCGAGCAAAGCCCTGCGGCCAAGGATGCGATGGCACAGATCCTCACAAACTCCAAGATGGCGGCCACCGGCCAGCGCCCCATCTGCCAGGACACCGGCATCGTCAACGTGTTCCTGAAAGTGGGCATGGACGTCAAGTGGGAAGGCTTCACCATGGGCCTGGAAGACGCCATCAACGAAGGCGTGCGCCGTGGCTACAACCACCCCGACAACACGCTGCGAGCCTCCGTCGTTGCCGACCCCCAGTTCAAGCGCAAGAACACCAAGGACAACACTCCCGCCGTGATCAATGTGCAGATCGTGCCCGGCGACAAGGTGGACGTGACCGTGGCCGCCAAGGGCGGCGGCTCCGAGAACAAGTCCAAGATGATCATGATGAACCCCAGCGACAACATCGTGGACTGGGTTCTGAAGACCGTCCCCACCATGGGCGCGGGCTGGTGCCCGCCCGGCATGCTGGGCATCGGCATCGGCGGCACGGCTGAAAAGGCAGTCCTGCTGGCCAAGGAAAGCCTGATGGAAGACCTCAACATGTACGAGCTGCAGCAAAAAGCTGCCAGCGGTGCAGAGCTCGACGACGTAGAAAAGCTGCGTCTGGAGCTGTTCGAAAAGATCAACGCCCTGGGTATCGGCGCCCAAGGCCTGGGCGGCCTGACCACGGTGCTGGACGTCAAGATCAACATGTACCCCACGCACGCGGCCTCCAAGCCCGTGGCCATGATTCCCAACTGTGCAGCCACCCGCCACGCCCACTTTGTGATGGACGGCTCCGGCCCCGTGCACCTGGATGCCCCCTCGCTGGACACCTGGCCCAAGATCGACTGGCACCCCGACTACAACAAGTCCAAGAAGGTCGATTTGAACAATCTGACCAAGGAAGAAGTGGCCAGCTGGAAGCCCGGCGACACCCTGCTGCTCAACGGCAAGATGCTGACCGGCCGTGATGCTGCCCACAAGCGCATCCAGGACATGCTGGCCAAGGGCGAAAAGCTGCCCGTGGACTTCACCAACCGCGTGATCTACTACGTCGGCCCCGTGGACCCCGTTCGCGACGAAGTGGTTGGCCCTGCTGGCCCCACCACGGCCACCCGCATGGACAAGTTCACCGACATGATGCTGTCGCAGACCGGCCTGATCTCGATGATCGGCAAGTCCGAGCGCGGCCCTGTCGCCATCGAGGCCATCAAGAAGCACAAGAGCGCTTACCTGATGGCCGTGGGCGGCGCCGCCTACCTGGTCTCCAAGGCCATCAAGCAAGCCAAGGTGGTGGGCTTTGAAGACCTGGGCATGGAAGCCATCTATGAATTCGACGTGGTCGACATGCCTGTCACGGTGGCCGTGGATGCCGGTGGCACCAGCGCCCATATCACCGGCCCCGCCATCTGGAAGGAAAAGATTGCGACCGGGGAATTCAAGGGCATTGAAGTGGCTGGTGTGTAATTACCCAGCAGGCCCCGCCACAAAGAACCGCCTTCGGGCGGTTTTTTTGTTCCGCCGCTTAAAGAAAGCAGTTGCAATAGGCTGATGGGCCGAACTGGCCTTTTCCCAGGATTTTTCTAGAACCCAATCCAACCCATGCACATCCGAGCAGAACTGCCCGCCGATGCCAAGGCCATCGAGCAGGTGACGATCCAGGCCTTCAAGGACGCACCGCATACCGATCACACCGAGCAATTCATCGTGCGTGAGTTGCGCGCAGCCGGGGCTCTTGCCCTGTCCCTGGTCGCAGAGATTGACGGGCAAATCGTCGGGCATGTCGCCATCTCTCCCGTCCACATCAGCGACGGCAGCCAGCACTGGTTCGGCCTGGGGCCCATCTCCGTCATTCCCCAAAGACAGCGACAGGGTATTGGCAGTGCACTCATGCGGGCAGCCATCAGCGCTCTGCAAGCGCAGTCTGCGCAAGGATGCGTGCTGCTTGGCGAACCTGACTACTACCGGCGCTTTGGTTTCCGGACGGTGCCGGGCCTGGAGCTGCCGGGAGTGCCTGCCGAGTACTTTCAAGCCCTGTCTTTCGAAGGCCCGCCGCCACAAGGCCAGGTGAGTTATCACAGGGCCTTCAACGCCCGGGACTGAGCCTGCCGGTTTTGACGGTCAGTCGGCAAAGCCGATGCCGGCTAGACCGGCATTGGGCATATCGCCCCCATCAGCAAGCAAAGCTTTTGGGCTTTACGGCAACGCGATACCTCGTCTTCATTGAAATCAGGACTTCTTGGTAAATACGAGACACAGATACCGAGCATGCTATTTAAGATATGCGACAGAGTGGGTATTTGCCTGACACCGTCCAGAATGATTTGCATCGCAAGCACAAGGAGTTCAGCATGAGCCATGTCGCAGCAAAGATGGTGACCGGTGCGCTGGTGGCGCTCTCGGGCTTTGCTTCCGCACAGACTCAGCAGCCATCGGCTGGGCCCAAGCCACTGCCTTCCCCTGCGACTCAGGTATTGGTCCCCCAGGGAGTCTATGCACAGATCGACACCAGGCTGGGGCAGGAGGCTCTTCGCTTGCTGTCGCAGGGTACGCCTCAGCAGCAGCAAGCCGTGCTCGAGCGCGTACGTGCCACGCCCGAGCGCTTTCAACCGCCCGTGTTCTATGTGCTGTCGCAAACACTGTTCAAGGCCGGTCTGCGGGACGAGGCTGCCTTCTGGTTCTACGCAGGCCAACTGCGTGCCCGCTTCGACGCCAATCGCTGTGCCGACGTCACTGCCAGACAAGCGGTCGATGTGATGAATCAGAGTTATGGAGCTCCCATCAATCGCCATCTGTTTCAGGATCTGGACAAGGCTCAGGAGTTGATCGCCAAGGTTGTGGACTGGGATCGCCGCACACCCCACGCCTACGACCCGCACTGGATCAATCTCCACGGCATGCAGGCGGTTCAGGCCTCCCGGGACCCGCAACTGGCCGCCAGGCTGACGATGGAATCGCTGAGCCTGCCAGCCGCGCAGTGGCCTGTTCTGGCCGAGCAGACGCGCACCAAGTATCTGCAGGGCTTTCAGGACGCCATCAGCCAGCTCAAAGCCGAGTCAAAATCCAAGTGAAAGATCGCTACCGCCCCAGGTCTCCATCCCTTATGTAGAAATCGCTTTCGGCTACTCTTTTTGAATATTCTTCCGGCAAGACTCCGCGCTACCTTGATGGCAGCCCCTATTGGCACATGCCCTGTTTGCTCTACGATGACTCAGACCTCTGCCCCCTGAGCCACTGCAATGCCGCTCAAAAGGAGTCCTCATGCACAAGCTCTTTGCGCTGTTGACGACCACCGCCCTCGTCGCCTTGCTGACCGCCTGCCTGGTGCCCGAGCGCTTCTCCGCCAGCGTGGAAGTGCAGGCCGATGGCAGCTACAGCTACCACTTTGACGGCACGGTGGTCAATGCCATGGCAGTGATGAAGCTCAGAAAACAAGGCGTGCTGAGCGAGAAAGACCATCAGGAGCTGGCGGCGCAAGCGCAGCAACTGAGCCGCGAACCCGAGGTCAGGAAAGCCGTCTACAAAGGCAATGCGCGCTATGCGCTGGAGATTGCCGGCCAGCGAAAACCCGGTGAAGGTCTGCGATTGCTGGACATGTTCACCGTGCAGACCGACAGAAACGGCGTGATGACGATTGCCGCCAAACCGCTCAAGGACAAGGAAAAGAGAGACTTCGCGCAACTGGGCATCACCATGAACGGCAGCCTGAGAGTCAGCCTGCCCGGCAATGCCGAGGTACTCTCGCAAAACGCCAGCTCCACGCCCACGCTGGGCCTGGGCGCGTACAGCTGGAAAATCGGCAGCCTGAATGTACGACCCGAGATCAGGCTGCGCTTCAGGCCGTGAAGGCTGTCGCAGTGCTCGGACTTGGCATTTTGGGAGAAGATGTCTGCACGATTTCCCGTGCCTGCCCGCCAAGTCCCTCATGACCCCAAACCTTCCATCGACAGCCCCGCAACTGCCTTTCTCCCAGGCCTGCGAAAACAATCAGGCCGCCATTTTCGAGGTGCTGAAGTCCGCTTTTCAGCACAGCCGGCATGTGCTGGAGATAGGCTCCGGCACCGGGCAGCACAGCGTGTACTTCGCACCGCGCCTGCCGCAGCTGCTCTGGCAGACCAGCGACCTGGCCGGCAGTCATGCAGGCATCCAGGCCTGGCACGCCGCCCATGGCGCGCCCAATCTGCGTGCTCCGCTGGAGTTTGACCTGGCGACCGGTACCTGGCCGGCAACCGCAGACTCATCCGGCTTCGATGCCGTCTTTACCAGCAATACCTGTCATATCGTGGCCTGGCCGCTGGTGCAGCGCATGTTCGAGATGGTTGGAGTGCATCTGCCCGAAGGCGGCGTGTTTGCCATTTATGGCCCGTTCAACTATGGTGGCCATTTCACCAGCGACAGCAACCGCGCCTTCGACGCCTGGCTGCGCCAGCGCGATACGCGCAGCGGCCTGCGCGACTTTGAAGCCATCGTGGCCCTGGCCGGTCAGCACGGCCTGCAGCTTGAACTCGATCAGGCCATGCCGGCCAACAACCGCACGCTGGTCTTTCACAAACGCTGAACTCTTACACCATGGCCGCCATCTTTGCCTACCAATGCAGCAAATGCGATGAGATTCACGAAGGATCGCCGAGCTTTGCTTTCGATGCCCCTGCACCCTACCGACGCCTGACCGAGCAAGAACGCGAGGAATGGGCGGAGCTGAGCGACGACCTCTGCGTCATCGCCCACCCCGAAGGCACGCAATACTATGTGCGAGCCATTCTGGAAGTGCCGATTCATGGCGTGGACGAGCCCTTTCTCTGGGGCATCTGGGTGTCGGCCAGTGAAGCCAGCTTTCACCGCTATCTGGACTCCTACGACAAACCGCCCGAAGACCCGATTTTCTTTGGCTGGCTGTCCAATCTGATTGCTGTCTACCCCACGCAAAAGTCACGTCCGGCCGATGTGCATATCCAAGCCGACGGTACACGCCCTCGCGTGGTGCTTCACCGCAGCGATGAGGAAAGCGATGCGCTGGTCGTCGACCAGCACGAAGGCATTTCGATCGCGCGCGCCCAGCAACTGGCCGAGCAATCGCTGCATGGCGTTTAAGCCAAACAAGGCCCAGGCACTGGCTCATCAAGAGCTACCGGCAAGCATTGATGAGCAACAAAAAACCGCCAGAGGAAAATCTTCTGGCGGCTTCCGGTCTTTTGGGGATCAGGCGTGACCGCTTATCCGTTGTTCCAGCCAGTCTGGTAGAACTGCTGAATGAAGGACCAGGCCTCAGCCGGATCGTCGGTGTAGCGGAACAGGTTCAGATCCTTGGCGGAAATGGTTCCCTCTTCCACCAGCACATCGAAGTTCAGCACCCGCTTCCAGAACTCCGTGCCGAACAGGATCACGGGCACGGGCTTGCTCTTGTGGGTCTGCACCAGCGTCAGCACTTCAAACAGCTCGTCCATGGTGCCGAAGCCGCCAGGAAAGGCCACCAGCGCCTTGGCACGCATCATGAAATGCATTTTGCGCAGCGCAAAGTAGTGGAACTTGAAGCTCAGCCCCGGTGTGATGTAGGGGTTGCCATGCTGCTCGTGCGGCAGATAGATGTTCAGCCCCACATTGGGAGCACCCGCATCATGGGCGCCACGGTTGGCCGCCTCCATGATGCCGGGACCACCGCCCGTGCAGATGTAGAAGCGCTCGCTGGGCGCCTGCTTCATGCCTTCGGTCGCCACGATGCGTGCAAAGGCGCGTGCCGCCTCATAGCGCTCGGCATTGCGCATGCCCCGCTCAGCCAGCGCCATGCGCTGGGTATCGCCGCTGGCCTTGGCTTGCGCAAGCTGCTCGCGCGCCTGCTCCATATCGACAAAGCGCGCGCTGCCGTAGACAACCACCGTGTGCTCGATGCCGCGCTCGATCTGGGTCAGATCGGGCTTGAGCATTTCCAGCTGCATGCGGATGCCACGCGTTTCACGGCGGAACATGAACTCCGGATCGGCGAATGCAAGGCGGTTGGATTGAGGTTCCAGCTCTTTGCCGTTATGGGCCTGGTTGTGCAGCTCGGCCCAGGCATTGGCCAGATCGGTATCGGACAGGGGAGATGAAATTTGCATGGACCCTCGGTTCTTAGAATGCTGAGTGGCACGGGCTACAGCCATCCCTAAAGATTTCGTAGCGCTGACCGCCCATCCGTCAAGTACTTCAAGCTCAAATGCACCTGTAGTGCAGATGATGCTTGCACTATACGCTCACAAAGCTATAGCCAAGGAGAGTATTTCGCCTCTAAACGCTGAAGCAGTTTGCCTCAATAGTTGCAAATGGTCTGCCAGCTTAACGGCTGAACCAGATGCTCCAGCTGAGCATGCCCATGTAGGTCATGAACAGTGAGCCGACCAGGTGCACGCTGGTCCAGCCCAGAGCCGCAGCCAGACGTTGCTGCTGCAGCAGGCCGATGACCTCGGCCGAATAGCTGGAGAACGTGGTCAGGGCTCCGAGAAAGCCGGTGATGATGGCCAGTTTCCAGGCCGGATCCAGCTGGGGCATGGCCTGAAACAGCGCGATGAAGACACCGATCAGATAGCCGCCGATCAGATTGGCGGCCAGGGTGCCCCAGGGCAGGCTGGCTCCGGCACTCAGCCATAGCCCCAACCCCCAGCGCGACAGAGCGCCCAGGCAGGCACCGATGCAGATGGCAAAAATATTGAGCATGGCTGCCAATCTAGCGCAAGACGGCGGCCCTGAAAGCCTTGGGCGGCAGGATTTCAGGCTTTATGCGCCGCAGGCTTTTCATCGGCCTCGGCGGCCTCTTCCTCGTCCAGGGGTTCGTTGCGCACCAGATTGCTGAGCGTGGGCGGCACGCTCTCTCCTGCCCGGCGCGAGCGGAACAGCGCTGCGCGCATGAGGAAGATGGTGGTGATGGGCACAGTCACGGCAATAAAGATGGCAATCAGCACCGAGTGCATGACAAAGCCCTGGCCGCTGACGGAAAAATAGATCCAGGTGGCATGCATGATGAGCCAGCAGCCCATGGTGGCGATGATGGAGGGCGCGTGCACGCGCTCGAAATAGCTTTTGAGCCTCAGCAAGCCCACGGAGCCCATGAGCGCAATCAACGAGCCTGCGAACACCAGGGCCGCCACCAAAATCTGGGCCCACAGCGGCAGATCCACGCCAATGACCTCGGTACTCATTCGATCACCTCGCCGCGCAGCAGGAACTTGGCCATGGCCGTGGAGCCCACGCAGCCGAACAGAGCCACCAGCAAGGCCGCCTCGAAATAGTTGGTGCTGTCGTACAGAATGCCCATGACCAGCATGGCCAGCATGCCGTTGAGATACATGCAGTCCAGCGCCAGCACGCGATCTTGCGCATGCGGCCCCTTGAGCAGGCGCAGCACCGAGCAGCCCATGGCCGCCAGCAGCATGACCAGAGATGCCATCAGCACCCAATAAAACCAGGGGTTCATTCAAAAATCTCCATCAGCAGGCTCTCGTAGCGGGACTTCACAAAGTCGGCCATCTGCCTGGCATCCTCCACCTCCAGTGCATGCAGCAGCAGCATGGAGCGGTCGCGCGAGATTTCGGCCCAGGAAGTGCCGGGCGTCAGGCAGACGATCATGGCCAGGACGGCCAGCCCGTTGGGATCGCGCAGCTCGAGCGGAATATGGACAAAGGCCGCTGGGTGCTTGCGCATGCGCGGCAACAACAGAAAGCGCACCACGTTGAAGTTGGAGATCGAGGTGTCGCAGACCACCCGAAAGGCCAGCTTGAGAATGCTCAGCGGATGGCTGACCCGCACCGGCAAGGGGCGCAGGCCGCGCAGCAGCACGGGGATCAGCAGGCCCAGGATCAGGCCCAGCAAGATCTGGCCGGCACTGACCGAGCGGTTGAGCAGCAGCCACAGCACCAGCAGAGCTACCGACAGCAGCGGTGCCGGGAAGATGGATTTCATGATGTTCTTCATGGGCGGCCCTCCTCTTTCTGAGCCGAGGCAGCGGTCTGAGTTGCGGCATCTTGCGCAGTTTCGCCTTCATCGCCAATACCAGGGGCGGGCTCTGCCTGCATTTCCAGCGCTGCAGCGCGTGCTGCAGCCTCGGGCCCTGCGGCCTCCTGAGCCTTCTTTTCCTTGGGCGCTGGTACCGGAGCCAGACCCAGGACGGTACGCACATAGACATCGGGCGAGTGCAGTGCATTGGCCGCTCGCTGGGTATAGCGCATCACATCATCGGCCTTGACCGTCAACACCACACAGCACAGCAGCAGTGCGACGATGGGCAGGCCTTCCGCCACCTTGAGTGACGGCGCGCTCTGCTCCGGATTGGCCCAGAAATGCCGGATGCCGGCGCGCGTGAGTGCCACCAACGCCATCAGACCAGTGATGATGAGCAGGGCCACCATGCTCCAGCCCAGCGGACCGGCCTTCACACCACTGGATGTCCCCATGCCCAGCGGATTGAGCAGGCTGGTCAGCATGGCGAATTTGCCGAGAAAGCCGGACAGTGGCGGCAGGCCCGAGATCAGCAAGGTGCAGGCCATGAAGCTCAGACCCAGAAAAGCCGCCGCTGCCGGGAAGGCCCGGCCGATCATGAGCTCTTCATCATCGTCGAGATTGAAGCCTTCGGTGGGCAACAGCTCTGCATTGAGGAATGGCGCTTCATCGTCCTCATAGGGCTCGCCCGCATCGTCATCCACGCGCCAGCGGTCCACCACATCGGCAATCAGGAACAGGGCCGCCACGGCCAGCGTGGAGCCCGGCAGGTAATACAGCAGGCCCGCGGTCAGCAGGTTCTGGCCAAAGCCCGTCGCGGCCAGCAGGGTGCCGGACGAAAGAATGGCAGCAAAGCCCGCCAGATGGGTCAACCGTTGCGAGCCCAGCATGCCGATGGCGCCAAAGGCCATGGTCAGCATGCCGCCCACGATCAGCCAGGTACTGCCAAACAGGGCCGATGCCCCGGCTTCCGAACTGAACAGCAAGGTCCACAGTCGCAAGATGACATAGACCCCCACCTTGGTCATGAGTGCAAACAAGGCTCCCACGGGCGCAGTCGCCGCGCTGTAGCCCGGCACCAGCCAGAAGTTCAGCGGCCATAGCGCCGCCTTGATCAGAAAGGCCGTGCCCAGCACGCCTGCTGCCGCATGCAGCAAGCCGCGATCGGCATCCTGCACCAGCGGAATGGCCCGGGCCAGATCGGCCATATTGAGCGTACCGGTGATGCCATAGAGCATGGACACGCCGATCAGGAACAGCGAAGACGCTGCCAGATTGATGGCAATGTAGTGAAGACCGGCCTGAATGCGTGTGCTGCCGGAGCCATGCAGCAGCAAACCGTAAGAGGCTGCCAGCATGATCTCGAAGAACACGAACAGATTGAACAGGTCCGCCGTGATGAAGGCACCGCTGAGCCCCATCAGCTGCAACTGGAACAAGGGGTGGAAGTGCACGCCGGCCTTGTGCCAGCGCGCCGCGGAAAACACCAGTGCGGCCAGTGCCACCACATAGGTGACCAGCAGCATCAGGGCCGTGAGCCGATCCAGCGCCAGCGCGATGCCGAAGGGCGCAGGCCAGTTGCCTGGCATATAGACCGACATGGTGACGGCAGAGCCCGCCTGGTTGGTCCAGCTCAGCAGCATGACCACGATCACCAGGCTGATCGTGGTGGACAGGATGTTCATGCCCAGCTTCAGGCGCTGGCGCTCCTCGCGCAGGAACAGCATCAGCGCTGCCGTCAGCATGGGCAGCATGATGGGGGCCAGCATCAGGTGCGGCATCAGACGCTCAATCCACTCGCTCATAGCATTTCCTGTTCGGTTCGCGAGTGCGCGCCATCCACATGGTCATTACCCGAAGCGCCGCGCGACGCCAGCAGCACGACCAGGAACAGCGCCGTCATGGCAAATCCGATGACGATGGCGGTCAGCACCAGCGCCTGCGGCATGGGGTCGGCGTAATGCGACAAATCGGTGGGCACGCCGTTTTGCAGAACCGGCACCTTGTTGATCGACAGGCCCTGACGCCCCATCGAGAAGATGAACAGGTTGACGGCATATGACAGCAGCGCCAATCCCATGATGACCTGGTAGCTACGCGGACGCAGCAGCAGCCAGACGCCCGAGCCGGTGAGCACACCGATGGCAATGGCCAGAACGATTTCCATTACATACCTCCCCTTGCCAGTGCAGCAGCTGTGGCAGCCTGCACCTCGGCCTCGGCCTTCTTGGCCTCTTGTTCCTGCTCTTCCAGCAAGCGCGCATGGAAGCGGTGTCCGCGTACCGATTGGTGGGCAATCGCTGTCAGGATCAGCATAGTGGAGCCCACCACCAGCGCAAACACGCCGATATCGAAGAAGGTGGCGCTGGCGAAATGCACATGTCCCACCAAGGGCAGCGAAAAGTCAAAGCTGTGACTGGTCAGGAAGGGGTAGCCCACGGCCACCGAGCCCAGGCCCGTGCCCAGCGCAAACAGCAGGCCCGCCGCAATCCAGCGGCGCGGATACAGCGGCAGATGCGCCTCCACCCAATGCGTGCCCGAGATGATGTACTGCATCAGCAAGGCGACCGAGAACACCAGCCCGGCCACGAAACCGCCGCCCGGCTGGTTGTGGCCGCGCACGAAGATATAGGCAGCCACCAGCGTCGCAAACGGCAGCAGCAGTCGCACCAGCACGGCAGGCACCATCAGGTAGCCCACGGCCGTATCGCTGGCATTGCGCGGGTTGAGCAGGTCGGTCTGCAAATCGCCGGGCACATAGCGCTGCTGCTCAGGAATGTCCATGGCCTCGCGCGCCGGGCGGAAGCGGCGCAGCAGCGCATAGATGACTACGGCCACAATACCCAGCACCACGATCTCGCCGAAGGTGTCGAAGCCACGGAAGTCGACCAGCGTCACATTCACCACATTGGTGCCGCCGCCGCCGCCCAGCGCGTTCTCGAGGAAGAAGGTGGAGGTGCTTTCGTAGAAGGGCCGGCTCATCATGGCAAAGGCCAGCCAGGCCATGCCGCCACCGGCAATCAGCGACAGCACCAGGTCGCGCAGGCGGCGTGCCTTGGCCCGCGCATCGGCACTATCGGCGGTACGCATGTTCTTGTCCCGCTTGGGCAGCCAGCGCAGCCCCAGCAGGATCAGCACCGTGGTGGCGACTTCCACCACCAGTTGGGTCAGCGCTAGATCGGGCGCCGAGAACCAGAGGAAGGTCAGCACCGTGCACAGGCCCGTGCCGCCGAGCATGATCAATGCGGTCATCCGGTGGTACTTGGCTTTCCAGGCCGTACCCAGCGCACATAGGCAGCCAATCGCCCAGAGCAGTACAAAGGCAGAAGACACCGGCAAAGTGCCGCGGTCACCCAGTTTCATGCCCCATAGCCAGAGCGGCAGAGCCGCTGCGACCAGAGCAACGCAGACCAGCCACAGCATCTGCCACTGCAGGCGGCGTGTGGACAGATTGCGGCGCCCCGCCCGGCCCAGCCAGGTGATGCGGGCCAGCAGATTTTCAAAAATCTTGCGACCGCTGACACGGCCCAGCACGGGCGTGGTGTCGAAATGCCCGACCGTGCGCTGCCAGCGCAGCATGGTGTAGAGCACGATACCGCCGGCCAGTGCCACCAGGCTCATGATGAGCGGCATATTCCAGCCATGCCAGATGGCCAGACTGTACTGCGGCAAGTCACCGCCTACGACTGGAGTTGCAGCGACAGCCAGAAAACCACCCACTGCCCAGGCAGGGAAGATGCCGACGATCAGGCAAGCCAGCACGAGCAATTCCACCGGTACACGCATCCAGTGCGGCGGCTCGTGCGGCTCGTGAGGGAGATCGTTTGCCTGGGGCCCAAAAAAGACATCGAACGTGAAGCGCAGCGAATAGGCCACGCTGAACATGCCCGCCACGGTCGCAACCACGGGAAGCACGGTCTTGACCCAGGGGGCTGCATCCAGATAGACGGTCTCGGCAAAGAACATTTCCTTGGAGATGAATCCGTTGAGCAGCGGCACACCAGCCATGGCAGCACTGGCCACACAGGCCAGCGTGGCCGTGATCGGCATCATGAAACGCAGACCCGACAGACGCCGGATGTCACGCGTGCCGCTTTCATGGTCCACAATGCCCGCCGCCATGAACAGCGAAGCCTTGAAGGTCGCATGGTTCATGATGTGAAACACCGCCGCCACGGCAGCCAGCTTGCTGTTCAGGCCCAACAGCAAGGTAATCAGCCCCAGATGCGAGATCGTTGAATAAGCCAGCAAACCCTTGAGATCGTGCTGGAACATCGCGCAATAGCCGCCAATCAGCAGCGTCATGGCACCAGCGCCCCCCACCAGCCAGAACCATGCATCGGTGTCCGCCAACACCGGCCACAGCCGCGCCAGCAGAAACACACCAGCCTTGACCATGGTGGCCGAGTGCAGATAGGCCGACACGGGCGTAGGTGCAGCCATAGCATTGGGCAGCCAGAACTGGAACGGAAATTGAGCACTTTTGGTGAGCGCACCAAGCAAAATCAGCACCAATGCCAGCAGATAGAGGTGGCTGTCGCGAATCTGCTGACCAGCTGCCAGAACATTGTCGAGGTCATAGCTGCCTACGATATGACCCAGCACCAGCATGCCCACCAGCATGGCCAGCCCGCCCGTGCCCGTGACCGTCAACGCCATGCGCGCACCACGGCGCGCATCCTTGCGGTGATACCAGTAGCCGATCAGCAGGAACGAGAAAAGACTGGTCAGTTCCCAGAAAAACACCAGCTGAATGATGTTTCCCGAGAGCACCACCCCCGCCATCGCCCCCATAAAGGCCAGAAAAAACGAGAAAAAGCGCGGCACAGGATCAGTGGGCGACATGTAGTAGCGCGCGTACAGCACCACCAGCGCACCAATGCCGAAAACCAGCATGGAGAACAGCCAGGCAAACCCGTCCATGCGAATCACCAGATTCAGCCCCAACGCCGGCAGCCAGGAAATCTCCTGCCTGAGCACCGCTCCATCGGCCATCTCCGGGAACAGCATCCCCACCTGAATTGCGCATATCAGCGCAATCACACCCGCTAGTGTTGATTCAGTATTGCGCGCATTCGCAGGCAATAAAGCAGCCAAAAGGCTGCCTGCAAAAGGTAGGAGGATGAGGTATATCAGGGGCATGGGCGGATCATTCTAGAGGTTGGCGTTATTTTTTCCGCTATAAAAACCTGAGCATTTCACAGACTTTAGACCACCGTTCACCTTCAGTTGATGACAGAAAATTCATCAAAACAGCGGGTTGCATGCAGATAAAGAAGTGCTTCCACAACCGCCCTTGCACGCTGCACCGATGTCATACATCTGCTGCAAACCATTTTTGCCAAACTCAATCCATCTGCCAACCCATGCATGTACGCAGCTATCGTCCCGGAGATGAAATCGCGCTATGGCAGGTGTTTCACGATGCTGTTCATCAGCTGGCAGTGAATCACTACAGCCAGGTGCAACTTGACGCCTGGTCGCCGCAGCAACCGGACTGGACACAGTGGCGTCAGCGCATTCAAGCGCTCCAGCCCTTTGTCGCCATTGGCGACAATGATCAAGCCATAGCCTATGCAGATCTGCAAGCCAATGGCTATATCGATCACTTTTTTGTGGCCCCACAATATGCCCGCCAGGGCGTGGGCCGGCGACTGCTCGCGCATATCGAGCAGACGGCGCGGCAAAACGGCCTGCATGAGCTGAGTGCCGATGTCAGTCTCAATGCCCAGGCTTTCTTCATACATTTCGGCTTTGAGCTACAGCGCCAGCAAATCCCCGTCGTACATGGCATCGCCCTGAGCAACGCGCGTATGCGAAAAACTCTTTGAACCTGGCTCAGATCAAACTACCGGCACCACCTCAACCGATGCAACGAGCATGAACTGGCTCTGGAAACCTGAAACCTCCAATCCGCAGAAATGGCTGATCGTCGTTTTCATGGCGGTGATGATGGGCGCCCTCGCCCCCATTTTCTGGCGCAGCTTCATACCCGATGCGCATTGGCAGCTGCTCGCGCTGTATCTGGCGCTGGCACTTACGGCAGCCGCCGGCATCTGGCTGCTGCGACTCCATAGGCTGGGACTTTGGCAACCGGCAGGCCCCTGGCTCAGCTACGGCCCCATCAAGCGCTGGCTGATGGCCTTGCTATGCACCGCTTTCATGGCTTTCATGCTCTGGCTCAACCTGGCTGCCACCCTGCCCATGGTCTATACGGCGGTCCTGGGAAGCAATACCAGCATGCAGACCATTGCCGAGAAAAAACGGGGCTCGGGCCGCCACGCCTGCCGCCATCAGCTCAAGCTGCCCGAAGTCAACTACCTGTTTTTCGAGTTCTGCATTGATGAAGATGGCTACGACAGCCTGCCATCCGCCCCATTGCCCGCCTCGCTATCCATGCGCGAAAGCTACTTTGGCAGGCTTGTGGACAGCATTCGCCTAGCGACTTCACAGCAAAAAGATGAGCATTAATCGCTGTGCCACAATAGAAAAACATCTTATTTACTGCTGAAACCATCAATAAATAAGCGCTTTCAGCTCCTTTTTTCTTCTCAAGCCGCCATGCAAATTCTTCTGCCACCACTGATGATGATTTCCGCAATGGGCTTTGTGCTCAGTGCAATCACACATTTGGCAGCACTTGCAGGGCAGATCAACGCGCTTGAAACACATTTGCCTCAAGATGCCCTGAAGATATTCACAAGCGTCATGACCATCGGGATTTTTGCCGTCTGGATGCCTGCGGCACTGATTGCTCAGCGCATCAACAACGGCAATCGCCTGCAGTTTTCCTGGAAGAAGGTGCTCGCAGGCTGCCCCACCTGGATGCGCAACACCGCCTATGCGGTCTTCATTTACGCTTTTGCCAACTTTTTTCTCGGCATTGCGGGCGGCATGACGGCCCAGCAACACGGCTTGCGCGTGTTCTCGGGCCACTGGATGATCTTCTACGGCATGGCGTTTTGCATCTTCTTCTCGAGCTGGAACCTGCCTTCCATGCTCAAGACACGCCGCTGCCCGGCCGGGCACGAAGTCGGTCATGGTGATAATTTCTGTCCGGTCTGCGGCTTGCCTGCAGCCCAGGACAGCCCGAATTCCTGATAGACCATAGCCCTGGACGCGCCGCCGGCGCGCAAAGCGGCGCATACTGGCGGCCGCATCATCGCCTCCACCTACCTCTTGCACCATGCCCACTCCTCACTCCCCCATCGGTATTTTTGATAGCGGCGTGGGTGGCCTCAGCGTGCTGCAGGCACTGCGCCACGAGCTGCCGCACGAGCAGTTTGTCTATCTGGCCGACAGCGGCAATGCCCCCTATGGCGACGCACGCGGCGATGCGTTTGTGCAGGAGCGCAGCCTGGCCATTGCGCAGTATCTGCTGGAGCAGCACGACATCAAGATTCTCGTGGTTGCCTGCAACACCGCCACCGCTGCAGCCGTGGAACTGTTGCGCGAGCGACTTCCGCAACTGCCCGTCATTGGCGTGGAACCAGCCATCAAACCCTCCTCTTTTTCCAGCCAGACCCATCATGTGGGAGTGATGGCCACGCGGGGCACCATCTACAGCCAGCGCGTGGCGCGCCTGGTGTCGGAGCATGGCCAGCGCGCCGAGTTTCACCTCCAAGCCTGCGACGGTCTGGCCAGGGCGATCGAGCAAAGCACCGAGCAGGCATTGCCCGAGGATGCAGGCGCCACGGAGATCAGAGCGCTGTGCGCAAAGTACACAAGCGCTTTGGGGAGTTTCGGCCTCAAGACAGGGCAGATGGATACGCTGGTGCTGGGCTGTACCCACTACGTCTTCGTCAAGGACGATCTGCGCGCGCTGCTGGGGCCCGATATCCAGTTCCTGGACACGGGAGCCCCCGTGGCACGCCAGACCCGGCGCATGCTGGAGCAGCGCAACCTGCTGGGAGCCGAGACCGATGGATCGCTGCAGCTGGCCCAGGCCGATCAGATTCAGCTCATGACAACCGGCCGCCTGACGGCCATGCAAGCCGCAGCCCAGCGCTGGCTGGATCTGCCTGCCGCTTGCAGCCAGGCCGTCAACGTGTGCTCGCCAAGCGCCGTGGCCACACCCGCCTGAGCTGCGTCATCAGACCCAGAGCGGCTGGCCGCCCTGATCCAGATAGCTGAGGTAAAAGCGCACATCGAACTCCAACTGATGGTAATCAGGCTCCATATGCGTGCATAACTGATAGAAGGCCTTGTCGTGATCCATGATGCGGATATGCGCCAACTCATGCACACAGATCATGCGCAAGAAGGCATCGGGCGCCTGCTTGAACATGGCTGCCACATGAATCTCGTGCCGCGCATTGTGCCGGCCTCCATGCGCAATCGCGCGCCGCGTATGCAGACCCAGGGCATTGCGCACCACATGAATCCTGCTGTCGTAGGCCACCTTGTGCAACTGCCCTGCATTGCGCAGATACTGCGCCTTGAGCGCATCGACGTAGTCATAAAGCGCCCTGTCCGTGCGAACCGCATGGGCCTGCGGATATTTGCGCAGCAGCCAGTCGCCGGCCTTGCCCGCAAGGAGCCAGTCGCGCACCTGATTCTGCAGCGATGGCGTGTAGCCCGAGAGATAGGGCAATGCCAGCGGCACGCATGCATTCGCCCCTTTTTCGCCCATGCTGGCGCGCGCAGCCCTGTCCTTGCGCAGTTGCTCAGTCACGGCTCCTGAATACTTGGGTGTGGGAATGGGCTTCATGGCAAAAGACAAGCCCTCCGCCACAGTCCCGGGACTGCAGCACAGAGGGCTTTGACGGCAAATGAGCGAAGAATCAATGCAGATGGCGCGGGCGGCGATTGCCGCCATGACCCGAGGCCGAGCCCCCCGATCCGCCACGCGGCGGCTTGCCCAGCTCCAGCGAGCTGACCAGGGCTTCGAAGCGCTGCGAGAACAGCTTGTCGATTTCCTGCACCACGCCGCCGAGCTCTGCGCCGTCAAAGTGACGCTCCATCATGTTGATGACATCCTGCACCAGCAAATCGCGCTGCACCTGCATGATGGCTGCGGGATTGGGACCGACAAACAGCATCTGGAAGTCATCGCGGCTCTGGGCCTCGGCAGGAGCCTCTTCCTCGTCGAACTCGGTGTCGTAGAAGGTCACTTCGATCGGCGATCCCTGCTCGGCCAGCTCGTTCAGGCCCATGCACATATCGTCCAGGGCCTGGCGGAAGTCATCGTCACCACGCACGGTCCAGCACATCTGCAGAAGATGCTCCTTGGCATCGAACTGAATGCCGGGCTCTTCTTCATAGAGACTTCCCTCGCCATCCGTCAATGAGCGCGCGCCGGCATAGGCCCACAAGGGACGCAATGCATCTTGCAGCTGCTCATACGTAACGTCAGCACGGAGCAGAACCTGTCCGTGGACATGAATTTCAAAAGCAGCGTTGTAACTAGACATCTTTTCTCTCTAGGAGTGCAGACCCCGTCAGCATGACAGAACTGCAAGCCATATTGCATCGAAGCCAGGACTATTCCAAGCGACTTGGCCAAGCCCTGACGCCCACAGCACTACGGCATCGCAGTGGCTGAATTTTCCCACCTTCAGCAAGACTGCGGGCAGCAATGGCTACTCAAGTCACAAATAAAAAAGCCCGCTACACAAGATATAGCAGGCTTTTCAATTCTGGTGCCCCGAACCGGAATCGAACCGGTACGCTTCGTTAAAAGCGGCAGATTTTAAGTCTGCAGTGTCTACCAATTTCACCATCGGGGCCCACTTCACCACCGGCGCCGGGCGCCAGCGGGAAGTATTGCATCAGCCAGGCGACCAACGCAATAAAAAAGGGAAGCTTTTGCTTCCCTTTTCAAAATCTGGAGCGGGAAAACGGGTTCGAACCGTCGACCTATACCTTGGCAAGGTATCGCTCTACCAACTGAGCTATTCCCGCATTTCTGAAAAGCTGTGCGCCTTACAGAGCAGACTCGAATTATAGCCACGATTTTCAGCCGCTTTCCGAAAACCGCCTGTCTTTTTCAGATAGTCCTGATCAGGCCGGCTGTGAAACAGGTGCGAGCCTGCTCTTGACGATCTGCAGCAGATCGCGCTTTTGCACCTTGTTGGAGGCATTGACGGGCAGACCATCGAGTTGCAGCACAAAGCGCGGCACCTTGTAGTTGGCCATATTGGCGCGGCACCAGGCGATGAAGGCTTCCTGGTCCAGTGCCACGCCGTTGCGCGCCACCACGCAGGCACAGCCGACCTCGCCCATGCGCTCGTCGGCCACGCCGACCACCGCAACCTGCGCCACCTCGGGGTGGTTGGACAGCATGCGCTCGATTTCTGCAGGGTAGCAGTTGAAGCCTCCCACGATGAACATGTCCTTGAGGCGGTCGGTGATGCGCAGATAGCCGCGCTCGTCAAGCACGCCCACATCGCCGGTATGCAACCAGCCATCGGCATCAATGGTCTCGGCCGTGGCCTTTTCATCCTCGAAGTAGCCCTGCATGATGTGATAGCCACGCAGCAGCACCTCGCCGGCTTCGCCGGGAGCCACGGGCTGCCCTTGCTCGTTGACGCAGCGCACCTCGGTCCCGGGCAGGGCCTTGCCACAGGTATTGGCCACGGTTTCCACATTGTCGGAGGGCTCGCAGAGAGTGGCACAACCGCCGCACTCCGTCAGGCCGTAGGCCGTGGTGACATTCTGGATGCCCAGCTCTTCGCGCATGCGCTTGATGAGAATGGGGGGGACGGTGGAGGCACCAGTCACCGAGGACTTCAGCGAACTCAGATCGAAATCCTTGAGCCCCGGATGCGCCAGCATGGACAGGAACAAGGTGGGCGGCCCGGGCAGGAAGCTGATGCGGTCGCTCTCGATGCGCTGCAAGATGGCCTGCGCATCAAATACCTGCTCGGGATAGACGGTGGAGCCCTGCAGCAAGGCAGCCACCCAGCCTGCCTTGTAGCCGAAGGTGTGGAAGAACGGGTTGACGATCAGGTAGCGGCTGCCCTCGGTCAAACCCACCACCTCCGACCAGGCCTTGAAAGCCAGGATCGTCGGGCGGTGAGCGCACATCACGCCCTTGGGGCGGCCTGTAGTGCCGGAGGTGAACATCAGATCGGCCGTATCGTCAGGCTTGATCCCGGCTTCACGCTGCTGCTGTGCTTCGGCAGTCGTGCCATCGGCCCTGGCCATAAACTGCGCCCAGCTCAGGTCTGCGCTGGGCAACACCTTGTCACCGAGCACCACCACCTGCTGCAGCGTGGCAGGACGTAGACCCTGCAGCAGATCGGGGTAGTAGTTGTTCAGGAAGTCACCCACGCACACCAGCACCCTGGCGCGGCTGCGCTCGAGAATATCGGCAGCCTCGGCACCCTTCATGCGGGTGTTCAGGGGCACCAGCACGCCGCCGGCAGCATGCACACCGCAGGCGGCAACGATCCACTCGCTGAGATTCGGCGCCCACAGAGCCACACGGTCGCCAGCCTGCACACCCAGACTCATCAAGGCACGGGCGGCCAGGCGGCTAAGCTGCTGCAACTGGGCATAGCTGATGGACTTGCCGTTTTCGACAATCGCCGCGCGACCGGCAAAGCGGCTGACCACGTCAGCCAGCATGCCGGGCAAGGTCAGCGAAGACTCGGGCATCGCGTTCTGGTTGGGTTTCGACATAAGTTACTCCGGAAATTTGACGCGCAGCTTTTCGCTGGTGGGCACGGATTGACAGGCAAGCGTCCACTTCTTGGACAGATCCTTGGCATCCAGCACTTCGTTGTGGCGCAGATGTACGCTGCCGTCCTGCACCTGGCACATGCAGGATGCGCACATGCCGGCCTGGCAGGAGTAGGGCACATTGATGCCGGCGCGCAGTCCGGCCTCCAGAATGGTCTCCGTGCCACTGCAGTTGAATTCATATTCCTCGCCGTCCAGACGCAGCTGCACCAGGGCTTGCTCAACAGCGGCCTCCACGGGAGCAGTTGCCTCCTGCATCAGCTGCAGAGCCTCCTCATCAGGCAGGGAGACAAAGCGCTCCACATGCACCTGATCGGCAGGCATGCCGGCCTCGATCACCGCGGCCTGTGCGGCATCCATGAAGGGGCCCGGCCCGCAGATAAAGGCCTGGCCTGCATCAGCCACCCAGGGCGTGGCCCAGGCAGCTAGCTGCTTCTGCGAAGGCACGCCTTGCACGGAGTCCAGCCAGTGAATGACCTGCAGGCGATCCGGATACTCAGCCGCCAGCTGCTGCAGGTCCTTCCTGAAGATGACCGAGCGCTCATCGCGGTTGGCATAGAACAGCACCACATTGCCCTGATGCTGCTTGAGGACAGCGCGCAAGATGGAGAACACCGGTGTAATTCCGCTGCCACCGGCCAGCAGCAAAAAGTTCTGCGACAGATTCCGGGGCGAGAACAGGCCCGAGGGAGGCATCAGCTCGATGGAATCACCCACCTGAACCCTGTCGCAAACCCAGTTGGAACCTCGTCCCTTGTCGACGCGCTTGACGGTCACCCGCAAGGCATCGTCGAGCATCGGGGCACTGGACATGGAGTAGCAGCGAGGCACATAACGGCCCTCGATAAGCAGTCGCAGAGTCAGAAACTGGCCGGGGCGATAGCTGAATTGCTCAGCCAGCGCCTCTGGCACCTCAAACACAATTGACTTGGTATCGTGCGTCTCGTCAATCACCGCGCGCACGCGCAGAGGGTGATACCGCGATGCGGCTGTTGTGGCTTCACTGCTCATTTCTTCTTACCCCTTACTCACTCACTCTTTTTGTGCGACCTTGCACTGGCGCCCCGGCACAAGACAGCCCCCCAATCCACGGGGTCAGGAACTGACGCTCTCCACAGCGCTTGCCTGCGGACACACTTCCTGGGCAGCAAGGGACTCGCCCCCTTCCAGTGCAGCCGCCTTGCCCGCTCGGCGGCCCGAGAACACACAGTCGGCCAGAGACAAGCCGCTCACATAACGCGAGGAAGCCACACCAATGGCGGTGCGTCCCGCGGCATACAGCCCGGGAATGTCATAGCCGGCACCGTCAATCACTGCACCGTTGTCCTCGTTGACCTTGAGCCCGCCCAGGCTCAGGACGGCCAGAGGGAACATCTTCTGGCTGATGGAGATATCGATGGCAAACAGCGAGCCGCCCTGGAACTCATGGCGCATGTCCTGCGACTTGCCCAACGGGTCTTCGATCTCACCGCGTGCAGCGGCATTGGCGCGATCGAACTGGAGCTGCAGCACTGCTGCATCCATGCGAAGCTTTTTGGCCAAGTCTGCAACAGATTTGCCCTTGATCGCGACCTTGTACATCAGCGCCAGCGCGGGCATGGACTGGAAGCCCCACAAACCGCCAAACAGGCACTGCCAGGCAGCCTGCCTGCGCAGCTTGCTATCAATGATGAGCCAAGCCTTCCCCCCCTGCTTTTCCATCAGTTCGTAGCCGAGCTTGGCGCCGTAGACCTGTTCATTGCAGAAACGCTCGCCTTTGGTGTTGACCACCAGACCCTTGGGCCAGACCGAGGGTGGCGTGATGAAGCGCCAGGCCGAGATATTGTTCAGATCCTGAGCGATCCCTCCCACGGATTGCCCCAGTCGCAGACCAGAGCCATCGCAGCCCGCAGCACCGGTCAGCCAGCCGGGCTTGTAAGCCGGAGCATGCCGCTCCAGCAGCTCCGAATTGAAGATATAGCCGCCAGTGGACAGCACCACACCTTTGCGGGCACGGATGTAGCGCTTCTCGCCAATCTCGCTCTCGATCTGCGCAGCTTCACGACGACCCGCCTGGGCACGTGGCGCCTGATACAGGCGCCACTTGGCCACCAGCTCATCGAGCTTCTTGTGGCGCTCGGTGCGCGGATCGCCTTCGGGCAACACCATCACTTCCACGCCCAATACACGGCCGCTGTCCTTCTCGCGCACCAGGCGCTGGACGCGTGCCTGCGTCAATGTACGGGCACCGTGCGCCAATGTGGATTTTTGCAGCGCGGCAAAAAACGTCGCCCCCGACTGCCCCTTGGCCACCACGCGATGACCGCGCGGTGCTGGCTTCTTGGCCAGCTGCGGGTTGCCGTAGGCGGGCACCACTTCGTTGCCCGAGTAGTACAGATACATGCCATCGGCCGGATAGGAAGTCTTGTACGCAGGCATGGTCGATGCAAAGGTAGCGCCCTGTTTTTCCAGCCAATTCAGGTTGGCCACGCTGTCGCGGCTGAAGCGAGCCAGAGTCTCGTCACTGACCACACCATTGACCTCATGCTTGAGGTAGGCAGTCATGGCTTCGGGTGAATCCTCAAAGCCGGCTTCCTTCTGGTACCGGGTACCGCCACCGGCATAGACCACACCACCCGACAGCACACTGGCACCACCGCCGCTGAAGCGGTCGATCACCAGAACTTCGGCCCCCTGCTCGCGCGCCTCAATCGCTGCGCTGGCACCTGCCCCTCCCCAGCCGACCACCACCACATCGCTGGCATCGGACCACAGAACCTCATCGACCGACCCCACATCCAAGACTGCCCCCACAGGATTGATGGTGCTGACATGCTTTTTGAAATTGGACATCTCTGCGCCTCTTGGTCAAACCGTCTTGCCCAGCAGATGCGGGTTCTCGATGGGCAAGGGTTTACCCACCATGTCAGCCACGGCGCGAAAGGCAAAAGTCATGGCCGGACCGAGGGTGGAACCAGCGCCAGCGTAGGCCGGCCCCATGACGGAGGCGGAGTTGTTGCCCACACAGTACAGCCCATCGATGATCCGGCCTTGCGTGTCGAGCACACGCCCCTCTCTATCGGTGAGCAGCCCCCCCTTGGTGCCGATCTCTCCGGGCCACAGGCGCATGGCGTAGAACGGACCTTTCTCGATGGGACCGAGGTTGGGATTCTTGAGACGCGGATCGCCGTAGTAGCGGTCAAACACATTGCCGCCCCGGTCAAAGTCCAGGTCCTTGCCAGCTCTGGCGTATTCGGTCATGCGACGTGCACTGTCCTGCAGGCCAGCGGCATCCACGCCGATCTGGCGCGCCAGATCTTCCAGCGTCTCGCCTTTCCAGTAGACATTGTTCAGCCAGCTCTTGCGCACCTTGCTGTCCGGCACGGCCGAGCCTGGCATCAGCGGCCCCATGGGGTTCTGCGCGCGGAAGCTGGCGTCGAACACAATCCATGCAGGCACGCCGCCATTGCCCTTGGCATGTTCGGCCAGCATGGCCTGCTGGAATTCCGGATAAGGGCCGGACTCGTTGAGGAAGCGCTGCCCCTTGCTGTTGACCACCATGCACCCCGGCAGTGAGCGCTCCACAAAAATGCCGCGAAAGGCCGGCTCCTTGGGAACATCCATGGTGGGCACGCCCCAGGACCAGTCCATCAGCGCCAGCTGCGCGCCCACGGCCTGACCGGCCCGGTGAGCATCACCGGTATTGCCTCCCACTGGAGTTGCCGTCCACTCTGCCTTGGTGGGCTTGTTGAGATACTGCTCACGCATCTCCTGATTGCGCTCAAAACCGCCAGCACCCAACAACACGCCACGTCTGGCGTTGATCTGCTTGCGCTGACCATTCCTCTCGACGATGACACCCGTCACACGGCCCGATGCGTCCTGCACCAGCTCCTTGAGCGGGGAGTTGCGCCACATCTCGACGCCGGCCTTGTTGGCGGCAGTCAGCAGGCCTGCCACCAGCGCCTGGCCGCCCGTCATGCGACGATCGCGCCTGGTCTTGTTGCGCCAGGGGTAGTCCAGAAAATACTTGAGCATGATGCCCAGGATGGTGAAGCGCGACTTGAGCTCGCGCGAGAGCATGGAATGCGCCTCGAAGGCACTGATGCTCATGCGGCCGAACAACTGATTGCCGGGAGGACCGGGGCGCATGGTTTCCAGCGCCTCCAGGCCCAGCCTGGCGGCGTTGAAGTCAACCGGATCCATGGTGCGGCCGCCGGGCCTGGAGCCTTCGATATGGGGGTAGTAATCCGCATACTTGGCCATGGCACGATAAGGAATGCCGATCTGGCGCAGGTACTCGGCCATCTTGCTGGCGGTTTCCACATAGGCCAGCACGCGGTCGTCCGTCGCCATGCCGCGCACACAGCGCTTCATATAGCCAAATGCGGTTTCCAGATCGTCTTTGATGCCGGCGGTCTTCTGATCGTAATTGACCGGAATCCAGATACCGCCGCCCGACAGGGCCGAAGTGCCGCCGAACAGCTCGGTCTTCTCCACCACCAGAGTCTTGAGGCCCTGCTCCTGCGCGCGAATGGCGCCCAACATGGCACCTGCCCCCGACCCCACGACGATCAGGTCATATTCTTGTTCTGCCATACCTTGTCTCCGTCAATCTTTTGTTTTATGGATGGACTGTCGCAAATACACGCTGGCGGCAGCCTCCTTTGTGAGAGCGCTGCCGCAGCTTGGCCTGAATTCAATCAGACAAAGGGTTCCTGGTTGGGAATGCCCAGCACATGCGAGCCATAGGCGCGCACGTAGGCATCCGTGTTGTTCGCAATGTGGGTACGTCCCTGATGGATGTCGCGGAAGATGCGCTCGATGGGATTGTTCTTGAAAGTGCCGCTGGCTGCGCAGGCACGCATCAGCTCATTGGCATGAAAGCCCGTCAGCTTGGGAACGTATGACGCCTGAGCACGCTGCAGCAGACGCTCTTCCAGCGTCAGCTGAATACCAGTCTTGGCCGCATCCACAATGCGTGCGTAATTGCGGAACAGAACCATCTTGAGCTGGTCCAGCGCAATCGTGGCTTCGGTCACGGCCGTCTGGGCGTTAACGTCCTCGGCCATCCTGTTGCCATGCTTTCCAACGTGCGCCGTCGCACGCTCGGTGAACGATGCGATGGCGCTTTCCAGCGCGCCCAGACAGGCGGTGGACACCGCACGCTGGAACACATGGGTAAAGGGGATGCGGAACAGCCAGCTGGTGTTCTCCGTGCGGCCGGGGCAGCCCACATCGCTGTGGTCGTTGGTGTACTGGATGCGATGTGCGGGGACAAACGCGTTCTCCACCACGATGTCATGACTGCCTGTGCCGCGCAGGCCCAGCACATCCCAGTTGTCCTCAATGCGGTAGTCCGCCTTGGGCACCAGAAAAGTCACATGCTCCAGGCCAGGCGTGCCATCACGCTTGGGCAGCAGACCGCCGAGAAACAGCCAGTCGCAATGCTTGGAGCCGGTGGAAAAGCTCCAGCGGCCGTTGAACCTGAATCCGCTTTCCACGGGCTCGGCCTTGCCAGTAGGCATATAGGTCGATGCGATGCGCACGCCGTTATCCTTGCCCCACACATCTTGCTGGGCCTGGTCGGGGAAAAGCGCCAGCTGCCAGGGGTGAACGCCGACCACCCCGTAAATCCAGGCCGTGGACATGCAACCCTTGGCCAGCTCCATCTGCACGCTGTAGAACACACGAGGATCCATTTCATAGCCACCCCAGCGCTTGGGCTGCAGCACGCGAAACAGACCCGCCTCAGCCATCTCCTGAACGGTTTCATCGCTGATCTTTCCTTCGCGATCCGCCTGCTGTGCGCGTGCCGCCAGCTTGGGCGCCAGGGCCTTGGCACGCTCGATCACTGCCAGCGCATCAGGGGTGAGGTAGTTATCTGTCATTGTGTTCATTCAGGTCTCCAGTTGCCGCTCCACCGGACGGCTTGTGGTGTGGTGGGCAAGGCTTTTTCGCCTATGACAGAAATGCTCTCACCATGCAATTTTCCGTTCATCGTCCGATCAGACTAACGATGAAGCAGGCGTTTCCGGTCTTCTGCAAAGCCTGATCCTGCACAGCAAAAACACTGAACCTAGGACAAACACCAAGCCCTGTTTTGCGCCGCTAGTCCATGTGAAGGATTCATAAAAGCCCTGTTCGCAGCACTCTTGCACCAAGGAGACATTCACCCCATGCAAAGCACTGCAGCAACCTTCGACCCCAAAGACTTCCGCCGCGCCCTGGGCATGTTTGGCACCGGAGTCACCATCGTCACAACCCGTGCCGAGAATGGCGAGCCTGTAGGAATCACCGCCAACAGCTTCAACTCGGTTTCGCTGGAGCCCCCCATGGTTTTGTGGAGCCTGGCCAAGAACGCCCGCAGCCTGCCTGTGTTCCAGAACGCTGACACCTGGAATGTGCACATCCTCTCCAACGAACAAGAAGCCCTGTCGAACCGCTTTGCCCGTGCTGGCGAAGACAAGTTCTCCGGCCTGCAGCTGGACTCCGAGGCAGCCCATGCCCCTTTGCTGCAGGACTGCAGCGCGCGCTTCAGGTGCAAGACGGCGTTCCAGTACGACGGCGGCGACCACATCATCTTTGTGGGCGAGGTGACCGACTACGACGCCAACCCGCACCCACCCCTGCTCTACGTAACTGGCGGTTACGCCCTGGCTTCACGCAAGGCCAACGCCGTGGCCAGCGAACCTGCCGCAGACACCAATACCGTCTACTCGGAAAACCTGATCGGATATTTGATGGGCCGCGCGCACTTTCAATTCCTGAGCGGCTTGCGCAAGCCCATGGCGGCTTACGGCATGACCGATGCCGATTTTTACGTGCTCTCGCTGCTGAGCATCCAGCAGCCCCAGTCGCCTGCCGAAATTGCCTCTCACATGGCCTACACCGGCACCGACATCGGAGCCGTGGCCCTGCAGTCGCTGATCAGCAAAGGCTGGGTGGAGGAAAGCCGCGAGCGCGCCGAGTCGCTGCAGCTCACGCCCCTGGGCAACGAAGCCATCTTGCATGTACTGGCCGCAGCCAAGGCCGTGGAAACCGATTTGATAGCGAGCCTTGGCGAGATGGAAGCAGCCACGCTGCGCAATCTGCTCAAAAAGGCGATCGCCGCCACCGACCCCGGCCTGCCCAAGCTCTGGCAAGCCAGGGCTTGATAAACCCCGTCATCCAAGATTTCTCACCCGAAGGCCGGAGACAGCCTTCGTCTATCCACTCCAAGCATAAAGAACAGAGATGAACATTTTTTCCATCCCAGAAGGCAAATATGTGGACATCGGCAACGTGGCCAGCCATCCCCAGCGCGTGCACTACCACGAACAGGGATCGGGTGACCCGGTAATCTTCCTGCACGGAGCTGGCACCGGTGCCAGCGGCTACAGCAACTTCAAGGGCAACTACCCCGAGTTTGCAGCGGCCGGCTTTCGCTCCATCGTTCCCGATCTGCTCGGCTACGGCCTCTCGTCCAAGACCGAGGAGCCCAGGCAGTACGACATGGATTTCTTCATCGCCGGCGTCAAGGGACTGGTGGATCAGCTGGGTCTGAAGAACATCACCCTGCTGGGCAACTCGCTTGGCGGTGCCGTGGCTCTGGGCTATGCGCTCAAGTACCCGGAAGACATCAAGAGCCTGATCCTCATGGCACCCGGTGGCGTCGAAGAGTTCGAAGCCTATATGGCCATGCCCGGCATTGCCAATATGTTCAATGTCTACAAGTCGGGCAAGACGGGCCCAGAAGCCATGCGCGCCGTCATGAGCATGCAGGTGGTGGACCAGGCCCTTCTGACCGACGAGATCATCAATGAGCGTGCGCCCATTGCTCTGACCCAGACCGAAGCCTCGCGCCAGCGTCTGTACATCCCCAATATGACAGAGCAACTGCCCGATCTGAAGTGCAATGTGCTGGGCTTCTGGGGCATGCAGGACGCCTTCAACCCCGTGGGCGGTGCCGACAAGCTGGCCAAGGGCATCAAGAACTGCCGCGTGGTGCTGGTCAACCAGTGCGGCCACTGGGTGCAGGTCGAACATCGAGAGATGTTCAACCGTACCTGCATCGACTTCATGAAGAACGGTTGAAGCCACCGCGAGCGACAAATATGAGTGACAAGCAATTCATCGAACAGCAAGGCCAGCGCCTGTATGACGCGCTGCGCACCGCCAGGACACTGGCACCGCTGACCGACAGCCACCCCGAAATGACGGTGGAAGACGCCTATCACATCTCCCTGCACATGCTGCGCCTGCGCGAAGCATCGGGCGAACGTGTGATCGGCAAGAAGATCGGCGTGACCTCCAAGCCCGTGCAGGACATGCTGAACGTGCACCAGCCCGACTTCGGCTTTCTGACCGACAGCATGGAATACGAGGACGGTGCAGCCGTCTCGCTCAAGGCATCCGGCCTGATCCAGCCCCGCGCCGAGGGCGAGATCGCCTTCATGCTCAAGAAGGATCTGCAAGGCCCAGGGGTCACCAAGGAAGACGTGCTGGCAGCCACCGAGTGGGTAGCGCCCTGCTTCGAGATCGTCGATTCGCGCATCAACGACTGGAAGATCAAGATCCAGGATACCGTGGCCGACAACGCGTCCTGCGGCGTCTTTGTCATCGGCACGCAGCACACCGATCCTGCGTCCTTAGATCTGGCCGCCGCCGCCATGCAGATGCACAAGAACGGGCAGCCCGCAGGCTCGGGCCTTGGCAGTGCCGTGCAAGGTCACCCCGCCGAAGCCGTGGCCTGGCTGGCCAACACGCTTGGCGCTTTTGGCATTCCCTTCAAGGCCGGCGAGGTGATTCTTTCTGGCTCCCTCGCCCCCCTGGTGCCCGCCGCTGCCGGTGACCGCTTCGAGATGGTCATTGAGGGCATGGGCAGCTGTTCCATTCAATTCACGGAGTAAGACACCATGACGCAAAAGAAAATCAAGTGCGCACTGATCGGGCCCGGCAATATCGGCACCGATCTGCTCATGAAACTGCAGCGCTCTCCCCTGCTGGAGCCTGTGTGGATGGTCGGCATCGACCCTGAATCCGATGGTTTGAAGCGTGCCCGCGAGATGGGCATCAAGACCACGGCCGACGGTGTGGACGGCCTGCTGCCCTTTGTCAAGGAGGACGGCATCCAGATTGCTTTTGACGCCACCAGCGCCTATGTCCACGCCGAAAACAGCCGCAAGCTCAACGAGCTGGGCGTGCTGATGATCGACCTGACGCCCGCTGCCATCGGCCCCTATTGCGTTCCCAGCGTGAATCTGGCCGAGAAGGTTGCAGAAAAGGCCATGAACGTGAACATGGTCACCTGCGGCGGCCAGGCCACCATCCCCATGGTGGCGGCGGTTTCGCGCGTGCAGGCCGTGAGCTACGGCGAAATCGTGGCCACGGTATCGAGCCGCTCGGTTGGCCCCGGCACGCGCAAGAACATTGACGAGTTCACTCGCACCACCTCTGGCGCGGTCGAGAAAATTGGCGGCGCCCAAAAAGGCAAGGCCATCATCGTCATCAACCCCGCCGAGCCGCCGCTGATCATGCGCGACACCATCCACTGCCTGACCGTAGATACGCCAAAGAAGGAAGAGATCGAGGCCTCGGTGCAGGACATGATCAAGGAAGTGCAGAAATACGTGCCCGGCTACAAGCTGGTCAACGGCCCCGTGATCGACGGCAACCGCGTCTCCATCTACATGGAAGTCGAAGGCCTGGGCGACTACCTGCCCAAGTACGCCGGCAATCTGGACATCATGACCGCCGCCGCTGCGCGCACGGCCGAGATGTTTGCCGAAGAAATCCTCGCCGGCCGCTTCGAGCTGGCTGACGCCGCAGTTGCCGCCTGACAATAGGAGAAACACATGTCCCTCAAAGGCAAGAAAATCACCGTTCACGACATGACGCTGCGTGACGGCATGCACCCCAAGCGCCACCAGATGACGCTCGCGCAAATGAAGTCCGTGGCCACGGGACTGGACGCCGCCGGCGTGCCCCTGATTGAAGTGACCCACGGCGACGGCCTGGGCGGCAGCTCGGTCAACTATGGCTTCCCCGCGCACACCGACGAGGAATACCTGTCCACCGTCATCCCCCTGATGAAGCAGGCCAAGGTCTCGGCCCTGCTGCTGCCCGGCATCGGCACCGTCGACCACCTGAAGATGGCCCATGCGCTGGGCGTGTCCACCATCCGCGTGGCCACCCATTGCACCGAGGCCGATGTCTCCGAGCAGCACATCGCCATGGCCCGCAAGATGGGCATGGACACCGTGGGATTTTTGATGATGGCCCACATGAACAGCGCCGAAGGCCTGGTCAAGCAAGCCAAGCTGATGGAAAGCTACGGCGCCAACTGCATCTACATCACCGACTCAGCCGGCTATATGCTGCCCGATGACGTGAAGGAACGCCTCGCCGCCGTGCGCCAGGCCCTCAGTCCCGAGACCGAACTGGGCTTTCACGGCCACCACAACCTAGCCATGGGCATCGCCAACTCGCTGGCCGCCATCGAAGTCGGAGCCAACCGCATTGATGCCGCTGCCGCAGGTCTGGGCGCCGGTGCCGGCAATACGCCCATGGAAGTGCTGGTCGCCGTGTGCGCGCGCATGGGCATTGAAACCGGCGTGGACGTGTTCAAGATCCAGGACGTGGCCGAAGATCTGGTCGTGCCGCTGATGGACTTTCCCATCCGCATCGACCGCGACGCGCTGACCCTAGGCTATGCAGGCGTCTACGGCAGCTTCCTGCTGTTTGCCAAGCGTGCCGAAGCCAAGTACGGCATCCCCGCGCGCGAGCTGCTGCTGGAGTTGGGCCGCCGCGGCATGGTCGGCGGCCAGGAGGACATGATCGAGGACACGGCACTGACCATGGTGCGCGAGCGCCAGCAGCAGGCTATGGCGGCCTGATACGTCTGACTTCAGGCTCTCTTTGCCACTTTGATCGGGTTCAGCGGCTGCTTGGGGCGGCCGTTGAACCTTTTTTTATGGCATCGGTCTGAGCATCAGGCCTCTATGCATCCAGGCTGCCACCCCTGGCAGCAGCTGGGTCCAGGCCAGTCAGCCCGTGCCACATGGCACACCTTTTTTAGAAGCGATAGCGCGCCACCACCTGGGCCGAGCGCGGTGCGCCCGGCAGATTGAGGTTGGGCGAGCTGCCATGACCGGCCACGATGTAGCGACGATTCAGCAGATTGTTGAGCTTGAGCTGCACATCCCAGGGGCCCATGCGGTAGTAGGCCATGGCATCCACCGTGGTGTAACCTGGCAAGGTCACGGTATTGCCGGGATTGGCAAACCGGGCGCCGACATAGTTCAGCCCCCCGCCCAGGCCGAAGCCGTGGCCCAGTGCCTTGGTCACCCAGAAGTTGGCGCTTTGCCTGGGCGTCAGCGTGGGGCGTTTGCCCTGCACCGGCTGGCCGGAGTCGACGGCAGGCGATGTGGTCATCTCACCATCGAGGAATGCATAGCCGGCCCAGACCTGCCAGCTCGGTGCAATCTCTCCGGCAAACGTCAGCTCCAGCCCGTTGGTGCGCTGCACGCCCAGAGGCACGACGGTGTTGGTTGTGGGGTCGACGCTCTTGATATTGGTGCGCTCGAGCTTGAACAGCGAGGCCGTGACCGACGCTTTGCCATCAGGCAGATCCCATTTGACGCCGACTTCCTGACTGGTAGTTTTCTCCGGCGCCAGCTGTGCATTGTTGGCTGCCAATGCAAAGGTTTCGCCCGACGGCTGGAAGGACTTGCTCCAAGAAGCATAGTAAGACCAGGCAGACGATGGCTGATAGACCAGCCCGACGCGCGGGCTCCAGGCGGTGTCCGTGCGGCCCAGATCCGGCTTGCCCGGCTGGCGCTCATGCGTTTCCTGCTGGAAACGGTCGTAACGCACGCCGGCCAGAGCCTTCCATTGAGAGTTGATGCTGACCAGATCCTGCAGATACAGGCTGGCCACCTTGAAGACGCTGTGGTTGTCCGCCGCAGGCTTGCCGTTGATGCGCAGCGGCAAAGTCGGCAGCACCGGATTGAACAGCGAGACCGTCGCCACATTGGCCTGGCTGTATGACAGCAGGTCCTTGCTCTGGCGACCGAATTCGAAGCCGTACAGCAGCTGATGCTTCATCCCCGCCAGCTCAAGCTTCTGGGTCAGTTCGGTCTGGTTGAAAAAGCCGCTCTCATCACGCTGGACATTGCCCCGGGTCAGCGATGCGGTCAGGGCCTTTTCGTTGACCGAGCCCACGAGCGTGTTGTTTCTATCCAGCGAGTAATCGTAGAAGCGCAAGGCATTGCGCAACGACAGGCTGTCGCTGATACGGTGATTCAGCGTCGCACCCAGCGATGCGACCTCGGCACGGCTGACATCCACATCCCTGGCATTGGCCGCGCCGTAGTAAGTGCCGGGCGACACATTGACAGGTCGGCCCTGGTACGCGGGGATACCGAAGTCTGTCAGGCGGCTGTCCTTCAGATAGTCGGCCTGCAGCAGCACGCTGGTGTCCGAGCTGGGCTTGATCAGCACCGATGCCGCAAGCGCCTTGCGATCGAGAAACTGCTGGTCGCGGTAGCTGTCGGCGCGCTCTATGGCGCCAGTCAGGCGATAGGAGACCACACCGCCTTCGGGTGCGCGGGCCAGGTCGAACTCACCGCGGCGCTGGTTCCAGCGCCCCAGAGTCAAGCCCACTTCGCTGAGATTGACGCCGGGCTTCTTGGTGATGCGATTGATCAGGCCGCCAGACGAGCCGCGTCCGTACAGCACCGATGCAGGGCCCTTGAGCACTTCGATCTGCTCGATATTGGACAGATCGCGGAAATACAGCGCGTCATCGCGTAGGCCGTCCACGAACTGGTCGGCAATCGCCGAGAAGCCGCGAATGGTGACCTGGTCGCGCTGACCGTCACCATGAGAAAATCCCACGCCGGGCACGGCCTTGAGAGCATCCTGCATGGATTGCGCGACCTGATCGCGCAGCAGGCTCTGAGGCACCACATTCACGGTCTGAGGAATATCACGCAACGGGGCCTCGATCTTGGTGGCGCTCGTTGCCGTGGGTGGGTTGTAGCCGGAATCGGGCTGACGATCACTGCGGACCTGTACTTCGTCCAGCACCACCTCTGAAGCTTGCTGCGCCCACGCCGCGCCGGAAAAAGCCAGCCCCAATGCCGCTGCCAGCGGCGAATACCTCAATGCCATGAATGCCTCGTTATACGGAGTTGTAATTCGGCTTGGCGGGTATCGTCCGAAGCAGGGACTACGGCATCAATTGGCTACAACCTGTGTGCTGTGCAAAAGCGTGCGCATCATAATCAAGAATCAGTCTCATTTACCTGTACTTTACAGTACAGAAATCACCCAGAGATCAAAGTCGGCTAGGTAGGACGCCGCAGGATTCGAGGTCTGCCGGACTCAAACTCAATAGCCCGATGAAAAAACCGCGCTCCAGGAAATCTGGGCACTGGCCAGCACGATGCCGGCGGGCAGCTTGAGCGCAGAGTCCGCCTGCGCAGCCACCGCGGCACTCTGTGGCAGATTCATGGCAGGCAGGTATAGCGCCAGCGCCGCAGCGGCCAGCGACACTGCGCGAAGTGCATTCATCCAGCGAAAAGAGGTTTTCATGCTTGTCTCCTGTGCAGGCTCTATGGCCTTTGTGGTTTGCAGTATGGCCAGCACGGGAAACGCAACATCGTCCGTTTTGATGAGCAGGTATTTACTTAGGTGGCAACCCCAGACCGATAACCCGTTGGTGCCATCGCACAGCTTGGGCTACTCGCAAGCACAATCTT
The DNA here is from genome assembly GCF_003350425.1 of Comamonas sp. AG1104. Classification (NCBI taxonomy): domain Bacteria; kingdom Pseudomonadati; phylum Pseudomonadota; class Betaproteobacteria; order Burkholderiales; family Comamonadaceae; genus Comamonas; species Comamonas sp. AG1104. Next base: position 171,921 of record NZ_QQAS01000006.1, on the reverse strand, counting down.
CACAATTTGATAGCTGCCATCGCTCTACAGACATAGCTATAAAACCAATTTAGCTGATATTTTCTGCACGGCAGCAGAGAAAGCAGCCCATCTGTGTGTGGCCACAAAAAAAGGGCTTTGCCTGCGCAAAGCCCCAACCCTTGAAGAAACTGAAACACCCGCCTTCACAGGGCGGGCAGCGACGATTACATGTAGAGAATCACCAAGTCGTTGATGACTGCAGGACGGTCCTGGCCGACCACATGGATGTTGAGCTCCATCGTCGCCTGCACGCCGCTCTTGACCTGCTCCACCGCCTTGATGCGGGCCCGCGCGCGGATCTTGCAGCCAGAGGGCACCGGGGTCGGGAAGCGCAGGCGGTCCGAACCGTAGTTGACCATGTTGTTGAAGTCCACCACCTCGTAATCCAGCGGAATCCTGAGCTGGCTGGCCAGCACCTGCACCAGGGCGCCATGGGCGATGGTGGTGCCAAACGGGCTTTTCTCACGCGCCTGCACGGGATCGGTGTGGATCCAGTAGTCATCGCCCGAGAGCCTGGCGAACTCGTTGATGACTTCCTGGCTCACGGTGAACTCGTTGGACCAGGGGCTGTATTCCTCGGACACCAGAGACTTCATGGCCTCGATGTCCTTGACGGAGATCTTGCGCTTGACAGCGGTAGAGTGCTCCACCACTGCAACCTCGGCATCGGCATCGGCATCGGCCCCGGCGTCGGCCTTGATGACGCCCGGATGGCTGCCCGCATGGGTGGTAAAGCGCAGCAGGGTGACCTCGCCGGGGCGCTCGTCAAACACGGGGCGCACCTCCATGCCCACCTTGAGCGCCTCGGGAGCCACGCCGACCATGGTGGTGTTGATGCGCACGCCTTCACGCAGTTCGACCACGGCCAGGGCCTGGGGCATCTCGTCGGTGAATTCGGGCATGGTGGGAATGCGCGCCACGGTGAAGCTGTAGAGCGTCCCCTCACCCGATACTTTGCTCCACTTCAGGGAGCGCGATCCGCAAGTGGGGCAATGGGTGCGCGGGAAAAACAGCGAATGTCCGCGATCGCATTGCTGGATGCGCACTTCGTGAGCCTTGAGACCTTCCCAGTACGGTGCAGAAATTTCCGTGGGATGAGGCAGAGGTTTGTTCCAAGCCATGTTCTTATGCTCCCCGCAGGATCAAGGCGCCCTGCTCGCTCATCACGCCACCGGTGCCGGACACATAGGCCAGATCGTTGCGACCCAGCTGCCTGTCGCCGGCACGTCCCTGAATCTGGTGCACTGCTTCGATCACCTGGGACATGCCGCCCGCCGTGCCGGACTGGCCGAAGCTCAGCTGGCCGCCATGGGTGTTCATGGGGAAGTTGCCCTTGAAGGTGAAATCATTGTTGCGCAGAAAGTCCATGCCCTTGCCCTTCTCGCAAAAGCCCGCGTCCTCCAGCGTCAGCATCACGGTAATCGTGTAGCAGTCATAGATCTGCGCCATATGCATGTCGCAAGGGCGCATGCCCGCCATTTCGAAAGCCTTGGCAGAGGCCGGACCGATGGGGGTCTGGAGCATGTCGGCCATATAGGTGGGCGACTTGCTGCTCACATGCTCGCCGCAGCCGACGATGCTGACGGGGCGGTGTCTGGTCGTTCTGGCGCGATCAGAACGGGTGACGATCATGGCGCCGCCGCCCGCAGCCGGCAGCACGATTTCCAGCACATGCAGAGGGTCGGCCACCATGCGCGAGTTCAGCACGTCATCCACGGTGATGGGCTGACCGTAGAACATGGCATCGGGGTTGTGACAGGCATTGAAGCGCTGGTCCACGCAAATGCGCGCCAGAGCGGCCGCGTCGTAGCCATGGACCGCGCCGTAGCGCTGGGCAATCATGGCATAGCCGGTGTTCTGTGCCATGTGACCGTAGGGCAGGTCCATCTCGGCCTCGGGCGCTCCAAAGCGGGTGCTGTGGCCGCCGAAGCGGCTGGCCTTCATGACCTCCTTGATGTGGTCGTCATGTTCGGAGATCGGTGCCATGCGCGACGGCAGCACGCAGACCACGGTGTTGCACAGCCCCAGCTCGATCGCAGCCGCCGCACGCCAGACCATGGCCACGGAGCTGGCCCCCCCCAGGTCCACGACTTCGGCAAAGTTCAGGCGCACGCCCAGGTACTCGCCAGCCATGGCCGGCACAAAGCAGCTGGCTTCATGAAAGTGCGGGGCGCTGGTGATCAGGCCGTCCACTTCGGACAGCTCCATGCCGGCGTCCTCCAGAGCCTGCAGCGTCAGGTCGGCAACCTGCTCCAGATGGAACATGCGCGGCGCCGTTGCGTACTTCTGCGGCTTGTACTGCGCGACGCCAACCAGCGCCGCTTTTCCTTGCAAACCCATATGTCTCCCTTACCAAGAAAGTGTGCATTCATTGTGTAAATGAAGCAGACCGAATCCATCGTCTGTAGAGACTAAAAAGCCGGCCCCGTACATACCCCTAATTCTCCGGGCAAACGTCCATTCGGACGATGTTGCAGAAGCTCCAAATCAAGAACCTGCACCCGTGTTTGCAATACATGCACAGCGTGTACGAATCAACAAGGAGACAACGTGAAAACAGCCGTCGGTATAGGCGCAGCAGCATTGGTGGCCTTTGCCTCAGCGCTCGCCTTTGCACCCCGCACACCGCCCCCCCTGGCCCCCACCACCATTGGCATCGAGCGCAGTCACTTCAACACCATCACGCAGGTGGGCGATCGTCTGCTGACCGCCGGCGCAATCGGTGAAATCCTGTACTCGGACGACAAGGGTGCTCACTGGCAGCAGGCCCAGCTCAAAGAGCAGCGTCAGGCGCTCATCGTCAGCATGGCTTTTGCTCCCGACAAGAAAACCGGCTTCGCCGTGGGCCACGAAGGCTGGATTCTGCGCACCAAGGACGGCGGAAGCACCTGGGAGGAAGTCGCTTTCTCCAAGGAGAACGGAGAGCCTCTGATGTCGATCGCGCGCCTTCCTTCGGGCGACTGGATCAGCGTAGGCGCCTTTGGCCGCGCCATCACCACCAAGGACAACGGCCAGACCTGGGGGCCACTGGCCCTGCCCGCAGAAGTTGAAGACAAGCACATGAACCGCATTGCCAGCTCCGAAGATGGCAAAAACTGGCTGATCGTGGGCGAGCGCGGCCTGGTCATCAAGTCTGACGACGCTGGCCAAAGCTGGCAGGTCGAGCCCGAGTTCTACAAAGGCTCGTTCTACAACGCCATGCCCACTCGCGACGGCGGCTGGCTGATCTATGGCATGCGCGGCAACGCCTTTGTGCAGACCGCACCGGGCGCGCAATGGATGAAGTCGACGATTCAGGCTCCGGTCTCCTTCTTTGGCCATGCCCAGGAAAAGGACGGAACCATCATCCTGGTAGGACAAGGCAGCATGCTCGGCCTGAGCAAGGACGGCGGCAAGAGCTTCAGCCTGCAGCGCGCCAAGGGCCGCGCCACCCTGACCGACATCGTTCTGACCGGCCCCGACAGCGGCTGGATGTCCAGCGACTCAGGCCTGCAACCCTTTCCCCCACCACACCAAGCCAAGGCAGCCGCTCAGGCTGACCCAGGAGCGACACAATGACTCTGAGCGAACCCACCAGCCGGCTGGACCGGTTTATTGCATCCACAGCACGCTGGCTGATCTCGTGGAGCAAGTCCATCGTCGTGCTGACGCTGATTGCCACGGCACTGCTGGCTGTCTCGGCCATGCGTACGCACCTGGATCCGGGCTTCAACAAGTTGATCCCCATGCGTCATGAGTACATGACGGCATTTCTCAAGCATGCAGCCACCTTCTCGGGCGCCAACCGCATTCTGGTGAGCGTGGAATGGAAGGGCCGGCAAGGCGATATCTATAACAAGGAATTCCTCGAAGCACTGCGTGGCGTGACGGACGAGGTCTTCTTCACCCCCGGCGTCAACCGCGGTCAGGTGTATTCGCTGTTCACACCGAACGTGAAATACATCGAGATCACCGAAGACGGCTACGTGGGCGAGGTGCTGATTCCTTCCCGCTTCGAGGCCAACGAACAAGGCCTGGCCCAGGTACGCTCCAACGTGGCCAAGTCCGGTCAGATCGGCTCTCTGGTCAGCAACGACCTGAAGTCCGCCATGGTGCGCGCCGACCTGCTCGAGGTCGACCCAAAGACTGGAGAAAAACTCGACTATCACAAGGTTGCGCAGCGCCTGGAAGAGATCCGCAGCAAGTTCGAAGGCAAGGACATATCCATCCACATCATTGGTTTTTCCAAGGTACTCGGCGATGTGATGGACGGCCTGACCACCGTGATGACCTTCTTCGCCATTGCGTTCGTCATCACCGCCATCATGCTGCGCATGTATACCAAGTCCACCAACCTCACAGTGGTGGGCCTGGCCGTGGCACTGCTGCCCGTGATCTGGCTGTTGGGCATTTTGCCGCTGATCGGCTACGGCATCGACCCCATGTCGATCCTGGTTCCCTTTCTGATCTTCTCCATCGGTGTATCCCATGCCGTGCAGATGACCGGAGCCTGGAAGCATGATGTGCGCGCCGGCCTGAGCTCCAGGCTGGCCGCCGAGAACGCGATTCGCAAGCTGGCCATTCCCGGCGCTCTGGCGCTGCTGACCAATGCTCTGGGCTTCATGGTCATCATGCTGATCGACATCCCCATCGTGCACGAGCTGGGCGTGACCGCCTGCATGGGCGTGCTGCTGATGATCATCACCAACAAGGTGTTCCTGCCCGCAGTGCTGGCCAATTTGCGCCTGGAAAAAAAGGCCATGCAAGCCCCCTCCTCCTCCGCCAACGGCCGTAACCCCATCTGGTGGAAACTGTCGGCACTGTCCGAAGGCAAGCCCGCAATGCTGACTCTGGTGGTGTCGCTGCTGCTGCTGGCCGCCGGCACCTACGAATCGCGCAATCTGCTGACAGGTGACGTGGGCACGGGCGCTCCCGAGTTGCGCGCCGAGTCGCGCTACAACCGTGACAACGACACCATCATCGGCAGCTACTCCATAGGCATGGACGTGCTGTCCGTCTTCGTCGAAACCTCCAACCTCGACGAAGGCTGCCTTAACTGGCAGGTGATGAACGCCGTGGAGCGCTTTGAATCGCGCATGCGCCGGGTTGACGGCGTGCAATCGGTCTCCAGCGTCTCCGGTCTGGCCAAGATCGCGGCGTCCAGCAACAACGAGGGCAACCCCCGCTGGGCAGCTCTGCAGCGCACCGAAGCCGCGTTGCGTTCGGGTGCCAAGGCACTTTCTCCCGATCTGGGCCTGAACACCGAGGGCTGCAAGGTCATCAATCTGCAGGTCTTCCTCAAGGACCACGAAGGCGCCACGCTGACCCATGTCGTCAATGAAGTGCGTGGTTTCATCGCTGCAGACAAGACGCCCAACGTCAAGTTCCTGCTGGCTGGCGGCAACGCCGGCGTGGCGGTCGCGACCAACGAGGCCGTGGAACATGCCGAAGTGCAGATGCTGGGCTCCATCTTCGGCGCCATCACGCTGCTGTGCTGGCTGACCTTCCGCAGCTGGCGCGCCGTGCTGTGTATCGTCGTTCCCCTGGCCATCGTCTCCATACTCTGCAATGCCTTGATGGCCATGCTGGGCATTGGCCTGAAGGTCCCTACGCTGCCAGTCGTGGCCCTGGGCGTAGGTGTGGGTGTGGACTACGGCATCTACCTGTTCGAGAGCATGCAACACGAGCTGCGCGAGCGAGACATCACGCTGCGCGAGGCCTTCTATGAAGCCATGCGCCAACGTGGCAATGCCGCCATCTTCACAGCGCTGACCATGTCCATAGGCGTGGGCACCTGGGCTTTCTCGGCACTGAAGTTCCAGGCCGACATGGGCATCTTGCTGGCCTTCATGTTCCTGGTGAACATGCTGGGCGCGATCTTCCTGCTGCCTGCCATGGCCTACTGGCTGAATGTGGGCGCAGCGGAAGCCAGGGCACGCGTCAAGCGCCTGCAGCGGCAACCCAGACATGCCCATGCTGCAGGCAGCGCCGGCGGCATCAGCCACGCAGGCGGCATGCTCAAACCCGAACCCCAGTCATCCGTGAACGGAAAAGTGTGATGCAGACCGCAACAAGCACGCTGGAGCAGGTTCTTCTTGAACATGCTCTGGCCCAGACCCTGACCCGCTACGCCACGGCCTGCGACACACGCAACTGGGACTTGCTGCAGCAGGTGTTCACACCCGACTGCAGCACGGTCTACGGTGGCAGCTACATCTGCGAAGGGATCGCCAAGGTCCGCCGCATGATCAGCACCCACCTTGACGGCTGCGGCCCCACCCAGCACCTGCTGGGCAATCTGGAAGTCGATGCCAGCGACCCGCAGCGCCCGCTCAGCAGGATTCAGGTGCGCGCCGCGCATCAAGGTCTGGGCCAGCGCGGTCACCTGCGCTACGACGCCATCGGCTTCTATGAAGACGAATGGGTAAGGCTGCCCGAAGGCTGGCGCATCCAGAAGCGCAGCATGACGATGCTGCTGGAGATCGGCGATCGCAGCGTGCTGCAACCCGCCGCCTGAGCTGCCACACGCCATCAATCAAGCCGCGCGGCCATGCTGCGCGGCTTTTTTTGTTTCCGCACGACTCAATTGCTAGAAGCCTACGGTTCATGAAAAAGAACTTCAGGCAAATTTGACACTTGAAAAAGGCCAGCATTTGCTGGCCTTCCTGTTTCCCGCCGAGTCCTGTCTACTGCTCGAACTTTACCTTGAGAAACTGCAGCAACTGCTTGCCGGCCAGACTGCGTGCTGTTTCATCGCGTCCGGCGATATAGCCGACCTTGACGCAGTCCCCCAGCGCTTTGCCGCTTTGCACCCGAATCCTGTAGCGCGTCTGGCGATCGGACTGGGCCCCGGCGGGAATCAGCGGCTGGCCATTGAGGACGGGAAAGTCCTTGTCGTTGAACTCTATCGTGCAGCCGGCCAGGTAAGGACGATTCGTCATCTCGCGTGGCTTGTCGCTCTCCCAATCATGGCCGGCCCTGGCATAGACCACGGTACTGACTTCGGAGCCCGCCTCACGCAGGATTTTTTCCTGCTGAGCACAGGCCACCAGATCATTCGATGCATCCTCCCCTGCTCTGAAGCTGAGCAAGGGCGAACCCGTGGTCTTGCGGGACTGAAGCAGCGCATAGCAAGGCCCGTAAAAGTCCACATGCAAGGCAAAAGGCTGGATGAAAGGCGCCAGCTTGTCGCGAATGCGTGCATCCAGGCTCATGCGTGCCGCAATTCCGCCCTTGGAAAATCCCATCACCCCGATACGCCAGCCATCGATGGCGGGGTGCTTGTTCAAGGCCTTGAGTGCGGCATAGGCATCGGCCACGGCATCGAACTCGGAGGTCCCCATGATCTTGAGCGCATACGGCATGTCTTCACTGATGCCACGCGGCTTGAAGTTATCGACCAACAGCGCAGCTATGCCGTTGTCAGCCAGCATCTGGGCCGTTTCGCTCTCGCGCCCGGGAATGGCCCCCGCGCCACCTGGCAGGACAACCATGGCCGGCACCTGCTTTTTTTCGCTGGCCCCCTTGGGCAGGAACAGCTTTCCCATACCCATGGTTGCCTCTGCCTTGGCAGGCTGGCTGAGCAGCACATCGAGGTCATACGGGCTGCTGGACTTGAAGCGGATATCGCCTTGTGTATCACCATGCAGCTCCGTAGGAGCCATCAAGGGAGCAACCTTGGGCAAAGGAGGCAAAGCATCGAACAGATGCTGTCCTGATGCCGCACTGCTCATCAGGCTCAGGGCTGCAGCTCCCATAGGGGCCACCCATTTTCCGGTCAGTATTTGCATTCGCTTGCGCCCCTTTCAAACACAAAAGCCCGGAGAGCCGGGCTTTTGTGGTGTTGGCTCGTTGGTGTGGTTCAGAACGAGTACTTGGCGGTAACAGACAGTTGGTCGCGGTCGGCCAGCGGACGTGCACGCAGGGAATCGGCAGAAGGATTGCCCAGGTAGTTGATGTAGGCTACGTTGATCGAGAAATTGCTCTTACGAACAAAAGTCGCGCCAATGCTCAACCGGCTGTCGCTCTGGCCGCCGCCGAAGGTGCCGACCAGAGAGCGGCCGCGCAGTTGCGACTGATAGCTGATGGGGATGCTCAGATCCCAGCCTTCGAAGATGCCGGGATAGCCCAGCGTCAGGGTCGCACCGGCCACCAGGGAGTTGCGGGTCTTGAAGCTCAGGTTATCGGTAGAGCTGCCATCGGCCACACTGATCACGCGAGAGCCGGAAATTTCGGCAGCCAGGGACATGTCGTCCGCGATACCTGTGCGTCCGATATTGAAGATACCGCCGACGTTACCCTGCACCACATCGCCACGCACCGCCACACCATTGCCGTTGAGCACTGGCGTACCCTTGCGATAGCTGGCTTCACCAAATGCAGAGAACTTTCCGAAGGTCGTGCTGACCGTCGTTCCCAGCATCTTGATGTCGTCGAAATAGCGAACCTGGTAGCCAGTCGGTATCGCGCCGTTCATGTTCACGACCAGCGAGGGAGTGCGGTCGTTGTAGTTCAGGTAGTACAGGCCGACTTCCGTCTCGTCGGTGACGCGATAGCGACCGCCGATGCCCCACTGGCCCGAGCTGCTGGGACGGATGTCATTGCCGCGTCGCAGGCCTCGGCAGGTCGCGCCGTTGTAGACACCCAGGCAGGAGGCGCCGGGACCCAGGGCATTGCTGGTGCTGGTGTACATGCCGGGAGCAGGCAGCAGCGTCTCGTGGAAGCCGAACTGGTAGTGACCCAGCAGCGAGAGCTTGGGACTGACTTCCAGCGAAGCAGAGATCTGATCTTCCGGCAGAAGGATTTCCTTGACCTCAGCGCCAGGCGAAGCGGCCTTTGCCGCATCGCTGGGGCCCTGGGCCGCAGCGATATTGGCAAAGTACATGGACTCGCCCCAGTTCACCACCTGCTTGCCCAGACGCACCGTGGCACGGGTCTCTCCCATGTTGAAGCTGGTGTAGGCGTAGGTATCCAGAAGGCGCGAATATCCGCCGCCATAGCGCTTGGCAGCAGAGTTGAACTCGTCCACGGGACCGGCCGTGCTGATCGGACCCTTGTTGTCGTTACGCTGGTGGTAAACGTCGTCGTAGAAAGTACTGGCATTGAGCACAAAACCGCTGTCGCCCTTGGACAGCTTGCTCTCCCAGACAGCGCCCAGGCGATTGGCCGTCAGCGCACCCTTCTTGAAGTTGTTGTTGCCGTCCGTGTTCAGCACCGGCGACGGGTTGTCCAAACGAACACCCAGGCCATAGCTCACGTTCAGGCGCCAGTCGAACTTCAGACCATCGCCCAGATCGACAGTCTCCCCCGCGTGCACAGTCCCCATACCCAGGGACAGCAGCGCCGCCACTGCGATGGGAGTGAGTTTCTTCATATTGTTTTTCATGATGAGTCGCTCGTTGATAAAACTTAGTTGCCCACGTTGCGTGCGGCTTCGGGCGTGAACATGGCAGGGGTCAGGTCGCCCTTGTTCAGAATGGGTCCCTTAGGACGTTCCTGGAACAAGTTGTAGCCCATGTACCCACCGGAATTGAGGTCGTGATAGAAGGAAGTTCCTGCGTGCCAGGCCTTGATATCGGGCGAGTAGTAATAGTTGATGAACGCGTGCTGCCACAGCTGGCCACGTGTGTCATACATATCGGATGCCACGGCCTGGCCGGTATCCTCGTCAACGAACAGCACACGCTTGCCATAGACATGGCGGAAGCCTTCCTTGAGCGTGCCTTCCACGACCCAGACTCTGCGCAGCTCGTAGCGCATGAAGTCAGGGTTGGCGTGCCCCTGCTTGAGCAGGTCGGCGTACTTCACCGTGGGCTGGTGAATCTTGAAGTTGTTGGCGGGGATATACATCTCCCTCTTGCCCAGCAACTTCCAGTTGTAGCGCTCCGGCGAGCCATTGGCCAGGCGATCGGAGTCAATCGTCAGCTTGCCGCCGGTGCCAGGCATGGGCTGGTCGAAGCCGTACTCGGGCACCTGGCGCACGCGGCGTGTACCGGGGTCGTAAGACCATGCCAGACGCTTGTCCTTGGCAAAGTTCACAGGTTCAACCGTGTGGGTCACACCACCCTTTTCGCGCTCTGGAGCCAGCACACGAGTGCGGCTATAGGCCATCACACCTTCCACAGGCTTGCCAAGGCTGGAGGGCAGGTTGTCCAAGCTCAGATTGATGTTCTCCTGGCGACCCCAGGCAATGGAGCCATCAGACATCACATTCGCCATATCGCGAACAATGTGCTCGTTGTAGGCACGTGTGGGCAGCAGGTTGTTCCAGATCACTTCCAGGCCGGTCTTGGGAATCGGGAAGTTGATGGCTCCCAGGCTTCCCTTGATGCTGTTGCCGTCGGGATTTACCTCCGATTCCAGTGCGTTCTTCTTGGCAACCGCACAGACTTCATCGGTGTAGCGGAAGTCACGATGACCCTTGTAGACCTGAATCTGCATGGTTTTGGGGTACTTCTTGAACATGGCTTTCTGGCCGTCGCTGAGCTTGTCCCCGTACTTGTCAACGTTCTCAGCAGTGATCACCGCAATCGGCTTCTCATCGGCATAAATGTCCACGGGGTGCTTGCCGGTGGCTTGCACATGAGATACACCTGCGGGGGCGCCTACCCACTTGCCGGTGAACTCAGGGATCGTGCCGTCCTTGTTGCCAGCCTTGATGGCACCCACGCATGTCAATTCCTTGCCCAGCTGCTCTGCCTCGTTCGCCGGCACCTTCGCCCATACCGACGTCGCCACCATCAAACCCACTGCCGCGGCGAGTGGAGTCTTGGCTGTCACAAACTTCATCTCTGTCTCCTAGGTTCTAGAACTTATTTTTGGCGGGTGCTACAAACGAGTTGCATTGCCTCGCATCGCCCCATTGGTTTTGCCGTTTGCAGGCAGTTGCATACTGCGTCAGCAGGCCTCTTCAACCATCGTCTGAGTTGACTACTGACAGACCCTAGCGACCTAGTCCACATGGGTCACCTGAAGCGCTTCCCCGAATGAAAAAAACCTGCTGGTGCACGAAGCAGCAGCAGGCTTTCGGAGCGTGATCGGGAAAGTCCTAGGACCACCCGATTCCGTACATCAGGTCAGCAGGTGAGCGCACTCCTTGCGAATCGATGCCTTGAGCATCTTGCCGGCGGGATTACGAGGCAAAGGCTCCGCGCGCACAACGATTCGACTGGGAACCTTGTAGCCCGCCAGACGCTGTGCCACGAACTCGCGAAGCAGCTCGGGAGTAACCTGACTCCAGGACTTTCCAACCACCACGGCAACGACCTGCTCGCCCGTGACCTCATGCGGCATGGAAAACACCGCAGCCTCCTCCAGCGCCTCATGCTGCAGCAGACAGGCCTCGACCTCCGCCGCGGCAATCTTTTCTCCGCTGCGGTTGATCACGTCCTTGATGCGATCGACGATGGTCAAAAAGCCTTCATCGTCCAGAACGCCTATGTCTCCGGTGTGGAACCATCCGCCCTGCATGGCCTTGGCGGTGGCCTCTGCATCACCGCAATAGCGCTCCATCAGGGTCACGCCACGCAGCCAGATCTCACCGGGCTCGCCGATAGGCAAGGCTGTGCCATCCAGGTCTGCAATTCGTACCTCGATGATGGGCGACAGCACCCCCGAGCTGCGAGGATGCGCCTCGAACATGCGCCCCGAGCTGCCTGCACAGACGCCATTGGATTCAGTCAGACCAAATCCAATGCCCGACATGCGCCCCTTGAACTTGGCCAACACCTCATCGATCAGGCGCGGGTGCAGGCCCGCTCCGCCAAAGCCCACACCGGAGAGGTTGCCAGAGCTTTCAGGCAGCTCGAAGCCGGGCAGACCAATGAGCTGCTGCACCATGCTGGGCGCACCATTGAACTGCGTGACCTTTTCCTTGCGAATCAGCTCCACTGCCTTCTCAGGCTCCCAGCGGTGAATGAATATCAGACGGCGGCCATGGCGCAGGCTGATCAGCAGCTGAGCATGCAGGCCGCTGACATGAAACAGAGGAACTGCCGACAAGGTCGTGGGCTGCAGCTGTCGCGCCATGATGGCGGCGATGGCGTCCGGCGATGTCATGGCCGCCACTGCACCGATGAAGTCGATATTGAAGATGCCCTGGCACACTGCGCGGTGGGTGGATTCCACGCCTTTGGCACGGCTGGTGGCGCCCGATGTGAACAAAATCAGCGCAGGCTCATCGGCACTGAGCTGCGGGGACACGAAGCCATCATGACCGCCTGCGATCAACTCCGCCCAGCTGATATCGCCCCCCTCGCCATCCACCACCACCGTCTTGATGGCCGTCTGCGCAATGGCCTGGCTGATGCGAGCATGGCGGTCCGCATCACAGATCAGCATCACCGGCCGGGTGTCCTCCAGATTGGCCATCAGCTCACTGCTCAGGCCAAAGCTGTTCAAAGGCACCGGCACTGCGCCAAGCAAGGCCGTGGCAGCAAAAGCCACGGCCCATTCGGGACGGTTGCGCATGGCTATGGCCACACGGTCGCCGGACTTGAGACCGCACTGCTTTTGCAAGCGACTGGCCAGCGCATCGGCTGCTGCAAAGAACCTGTCAAAGGTCCATCGATCCTCGCCATAGACCATGAACTCGGCCGCACCATGAACCCGGCCGGCATCGATTACCTGTGCCAGATTCTGAAAGGCATTGCGATAGGCTGCCACGCTGCGTCCATCCGACAGCGTGACCTGCTGCACTTCAAAAGGTGCGCCCGGCGAAGTCAGCTGCGCACGAATGTTCCTGATCTTTTCACCCATGGAAACCAAGGCATCGCTCATCTCAGAAACCTTTCAATTGTGCAAAGCGGTTGCGGTGATAGCCACCGTCGCCCAGCAGGCGTTGCAAAACGCGTGCCCGCTTGAAGAACAGGCCAATATCCAGTTCATCCGTCACCCCGATGCCGCCATGCAACTGGATCGCCTCGTTGCACAGCCTCTCGCACAAGTCTGATGACTTGGCCTTGGCCGCACTGACCAGCTCGGGCACCTTGGCCTCCAAACCGGAATCAATGGCTTCTAAAGCTGCCAGCACACAGCTCTCCAGCAGCTCAAGCTCCACATACAAACGTGCCACACGATGCTGCAATGCCTGGAATGAGCCGATCTGCACGTCAAACTGAACGCGCTCCTTCAGATAGGTCACCGTACGATCAAACACCTCACGCAGCAGGCCCAGAGACTCGGCGGCCAGGCAGGACCGGGCTCGGTCCAGCACTTCATCAAGCACCTGAGCAGCAGGCCGGGCCACCAACGCCATATCAGCGCTCAACTCCACCTTGTCGAACTGCACGTGGGCCATGTTGCGGCTGTCAATCATGCTCATGGGTTTGATGCTGACACCTTGCGCATCCGCTGGCACCAGCCACAGGCCGGGAGCACCTTCGCCAGATGCCGCCAGCACCACAAAGCCATTGGCGCCCACGCCATCCATCACAAAGGCTTTTTCACCGCTCAGGCACCAGCCCGTGCCGGTCTGCTCGGCTACCGTGCTCAATCTGGCTGCAAGGTGCTGGCCGGACTTTTCATCCAGAGCCAGTGCCAGCCTGGCCTGCCCACTGGCAAGCAGGGGCAGCCACTGCGTCTGCTGAGCCGCGGTGCCGGCGCGAATCAACAGCTCAGGCGCGATCACGGCCTGGCTCAGCAGCGGCTGTGCCGACAGGTTTCGGCCGATGGCTTCAAACACGGCGCCCATGCCCAGGTAGCCCGCAGCCAGCCCATCATGCGACTCGGGCAGCACCGCCACGGGCCAGCCCATCTCCACCATCTGCAGCCATAGCTGCGTATCAAAGCCCTGTTCCACCTTGTCATCCCGCAGACGGCGCTGCTGGGCCACGGGCGCTTCCTGCGCGAGAAAGGCAACAGCGCTGTCCTTGAGCAATTCCTGCTCTTGCGACAAAAGCATGGTCATATTCTTGTCTCCATTTCAATTCGTTATCCTCAGCCTGCGCGACCGACACCGCCCAGCTCAGAGACAGCGAGCAAGGGCCCAGGCAGCCCCGTCGCCGCACAGCGACTCAGGGGGTCAAGGCAATTCCAGCACTCGCTTGGCAATGATGTTCAGTTGCACTTCCGAGCTTCCGCCTGCAATCGTGTAGCTTTTGGAGCGCAGCCATGCACGGCCTACATCGATCTCATCGGCTGTGAAGTCATCGCCTGCCTCCCAGCCAAGACCGCGCAGGCCCAGCACCTGCTCCAGCAGTTCGTACTTGGCAACTTCCTGCTCGGTCTGCACCAGCTTCATGATGCTGGAGGGGCCAGCAACGTCCTGGCGCGCCAGAGCCTTCTCGGTCACCCGACGATGGGTCAGGGCAAAAGACTGTGCATCCATCAGCAGTCCTGCCAGCTTCTCGCGCAGCGCACCATCGCTGATCTGCCCATGTTCGTCCACCATGTAGGGCAAAGCGGTCTTGAGTGCATCGTGCGACGGCGCGCCACCTTCCGTGAACTTGGACATGGCTGCACGCTCATGCTGGAGCAGCTTCTTGGCCAGTGACCAACCTTCGCCTTCCTTGCCCACAAGCTGCCGCACAGGCACCCGCACGTCGTCAAAGAAGACCTGACAGAAACTGGACTTGCCGCTGATCAGCTCTATGGGCTTGACCGTGACGCCGGGACTCTTCATATCGATCAGCAAAAAGCTGATTCCATCCTGCTTCTTGCCTTCGCTGCTGGTGCGCACCAGTGCATACATCCAGTCGCCCTTGTCTCCGTCCGAGGTCCAGATCTTGCCCCCGTTGACGATATAGGCCTCGCCCTGCTCGTCCGTCACCCGCCTGGCCGAGGTCTTGAGGCTGGCCAGATCCGAGCCGGCATTGGGCTCCGAAAATCCCTGGCACCAGCGCTGCTCGCCGCGCATCATGGGCACCAGATGCTCGAGCTTTTGCTCATGCGTCCCCACCTCCACCAGGACCGGCCCCAGCATCCACACGCCCAGGTTGTACTGGGGCTGACGGCAGCCAAGACGAGCCATCTCCGTGTCCAGGATACGAGCCTCCCTGGGAGAGAGGCCACCACCGCCGTATTCACGCGGCCATGAAGGTGCAAACCAGCCACGATCACGCATGCGCTCGAACCACAGTTTCTGATCCTCGTTCAGAAACTGCAGCCTGGAGCTGCCCCAGACCATCTCCTCTGAAACGATGGGCCGGCGCATGCTCGCAGGACAGTTCTCCTCCAGCCACTGCGCCACTTCTTGTTTGAATGTTTCGAGTTCCGTCATGGCTTCCTCACCTCAGGCCAACGAGAAATATGCAATCTTGCCTTCACCCGAGGTACGCAGCAGCGTTCCATCCTGGTGAAGCAGGTTCAAATGGGCTATCGTTTCCCCTAGGGCCATCAGGCGATCCACGGGGCTGCGCAGCCTGGGAAAGAGCACGGGCACCAGCTCGGCAGCCGTTGCCTGCCCCACCTGACCCAGATGTCCGGTCAGCAGTGCGAACTGCTCGGCATGGTGTTCGAGCACCTGCACCAGGCGCTCGTGCAGGCCGTAGAAAACGCCCTGGTGCGATGGAAGCACCAAGGTCTCGGCCGGCAGCTCATGCAAACGATGCAGCGAATCTATCCAGAGTTTGAGCGGATTGCCCTCGGGCTCGATGGGGCTGACCATCACATTCGAGGTGATGCGCGGCAGCACCTGATCACCGGCCAGCAA
The DNA here is from genome assembly GCF_003350425.1 of Comamonas sp. AG1104. NCBI lineage: Bacteria > Pseudomonadati > Pseudomonadota > Betaproteobacteria > Burkholderiales > Comamonadaceae > Comamonas > Comamonas sp. AG1104. The sequence continues at coordinate 156,272 of NZ_QQAS01000006.1, read as the reverse complement.
AATTCCGTCTTCCTCGCAATACAGACAGGCATGCTCGGGCGAGTGCCCCTCGCCCAGCACAATGCGCCACTGGCGCTCCCCGATCTGCAGCACCTCACCCGGACGAATGCGCTGGTAATGGCTGGGTTGCCTCGGCATGAACGGATCCTTGCGCATGGCAGTCAGCATGTCGTCCAGCTCTTGGCTGCTCACCCCGGCACGCGCATAGAACTCGCGATGCGCCTCGGGCAGAGGATCGGGCGGTGGCCCCATCAGCGAGCGCAGCATCATGAACTCCCCATAGCTCATGAGCAGCGGCACGCCAAAGCGCTCCTGCAGCCACCATGCGGCACCCGCATGGTCGTAGTGACAGTGGGTGCAGATCACACGGGTCAGCGGCTGACCGGCCAATTTCTCCGTGAAGATCTTCTCCCACAGCTCGAAGGTGCCGGGAATTCCCAGCCCTGTATCCACCACCGCCCAGCCGTCGCCGTCACGCAGCAGGTAGACATTGATGTGATCAAGAGCCATGGGCATGGGCATGCGCAGCCACAGCAGACCGGGGACGATCTCCACATGGCTGCCATCGGATGCCGGCGGCGCAAAGGGATAACGCAGCACATCTGCGGGCTTGGCCCGTACGCGCTCCTGCGCGACGGCGCTATCCACGCAGAGCCTCTTCAAGCGTTGCAGCGGTCAGCGGCACATAGGTCTGCAGCTTGTCATTGCGTACAAACAGCGGGTCGCCAGTCTGAGCTCTGTCATAGCCCTGCTTTTGCAGATCCACCTTGCGCAGCTTGTAGTTGCCAGTCATGTCCGGCGTATCCATCAGGCGCACGAACAGCGGTGCTGCATAGCGTGGCAGGCGGGAGATAGCCAGCTCCCAGAAGGCCCCGGGGTCGAACCCGGCACCCTCATGCATCACCAAGGCTGCCATGCCTGCACGACCGCCATGGCCGGCAACCTGCACGCCATAGACGGTAATCGCATCCAGGCCCTTGAAGTCCCCCAGCGCATCGCCGACCTCCATGGTCGAGACGTTCTCGCTCTTCCAGCGGAAGGTATCGCCGATACGGTCAACAAACCAGCAGTAGCCGTCTTCGTCGCAGCGCAGCAGGTCACCCGATGTCCACCACACATCGCCCGGCTGGAAGACATTGCGCAGCAGCTTCTTTTCGGAAGCCTCCTCGCTGGTATAGCCTTCAAAGCGCCCAGCAACCACACCGGGATACTGGATGACCATGCCGATGGCTTCGCCGGGCTCGTTCACGCCTGCCAATTGCAAAAAGCCGTTTTCGTCTCGGATGTAGTCGCCTTTTTCCTGGTCGTAGCGAACCAGGCGCAGATTGGTTTTTTCCCAGAACGGAACGCGGCCGCAGGAGCCGATGCGATTGTCCAGATTGATGGTATTGGTGTTGGACTCCGTGCCTCCCCAGCCTTCATAGATCTGGAACACGGTGCCAAAACGCGACGTCCATTGCTGCCAGATCTCGGGCGTGAGGCCGGTTCCGGCCATCTTGCGCAAGCTGTGCTCCCGGTCCCGGTCCGTGGCGGGCGCGCTGAGCAGGAAGCGGCAGATCTCCCCCACGTACTGGCAAAAGGTAATGCCATGTGCGCGGATATCGCGCCAGAACTCGCTGCGGCTGAACTTGCGGCGCACCACGATGCGTGCACCTGCAGCCATGGCGGTTGCCGTCAGAGACATGGAAGCCGCGCCGTGGTAGAGCGGTAAAAAGCAATAGAAGCAGTCATCCCTGGTGATCTCCCACAGCAGCTGCATGGAGTCCCCCGCCATCAGCCAGCGTGCATGACTGATGACCGCGGCCTTCGGAAGGCCGGTGGTCCCTGAGGTGAATATGTACTGCGCCGTATCGCCGGCCACCACGCCCTCGCGCCACTCCAGCGGTACGGCCGTGCCGTCCCGGCTCATGGCCAGGGCCTGCAAATCAGAGCCGAACTGCTGCAGAACTCCCGCTGCGGCGGGGCGCACTTTATCCGGCCAGTGCCAGTAGCTCAGCGCGGTGTTCAGTCCTTCAGTCTGTGCAAAGCGCTCTGCACATTCCTCGCCCACGATCACATGGCTGGCCTTGGTCACCTCCAGTGCGTGCGTCAGAGGCTTGCCCATCACATGGGTGTTGATGAAGGCCACCACGGCTCCCAGCTTGGCCACGCCAAACCAGGCAAAGAAAAAGGCCGGGCGATTCTCGATGGCCATGGCCACCACATCGCCCTTTCTCACCCCCTGCTCATGCAACGCACGTGCCACCTGATTGGCGCGCTGGTTGAACTGCGCATAGGTGTAGCGCACATCGCCTTCGGTCAGAAAGATGCGCTCGCCGAAATCTCGTGCACAGTCCTCCAGACGATCGGCCATGGTGTAGGGCGTATCGGCCAGGTACTTGGCCGCAATGGGCGCGCGACGATCCAGCTTGAGCTGGGTCTGCTCGCGCGACACCACAGTCGTGTCGCTCATCACATGTCTCCTTGGTATTTGTTATGTGTGAGATGTCTTCGATCAGCGCTGAGGACGCGGCATGCCGAGGCCGAACTGGGCAATCAGCTCGCGCTGAATCTCGTTCGTGCCGCCACCGAAGGTGTTGATGGTGGAGGCGCGCAGCTCGTACTCCAGCTCGCCCATCAGATAGGAAGCGGCCGAGCCGCCACGCACCAGAGCGCTGCTGCCCACGATGTCCATCAATTGATGCAGCACCTCGACCACGCCTTCCGAGCCATAGACCTTGGTGGCAGATGCCAGGCTCACGTCCATGGCACCAGCTTCCAGACTGGCCGCGATGCGGAAGTTGGTCAGTCGCATGGCTTCAAGGCGGGCATAGCACTGCGCCAGACTGCGCCTGACCCAGGCCTGATCGACAGCGCGACGGCCCTGCTCGTCCTTGACCTTGGCCCATTGCAGCACCTTGACGAAGGGAGCAAACACCTTGTCCGACCAGGCCCCCAGACCCAGGCGCTCGTGGTTGAGCTGTGCAGTGATCAGCTTCCAGCCGCCATTGAGCTCGCCGATCAAACGTGCTGCGGGCACTTCAACGTTGTCGAAATACGTGGCTGCCGTGTAGTTGCCAACGGTCTGAATCAGCGTATGCGAAAAGCCCTTGTCCCTGGTATCCACCACCATGATGGAAATACCCTTGTGGCGAGCCAGTTCCTGGTTGGTACGCGCGGCCAGCCACACATAGTCGGCAGATTCGATGCCCGAAGTCCACAGCTTCTGGCCGTTGACCACGAAATGCCCGGTCTGAAGATCGCCCTGCAGCTGAGCCTGTGTCTTGAGCATGGCGAGGTCGGAGCCGGCTCCGGGTTCGGAGTAACCAATGGCGAAGATGATGTCGCCGCTGGCCATGCCCGGCAGAAACTCCTTCTTCTGCACCTCGGTGCCATGCTCCATCAGCGCGGGGCCGACGGTGCTGATGGTGACGAATGGCAGGGGAGCCCCGGCGATATTCGCTTCCTCAAAGAAGATCAGCTGCTCGGTGGCCGACAGGCCCTGGCCTCCGAATTCCTTGGGCCAGCCTATGGCCAGCCAGCCGTCACGCCCCATCTTGCGGATCAGTTCGCGGTACTCGTCGCCGCCCTCTGCACCGCGCATGCGGGCCTTGAGCTCGGGCGTCATCAGCGCCTGAAAGTAGTCACGGCACTTCAGGCGCAGCGCATGCTGCTCGGGAGTCAGGTCAATGAACATGAATGTCTCCTTGCCATCAGGCCTCGTCGCCCAGGATCAGGCCGCTGGTGGGCACGCCGGTACCGGCAGTCACCACCATGTTGTGCACGTCCTTGACCTGGTTGACGGAGCTGCCCCGGATCTGGCGCACGGCTTCGGCAATGCCGTTCATGCCATGGATATAGGCTTCGCCCAGCTGGCCGCCATGGGTGTTGATGGGCATGGAGCCGCCGCGTGCATGCTCGCCGGCGCGAATGAAATCCTTGGCCTCGCCGCGCTTGACGAAACCGAACTCCTCGAGCTGAGGCAGCACAAAGGGCGAAAAATGGTCATACAGCACTGCGCTTTGCACATCCTTGGGAGTCAGGCGGCTTTGCTGCCACAGCTGGCTGGCGACATGCCCCATCTCGGGCAGACCGGTGATGTCCTGGCGGTAGAACGAAGTCATGGACTGCTGACCGTCAGAGATACCCTGGGCAGCCGCCTTGATGTAGACCGGCTTGGCCTTCATCTCACGGGCACGGTCGCTCGATGTGATGACCATGGCCACGGCACCGTCGGACTCCTGGCAGCAGTCCAGCAGGTGCAGCGGCTCGCAGATCCAGCGGCTGGCCTGGTGCTCCTCCAGTGTGATGGGCTTGCCGTAGAAGAACGCGTTGGGATTGGTGGCAGCAAAGTCGCGCACGGCCACGGCCACACGGCCGAAGTCCTCGCTGGTCGCACCGAAGGCATGCATATAGCGGCGCGCAAACATGCCCACCCAGGATGCCGGTGTGTGAAAGCCGTGGGGCATGTACCAGCCATAGTTCACATTGTCAAAGAATGGCGTGCTGCCAAAGCCATAGCTGCCGGTTCCAAAGCGGTACCAGCTGCGCTCATTCATGGCGCGGTAGACCACGACCGTCTTGGCAATGCCCGTGGCCACGGCCATGGCCGCATGCAGCACAGGGCCGCAGGCCGCGCCACCACCATGCGGTACCTGCGAGAAAAAGCTCACATTGCGAGCCCCGAGCAGGCGGGCGATTTCATACTCGGGAACCTTGTCCACGGAGTACGAGGAAAAGCCGTCCACCTCCTTGGGGTCAATGCCTGCATCGCTCAGCGCAGCCAGCGTGGCCTCCATGGCCAGACGCAGTTCGGTACGGCCCGAGTTCTTGGAAAATTCTGTTGCACCCAGACCCACAATGGCGGCGCGACCGGAAATATTCATATCGTTCACAGGAATGTCTCCGCTTGTTGTTCTTAGGCCAGGGCCACTTGCACAGTGCCGCTGACGTGAGAGCCCATGGAATTGCTGCCCTTGAGCGTGATCTGAACGCTGCGCGTGGCCTCGTTCTTCTCGGTCACGGAGCCCGTGAACTTCATGGTGTCGCCGGGGTAATTGGGGGCCCCCAGGCGAATCTTCAGATCCATGAGGCGCGCATCGTCGCCAGCCCAGCTCTCGACAAAGCTCTGCACCAGACCGTTGGTGGTCAGGATGTTCATGAAGATATGGGGTGAACCCAGCTCGCGTGCGGCATCACGGTCATGATGTCCGGGGAAATAGTCACGCGTGGCGATGGCGCCGCCGGCAATCAGCGGCACGGTGATGGGCACGCTGACGGGCTGCAGTTCGTCGCCCACGTTTACCGACTCGAAGCGAATAGATTGGTTTGCCATGTTGTTGTCTCCTTAGCGGTCTTCGGGCAGGTCGTACTTCCAGCCGAGCGTGTCGTTGTCTGCGAGCCACTGGCCCAGCGCTTGCAGGTGCTGTTCGGCACTGCCGGCCTCGGCAGCCAGTGCACGACACCAGAACATGAAGCGGTGAATGTGATAGGTCACATCCACGCCCATGCCGCCATGCACATGCTGTGCAACGCGGCCTACCTTCAGACCCAGCTCGTTGGACTGGGCGCGCACCGCGTGGGCCTGCGGCGTGCAGGGCAGGCCGGCATCCAGACGCCAGACCAGCTGGCTCAGTGCGCTGCGCTGCACCTGCATGAGGATGTAGCCGTCGGCCATCTGGCCCTGCACCAGCTGGAAAGTACCGATGGGACGGTCGAACTGCTTGCGCTCGCTCACATACTCCACGGTGCGGCGCAACTGCTCCTGCGTCACGCCCTGCTGCAGGCTGGCCAAGCAGGCGATTGCCATTTCGTTGACCCATTCCAGCGCACGACCGCCCAGCACGGCCAGCACCGGCGTGTTGCGAAAGCTGATGTCTGCCACCGCACAGTAGTCTTCGCGCATGCCGGCCACGCGGCTGACACCATCGGCCTGCAGGCTCACCAGCACCAGCTTGATCTCATCGCCCGCCGCCGCTGCCACCAGAGCCATCTGGGCCTGCTCGCCCAGAGGCACGGCTTGCAGCTGGCCTTTGAGTCGCTCACCCTGAAGCTCAAGCGCCGGCCCGCGTGCAGCCACTGCAGCCTGCAGCGACAGAGCCAGCAATTCGCCCTCCATGGCAGAGTGAACGACTGCGTCCTGTCCCTGGGCAAACCTGGCAATCGCGGCAGCAGCGACCTGCTGCTGCCACAGCGGAACCTGCGCCAGCGCACGGCCTTGCTGCTCCAGCACGGCCAGCATCTCGCTCATGCCCAGACCCAGGCCGCCGGCAGCTTCCGGCACCAGGATGCTGTGCAGACCTGCAGCCACGCACTGCTGCCACAGCTCCTGCATGAAAGGCTGGCCCGATGCATCGTGCTCGCGCAGCTTTTCGTCGGTGCAATAGTCGGCAAACAGGCTTTGCGCCATGTCTGCAAATGCACGTTGGTCTTCACTGAGTTGAAAGTCCATGACGGTCTCCTCGCATCAGCCCACGGGACGGAACTGGGCCAGAGTCAGATCACCGTCAAAGGTGTTGAACTCCACCTGCACCTTCTGACCGATCTGCACCTCGCCGGGCTTGACGCCGACCAGCTGGGCAATCAGACGCACGCCCTCTTGCAACTCCACCAGACCGATGGGATTGGGGTGATCGAAAGGCGGTACTTCGGGGTAGTGCATGACCACGAACGAGTACACCGTGCCCTGGCCGCTGGCCTCAACTGTGTCCCAGTCAAACGAATGGCACTTGGGGCAGACGGGGCCCGGTGGATGGTGCAGATCGCCGCAGCTCTTGCAGCGCTGAATCAGGAGCTTGCCTTCCTTCAGGCCTTCCCAGAAGAAGCGGTTGTCATCGCTCACGCCTGGTGCGGGTCGCTTGATCTTCGGGGCGGCAGCCTGCGCGGGATCGGCCTTCTGCACATTGGCGGGACGGAACTTGAAGACGCGGAACATCAACTGACCGACCTTCTCGTCTTGGCCATTCGCTGCCTTGATCGAGAAGTACTCCATGATCTGCGTGACAAAGTAGCCCGTGCCCAGGGCCGTGGTCTTCTCTTCGCTGATGGCTTCCAGGCGTGTCGTGTAGTACAGGTCTTCACCCTCGAGCACATCGCGCTCGAAGCTCAGCTCGGAATTCACCGCCACGGTGGAGGGAAAGTCGTGCGCTTCGATCAGCTTCAGAACCTCATAAGGGTTCTCTGTCGTGGAGCCTGGCGGATAGTTGTTCTGCACCGGCCCTTCCATGCACCAGACCTGCAGCATCGCGGGAGGTGCAATGGTCTTGCCATCCTTGTTGGTCTTCACGGCCACACCCATCAGCTCGCTCCACTGACGAATCATGGGGCTGTTGACCTTGTCCCAGGCATGGACACGCCCGTATTGCTTGCCCACGTATGCGCGGACCTCTGCCATCCAGTCTTGATCGGTCAAGATTGTCTCCTTTGAAATTCAATGTTTTTGTTGCACGGATTCCGAGTTCGATGCGCTCAGAAATGCGGGGCGCTCGCCGCCGCCATGCAGCAGCAAATTGGTGCCGCTCATGTAGGAAGCGCTTTCGGAGGCCACATACAGACAGGCATTGGCAATGTCCTGCGGCTCGGCCAGGCGACCCGCAGGAATGGTCCCGGCGACAGAGGCAATTCCAGCCTCATCCCCGAAGTGCAGGTGTGACTGCTCGGTGCGCACCAGGCCGGGGCTGACTGCCACCACACGCACCTTGGGCGCCCACTCCACGGCCAGAGAACTGACCAGGCTCAGCACCGCCGCCTTGGCCGCGCCGTAGGCTGCCGTACCGGGGGAAGGACGCAGCGCGCTGATGCTGCCGATGCAGACAATCACGCCACCGCCGTCCTGCTGCTGCATCACGGCATTGGCGGCCTGCGAGGCATGCAGGGTCGAGAACAGATTCAGGCGCAGCACGCTTTCGTGAAAGCGCGGCGAAACCGTGGCGGCATCCACATGGGGAGCGCCACCGGCGTTGTTGACGAGAACGTCCAGACGGCCATGGCGGCGCTGCACCTCATCGACCATTTCCTTGACGGCCTGGGCCTCGCGCACATCGCATGCAACGAAGTCTGCGCTGCTGCCATTGATGCTTGGCAACGCTTCAGGTTGCTGACGGCCGCACACCACCACCGTGGCACCTGCCGCGAGAAACGCCTGGGCAATGCCCTTGCCGATGCCCTTGGTGCCGCCAGTGACCAGCACCACCTTGTCTTGAAAGCTTTTGTTCGTATCCATGCCTGCCAATTTAGGTTTCGGCACCAGCAGCAGATACGTCCAAAAGGACGATGTTGGTCCATCCCTTGAAAACGACCATCGTCCCTGTTCAACTCCCAGGGAATCCTTATGTCGGCATCGCTTTCCGCTATTGAAAACATGGACACCGCGCAGCGAGAGCTACTGGTTCGACATCAGGACCATGGCGTGGCCATCGTTCAGCTCAACCGCCCCGAGGCAACGAATGCGCTGAGTCTTTCTCTGCAGGCTGCGCTGTCCAGTACCTTCGCTGAGCTGAGCGCAGACGCCAGCGTGCGCTGCATCGTTCTGACCGGCGGCGACAAGGTATTTGCGGCAGGCGGGGACATCAAGAGCATGGACTCCTGCGGCCCCATAGAGATCATGAAGCGCCACACAGAGCGCGTCTGGGCCCCCATTGAGAAGTGCCCCAAACCCATCATCGCGGCGGTCTGCGGCTATGCCTTTGGCGGCGGGGCCGAGCTGGCCATGCATTGCGACATCATCATTGCCGGGCAAGGGGCCAGCTTTGCCCAGCCCGAGATTCGCATCGGCATCATGCCCGGCATCGGCGGCACCCAGCGGCTGGTGCGCGCCGTGGGCAAGTTCCAGGCCATGCGCATTCTGCTGACGGGCAAACCCGTCAGCGCCGACGAAGCCTACGCCATGGGTCTGGTCAGCCTAGTCTGTGCAGACGATCAGGTAATCCCTGAGGCGCTGAAAATGGCGAAGCTGATTGCCAATATGCCCCCACTGGCCGTGGAACAGATCAAGGAAGTGGTGATTGCCGGCATGGACGCATCGCTTGATGCCGCCCTGATGCTGGAGCGCAAGGCCAACCAGATCCTGTTTGCGACCCGCGACCAGAAGGAAGGCATGAATGCGTTCATTGAGAAACGCCAGCCGGTGTTCAAGGGGGAGTGAACGCACCAAGCCAAGGCCGCAGCATCGCCTTGGTTGAGATCGGTGCAGCAGCCCGAGAGTCTGAGGCGGCTCTCAGTCGTTGCGCATGCAGCCACCGGTAAAGCCTGACCACAAAGGCTGCGACTCCAGATGCACATGCTTTTGCTTGAGCGCCGAAAAAGGCGAGTCCAGTGTACCCAGTGCGATGCATATCCAGTCGGCCCAGTCACCGACCTGCCTGGACCAGAACAGGGATGAGCCGCAGTGCTGGCAAAACTGCCGGTGCACGGCAGCCGAAGAGGCATAGGACTTGATATCGCCCTGCCCGGAGACTATGCACAAGTCCTTGCGCGGCACGGCGCCATAGCTTGCGAACGCGGAGCCATGGCTTTTGCGGCATTGCCCGCAATGGCAATGCGTCACGGCCCTGGGCGGCGACAACAGCCTGTAGCCGACTCTTGCACATAAACAGCTTCCCAGATAGTTCTCGGGCACGACTCAGTCTCCAAATCCTCTATCCAAACACGGGGCGCCAGTCATCACATCTGCCGCTGCGCACCTGCACACGCCCCATATGCCCAGGCCTGACCGGCGCTGCAGGGCAAAGCCATGTCCCGAATGGAGTTGCCCGACATGCCCGACATGCCCGATGCCCGCCATCCCGAGGAATCCGGACGGATTCCACAGGATCGATGCACGCTCAGAGCATCATGCCACCAGAGACTTCGATGCGCTGGCCCGTGACCCAGTTGTTGCCATCGGCAAGCAAGGCAGCAACCGCGGCGCCCACATCGTCGGGGCGCCCCGCCCGGCCCATGGCGGTCAGGCCGCTGATATGGGCATTGAGCTGTGCGTTGTCGCGCACCACGCCGCCACCGAAATCCGTCTCTATGGCTCCGGGGGCAATGGTGTTCACGGCGATGCCGCGTGCGCCCAGCTCCTTGGCCAGATAGCGCGTCATCACCTCAATGCCGCCCTTCATCACCGCATAGGCGGCATAGCCCGGGAGGCTGAAGCGTGCCAGCCCGGACGAGGTATTGATGATGCGTCCGCCGTCCCGGATCAGAGGCAGCAGCTTCTGCGTCAGAAAGAACGTGCCCTTGAGGTGGATATCGACGAGCAGATCGAACTGTTCTTCCGTGGTCTCGGCAAACGGCGCCACCAGGCCGATGCCGGCATTGTTCACCAGATAGTCGAACTGCTCGCGCTGCCAGGTTTCGGCCAGCACGCGCCTGACGCTGTCGGCAAACGCGGCAAAGCTCTTGCTGTCTCCCACATCCAGTCGCAGCGCCACGGCGCGACTGCCCTGTGCCTCGATGCGGGATACCAGCTCCTGGGCATCACTTTCACTGTCCTTGTAAGTGACGATCAGATGAACGCCGAGCTCGGCGAGTTTGAGGGCTTCGCTACGGCCCAGGCCACGGCTTGCGCCGGTGATCAATGCGATACGGGGTGCAGATGCTTGCATGTCAGTCTCATGGAGGATGTCAACAAGCCGGACTTTAGTTGTTCTCAAATCATGAATAAATATGATTAAAAAGATCGCACTGTTCACTTTGAAAATACAATCCAGCCATGGATTTCAATGCGCTTCATGTGTTCACCCGCGTTGCCGAGCTCTCCAGCTTCACCCTGGCCGCAGAGCAGCTCGGGTTGACCAAAAGCCGTGTGTCTACCGTGGTTCAGCAACTGGAAAAGCAGCTGGGAACCCGTCTGCTGCAACGCACCACCAGACATGTGCGGCTGAGCGCCGATGGCGAGCAGTTCCTTGAGCGCAGCAAGGAACTGATGGCCGACCTGGAACAGCTGCAGGCCATGTTCCAGCCTGCCGCCAGCGGGCTGCGAGGCAGTCTGCGCATCGATATGCCCAACACCCTGGCCCGGGATGTCGTCCTTCCGAAACTGCCCGAATTCCTCTCGGCCCACCCTTTGCTGGAAGTAGGCATCAGCACCAGCGACCGCCGCGTGGATGTGGTGCAGGAAGGCTTTGACTGTGTGGTGCGCATCGGCCCGCTGGCAGATACCGATTTGATCGCCCGCACCATCGGCGCGATGGAGATGTGCAATCTGGCCAGCCCCGCCTATCTGGAACGCCACGGCACACCCGCAACACTGGCCGACCTGTCACGGCACCGGATCATTCACTATGCAAACCAGCTCGGGCGGCACGGCGCGGGCTGGGAGTATCAGCGCGGCAGGGAGACCGCCCTGCAGCCCATGCACTGCGCCCTGGTGGTCAATGGCACGGACGCCTACCAGGCAGCCTGTCTGGCCGGTCTGGGCCTGATTCAGGCCCCTGTCCGGGGTGCACGCCATCTGCTGGATCAAGGCCTGCTGGTCGAGGTCATGCCCGAGTTCAAGGCGACTCCCATGCCGGTGTCCCTGCTCTACCCGCATCGCCGGCATATTGCACCGCGGGTCACCGCGTTCCTGAACTGGATCACCGAGGTGCTGCAGCCCCATCTGACAGGCATGGACCGCTCTTGATGCCTTACCCCGGAGCGGGCATGGTGCATATGCATAATCCGGCGATGACTTCCATTCGAGCTTCCCGCCCTGACGAAGGGGCACGAGCGATCGAGATCTGGCGCCATGCCGTTGATGCCACGCATGACTTTCTGAGCCCGCAGGATCGCGCCGAGATTGATGAGATGGTGTGCGGCTTTCTGCCAGATGCCCCGCTGTGGTTCGCTGTCGACGAACAGGACCATCCTCTGGCCTTCATGCTCATCGACCAGGGCCATATGGAGGCGCTGTTTGTAGACCCCGCCTTCAGGCATCGGGGCCTCGGTGCGGCGCTGGTGCGCCACGGCCTGGCACTGCATCCCGAGATGAGCACCGATGTGAACGAGCAGAATGCGCAGGCAGTGGGCTTTTACGAACGCCTGGGCTTCAAGCGCACGGGCCGCTCTCCGCTCGACGGGCAAGGCCGCGCCTACCCGATCATCCATCTCAAATACGCCAATCCCTGATCCCTGAAAGGCCGGCCTGGCTGGACTGCGCGCGCCGGTCCAGGCCGGATCGCTGCATTCAATGCCTCAATTGCTATTTAAATAAGAGCATATAGCGCATTACCATTAATGATTTCATATATAAAACAATCTGAAATCGAATTCAGTAAAGCGCAAGTAGCTCTTGAATACGGAGCATTTCAGGCATCGGCCGTTGCACCCCTGCAGCGCCGGCGCCATGGTTTCTCCGCCTGCACGGCAGGCTCGCCATAGACCAAGCAAAGAGATGCGAGATCGGCACTGCGCCTGCGCAGCAAAATCTGCTTGCCTAGAATCGGTGCCTGTGTCGAAAGAACCGTCATGGCCAGCGCCGTGGCCATGAAAGGCTTTCATTCTTGCAACCGACGGTGTTGAAGATGAGCAAGCCTTTCATATCCCTGTGCCCGGAAATCACGCGGGCCAACGCACTGAACCTGGTGGACTGGCTGAACGACGAGGACGTCGTGCGCCACCTCAGCGATTCGCGCCATGTCTCGCGTCACATAGAGCAGCTCATCGACCGGGTTCAGCTGCCTGTACTCACCCACCTCTTCAATCAGGGCGGCCGCTTCTTCATGGCTTACGACCGCGATGACCTGCCCGTGGGCTTCGTGCGTCTGGTCCGGAATGGGCCGGACTGCGAAATCGTGCTGGTCATCGGCAACCGCAACAACTGGGGGCGCAGGCTCGGCGCCAGCGCTTTGCACGAGGGCATGAAGCTGGCCTTTTTTGACATGCGGGCAGAAAGACTGATTGCCAGGATCCATGCCGACAACACGCGCTCGCTCAAGGCCTTTGCGCACAACGGCTTTGTGCTGCAGAACGAAACGCCCGCACTCAAGTCCTATGCGATGACGGCGCAGCGCTACCTCCAGCGCTTGCGCGCCGGTGTGTCGGGCGCTGCGGCTGACATCTGCATCACCGCCGTGGATCAGGCACGTCTCAGAGACAGGCTCGCTCTGGAATGGGAGTCGCAAGCGGCCGATCTGGAGCATGAAATCGAGCGCGCCTGCGTGGTCGATGCGCGGCAGGTGCAGCGCAATGTGGTCACGATGAACTCCAGAGCCTTGCTGCGCCTCGATGAGGTGGCCGTCGAAGTGGCCCTAGTCTACCCCGAAGATGCCGATGACAGTGCCGGAAGGTTCTCGGTCTTCTCGGGCGTGGGCACGGCCATTCTGGGCTGTCGGGAAGGAGACCGCATCGACTGGAGGATTCTCGATCGCACCCGCCATATCCGGATCGAGAAATTGCTCTACCAGCCCGAGGCGGCCGGACACTTCCATCTGTAAGCCGGCTCAGGCCGGGAGTGCTCATTGCACTGCCTTGAACAGCAATATCAATAGCATTCAACGCATGATTTCAATGTATTTCAGATCAAAATGTATTTGAAATCCAATTGAGTCAGGCGAAGACAGCTTCCATATCAGGAGCAGTCAAGCGCCTGACTCTCTTCAGGCGCCAGCGTGAATATTCTTCTCGCCAAACAAGGCGCGCATGCTCACCACCTTGCCGGCGCCATTGAAGCGAAAGTGATCGATGGGCGCAACCACGGTCTTGCGGCCCTGATACTCGAAGCTGACGGTGAAAGCGAAGGCTGCTTCGTCGGCGACCGCGCGTACCTCCTGCGTCAGCTCCACCGCCAAAGGCAGTTTGAGCGAGTTGGCGTAAAACTCACGAATCGCAGCCGTACCGGACCTGGGCTCGGAACCCACGGGGTCTTCCACCGTGGCGTCATCGGCAAACAGCGCGACGATGCCGTCCAGATCGCCGGCATTGAGCGCAGCCACATAGCGCTGTACCACGGCGGTCATATGTTCTGGGGTATTCATCTCAAATCATCCTTCTAGCAGGCGCCGTTGAAAACCGGCAATGCCCAAACGGGGGCGGTGAACAAAAAAGCCTTGCAGCGAGGCCGCCTTCCCCCTCCCGCACAGCGAGGGGGAAGACGCAGGGCCACCCTGGCAAAGCGCCTCATGGGAGGTCAGAACTGTGTCGGGCGCATCACCGCATCAATACCGCCATCAATGACGATCTGCGCACCATGCACATAGCTTGCGGCCGGGCTCATCAAAAAGGCGATGACCGACGCCATCTCGGACGGCTCGGCACGGCGGCCCATGGGAGGAACGAACTTGGCAATGGATTCGCCATAGCGCGGGTCCTGCAGGCCCGCCTGCAGCAAGGGAGTCTCGGTTGCACCGGGGGCGATGGTGTTCAGGCGCACGCCGGCCTCGCCCCAGGCGGCGGCGCGTTTGCGCACAGCCACCGTCAAAGCATTCTTGCTGCCCGCATAGGCCAGATTGCCGCCCTGCTCTCCCGCTTGCTCGACAATGGCGCGGGCCTTGGCTTCCTCGCCGGCTTCCAGTGCCAGCGCCAGTGGGTTCTTGTCAAAAGCTAGATGCGCGGAAGCCACGGACGAGATGACGACGGCTGCGGGCTGATGGCCTTTTTTCAGCTCTGGCAAAAAGGCATCCATCAGCTCGGTCGCGCCAAAATAATTGACCGAAACCACATTGCCAAGCACCTTGGTCTGCGGTCCCAGGCCGGCGCACAGCACCAGGCCGTCCATGCCCTTGCTGCACTTCGCCAGTACATCGGCAATCGCCTGCTTTCGACCTTCGGTCGTCGAAAGATCGGCAATCACTTCCGCATCGCGTATATCGATGCCTACGACCTGGTGACCGGCCGCCTCCAGGACCTTGCGCGTAGCGGCACCAATGCCGGTGGCGCAGCCGCTTATCACGATGATGGACATGTCTTGTCTCCTTTTGTCTGGGTGGTGATGGCACACATCAAAGCCCATCATGAACAACCAGGCTACATGCAAACGGACGATGTAATTCCCCTAGGGAAAATTTACCGTGGCCCTTCCTACACTGGCGCAACGTTTGCGTGTGAGGAAACCAGCCATGTACCCCCATCTCTTCCAGCCCATCACCATTGGCCACATCACCCTGAAGAACCGGATTCTGATGGGCTCCATGCATACCGGGCTGGAGGATCAGGCGCAGGGTTTCGAGAAGCTGGCCCTCTTCTATACCGAGCGTGCCCGGGAAGGGCTGCAGCTCATCGTCACCGGGGGCTTCGGCGTCAACGAGTGGGCGCTGGGCATGCCCGAGCATGCCGAGTTCTCGACGCTGTGCACGCCCGAGCAGGCGGCCCGGCACCGCCTCATCACCGACGCTGTGCATGCCGAAGGCAGCCATATCCTCATGCAGGTACTGCATGTGGGCCGCTACGACCACGGCAGCGGCGGCGTCTCGCCAAGCAGCGTGCTCTCCAAGCTCAGCAACCGCAGCTCGCGTGAACTCAGCACAGCGCAGATCGAGCAAATCATTGCCGACTATGTGCGCTGTGCCCGACTGGCCCGGGAAGCCGGCTATGACGGCGTGGAGGTCATGGGCGGCGAGGGCTATCTGATCAACCAGTTTCTGGCGCCGCTGACCAACTTCCGCACCGATGAGTGGGGCGGCGATGCCGCCGGCCGCAGCCGCTTTGCGCTGCGCATCGTGCAAGGCATACGCGCGGCCGTGCCCGAGAACTTCGTCATCAGCTTTCGCCTGTCCCTGATGGACCTGGTCGAGCACGGCAGCCACTGGAAGGAAGTGCTTGACCTGGCCCGCCAGCTGGAAGCCGCTGGCGTGGACCTGTTCAACACCAGCGTGGGCTGGCATGAGGCGCGCATTCCCACCATTGCCATGATGGTGCCGCGCGCCGCATTCAGCTGGGCTGCCGAGCAACTCAAGCAGGCGGTCAGCGTTCCCGTGGCGGCCAGCAACCGCATCAACACCCCCGAAGTGGCCGATGACCTGATTGCCCAGGGCCATGCCGACATGGTGGCCATGGCCCGCCCCTTTCTGGCCGACCCGGCCTTTGTGCGCAAGGCACAGGCGGGCCAGAGCAATGCCATCAACACCTGCATTGCCTGCAACCAGTCCTGCCTGGATCGCATCTTCACGCGCCAGCAGGTCAGTTGCCTGGTCAACCCCAGAGCCTGCCGCGAATGGGAATGGCCGCAGGAAAAAGCCGCAGTTCCGCGCAAGATCGCCGTGCTCGGTGCTGGACCAGCAGGACTGGCCTGCGCGCGCGAGGCGGCCGACCGAGGCCACAAGGTGACGCTGTTCGAGCCCGGCGTCCGCATCGGCGGCCAGTTCTTTCTGGCGCAGAAGGTACCCGGCAAGCAGGAGCTGGGCGAGACGCTGCGCTACTTCGAGCATGAAATCCAGCGCCTAGGCATAGAGCTGCGGCTCAACACCACACCGGACATCGACACCCTGAGCGTCTTTGATCATGTGGTCGTGGCCACGGGAGTGACACCGCGGCGCAGCGGCATCGAGGGCGAGAACAGCTCCAAGGTGGTGGACTATATCGAGGCCTTGCGCAGCCCCCGCTTTGTCGGCGAACGCGTGGCCATCGTGGGCGCGGGGCCGCTGGGCTTTGACATGGCCGAGCTGCTGGCCCATCACAAGGCCGACGACGGCAGCGTGGCCGCCTTTGACCGCGAATGGGGCATCGATCCAAAGCGCGAGCAGCGCGGCGGCATCAAGGCCAGCGAGAGGGCCGATTCGCCGCGTCAGATCTGGCTGCTTCAGCGCAGCAAGGCAGCCATGGGCAGCACCTTGCCAACCACCACGGGCTGGATTCGCCGCACCCGGCTCAAGAACAAGAGCGCACGCATGTTCAACGACGTGGAGTACATCCACATTGACGACAACGGCCTGCACCTGCGCATACGCGGCGAGCAGCGCTGCCTGAGCGTGGACAACATCGTGGTCTGCGCCGGCCAGGAATCACATGACCCCTGGTCATCCAGACTTCAAGCACAAAGCATTGCGCACACAGTAATTGGAGGCGCGCGCAATGCTCACAAAATTGACGCCGCACGCGCCATCGAAGAAGGGGCCGAACTCGGCCGAAAACTATAGGAGACAGCGAAACAAAATGAGCAATCCCCACGCATCAATGCTGCAGCCGGGCCGTATCGGCATCATGGAGCTGAAGAACCGCATCATCATGGCCCCCATGGGCGAGAACTACGGCGGCACCGACGGTATCTGCGGCGAACGCGCCCAGGACTATTACGAAGAGCGCGCCAAGGGCGGCACCGGCCTCATCATCATGGGAACGGCCGCCATCTCCTGGCCCACCGGCACCAGCGAGCCGCACCAACTGGGCATCTCCAACGACAGCTTCATCCCCGGTCTGGCCGAAGTCACGCGCCGCGTTCACTCGCACGGCGGCAAAGTCGCCATCCAGATCAATCACAGCGGCAAGGTCGCTGCCAATGACCGCACCCACGGGCGCGAGATGTGGGTGTCCTCGATTCCGCCCGACGGTCCTGTGGCCGAAGCCATGCGCACCGTCACGCCCAAGGAATTCTCGACCTTTGTGGGGATTGGCCCCTACCCCGACCGCTACCGCGTGATGGACAAGGCCGATATTGCACAGATGGTGGAATGGTTTGCTGCGGCCGCCCTGCGCGCCAAGCAGGCCAACTTCGATGCTGTGGAAGTGCACTGCGCGCACAACTACATGATCGCCAACTTCCTCTCACCCTTTTTCAACAGCCGCAGCGACGAATACGGCGGCAGCTATGAAAACCGCAGCCGCCTGCTGCGCGAAGTGCTGACTGCCGTGCGCGAGCGCGTGGGCGCAGACTTCCCCATCTGGGTGCGTATCGACGCCGAAGAAATGCACACGCCCGGCGGCATCACCATGGACGAGGCACTCAAGACTGCCAAGCTCTGCGAAGAGCTGGGCGTGGATGCCATCAATGTCTCGGCCTATGCGCGCCTGCCCACAGGCTCGGCCTTCACGGATGCACCGATTCCGCAAAAGCAGAATGCTTACCGCGAATTTGCCACCGGCATCAAAAAGGCGGTCGGCATTCCCATCATCTCGGCCGGCCGCTGGGAGCTGGATGCCGCCGCCGCCGCCATCAGCAATGGCGAGATTGACTTTGTGGCCATGGGCCGCAAGCTGCTGGCCGACCCCGACCTGGCCAACAAACTGCAAGCCAACACCGCCCAGAGCGTGCGCCCCTGCATTTATTGCTATGCCTGCGTAAGCGAGATTTTCATCAACAAGGGCATCAAGTGCGCGGTCAACGCACAGACCGGCCACGAGGCGACCAGGACCATCACCTTTGCCGAAAAGCCCAAGCATGTACTGATCGTCGGTGGCGGCCCTTCGGGCATGGAGGCCGCCCGCGTCGCCGCCCTGCGCGGCCATCGCGTGACGCTGGTCGAGCGCAGCGACCGCCTGGGCGGCACGCTGTTCTTTGCCGCACTGGCCTATCCCGAGAACGGCCGACTGCTCGACTATCTGGTCAAGCAGATGGACCACCCCAATATTCAGGTTCGCTTTAACACCAGCGTCGATGCCAAGCTGCTCGATGAACTCAAGCCCGACGAAATTCTGGTGGGCACCGGCGCCAGGCGTGCCGCCCCCGCCATCGAAGGTGCGCAGCAAAGCCATGTCTGGAGCGGCGACGAACTGCGCCGCCTGATGACGGGCGATCGCGCCGAAGAAATTGCCAAGGCCAAGCTGAATCTGGCCGAGCGCGCGCTGTTCAAGGCCGGCGGCATGCTCAAGGTGACGGACAGCACGACAGCGATCCAGAACCTGTCCAAGCTGTGGATGCCCCTGGGCAAGCGCGTGGTCATCATCGGTGCTGGCCTGGTCGGCCTGGAGCTGGCCGAGTTCCTGCTCGATCGCGGCCGCGAAGTCACCGTGCTGGACCCCGGCACCCACCCCGGCACCGAGCTAGCCATCGTGCGCCGCTGGCGCGTGTATGACGCCGTGAAGAGCCACGGCAAGCTGCTGATGCAGTCCAACGTCACGCGTATCGAGCGCAAGGAAGTCGTCTGGACGGACAAGAAGGGCGAGGAATACCGCACGCCAGCCGACTCCGTGGTGCTGGCCATTGGAGCCGAGGCCGACTCCGCCGTTGCCGACCAGCTGCAATCCCTTACCCAGACTCCCGTGCGCCGCATCGGCGACTGCCAGGACCTGGGCTATATCGAGGGCGCCATGCATTCAGGCCATCAGGCCGGACGCGAAGTCTGAAGATACTCTTCGATAGCTGAAACCGCCTGCGAGCCTTGATCTCGCAGGCGGTTTTTCATTGGAGTCACAGTATTTCGGCAGAGCGGCCAATAGGCTTCATCTGGCCGGAAGCGGGTCTTCGCAACTGAAGCAAAATAGGATCGATCTTGCCTTTGACTTTTGTTTCACCAAGGATTAACTGTCCCGATGCCTACGCCTGAGCGCTTCGTTGCGGATGTCCTCCAAAATATCAACAATCGTGCAATTTTTGAACGCTGGGATGATTTGAATCTTCCAGATGGCTGGCTTGTTGCAGGCTGCTTATTTCAGACAGTGTGGAATTTGCAGGCGCAACGAAATCCTGAGGACTCCATCAAAGACTACGACCTCTTCTACTTTGATCCATCGAGCACCACTGACAGTGCGGAGCAGAAAGTACAAGCACATGCCGATCGCGTTTTACGCGACCTGGGCATCAAGATTGAAGTCACGAACCAAGCTCGGGTTCACTTGTGGTACGAGTCATATTTCGGTCGTCCATATGAAGCACTGCGTAGCTCTTGCGAGGGAATAGATCGCTTCCTGATCCCGGCTACTTGTGTGGGCCTTCGCCCAGGCAGCCTCTATGCTCCGAACAGCCTGGAGCTGATCTATGACGGAGTTTTGGCACTCAATCCATTGACCCCGCATCGTGAACTTTTCCAGCAAAAGGCCGAGTCTTACCAAGCGCGTTGGCCATGGCTGCGAATCGTTGCCCCGGGTCATCAGCCTCAGAGATTTGATGCACGCTGATGGGTGCGAGCATGTTCGCCCTGGGTCATTCCGGGACCGTGGCCTGTCGGCCAGGAGCAGACCTTACACTTCAATGCAGGTCGTTCAATTTACTCGCTGTTCGTACTATGAAAAGTCTTTCCTATGTCCAGAATTGACGCTACAACATCCGTAGTAGTAAGAGAAGTCCAGCCACATGACTTTGAAGCGTGGCTTTCACTCTGGGATGGCTATAACGCTTTCTATGGAAGGGCCGGAGCTACCGGACTGGCAAAGAAAATTACCCAGAAAACCTGGGAGCGATTCTTTAATCCCATCGAACCTGTATTTGCGCTGGTCGCTGAAGATGCAGGAGAAGTGGTTGGTCTAGCGCATTACATATTTCACCGTAGTACTACGAGACTTGGCCCTGTCTGCTATCTGCAGGATCTTTTTACGGCCCCGAAAAAGCGTCAGCTTGGAGTTGGCAAGGCCCTCATCAGCAACGTCTACAAGCAAGCAATGCTGGCTGGCTCAAATCGCGTCTATTGGCAAACACAGTCAACCAATGAAGCCGGCCGTGCGCTCTACGACAAGTTAGCCAAACATAGCGGTTTCATCGTGTACAGCCATGAGCTTTAGTCTTCTGCTCCAGACGAACGAATGAGACTACGCAAAGTAGTGGCGGCTTTGGCTTGAATCGACGCTCGAGTGCAGTCTCTGCTTTCCACCGGGATGGTCTTGCCCAGTGCCTTTGGGCGAGGCCTCTGCGTCGACCTGTTCAGGGCATACATGGCCCACAACGCCCAAGCTTGAGATAGACCCAGCCTCACAAGCTGTATAAAGAAACAGTAGACTTTGGACTTGATAGCACCAGGAAAAGTCCAGACATGCCAGCAGAACTCGAACCAGAAGACGTCTCCATCTTCGAAGACCGCCTTTGGCACCACAAGGGCTGGGAAGCCCGCGTCATCAAGAATGAAGACGACGATGGCTGGGCGGTGTCAATGACCCAAGACGGTCAAGCGGAACCCGCTTTGGTCGGCCCATGGACCATGGGGCGCGACAAGAAGAATCCCAAGCCTCTTGACGTGTCGGCCTTCAACACGCTGGTGAAGACTGCCAGCGAAGTGATACGTCGCCATGAGCAGCACCAGGCAGCGCTGTTGCACAAAGCCATCCAGATTGAAGTTCGCGGATTGCGCGTGACGGTGGCTCTCGATATTGAGCCCGATGAGGACAATCCCACGGCGACTCTCACTGCCACCGCAGCGGACGGCAGCGAATTGGCCAAGGTACGAGTCCGACCGGCTCATAGTCTCACCCGTGCGTCTGCACAGCGCTGGGCAGACGCAGGCTACCCGCGTGAGAGCGAGGACTGAACCTCTGGACAAGACCCTTGCTCAGAATTCGGGTGGGCCCTTTCTGGGCGACCAATGTCCTTAGCTTGGCCTTGGCCTCGGCTGCTTGTGAAAGCTTGCTTGAGCACCGAAAGAAAGTAATACCGGAGAAGTTGAGCACTCCATCCAGCCGACCTTGCCGGGCATGCCCGACACTCCGCAGCCCCGGTCAAGGAGTTGCATTGACCCGTTGAAGCCACCGCCATCAGCGGACATTGGACAACTGCACCAGATCTTCGGATTGCATGGGTTAGCTCGAAAATCAGCCAGATGCCCAACCTCGACCTGTTTGATATCCATCTTCAACGCTGGAGCGCGAAGGTGGCCGGCGCCCCTTTCACCACTCATACAAGTGACCTTCTACCCGTCATCCTCACAAGGAACTGGGCAGGTCTGCCTGCAATGATCAAGATCACGCGAGATCTTGATGAGCGCATCGGCGCCAGGGTGCTTCAATGGTGGGGCGGCAATGGAGCAGCGCGAGTCTATGCCTACGACCAAGATACAGGAGCGCTGCTGATGGAGCGCGCTACCGGCTCCAGGCATTTGCTGCACATGGCCAGAAAAGGCGAAGATGATGCAGCGACAAACTGTATCTGCCGCACCATCGAGCAACTGCATTCAAAGAGATCCTCGGCACCACCTGAAGAACTGCTGCCACTGGCGGATTTTTTTAAGTCACTCGCGTTGATGGCACAACAGGAAGGCGGCTTGATGGCCGAATGTGCAACGGTGGCAGCTGAGCTGCTCAATGAGCAACGTGAACCTGTCGTCCTGCATGGTGATGCGCACCACGGCAACATACTCGATTTCGACAGGCGTGGATGGCTGGCGATAGATCCAAAGCGCGTCACAGGTGAGCGGTACTACGACTACGTGAGCGTGCTGTGCAACCCCGAGCTGGAGACTTGCACCGACCCGGAGCGCTTCGCTCGGCAGCTTGCAATAGTCATCAATGTCACAGGGCTGGAACGTCGGCGTTTACTCAAATGGGTGATGGCTCACGCCGCTTTGTCGGCAGCCTGGTTCCTGGAGGATGCAGAGCGCACCAGGGCCAACAGGCAACTGGCCGTTGCGCATCTTGCGAGGCAGGCACTGGGATAAGGCGTCCAACTCTGCCGCCAAAAGGCCGGCTCTCGGACGGTCGGCCTCGGGCTCACGCGCCGGGCCGAGCGCGCAGCGCCGCGTCGAACCGGGCCAGCTCCTGCTGCAGCGTGCCTCGCTGCCTGAAACGCTGGCCGGCCCGCTCATACCAGTTCTCGGCGTCCTCCAGATCACCTTCCTGCAGATGCAGCAGCCCGTGCAGCCAGGCCGCGAGCAGGCCGTCATGGCGCTGCACGGCATCGTGCGCGGCATTCCATTGCCCGGCCCGCATCTGCAGCGCGATGGCTTGCAGCTGCGCATTGACTTCGCTCATGGCAGGACTCCGTTGCGCTCAGGCCAGCAGCGCCTGCTGCACCAGGTGGCTGTCCACATACTGCTCCATGCTCGTGATCCTGCCCTCGTTGAGCCGGTACAGATGGGCGAAGCTCGCCGTCATCGCCTTGCCCGTCTTGCGATAGGTGCCCGAGTAGACGCCGAAGGCGGCCACGCGGTCGCCATCGGCCAGGTAGGTGTGGACCTTGGCGCTGTAGCCGTCCCACTCCGTCGCCAGCCGCTGGAACACGCCCGAGGCAATCTGCTGCGGGCCGACGTAGGTTCCTGCATAGGGAAAGCCTGCGGCCTCTGTCCAACGGGCGTCAGGCGCCAGTGCAGCCAGCAGATTCCTGCCGTTCTCTTCGGACGAGCCTTCGTAGGTCGCGCGGATGATATCCAGATTGGTAGTCATGGTGTGCGTCCCTGGCTTCAGCCCCACTTCATCTCACCCATGGCCACCTTGGCGCCGATCTGCAGCGCGGCGGCCAGGCCGGCGTCAGGATAGCGCTTGTTCATGGCGGCAATCAGCGCGTCGCCATTGGACGCCCTGGCCAACTCCTGCTCGAAGGCCAGCAGGTATTCGCGGGTGTAGTTCACTGCCGAAACATCCAGCGCTCCATGGGCGCCCAGGTGGCCCGGCACGATCACGGCCGGCTTGCGTGCGGCGATGGCTTCCAGGTTCTTTACCCAGGCGGCGCGGGAGGCCGGCGTCGGGGTATCGGCCGTCCACACATGCAACCCGGAGAAGACCAGCACGCCACCGAAGACCGCATTCAGCGAGGGAACCCACAGGTAGCGGCGGTTCTCCAGTCCTTGTGCCTTGACGATTTCGATGGTGTTGCCCTCCAGCATCAGCGCGGGGCCGTCATAGGCCTCAGGAAAGACGATGTCGGCAAGCTTCTGCGGACCGTTCTCCTTGAGCTGGGGCGCCCAGGTAGCGATCTTTTTTTGCACATTGGCGCGGATGGCGGCAATGGTGTCGGAGGCGGCCAGCACCCTGGCAGCGGGGAAGGCGGCCTTGATCGGAGCCAGGCTGAAGTAATAGTCCGGGTCGCTCTGGCTGACGTAGATGGTGGTCAGCTGCTTGCCCGATGCCTTGATGGCTTCGGCCACGGCGCGGCCATCGGGCAGGGAAAAGCCGCCGTCGATGAGAATGGCCTCGCTGTCGCCCGAGAGCAGCACGGGCGCACGGAAGAAGCCTTTGTCGTCTGCTGGAAAGTGCTTCCATTGCAGCGTGGAATGGCCGCTAACAGCTGCGGCGCAACCCGCCAGGCCTGTGACGATGCCGGCGGCGGCGGCGGTTTGAACAAAGTCTCGGCGATTCATCATGATGGTCCTTTGGTGAATTTCAAAAATGGCGGAAGTCAGACACGCAAGGCTCAGCCCGCGCTGAGTTGCTCGGCAAAGGCCTGCGGATTGGAGTAGGCGGCACTGGAGTTCAGCAATCGGCGCTGGCCATTGGCCTCCAGGATGAAGCTTGGAACGCCGCGCGCGCCAACCTGGCTCTGCAGCGCCTTTGCGCCTTCGATGCGGGCTCGATTGGCAGCCAGCAGTTCGCCATCAGAGCGCAGCAGGCTTGCAGCAGCCTGCTCCAGCCCCAGAGCCTGCAGAACTGCCATCAGCGTGTCCGGTTGCGTGATGTCCTCGCCATTGACGTAGCGGGCATGCTGAATGGCCTCAAGGGCGTCAAGCTCGCGCTCTGGAGTACACAGACTGACAGCGCTCAGCGCCAGGGTGGCCGGGCCGCTGTCGAACAGTTGCTGGCGATCCGACAGCACATGGCTGCGGTAGCGCTCGCTGAAGCGCTGGCCCGTCAGACGCTCGATTCGCTGATCGTTGTCCCAGGCATAGGCTGCAAAGTCGTCGTCCATGGGGCGTGCACCCGCGCCTGCGAAAAGGCCGCTGGGCAGCAGGCGCACCTCGACCTCGGGCACTTTGCCCAGAGCCGCCACCGCTGCGGCGGCACCGTAGCACCAGCCGCACAGGGGGTCGAATACGTAATGCAGGGTCTTGGTCACTGAGGGCTCCATTGCTTCAATGCCCTGATCGTAGGAACAAAGCATTGACAGAAAAAGCCTGATCGAATAGATAAACTGTATGTCAATAGCAAACAATTCAGAAGAATCCATCGCCGGCAGGCTTGCCAATCTCAAGCGCCTGGCTTACTTCGCGGCCGTGGTGGAAACCGGCAGTTTCACGGCAGCCGCAGACCGGCTGGGCATTACCAAGGCCGTGGTCAGCCAGCAGGTCGCAAGGCTGGAGCACGAATTCCACACGACGCTTCTGACTCGCACCACCCGCAAGGTCGTTGCCACCGACGCAGGCCGGATCTTCTATCAACGCTGTGCATCCATCCTCAAGGAAGCGGGTGATGCCTTCGACGAACTGGGGGAAGTGGCGGCCGAGCCTTCGGGAACCTTGCGTCTGACCGCCCCGCTGGACTATGGCATCACGGCAGTGGTGCCGGCCATCACCGAGTTCACGCGGCACTATCCCCAATGCAAGGTGGACGCCGTGTTCAGCGACCAGCCGCTTGATCTGATGTCGGGGCAGGTCGAGCTGGCAATCCGCGTCGGCTGGCTTTCCCACTTGAATGTGCAGGCCCGTCAGATCGGAAGCTTCAGGCAATTGCTGGTCGCCGCTTCCTCATTGCGCCGGCAAGTGGCGCAGCTCAAACAGCCACAGCACATCAGCGAGCTGCCCTTTGTCGCGAACACTGCCCTGCGTGAACCCTGCAGCTGGAGCTTCTCGCGCAGCGAGCTGGAGCGTCAGAGCGTGACAGTACACCCGGTGATCGCGCTCGATGCGACACTGGCCGTGCGCGAAGCTGTGCGTCATGGGGCAGGCTTGTCGGTACTGCCCGACTTCGCCGTTGCCGATGATTTGAAGAGCGGCACGCTGATACAGGTGCTGCCCGGGTGGTCGCTGCCATCGGGGGGCATTCATGCCGTGTTCCCGACCGCACGATTCCGACCTGCAAAGGTCAAAGCTTTCGTGGACCTGATGCAGGAGCAAATCCGCTCCAGAGCATGACCGAGGCCGGCCCTCAGGCGACGACAAGCTGAAGCCACACCAGAGCGCCATCGCACAGCAGCCGTGTCGTCCAGGGGCAGCAGCTTGCAGACCTTGCAATTGCTCTTGACCGGAAACGCAAAGGCTCGGCTCATGCTGCGGCTCGGCTCAAGCGACATCGTCAGGCGTGCATAAAAAAGGGAGCCCAAGCTCCCTTTTTCTGCGCGAAGCGGTCGGCCCCGCCTGAGCGATGCCATCAGACTCAGAAGTTGGGAGCTTCCACACCTCCGTCAACCCCCAGCACTTTGCCAGTCACCCAGCTCGATGCGGGGCTGGCCAGAAACAGCGCGGCATTGGCAATGTCTTCGGGCTGGCCCATGCGTGCCATGGGTGTGGT
The DNA here is from genome assembly GCF_003350425.1 of Comamonas sp. AG1104. Classification (NCBI taxonomy): domain Bacteria; kingdom Pseudomonadati; phylum Pseudomonadota; class Betaproteobacteria; order Burkholderiales; family Comamonadaceae; genus Comamonas; species Comamonas sp. AG1104. The sequence continues at coordinate 130,160 of NZ_QQAS01000006.1, read as the reverse complement.
TTTCTCCATGCGCTCCTTGCGATCCGGTGTGAGAAACGGCGCCAGTGCATCGGTCATGATGGTGCCGGGCTCGATGGCGTTGATACGTACCTTGGGACCGAAGTCCTGCGCCAGGCAGCGCGTCATCTGGTTGAGCGCGGCCTTGGCCGCACCATAGGCGCTGAAGTACTTTTGCGAATAGCGTGCCGCCGTGGACGAGATATTGACCACGGCCCCGCCGCCCGCAGCCTCCATGGCCGCTGCGGCCTTCTGGATCAGCGTGTATGCAGGCACCACATTGAACGCCAGCATGTCGCCCACCGCCTTGCCCGCCACCTTGCGCGGGTCGTTGGGACCGCCGCCGCCCACATTGTTGATGAGCACATTGATCTTGCCCAGCTCCTCCACGGTGCGGACGATGAGCTTGTCCAGATCTTCCTCTTTGTTCACATCGCCCTGCACGGCAATGGCTCGGCGCCCCAGCGCTTCAATTTCGGCCTTGACTGCCTGCAGGTCCGCCTCGGTGCGCGCAAACAGCGCCACATCGGCGCCAGCCTTGGCCAGCGTGACAGCGCATGCACGGCCGATACCCTTACCCGCACCGGTCACCACAGCCACCTTCCCCTCCAGCGAAAACTGGCGAAAAATCTCGTTCATGTCTCTTCCTATGATTGCGTTCTGACCCGCCCATGCTCTGTACGAAACGCTTTCAGGACATCAGCCAAACGGACCATGGGACAAGCCCCATGGTCAGCCCCGGCAGCTTGCGTCAACACGCAAAAATGGATCCCCTGAAATGGAAAGCGCTGCACCAGGGCAGAGCCGCGAATCAGACAAATTCCAGATCAGACACAGCGAGCAAGGGCCTGGACGGCCCCGCTGCCCCGCAGCGAGACTGTCGTCCCTCTCCCGCGCAGCAGAGAGGGTGAAGCCGCGCGGCGGTTAGAGGCGGGGAGCCGCACAGCGGCTCAAGGGGTGACTGCTGCCTGCAGCATCTGTGCAAACTGCTCGTTATAGGGCGGCAGCATGCCCCACTCTCGACGCGGGTCGTGGTTGCCGGCCTTGTAGACGGAGCGGGCATGGCTGAACTCCAGAAAACCCTCGCGGCCATGATAGTGACCCATGCCCGAAGCACCGACGCCGCCAAACGGCGCATCCTCCAGCGCAGGATGCATGACCACGTCATTGATGGAGACGCCGCCGGACAGCGTGTTGTCCAGCACCCAGTTCTGCTCCGTCTCGTCGCTGCCGAAGTAGTACAGCGCCAGCGGGCGCTCACCGGCATTGATCGCGGCCACGGCGTCGCGGATGTTCAGGAAGCTGCGCAGCACCACGGCCGGGCCAAAGATTTCGTGCCGAGAGATTTCGGCTTCGGCTGGCGGATTGATGACCAGCGCCAGCGGCAGGCGGCGGTCTGCACCGGCTTGCGCGGCCCCGACTTCCAGCACGGTCAGACCGCGCGCCTTGGCATCATCGACATAGGCTTTCACACGTGCGTGGTGGCGCTCGTTGATCACGGGCGTCATGTCTGCGTTGCCTGTCACCGAGGGATACAGCGCCTGGTATTGCGAGGCAATGCCATCAGCCAGAGCCTGCAGGCGGGATTCATGGACCCAGACCACGTCGGGTGACACGCAAAGCTGGCCGGAGTTGAGCGACTTGCCAACGGCGATGCGCTCGGCCGCATTGGCGATGTCGGCGGAATCGCCCACCAGCACGGGGGACTTGCCACCCAGCTCCAGCGTCACGGGCACCAGGTTCCTGGCGGCGGCAGCCATGATGAGCTTGCCCACGCTGGTGGAGCCCGTGAAGACCAGATGGTTCCAGGGCTGCTCGGCAAATGCCGCAGCCACTTCGGGACCGCCCTGCACCACGGCCAGCACCTGGGGGTCAAAGCGCTTGGCCACGGCCTCGGCCAGCACCTGGGCCGTACGCGGTGCAATTTCGGAAGGTTTGAGCACGGCCCGGTTGCCCGCCGCGAACGCGCAGGCCAGCGGCGACAGCAAGGTGAACAGAGGCGCATTCCAGGTGCCGATGATGCCGATCACGCCCTTGGGCTGGTACTTGACCCAGGCCGTGGCACCAAACATGTCGAAGGGTTTGACACTGGGACGCTCGGAGTCACCCAGCCAGCCCTTGAGGTGATCGCGTGCATGCTTGAGCGAGGAAAGCGAGCCAAGAATGTCATTGGCCAGCGAGAACACGGCGGGGCGGCCACCAAAGTCTTCGCCCATGGCCTGGCACAGCTCCTCCTTGTGCTCCACCAGCATGTCGATGACTTGCTGAATACGCTGCATGCGCACATCGGCGCTGGCTGCGGCCTCTTCGATAAAGGCCTGTTTTTGCATGTCCAGCAGCTGGCGAATGCCGATGGACGAATTCGTCTGGGTCATTTTGTCTCCTCGATACTTCTCTTGAAAGCCATGAACGGAAGGCACATGCTCAGACCTGAGGATTTCGCGGTCGTCGTCCAAAAAGACGATGGCATAACCCTAGGCCCCTCGCACGATGCAGCGCATGCACACCCATCAAACCCCGCCTCCCGCCGTCAGCTGGCGCACTCATCTCAGCCTCGCCCTGCTGGCGCTGGTCTATATTTTCTCCTTCATTGACCGACAGGTTCTGTCTATTTTGCTGGAGCCCGTCAAACAGGAATTCGGTGCCTCCGACACCGAGATGGGTTTGCTCACGGGGCTGGCCTTCGGTCTGATCTATGCCCTGCTGGGTGTGCCTGTGGGGCGTCTGGCCGACACCCGCAACCGCCGCAACATCGTGGCCCTGTGCTGCGGGATCTGGAGCCTGGCCACCGCTGCCTGCGGCATGGCCACCCAGTACTGGCACATGCTGCTGGCCCGCATGAGCGTGGCTGTGGGCGAAGCCGGCGGCATGGCGCCCTCGGTGTCCATAGTCTCGGACCTGTATCCCCCCAAGATGCGTTCGTTTGCCATCAGTCTGTTCATGATGGGCCCCAACCTGGGAACGCTGCTGGGCCTGGTCATCGGCGGCATGGTGGCCCAGCATTACGGCTGGCGCTCCGTGTTTCTCGCCTTCGGCATCCCGGGCGTAATCCTTGCGCTGCTGGTGTATTTCTTTGTCAAGGAACCGGCACGTGGCGCCTATGAGAGCATCAAGCCCGCAGCTCAAGACAGCGCTGCGCGCGAATCCATGTTTCGCCAGGTCAGGCGTTTGCTGGGCATGGCGCCGCTGCGCAATATCTGCATCGCCTGCGGCGTGGCCGGTATTGCAGGTTATGGCTACGGTGTCTGGGCTCCGAGCTTTTTCATGCGCATTCACGGCATGAGCATCTCCCATGCCGGCCTGGTGTTCGGCCTGGCCAGCGGCCTGGGTGCCGTGTTCGGCGCCATGTTCTGCGGCTGGCTCAGCGACAGATTGACCCAGCGCGACTCGCGCTGGCAGCTGCGTCTGGCCGCCATGGGCACCCTCTGCGCCGTGCCTGCAGGCGTGGCCGTGTTTTTCTGGCCCGTGTCCGACTTCTGGACGGTTGCCGGCATCAAGGTCCCCTATGCCATGGCATTTGCCCTGCTGTTCGGCTTTTTTGCGAGCTGGTTTGCCACGCTTGCATACAGCGCCGTCAGCCAGATGGTGACTGCCGCCGAGCGCAGCGTTGCCTCGGCACTTCTCAATCTGTTCATGACCTTGCTGGGCGTGGGCCTGGGTCCGCTGGTAACGGGCATTTTGTCGGACTACTTTGCCCGGACCCACGGCTCCGAAGGCCTGCGCTGGGCACTGATGGGCGTGACCTCGCTGCTCGTCATCACTTCGCTTTTCTTCGCGTTGGCCATCCGCCCCTATCAGCAGCGCCTGCAGCAGTTGCAGATGAATGCCGCCTGATCATCAAAAATTGGAGACTCTCATGAGCCAGCCCGTAGTTCTCATCACCGGTGCCAGCCGCGGCATTGGCGCGGCAACTGCCGTCTACTTTGCCACCAGGGGATGGCGCGTGGCCATCACCGCGCGCACGTTGACCGAAGGCGCGCAGCTGGACAACCAGCTGCGTCTGCCAGGCGGCCAGCTGCTGTCCGGCAGTCTGGAGTCCACCGCCTGGGCCATCGAGGCAGCCGGCGGCGAGGTATTTCCGCATGTCATGGACCTGATGGACCTGACCAGCCTGGACAAGGCCGCCAACGCTGTGCTGAAACGCTTTGGCCGTGTCGATCTGCTGATCAACAACGCCGTCTACCAGAACCGCGAGATCAACCACCTGATCCCCGAGATAACGGCCGAGTCGCTGCAGCGCTCCATGCTGGGCAATGTCATCGCCCCTTTCCATCTGGCACAGCGCCTGCTGCCGGCCATGGCGGCACAGGGCGGCGGCCGCATCATCAATGTGTGCTCGGCTGCGGGCCAGTACAACCCGCCCGTGCCCGCCGACCAGGGTGGCTGGGGCTTTGCCTATGGAGCCTCCAAGGCCGCCATCGCGCGCCTGGCCGGCTGCATCAACACCGAATACAAGCAGCAGAATGTGCGCGCCTTCAGCGTCAACCCCGGCGTGGTGAGCACCGAGGCCGTCAAGGCCACGCTGGGCGACGATGGCCTGCTGGCTCAGCGCTATGGTGCCTCTACCCCTGAAGAGATTGCTGCGGCACTGTTCTGGCTGGGCACTGAGGAAGACGCTCTGCCACTGGCCAAGAGTTACACCATGATTGACCTGCAACCACTTCACAAAGAGCGCGTGGCTAGGGCAGCATGAACAGCATGTAAGCGTGCGCAAACACCCAACCCAGGGCAAACCCTGTGCGGTTTGCGCCAGATCAAAGCTGCGCCTTCACTCGTCCAAACAGAGTATGCGCGGCGACGTCGCTTGCCAGAAGATTCATCCGTCCAAAACTAAATACGGAGACCTCTGCAATGGCAACCACGAAGGACTACCGCCTCGGTGAATTCACCTACCCACGTGGCTGGTTCATGATTTCCGAGGCCCAGGCGCTCGACACCCACAAGCCCGTGGCCGTGCGCTTCTTCGGCCAGGATTTCGCGCTGTACCGTGGCCGCGAAAGCGGCAAGGTCGTGCTGCTGGACGCTTACTGCCCCCATATGAAGACCCATCTGGCAGCGCCCAATACCACCAGCTATGTGGTGATCGACGGCGGCGGCAGCAATGTGGAAGGCGACGGCATTCGCTGCCCCTATCACGGCTGGCGCTTCGGCGCGGACGGCAAGTGCGACCACATCCCCTATCACGACGGAGCCATTCCGGCCGCGGCCGCAGTCAAGAGCTGGAAGGTTGTCGAGCAGTACGGCGCCATCTGGGTCTGGTTCGATCCCGAAGGCGGTGAGCCCGACTACGATCTGCCCACTTTTGGCGACTGGCATGACGAGACCTATGTCAACGGCCAGTGGGACTACCTGGGCGAGCTGAACCAGCACCCCATGGAGGTCGTGGACAATATTGCCGACTATGGTCACCTCAGCCCCATCCACGGCTCCACCGTGGCGCGCTTCGAGAACGAGTTCAAGGGCCACAACGCCATCCAGCGCCAGTGCGGCGGTCACCGAACCCTGGTGGGCGAAGGCGGTGCCAGCGCCGATCTGCACACCGACACCTGGTACCACGGCCCCGCCATCCTGGTCTCCAAGGTCAGCGGCATGTTCAACTCCTTCATGATGATCATGCATACCCCCATCGAGGACGGCAGGATCAAGGTCTGGCACAACCTGCTGGTCAAGACTGCACACGGCGGCCTGCCCACCAAGGCGGACGAAATCGCGGCCAAACAGTACCAGGAAGCCAGCCGCCTGGCCTTTGCCCAGGACTTCGAAGTCTGGTCGCAGAAAGCTCCCTGCCTGAACCCGCTGTTCATCCCCAGCGACGGCGCATTCCTCAAGGCCCGTATCTGGTACAAGCAGTTCTACAACCCCCGCGCCAAGGCGGCCGAGTATCTGGACCAGTGCGAAGGCAGGTACATTCCTCGCGGAATGGTGGCCTATACCCAGGAAGCCGAGGAAGCGACGGCCTGATCCCGAGAATCTCCAAGGCCAAAGGCCCATGCGCTTGCATGGGCCTTTTTTTGTCGGAGTGAATATCTGCTTCCAAAACCATAGCTCCAAGCGCTTTATCCCCATGAAAATTCAATACAAAACATATTGAAGTCCTTATTCATAAAGCGTGAGAAGCTACTATCTTTTCAAGTCCTCAAGGTCTGGCATGCGTCACCTGCGTCAGTATGAAGACATGTTCGCCCCAGCCAAACTCGCCGTCCTGCGCACGGTCCGAGACATCGAGTGAAGCCGCTGCCGCCTGCGCCTGCTCCACCGAGTCGAACCACCACTCGACCACATGGCGGTAGCCGTAGCCGCAAGGCGGCTGCTCATCGACGGTGTTGCAGACAATGCGGCCGGCCAGGCCAAGGGCAAGGCTTTGCCACTGCGGTGGACAAATCTCCGGCAAGGCCGCTGCACCCCGCCAGACGTCGCTGCGCTGCAAAAAGCCGATCAACATGACTTGTTGGTGCTGCGGCAAGACATCTGCGCACAGGCTGCCACGCAACACCTGCTGACGGCATAGCAGCGAGAAATTGCGCACATAGTCGGCAAACACGCGCGGCTCGTCGGGACGCATGACGGCCAGAGTTTCCGGATCGCTCCAGATGGCCGAGCCGGCTTCGCGCTCTGCCAGCACCATGAGGTTGACGCCGTCATAGTCCTTGCTCAGCTCTACGGCATCTGCCTGCAGATGTCGTGAGCACTGGGCCACTGCCTTGACGCGCTGGCCCACGTTGCGGCACTGACGACCCAGCGCGGAATGCTCGCGCCAGGCCTGCGCGAACTCCTCCGGGCGCAGCGCCGGGTTGCGCCGTGCCAGATAGATCATCTTCCAGACGACGCAAGAATCCTTCCCGGTCACTTTTTCCGCCTTCATGCGGCAACTGCCACGGGGGCGTGGGCCTTGCGATAGGCGCCGGGGTAATGCTGCAGAGCACGGTAAAACGCCCATACCGCCGGCAACAGCGTGCACATCATGATCGCCATGGCATAGCGCAAGCCTTCGCCGGGCGCAACGGCGTTGAGCACATCACTGAGCCAGCCGGCCACAATAGGCCCCACTCCGTTGCCCAGCAGGGCTCCGGCCATCAGCACCATGGCGCTGGCCGTGGCTCGCCGCTCGGTCGGCACGACCAGGCTCAAGGCAGCGTAGGTGGCCGGAGCCCACCAGGATGTGAAGAACGAATAGATCAACATGCAGGCCATGGACAGCATGAACATGTCCGAGCCCACCAGCAGATAGCCGAAACCCAGCACCATGGCCACGCTGGTGCCGATCACGGGGATGCGAATCTGCCAGCGCACATCGCTGCGCGCCAGCCGGTCCGTCAACCAGCCAGAGAACAGGCTGCCCGAGACCGAGAGCACAGCGGCCCCTGCAGAAATTGTCCCCGCCTGTTTGAGACTGAGATCGAAACGCCGCGCAAGCAAAGCCACATTCCAGGCGCCGATCGAGATTCCCGCGATCAGGACACAAGCAGCGCCCACGATCAAAAACCGGGTCACGGGCTCTTTCCATATCAAGGCGACGGCAGATTTGGCCTGCTGCCGGCCGTCCTGCGGCTCGGAGATCACCTGCGCGATGGTACGAGCGGGTTCGCTGATGCTCAGGCGCAGCACCAGGGACAGGACCATGATGGCTACACCGACGATGACCATGGTCACACGCCACCCCCACCACTCGGCAAACAACGGCCCCAGCAACAAAGCCAGCAAGGCGCCCATCGCATTGCCGACACCAAAAACACTCATGGCACGCGAGCGCTCATGGGGCTTGTACAGATCGGCCAGGATGGACATGGACGCAGCGCCGCCACCGGCATCCCCCAATGCGGCACCGGCGCGCGATGCCGCCAGTCCACCCGAACCAGTGGCCAGCGCGCCCAGCGCCGCAACGCTGCCACCAACGCCACGGCACCATGCAATCAGGCTGCGACGCTCTTGTCTATCTGCCAGTCGTCCCAGAGGAATGCCCAGTGCCGCGAACGTCAGCGCAAAACCGAGTCCGGTGATCAGGCCGATCTGCAAGTCCGAGAAGCCGAACTCCTGCTTGATGGGCTGCAGCAGCACAGCCAGGATCTGCCGGTCCATGAAGGTCAGGGCAGACAGGGCCGTCAACAGCGCCAGCACATACACCCTTGATGGGTTCTGATGATTTTTGTTTGTCATTGTTTTCTTGGCTTTTTTGCATCACGTCATGGCTCTCGCCGCTGCTCACGCCTCAGCAGCGCTGTCTGCCCTCGGACGCAAGGAGCGCGGGCGCAGGTCTTTGCACACGTCTCACATCGCGGCCGCATCCATGTCCAGTTCAATGGAACGGCCTTGAGCATCGTGGTCATGAGCAGCCGCCCTCACATCGTCCCAACGGACGATTCCCTAACCCGGATTGGCCTTGCGTGCGGATTGCCTCTTAATGGAATGCGGCTGCGGGCTCGACCGCACGCCAGAACCTCAAGGAGACTGACACATGCAGCAATTCGACCTGCTGATCCGTAGCGGCCGCATCGTGGACGGCACCGGCGCCCCCGCTTACCTCGCAGACCTTGGCGTGCGCAACGGGCGCATCGCCGCCATCGGCCAAGACCTGGGCACCGCCGCGCAGCAAATCGATGCCGACGGATTGCTGGTGACGCCGGGCTTTGTGGATGTGCACACGCACTTCGACGGTCAGGCGACCTGGGATGAAAGGCTTTGGCCAAGCTCCCAGCAGGGCGTGACCACCGCAGTAATGGGCAACTGCGGCGTGGGCTTTGCCCCCTGCCGGCCCGAGGACCGCGACACGCTGATTGCGCTCATGGAGGGCGTCGAGGACATCCCCGACACCGCGCTGCATGAAGGCCTGCCATGGAACTGGGAAAGCTTCCCTGAATACCTGCGAGCCTTGGAAGAGCAGCGCTACGACATCGATATTGCCGCGCTGCTGCCTCACGGTCCGCTGCGCGTCTATGCCATGGGCGAGCGCGCCATACGGCGCGAGCAGGCCAATGCCGAGGACATCAGAACCATGCAGGAGCTGATCAAGCAAGGCCTGGCAGCCGGAGCCGTGGGTCTGTCCACCTCGCGCACCATGGCCCACCGCTCCAAGTCGGGGGACTTCACCCCCATGTACCAGGCCGTGAGCGAGGAGCTGCTGGAGCTGGGACTCTCGCTCAAGAGCTATCCGAACAGCGTTTTCCAGATGATCTCGGACTTCGAGCACGTCGAGGACGAATTCGGAATCCTCACACGCGTCAGTCGGAACACTGGTTGCGCCGGCACGCTCACCGTGCTTCAGTATCCGCACCGCCCGCAGTTGCACCGAGAGCTGCTGCGCCATATTGAAACAGCCAATGCCGACGGGCTGCGCATCATGGGCCAGGTGCTCAACCGCCCTGTGGGCGTACTCATGGGGTTTGAATGCAGCCTGAACCCCTTTTCCAGCAAGCCCAGCTATGAAGCGCTGGCTCAGCTCAGTCCGGCAGAACGCATCAAAGAGCTGTCGCGACCAGGCACGCGCAGCGCCATCCTCGGCGAGAAGGACCGCAATCCCCACCTGTTCATGGAGTACTTCGGCCAGAACTTTGCGGGCATGTACCCCTGGTGCGGACAAGAGCCCAACTATCTGCCGCAAGAAGGGGATTCGGTTCAGGCTCTGGCCGACGCAGCCGGCCAGCCACCGCTGGATTGGATGTATGACTTCATGCTGGGCAATGAAGGCCAGGCCCTGGTCTATCTGCCCATGGCCAATTATCTGAACCATGACTGCAGCGCCCTGCACGAGCTGCTCGGCCATCCCCACACCGTGCCCGCCCTGGGCGATGGCGGAGCTCATGTGGGCACCATCTGCGACGGCAGCGCAACGACCTTTCTGCTCACAGAATGGGTGCGCGAGCGCGGCCTGTTCAGCATCGAGCAGGCCGTCCATATGCTCACGCAGCGGCCGGCTTCGCTCTACGGCTTTGCCGACCGAGGAGTCCTGCAGGTCGGCAAACTGGCGGATATCAACCTCATCGACCTGCAGGCGCTCAAAATTCTGCCGCCGCACATCGCTCGCGACCTGCCTGCCGGCGGCAAGCGCTTCCTTCAAGGCGCGCAGGGCTATCGCTACACCATCAAGTCCGGCCAGATCACCTACCGCGACAGCATGGCCACCGATGCATTGCCAGGCCGCTTGCTCAAGCGCAGCGAGCACAGGGGCAGTTGAACGCTGCCGGTCTCCCCATCAGGCCGCAAAGCAAGCCCGGCTCTTGAGGCCTGCGCTCATTTTTTCATCCGGACAGGAGCGCTTTCGTGCACATCCCTGCATCCAAAAACGGACCAGATCCGCCAGACCCGCGCTGCTTGTGAGCAGCCATCCTCCCTGGCCTCCTTTGCAGAGATCGGGCGCCTCGATCAGGCGCCTTGAGCAGATCGTGTTCACGCCATGCGGATCCCAGCGATATAGTGACCCGTCATCTTCCATGTCTGTACCCCATGCATTTGCGCAAGTTCCATACCCCGCTTCAGACGTGGCTCATGCTGCTGAGCTTTTTCGTCATGCCTTGCAGCGCGCAGGAAGCTGCTGCCTGGGAAAAACAGGTCACGGGCCGCACTTCCATCACCAGGCTGGGCACGATTGACTACGAGGTGGGCTACAGCAGCGCAGGCTTTGACCATTTCTCTTCTGAAATCGTGGCCAGATGGAATGACGGAGGAGCGCAGGAGCAGACGCTGTACGAAGGCATTTACGACCGGCCGCCCGCCAAGGTCTGGGGAAATGGGCCCCATCTTTGCATTGCCATGCAGACCTGCGCGCGCTATTCGGATCGCTGCAGCCAGTATGTGATTGCACACCGCTATGACACGCAGGCCAAGGCCTTTGTGGCGCTGAAGTCCGAGAAGACTGCGCGCCGGATCTGCGCTGCGCCACGCTGAAGATAAAAAAAGAAGGAGGCCGGAGCCTCCTTTAAATCCCGTCGTCAGGCGCGACGAACAGGGTATCTTCTGTGCTGTCTGTAACTGTTCTTCCTTCTGGTTCAGGCCGCTACGGCGCCGAGCGGCTCATGCTCCGCCGCATAGGCCTTGGCCCAGCGGTAATCCGCCTTGCCTGCCGGGCTGCGCTTGACTTCAGTGGCCAGATATACGGCGCGCGGCAGCTTGTAGCCCGACAGATTGCTGCGGCAGATCTTTTCGAACTCCTGCAGATCGAACTCATGCCCCTGCTGCACCTGCACCACGGCCACCACCTTGCTGCCCCAGCGTTCGTCAGGAAGGCCCACGACCACCACATCCTGAACCGGCGGGTAGCGGCGCGCGGTTTCCTCCACCTCTTCGGGGTAGACCTTCTCGCCTCCTGTGTTGATGCACTGCGAGCCACGACCCAGCACCACATATTCGCCCGTGGTGTCGATGCGGGCCCTGTCCCCTGTCAACACCCAGCGGCTGCCCTCGACCATCACAAAGGTCTCGGCCGTTTTCTTGGGATCTCCGTAATAGCCCAGGGGCATGTGACCACGGCGCGAAAGAATGCCTTCCTCCCCTGGCTGATTCAGGATGCGCAGATCTTCGGAGATCACGCTGAGGTCAGGACGCGGCGAGATGCGCATAAAGCCTTCGCCCTCGGGCGTTTTCTCCCCTCCGCCCAAGACACCGGATTCGGAGCTGGCCATGCCGTTGTTGAGCACCAGATGAGGCACCTGCACCAGCAGCCGCTCCTGCAGATGACGCGAAAACACGGCACCGCCGTTGCCGAAGATCATCAGTGACTTGAGAGGCCAGCGCCCGGGGTTGTTCTCCAGCGTCTGGATGATGGGCAAGGCCATGGCATCGCCAACCACGGCCATCACATTGATCTGGTGATGCTCGATCAGATCCAGCATGTACACGGGATCAAAGTTCTTGCGATCGTTCACATAGACCGGATGCCCGGAAAACAGGCTGATCAGGGTGGCCCACATGGCTGCGCCATGCATGAGCGGGGCCGCCGCCAGATAGGCCAGCGCCGGACCGTTGGGCACCAGTTGCAGCAGCTCCTCCGGCCTTTCGATGGGAGGCCGGCGGAAGTAATAGCCGCCACCGCCCAAGGCCCCCATGAACAGGGATTTATGCGGCCACATCACGCCTTTGGGCAGACCCGTGGTGCCGCCGGTGCAGAGCATGAAGATATCGTCATCGCTGCGCTCGGCGTCCGTGAGTTCCCGGGCGCCTTCGGCCAGCACCGACTCGTAGGGCTGAACGCTTCTGGGCAGGCCATCGCGCACAGTGCCAACCCGCAGCGCCAGGCGCAGCGTCGGCACCCGGGGCATGACTTCCAGCACCGACGCATCGAAGTCCGCGCCATAGACCAGGCCGCGCAGATCCAGGCTGTTGAACAGTCCCTGAAGCTCATCGGCCACATAGCGGTAGTTCACGTTCACGGGCACGGCGCCGATCTTGCTGCAGGCGAAAAAGGCCTCCAGATACTCGGCGCAGTTGTAGAGCTGGATGCCGACGTTGTCGCCCCGCCCGATGCCACGCGCACGCAGCGCATTGCCCAGCTGATTGGCTCGCTCGTCGAGCTGCTTGAAGCTGAGCTTCTGGTCGCCGCAACCGAAAGCCGTGCGGTCGGGTACGGCCTGTACCACCAGCTCGAAAATATCTGCCAAATTGAAGGTCCGCTTCATCTTCCTGTCTCCGTCTGTCCTTGAGTTGTTCTGAATTCACTGCGTCTGCAATCGCTCTCATGCTCGGCGGCTGGCCTGCGGCATCCATCGTCCGCTTGAACTGGGGACAGACCCTTGGTCACTGGCGCGCCAATGCTCTGACTAAACGGCATGTGCTGCCAAGAGCGCCAACCCTAGTGCGTATGCCTTCCGGCTGGCAGCAGGCAAAGCGCTGCCGCTCAAGCCGTCTTTCCTGCTGCCAGCTGCGCCGCGTAGTGCCTGATGACCCAGACATAGATTCCCACCGCCAGCAGATAGAACGTCAGCATGCAGACCAGCGCCCAGCGCAGCGACTCCTGCCCGTAACCGGCAGTGAAGGCGTCGCTGAGCAGTCCCACCGCCAAAGGCCCCAGCCCGCCGCCGACAGCCGTCAGCAGCAGGTTGTAGATGGACAGCGAGGTCGCCAGGCGATGCGCTGCGATCACATTGGTCAGTGCCGCAAAGACCGGCGCCGCCCAGAAGCTGGAGAAGATGGCAAACAGGCCATAGAAGGCCACGGCGTGGGGAATCTGCAGCCCCGCAAGCTGCCAGGTCTGGGGCGAGGTGTTGAGATAGAAGGCCAGCCCCAGCGGCACCGAGATCAGCGTGCCCAGAATCGGCATGCCCACCTGCCAGCGCTTGTCGCGCCTGGCCATGAGATCCGTCAGCCAGCCGCTGAGCAAAGCACCAGCGATGGCTGCAGGCCCGCCGATAAAGCCCATGATGGCGCCAGCATCCTTGAGCTGAAGACCATGGGAGCGCACCAGAAACGCGGTATTCCACATGCCGATCGCGTAACCCGCGAACGCCATCAGCATGCTGGCCAGCCCCAGGCCCACAAACGCCTTGTTGCGCACCAGGGCTGACATCACCTCGCTGAACTTCTCGGTTGCTGCCTGCACCACGGCACGACCTTCCTGCGCGCCACGCAAGGGCTCACGGCAAGTCAAGCGCAGCATCAAAGCGATCAGCACGCCGGGCACAGACAGCCACAGAAAGGCCGCACGCCAACCATGGTGCTGGGCAATCCAGGCTCCCACGCCCAGGCCCACCAGCGAGCCCAGATGCGGACCCAGGCTGAACACGCTCATGGCCCGGCTGCGCTGCTCGGGCGGGTAGACGTCTGCGATCATGGTGGTCGATGCGGCCGTGCTGCCCGCCTCTCCCACAGCCACGCCCACACGAGCAGCCGTCAGGCTCCAGAAGCCCACCGCCATGCCGCAAAGACCCGTGGCAACGCTCCAGCCGGCGCAGCACCAGGCGATCAGGTTGCGGCGGTTGGTACGATCGGCAAAGCGGCCAAAAGGGACGGCCAGAATGCTGTAGAACAGAGCAAAGGCCAGACCCGTGAGCAAGCCCATGGCGCTGTCCGAAACCCCCATCTCCTGCTTGATGGGCTGAATCAGCACCCCCATGATCTGGCGGTCGATCATGCTCACTCCATAGACGAGCAGCAGCACCAGCAGCAGATAGTGACGACGCCAGCCCGTCACATTGCTCGCCGACATCACCCTGGCCGAAGCGGCTTGCGGCACTCGGGCCGCAGCAGATGCACTCATTTCCTGTCTCCTGAAAAACGTGATCTCCGCCACGTGGATTGAATGGAGCCTTGCATTCCCGGTAAAAAGGCCGCGGCACTTTGCGGTGTGCCGCGCCAAGTCACTAGGCAAGCAGTTCGCAGAAGGGAAGGTCCTTGTCCGCACGAGGCTCTGCGGCCAGCCCCAGCACGCGCTCGCCAATGCTGTTGAGCACCACCTCGTCGGTACCGCCCGCAATGCGCATGCCGGCAGAGCCGAACCACAGGCGCTCGACCATGGCAAAGCGCTCGCCAAGTTCGCTGGCGGCCAGCACGCCGCGCTCGCCCAGCAGGTCGATGGCGAAGTAGCTGAAGGACTGCAGCGCGGCAGCGGCCACGTTCTTGGCGCCGCTCATTTCGGGGCCGGGCTGGCGGCCCTTGCTCAGCGCCGTCAGCGCGCGGCACTGCAGCAGCCATAGCGCCTGCTCCTTCAGATAGAGGTCGGCCCAGCGCTCGCGCAGGCGACCGTCCTGCAGCGCCGGCCTGCCGTCAAACCGATGATCGGCCAGCAGGCCCGCCGTGGTGCGCCACAGCTCGGCGGGCATCACGCCGCCGATGGCCAGGCGCTCTGCCATCAAGCCTGTCAGCGTGACCTTCCAGCCACCGCCCAGCTTGCCCACCATCTGACTATCGGGCACGAACACGTCCTCGAAGAAGACTTCGTTGAACTCGGACTCGCCCCCTGCCTGGCGAATCGGGCGCACGGTAATGCCCGGCGAGCGCATATCGAGGAAGAAGGTGGTCAAGCCTTCAAACTTGCTCGCCTGCGGATTGGTCCTTGCCAGCACCAGACCAAACTGGGCAAACTGCGCCAGCGACGTCCAGACCTTCTGCCCGTTGACGATCCATCCCTCGCGGCCATCGGTCGCGCGCTCGGCACGTGTGCGCACCATGCCCAGATCGGAGCCGGCACCCGGCTCGCTCAACAGCTGGCACCAAAGGTTTTTTCCGCTCAGTGCCGGGGCCACATGCTGGCCCAGCACTTCGGGGCTGGCATGTGCCATCACCGATGGCAGCACCATGCCCAGGCTCACATTGAACATGCCCGTGGGCACCTTGACCTTGCCCTCTTCCTGGCGCCAGATCAGCTCCTGCATGGGTGTGCCGCCCCGGCCCCCCAGCATCTTGGGCCAGGTAATCGCGCCAAAACCCGCTGCAGCCTTCTTGCCCTGCCAGAGCCGGGCTGCCTCCATGCGCTGCTCGGCAGTCATGTCACGACCGAAGTAGTCGTCGGCACTGGCCTTGGGCTCGGCATTGGCCTGCAGCCAGGCGCGGCATTCGGCGCGGAAGGCGGCCTCTTCGGGCGTGTCTTCAAAGTCCATGGACTGGCGCTCAGCCGCGGCCAAGCTCTGCCCAATCGTCTCTTTCGCAGGAGCAAGCAACCGCTTTTGCAACTCGACCGCCACCTGCTCGCGCCAGGCGTGGATACTGCCCAGCTCCACGGCCTGCTGGCGCGCACGGCGGTAGAACAGATGGCAATCCAGCTCCCATGTATAGCCCATGCCGCCGTGGGTGTGCAGGTTTTCCTGCGCCGCGTCCGACAGCGCCTGAGTGCTGCTCACGCGAGCTGCGGCGGCTGCGCCGGGCAGCTCGGGCACACCATCAGCCAGCGTCATGTCTGCCGTCAGTGCCCAGGCCCCGTAGTAGCAATGCGCACGGGCCAGCTGGTTGTTGGTGTAGAGATTGGCCAGCTTGTGCTTGATGCCCTGATAGGACCCAATGGGACGGCCAAAGGCCTTGCGCTCCCTGGCGTAGCTGCAGGCCATCTCCAGTGCGGCGTCAGCTGCTCCCAGCTGTTCAAAGGCCAGCATCACGGCCGCGCGATTGCGCACGCGCGCCAGCACTTGAGCCGCGCTGCCGGCCCCGTCAAGTTGCTCGGCCGCCGTGCCGTCAAAGCGCAACAAGGCATAGGGCTTGGAAGGATCCAGCGTCTTGAGCTTCTTGCGCTGCACCGAGCCGTCACACCTGAAGGCCACCAGCACATCCGCTCCCGCCGCATTGCGCGCCAGCGCCACACCCCATTGCGCGGCCATGCCGTCGGCCACCAACGGACATTCCCCCTTCAAGGTCTTGCCGTCAAACAGGGGCAGAGCGGATGGCGGCTCCTGCCCGTCCGTCGGCGCTGCCAGGCAGCCAATGCTTCCGCCCGAAACCGGCAGCAGCCATTGCTGGCGTTGTGCAGACCGATCCTGTGTAGATAGCAGGACTGCCTGCACCGCCAGATACATGGTCGATGCCAGAGGCACAGGACTGAGCTGGCGGCCCACTTCCTCGGCCACCACGCACATTTCCATGGAACCAAGGCCTATGCCGCCGCAGTCCTCGGGCAGCATCAGGCTGGTCACCCCCAGCTGGGCCATGCCGCTCCATACGTCCTGAGCATGATGCCCCTCGCCCTCGAGCAAGGCACGCGCCTGCGTCAACGGCGATTCCCTGGTCAGGAATTTTCGTATTTCGTTGCGCAAGGCGTTCTGGTCGTCACTGAAATCGAAGTTCATCTTTTTGTCTCCACCCATTCTTCCAAAGCTCAAACCACGGCGGCGGCAGGTACGACATCCGGTAGCACCGCAGCCACATTCCACCGCCTTGCAGCGGGAGGTTCCAGGCCCAGCACCAGATCTGCGCCCTTGTCGCCAATCACCACCGATGCAGCATTCGTGTTGCCCGACACCAGATGCGGCATGACCGAGGCATCGATCACGCGCAGCCCCTGCACGCCCTTGACCCGGAGATCGGGCGTGACCACGCTCAGCGGGTCGGCCGCATCGCCCATGCGGCAGCTGCCACTGGCGTGATGGCCAGAGCCCAGGTACATGGAGATCCAGTCCAGCAGCTCGTCATCGCTTTGCAGATCAGGCGTCGGTCGGGTCTGCGTTTCGATCAGCCCGGCCAGTGCAGGCTGACGGGCGATCGTGCTGGCCATGCGCACGCCGTGAAGCAGCGCCTTGCGGTCACGCGCGTCGTGCAGAAAGTTCATGCGTATGCTGGCCAGCTCCTCGGGATGGCGGCTCCTGAGCCGGAGCTGGCCGCGCGAGTAAGGTCGCACCTGGTAGGGCGCCATCGTCATGCCGGGGAAGGCCTCGGTGCGGTAGTTCTTGCCGCTTTGCATATAGCCCTCGATATCGCCGGTCACGGGCAGGCCGTGAATCTGGATATCGTTGTAGGGCAGGCTCGCATCGCTGCTGAACCATGCGGCAAACTCCGAGGCAGGCATGGCCATGGCTCCCTGCCTGGTCAACAGGTACTGAATGAGCGAAGCGCCAATACCCAGGCCGCGCAGTGAGCGGTTGAGGCTGGGCGTTCCGGCCTTCATGCGCCAGGACATGGGGACAATCGCATGGTCCTGCAGATTGGCGCCCACCCCGGGCAGATCCACCTTGACCTCGATCCCCATCTCCTGCAGATGCGCGGCAGGGCCGATGCCCGAGAGCATCAGCAGCTGGGGCGACTGCAGGGCACCGGCGCACAGCAGCACTTCCTTGCCGGCACGGGCAGCGCGGCTTGCGCCGGTCTTGTCCTTCCAGTGCACGGTGCTGGCGCGCAGCCCGTCCAGACCTATGCCGGTGACCAGCACCTGCATGCGCACATCCAGATTGCGCCGCTGCATGGCGGGCTCGATGGCGTTTTTGGCCACCGACGAGCGCTGACCATTCTTGAGATTGACCTGAAACAGCCCTGCCCCGTCGGGATGGCCGTTGTTGAAATCCTTGCAAGCGGGCATGCCGGCTTGAATAGCGGCCTGCACCATGGCCAGCGATACCGGATGGGGATTGTGCAGATTGTTGGCCGTCAGCGGCCCGCCGCGCCCGTGCCAGGGCCGGGTGAATTCTTGTTCGCTGCGCTGCTGGTCTTCGGTGCGCACAAAGTAGGGCAGCAACTCGTCATAGCTCCAGCCCACCGCCCCTTGCTCAGCCCAGCTGTCGAAATCCGCCCGGTCGCCGCGCACATAGATCATGCCGTTGATGGACGATGAGCCCCCCAGGCGCTTGCCTCGTGGCAGGCTGATGCGGCGCCTGGCTGCGTACTGCTCGGGCTCTGTTTCGTGCCCCCAGGAATAACGGGAGCTGTTGATCATCTGGCCCCAGCCAGAAGGCATGGAGACCAGCAAATCCTTGTGGCTCGCGCCGCCTTCGAGTAGCAGGACCTTGTGCTGCCGGTTCTCGCTCAGCCGCGCAGCCAGTGTGCCGCCCGCCGAGCCAGCGCCTATGACGATGTAATCGAAGACTTCATCCATGGCTTGTCTCCATTGATTGTTATTGGATGAGTGACTGTGCCGATCCGGCACCGGGTGAGCGCGCCACCCCACCCTTTGCGGCCTGCTCAGGCTCTGGCAGTCTTTCCGTAGAAGGTCTGCCCCTTGGCCGCCATATCGCGCAGCAGCTGCGGGGGCCGCAGTTGCTCACCAAACAGATCTGCCAGACGGTCGGCCTCGGCCACGAACTGCGGCAGACCTATGCCATCGATAAAGCAGAACGGGCCGCCTGTGTAGGCCGGAAAGCCCACACCCAGAATCGAGCCGATGTCGCCGTCGGCCGGTGCCAGCAGCACGCCCTCCTCCATGGCACGCGCTCCTTCGACGGCCTGCACATAGAGAATGCGCTGCTTGAGGTCATGGGCGCTGGGCTGCAGGGCTTTGAGCGGGTAATGCTCAGCCAGGCCCGGCCAGATGCGCTTGCCGCTGCCACCCTCACTGGGGTCGTAGTCATAGAAGCCCTTGCCCACCTTGCGGCCCAGGCGGCCCAGCTCGAACAGCTTGCCGATTACCGGCACGGAGCGACCGGGCCTGTACTCCTCTGGAAACTCCTTGGCCTGAGATTCACCCGCATGCTTGGACAGATCAATCGACAGCTCGTCGGTAATGGCCAGCGGCCCCACAGGCATGCCCGCATGTTTTGCACAGTTCTCTATCAATGCAGGGGCAATGCCTTCGGCCACCATGCCGATGGCATCATCCACAAACGCACCGATGAAGCGGCTGGTGAAAAAGCCGCGCTTGTCGTTGACGACAATCGGCGTCTTCTTGAGCTGAGCCACGAAGTCCAGTGCCTGCGCCAGCGTGGCATCCGATGTCTGCCTGCCGCGAATGACTTCCACCAGCGGCATCTTGTCGGCCGGCGAGAAGAAGTGCAGACCGATGAAGCGATCGGGCCGCTCGCTCGCCTGCGCCAGCAGACTGATGGGCAGGGCCGATGTGTTGCTGGCCAGCACGCAGCCGGGCGGCAGCACGGCGTCCAGCTTGCGGGTCACTTCGGCCTTGATGGCACGGTCTTCGAACACGGCTTCGACCACCATATCGGCATCGTGCAGCTGCTCGTAATCGGTGCAGGGCGTGATGCGAGCGAGGATGGAATCGGCCTTCTCGCGGCTCTGGCGGCCCTTGTCCACCTGCTTGGCCAGCACCTTCTCGGAGTACTGCTTGCCCTTGTCCGCAGCTGCCTGATCCCGGTCTATCAGCACCACCTCAATACCGCGCTGGGCGGCCACCAAGGCAATGCCCGCACCCATCATGCCTGCGCCTATCAGGCCCAGCTTGCGGCATTGGAAGGGCTCAAAGCCTGCAGGACGGTGCATGCCTTTCTCGGCCTTGGTCTTGTTGACGAAGAGCGTGCGGATCATGCCGCGCGCCACGGGGCTGCGCGACAACGTGGCCATGTATTTGCTCTCGATGCGCAGGCCCTTGTCGATGGGCAGCTGGCAGCCTTCGTAGATGCAGCTCTGAATGCACAGCGGCGCCGGCATATTGTGAAAGGTCTTGGCCTGCAGCAGGGTGTTGCCCACCACGAAAGCAGGGGCCACACGTGGGTCCAGCGGGCCGCCACCGGGGATGCGAAAGCCTTTCACATCCCAGGGCTGCACTGCCGTGGGGCCGGCCATCAGCCAGGCCCTGGCAGCACCGAGCAGCTGCTCGGGAGCCACCACTTCGTCCACCAGTCCGGCTTCCCTGGCCTTCACGGCCTGCAGCTGCTTGCCTTCCATCAGAAAAGGCATGGCAGCCAGAATGCCGATCATGCGCGGCAGGCGCTGGGTGCCGCCGGCACCGGGCAGCAAGCCCACTTGCGCCTCAGGCAGGCCGACCATGACCGTGGGGGCATCGGCGGCAATGCGATGGTGGCAGGCCAGGCAGATTTCATAGCCGCCTCCCAGTGCCATGCCGTTGATGGCCGCCACCAGCGGCTTGCCCAGGGTCTCCAGCTTGCGCAGCAGCCTGGACAGCGATGCGCAGGAGGCGAACAGCTCCTCGATAGGCATGTCCGCCATGGCGTCGATGTTGGCCTCCATGCCCATCAGGTCGGCCCCCGCAACAAAGCTGTCCTTGCCCGAGGTGATGATGCCGCCGCGCACCCGGTCGTCGCCTTGCATGCGTGCAATACAGGCCTCCAAGCTGTCCATGAAGGCCTGGTCGATCACGTTCATGGTCTTGCCGGGGTAATCCAGCGTCAGCGTGGCAATGCCGTCCCCATCTACGGCGTAGCGAATGATTTCCGTTGTCATGATTTCTGCTTCCTCACTCACACGCGTTCGATGATCATGGCCGAGCCCATGCCCGCCGCCACGCACAGGCTGATCAGTGCCGTGCGCTTGCCGGTGCGCTCCAACTCGTCCAGCACCGTGCCCAGAATCATGGCGCCCGTCGCCCCCAGCGGGTGGCCCATGGCAATCGCTCCGCCGTTGACGTTCATGCGCTCATGGGGAATGTCCAGCTCCTCCATCATGGTCAGCACCACCGTGGCAAAGGCCTCGTTGAGCTCCCACAGATCGATGTCGGAAGCCTGCATGCGCGCCCTGGCCAAGGCCTTGCGCGCGGCATGGGCCGGGCCGTCCAGCATCAAAGTCGGCTCGGAGCCTATGCTGGCAAAAGCACGGATGCGCGCACGAGGCTTGAGCCCTTGCTTGGCACCCGCTTCTGCCGTGCCAATCAGCACCGCCGCTGCCCCATCGACAATGCCCGAGCTGTTGCCGGCATGGTGATGATGGTGAATCTGCTCGACCTGCGGATACCGCTGCAGCGCCACGCTGTCATAGCCGTATTTCTGGCCCATCTCGGTGAAAGCGGGCTTGAGGGCGGCCAGCGAATCAGCCGTGGTCTCGGCTCGAATGGTCTCGTCCTTTTCCAGCAGCGTCATGCCCAGAAAATCCTTGACGGGCACCACCGACTTGTCAAAGCGCCCCTGCGCCCAGGCCGTGGCGGCGCGGCGATGGCTTTCGGCCGAGTACGCATCCAGATCATGGCGGCTGTGGCCGCGCAGCGATGCCAGCAGATCGGCCGAAATGCCCTGCATCACGAAATAGGTCTTGCTGGCCAGCTGCGGGTCCTGCGCCCAGGCACCACCGTCCGAGCCCATGGGCACGCGGGACATCATCTCCACGCCGGCACCGATCGTCATATCGGCCTGACCGGACATGACCTTGGCCGCCGCAAAGCTCACCGCCTCCAGGCCCGAGCCGCAGTAGCGATTGAGCTGCACGCCGGCCACGCTCTGCGCATAGTCGGCCTGCAACACCGCCATGCGGCCCACATTGCCGCCCTGCTCGCCCACGGGCACCACGCAGCCCATGACCACGTCGTCCACCATCGCCGTATCGAGCCGATTGCGCTCACGCAACGCCACCAGTGGTTGCGCGGCCAGCCAGACCGGCGTCACCTCATGCAGTGCTCCATCCGGCTTGCCCTTGCCTCGGGGGGTCCGGACATGGTCGAAGATCAATGCCTCCATCTGCTTTCCTCACATCACCAGGTTGTTATCGAGTTCTTTTTCAGATTGCCATACGGCTTTTGCCCCAACCTACCTGATTCAGACTAGGGGCAGACTATGAGAAAAACCGGTCGCATCCGCCCCTGGTGGCACATGGCCGGCCTCTGTGGGTGCGAAAGCCGGTTTGCGCCGCCAGAATGCCCCCAGCAGGGGCTTTGTCGCCTTCGGTGCCGCAGCTCGCGGTCTCATGAGCGACAAAAAAGCCTTCCGGCTTTCACCACCGGAAGGCTGCGAGCGAGGCTGTCGGACTCAGGCCACCAGACCACCGCCATTGACCGGCAGCACTTGGCCGTTGACCCATTCCGCTTCGGTCGATGCCAGATAGCTCACGGCCGCACCCACATCCTGGGGCGAGCCGGCCCGGCCCACGGAAGTGCCCTTCCTGGCAATCTTCTCCGAGCCCTCCCAGTTGTTCATGGTGCCCAGCGACAAGGCGTTGGCCGTCACGCCATGCGGGCCCACCTCGCCCGAGAGATTGCGGATGAAACCGATTGCCGCCGCCTTGGCCGCACCATAGGCGCACAGTCCCATGCCCGTGGCCGTGCGCGCCGCATCGGAGTTGATGGCCACGATGCGGCCCCAGCCCCTTTGCTGCATGGCGGGCAGCAGCGCCTGGCAAGCATGCATCAGCCCGTGCAGATTGAGCTGCAGCCAGGCGTTCCACTCGGACTCGGGCGACTGCAGAAACGGCGTGTAGCCCCAGCCCTGGGCCGGAATGCCGGCGTTGTGCACAAAGATATCGACCACGCCCACCTCGGCCTGGATGCGCTCGACCATGGCAAAGATGGCGGCGCGATCCGTCAGGTCCGCGGCCTGGGCCGAGGCCTTCAATCCCGCTTCGCGCAGTTGACGCGCCGCACTCTCAGCGCGGTCCTGATGAAAGTCGTTCACCACCACATGCGCGCCCTGCGCGGCCAGCGCCTGCGCAATGCCGAACCCCATGCCGCGCCCGGCGCCGCTGACCAACGCCACTTTCCCATCCAGCCTGAACATGTCTTGCACTCCTTCTATATGGAATGCCCAGTGTTGGCCCGGCCTGCGCCCCGGACATACTCCAAATGGACGGGGTCAAAACCGGCGGGATCCACAAGATAGAAAAGTCAGAGACACCACAGGAGACCGACTTGAGCACAGAAAACCCGTCCCAGGGCCAGAACCAGGGACCTTTGACCGGAATGCGCGTCCTCGAATTTGCAGGCATAGGCCCTGCCCCCTTTGCCGGCATGATGCTGGCCGATATGGGCGCCGAAGTGATTCTCATCGAGCGCAGCGCCGACCATGCGGCTGCATCCCGCTACCCGCGCATGGCGCAGAACCGGGGCAAGAAGTCCATCGCACTGGACCTCAAGTCCGAGGCCGGACGCGCCGCCGCCTGGAAGCTGATCGAGTCTGCCGACGCGCTCATAGAAGGCTTCAGGCCCGGCGTGATGGAGCGCCTGGGTTTCAGCCCCGAGGAAGTCGCCCGCCGCGCGCCCCGCCTGGTCTTTGGCCGCGTCACCGGCTGGGGCCAGACCGGCCCCCTGTCCCAGGCCGCTGGCCATGACATCAACTATGTGGCGCTGACGGGCGTGATGTCCACCTCCATGCGTCCCGGACAGGCGCCCGTGCTGCCACCCACCATCGTGGGCGATATGGCAGGTGGCGCCATGTTCCTGCTGTTTGGCATCATGTGCGCCATGCACGAGGCGCGCCAATCCGGCACGGGTCAGGTGGTGGACGCGGCCATGATCGACGGAGTAACCGCCATGAGTGGCCTGATGCACCAGATGCGCGGCGCCATGGGCTACTGGAAGGACGACCCCGCACAGAATCACTTTCTCAACACCTCCCCCTTCTATGAAGTGTTCGAGTGCGCAGATGGCAAGCACATCACCCTGGGCGCCATCGAGCCGCAGTTCTATGCCTTGCAGCTGCAAAAGCTGGGCCTGACCGATGTGGACCCCAGGCGCCAGTACCAGAGCGCGGACTGGCCCGAAGTCAAGGCCCGCGTGGCCGGGATTGTGCGCAGCAAGACCCAGGCACAGTGGTGCGCGGAACTCGAAGGCAGCGATGTCTGCTTTGCCCCCGTACTGAGTCTGGCCGAGGCACCCGCTCATCCGCACAACGCCCAGCGCAATCTGTTCATCGATCTGGAAGTGGACGGCAGCACCCAGCGCCAGCCCTCACCGGCCCCACGCTTTTCACGCACTCCCGCGCGTCGGCCCACACCAGGAACCAGGATCGGGCAGGACACCGATGCCGTGCTCGCCTCCCTGGGCTACACCCAGAGCGATATAGCGGCGCTGCGCGAGAGCAAGGCCTGCGCCTGAGCAGCCATCGGCCAGGCGGCCAAGCGGCCAAGCGGCGTAAAGGACTAATGCTACTTAAAGTATAGCTATTATCGCTTTATAAGAATAGATTTCAGATATTTTTCATATTGAAATCCATATACATAAAGCGGTAGCAGCTATCACTATTAAAGCAACTTGCCTTGCCGGGGTAGACGCAGCCATGCAGGCCAAGCCCCGGCGTCACCAGAGCGCCTGCGGCGCTATGCCGCAGGCGAGCTGGATAGAACGACCTTGTTGCGCCCGGTCATCTTGGCGCCATACAGCGCCTTGTCGGCCGACCGCAGCACCTCCTGCATATCCAGATCCTTGCCCGGCACCCAGGCCGCACAACCGATGCTGACCGTGATGCAGCCGAACTCGCTTCCGGTGTGCGCAATCGCAAGCTCGGAGACTGCCTCCCGGATGTTCTCGGCAATCAGCGCGCCTCCATCCAGAGTCGTGTCCGGCAGCACCACGATGAATTCCTCCCCCCCATAGCGGGCCGCACTGTCCTCGGGGCGCCGGATATTGCTGGCAATGCATCTGGCCACGGTAGCCAGAACCGCATCCCCGGCCTGATGCCCGTAGGTGTCGTTATAGGCCTTGAACCAGTCGATATCCACGAACAGCAGCGAGAAGGCGCTGTGACTTCTTTTGGCCCTGTGCCACTCGTGCTCGATGATCTCGTCGAGCTTGCGGCGGTTGTTCAGGCCGGTCAGGCCATCGGTACGCGCCAGCAGCGCCAGTTCGGACTCTGCGCGCATGCGCCGCTTGAGCTGCACTCCGAACGCGAAGGACAGGCCAATAAAAGCCATCGTGAGGGTCGCCATGACAGAGGTAATCAGCACGGCTCTCTGGCGCCAGACCTCGTAAATATCGGAATGCGCCTTGGCCACCATGATGATGAATGGCAAGCTGGGCAGATTCTTGAAGTAGTACGCGCGCTGCGCGCCATCCAGGTAGGAGGTATCCGAAAAGCTGCCTTCGGGTGCCGACATGAACTGCTGGAACGTGCTTGCATTGCGGATATTGCGCCCGATGACCTTTGCATCGAAGGGCTGCCGCATCATCATGGCGCCATCTTTTCTTATCAAGGCCAGCGATCCGTGTTTACCTAGCGAAAGCACAGAAAACAGTTTCTGAAAGTACTCCAGCTGAACATCAATGAGCACAATGCCGGCGAAAGAGCCGTCCGCATGGGAAATCCGGCGGCTCAGAGGGATGCTCAGGGAGCCGCCATGCAGCGGTGATGAATAAGGGTCACCCACGTAGAGCCCGATGCTTGGACTCTCCTTATGCACTTTGAAAAAGTCATGATCCGAGTAATGCCCGTTCACCGAATTCTCGGCCCCTGCATTGAGGGCAATTTTTCCGTCTGCGTCAAGAACCAGGATGGATCCCAGATAGGTTGCGGTTGCGGCCTTGTCGAACAAGGCCGCATTACGCAAATGCGGCGAGGCGGCCATCACTTCGGAATCGTTGAGTCCATCGACCACGGCTTGCAACGACAGTGCATAGAGCTCGAAGTTCCTCACCACATCGTTTTCAGCAAGAAGGGCCACATTGCGCGATGTTTCTATCGCATGCTCCATTGCATCCAGTCGACTCTGGTAGAGGACGACGGTACAGATCGCAGTCATCGACAGCGCAATAATCCCTCCCACCAAGAGCATTGCATAGGGCGCACTAGAAATGAAGTGGAAGTGATCAAAAGCAGGCTTGCGAAATAGTTTCATGTCGTTGCTTTATTTGAGCGAGCCGGTCACATTTCTTCTGTTTAGCCATGCAAGTGCTTTCTTCCGTAGGAACACCGGATACTCACCCCCGCGCCCGTCATTCTGCCTTGGTTTCTCCAGTGAGGGGCGGGGGTTATCTTGCTCTGGCTGGCATGCGCGCCTCGACCGCCTGCCTGCTCTCAAACAATTGAACTTGCGTGATGGAATATGTGCAAAGCAAGCCAGGGAGATCACAGGACCATGCTGCACGTACAAGCTGCGCGCAAGCAGACTCCAGGGTCTGAAGATTGATTTCGCCAAGGAATGCATGAACCACATTCACCGGACTTGCCTCCAGCCGGAAAGTCATTTCTGCATCGGCGCCATTTCGGCCCGGCCTGACTTTCAATGAGTCGCGGCCGCTCTATGCCCAATCACGAGCAGCCGGAATCCGCGCATCCCATCGACATGCTGCGCGAGGTATTTTGCACGGTCACGGTTGAAAGCAGACTGCCCGGCTCTGCTCCATATGCAAAAAACGGGCCGAAGCCCGCTTTTTATTTGCACCAACCGTCTTCACTTGTTCCCCAGCCAGGCCACGCTATTGAGAAAGATGCGCACCAGCTCGGTCTGGCGGCGCACCCCCGTCTTGGAGAAGATGGAGCGCAGATGGGCTCGGGCCGTATTACGGCGGATGTTGAGCGCTTCGGCAGCCTCCTCCAGCGACAGGCCGTTGGCCAGCTGGATAGCCAGCGAGGTCTCGGCCGGCGTCAGCTGGAACAGCTGCTGAGCCAGCTTCACGGGTGGGTCGGCCTTGCCGCCGGTGTCGCGTACAAAGACGGCGACGCTGGGACGCTGCTTGCCTTCGGTCCACTCGTCGGGCGAGATGCTTTGCACCACCACGCCCCAGTTGAGCTGACCCGACTGGCGGCTGACCGACATGCCTTCGGTCATCGACAGACGCGAGACCTGGGTATGCATCAGCGCATCCTTGATCAGGCGCTGCAGCTTGCGGTTGTCGTTGGCGTAGTTGGCCTCCAGCATGCCGCCGGAGATCTTCAGGCCGTCCTGCATGTCCAGGATGCTGGCCGCAGCGGGATTGCACTCCAGCACATTGCCGTTCTGATCGAGGATGACCACCCCCACCATCAGCTGGGCCGTGGCCTTGCTGTAGAGAGAGATGACCTGACGATCCTGGTTCACCGACAGATGCAGGTTCAGCGCGCGCTTGATGTGCGGCAGCATCATGGAGCCGAAGGCACGCTCCTGCTTGTTGAAAGCCGGGGCACCTTCGGGCCGCGTGATGCGCAGACCGTAGACGCAGCTGTCCTTGGTGACGATGTCGGCAGCCATCACGTGAAACACCTGCAGTTGCTTGCACCAGTCGTTGTAGTAGCTTGAAGCGCGCCACTCGGACTCGGGCATCACGTCCCCCACGGTCACGATACGGTCGGTAGGCATGCCGCGAAACGGGCTCATGCTGATCTTGGGACAGTTCGGCATCAGATCGCGGCGGTCGCCTGCGGCCGAGACGATCAGCCCCACATCATCGGCAGAGCCGGGGCGCACGATGAGCGAAGCGTAATTGCCGCCCAGTTGCAGACGCAGAGTCTCCAGAAAAGGCTTCCAGCCTTCCGGATCCATGGCAGCTTCATAGAGCTGACTGATCAGCGCACTGAACTGCTCGGCGCTCACAAAGGGCGCATCGGCCGACGCACGCACTGGGGCCGGGGTGTCGAATATGGGCACATCCTTGATCACGCAAGCGATGGAGCTCGGCGTGTAGGTGGAAAAACCCATCTTGGCGAAAGCGCTGTCCATCATGTTCAACTCCTTGGTTGAAGGTTGGTTGCAGACAGATCGGATCAGTTCAGCTCAAACAGGCCGGCCGCGCCCATGCCGCCGCCAATACACATGCTCACCACCACAAAACGCACACCGCGGCGACGGCCTTCCAGCAGGGCGTGACCCACCAGACGGGCGCCCGACATGCCGAAGGGATGACCGATGGAGATTGCGCCGCCGTTGACGTTCAGGCGCTCATCGGGAATACCGAGTTTGTCGCGGCTGTAGATCACCTGGCAGGCAAATGCCTCGTTGATTTCCCACAGGCCGATGTCGCCAACCGTCAGCCCATGCTGCTTGAGCAGCTTGGGGATGGCATGGACGGGACCGATCCCCATTTCATCGGCACGGCAACCTGCCACGGCCACGCCGCGATAGATACCCAGAGGCGCGAGGCCGCGGCTGCGGGCTTCGTCGGCACTCATCACCACACAGGCGCTGGCGCCGTCGGACAGCTGGGATGCATTGCCGGCCGTGATGAACTGGCCTTGCTCCACCCACTGGCCGTTCTTCCATACAGGCTTGAGCTTGGCCAGACTCTCAAGCGTGGTGTCGGCACGGTTGCCCTCGTCGCGGGTCAGCGTAACTTCCTCACTGCCGGTGACATTGCCTTCCTTGTCAAACAACTGCTTGACCGTGGTCAGCGGCACAATTTCATCGTCGAACAGACCACGGGCCTGTGCAGCGGCCACGCGCTGCTGGCTGCGCAGCGAGTACTCGTCCTGGGCTTCACGACTGATGCCGTAACGCTGGCTGACCAGCTCGGCCGTCTCTATCATCTGGATGTAGGCTGTGGGCTCTGCGGCCAGCACCGCCTTCGACTGGGCGCGGTACGAGTTCTTGTACTTGTTCTGTACCAGGGAGATGGACTCCAGGCCTCCAGCCACAGCGATATTCATCTCGCCGGTCATGATGCCCTTGGCAGCCGTGGCAATGCTCATCAGGCCCGATGCGCACATGCGATCGATCACCATGCCGCCCACGGATTCCGGCAGGCCGGCGGTATAGCCGCACAGACGCCCCAGGTTGTAGCCCTGTGTACCCTGCTGCGCGGCAATGCCCAAAATGACATCATCCACATCCGCACCGGCCACATTCGCCTTGTTGAGCGCCGCGCGAATGACGTGTCCGCCCAGCACGGGGGCTTCGGTGTCGTTGAAGGCACCACGGTAAGCCTTGCCTATGGGGGTACGTGCCGTCGAAACGATGACTGCGTCTTTCATGTCTTTGTCTCCTAACTTTCTTTTCGTCGCGCCCTGGGCAGCTTTTGCTGCCGTATCGAGGTCGGCCACTCTGTCGGCAGCTCATCCCTCTTCACAAAAAATGCAACCGCCCACCGAAGCGGGCGCTTGCACACACTCAATTTTCCCGGATAAAGAACAGCCTGCTGATGGTTTCAACCACACAGCCGGGTTTATCCTGATTCCTGACCTGTACGGTAATGCGGATCGTGACCTGTACGCCGTCTTCCCCGATCGGCGTAGCCGCCACCACCTCGCCGCTGCCACGCACGAAGCTGTTCACCAGCACCGGAGCCGGAAAACGCACCTTCTCGCAACCATAGTTGACGCCCATCTTCAGCCCCTGATAGCTGACCAGCTGAGGCAAAAACAGATTGGCCAGAGACAGCGTCAGATATCCATGGGCTACGCAGGCGCCGAACGGGCCGTTCCTGGCCTGCTCGGGGTCCACATGAATCCATTGGTGATCGCCCGTGGCATCGGCAAACTGATTGATGCGCTCCTGCGTGATCTGCATCCATTCGGTCTCGCCCAGCTGACGCCCCACCGATGCCTGCACCGAGGCTGCCGAGTCAAACAGCATCTTGTCTGCGACTGCATTCATGCTCAGGCCCTCTGCGAGCTGACGGACACCACTTCACCCGTCATGTACGAGGAGTAGTCGCTGGCCAGGAAGATCATCACATTGGCCACTTCCCAGGGCTCTGCACCCCGACCAAAGGCTTCCTTCTCGGACAGCTTGGCCAGCAGTTCTTCAGAGGCGGACTTCTTGAGAAAGGCGTGGATGGCGATGGAAGGTGCCACGGCGTTGATGCGGATACCGAATTCGGCCGCCTCCAGCGCCGAACAGCGTGTGAACGCCATCACGCCGGCCTTGGCGGCTGCGTAGTGAGCCTGCTCTGTCTGAGCGCGCCAGCCCAGCACCGAGGCGTTGTTGACGATCACGCCCTTGCCGCGAGGTTGCATCAGCTTGAGCGCTGCGCGCGTCATGCGGAAGGTGCCGGTCAACGTGATGTCGATGACCTTGCTCCACTCATCATCGCCCATGTCGACGACCTTGCAGCTGGTGCCCAGACCCGCGTTATTGATCAGCACATCGATACCGCCCATGGCGCTGTCGGCTTCGGAGATCAGTGCCTGAACCTGTTCTTCCTTGCTCACGTCGCAAAGCTTGCCAAAGACCTGGGTCATGCCCGTGTCCTTTTTGATCTGCTCCACGGCTTCGGCCAGCCGACGCTCATGCACGTCGGAGATGAACAAGGCCTTGCAGCCCTCCTCTGCTGCTCGTTTTGCAGCAGAGAAACCAATACCAGCGCCAGCTGCGGCGGTTACGAGAACTGTCTTGTCTTTGAGCAGACCGTGGGGGGCAACGTAGGAGGGAGCGCTAATCATTTGTCATTCAAAAGTAGTTGCCTCGATCTTCCGATCGTCGCTGCGCTGCAGCATCGTCACTTTGGACGATAGGTCATTCCCTAGTGTCGCTGGACGGACATTTCAAACGCAAAAGTGCCGTAAATCTTCAGGGTCAACCCTCGATTTACGGCAGCTTTACGTCAACCAATCAGAGTAATCACCTACACAAGGACAAGCACTCCAGGCTCCTGGAGTCAGCGCGGCATGCCCAGCGCACGCTCGGCCATGAGGTTCAGCTGAATCTCGTTGGTGCCGGCGTAAATGGTGTCGGCGCGGCTGACCAGCCACAGTTGCTGCAGCGCAGCAAGCGCAGGCTCCTTGAGCACCAGCTCGCCCTGCTCGCCCAGCACATCCATGGCCAGCTCGCCCAGATCACGGTGCCAGTTGGACCATGCGTATTTGGAGACGGAAGCCACACGCAAGGGCGTGCTCTCATCGCTGGAGCGCAGCGCATGGGCGCGCAGAGTCTGCAGGCCCATATCGGCCTTGGCCAGGCGCTGACGGATCAGCGGGTCGCGGGCCGCGCCATTGCGCTTGGCCAGGTCGATGATCAGGTCCAGCTCATAGCGGAAATGTGCCTGCTGGCCCAGAGTGGACGCACCGCGCTCGCAGCCCAGCAGGTACATGGCGACCTTCCAGCCGTCACCCACGGGGCCCAGATGCAGCGCGCCTTCGGTGCGTGCGCCGTCAAAGAAGACTTCGTTGAACTCCGAAGTACCGGTGATCTGGCGAATCGGACGCACCTCCACGCCGGCCTGCTTGATGGGCACCAGCAGCAGCACCATGCCCGCATGGCGGGGGCCGGCAGTGCTCGCACCAGTCTCGTCGGTGCGAGCCAGCACAAACACCCATTCGGACTCATGGGCCCAGGAGGTCCAGACCTTCTGACCGTTGATCACCCACTCGCCCGTGGCCGCATCGCGATGGGCTTTGGTGCGAATCCCCGCCAGGTCAGAGCCCGCGCCGGGCTCGGAGTAGCCCTGAGCCCAGTAGTCGGTACCAGCCAGAATGCCGGGCAGAAAACGCTGCTTCTGCTCGGGCGTGCCAAAAGCCATCAACGTGGGGGCCAGCAGGGTCTCGCCAATATGGCCGATGCGGCCTGGGCCGCCGCAGCGCACATACTCCTCGTGAAAAATGACTTGCTGCGCCAGCGGGGCGTTGCGGCCGCCGTACCGGGGCTCCCAGCCCAGGCCGGTCCAGCCGCCCTTGGCCAGCTCCTGCTCCCATTCCTTGGCCAGCTCCGCGTCATAGCCTTCGGCGCCCAGGCCGCTGGCATGTTTGAGCGGTGCAAACTTGCCCGTCAGATGCTGTGCCATCCATTCCCGCACCTCGGCGCGAAAGGCTTCATTGATTTCCGATTCCTGCATCTTCATGCCGCCTCCGCCATCTGATCTTCTGTCGCTTCGTCCAACAAGCGCACTGCCACCAGCTCTCGCCACTGCTCCACCGTACCCAGGCGCTGGCTGGATGCCTGCGCACGGCGGAAGAACAGATGCGGATCAAACTCCCAAGTGAATCCCACGCCGCCGTGCAACTGAATGCTTTCGCGCGTGGAAAACAGAGCTGCCTCCGTTGCATCTGTGCGAGCTTGAGACGCGAAGTAGCTCAGATCGCTTATATCGCCAGCGGTATCCGCCATGAAAGCTGCTGCATAGACGGCAGAGCGCGCGGTCTCCACCTTCACCAGCATCTGCGCTGCCCGGTGCTTGACGCCCTGAAAGCTGCCCACGGCCTTGCCGAACTGCTGTCGCTCCTTGGTGTAGTCCACGGCCAGATTCAGCGCGCGCTCTGCCACGCCGACCTGCTCGGCCGCAAGGCCGATGGCGGCCAGGTTGCGGGTCTGAGCCCACAGGCTCCTGAGCGCCTCGCCATGCATCAGCACGGCAGCGCCAGTCAATCTCACATTAACGGCCATGACATCGGCACTGCTGCGTGTGGCATCCACCGTCGTCAGCGCCTGCACGCTCAAACCTTCTTCCTTGGCATGCACCTCCAGCAGGCCCAGTGATCCGCAAGGCAGGGTAGCGGGCAGCAGGAACACATCGGCATGTGCTCCTGATCCCACCTGACTCCACTGGCCATTGAGCACCAGCGCATCGCCCTCCACCTTCACAGTCGCCGCAGTGGGCAGCTCGCCACGCACAGTCATGCCAAGCACGCATATCCGGCCCGAGGCGGCCAGGCGCTCCACCACGCCCAGGCCCTGCTCGGTCTGGCTCAACGCTTGCCACAACGGTGTCACTGCGACAACAGCGTCAAAAAACGGCACGCAGGCCAGGTGATAGCCCATCTGCTCCTGAAGCAGCACCAGCTCGCGCCAGCCCAGACCCATGCCACCTGCGGCTTCGGGCAGGGCCACGCTGCACCAGCCCATGTCCAGCACTTCCCGCCACAGGGCACGGTCCAGCCCGCCCTCAGTTTCAGAAACCTTGCGTACCTGCGCCGTGCTGCTTTTTTCCTGCAGAAACACTGCAGCGCTCTCGGCGATCATTTTTTGTTCCTCGTTCAGACTTAAATCCATGATGGCTCGCGTCCTGAGTTCTTCATCGAATGGGAAGGTCGGGCCCCCGACCCGGCTGCTTCTTCTGCTTAGGTCCCGTAGACCTTCTGAGGAGCCTTGCCCTCGGCGATCAGCTGATCGACCACACCAGACAGCTCGGAAGGCTCCCAGCGCGCCTGCTTGTCATTGATCTTGCCGGTGAACCAGCCGTCGGCCACGGACAGCTCGCCACCCTTGGCTTCAAAGCAGCGGCCCGTCACATGCCTGGACTGACTGCTGCCCAGCCAGACGACGATGGAGGCCACGTTCATGGGGTCCCAGACGTCGAAGCCGGATTCGGGCTTCTTGACCATATCGGGCATGGCGCCTTCGGTCATGGAGGTGCGCGCAGCAGGTGCCAGACAGTTGGCAGTGATGCCGTAGCGCGCCAGCTCTGCGGCCTGCACCAGCGTCAGGCCGGCGATGCCGGCCTTGGCTGCCGCGTAATTGCTCTGACCGATGGAGCCTTGCAGGCCCGCGCCGGAGCTGGTGTTGATGATGCGGGCATCCACTTCCTTGCCTGCCTTCTTCTGGTCGCGCCAGTAGCCGCCAAACACCTTGGCCATACAGAAGTGACCGCGCAGATGCACGCGCATGACCATGTCCCAGTCTTCTTCGGACAGGCTCAGGAACATGCGGTCGCGCAGCACGCCGGCGTTGTTGACGATGACCTGTACATCGCCGAAAGCCGCCAGCGTGGCATCCAGAATCGATTGCACGCCGGCCACGCTGGTGATGTCGCCGGTGTTGGCAATGGCCTGACCGCCCGCGGCCTTGACTTCATCGGCAACGGCCTGGGCGGCTTCGGCGCGGATGTCGTTGATCACCACATTTGCACCTTCTTGGGCGAAGGCCAGCGCATAAGCGCGGCCCAGGCCACCGCCTGCACCGGTGATGACGACGGTTCTCTGGTTGCAAATACCCATTTCTTTCCCCTTTTTGCTTGCAATGCAGACAACCTCCAGGCCGTCTGCCTTCTTGAAATTACGCTTTGAAAACCGACAGATCAGGCTGACGATGCGCCCAGGGAACCGCTTGCTCCAGCTGTGCGGCCAGCGCCAGCAGGCGCCCTTCGCGGCCGAACGGGGCAGCGAAGTGCGCGCCCACAGGCAAGTTGTCCCTGGTCCAGTGCATGGGCACAGACATTGCGGGCTGGCCTGTCATATTGAAAAGCGCGGTATAGGGCGAAGCCTTGACGGCTTCGCGCGCGAATGAGTCATAAGGCTGGTCCAGCGTCAGCACACCCAACAGCGGTGGCGGCACGGCCATCACGGGGGTCAGAATCAGGTCGTACTTGAGAAAGAAGCGATCCAGAATCTGGCCGGCCGTATCGAAGTTGGTACGCGCCATCAGCATCTGCTCGGCGGTATAGGACTTGGCCTTTTCCAGATACAGCCAGTCCATCTGCTCCACCTCATCCTGGCGCACTGCGCGACCCAGCAGCTTTTCACGGGCACGGATGCTGGCCATCATGCCCACGGATGTCACCACGCCCAGGCCCGAGAACACCTCAGCCACAGGCAACTCCGGCATGTCTTCCACGATTTCATGTCCCAGCGCCAGGCAGGCCTTGATGGCCTTGTCCACCGCCGCCTTACAGTCCGCATGTACGGGAATGCCAAAGTAGTTTCTGGACCAGACAGCGATCCTGAGCTTCTTGGGCGCCTGCTTGAGGGCGTCCAGATAGCTGCCGTCCACGTCGCGCGGCGGCACGGTGCGCGAGCCGGGCTCACGCCCCTGCGTCAGATCGAGCAGGTGAGCGCTGTCGCGCACGCTGCGACTGATGACATGGTTCATGGACAAGCCCATCCAGCCTTCCATATTGGCCGGACCGGCAGGCAGACGGCCGCGGCTGGGCTTGAGGCCGAACAGGCCACAGTGCGAAGCGGGAATGCGGATGGAGCCGCCTCCGTCGCTGGCATGCGCCACGGGCACAATTCCAGCGGCAACCACCGATGCCGCACCACCCGAAGAGCCGCCTGTCGTGTGGGCAGCATTCCAGGGATTGGGCGACTTGCCATAGAGCAAGGACTCGGTCGTGGGTGTCTGGCCGAACTCGGGCGATGCCGTCTTGCCAAAGATATTGAGGCCGGCCGCCTTGTAGCGTGCCACCAGGGTGCTGTCGTACTCTGCCACGGCCCCCTTGAAAAAGCGGCAGCCGTTGGTAGTGACCGTTCCCTTCAGATACTGGTTCAGGTCCTTGAGCAGAAAGGGCACGCCCCACATGGGCGCCCTGGCCGTGGCTTCGGCACGCGCAGCGCTGCCCAGAGCCGACATCTGCCTGGCCTGATCACGTGCCAGATCGTAGTCCTTGATGACCACTGCATTGAGCTTGGGCAAGGCCTCGGTGCGTGCAATCGCCGCTTCCAGCGCTTCCAGCGGCGTGATATCGCCCCGGCGGATCTGCTCTGCCCAGGCGTAGCCATCCACCGCAGTCGCCTCATTTTTCTTCTGTGCAGCCATTGCCGGCATGGCTGACGCTGCGGCCACGGCACCTGCGCCCTGAATAAAGCCGCGACGATCCACCCCTTGATTCACTGACTCCATGCTCTCCTCCTTGTTGTTGCTGGACATTCAAGCCTTTAGTGCGGACAGGTCCGGCACGCGTTGTGCCCATGGCAGGGCTTGCTCCAGCTGCGCCGCCATGCGCAGCAAGCGGCCTTCACCACCAAACGGTGCGACAAAGTGAGCCCCCACAGGGAGGTTGTCTGCCGTCCAGTGCAGCGGCACGGACATGGCAGGATGACCGCTGATGTTGAACAGCGAGGTAAAGGCGGAAGAGTTCATGGCCTCGGCGGCATAGCTTTCATAAGGCTGATCAAGTCGCAGCGCGCCCAGCTTCTGTGCAGGCACCACGGTGGTGGGCGTCAGAATCAGGTCGTACCTGGACAGGAATGCATCGATCAATTGCCCCGCCTTGTCGAAGCCTGCGCGGCCACGGTACAGATCCAGCGCCGAGGCCTTCTTCGCGGCCTGCAATGCGGCCCAGTTCAGCGGCTCCATCTCGTCTTCGCGCACAGCGCGGCCCAGCTGCTTTTCACGGTATTCAATGGCGCTGAGCAGACCTGCCGACATGCCTGCACCCATGCCGCCAAAAATTTCGTTCACCGGCAGCTCCGGCATGGCCTCTTCAACAAAATGCCCCAGCGCCTCGCAGGCCTTGGCCGCCTTGTCCACGGCCTCCAGGCATTCGGCATGTACGGGAATCCCGAAGTAGTTCTTGCGCCAGACGGCAATACGCAGCTTGCGCTCGGGCTGGTGCATCGCTTCAAGGTAGCCCTGAGGGACATCGGAGGGAGGTCGCACTCGCGAGCCGAACTCGGGCCCGGCACTCAAGTCCAGCAGCAAGGCGGTATCGCGCACGCTGCGGCTGATGACGTGGTTCACCGACAAACCTGTTGCGCCATCCAGCGCTCCTGGCCCTGCAGGCACACGTCCACGACTGGGCTTGAGACCGAACAGGCCGCAATGTGCGGCCGGTATGCGGATGGAGCCGCCACCATCGCTGGCATGGCCCACGGGCAGAATGCCGGCCGCCACCACAGCGGCAGTCCCACCGGAAGAACCGCCCGTGGTATGCCCTGTGTTCCAGGGGTTGGGCGTGACTCCGTAAAGCTTTGACTCTGTGGTGGTCGTCATGCCGAACTCGGGAGATGCTGTCTTGCCAAAGATGTTGAGACCCGCAGCCTTGTAGCGCATCACCAGCGTGGAGTCCTGCGAAGCGACAGCATCCTTGAAGAAGCGGCAACCATTGCTGGTCACGGTTCCTGCCATGCTCAGGCCCAGGTCCTTGAGCACAAACGGCAGACCCCACAGCGGCGCTTTGTCAGTCGCCTGTTTGCGTTCATCACGGCCCATGGCCGAGAGCTTCTTGGCATGCTCGCGGGCCAGTTCGTAGTCTTTGATGACCACGGCATTGAGCTTGGGCAAGGCTTCAACGCGCGCAATGGCGGCATCAAGGGCTTCCAGCGGCGTGACATCGCCTTTGCGCATCTGCGCTGCCATGGTAATGGCATCGGCCTGCGCAATGGCCCTGGTGCCGACTTGCGCTTGCGCTGCCGGCAGACCCAGCACGGCCGCCGTGGCAGTTGCCCCGGCCAGGAATGCTCTGCGATCTGAATCCGTCGCTTTGTCTTGCATGTCTTTGTCTCCGTTGATATTTTTGTGGATGACTTGCTAAGCCGCTAGCACCGGAGCTCCAACGCAATACAGGCACCCAGGGGTGCCTGCATGTCTGTCGTCAGAGTCTCTCAATGATGGTCACATTGGCCTGTCCTCCACCTTCGCACATGGTCTGCAAGCCGTAGCGACCGCCGGTCCGCTCCAGCTCGTGCAGCAGCGTGGTCATGAGCTTGGCGCCTGACGCTCCCAGTGGATGACCGAGCGCAATCGCGCCGCCGTTGACGTTGGTCCTGCCATGGTCGTAGCCGGTCTCCTTGAGCCAGGCCATGACCACGGAAGCGAAGGCCTCGTTGATCTCGACCAGGTCGATGTCGGACATGGTCATGCCCGCCTTCTTGAGCGCATATTCCGTGGCGGGAATCGGCGCGGTCAGGTGCCAGATGGGGTCATCGGCGCGCACGCTCATATGGTGAATGCGGGCGCGGGGCTTGAGGTTGTAGCGTTTGAGCGCAGCCTCCGACACCACCAGCACGGCCGCTGCGGCATCGCAGGTGGAGCTGGACACGGCAGCGGTGATCGAGGGATAGGTCGGATCCACCGGCTCCAGCGTGGCCATCTTCTCCAGCGTGCTCAGTCGGGCGGTTTCGTCCATCTTGAAGTCGCCAAACGGCACGATTTCGCGATCAAAGCGACCTTCAGCGATGGCCTTCAAAGCGCGGTCGTGGCTTTCCTTGGCAAACACCTCCATATCGGCACGACTCACACCCCAGTGGTCGGCAATACGCTGGGCGGCATAGAACTGGTTCACGGGCGCGTTGCCGAAACGGGCCTGCCAGCCCTTGCTCTCGGCAAACGGCGTGGTAAAGCCCAGGGGCTGGCCGGCCAGCATGGCTGACGAGATTGGAATCGCGCTCATGGTCTGCACGCCTCCGGCCAGCACCACGTCCTGCGTGCCGCTCATCACGGCCTGGGCTGCAAAATGAATGGCTTGCTGGGACGAGCCGCACTGGCGGTCGATCGTGGTGCCGGGAACGTTCAAGGGCATACCGGCTGCCAGCCAGGAAGTGCGAGCAATATCGCCGGCCAGAGAGCCGATGGTATCCACGCAGCCAAAGATCACGTCGTCGTAATCGGCTGCGGGAATGTCGTTGCGCTCGACCAGCGCCTTGATCACATGGGCGCCGAGGTCGGCACCGTGCACGGTGGCAAGAGAGCCCTTGCGCTTTCCGGTAGGAGAGCGCAGCGCATCAACGATATAGGCCTGGGCGCTCATGCAGCCACCTCTTCAGCAATGTTCTTCACAGCATCTTGCGCAGAGCAGGAGGCACATGAATCGATTTCTCGATCAAAGGTCGCGCCGGGGCCCACAGGGGCATTGGG
This sequence comes from Comamonas sp. AG1104, assembly GCF_003350425.1. NCBI lineage: Bacteria > Pseudomonadati > Pseudomonadota > Betaproteobacteria > Burkholderiales > Comamonadaceae > Comamonas > Comamonas sp. AG1104. The sequence goes on along the minus strand of NZ_QQAS01000006.1, from coordinate 91,646 downwards.
ACTGCGCAGCAGGCCCTGGGTCAGGCGGGCCGCATGGTATGCCTTGTCGCCCCAGGCAGCGTCCAGTACCCAGGCGCGCTTCATGAACATCTGCAGATCGACCTCCCAGGTGTAACCCATGGCGCCATGCACCTGCAGACTGTTGCGCGCCGCAAACCAGCTCGCTTCGCTGCACTGGAGCTTGGCGTGCGATATACGCACAGCCAGATCAGGTTCGCCGTGCTGCAGCGCATAGAAGGCACGGTAGAGCACGGGTTTGGCAAACTCGATCTTGGTGACGATGTCCGACAGGTGGTGCTGCACGGCCTGAAAGCTGCCTATGACCTTGTCGAACTGCTTGCGCTGCGCCACATAGTCCACCGAAATGTCCAGCATGCGCTGAGCCAGGCCCAGCATCTGGGCAGCTGCGGCGAGTGCACCGCGCTCGCCGGCTGTGTCCCAGACCTTCTGACCCTGAGTTCCATCGAGCAAACGGGTGGCATCGGATGCCGTCCAGCGTACCCGTGACAGGCGGCGCGAGGAGTCGATGCTGCTCAGCGCCGTGATCTCGCACTGTGCGGGCCTGAGCAGGTGCAGTTCCAGGCCGGTGGCCGTGGCATGGGGCAGCAACAGCACATCGGCCAGTGCGGCGTCCGCCACATTGGGGTTGACGGGATGGCCCACGGCCACGCGGCAGCTGCCTTCGGCGATCCTGGACAGCCAGACACGGCTCTCATGTCCTTGCGGCAATGCACTCAGCATGCCCACGGCCACATAGGCGGTGTCGGTCAAGGAATCGGGCAGAGCGTAATAACCCACTTCCTGCAGCAGCAGTGCCCAGTCCACATCGGCCATGCCCATACCGCCATCGGCTTCGGGGGCGGACAGGCCCATCAGGCCTTGTTCTGCAATCCTGGCCCACAGCTCGGGGCTGCGACCGGTCGGGGTTTCCCAGATGTCGCGCAGCAGCTCGGGGGCTGCTTCGGTCATCAGAAAGCGGCTGATCGAGTCACGGAATGCGATTTGATCTTCGGTAAAGGTGAAGTCCATGGTTGTCTCCCTGCCGATCAGGATTTGGGCAGGCCCAGCATGCGCTGAGCGATGATGTTGCGCTGGATCTCGTTGCTGCCCGCGTAGATGGGACCGGCCTGCGAGAACAGAAAACCTTCCAGCCATTCGTTGGCCTCGGCGTCATCGATGAGCTCGGCACGCGCACCCAGAATGCGCATCGCGGTTTCATGAATCATGATGTCCAGCTCGGACCAGACAATCTTGTTGGTGCTGGCTTCCGCGCCAATCTGTGCGCCCTTGTTCAGGCGGCCTACCGTGTGATAGGAAGACAGCGTGTATGCCTCCGCCCCCTGCCAGGCACGCAGCACGGCATCGCGAATGGAGTGGTCGCGGTCGGCATCGACCTGATTGCGCAGATACAGGTCCACCAGCTTCTGCGCACTGCGCTGATAGCGGGCGGGAGAGCGCAGCAGCAGCCCGCGCTCGAAGCCGGCCGTCGCCATCGCCACATGCCAGCCCTTGCCTTCTGCACCCAGCAGGTTCTCCACAGGTACTTCGACATCGTCGAAGAAGATTTCGGCGAAGTGCTCGCGGCCATTGATGGCACGAATGGGACGCACGGTGATGCCGGGCGTGTTCAGGGGCACGAGGATGTAGCTCAGACCATGGTGGCGGCTCGACGTCGGGTCGCTGCGAAACAGGCCGAACACCCAGTCGGCAAAGATTGCACGGGTAGACCAGATTTTCTGACCGTTCAGAATGAATTTGTCACCCATGCGAATGGCACGGCTGCTGATGGCCGCCATGTCCGAGCCAGCGTTGGGCTCGGACCAACCCTGGGCCCACATATCGTCGCAGCGCGCCATACGGGGCAGAAAGCGGGCCTTCTGCTCGGGCGTACCGAATTCCATCAGCGTGGAGCCCAGCAGCAGAATGCCGTTCTGGTTCACGCGGGCTGGCGCATCGACTGCCCAGTACTCTTCCTCGAAGATCAGCCATTCGGTCAGGTCGCAGCCGCTGCCTCCCAGATCCTTGGGCCAGGTCACGGCGCTGTAGCCGGCGTCGGCCAGCTTGGCTTCCCACTGGCGGTGCTGCTCGAACCCCTCTCGGGTGTCATAGCTCTGCAGCCGTTCCGCAGGCACATTGTTCTTGAGCCATTCACGTACCTGGGAACGGAACGCTTTTTGCGCTGGGGTATAGGTCAAATCCATGGTTGTCTCCTCTTCGCGCTAGTGATGCTCAGAATTTGGCGTCGCGCTTTTCCACGAAGGCGCTGCGTGTCTCGGCGGAATCGGGGCTCATATAGGCTTGCAGGGTGAAGCCCTGCTCCCAGCGGTATTTGTCTTCCAGATTGCCGTCTTCGATGCCGGTCAACGCTTCCTTGGCGATGCGGATCATGGCGGGGCTCTTGGCGGCGATCTTGTTGGCGATCTCCATGGCGACGTCGCGCAGCTGCTCACGGGGAACTACACGCTCGATGGCTCCCAGGCGCAAGGCTTCTGCCGCACCAATCATCTCGCCCGTAAAGAACAGGTAGCGGGTCTTTTGCACGCCGAACATGCGCTGCAGATGGGCCGCACCGCCCATGGCGCCGCGGTCCACTTCGGGCAGGCCGAAGGTGGCGTCTTCTGCGGCGATCACAATGTCCGATGCACCGCAGATGCCGATTCCGCCGCCCAGCACAAAGCCGTGCACGGCGGTGATGACGGGTACCTTGTTCAGGTGCACAGCCTTGAACGTGGCGTAGTTGCCTGCGTTCACGTCGATGATGAGCTTGTCGTTGGTCGCCAGCTCCTTGATGTCCACACCCGCGCAGAAGCCACGGTTTTCGGCACGAATGACGATAACGCGCACGTCAGGGCGTTGACCCAGCGCTTCGATTTCCTTGGCCAGGCCATTCCAGCCAGCGGCATTCAGGGCATTGACGGGAGCACGGTCAATCACCAGCTCTGCCACACCGTTGTCGTGAGTATTGGAGTGAAATTGTTGAATGGACATATCCAGCCTCATTGGCTTGTTGTTATGCGGGAGTCAATGCGTTCAATGCGTTGCGACGTTCCATGGCCTGGCGGACGATGCCGCCGATCACCTCTTCGCAGTTGTCGAGCTTGCCGATCAGCGCGGCCACCTGGCCGGCGGACATCACACCTTCTGCAGGGTTTCCATCCACCATGGAGCGCTGCAGCAACATGGGGGCGTTGGCTGCCATCACGGTCTGGGCGACGGAAGAAGAGTCTTCGCGCATGGCCTTCATGAAGATGCTCATGGCCTGGCCCGTGGTCATGCCGGTCTCGGCCTTCCACTGCAGTGCCAGGCTCAAAGCGATGCGCAGGCGTTTCATGGGGCTGGCTTTTTCCAGCATGGCCAGGTATTCGTTGGGAATCATGCGCTGGGGCATGCCATCGACCAGATGCGAGATGGCGATCTTTTCCGCATCTCTTGCAGCCAGATAGCGCTGCAGAGTCTCCGCAGGAACCCTGGAGTCGCTGGTCATCAAAAAGCGTGTACCCATGGCAATGCCCGATGCACCGTAGGCCAGCGCAGCCAGCAGGCCGCGGCCGTCATAGAAGCCACCTGCGGCGATCACGGGCACATCGACCGCGTCCACCACCTGGGGCAGCAGCACCGTGGTGGGCACGCTGCCGGTATGGCCACCTCCCTCACCTCCTTGCACGGTGATGACGTTGGCCCCCATCTCGATCGCTTTTTGAGCGTGCTTCAGAGCCCCCACGGTGGGCATGCAGACGATGCCGGCATCCCGCAGACGGCCGATCACCTTCTTGTCCGGGCCACGGCCATAGCTCACGGCGCGCAGACGGTACTTCACCGCCAGGTCCAGCAACTGCTGGGCGTTGGGCTGGAACATATGAAAGTTCAACCCGAAAGGCTGATCGTCGGTCTCGCGCTTGACACGCAGAATTTCGGCTTCGATCTTGTCCGCAGGAATCGTGGCACCGGCCAGAAAACCAAAGCCGCCAGCATTGGTCGTACCTATCACCAGATCAGCCCCCGCCACATAGCCCATGGCAGTCTGGATGACGGGATAGCGGCACCCCAGCAAGTCACAGATAGGAGTGCGCAGACTGCCCATGTCGTTCATATTGCTCATGCCTTTGACTCTTCTTTATTGGCCTTGACCATGGACTTGGCGTCCTGGCCGCCCAGTTGCCCCATACCCATGGCCTGGCTATGTGCGTGCGCAAAGTGGTGGTAGCCAAAAGCCATGTCCATGGTGGAGCGCAGGCCTTGCAGCTCCTCCGCCTTGTTGACGACCATCTTGGTCAGTGCCAGACCCAGACGGGGCTGGGCTGCCATGCGCTGAGCCATGGCGTAGACTTGGTCCTGCAGCTCGGCGCGCGGCACCACACGGTTGACCATGCCCATCTGGTAGGCCCGGTCTGCCGGCATGCGCTCACCCAGCAGCAGAAATTCCTTGGCAATGCGCGGGTGCAGTTCGTGAGCGTGGGCGAAATACTCCACACCGGGGATGCCCATGCGCACCACGGGATCCTGGAAGAAGGCGTCATCGCTGGCCACGATCAGGTCGCAGACCCAGGCCAGCATCAGGCCACCGGCCACGCAGGCGCCCTGCACCATGGCAATCATGGGCTTGGGGATGTCGCGCCAGCGGCGGCACATCCCCAGGTACACCTCTTGCTCGCGGGCAAACAATTGCTCGCCGCCTGGCTTGTTGGTGTGATCCCACCACAGGTGTGCACGGTCAAAGGACTTGTTGATGTCTCGGCCGGGCGTGCCGATGTCGTGACCCGCACTGAAGTGCCTGCCTTCGCCGCGCAGCACGATGACCTTGACGCTATCGTCATCGGTCGCCTTGCGCAAGGCTGCATCCAGCGCATAGGTCATCTGCGAGTTCTGCACGTTGTTGAACGTGGGCCGATTCATGGTGACCGTGGCAATGCCGTTGTCCACGCTATAGAGCACGGGCTGGTCGGTTTCGTAGACGGCCTTGTCTTCGCGTGTCACAAATTCGCTGGCTGCATCATCCATATCAGGCTCCCATGGCCGTAGCGCGCAGATTGTGCGGATCAAGCTGGGCCAGCAAAGCCAGCTGCTCGGGCGTTGGATCAGGTGTCACACCCACGTTCTCGGGGACATGGATCGGAAAACCCGTGGCCTCCTTGACCTGCACCGCCGTCACGCCGGGATGCAGCGACACCAGGCGCACTTGATGACTGGGTCCGCCAAAGTCCATCACACACAGATTGGTGAAGATGAAGCGAATGTCCGTGGTCTCCTCCAGCGTCCAGCCCTTGGCCAGGCGTGCGCTGTTGTAGCCCACACTGCCCACGGCATCGACCTCGCCCGACACAAAAACCTTGGTGCTGTGGTTGGGAACAAAGAAGGAGTTGGCGTGATTGATTGAATTACCGGGGAAACCGCGCACGCCCAGCATCATTGACTTGGGACGGGCGTAGTCGCTGCCCACCATGGAGATATTGCCCTGACCAAAGCGATCCACCTGCACGGGACCCACCATGGCGTGGCGCTTGCCTCCCCAGACGTTGTCGAAGATGCGCGAGAAACCCATCCAGCTTTCACGCTTGATCTGGTAGTCACCGCGAGGGCCTACGGGCACGGGCTCGTTGACCACCCAGGCTTCGGAGTCCGTCATGATCAGATCGGTGTTGATGGACCGCATGCACAGCGAGGCCGCCAGTCGCGGCACCAGGCCGATGCCGGTGGCCAACACCTCACCGTCGTTTTCCCAGGCACGTGCCGCGGCGCAGATGACGCGATCTACCAATGCAATTTCACTCATCTCTGTGCCTCCTCAGAACACGGGCAAGGGCAGGCGCTTGATTGCCTCCATGCCACCCACTTTTTCCAGATATTCCTGCTCCGTGCATTGCACGTATTTCTGCTGGTAGCTGCTCCAGCCGCCCTCTTCCTTGCTGCTGGCCGCGTATTCCTTGAAGTGCTTGACATCAAAGCCATACAGAGGTGCGCAGGACGATGGGTGAGCACCGCCAGGCAGGTGCACGACGCCCGTGGTTTCGGAGCGCTCCCAGAACACCAGGCGCGCGGCTTGCTCCGACTCGAAACTGCTGGACTCGACCAGTTCGTCGCAGCTCACAAACGTATTGGTTGCTGCTCGGGCAAACAGGTCGTCCATATAGATATCGGGACCGGCAATCTGGCAGACACCGCGAGAGTCCGCGCGATCCACGTGCAACAGGGCCACATCCAGATTGATGGCGGGCATCGCCACCCACTCCTTGCCGTCGTAGGGCGATTCGATCAGGCGGATGGAGCTGTTGTGCTTGAGCACATCCGTGCCCAGGCCGACGCGGGTGGGAATATAGGGAATACGCATGCCTGCAGCCTTCAGGCCCAGCACCATATGACCTTCGTCAATTTCCATGACCTCGATCTCACCACTCTGGCGGGCCTTGCGAAAGTACGGCTCAAGCGGAATGAAGTCCAGCGACACGAAGGCGAAGATCAACTTCTTGACCTTGCCGGCTGCACACAGCATGCCCACATCGGCACCGCCATAGGCCACCACGGTCAGGTCCTTGACGGGGCTGCGCAGCAGCTCGCGCACCAGGGCCATCGGCTTGCGCCGGGGCCCCCAGCCACCAATTCCGATCGTCATGCCGTCCTTGATGGATGCCACAACGTCCTTCGCTGTCATCAGTTTATTGGCCATGTCTCCAAGCCTCCTATCAGTTGTTTTCAGGGCGGCCCACGCTGAAGTCGTGCCCCCAGAGGCTTACGGTCGTGAACTCGTGCGTGATGTGGTGCTCCCAGTCGATGACGGCGCCGCCATAGCCGAACTCCAGGTCGAAGTTGGAGGGCGTCTTCATATAGAACGAGATCATCTTGTCGTTGGTGTGCTGACCCAGGGTGGCAGAGAGCTTGACCTGGCTCTTTTGCATGCGGTCCATGGCACGGCCCACTTCGGGCATGTTGTCCACCTCCACCATCACGTGCACGCAACCCGATGCGGAAGGGAACTCGGCCAGCGCCAGGCTGTGGTGACGCCCGTTGGCGCAGTGGAAGAAGTGGATTCGGACCGTGGGGCCGGCATCGCCTGCGGGCTTGAAGTTGTAAATATCCGAGAGACCAAAGCCCAGCACATTGCGCACAAAGGCCACGGTCTTGTCAAAGTCGGGAGCGGGCAGCACGGTGTGGCCCAGACCATAGTCGCCGGTGATAAAGCGCGACACCCCTTGGGGCGACGCAAAATGGCGGAAGTCGGACTTGAAGCCCCAGACGATCTCGTGACGATTTCCGGACGGATCCATCACGATGGCCAGCTCCTGCACATGGCGCTTGGCACACAGTTCGGAACTGCCCATTTCGTAGTGCACATCAGCTGCCTGCAACACCTTGAGCGCCTGCCCAAAGGCTTGCTTGTTGGCCACTTCCCAACCGGATGCGGAATATCTGTCATTGCTTCCAGGCTGAACCTGGAAGCGGAACTGACGCTCATCCATCTTGATCAGCAGATCGCCATCGGCAGTGGTGCTTGGCATCATGCCAAGCACATCACGTGCATAGCTGACCCAGCGATCCAAATCAGAGCTCTCGGCAACAACGTACGCTAGTCCACGTATTTCCATCATGATGTCGGGGCCTCCAACCCAAATCCTTTAGTGATGCTGAGGATTCTGAAGAGGAGAGCCTTTGCAAACATCGTCCATTGAGACTAACGATTTAGCGCTTCATCACCCAAATTTAATAGCATTCATACAAGAATCAGCATGCAGTTCAGCGGAATAGACTAGATTGCTTTCAGCCCTTTGAAGCAAGCCGCTCCGACACCCTTGCGACAGCCGTGAAAACCCGCAGTACAAAAAAAGGCCGCACCCCCAGGCGGGAATGCGGCCAACACGATGAACTCAGTTTCTTGATTGATCAGACGGTCTGCACTTCTTCTGCAGACGCATAGTCGTTGTAGCCCCTGGCACCTGGGGTGTAGAGCGTGTTGCGGTCAAATCTGGCCAGAGGCAGGCCCTGACGCATGCGCTGCACCAGATCGGGGTTGGCGATGAAATGCCGCGCAAAAGATACCGCCTTGCCCTCGCCTGCCTGCAACGCGGCTTCGGCGCTTTGCGCATCAAAGCCGTCGTTGAGAATCAGGTTCTCGCCAAAGTTCTCACGTGCCAGCATGAAGGCGTCGATTGAAGGGTCGAACACCGCACGCATCACATGCAGATAGGCAATGCCCAGCCTGGCTGCCTGACGCATCAGCTCGGCATGGGTGGCTGCAGAGTTTTCGTCCACAGTGTCATTGAAGGTGTTGCCGGGATTCAGGCGCAGACCCACGCGATCAATGCCGATTGCATTGCCCATGGCGCTCAGGCATTCCGCAGCGAAACGCGAACGCCGGCTGGCGTCGCCACCATATTCGTCACTACGCCGATTGGTGCTGGAGTGCAGGAACTGCAGACTCAGATAACCGCTGGTGCCATGCAGCTCGACGCCATCAAACCCTGCATCCATGGCGCGCTGTGCGGCCGCAGCATGCTCGGCAATGGCCTTGCGCACTTCTTCCGTCGTCAATGCCTGGGGCACATCGAAGTCCTGCATGCCTGCAGCGTCGGTCCAGATCTTGCCCTGGGCCTGAATGGCGGAGGCCGATACGGAACGCACACCAGCGGGTTTGATATGGCTGCTGCCGATACGACCGGAGTGCATGATCTGCAGCACGATGGATCCGCCACGCGCATGCACGGCGTCCGTCACACGGCGCCAGCCGCGCACATGCTCGGCAGTTTCGATGCCGGGCTGACGACAATAGGCTTGACCCGTGACCTCGGGCCAGGCCCCTTCAGCCACGATCAGACCGGCATCGCCGCGCTGACCGTAGTGCTCGGCCATGATGTCGGTTGGCGTGCCATCGGCATCGGCGCGATTACGCGTCATGGGGGCCATGACCACGCGGTTCTGCAGAGCAATCTTGCCCAGCTGGATGGGCGTGAAAAGCGTTTGACTCATGCCGGCTCCTTAGCGCACGCGCATGCGCGGCGCGGGGGTACCACGGCGCATGGTCTTGAGAAACTGCTCCAGCGGCGCGGGCGCGGCCACTTGTGGCAACTCATCCTTGCCAGGGCGGCTGGCCCAGAACTCCTTCCAGCTCGGGAACAGATCATGGAAAGCGCCATGATAGGGTTCACGACCGGGCCAGCGCATCTTCATGTCGCCAATCGGCGGCTTGTTCAGGTCGGTGGCATACCAGTAACAGGGCAGGCGGCGACGGAAATACCACTGGCCATCAATGCGCTCGTAGTCGTCCCAGTACAGCATCTGCATGATGACCCACTCGGCACCGCATTCATGCTCGTTCTTGGAGTAGACCACGCCGGTGGCGTGATCCTTGTCCACGAACTCGATGATGTGCTGCCCCAGATGGTGCGAGGTGCCCGTGAACTGATCACGCAGCGTGCTGTCCTGCCAGGCCATGAAGTGCGCACGCCCGACCTTGTCCTTGCCCACCTTGATATCAGGTGCAAACAGGTTCACATGGGCGTCCATGTCACGCATGTCCAGGGACAGGGAATACTTGCCAGCCAGCTGACGAATCGCATCCAGCGACTCCAGCCTGTCGGTGCGCTCATCCAGCGTTTGCGGCCACTGATTCACGGGTTCACTCATCTCTAAAGCTTTCTGTTACAGCGCAGTCACCAGAACGGCGGAACGACCACCGTCCACGGGCAGTGCAGCACCTGTCACATAGCTGGCTTCATCGCTGGCCAGGAACAGCACGGCATTGGCCAGCTCATTGGACTGACCGACACGGCCCATGGGGATGAGCTTTTCGGTGTTCTTGCGCGATGCCTCATCAGCCAGCATTCCCGCTGTCGCAGGGGTCTCCACCACGGCAGGAATCACCACGTTCACGCGCACGCCAGCAGGCGCACCTTCGGCGGCTGCAGCACGCGAGAAGTTGAGAATGGCCGCCTTGGCTGCCGAGTAGCCCGACATATAGGGCGTGCCCAGCGTGCCGCAGATGGAGCCGATATTGACGATAGAGCCGCCCTTGCCGGCCATCAGCTTCAGCGCTGTGCGCGTCCCCCAGAAGGTGCCATCCACCGAAGTGCTGAAGTTGGCATGCCAGTCGGCCGTGGTCATGCTGTCGATGCCGCCCCAGGTGTAGGCCATGGCGTTGTTGACCAGAATGTCCAGGCTGCCATGCTTTTTGGCAGCCTGCTCCAGCGCACCAACGAACTGGGCTTCGTTGCCCACATCGGCCACGATGGCCTCGGCACTGCCGCCTGCCGCCTTGATCTTGGCCACGACTTCCTCGAGAGCCTGCTTGCGGCGGCCGCAGATCACAACGGTTGCCCCCTCCTGTGCGAAACGCTCAGCCGTTGCGGCACCGATACCGGAGCCGCCACCCGACACAAATGCAATCTTTCCTTCCAGACGCTTGCTCATGCTTGTCTCTCCTTAGAGGAAGGCGCTGCCGCCGTTGACTGCCACGTTCTGACCCGTCACAAAGCCGCTGTCGTCGCTGGCCAGGAACACTGCCACCTTGGCGATGTCTTCTGGCTCAGCCATGCGCCCCATGGGCACGCCGGCGATGATGGCATCGGCCCATTCCTGAGGAATGCCCTGCATCATGGGCGTGTTGGTGGGGCCAGGAACCAGCGTGTTTACACGGATCTTCTTGGATGCCAGCTCCTTGGCCATGCCACGGGTCAAACCCATCAGGGCAGCCTTGGAAGCGCAGTAGTGCGCCGGACCGTCACCACTGACAGCCGAGGTACTGGAGATATTGACGATGGCACCGCCCTTGCCTTCCTGCATCTGCTTGACGGCGGCACGGGCGCAGTAGAAAGCGCCGTTCAGGTTCACTCCAATCACGCGCTCCCAGGTCGCGTCGGGAATATCGGCAAACTGGTCCACCGAACCTACGCCGGCGTTGTTTACCAGCACGTCGACGGCGCCCAGCTTTTCGCGGATTTCGACAAACAGCGCATCGACCGCAGCGCTGTCGGCTACGTTGGAGGAACGAGCCAGATGTTTGCCAGGCTTTCCTTGCAGGGTCTGCTTGGCAGCTTCTTCATTCAAGTCCACGGCCACCACAGTGGCTCCCTCATCGGCAAAACGCTGTGCAATCGCTCGCCCCATGCCCTGGCCCGCCCCTGTGACCACGGCAACTTTTCCTGCTAGACGCATTCTTGTCTCCTTGTTGATGTGCAATCAAAACTTGGAGACAGCGTAAAAAGAAATCGCCTTCAGCCCATCGTCCAAGAAGACTAAGCGAATTTGCGCAAAAAGCTATTAAAGAAATAGCAACCAATCCAATACAGAATTTCGTTCCACTGCAATTTCACATCTGGCAATCAGTTGGTGACAGCAATCCCGTGTCAGATGCCTCATCTCCAACTTCACCGCACCTGGCAGCAGCAACTAACCGCCATAGGGGACAAAGCCGCTCTCGTTCTCATTGACTTTGAGCGGTTTGGCCACGTACGGGAAGGCACGTTGCGGGCAAGCGCTGCGCTCGCATACCTTGCAGCCCATGCCGATAGGAGTCGCAGCTCCTATATTGCGCAAATCCATGCCTTGGGAATACACCAGCCGAGCGGCGTGCTGCAAGTCGCAGCCCAGGCCGATGGAGAAAGTCTTGCCTGGTGCCCCCCAGCCCTGGCCAGCATGGCTGATGGTGCGAGCAATCCACAGGTAGACACGCCCGTCCGGCATGCTGGCGAGCTGGGGCACGATGCGACCCGGCTGGGTAAAAGCCTCGTACACCACCCACAACGGGCAGGTGCCGCCTGTCTTGGAGAAATGAAAATGCGTGGCCGACTGGCGCTTGCTGATATTGCCAGCCCGGTCCACTCGGATAAAGAAAAACGGCACACCCGGCGCGTCGCTTCGCTGCAAGGTGGAGAGACGATGGCAGACGGTCTCAAAGCCCACACCGAAGTGCCTTGCCAGCAAGTCTATGTCGTAGCGAAGGCCTTCGGTCTCACGCAAAAACACTCCATATGGCAGCACGAATGCCCCGGCTACATAGTTGGCCAGCCCCATGCGTGCCAGCCGGCGCGTGGCCTCGTCCTGCCAGGACACGCTTTGCAGCTCCCTTTCAATCAGTGAATCAAACTCCAGCAGTGCCAGTTGCGTAGCCAGCTGAAATGCCTGCTGCATGGGGCTCAGCTGCGGTGCCACATACAAGGTACGCGTGAGAGCATCGTAGCGCCTATGGCTGCCCGCTTTCTCAGCGGTCCCAACATGAGCACGCAGAACCAATACCCCATGTCGTGCCTGCAACCGGTACTGCAGCCAATCATGCAGATGACCACCTTGCTCTGCAGCCTGCCGAGCCAGCGCTTCGGCAGCACGATCAAGCGCATCAAGGTAATTGCGGTGGGAAAAGAAGAAATCACGCACCGCCTCGAACGGCATCTGGCGCAAGGGCTCAGCCAGCAGGTCTGCCATCGCGCCATTCCCAGCGACATCTCTGTGAACCGAGGAGTCGGTATCAGGCCCTGCGCGGCCATCACCCAGATGGGCGGTCAAGGCCTCCAGCCTCTCGGCGTCCGCCAGGTGACGCTGGTGCATGGCCAGCAACATCTGTGCCAGCTGCGGCAGCTTGGCTGCGACCTCGCGCAGCTCGGGCAGCGGCACTGCACCTTCTGGCTGAGGCATGGCGGCGACTGCATCGCGCAACTGCGCCAGCAAGCGGGCCTCCTCATCCTCGGAGAACTGCTGGATATCGACGCCCAGCACCCTGTGAATCTTGAGCAGCACGGCCACAGTGAGCGGACGCTGATCCTGCTCGATCTGGTTCAGATAGCTGGGTGACAACTCCAACGCTTGGGCCAGCGCAGCCTGCGTAAGACCACGCTCGGCACGCAGGCTGCGCAAGCGCACCCCCATGAATGTCTTGGCCAATTACCCGCTCCCTATTTCTGATTTAAAAGATTCGCAAAATTTGCAAATACATGCAATCACCTTCGCAAGCATTCACCAATTCAGTTCTGTACGCATAAAAAGCAAATGCGTAGATTGCGAAGTATCGCAGACCAGCAAGGGCCTGCACTGCACATCCAAAGGAGACACCCATGAGCACTCTGACCGCCGCCGCATCCCCAGCCGCCCCCCCCCATGCCGTCGCAAGTTTCAAGCCCAAAAAGTCCGTCGCCCTCTCCGGTGTGACCGCAGGCAACACGGCACTGTGCACCGTGGGAAAGACCGGCAACGACCTGCACTACCGCGGCTACGACATTCTCGACATTGCCGAGGTCTGCGAGTTTGAAGAGATCGCCCATCTGCTGGTACATGGCAAGCTGCCCACACAGGCCGAACTCAAGGCCTACAAAGCCAAGCTCAAGGCTTTGCGCGGCCTGCCCGGCAGCGTAAAGACGGCGCTGGAACAGTTGCCCGCCGCCAGCCATCCCATGGACGTGATGCGCACCGGTGTCTCCGCCCTGGGCTGCGCGCTGCCGGAGAAAGACGACCACAACCTTCCAGGTGCGCGCGATATCGCCGACCGCCTGATGGCCAGCCTGGGCAGCATGTTGCTTTACTGGTACCACTTCAGCAACTCGGGCCGCCGCATCGAGGTCGAAACCGGGGACGATTCCATCGGCGGTCACTTTCTGCATCTGCTGCATGGCGTCAGGCCTTGCGAGAGCTGGGTGCGCGCCATGCATACCTCGCTCAATCTGTATGCCGAGCATGAGTTCAATGCCTCGACCTTTACCGCCCGCGTGGTGGCCGGAACAGGCAGCGATATGTACTCGGCCATTACAGGCGCGATCGGCGCGCTGCGCGGACCCAAGCATGGCGGAGCCAACGAAGTGGCGTTCGAGATCCAGAAGCGCTATGACAACCCTGCCGAAGCCGAGGCCGACATTCGCCGCCGCGTGGATGCCAAGGAGGTCGTGATCGGCTTTGGCCACCCGGTCTATACCGTGAGCGACCCCCGCAATGTGGTCATCAAGGGCGTCGCCAAGAAGCTGTCGGATGAAGCCGGCAGCATCAAGATGTACGACATTGCCGCGCGGCTTGAGTCAGTGATGTGGGAGGTCAAGAACATGTTCCCCAATCTCGACTGGTTCAGCGCCGTCAGCTACCACATGATGGGCGTGCCCACTGCCATGTTCACGCCGCTGTTCGTGATTGCGCGCACCAGCGGCTGGGCGGCGCACATCATCGAGCAACGCCAGGACAACAAGATCATCCGTCCCAGCGCCAACTACACAGGCCCGGAAGATCTGACGTTCATCCCCATCGACGAACGTCAGTAAATCTCTTCCGAGCGCCATGACCGCCAAGCCCATGCAATCCCATTCACTGTGCATTGCCATCGCCGACAAACTGCGCGAGCGCATTCTGAGCCACTGCTTGCCGCCCGGCTCCGACATCAACGACGGCGCTTTGGCGCAGGAGTTTGGCGTGAGTCGCACCCCTGTGCGTGAAGCCATGAAGCTGCTATGCCATGAAGGATTGCTGACGGCCCAGCCCCGGCGTGGTATGGCGGTGACCCGGCTCACCGCAGCCCAGGTGGCAGAAGCCCACCACCTATGCAGCTTGCTTGCGCATCACCTTGCGCAGCTGCAAGGCCAGCGCCCCCCGGGCTGCATGGAGCTGACTGCACGTTTGTATGCCATCGCACAGGCGAGGCTGCAACTGGCCCTGGGCCCTGCCCCGCGCAAAGCCATGATGTGTTCCGCCACACCGACCGCGCAGCAGCGCACAGCTACTGCGCTCTGAAATCCGCGAACAGACTGAAAAAAATGAGCAAGCACCAATCCCCGCTCTACCGCAGGCCCCTGCCTGGCAGCGCGCTTCACTACTTCGATGCGCAGGCCGCGGTGGAGGATATTTCGCCCGGATCCTGGGCCACACTGCCCTATACCAGCCGCGTCCATGCCGAGAACCTGGTACGGCGCAGCGATCCGGCACACCTGACCGAGTACCTTACGCAAATCATTGAACGCAAGCGCGAACGCGACTTTCCCTGGTTCCCGGCCCGCGTGGTCTGTCATGACATCCTGGGACAGACTGCGTTGGTCGACCTGGCCGGCCTGCGCGATGCGATTGCCGAGCAAGGCGGCGACCCGGCTGCGGTCAACCCCGTCGTGCCCGTACAACTGATCGTGGACCATTCGCTGGCCGTGGAGTGCGGCGGCTACGATCCTCAGGCCTTTGAGAAAAACCGCGCCATCGAAGACCGGCGCAATGAAGACCGCTTCCATTTCATAGACTGGTGCAAGCGGGCCTTCAAGAATGTGGAAGTGATTCCGCCGGGCAACGGGATCATGCACCAGATCAATCTGGAGCGCATGAGCCCTGTGATCCACGCTATCGATGGTGAAGCATATCCGGATACTCTGGTGGGCACGGACAGCCACACGCCGCATGTCGATGCACTGGGTGTGATCGCCGTGGGCGTGGGCGGGCTGGAGGCCGAGAGCGTGATGCTGGGACGCGCATCATGGATGCGCCTGCCCGAGATCGTTGGCGTGCAGCTGAGCGGCAAGCGGCAGTCGGGCATTACCGCCACCGATATCGTGCTGGCCCTGACCCAATTCCTGCGTCAGCAAAAAGTAGTGGGCTGCTATCTGGAGTTCCATGGCGAAGGCGCACGCAGCCTCTCCATCGGTGACCGTGCCACCATCTCGAACATGGCGCCCGAATATGGCGCCACGGCTGCCATGTTTGCGATCGACGAACAGACGATCGACTATCTGCGCCTGACGGGACGCGAGCCCGCGCAGGTGCAACTGGTCGAGAACTACGCCAGACAGGCAGGTCTGTGGGCAGACTGCCTGGAACATGCCGAATACGAACGTACTCTGAGCTTTGACCTGTCCAGCGTGGTGCGCAATATGGCCGGCCCTTCCAATCCGCATGCCCGCCTGGCAACTAGCGAACTTGCGGCGAGAGGTATTGCCGGTGAGTGGACGCAAACCGAGGGCCGGATGCCCGACGGGGCAGTCATCATTGCAGCCATTACCAGTTGCACCAACACCAGCAACCCACGCAATGTGATCGCGGCCGGCCTGCTGGCACGCAATGCGCGCAATCTGGGACTGACGCGCAAGCCGTGGGTCAAGACCTCGCTGGCCCCCGGCTCCAGGACCGTGCCACTGTATCTGCAGCAAGCTGGTCTGCTGCAAGACCTGGAGGCGCTGGGCTTTGGCGTGGTGGCCTTTGCCTGCACCACCTGCAACGGCATGAGCGGCGCACTCGATCCCGTCATTCAGCAGGAAATTGTGGATCGCGACCTCCACACCGCAGCCGTGCTCTCGGGCAATCGCAACTTCGACGGCCGCATTCACCCCTATGCCAGGCAAGCCTTCCTGGCGTCACCGCCGCTGGTCGTGGCCTATGCGATTGCGGGCACCATCCGCTTCGATATCGAAAACGATGTGCTGGGCGTCTTCCAGGGCCGCGAGATCCGCTTGAAGGACATCTGGCCCCGCGACGAGGAAATCGACGCCGTGGCCAAGGCTGCCGTCCAACCCGAGCAGTTCCGTGCAGTCTATGAACCCATGTTTGCCATCCGTGCAGACCAGGGCGAGAAGGTCGAGGCACTGTATGACTGGCGCCCGCAAAGCACATATATCCGCCGACCGCCGTACTGGGAGGGAGCCCTCGCGGGCGAGCGCACTTTGCGCGGCATGCGCCCTCTGGCCATATTGCCCGACAACATCACCACTGACCACCTCTCGCCCTCCAACGCCATCCTGATGGACTCGGCCGCAGGCGAGTATCTGCACAAAATGGGTCTGCCCGAGGAGGACTTCAATTCCTATGCCACACACCGCGGCGACCACCTGACCGCACAGCGTGCCACCTTTGCCAACCCCAAGCTCTTCAACGAAATGGTGGTGGACGACCTGGGCCAGGTGCGCCAGGGCTCTCTCGCCCGCGTTGAGCCCGAGGGCCGGACACTGCGCATGTGGGAGGCCATAGAGACCTATATGCAGCGCAAGCAGCCGCTGATCGTCATCGCCGGAGCCGACTATGGCCAGGGATCGAGCCGCGACTGGGCCGCCAAGGGCGTGCGCCTGGCCGGTGTGGAGGCCATCGTGGCCGAGGGCTTCGAGCGCATCCACCGCACCAATCTGATCGGCATGGGGGTGTTGCCGCTGGAGTTCCTGCCCGGCACAAGTCGCCACACACTGGGGTTGAATGGCACTGAGAGCTTTGATGTCATCGGCCGGCGCAGCCCCCAGGCCACGCTTACACTTCATATCCACCGGACGACAGGTGCCCGCACCGAAGTGTCGGTACTGTGCCGCCTCGATACCGAGGAAGAGGTCTCGATTTACGAGGCCGGTGGCGTGCTGCAGCGCTTTGCCCAGGACTTCCTGGCGGACAGTGCCCCAGCCGATTCCGCATTGACGGCTGAACTTGTGAGCTAAGGAGCTGCTATGAGCCAGGCACGCATACTGATTGTCACCCAGCCCCGAAGCCCGGTACGTCATCGCCTGCGTGCCCGGATCAGCGCTTTGGGCCTTGATAAGGAACTGGGCGAGCGCCTGTTCTCTCCAGATAACTGGCACCAAACCTGGTGTGGCCCGTTTGACTCCGGGCAAGAGACTCGGCTGGCCTTGCTGGCCGCAGGCAATGCCGTGCAAGCGGCGCAGTTGAAGGCCTTCGAGCTCAGCTTCAACCGCGTTCGCGGTGAGGAGGGCGAACGCATTCACTGGTCTTTGTGCACCCGCGGACGTCCAGAGCCTTTCAACCAACTGCTGACAACGCTGCAGACCGAGTTGAAATCCCACGGTTTCAAGGATGGCGGCCATAGACCACATATCACCATCAGCTACGGGGCTCTACATGCCCTGCCCACTCGGCATATCGACCCCGTTGACTGGCTGATCGATGAGATTCAGTTGGTCGAGCGAACCGGCACAGGCAAGCAGTTACGCTACCAGGTACTGCATCGCTGGCCATTGGCTTCCGGCTCTCCGTCTCGTCCCCAACAGCTACGCCTGTTTCACTGATTCAAGGCTCAAGCCTGGCTTGAGCGTTGAAGACCCTGTTTGTTTGCCATTCCATGTCCCTCACTTCGCAAATCCGCATTCCCGCCACCTATATGCGCGGAGGCACCAGCAAAGGTGTGTTCTTCAAGCTGCAGGATCTGCCCGAAGCGGCCCGGCAGCCCGGCCCTGTTCGCGACGCCATCTTGCTGCGCACCCTGGGCAGCCCCGACCCCTATGGAAAGCAGATTGACGGCATGGGCAATGCCTCATCCTCCACCAGCAAAGGCGTGATCCTCAGCCGGAGTGCAAGCGCCGATCACGATGTGGACTATCTGTTTGGCCAGGTTTCCATCGATCAGCCTTTTGTGGACTGGAGTGGCAACTGCGGCAACCTGAGCGCTGCCGTCGGTCCCTGCGCCATTCACATGGGTCTGATTCCGGCCGAGCGCATTCCGCTCAACGGCGTGGCCACCATTCGCATCTGGCAAGCCAATATCGGCAAGACCATCATCAACCATGTGCAGATCCGCGATGGTCAGGTGCAGGAAATCGGGGACTTCGAACTTGACGGCGTGACCTTTGCCGCTGCCGAAGTGGCCCTGGAGTTCCTGGACCCCGCCGATGAAGGCGAGGACGGCGCTGCCATGTTTCCCACCGGCAATGTCTGCGACGAGCTGGACGTGCCCGGCGTCGGCCGCTTTTGCGCGACCCTCATCAATGCCGGCATTCCGACCATCTTTCTCGATGCCGGAGAGCTGGGCTATACCGGCTGCGAACTGCAGGATGCCATCAACAGCGATGGCCCCGCCCTGGCCAGGTTCGAAGCCATCCGCGCTCATGGCGCACTCATGATGGGCCTGATCAAGGATCTGAGTGAAGCTGCCACACGCCAGCACACGCCCAAGATAGGCTTTGTGGCTCCTGCGCAAAGCTATATCGCCTCAAGCGGCAAAGCGATTGCTGCCGAGGACATCGATCTCGTGGTGCGGGCGCTGTCCATGGGCCGGCTGCACCACGCCATGATGGGCACGGCTGCCGTCGCCATCGGCACGGCTGCCGCCATTCCCGGCACGCTGGTCAATGTGGCGGCGGGCGGCGGCGAGCGCCAGTCCGTACGCTTTGGCCATCCCAGCGGCACTCTGCGTGTGGGGGCCGAAGCCAGGAGCGACCAGGGGCAATGGCAGGTCACCAAGGCCTTGATGAGCCGAAGCGCCCGCATTCTGATGGAAGGCTGGGTACGGGTGCCGGGCGAAGTGCTGCAGGCCTGACACCGGGTATTGCCCTGCCGGGCGCCTGCCGCACGCAGGCCTGGGCAGGGTTCAAGCGTTCAAGATGACGCTTTCAATCCGGTGGCGGCCTTTGTTCTTGGCCGCATAGAGCTGCCGGTCCACGGCTTCGATAAAGCTGGCAGGTCGATCATGCTCTGCCGGCTGCACCGTCCCCGCACCAATGCTCATGGTGACCCGCCTGCCATGGGGCGACAGTGCATGCACGATGGACTGCTTCTGGATCAGGCGCTGGCAGCGCTCGGCCACTTTTTGCGCAGTTTCGGCATCGGCTTCGGGCAGCAGCACCACAAACTCCTCGCCACCGTAACGCGCCACCAGGTCACGCTGTCCGTCCAGCGCCAGGCTCAGGGTCTGGGCAATATCCACCAGACATTTGTCGCCCTGGATATGACCGTACAAATCGTTGTATTGCTTGAAGAAGTCGACATCGAACAGCAGCATGGAAAGGGGCTTGCCATCACTGCGCGTGCGCTCCCACTCCTGCTCGAAGCTGGTATCGAAGCAGCGTCGGTTGGCAATGCTGGTCAGACCATCCTTGAAGGAAAGCACCTCCAGCTCCTTTTGCAGACTCAGCAGCCTTTCCTCGGTCTTTTTGCGCTCGCTGATGTCGAACATGAAGCCGATCAGCGCTTCGGCCTCGCCTTGCGCATTGCGCACCACATGGACCACATCGCGAATCCAGACATAGCCGTTGTCCTTGGTCAGAGCGCGATAGTCAGCCTCATGGTCCACGCCGGCCTGGGACTGACTCACACAGAAATTCACCACATATTCGCGGTCGTCGGGGTGCATGCGCATGGCCCAGTCTTCGACGCTGACCCAGCTTTCACGGCTCCAGCCAAGCAGACTCTCGATCTGAGGGCCGATATAGGCGAACTTCATGGTCGCCCAATCGATCTTCCAGGGAATGGCCTTGGTGGACTCCAGCAAGGTTCTATAGACCGCACTCTCGCTCTCAAGCTCGCTCACGTCGGACATAACCCGTCTCTCTCCCGATCTCAATCGATAAAACATCAGGCCCGGCTGTGGTTCCGGCCTCGACCCGGCTCACCAGACAGCGGAGCCTGCAGTCTTTGACTCCCAGAAAGCCCGAGGCACAGCCCAATCTCCGCTTGCTGGTGATTGTTGCGCCGGTTTCCGCAATTCACGCCATGCACTCGCGATATTGGCCGAAATCATACGTATAGCGGACCCCGCGCTGCAACGCCGCTAAGCCTTCATGCGCCGCCATAAAGTGGCCCGGCTGATGCCGAGAATTTCACAGGCCTGACGCTGATCACCCCCGACCGACTCCAGCACCTCGCGCAATCGCTTCTGTTCGGCAAGGCGACCCGCGTCTCTGAGCTGTGCCTGCCGGGCCGCGGCAGGCTGGGCCAGAGTCAGGCCATCGGCACACTCAGGGAAGACTTCAAGCAAGCGCGCCATATCCAGAAGGCCGCCCCGACCTGAGCCCAGATAGTCGCTGCAGGCCAGCAGACGCTCCACCCAGTTGTCCAGTTCACGGACATTGCCGGGCCAGTCATGCGCCGCAGCCCTGGCCAGCAGTGCATCGAGCTGCTGCTCCACTCTGTCATGCAGTGCGCGGGGCAACCCGTTTGCAGCGCTCAGGCGCTGAGCCAGCATGGCGCGGCCCAGTTCCGCAACATCGGCGGCACCACGCATTTGCAGCGAAGGCGTGCTCAGGCGCAGCACCGCCAGCCGGTAATAGAGATCGCGCCGGAACCGGCCACGCTCCACCTGATCGGCCAGATCCGCATGGGTGGCGGCAATCACGCGCACATCCACGGGAATCGGCGCGGTGGAACCTACGCGCAATACCTCACGCTCCTGCAGCACGCGCAGCAGCCGCGATTGCAGCGCCAGCGGCATGTCGCCAATTTCATCGAGAAACAGGGTCCCGGTATGCGCGGCCTCGATCAGGCCGGTCTTGCCGCCGCGCCTGGCTCCGGTAAAAGCGCCTTCCTCGTAACCGAAAAGCTCGCTCTCCAGCAGGCTTTCGCTGAGCGCCGCGCAGTTGACCGCCAGAAATGGCTGTTCCGCACGCCGCCCCGCGCTGTGAATGCCTTGCGCCACCAGCTCCTTGCCGGTCCCGCTTTCGCCCAGAATGAGCACCGTCGCATCGCTGCTCGCATACTGGCTGGCCAGCAGTCGCACGCGCTGGGCAGCGGGGCTGCTGCCCAGATAGTCCTCAATGCGCCAGCGCACACCGGCAGCTCTTTGCCGCTGACTGGCGCGCAGGCTGCGATCGGCCCGCTGGATCACGGCAGGATCGCGGCAGACCAGCAAAGCGCCGGTCACCAGCCCGTTCTCCACAATTGGCGCGCGTCGCACCACCAGGGTACGCAGGGCCAGTTGCACCACCTCTTCTCCCCCCTCCTCACCGGCAAGTGCCCGGGCCGTGCCCAGGGCCGGAGCCACCTCGTCCAGCATGCGGCCGTGCAAGGCCTCGACCGGGACCCCGAGCAAGGCGGCCATGCGTGGGTTCAGCGCGCAAATGCGGCCACGCTCGTCCACAGCAGCCACACCGTCCTGCAGCTGGTGCAGCACGGTTTCCAGGCGTTGATGCCGGTCACGCTCGGCATGTCGATGACGGGCCAGCAGCATGGCATCGCTGAGCGCCTGGCGCACCGAAATATCGGAATACAGCAACACGCTGGCCATGCCAGCCTGCTCTGCCAGGTCGGCCACCAGGCCCGGCGCCACCACGGCGCCAACGCCCGACGCCCTGAGTTTCTGCACGCAGGCCGGCGCGTCATGCGGACCTTGATAGGCGATCTGGACCAGACCCAGGCCGAACAGGCTGTCGAACTGGGCCACCACGGGAGACGGCACCTCGAAGTTGACCAGACCCACGCGCGGAGCTTCCTCGGTGGTCTGCAACTTGGCCTGGCGCAACGCCTGCAGCAAATCCAGGCCACGCACTTCGACCATAGCCATTGGAATGTCCACGCGTTCTCGAATCCAGGCACCGCTGGCTCCCGCCCCCACCAGGGCATCGATGGGCTGGCGCAGATTGAGTGCCTGCACCTGGGCCACCGCATCGTCGAACGATGCCGAGATATGCGAGAACCTGGCCTCGCCCGACCAGGGCTGTGCCAGCCGCTCCAGCACCCGTCCCACACGGTAGCGGCCTACGGTGACGATGTGGGACAAATGCAGCTGGCCAACTGCCGGCAGACGTTTGACGCCATCGTTCGATATCGCATTTGTTTCATTCATGAAAATGATTATTTCATTATCGAAATAGATCCCATACACCGCCGCAGGCAGCCAGTCCAGAAACTCAAGAAAAACCTAATGATTTCAAACACTTGATTCGCAAAGGGTTTTCCCTAGATTTGTCTGGCACAGTGCTTGCACTACCAGGCCATACCAATAGGGATTTGGATCCAGGAGATATCCATGTTTTTGAACCGTCGCAATCTTGTTGTCCAGGCCTTGACTCTTTCCGTGCTGGGCGCAGCTGGCCTGGCCCAGGCAGCCGACTGGCCCACGCGCCCGATTCGCCTTGTGGTGCCGTTTTCCGCAGGCGGCGCCAATGACTTGATGGCCCGCTCGGCGGCCGAAGGCGCTTCCAAGATCCTCGGCCAACCCGTGGTGATCGACAACCGCCCCGGCGCAGGCGGCACAGTGGGTGCCGATATCGTGGCCAAGGCCCAGCCCGATGGCTACACGCTGCTGGTCAGTGCGGCAGGCGTCATCTCCAACAGCATGATCAAGAAGACCATGCCTTTCAAGGATGATGCACTGCAGCCCGTGGTGATGATTGGCCTCGCACCTTCGGTGATCGTGGTGCCCAAGAACGCGCCCTATAACAATCTGCGCGACTTCGTCGAAGCCTCGAAGAAGGGCGCTGGCTTCAACTTTGCCACCGCAGGCACGGGCAGCACGCCGCACTTCGTGGCCGAGATGCTGAATGTGAAATACGGTGCCAAGCTGCAGCCCGTGCCCTACAAGAGCGGTTCGGAGAGCACCACGGCCGTGCTGGGCGGCCAGGTTGAAGGCACGTCCGAAGCCAGCATCATCGCGCTGCCGCACATCATTCACGAGGGCAAGTTCAAACCTCTGGCCACGACCTGGACCCAGCGCATCTCTGCCTACCCCCAGCTCTCCACTGCCGTCGAGCAAGGCTTTGCGGATCTGCAGATCGCGCACTGGGCCGGCATTCATGCCCCCAAGGGCACGCCGCCCGCCATTCTGGACAAGCTGGCAGCTGCCGTGGACAAGGCCATGAAGGAGCCCGCCACCGTCGAGAAGCTCAAGGGACTGGGCATCGAGCCGGTCGGCGGCACACGTGCGGAATTCGTGAAGTTTGCCGATGCCGAGCGCAAGCGCCTGGGCGAGATCGTCAAGGCAGCTCAAATGCAGGAAAAGTGAGATTCACAAAAAGCATAGCATCCAGCGTATACCCCATATACGCTGAAGCCTGAAAATAGTACTGAGAGCTGATTCATGATTTCCCGTAGAAACGCCTTGCTGCGCGCCACTGCCTGCGCTGCCGCCGCCACCGCCTTGCTGGGCGGCCCCTCTGCCGCTCTGGCCCAGGGCTCTGAAGCCTGGCCCACCCGCACCGTCAAGCTCATCGTGCCCTATGCGGCAGGCGGCTATGCCGACACCCGCGCACGCCTGATTGCCGACTCGCTGGGCAAGGTGCTGGGCCAGCCCGTGATCATCGACAACCGCGGCGGTGCCGGTGGCGTAACGGGCACGGACGCTATCGCCAAGGCCAACGACGGCCACACCTTCGGCTTCGGCTCGCCAGGCCCCCTGGTCACCAACCCCATGCTGATGAAGAAGATGCCTTATGACGCCAAGACGGCGTTCAAGCCCATCATCCTCATCGAGCAAGCACCCCTGTTTCTGACCACCGCTCCCAACCAGCCCTTCAAGAGCGTGCAGCAGCTGCTGGCCCATGCCAAGGCCAAGCCTGGCGATCTGACCTATGGCTCCTCGGGCGTGGGCGGGGCCCATCATCTGTCGGGCGAGCTGCTGGCCTACCAGACCCAGACCCAGCTGACCCATGTGCCCTACAAGGGCGGCTCGCTGGCAGCCACCGACCTCATGGGCGGCCATCTGGCCATGATGTTCGAGATGGGCTACTCAGCCCTGCCTTCCATCAAGGCCAAAAAGATCAATGCCCTGGCCGTCTCCAGCAAGACCCGTCTGGCCGTGCTGCCCGAGGTGCCCACGCTGGATGAAGCCGGGGTCAAGGGCTTTGAGTCGTACAACTGGCTGGGCATGATTGCGCCGGCCGGCACGCCCGACGCCGTGGTGGCCAAGCTCAACCAGGCCGTCAACGAAGCGCTCAAGACCGACAAGTCTCTGCGCCAGATGATCGAAAGCAGTGGCGGCCAGATCATGGGCGGCACGGCCCAGGCCTATGGCAAATACCTGGAAGCCGAGCGCGCCAAGTGGGGGCCGGTGATCAAGAACGCGAATATTTCGCTGGACTAACCCTCTGGGGAGCTGCGCGGCAGCTCTGCCTGGCGGCACCCGTCAGAAGTGCATGCAGCCATCAAACCTGATATCTGTATGCACCCATCAGATAAGCCTCAAAGCCCTTTTCAACACGAATCTCATGAACCCGAAACAACAACTCAAGGCCCTGGCCGATGCCCGCCGCGGTGTCATTGTTCCCGGCGCCTTCAACGCCATGTCGGCGCGGCTGATCGCCGATCTGGGCTTTGAAGCCATCTATGTAACCGGTGCCGGCGTGACCAATATGTGGTTCGGCATGCCCGACCAGGGCTTTATGGGTCTCAGCGATATCGCCGACCATACGGCCCGCATCCGCGACGCCGTGGAGGTGCCGCTGCTGGTCGATGCCGATACCGGCTTCGGCAACGCCGTCAACACCTACCATGCCGTGCGCACGCTGGAGCGTTCCGGTGCCGACTGCATTCAGCTCGAAGACCAGGTCAGCCCCAAGCGCTGCGGCCACTTCAATGGCAAGGCCGTGATCGAAACCAGCGAAATGCTGGGCAAGATCAGGGCCGCCGTCGATGCGCGCCGCGACAGCGGCACCCTCATCATGGCCCGCACCGATGCCGCCGCCGTCCACGGCTTCGAAGCCGCCATCGAGCGTGCCCAGCAGTTTCAGGAAGCCGGCGCCGACATCCTGTTTGTCGAAGCCGTTACCCAGGCCGAAGAAGTGCGCGCCCTGCCGCAGCGCCTGCAAGCTCCCCAGCTCATGAATATGGTCATCGGCGGCAAGACCCCCATCTTCAACGCCGACGAGCTGGGTGAGTTGGGCTATGGCTTTGTGCTGTACGCCAATGCCGCACTGCAAGGCGCTGTGGCCGGCATGCAAAAGTGCCTGACGCTGCTGCGTGACGATCACAAGGTCGATGAAGACCCCGCCATCGTCGCTCCGTTTCTTGAGCGCCAGCGCTTGGTGAACAAGGACTTCTGGGATGGGCTGGAGCAAAAGTACCAGTAATCCGGTCTCCGGACCCAGCGCCTGAATCGCATGCAGCGCTGATACATCAAGCGCTGCATGCCATGTTTTCATGGCCGGTGTGACCATGGCCGGCATCATTCACTCCCCTGGCTACGGCTCTGAAACCGGATACGCAGAGAGTTCTGGGCGTCATCCTCTATAGCAGCGTGGCTCCATCCAGCGCCAGCCTGACCGGCATCAAGGCATGCCGAAGTTTTTCGAGCGGCACCGACCCCAAGGCCAGCCGCAGAGCTTGCGGCACTTGCACGCCAGTGGCGAAGGGTTCGGCCGTAGACACGGAAATTCCTGCCGTCTGCAGTGCCATAGCGACCTGATCGGCTCTCAGGTCTTCAGGCATGGGGAGCCAGACAAAATACGAACTGGGGTGGCGCATACAGGGCAGCCCTTTGAAGACCTGCGTCACCTGTTTCTGACGCATCCTGGCATCCTCTCGCTTCTGAGCTTCCAGCCTGGCAACAGTCCCGTCTCTCAGCCAGCTCACAACCATGGCGGTCATGACTCCGGGGGTGTTCCAGGTCGTTGCACGGATAGCTCGTTCTATCCGAGATATCCAGGCTGCCGGCGCGGCCACAAAGCCCACCCGCAAACCCGTGGCGACATTCTTGGAAAAACCTGAGACATATACCGTGGACTCTGGCAGCAGTGCAGCCATGGGCGGTGGTGCATCCGGAGCAAGAAACGCATACGCGGCATCTTCAATCAGCAACAAGCCATGGCGACGGATCAACGCTGCAAATGCATGACGTCGGTTGATGCTCATCACCCATCCAAGCGGATTATGGAGAGTCGGCATTGCATAGACCGCGCGCACCTTGCGGCGTTGGCACAGCAACTCCAGCGCATCGAGGTCCGGCCCCGAACCAGCTGCCGGAATGGCAATCAGCTCAAGCCTCAACTGTTGCGCCAGCACCTTGAAGCCCGGGTAGCTCAAAGCGTCAACAGCCACTACATCGCCAGCTTGCAGCAATGCCATGGCCGTGCTTGCGAGTCCATGCTGCGCCCCATCCACGATAAGCACCTGTTCGGCAGGAACCGTCAGCCTACGGTTTTCAAGGTATAGGGCGATAGCAGCTCGTTCATGGGCCCGGCCTCCATGCGGCTGATAGCGCAGCAGCGCCTCCAAATCTCCACTGACGGCAAGTTGACGCAATGCGGAGCGCAACAACTCGGCTTGACCAGGAAGAGCAGGAGCGTTGAAGTTCAGGTCCAGCATGCCTATCGCAGTGGCATGCTGGTCGATACCGAGGCCAGGTGGCAGCGCTGTTTCACGCACAAAGGTTCCTCGTCCCGTCTCGCCGCTGACCAGGCCCATGGCCTGCAGTTCGGCATAGACACGAGTCGCCGTGACCAGGGCCAGTCCTTCTCGGGATGCCAGTTGCCGGTGGGTGGGCAGGCGTGTGCCCGGTGCCAGCCGGCCTTCGCGAATTTCCGAGGCGAGCTGGTCCACCAGCTGCTTGTATCGGGCAATCGGCATATAGAGCCTGTATCCATGACAATTATTTGAGTGTATTGGACCTCATCTCTAGCATGACCATTGATACAAGTTCACATCCGGAACATTCCAATGCATATCGCAATCCTGACTTTCGAAGGCTTTAACGAGCTCGATTCACTCATTTCTCTAGGCATACTCAACCGCATCAAGCGAACCGGTTGGCGGGTGTCGATTGCCTGCCCGAGTGCACGCGTCAAGTCAATGAACGGAGTGGTCATCGAAGCCCAGGCTACTCTGGAGGACGCGAGTGCTGCAGATGCGGTCATCGTGGGCAGTGGAATGCAAACGCGAGAGATCGCGCGCAATGCCGACCTCATATCAAGGCTCAGGCTGGACCCTTCACGGCAACTGATTGCTGCACAGTGCTCCGGCACGCTGGTACTGGCCAAGCTCGGCTTGCTGGATGGCGTGATGGCCTGTACCGACCTGACAACCAGGCCCTGGGTTGAAGAGGCTGGCATACGCGTACTGGATCAGCCCTTCTTCGCAAACGGCAACGTGGCTACCGCTGGAGGCTGCCTGGCAGCGCAATACCTTGCCGCATGGCTTATTGCCCGTGTCGAGGGGATTGAGGCCGCCAGGAGTGCATTGCATTACGTGGCCCCGGTGGGTGAGAAAGATGCCTATGTGGCCCGGGCCATCGCCAATATCTCGCCTTACCTGCCTGACTGACTTGCTGCATCAGCTTGATCGCCGCCGGCAGCGACCGCTTTGAAGCGCCCTGAAGACCTCAGGCGACTCGAATGCGGCCGGTCGTCGATTTCGGTAAGGCCTCCGAGCCCGGGCTCTTTGCAAATTCCGGATTGTTCGCGAGCACAAAAATCGCTGATGCCCTCAACTCGAGAACACCCTGACAGTCAGAACGATGCTCATTGTGGCTACTGCGGGCAAAGCACAGCAGGCATGGCTCAGGCAATGGCTCACGCCGCCTTCCAGCCTTGCAGCATCAAATCCAGCGCCTGCAAGGCCTCGTTCAGGCGCTCGGGTGGAGCGCCCTCCTCGGCAATCCAGAAAGCCGCTTCGATCAGGCAGCCGTTGAGCAACCTTGCCAGCGCAGCTGCACTGGCATTCACGATAATGCCCTCGTCGATGAGCTGCTGCAAAAAACCGGCGATAAAAGCAATGCATTGCTGATGCTGCTGCCCCTGGTCAGTACCGGTGAGCACAGAGCGCGCATCCTGCAGCACGATGCGGCGAATCTCAGCCTCCTGCGCCATGGCCAGATAGGCACGGCAATAGGCTAGAAAGCCTTCCCATGGATCGGCATGGCCTCGCAACACAAGCTCCAGCCGCTGGTCCATTTCCTCATCCATCTGCGCCACCACGGCAGCCAGCAGACCGGACTTGCCGCCAAAGTGGTGGTAGAGCGCGCCGCGCGTCAAACCGGCCTGCGCGGTCAGCTCTTCCATGGCTGCCTGGGCGTAGCCATGCCTGGCAAAAGCGCTGCGCGCCGCGGTGATCAGCTTGGCCCGCGTGGCTTCGATCATGCTGGCACGACTCTGGCGAACTTGGGTCAAAGCGAACTCCCGGCGATATTCACATACAAAGCGTATGCCAATCATACGCGCTACATCCCAAGCTCCTAGAATGTCACTCGCATACACAATGTATGCAAATGAATCTATGCAAGGGTTTCCATGTTGAATGCTTACCGCAAGCTGTTTACCGCGCCGGGCAGCACGGGCTTTGTGCTGGCGGGACTGCTGGCGCGACTGCCGCTGTCGATGACGGGGATTGGCTTGATCACCATGCTGTCGCAACAGCGCGGCGCCTACACGCTGGCAGGCATGGTGTCGGCCTGTTTCGCGCTGTCGATTGCCGTTCTGGCACCGCGCATCTCGGCGCTGGTTGACCGTTACGGTCAGTTCAGGGTGCTGCCGTTTGCGGCCGCCAGCAGTGCGCTGTCCATGCTGGCCCTGCTTGCCTGCGCCCACTGGCAGGGGCCGGACTGGCTGCTGCTGGTACTGGCCGCTGCCGTAGGCAGCCTGCCCAGCATGCCGGCTATGGTTCGCGCCCGCTGGACCGCAATCTACAGTGGAACGCCTCAACTGCAGACCGCGTTTGCACTGGAAGGCGTGCTTGACGATCTGGCCTTTATCGTCGGCCCGCCTCTGTCGGTGGGCCTCAGCATGCTGCTGTTCCCTGAGGCAGGCCCGCTGGCGGCAGCTTTGTTCCTCATCATCGGCGTAGGTCTGTTTGTGGTGCAACGCCGCACCGAACCACCTGTCAGCCCGCATGCCGGCTCGGAACAAGGCAGGACTTCGTCTATGCTGCGCCAGCCTGTGGTGCGAACGCTGGCGCTGTTCATGCTGGCGCAAGGCGTCATCGTGGGCGTGATCGATGTGGCCAGCGTGGCCTTCGCCACGGCTCAGGGCCAGCCCGGCATGGCCAGCGTGGTGCTGTCCTTCTATGCGCTGGGCTCCTGTGCCATGGGCTTGCTGTTTGGCACGCTGCGCCTGCAGATGCCGCTTAGCCGCCAGATCGTCTGGGTCGGGGCATCGGTCGCCATCTCCGCCCTGCCCCTGCTGCTGGCCAGCAATCTGACCGCGCTGACGCTGGCCGTGCTGCTGGCAGGCATCACCTTTGGCCCGACAATTACCGTGGCCATGAGCCTGGTGGAGCAGCAAGTACAGGCCAACCGACTGACCGAGGGCATGACCTGGCTGCTGACCGGCCTGGCCAGCGGCGTGGCCCTGGGTGCAGCCGCTGCCGGCTGGCTGATCGACCACTGGGGCGCTCAGCAATCGTTTGTGCTGACACTGCTGGCGGGTGGCGCCATGTGGCTGTGGGGCGTGCAGGCCGGACGGCAAGCCGACCGTGCGTCGGCACCGGGAATGACCGCCATCAACATGTGAGTCAGCCGCTATCGCTTATTGCGCAATCGATTACAGCTATCTTTTCAAGAGACTTTCTGTGTGAATACGGCAGCCGGCAGAGCCAGGCCAGGTGCTCGTGCCAGCGCTATAAAGGCCTGTAGATAGTCGGTATGCAACTCTGCCTCGCGCGCGCCGAGGTAGATTTGCTTGGCGATCCCCTTGCTGCCCAGCTTCACAGGCACGACGGCCATCTTTTCGGCATATTCCAGAGCCAGCCAGCGCGGCAGGGCCGCGACGCCCCGGCCGCTGGCGACCATCTGCATCATGATGTCGGTGGTCTCTATGGTTTTGTGGCGCCTGGGCGCAATGCCTTTGGGCAGAAGGAACTGGGTATAGATGTCGAGCCGGTCCACGGCCACGGGGTAGGTAATCAGCACCTCGCGAGCCAGATCACCTGGCTTGACATGGCCAGCCTGGGCCAGGGCGTGATCCGCCGCCACAACCAGCACCTGCTCATAGTCAAAGACGGGCTCAAAGTGCAGACCGGGCTTGAACAGCGGATCGGGCGTGACCAGCATATCGATCTCATAGCCGAATAGCGCACCGATGCCGCCAAACTGAAACTTCTGCTTCACGTCCACATCCACATCGGGCCAGGCGGCCAGATAGGGTGAAACGATTTTCAGCAGCCACTGGTAGCAAGGATGGCATTCCATGCCGATGCGCAAGCTGCCGCGCTCTCCCTGTGCAAATTGCTGCAAACGCGACTCGGCCAGATCCAGCTGAGGCAGCACGCGATTGGCTACCGCCAGCAGGTATTGACCCGCCTGCGTCAGGCGCAGGCTGCGCCCTTCCCGCAACCAGACATCGGTGCCAAGCTGGGCCTCCAGCTTTCTCATGCTGTGACTCAGAGCGGACTGGGTGACGCACAACACATCGGCTGCCGCAGTCAAAGAGCCTTGTTTTTCAACCTCTTGCACGATGGCGAGATGAATACGCTCAATCATCTGTGAACACAATTCATGGATATATGAGAAACAACCATTTTACTTCATACATCGATTCAAAGAATATCCAGTCCGCTGACCCGAGCCACTCTGGCCATGGGCCAAAGATCAAAAGACTGGATTTCTGCATGACGACTATTCACAACCTGGGCTTTCCTCGCATTGGCGCAAAGCGCGAACTGAAGTTCGCGCTGGAGTCCTACTGGAGAGGTGAGACCTCACGCGATGCACTCAAGGCGCTGGGCGCCGAGCTGCGACAACGCCACTGGACCGCGCAGCAAGAGCTGGACTGGGTTCCCGTAGGTGACTTCGCGTTCTACGACCAGGTACTGGACATGAGCTTTACGCTGGGCAATCTGCCCGAGCGGGTGCAAGGCTTCAACGGCGATGCACTGGACAATTACTTCCGCGTGGCCCGCGGCCGCTCGGCGATCAGGACCGAATCCCACAGTACCGCTCACACCCACTGCTGTGCTGGTGTCGCCGCGGGCGAGATGACCAAGTGGTTTGACACCAACTACCACTACATCGTGCCCGAGTTCAGCTCGACCACCGAATTCAAGCTCGATGCATCGCGCCTGCTGGAACAACTGGCCGAAGCCAGGACACAAGGCATACAGGCCAAGCCCGTCCTCATCGGTCCCGTCACCTATCTGGCACTGGGCAAAGCCAAGGACGGCACCAGCAAGCTGGAATTGCTGCAGCGCCTGCTGCCCATCTATGCGCAGCTATTGGATGTGCTGGCGACCCAGGGCGTTGAATGGGTGCAGATGGACGAACCCATTCTGGTCACAGAACTCGATGCCGACTGGCAACATGCCTTCAACACTGCATACCACCACCTCAAAAGCAGCAAGATCAAGCTGCTGCTGGCAACGTATTTCGGCCAGCTCGCCGAGAACAAATATCTGGCAGCGAACCTGCCCGTAGCCGGCCTGCACATCGATGCCATCAACGGTCAGGACGACGTGCAGCAACTGCTGGGTCTGTTGCCCGCACACAAGGTGCTGTCGCTGGGCGTGATCAACGGCCGCAATATCTGGAAAACCGATCTGACTGCCGTGCTGGACTGGGTAGAGCCGCTAGCCGAGCGCCTTGGCGAGCGTCTCTGGATTGCGCCATCGTGCTCCTTGTTGCATGTACCCGTGGATCTGAACAGCGAACAAAAGCTCGATGCCGACATCAAATCATGGCTGGCTTACGCGCAGCAAAAACTGGATGAACTGCGCGTGCTGGGCAAGGCTTTGCGCCATGGCCGAGATTGCGTCAAGGCCGAACTGGCCGACAACGCTGCAGCTCTGGCTGCACGCCGAGCATCGCCTCGCGTCCACAACCCTGCCGTGCAAGCTGCGGTCAAGCAGATAAGCGCCGGGCTGGGCCGGCGCCAGAGCAGCTATGAAGCACGTGCCCCCAAGCAAGCCCGCCGGCTCAAGCTGCCAGCCTTCCCGACCACCACCATCGGCTCTTTCCCACAGACTGCAGAGATCCGCCAGGCGCGCAGCGAGCTCAAGGCCGGTCTCCTGGATTTCGCCTGCTACCAAGGCGCCATGCGCGCCGAGATCGAACGCTGCGTGCAAGAGCAGGAAGCTCTTGGGCTGGACGTGCTGGTGCATGGCGAGGCCGAACGCAACGACATGGTGGAATATTTCGGCGAACAGCTCGACGGCTACGCCTTCAGCCAGTTCGGCTGGGTGCAGTCCTATGGCTCACGCTGCGTCAAGCCACCCATTCTGTTCGGCGACATCAGCCGCCCCAAGGCGATGACGACGGAATGGATCCAGTACGCTCAGTCCTTGACCCCCAAACCCATGAAAGGCATGTTGACAGGCCCGGTGACCATCCTGAACTGGTCATTCGTGCGCGATGACCAGCCACGCGCCACATCCTGCTATCAGCTGGCTCTGGCGATTCGCGCAGAAGTGTTGGATCTGGAAAAAGCCGGCGTGCGCGTGATCCAGATCGACGAGGCCGCTTTGCGCGAGGGCTTGCCATTGCGCAAAGCCCAATGGAAGGAATATCTGCACTGGGCCGTGGAGTCCTTCCGCATCAGCGCCAATGGCGTTGCCGATGAGACCCAGATTCACACCCATATGTGCTATTCGGAGTTCAACGACATTATTGCGTCCATTGCGGCCATGGATGCAGATGTGATCACCATAGAGACCTCGCGCTCGGATATGGAGCTGCTGGATGCCTTCGAACACTTCGACTATCCCAATGAGATCGGCCCGGGGGTCTACGACATCCACTCGCCCAATATTCCCACCAAGGCAGACATCCTGCAGCTCATGCAGAAAGCAACAGAACGCATTCCCGCGGAACGCCTTTGGATCAACCCCGACTGCGGCCTCAAGACACGCCAGTGGGCTGAAGTGATTCCTGCACTGCAGCACATGGTGGAGGCAGCCAAGACATTGCGCCAAAGCATGAAGCTGGCCGAGCCCGTCTGAACGCAGGCATCACTCCCGTCTTCTCTGACTCGCCCAGGGCATTGCCCTGGGCTTTTCCATAGCGAAAGGACATGGCCTGCAGCAGGCCTGAGTTGCATAGGGCGATGAGATGCGGCGCCCGCCTTCAGGACTTGCGACGTATTCAGATACCAAGCGTACAAAGCAAAAAGCCCTGCAGACATTCATCTGCAGGGCTTTTACCACTAGTTTCGAGGCGCGAACCAGAGTCTAACTGGTCTAACCGGGTTTGCAATCCATTTATTTCGTTTGCAATCAACAACCTACATCAGAACCACACCAAACCACCCAAGACTGCCGCAACTCTGAAGCTTGCTCTTGCCTATTTAACGCGCTCATTATTCGCAATACCTATCGGCGAGACCATGCATTCCAAACGCGAGACTGCCTACCAAAGGCTTAGGCTCTTGAACTCACTACTTGCTGTAAACAGTTTCCAGCTTGTGGAAGGCTGACTGAGAATTAGGCTCTGCCTCCAAGAGCAACTCTCGCAGGATCCCAGATCGGATCATCGCGATCAGGAAGCCGATTGCAAGACCCAGGAACAAGCCAATTGCCAGGTAAAGGCTTTTGTTGGGAGATCGCGGCTTCAACGGCACATTTACTTCGCCGTCAATGTGGAAAATTTTGAAGTTGGTTGCAGCTGGATCCAGCTCTCTTAGAAGATTCAGCTGAGCCTGGGTTTGCCGCAATCCATCGATAAAGGGCGTGTCATCGTTGCGCTGCCTAAGCACCTCAAGCTCCGCCTGAAGCGACTTTGAACCTCGCGCATACAATCGAGAGCCGTCAAGGAATGATGCAGCCGTATCCTGCCTTGGCGGCTGCGCCGCAGTCATCTGAGGGTCTTTGATACCTACTGCTTGCGCGACTTTCAGTGCTTCAGTGAGTTGGGCCTGGCGGTCCTCTCTGAGCAGCTCTGCTGTATATGTTTTCTCTTCCAATGCACGTTCTGTATTGCGTACTTGTAGCTGAATGGATTGCTCGATATCTTTGATTAAAGCATTTCTTGCATCTTCGGATACTTGTGCCAAAAAAGTCTGAAGCCATTCAGCAGCTAGCTCACCTGTGCGTGATTCGACATCCACACTGTAAAGACTTCTCCCACCTCTGGCCTTTTCAGGCGGAGGAGTGACTTTCAGGACAATCTTTTGCATACGTCCATACAACGCCTGCTTTTCCTCTTCAGATGCGGGAGGAGAGTCAAGCGATGGCAGATAAGTGTCGCGAAAGAAGCGCTGCTTGGCTTCGTCCGTGATCAGTCGACGCACAAAATACTTGTAGACCTGATCCGGAGAGTATTGCTCGAGTCCCGTCGCACTACTGCGGCCGATATTAAGTTCGGTTATTTCATTGATGTACGGCTTGTCCAAGAAAGCCCTGACTTCATAGCGTGGCTTTACAGTGAAGGCTGCCACCGTTGCAATGAGCACCCCAACGACTGTTGCAGCAAAAATAACGGGCAATTGCGGCTGCAGGCGGCTCAACACTGATTGTGACGATAGGGCCGTTTTTTCTATAGTTACATTGAGTCGGGAATTCATACACTTCGCAGAAATTGCACAAAAGAACACGCATGCCGCAACACATGCAATTAGTTAGCACAA
The DNA here is from genome assembly GCF_003350425.1 of Comamonas sp. AG1104. NCBI lineage: Bacteria > Pseudomonadati > Pseudomonadota > Betaproteobacteria > Burkholderiales > Comamonadaceae > Comamonas > Comamonas sp. AG1104. Next base: position 56,598 of record NZ_QQAS01000006.1, on the reverse strand, counting down.
GATACGTTAAAGATGCAATTATGCTTGATATGTAAATAGGTGCAACCACTCAACTCGTCTGCTTGGATGCAGCATCATGATCTGGACTGCCCCTATGCAGGTAGACAACCCCGGTCGATCTTTGGACTGTCCTTAGGCAGGTAGACATCCCGGCCTATCTTTTGAGCATAGGAGGCAGTTCATGAGCGCACAGCGGTTTACACCAGAACTGAAGGAATAAGCCGTCAAACAAGTGATCGAGCGCGGCTATTCGGCGGCAGAGGTAGCAGCCCGCCTAGGGGTCTCAACACACAGCCTCTACAAATGGGTCAAGGCTGTGTCGCCTGACCGCAATGAGCAGAAGCCCCAAGAATTGCTCAAAGCCAAGAGCGAGATCTTGCGCTTACGGAGTCAGATGCGGCGGATCGAAGAAGAACGGGACATCTTGAAAAAGCCTTGCGGAACTTGGCCAGGGAGCCCGAGTGAAGTACCGCTTTATCAACGAGCACCGTACTCAGCACGCCATCAGCCTGATGTGCAGATTGCTGAGGGTTGCTCGCGCAGGGTGCTATGCATGGCTGCATGATCCGATCTCAACTCACGAACAAGAAGACAGACGCTTGCTCGAGCTGATCTACTACTCATACACGGCCAGCCATGGGGTCTATGGCGCTCGCCGTGTGTTTGCGGATCTGCGAGAGGCGGGTGAATATGGCGGCAAACATCGCGTTGCACGCTTCATGCGCAAGCACAAGATCAAGGCTGTGCGGGGCTACAAAGCGCCATGGCACATTGCAAGCCGGCCTTCAATCATTGCCCCCAACCACTTGCAGCGGCAATTCACTGTGGACGCGCCAGACAAGGCCTGGATCACTGAAATCACTTACATTCGCACTTGACAAGGCTGGCTGTACCTAGCTGCAGTGGTGGACCTGTACTCACGCAAAGTCGTTGGATGGTCCATGAAGGCAACGCTCAACCGAGAGTTCGTGCTCGATGCATTGCTGGCGACTGTTTGGCGGCGCAGGCCGGCAACCGAGGTGGTTGTACAGTCCGATCAGGGCAGCCAATACAGCAGCGATGACTTCAAGCGCTTCAGCCAAGCTCACGGCCTGGTGCCCAGCATGAGTCGCAGAGGAAACTGCTGGGACAATGCCGTCATGGAATCGTTCTTCAGCAGTCTGAAGAAGGAGCGCATTCGCAAGCTCATCTACAAGACCCGGAACATGGCTCGGGCCGATGTGTTTGACTACATTGAGGTGTTCTACAACCGGTCACGTCGCCAAAGTCATCTGGGTGGCATCAGCCCCGAGGCGTTTGAGCGCGCCCGGGCTTGAGGCTGGGAAGTGCCTACTGGAGTGGGGCAGTCCAAGCGTAGTTTGACCACGAATGACACACGGTCAGCATCGATTTTTGAAGTGCTTTACGCGCACAAAATAAAAAGGCCACCCGTACGGGTGGCCTTTTTATTGATTTCCTTAGAGAAATCTGGAGGCGCGAACCAGAGTCGAACTGGTCTAACCGGATTTGCAATCCGGGGCATAACCGCTTTGCTATCGCGCCGCTATCACAAAACCTGGAGCGGGAAAACGGGTTCGAACCGTCGACCTATACCTTGGCAAGGTATCGCTCTACCAACTGAGCTATTCCCGCATTCAAAAAGCTTTCGCTTTCTGATGCGAACCTGTATTGCTACAGGTTCTGAAAACCTGGAGCGGGAAAACGGGTTCGAACCGTCGACCTATACCTTGGCAAGGTATCGCTCTACCAACTGAGCTATTCCCGCATTCAAAAAGCTTTCGCTTTCTGATGCGAACCTGTATTGCTACAGGCTCTGAAAACCTGGAGCGGGAAAACGGGTTCGAACCGTCGACCTATACCTTGGCAAGGTATCGCTCTACCAACTGAGCTATTCCCGCATATCTACCGAAGCCCAACATTGTACAACGTTGTTTGCTGCGATGGATGAATTGTAGCGCAGTTCTGAGCCCTCCCAGAAAAAACGCCACAATTTTCACAAAACAAGCATCAATGCTTGATGGCTGCCTCTGCCGGCTTGACGTCGGTGGACGCCACGGCGGCTACAGCTTCCTCAGTCAAAGGATCCGGCACGCGCTCCAGGGCCACCTTGAGAACCTGATCGATCCACTTCACAGGAACGATTTCCAGACCGCTCTTCACATTATCGGGAATGTCCTGCAAATCCTTGGCATTCTCTTCAGGAATGAGCACGGTCTTGATGCCACCACGCAGAGCAGCCAGCAGCTTTTCCTTGAGGCCGCCGATCGCCGTCACTTCACCGCGCAAGGTGATTTCACCGGTCATGGCCACATCAGCTCGCACGGGAATGCCAGTGAGAGCCGAGACAAAAGCTGTCGTCATCGCTGCACCCGCGCTGGGGCCATCCTTGGGCGTAGCGCCGTCAGGCACGTGCACATGAATGTCCTTTTTCTCGAAGGCTTCATCCTTGATGCCAAGCAAACGAGCGCGGCTACGCACCACGGTGCGAGCAGCTTCGACCGACTCCTTCATCACATCGCCCAGAGAACCTGTGCGCGTAATGACGCCCTTGCCTGGCATGGTGGCGGCTTCGATGGTCAGCAGATCGCCGCCGACTTCGGTCCAGGCCAGACCCACAACCTGCCCCACCTGATTGGCATGCTCGGCACGGCCATAGCTGAACTTGCGCACGCCCAGATACTCATTGAGGTTATCGGCATTCACCTCCACCTTGGGCTGTAGCTTGCCAAGTTGCAAGCCCTTGACCACCTTGCGGCAAATCTTGGACAGCTCGCGCTCAAGCGAACGCACGCCCGCTTCGCGGGTGTAGTAACGCACGATGTCACGAATCGCGGCTTCGGTCACTTCCAGCTCGCCGTCCTTCACGCCGTTGTTGGTGATCTGCTTGGGCAGCAGATAGCGGATGGCAATATTGGTCTTTTCGTCTTCGGTATAGCCCGACAGGCGAATCACCTCCATGCGATCCAGCAAGGCCGAAGGAATATTCATGGAGTTGGAAGTCGCCACAAACATCACGTCGGACAGGTCGAAGTCGACCTCCACGTAGTGGTCACCAAACTTGTTGTTCTGTTCGGGGTCCAGCACTTCCAGCAGCGCGCTCGAAGGATCGCCCCGGAAGTCCATGCCCAGCTTGTCGATTTCGTCCAGCAGGAACAGAGGATTGCGCGTACCGACCTTCTCCAGGCTCTGCAGCACCTTGCCGGGCATGGCACCGATATAGGTACGGCGGTGACCGCGAATTTCCGCCTCATCTCGCATGCCGCCCAGCGCCATACGCACATACTTGCGACCTGTGGCCTTGGCAATGGACTGCCCCAGCGAGGTCTTACCCACACCGGGAGGACCCACCAGGCACAGAATGGGCGCCTTGACCTTGTCCACACGCTGCTGCACGGCAAGATACTCAAGAATGCGGTCCTTGACCTTTTCCAGGCCGAAGTGATCTTCGTTCAGCACTTCCTCGGCATTCGCCAGGTTGTGCTTGATCTTGGTCTTCTTGCTCCAAGGCAGGCCGGTCAGCACTTCGATGTAGTTACGCACCACCGAAGCTTCAGCCGACATGGGCGACATCAGCTTGAGCTTCTTGAGCTCGGCCTCAGCCTTTTTGCGAGCATCGGCAGGCATCTTGGCGAGCTTGATCTTTTTCTCGATCTCCTCGATGTCGGCACCGTCCTCACCTTCGCCCAGCTCCTTCTGAATAGCCTTGACCTGCTCATTCAGATAGAAGTCGCGCTGATTCTTCTCCATCTGGCGCTTGACGCGGCCACGGATGCGCTTGTCGACGTTGAGAATGTCGACCTCGCGCTCGAGTTGCTCGAACAGGTTTTCCAGACGCTCCTTGATGTCCACCAGATCCAGCACTGCCTGCTTGCTCTCGAGCTTGAGAGGCAGGTGCGCCGCAATGGTGTCCGTCAGACGACCGGCATCGTCAATGCTGGCGATCGAGGTCAGAATTTCCTGAGGAATTTTCTTGTTGAGTTTGACGTACTGGTCAAACTGCTGGGTCACGGCGCGGCGCAACGCTTCGATTTCGCTTTGCTCATGAGCATCGCCTTCGGGCTCCACGGGCGTCACAGACGCTGTGAAGTGAGACTCTTCGTCGGCGACCTGCTTGACCAGCGCGCGCTGCTGGCCCTCCACCAGCACCTTCACGGTGCCGTCGGGCAGCTTGAGCATCTGCAAGATGGTGGAGACACATCCCACATCAAACATGTCTTCCGCTGCAGGCTCGTCCTTGGAGGCCGTCTTCTGCGCCACCAGCATGATGCGGCGGTCGCCTTCCATGGCCAGCTCCAGAGCCTTGATGCTCTTGGCACGCCCCACGAACAGCGGAATCACCATATGTGGAAACACCACCACATCGCGCAGCGGCAGCAGTGGCAGGTCCAGCTCGGTAGAAGGCAAAGGGGTTTGTCCAGACATAGGTATCCTCGGTTTCTCAGCGGAAGATGGTCCGCTTACCGGTGTATTTCAACCCCTGGGGGCAAATTGTTTTTGCCGCCGCAGGGGCATTGCCTTTCAGCCACAGGCGACAAAGCGAGCCCACTGGAGGGCCCGCCTTGCACGCAAGCACAGTATCAGGCCTTTTTGGCCGCTTCGCGGTAAACCAGCAGCGGCTCCTTGCCGTCTTCAATGGTGGCTTCCTCCACCACGACCTTTTCCACATTCTCGGCGGTCGGCAACTCGAACATGGTGCTGATCAGTGCCTGCTCGACGATGGAGCGCAGGCCACGGGCACCGGTCTTACGAGCCAGGGCCTTGCGGGCGATCGCCTTCAGGGCCGCAGGGCGGATCTCCAACTCCACACCCTCCATGGCCAGCAGCTTGCTGTACTGCTTGACCAGCGCATTCTTGGGCTCGGTCAGGATCTGCACCAATGCCTCTTCGCTGAGTTCGGCAAGCGCCGTCACCACGGGCATACGCCCCACCAGTTCGGGGATGATGCCGAACTTGATCAGATCTTCGGGCTCGATCTCGAGGAACATTTCCGAGATGGAGCGCTGCTTCTTGCTCTTGACGGTAGCGCCAAAGCCTATGCCTGAAGCCTCGGTGCGGTTCTCGATGACTTTTTCCAGTCCCGCGAACGCGCCGCTGCAGATGAACAGGATATTGGTGGTGTCGATCTGCAGAAAGTCCTGATTCGGATGCTTGCGTCCACCCTGGGGAGGAATGCTGGCCATCGTGCCTTCGATCAGCTTGAGCAGAGCCTGCTGCACGCCCTCACCCGAGACGTCACGCGTGATGCTGGGGTTGTCCGACTTGCGGGAGATCTTGTCGATTTCATCGATGTAGACAATACCGCGCTGAGCACGCTCAACATCGTACTCGCAGCTTTGCAGCAGCTTCTGAATGATGTTCTCGACGTCCTCGCCCACATAGCCGGCCTCGGTCAGAGTGGTGGCATCGGCCATCACAAATGGCACATTGAGCTGACGCGCCAGCGTTTGAGCCAGCAAGGTCTTGCCCGAACCTGTGGGACCGATCAGCAAGATATTGCTCTTGCTGAGCTCCACATCGTCCTTGCCTGCCTTGTCCTTGTGGTTCAGGCGCTTGTAGTGGTTGTAGACCGCCACGGCCAGCGTGCGCTTGGCCTGCTCCTGACCAATCACATAATTGTCGAGGTTGGCCTTGATTTCAGCGGGCGTCGGCAGATCGCCGCGACCTTCCTTGGCGTCGGCGGCAGGCTGTTCGTCGCGAATGATCTCATTGCACAAGTCGATGCACTCGTCGCAGATGAACACGGACGGGCCGGCGATCAGCTTCTTGACCTCGTGCTGGCTTTTGCCGCAGAAGGTGCAATACAAATTCTTTTCGGTGGAAGAGCCTTTTTTATCGGCCATGGGGGCTGTGCCTCGTTACGAAAAAACGAAAATTAATGATAACCAAAGACAAGGCGGCGTAGGCCATCAGGGACAAACGCCGCCGAGCAAGTCCCGGGAGCCAGTCAGCAGCTCCCAGGTTTTTCAATGCCAGCACCCGCAAGCCCAATCAGACATGGGACTCGGTGCTATGCATTTCAGGAACGCTTGCTGATCACCTGATCAACCAGGCCGTATTCCTTAGCCTCATCGGCGGAAAGGAAATAGTCCCGCTCGGTGTCGTTCTGAATCTTTTCCAGGGGCTGGCCTGTACGCTCGGCGAGGATCTTGTTCAGGCGCTCGCGGGTCTTGATGATTTCGCGAGCATGAATTTCGATTTCGGTCGCCTGACCACGTGCACCACCCAGAGGCTGGTGAATCATGACCTGGGCATTGGGCAGTGCATAGCGCTTGCCCTTGGCTCCGGCCGACAGCAGGAAAGCGCCCATGCTCGCCGCCATTCCGGTGCACAGCGTCGAGACATCAGGCTTGATAAAGTTCATGGTGTCAAAAATCGCCATGCCTGCCGTCACGCTGCCGCCGGGGGAGTTGATATAGAAGGAAATGTCCTTGTCAGGATTTTCGCTTTCCAGGAACAACAACTGGGCTACCACCAGGTTGGCGGTCTGATCGTTAACCTCGCCCACCAGGAAAATCACGCGCTCCTTGAGCAGACGCGAATAAATGTCGTAGGAGCGCTCACCGCGACCCGACTGTTCAATGACCATGGGCACCATGCCCAAACCCAATGTATCCAATGCGCTCATGTTTTCTCCAGTGCTATGCGCCTACTGTAGCCGCATTCTGAAAAGAAAATGGGGCTTGCGCGCAAAAGCACAAGCCCCGCAATTCAAGTTATCGGAACTTGCCTAGGGCAAGCACCGATAAAAGGTTCAGCCCTTAGGCCTGACCCATCAGCTCGTCGAAGGAAACAGCCTTGTCGGTGACCTTGGCCTTGCCCAGAACGAAGTCGGTGACGTTGTTTTCGATCACAACGGCTTCCACTTCGGCCAGACGGTTGCGGTCGCCGAAGTACCAGCGCACCACGTCTTCGGGCTTCTCGTAGCTGGATGCCAGCTCTTCGACATGAGCCTTGATCTGCTCGGCAGTAGCTTGCAGATTGTTGCTCTTGACCAGCTCGGCCACCACCAGGCCCAGACGCACGCGACGCTCGGCTTGGGGCAGGAAGATGTCTTCGGGGATTTCAGCCTTGGCGGCATCCTTGATGCCGCGCTGTTCCAGCTCGGCGCGCGCGCCTTCCAGCAGACGGCCGACTTCGGCTTGCACGGAAGCCTTGGGCAGATCTAGCTCGGACACGGACACCAGAGCGTCCATCACGGCTTGCTTGTTGCGACCTTGAACGCGGAACTTCACTTCGCGCTCCAGGTTCTTCTTGATGTCATCGCGCAGGGCGTCAACAGAGCCGCCTTCCACGCCCAGGGTCTTGACGAACTCTTCGTTCACTTCGGGCAAGTTGGGAGCTTCCACCTTCTTGACGGTCACCAGGAAGTCAGCAGTCTTGCCGGCCACGTCAGCGCCGTGGTAGTCAGCGGGGAAAGCCAGGGGGAAAGTCTTGGACTCGCCAGCCTTCATGCCACGGGTTGCGTCTTCGAACTCCTTGAGCATCTGGCCTTCGCCGACCAGGAACTGGAAGTCTTCAGCCTTGCCGCCGGAGAAAGTCTCGCCGTCGATCTTGCCTTCGAAGTCCACGGTCACGCGGTCGCCGTCCACAGCGGCTTCACCGGCAGCGCGCTCGGTGAAGGTGCGACGCTGCTTGCGCAGAATGTCCACGGTCTTGTCGATGGCTGCGTCGTCCACGCTGGTGGTCAGCTTTTCCACTTCGGCAGTGGTCAGGTCACCGATCTTGACTTCGGGCATGACTTCGAACACGGCTTCGAATTGCGCTTCGCCTTCGGCAGCGCCTTCCTTTTCGGTGATCTTGGGCTGACCGGCAACGCGCAGATCGGCTTCGTTCACGGCAGCGGCAAAAGCCTCGCCCACCTTGTCGTTCAGCACTTCGTATTGCACGGAGTAGCCATAACGCTGAGCCACGACGCTCATGGGCACTTTGCCGGGACGGAAACCGTCCATCTTCACCGTGCGCGCCACCTTCTTCAGGCGGGCATCCACTTCGGACTGGATTGCCGACAGGGGCACGCTCAGCGTGATCTTGCGCTCGAGCTTTTCAAGAGTTTCAACGTTAACGGCCATGATTTTTCCTAAGAGGGATGAGGACCGTGCAGATTGACTAACAACCCGCACCGTATTGCGCAAAGTCACAGTGCGCGCACGCCCTGGGATCCCCAGGGACATGCGGCACCACAAATTTCCAGAGCCTGCCCCAGTCATTTGCCCCAGCGTCTGGCGCCAGGCATTTGTTCAAATCAGGAACAGGCGAAGCCGACCATTATAACGAGGCGCCGCGCAGGCTCCGCCATCGCCTTACAGGGGTTTGCCTTAAAAGCTGACACCGCAGCTGCACAGCAGGGGGCGGAAAAAGAAAAAGCCCGTAACGGCTTGGGGTTACGGGCTTGGGCGGCAGAGAGTGCCTTTATCTGGTGCGCGGAGCCGGACTCGAACCGGCACGGTGTTGCCACCGTCAGGACCTAAACCTGGTGCGTCTACCAATTTCGCCACCCGCGCGGTCAGCAATGCGCAAATCTACGCCTACTGAGGTCAAGACGCAGATTCTAGCCGCAAAATCGGCAGTCTTTCGCACAATCCAGCCTCAGGTAGTGTCCTTTCTGATGCGGAACGCCGCCGCATACATGGCGGGCAAGGCCAGCAGAGTCAGCACGGTCGCCACGATCAGGCCTCCCATGATGGCCACGGCCATAGGCCCCCAGAACACGCTGCGCGACAGCGGAATCATGGCCAGCACGGCTGCTGCCGCCGTCAGCACGATGGGACGCAGCCTATGCACGGCAGCCTCCACAATCGCATCCCAAGCCGGTACGCCACGGGCACGCCCGCTTTCGATCTGGTCGATCAGAATCACCGAATTGCGCTGAATCATGCCCATCAAGGCCACGACCCCCAGCAGCGCCACAAAGCCGAAAGGGCGATTCAGCAGCAACAAGGCTGCCGCCACACCGGGTATGCCCAAGGGGCCGGTGATAAACACCAGCAGCGATCGGCTGACGCTGCGCAGTTGCAGCATGAGCAATGTGAAGGTCAGAAACAGCAGCACCGGGATACCCGCCACGATGGCGCCGGAGCCCTTGGAGCTTTCTTCCACGGCACCGGCCACCTCGATGCGATAGCCTGTGTCACCAGCTGCATGCCAGCCGGCTTCCATCTTGCGCAGTTGCGGCAACAGCTCGTTGGTCAGCGTGGCGCCCTGCAGGCCCTCACGCACATCGCCTTGAACGGTAATCGCGAAGTTGCGCTTCTCGCGCCACATCACGCCCGGCTCCCAGACCATTACGGGCTTGGCAATCTGCGTGAGCGGGATCGACTGGCCGTTTGCCGTGGTGACATAGACAGTCGCGATATCGGTAATGGCATCGCGGTCCTGCTTGGGCGGGCGCATCACGATATCGATCAGCTTGTCGCCTTCACGGAACTGTCCCACAGTGGTACCGCTGAAATTCATGCCCGTAGCTTCGGCGATCGACTGACTGGTCACACCCAGGGCACGCGCCTTGTCCTGGTCAACCTGCAGCCGTATGACCTTGACGGACTCGTTCCAGTTGTCATTCACGCCGCGCATATCGGCATTGGCCTGCATGAGCGCCTTGACTTCATCGGCGTAGGTGCGCAGCTTGGCGGGGTCCGAGCCCATCACACGGAACTGCACCGGATACTGCACGGGCGGCCCATTGGGCAACAGCTTGGAACGCGCCCGCACCTCGGGGAATTCCTCGGCCATCAGCGCTGGCAGCTGCTTGCGGATTTCCTCGCGCGCCTTCAGGTCCTTGGTCACCAGAATGAACTGGGAGACGTTGTTCTGCGGGAAAACCTGGTCCAGCGGCAGATAGAAGCGCGGCGCTCCGGAACCTATCCACTCGCTGACGGACTCCACACCATCAAGCTGCAAGAAGCGCTTTTCCACACGCAGCGTCACTTCCTTGTTGGCCTGCAGGGAAGTGCCCTCGGGGAACCATATATCGACCAGCACTTCGGGGCGGCTGGAATCGGGGAAGAACTGCTGCTGCACCTTGCCCATGCCGGCCAGGCCCAGCACGAACACCAGAACCGTCGCACCTATCGTCAGCCAGCGATGCTGCACGCACCAGTTCACCGTGCGGCGGAAGCGGTTGTAGAACGGCGTGTCAAACAGCTCATGCTCGCCCGCATCGGTGTTGATTCCCGCCTCTTCGGCCGACACCTCTCCGGACGCTACCTCGGGCGGCAGCTTGGCCGCATGCGGCGGCTTCTTGAGCAGCAGCAGGCCCAGATAGGGCACGAAGTACACGGAGGCAAACCAGCTGAGCACCAGCGCAATCACCGTCACCGCGAAGATGGCGAAGGTGTATTCGCCCGTCATGGATTTGGCCATGCCGATGGGCAGGAAGCCCGCTGCCGTGATCAGCGTGCCGGTCAGCATGGGCTTGGAGGTGATTTCATAGGCAAAGGTGGCGGCACGGTACTTGTCGTAGCCTTCCTCCATCTTGCGCACCATCATCTCCACGGCAATGATGGCGTCGTCCACCAACAGGCCCAGCGCAATGATGAGCGAGCCCAGTGACACCTTGTGCAGACCGATATTCCAGTACCACATGGCCAGGAAAGTCGCGGCGAGCACCAGCGGAATGGTGATGCCCACCACCAGCCCGGGACGCGGGTCGATATACCAGCGCTTCCACAGCGGATGCTGCCCCGGGCGCTTGTGCAGGCCCAAGCTCAGAAAGCTCACGGCCAACACCACGACCACAGCCTCGATCAGCACCTGGAGAAACTCGCTGACCGAATCCGCCACCGCCTTGGGCTGGTTCTGCATATTGCTCAGCGTCACCCCGACGGGCAGGCTTTTGGCGATGCGTTCCGTGGCCTGTGTCAGCGCCTTGCCCAGGGCAATGATGTCTCCGCCCTTGACCATGGACACTCCCAGCGCCACCGTGGGCTCGCCCTGAAAACGCACCATGACATTGGCCGGGTCGGCATAGCCGCGATGCACTTCGGCGATATCGCCCAACCTGAACTGCGCCCCGCCCTGGCCGATGATGGGCATGGCACGCAATTGCTCCAGGTCGTTGAATTGGCCCTGCACACGCAACACAATGGTTTCGGCAGGCGTCTGCAAGGTACCGGCCGATGCCACGGCATTTTGCTGGTTGAGCTGATCGAGTACCTGCTTGAGATTCAACCCCATCTGCGTGGCTTTGTGCGACAGCTCCACATAGACCTTTTCATCCTGCACGCCGAACTGCTCGACCTTGGCAACATCGGGCACCTGCAGCAGTTGCTGGCGCACATCGTCGGCCAGGGTCTTGAGTTCCGCGTAGCTGAAGCCCTTGGCCTGCAACGCATAGATCACGCCATAGACATCGCCAAAGTCGTCATTGAAGAACGGCCCCTGCACGCCCTGCGGCAGGGTGTAGCGCATATCCCCCACTTTCTTGCGCACCGTATACCAGAGCTGCGGCACCTCCTTGGGGGGAGAGTAGTCCTTGACCTGGAAGATGACCTGCGACTCGCCGGGCTTGGAATAGCTGCTGATCTTGTCGGCATAAGGCACCTCCTGCAGCGTGCGCTCGATCTTGTCCGTCACCTGCTGAGCCACCTGCTCGGCCGTCGCGCCGGGCCAGTAGGTACGAATGACCATGGCCCGGAAGGTGAACGGAGGATCCTCGTCCTGCCCCAGCTGGAAAAAGGCCGCAAAGCCCAGCAGCATCAGCACGACGATGAAATAGCGTGTCAGCGCCACATGATCGAGCGCCCAGCGGGAAAGATTGAAATGCGCACCACTGGTCTTTTTGTGTCCAGTGCCGCTCATTTGCCAGCCTCCGCAGCGACTGCAGGCTGAGACGCTCCAGATTCAGGATCATTCTGCGATTTATCCACCTGCGTTTGGGGCTGATTTGATACAGAGTTTTGTGGCGGCTTGGCGTATTTGTCGCGATATACCGTCACCTTCTGGCCCGGGGTCAGCACATGGGCGCCTGTGACCACCACCTGCATTCCGGGTTGCAGACCCGAGGCAATCACCGCCTCGTTGCCGTCAGCGCTGGCAATCTGCACCCGCTGCAGCTTCACCGAGCTGCTGGCCGCGTCGTACAGCCAGACGGCCGTACCCTGACCGTTACCGCCCTCCTGGCGCAAGGCCGTGGTTGGCAACTTGATGACCTGGCTGCCTATGGCTTCGCGGCTCACGCCCATGCCCTCTGGCATGACATGCACGGTGGCTCCCAATGCGGGCAGGTCCGCTCCCTGCAGAGCGGCCTTGACCACATAAGTGCGTGTGGCCGGATCGGCGCTGGCCGCCACCTCACGCACCAGGGCGTTGATCACGCGCGACTCATCCGACCAGGGCCTGACCTTGACGCCCTGCCCCGGCTTGATGGTGCTACGCCGGTCCTCCGGCACGCTGAACACCGCATCGCGCGCGCCATCCTGAGCAATCCGCACCACGGGCGTTCCGGCCGCAACCACCTGACCGGGCTCGGCCTCCACGGCGGTGACGACGCCATCGGCATCGGCCAGCAACTGGGTGTAGTTCTCCTGATTGGACTGACTGGAGAGCTGAGCCCGCGCCTGGTCGAGCGAGGCCTGTGCCGCCTTCAGATTGGCCTCGTAGCGTTCCATCTCAGCGGCGCTGATGAAGTTCTGGGCTCGCAGCGTGCGAAAACGCTTGGCATTGGCCTCGGCCAGATCGCGCTGCGTGGTGGCCGAGGCCAACTGGGCGCGCGCGGCATCGGCACTGAGCTGATAGTCACGCGCATCCAGGCGCGCCAGCACCTGTCCGGCCTTCACATGCTGGCCCAGTTCCACCTCGCGCTTCGTTATCTTGCCCGCCACGCGAAAGCCGAGGCGAGACTCCACACGGGCTCGCACATCGCCTGAATATTCCTGAGCAGATTCGATCTGCCCCTCACCCACGGTCACCAGCTTGACGGCACGCACCGGCTCGGGCGCAGCCTCCTTTTTGGAACAGGCCGACAACATGACAGCCGCCGCCACTATGGACAGCGCCGCCAGGGGCACGGCAGGCCGGCGCGGCAAAGACAACATTGCAAAACGACGAGAAGACGAAACAGCCATGGTGTTCTGGGCTTGTAAAAATAGGAAAAGCGCAGCCGCCGGGCAGGCCGCTGCACCAAAGTCAGCGCTGATTGTGCACGCACGTGCGCTTTTGCGCCGTCTTTTTATGGGCTGGCGCAAGCCGGCAAGTCCACCCGGTCCACAATACGGGCGTGAACCATATGCCCCCAGCGAACCCCGCCGCCAACGCGCCGGCCAGCATCACCCATTACGAAAATTTCCCTGTCGCCTCCTGGCTGTGCCCGCCACGGCTGCGTGCGCCCATCGCTGCTATCTACCACTTTGCGCGCACCGCCGACGACCTGGCCGACGAGGGCCAGCACTGCGCCGAGCAGCGCCTGGCACAGCTGCAGCAATATGGCGCCGATCTGCAGCAGCTAGGTAGCGCCGGCGAAGCTGCCATGCTGATGCGAACTTCCTGGCCCCATATCTTTGGCCCGCTGGCAGTCCAGGTCCAGGCCCATGGCCTGCCCAAGCCATTGCTGGCCGACCTGCTCAGCGCCTTCGAGCAGGATGTGCGCATGACGGCCGCCCAGACCCGCTATACCGACATGGCCCAGTTGCTGGATTACTGCTGCCGCTCAGCCAACCCTGTCGGCCGCCTGCTGCTGCATCTGTATGGCGTGGTCAACGCCAGGGCGCTGATTCAGAGCGACGCCATCTGCACCGCCCTGCAGCTCATCAACTTCTGGCAGGACCTGAGCCAGGACTTGCCGCGCCAGCGCCATTACCTGCCGGATGCCGATCTGGCCCGCCACGGCATTGCACGAAGCGCGATCCGGCCGGACGCGGCGGCATTGACACCCGAGCTGCGCTCACTGCTCGGCGAGCTCAACCACCAGGCCCGCAGCCTGATGATCCATGGGGCGCCTCTGGTGCATCAGCTACCCGGCCGCACGGGCTGGGAACTGCGCCTGGTCGTGCAAGGCGGTCTGCGCATTCTGGACAGACTGGACGCCATGCAGGGGCGCAACCTCTATCAGCGCATCAAGCTGGGCAAGCTCGATATGGCCGCCATGCTCTGGCGAGCCCTACGCATGTAAGCAAAGCAGATAGCCCTGAACCCTTTCTGTATATGCGCAGCTCGCTATTGAATTTGAAGTCCAACAAGGTGCATGCCACGCATTTCACTGTTGTGTCGGCCAACGACCCGCGTCATGGGACAATGCTCCCCCTATGAATCCGGATCAGTACGTCCAAGACAAAGCCGCCTCTTCGGGCAGCAGCTTCTATTACGCCTTTCTCTTCTTGCCCAAGGAGCGCCGCGCCGCCATCACGGCTTTCTATGCCTTCTGCCGCGAAGTGGATGACGTGGTCGACGAGGTCACTGACCCCGGCGTGGCAGCCACCAAGCTGGCCTGGTGGAAGACCGAGGTGCACAAGGCTTTCACCAGCCAGTCCGCTCATCCCGTGATGCAGGCACTGATGCCCCACGCCAAGACCTATGGCATCGAAGAGCGCCATCTGCAGGCCGTCATCGAAGGCTGCCAGATGGATCTGGATCAGACCCGCTATCTGGACTTTACCGGTCTGCAGCGCTACTGCCATCTGGTCGCCGGCGTGGTCGGCGAAGTCGCTGCCCGCATCTTCGGCCAGACCGACGAGCGCACCACCGAATACGCCCACACGCTGGGCCAGGCCCTGCAGCTGACCAATATCATCCGCGACGTGGGCGAAGACGCCATGCGCGGCCGTATCTACCTGCCCATCAGCGAGCTGCAGCAGTTCGACGTCAAGGCCCACGAGATCAACAAGCGTGAGTACTCGGAACGCTTCACGGCCCTGATGCGCTTTCAGGCCGAGCGTGCCCACAACCTGTATGACAAGGCACTGGACCTGCTGCCCGACGCCGATCGCCACGCACAAAAGCCCGGCCTGATGATGGCGAGCATCTATCGCACCCTGCTGCGCGAAATCGAGTCCGAGAACTTCCAGGTGCTGCACCAGCGCATCAGCCTCACGCCGCTGCGCAAGTTCTGGCTGGTCTGGAAGATGCAGGCACTGGGCCGCATGTAAGCGCGCCATGCAAGTTGCCATCATCGGTGGCGGCTGGGCCGGTATGGCTGCCGCAGTACAGCTCTCGCTAGGCGGCCATCAGCCCACGGTTTTCGAAGCCGGCCGCCAGCTGGGTGGCCGGGCCCGCAATCTGGAACTACCGGGCGGCACCTTCGCCGACAACGGCCAGCATATCCTGATTGGTGCCTATGCCGAATGCCTGCGGCTCATGCGCGTCGTGGGCGTAGCGCCGGAACACGCCCTGCTGCGCAGGCCCCTGGCCATGCGCCATGCCGATGGCAGCGGCCTGAGCTTTCCCGAGCTGCCCGCGCCTCTCGACGCCCTGGTCGGAATTGCCAGCGCCAGCGGCTGGTCGCTGCGCGAACGTGCCGCCCTGCTGGGCCGCGCCCTGCGCTGGCGTGTCCAGGACTTTCGCTGCGCAGATGCTGCAACCGTTGCCGATATCTGCAGCGGTCTACCAAAGCGCCTGCTCGACGAATTCATCGAGCCGCTTTGCGTGTCGGCCCTCAATCTGCCTGCCGCACAGGCCAGCGGCAGCATCTTCTTGCGCGTGCTGCATGACGCGCTGTTCGCGGGTGCGGGCGGCTCGCACTTTCTGGTGCCGCGCTGCGGCCTGGGCGATCTTTTTCCCGTCCCGGCTGCGCAATGGCTAGAAGGCCGAGGGCATGCCGTGCATACGGCCAGCCGCATTCAAGAGCTAAGCCCCCAGGGCCGGCAATGGCTGCTGCGCAGCACCAACCCCGCCATTGCTGCAGAGTTGGAGCAATCGCGCTTTGATGCCGTGCTGCTGGCCTGCCCACCTCAGGAAGCAGCCCGCCTTGCGCTGCTGGCTGCCGAAGACCAGCGACTTCCCGCACGCAACGGCGTGCATTACCAGCACTGGGCACAGAGCGCGCAGGCGCTTGAGCACACGGCCATTGCCACGGTATATGCACGCAGCAGCCACCGCCTCGCGCCCGCGCTGCCCTGGCTGGCACTGCGGCCCGACGCCCAGGCTCCGGCCCAGTTTGTGTTTGACCGCGGGCACCTGCAGCCATCAGATGGCACCCAGCAAGGCCTGATGGCTTTTGTCGTCAGCGACTGCCGCACAAACCGCGAAACCCTGGAGCAGCTGGTGCTGGAACAAGCTCGGCAACAGTTGGGCTGGCAGGACATTCAAGCTGCGTTGACCGTGGTTGAAAAGCGCGCCACATTTGCCTGCAGACCCGGCGTGAAGCGCCCGGGCATGGAGCTGGGCCATGGCCTCTGGGCTTGCGGCGACTATGTGAGCGGGCCCTACCCGGCGACGCTGGAAGGTGCGGTGCGTTGCGGGATTACGGCAGCCGACGAACTGGTCCGCATAGACCTGGACTGAGCAGCTCTGGAGCAAACCCTATGAGGACAATCCTGATGCCTGGATAGTCCTGCTGCACCAAATTTGACAGCGATTTGACAGCCACAGTTGCGACCATGGCTTGAGAGGCAATCTCTCAGCCGCATAAAGCCAAAAGCAACGGAGACAACATGGCATCCACGTTCGACAAGTCCACTCGCGATATTCTGAGCATCTCGCGCCGCCATCTGCTGACCGGCGCCGGAGCCCTGGCCTGCAGCAGCCTGCTGCCCGGTATAGCTCGCGCTGCCGATGACAGCTGGCCCAGCCGTCCGATTCGCTTTGTCGTGCCATTTGCTCCTGGCGGCAGCTCTGAAATCGTGGCCCGCTCCACCGCAGCCGAGCTGTCCAAGACCATCGGCCAGAACGTATTCGTGGACAACAAGCCCGGCGCCGCGGGCAATATCGCCATGCAGGAGGTGGCTCGCGCCGATGACCAGAGCACGGTCATCCTCGGCCATATCGGCACCCTGGCCGTCAACCCCTATATTTTTGACAAGCTGCCCTGGGACCCGAAAAAGGACTTTGTGCCCGTGAGCCTGCTGGCCAAGGTGCCCAGCCTCTATGTGGTGCACCCCGATCTGCCCGTCAAGAACATTGCCGATCTGGTGGCCTATGCCAAGAAGAACCCCGGCAAGCTCAGCTATGGCTCGGCCGGCAACGGCAGCGCAGGGCATCTGGCATTCGAATATCTGAAGATGACGGCCGACATCTTCATGCTCCACGTGCCCTACCGCGGCACCGGCCCCATGATGACCGACCTGCTATCGGGTCGTCTTGATGCGGCCTCTGTCGGAGCCGCCGCGCTGCTGCCCTTCATCAAGGCCGGCAAGGTGCGCTGCATCGCAACCGGCTCGACCAAGCGCCTGCCACAACTGCCTGATGTGCCTACGGTGGCCGAGCAGGGCTTTCCAGGCTTCGAGATGACTCAGTGGTACGGAATGCTGGCCCCTTCCAGCCTGCCTCGCGCCCATGTGGACAAGCTGGCCGCAGAATGCGCCAAGGCCGTCAAGGCACCCGATGCGCTCAAGCGCCTGCAGGGCGACGCCGCCGAACCCATTGGCAGTACGCCAGAGCAGTTTGCCCAATTCATCAGCATCGAGCAGAACCGCTGGCAAAAAGTGCTCAAGCGCGCGCAGGTGAAACCGGGTTGAGCGCCCGAGGCGCCAAAGGCCTTCCCTCTTTCTCGTCGCAGGAGGGAAGATCTGCTCGGGCCTTTGGGCCTGGCCGCGGGGCAGGGTTCAGTGGCTCTCTATCCACCACTGGATGATGATTTTGGCGATATAGCCAACAAAGCCCACGCCCAAACCCAGGCAAATCACAAAGGTGCCGAACTTGCCTGCCTTGGACTGACGCGCCAACTGCAGGATGATGAACACCATGAACAAGATGAAGGCGCCCACGCCCCAGGTCAGGAAAAAGTGGGCAAGCTGTTCTTCCGTATAACCGAATATCACGACAACCAGGTCCTTACAGCCCTTGCCAGGCCCTGGTCGCGCAGCGCTCAGACGGCAGGCACCATCGCGTCATCCCTGGCGGGGAATGCAGAGGCATCCACCAGGTCACGATAGGCGTGCCAGCTGGCATGGCCCAGCAGGGGCATCACAACCACCAGCCCCAGCAAATAGCTGCCAAGGCCCAGCAAAGTCAACATCACAATCAGCGCCGCCCACAAGGCCATAGGGCCCGGGTTGGCCAGCACCACGGACCAACTGGTCAACACGGCCTGGCGCACGGTCACTCGCCTGTCCAGCATCAGCGGCATGGCCACCACGCTGGACGCAAAAATCGGAGCAGCCAGAAAGCTGCCCAAAGCCATCCATTGCACAAACAGCTGGCCATCCCTGGCCAGCACCACATGCGCAATGAAATCCTGCAGGGTCTGCACGCGCACGGGCGACATCACGGTGATCAGCGACGCGGAAATCAGCACCCAGCCCGTGGCGGCCAGCGCCAGCAAGGCGCCGAACCGGACCATGCACCAGTACCCTCCCGGGCCCGTGGCATGGCAGCTCTGCCACTGCGTCCAGGTGCGGCGAATCAGACCCCAGTCTGCCACCTCACCGCGCTCTAGTGCCCGGCTGATGGCATAGAGGCTGGTGGCAACCAGCGGCCCCACCACCAGAAAACCCGACAAGGCTCCTGCCATCAACCAGAAGCGATTGTGCCCCAGGGTCAGGATTGCTGCACCGATCAGGATCAAGGCCAGACCATGCGCCAGACTGATTAACGGAGCGTTAGAAATGTCCTGCAAGGCTCTGGACAGCCACACCAGAGGCCGGCTCCAGGCAATGGTTTGCACAGGTGCCAGCGGTGGCGGCGTGAGAAGGCAGGCAGACAGACAGGTAGGCATAGGCGGTCCTTCTTCGCTGACCCGCAAAGCTCCCGCTCGTTCCGGTCAACGATCTGCCAGCCCCTGACACAACTGCCAAAGGCTGGCGACTGTGACGTGGGGTTCAGGACCCACGCAAGGCCATGCTACCTGTCCGCGGTTGAGCCAGACTGCGTGCATACCCGCATCCATGGCGCCCCGGGCATCCAGCTCCGCATCGTCGCCGATGTGCAGTACATGCTCGGGGGCCACGCCGGCCGCATCCGCTGCGGCCTGAAAAAAACACGTCTCGGGCTTGGCCATGCCGGCTCCGCTGGCAGACAGCGAGGCGCGAAAATGCTCGCCGATACCCACCACATGCACATTCGCGTTGCCATTGGACAGGGCCACCACCGGCCAACGCTGCGAGAGAAACTGCAGCGCCGGCAAGGCATCGTCAAACAGCTCGACCCGCTGGCGAGCGGCAAAGAACTCGTCAAAGGCCGGTTCGGCCAGGGCAGGATCGTCGCCGGCCCGGGTCAGCGCCAGCCGGATGGACTCCCGGCGCAGGCCGCTGAGGTCTGCTTTCAGATCCGGGCGCAGTGCCACGATTTCGTGGCGCAAGGCGCGCACCTTGTCCGTATCTCCCAGGTGTTCGGCCGTACCGGGAGCATGCTGCGCGAGCCACTGCAGCAAAACGGCCTCTGCCTTGGCAATCGTGGGCCAGATGGGCCAGAGCGTGTCGTCCAGATCCAGACTGATGGCGCGAATCTGGCCGCTGTGGCGCAGGCGCTGAAGGGTTTCAATGGCAGGGGCTGTGGTGTCTTGGGATTGCATGCCCCGAAGAATAGCGGCCCGGCTAATGCCGCAGAGCGGCTGCGCCTATCCGATTAGCTGACACAATTGAGCCATGCCATCACGCTTTGCGCCCGAACCCCGCTTCCGTCACGATCAATCCGCACGCACCGGCATCCTGCTATGCAACCTGGGCACGCCGGCCGCCCCCACGGCCGCCGCAGTGCGCCCTTATCTGGCGGAATTTCTTGGTGACGATCGCGTGGTCGAGATTCCCAAGCTCGCCTGGTGGCCGATCCTGCACGGCATCATCCTGCGCACCCGTCCGGCCAAGTCGGCCGCCAAGTACGCCACTGTCTGGCATGAAAAGGA
Source organism: Comamonas sp. AG1104 (assembly GCF_003350425.1). Classification (NCBI taxonomy): domain Bacteria; kingdom Pseudomonadati; phylum Pseudomonadota; class Betaproteobacteria; order Burkholderiales; family Comamonadaceae; genus Comamonas; species Comamonas sp. AG1104. The sequence continues at coordinate 36,671 of NZ_QQAS01000006.1, read as the reverse complement.
CGGCTCCCCGCTGCTGCACTGGACCACGCGCCAAGCCACCTTGCTGCGCGGCTGGCTGGGCGAGCGCGGCCACAATGTGCTGGTGCTGCCGGCCATGCGCTACGGCACGCCGTCCATTGCGGCCCAGCTGGATGCACTCAAGAAAGACGGCGCGACGCGCATCCTGATCCTGCCGCTGTACCCCCAGTACTCGGGCACGACCACGGCCAGCGTGTTTGACGCCGTCTACGACTGGGCCAGAACCCAGCGCCATATTCCCGAGCTGCGTTTTGTCAACCGCTACCACGACGATGCCGGCTACATCGAAGCACTGGCGCAGCGCATAGAAGCGCACTGGCGCGGCCACGGCCGCGGGGAAAAGCTGGTCATGAGCTTTCATGGCGTGCCAGAACGCACCCTGCATCTGGGCGACCCCTATCACTGCGAATCGCACAAGACGGCACGCCTGCTGGCCGAGCGGCTCAAGCTCGCCAGCGACCAGTATCTGGTGACCTTCCAATCGCGCTTTGGCAAGGCCAAATGGCTGGAGCCCTATACCGAGCCCTCGCTGATTGCCATGGCCCAGGCTGGTACCCGGCGCGTCGACGTGGTCTGCCCCGGCTTTACCAGCGATTGCCTGGAGACGCTGGAGGAAATCAAGCAGGAGGCACGCGAAGCCTTTATGCATGCAGGCGGCCAGCAGTTCGAGTACATAGACTGCCTCAACGACAGCGCACCCTGGATCACCGCGCTCAGCAATATTGCCCAGCAGCATATGCAAGGCTGGCCCACCGGGCGCGAGGAGGATGCCGAGCTCAAGGCCCGTGCCCAGCGTGCCAAGGCGGCGGGCGCGCCCCAGTAAGCGGTCGCGGCCACCCAGCGAACTGGCACGGCATATGCTGCCTCCGGCAGCATGCATATTCACGCCCGCTCCATTCGCTATTTCGACATGATTCGCCGTTGCGGCTCCATACGCGAGGCCGCACGACATCTGCATGTGGCTTCGTCGGCAGTCAACCGCCAGTTGCTGCAGCTTGAGGACGAAATCGGCAGCCCGCTGTTCGAGCGCCTGAGCTCGGGCCTGCGGCTCACGGCCGCTGGCGAAGTGTTTTCGCGCCATGTGATCACGGTGCTGCAGGACGAGCACCGCCTCAGCACCGAACTAGAGCTGCTGCGCGGCGTGCGTCGCGGCTCGGTCAGCGTGGCCGCCGTGGAAGGTCTGAACGCCGACCTGATGCCGGCCGTGCTCACGCAGATGCACAGACGCTATCCCACGATTCAGATTCATGTGCGCACCTGCGGCTCCCAGCAGGCAGCACAGGCCGTGATTCAGGGCGATGCGGACGTGGGCATAGGCTTCTCGGTCAAGCGCCACGACAATCTGCGCCAATGCACCATGGGCCGCTTTGCGCTGGGGGCCATCGTGCCGCCCAAGCACCCGATTGCCCAGCTGGAGCGCGTGGACTTTGCGCAATGCGCAACCTTTCCTCTGATTCTGCCCACGCCCGAACTCTCCATGCACGACTTGCTGCAACCCTTGCTGGCGCACCACAAGCGTGCATTGCAGGTATTGCTGGAAACCTCGTCCATCGAACTGGCCAAGAGTCTTGCCGAACGCGGCGTGGGCATTTTCTTCCAGAGCCGCCTGGGGCTGGAGCGCGAGCTGCGCGAAGGCCGGCTGGTCCATGTACCGCTGGATACCCCCACCACGCTGTACTCCGAACTCGGCGTCTATGTGCGTGCAGGACGCACGCTGCCATCAGCACTCGACGCCTTCAACCGCATCGCGGCCGATGCCATAGAAAGCCGCGAGGACGAGGAAAGTGCCGCCCTGCGTGAATGGGTGGCGCGCACGCAGACCGCCGCTGCGACGGCTTCCGCCAGGAGCTGAGCTCGCCCTTGCCTATGCCTGCACCGGCATTGTGCGCATCGCTTCTCGAGAATGCACCAATGCCGTGCAGCGCTTTACCCATAAGCGATTGGCGCTCACATTTTTAGATCACCCCGCAGCAAAAGCTGCGCTATCCAGCACGGACTGCGCTTTCTAAACTGACTCCAGTTCTTCAGTTTCTGGACGCCATTTGTGAGCACCTCTGCCCTCCCCCTCATCGACATCAGCGGCCTGCGCAGCCATGACCCTGTGGATCAGCACCTGGTGGCCGAGCAGCTGCGCCAGGCTTGCGAGCAGCGCGGCTTCTTCTATATCACCGGCCATGGCATAGACCCGGCGCTGATCAGCAGCCTGTTTGCCGCCAGCCAGCGCTTCTTTGACCTGCCCATGACCGAAAAGCTGGCCGTGGACAAAAAGCTCTCCCGCTGCAATCGCGGCTATGAGCCGCTGCGCGCCCAGACGCTGGAGAGCGGCGCACCGCCCGATCTCAAGGAAAGCTTTTACGCCGGTGCCGAGGTCGCGGCCAACGATGCGCGCGTGCTGGCCGGCCGCTTCAATACCGGCCCCAACCAGTGGCCCGAAACCCTGCCCGACTTCCGCGCCGTGATGCAGAACTATTACCAGGCCGCCTACAGCCTGGGCGCGACCATTGTGCGCGGCCTGGCCTTGTCCCTGGGCGTGCCGGTCAGCCACTTCGACGGCTATCTCAAGGAGGCCGCCGCGACCCTGCGCCTGCTGCATTACCCACCCCAGCCCGCCAACCCTGAACCCGGCGAGAAAGGCTGCGGCGAGCACACGGACTTCGGCGGCGTGACCTTGCTGCTGCAGGACGAGGCAGGCGGCCTGCAGGTCTGGGACAAGGACCTCGGCAGCTGGATCGACGCGCCCCCCGTGCCCGGCGCCTTCGTCGTCAACATCGGCGATCTGTTCGCGCGCTGGACCAATGACCGCTATGTCTCCACCTTGCACCGGGTCATCAATGTCTCGGGTCGCGAACGCTATTCCGTGCCCTTTTTCTTCACGGGCAACCCGCTGCACAAGGTGGAATGCATTCCCACCTGCCTGGACGAGGGCGAGCAGCCCAGATACCCGGCCGTCACGGTGGAGCAGCACCAGATCGAATGCTATCGCCGCACCTACGGTTGACGGAGGCCACGATGACAAGCTCACGCAATATGGTGCTGATCCACGGGGCCTGGCAAGGCAGCTGGGCTTTTGCGGCCTGGACGCCGCTGCTGCAGGCCAGAGGCTGGAAGGTGCTTGCCGTCAATCTGCCGGGCAACGATGCCGCCGCCGAAGACGACAGCTGCGCCAATCTCGACGGCTACACCGCCCATGTGCTGCGCGTGCTGGAGTCGCTGGACGGCCCTGCCGTGGTGGTCGGTCACAGCGGTGGCGGCATGACGGCGTCTCAGGTCGCCCAGGCCGCCCCCGAGCGAGTCAGCGCCCTGGTCTATCTGGCCGGAATGATGCTGCCCAGCGGCATGAGCTATGGCGATGTGATCGCGCAATGCCGCGCTGCCGATCCGGGCTTTGACTACCAGGGCATAGGCCCGCATCTGGCCTGGAACGAGCAGCGCAATGCCAGCAGCGTGCCGCTGGAAGCCGCCATGGCCTTGTTCCTGCATGACTGCCCTCCGACCGCTGCACTCAAGGCGGCCAGCCGTCTCTGCGTCCAGCCCGAAGCGGGCCGATCCATGGTGAACCGGCTCAGCGCCGAGTGTTTTGGCCGGGTGCCACGTATCTATGTGGAATGTCGTCAGGACCGCTCCGTGACGCTGCCGCTACAGCAGCGCATGCAGCAGCTCACGCCGGGCGCCAGACGCATCAGCCTCGATTGCGGCCATGTGCCCCAACTGGCCTGCCCCGAGGCCCTGAGCGATGCCTTGCTGCCAGTTCTAGATGAAATTCAATCGAAGCCGTTTATGAGCTTGCGCATGCCGCTCATCAATGTATAGCAAGTAATTACCCAAAAACTCGCATTCTTCAGGAGTTATTCATGACGCGCCCCACGACCTACTTCAAACGCTCCGCCCTTTTCGCCATGCTCGTCGCCTGTGGCGCAGTGGCCCAGGCAGCCGACAAGCTCACGGTACAGCTCGACTGGCTGCCCGGCGGCGACAAGTCCTTTGTCTATGCCGGCGTGCAGCAGGGCTTTTTCAAGGACGAAGGCCTGGACGTGAAGATCGTTCCCGGCCGGGGCTCGGCCGATGCCGTGACCAAGGTGGCCTCTGGCTCCGCCGATGTGGGTTTTGGCGGCATCTCGGCGCTGATGATGGCCGCAGCCGAAGGCAGGATTCCCGTCAAGGCCGTGATGTCGCTGTATTCCAAACAGCCCGATGCACTGTTCACGCGCGCCGACAGCAAGATCAGGAACCTCAAGGACATGGAAGGCAAGACGGTGGCCATGCCCACCTTCTCCTCATCGAATGCCCTGTGGCCCATCGTGCTGCAGAAGAACGGCGTGGACGCCAGCAAGATCAAGGTCATCAAGTCGGACCCGGCCACGCTGGCTCCCATGCTGGCCCAGGGCCGCGTGGACGCGACCATCAACTGGGTGACCGTGGCTCCAGCCTTCGGCGCCGTGCTCAAACAGGCCAGCCAGGAACTATCGGTCCTGCACTGGACGCAGTTCGGTCTGGACGGCTATGGCTGGTCCGTCATGGCCAGCGACAAGACCATCAAAGAACGTCCCGAAGTGCTCAAGCGCTACGTGCGGGCACTGGGCAAGTCGCTGGAGTTCTCCATCCAGAACCCGCAAAAGGCGGCCGAGTCGCTGAAGGCCCAGGTGCCCGAAGCCGACACTGCCGTGGTCAAGGCCGAATTTGAAGCCTCCATCCCGCTGCTCAGGAACGAGATCAGCCAGCGCGACGGCCTTGGCAAATTCGAGCCCCGGCTGCTGGCTGCCACCTGGGGCTGGGTGGCCCAGTCCATGAGTTACGACCTCAAGAAGGTCGACCCGGAAATGCTGGTGGATCGCCGCTTTCTGAGCCAGTAAATCCCATGCGAGGGCGGCGCAGCGCCGCCCTCACGCCCTTGTTCTTTCCTTGATCGCCTGCCATGCAATACGTAATCGATCTGAACGCGGTCACCCAGACCTTTGTCTCCAGCGATGGCAGCCCTGTCACGGCCCTGCAAGGCGTGGACCTGCATCTGCGCCGCCACGAATTCGTCTCCCTGATCGGCCCATCGGGCTGCGGCAAGTCCACCATATTGCGCCTGATTGCGGGCCTGATCCGCCCCAGCAGCGGCGAGGTACGCATCTTCGATCTGCCCGTGACCGAACCACGCGACGAGATCGGCATGGTTTTCCAGAAGCCCACGCTGCTGCCCTGGCTCTCGGTGCTGGACAACATCACCTTCCCCATGCGCCACAAATACGGCCATGTGGAAATGAAGGAGGAGGCCCGCGCCCAGCAGCTGCTGGAGATGATCGGTCTCAGGGACTTCGGCCACAAGCGGCCCCACGAACTCTCGGGCGGCATGCAGCAGCGCGTCGCGATTGCACGCTCCTTGCTGCATGACCCGGACATCCTGCTGATGGACGAGCCCTTTTCGGCGCTGGACGCACTCACACGCGACGAAATGAGCCTGGAGCTGCTGCGCATCTGGAACGAGCGCCCCAAGACCGTGGTCTTTGTGACCCACTCCATCCAGGAGGCCTTGCTGCTATCCGACCGCATCGTGGTCATGAGCGCCCGCCCGGGCCGTGTGGCCGACATCATCGACGTGCCGCTGGCACGACCGCGCAGCATGGCCACTCTGGCCGATCCCGTGTTCACCGAAATGGCCAACGAGATTCGTCTCAAGGTCTTCAGCAAACACCCCGCACACGCCTGAAGATCTTCCCGCAGCCCCAAGAGCCCCCTATGTCTGCCCTCCTACAACGCCATGCTTCGCTGCTGGTATTCCTCGCCGTCCTGCTGTTCTGGGAGTGCGCCTGCCGCCTGGCGCATATCCCGGAGTACATTTTTCCCGCTCCCAGCCTGATCTGGCGCTCTGCTGCCGAGATGGGGCTGCAGCGCTGGCTGGAGCATGTCACGGCCACCCTGCAGGTCGCGCTCATAGGCTATGCGCTGGCGATCGCACTGGCCATTCCTCTGGCCATCGCCATCACGCGATCGCAGCTGCTCTCGAAAATCATCATGCCCTGGCTGGTGGTGATCCAGTCCACCCCCATCGTGGCCGTCGCACCCATCATCGTCGTCACTCTGGGTGCAGGCCTGCTGCCCCGCGTGGTCATCACCACGCTGATTGCCTTTTTCCCGCTGGTGGTTTCCACGGCCCTGGGCCTGGCCTCGGTGCCCGCAGAGCTGGTGGAGCTGTCGCGCTCGCTGCGCGCCACCACCAGCCGCCAGTACTGGCAGATTCGCATGCCGTTTGCCGTGCCCTATGTGTTTTCGGCCCTCAAGGTCTCCATCACGCTGGCCATTGTGGGCGCCGTGGTCGCCGAGTTCGTGGCTGCGGAAAAAGGCCTGGGCTATCTGATTCTGTTTGCCACCTCCTCCTTCAAGGTACCCGTGGCCTTTGCCGCACTGGCACTGCTGGTGCTGTGCAGCCTGCTGCTCTATGGTGGCGTGCAGCAGTTGCACAAGCGCCTCTTTCCCTGGAGCCAGAGCACTCCAGCCTGATCAACACAAGGACCGCCACCATGACAGACCAAAACTTCCCCCCTCAGGGCCTGACGCCCTCTGCGGAACAAATCCAGCGCAATCTGCGTCGCGCGCAGACCGTGGCCCAGCGCGCCACGCAAATGGGCCACCACCCCTTCGGCGCCGTGCTGGTGGGCCCCGACCAGGAGACCGTGCTCATGGAGCAGTGCAATATCGACACCGTCAACCACGCGGAATCGACCCTGGCGCGCATGGCGGCCACCAATTACACGGCCGAGTTTCTGTGGGGCTGCACGCTCTACACCAATGTAGAGCCCTGCTGCATGTGCGCCGGTACGGCCTACTGGGCCAATATCGGTCGCATCGTGTTCGGCATGACCGAGCACCGCCTGCTGGAATGCACGGGCAGCCATGGCGAGAACCCGACCATGAGCGTCTCGTCGCGCTATGTCTTCGACCATTGCCAGAAGGCCGTGGAGCTGATCGGCCCCGTGCCCGAGATGGAGGCCGAGATCGCCGCCCAGCAGCAAGCCTTCTGGACGCAGCGCTGAGGACCACGCCAGCAGGAGGCTGCCATGCTGCTCACCCATCCCTCGTCACCCCAGGCCGCGCAGGCCCTGGCCCGCAAGCTCGGCAATGCCGCCTGCTTCATCGCCGGGGGCACGCTGCTGCAGCAGTCATGGGCAGAGCCTCGTCTGGCGCCATCGGCCACGCATTTCATCAATGTGATGCACTGGCCCGAGATGCAGCAGATCAGCCTCGGCCCGCAATATCTGCACATCGGTGCAGGCATGCGGCTGGAGGCCGTCCGCCGTCACCCCTGGGTGCAGCAGCACGCGCCCGTGCTCGTCCAGGCCCTGGCTCAGCTAGGGGCCATGGGAATACGCCGCCTGGGAACCCTGGGCGGCAATATAGGCTGGGGCGAAGGCGACTGCTGCCCGGTATTGCTGGCCATGGATGCGCAGGTCGAGTTGACGGACGGCAACCTGCAGTCGCTGGCGCAGACGCTCAAGCTCATGGACCGGCCGCTGATGCTGTCGTTCCTGCTGCCGCGCAGCGATGTGACGGAGCCCCGGCCACTGGTGTTCGAGAAGGTCGGCTATCGCGCGGCATTCTCCCCCGCACGCCTGCGCATGGCCTTGCGCTGGAGCGATGCACAAAAGCGCCTGAACCTGGACCGCATTGCAGCGGCGGCCCCGGGCATAGGCGTGCACCGCCTGCAAGCCACGGAAAAGCTGCTGAGCTATGCGCAGGAGCTGCAGATCCGCCCCTCCCTCGACGATATACGTACCACCTGCGAGCAAAGCCTGCCTCCCGATCTGGCCCGGATTGCCAGCCGCCTGATTGCCGGACATTGCGGGCTGCTGGCCTGAACGCCATGGAATTTCTCACTCCTCATCACATCCGCGAGCTGGGCCAGGAGGCTTTGCCGGTCCGGCCCGATGCCTGGGCCAAGCTCGGCGGCAACCCGGGCTTTCTGAGTGACCGCATTCAGCCGGGTCAGCTGCGCGGCGCGATTCTCGGCAGCCCTCATCCCCATGCACGCATTCTGCACATCGATACCAGTGCCGCCCAGGACCTGCCAGGCGTCCATGCCGTGGTCACCCATGCCGACATCCCCGGCATCAAGCACTATGGCTTGCGCAATGTGGACCGTCCCGTGCTCTGCATCGACAAGGTGCGCCATGTGGGCGACCCGGTCGCCGCCGTTGCGGCCGTGGACATGGAGACGGCGCGGCAGGCTCTGGCGCTGATCCGCGTCGAATACGAACCCCTGCCCCCGGTCTGCGACCCGGTCGCCGCCCTTGACGGAACGGCAGCCTCCGACCAGCCGGTCCACCAGGGCGGCAATCTGCTGCATGCCGCCAGCCACCGCCAGGGCGATATGTCTGCGGCCCGGGCAAGCACAGTGCACCGGGTGCAGGACAGCTATGTCACGCCACGCCAGATGCATGCCTTTCTAGAGACCGAAGGCGGTGTGGCCGAGCCCGATGGCGCGGGCGGCCTGCGCCTGTTTTTCGGCGGCCACAACCCCGCGCGGGAAAAGCAAGTCATCGCCGACATGCTGGGCCTGCCGCACGACAAGGTTCATGCCGTAGGGACGCCCGTGGGCGGCTCCTACGGCGGCAAGGACGAGCTGACCATTCAACCCATCGCGGCCCTGCTGGCCTGGAGGGCGCAACGCCCCGTGCGCTTGCACCTGACACGTCCGCAGTCCGTGGATCTGGGTGTCAAGCGACATCCCATGCAGATCGACATGCAGACCGGCTGCGATGCACAGGGGCGGCTTACCTACCACCAGGTGCAGATAGTGGCAGACACCGGGGCCTATGCCACGCATGGCCCCGAGGTGCTGGATGCCGCGCTCGAGCATGCCCCCGGCCCCTACCGGTATCAGGCACTGGACCTCAGCGCCAGGCTTGCCTATACGAACAACGGCATCGCCGGTGCGTTTCGCGGCTTCGGCGCCGTGCAGGTGCAATTTGCACTTGAGCAGCAGATGGACAGACTGGCTGCGCTGGTCGGCATGACAGCTGACGCGTTTCGCGCCCTCAATCTCGCCGCTCCCGAAGCACCCGGCCCGCTCGGCCAGCATGTCGTGCCGTTTGACGGCCCCCAGCGCGCACTCGATGTCGCCCGCCAGCAAGCGCTGTGGCGCGGGCCGCATCGCTGGGCCAGCGCGGACGGCCGCCATCTGCACGGCGTGGGCCTCACGCTGATCCATCGCAGCGATGGATTTGGCAAGGGTGGCCCCAGTGACTGCCGTATGGAGCTGGCCCTGTCCGCCGATGGTGCGATCGAGCTGCGCTGCGGCTTTACCGAGCTGGGACAGAACCTGGTCGGAACCATACAGAGCCTGGGCTCGCGGCATCTGGGCTGCGCCGCCGACGCGATCCGGCCGGTGCTGGGCGATACCCGGCTGACGCCCGACTCGGGCCCGGTGGCCGCCTCGCGCGCCACCACGCTGGTATGGCGCGCCTTGCACGAGGCGGCCCGGCCCTGGCAGCAAGCCTTGCTCCTGGCAGCTGCAAGACTGCTGCCCGATATCCCTCTGCGCTGCGGCGCATGGGGCCTGGAAAGCGCTGCGGGCCTGCGCCTGAGCTACGCCGATCTGGCAAGGGCATTGGGCGAACAAGCGCCCTGTATCTCCATAGACCTGCGTGCCGAGGACCCGGAGGGTAACGCGCATGACACCCACTTCGTCTTCGGAGCCTGCGCCGCCATTGCCCAGGTACGCGTCGACACCTGGAGCGGCATGGTCCAGGTGCAGCGACTGGTGATGTGCACGGCGCTGGGCCCCGTGGCATCGGCCCAGGGCTATCTGGGCCAGATGGAAGGCGGCGCCCTCATGGGCCTGGCCATGGGCACGCAGGAGGAGCTGACTTGCCTGGACGGTCACTACCAGGCACGCAATCTCGACGGCTATCTGATCCCTACGCTGGCCGATGCCCCTGAAATGCAGGTGCTGACGATCGAGAACCTTCCCGAGGGCGATCCCATAGGCCCGCGCGGAGCCGGCGAGATCAGCGTCAACCTGGCCCTGCCCGCAGTGGCCAATGCCCTGGCTGCCGCACTGCAGCACCCCATCACGCAACTGCCCATGACCCCGGAGCGCGTGATCGCGCTGCTGGAAGCGGGCGCGGAGTCCTCCACACCATGACAACGACCCACATCCCGGAGCCCGGCGGCAAGCCAGCCGCAGCCAGTGCAAAGGAGGCCTCTATTTTTGTGCTGCAGCTGAATCTGAACGGCCAGCCGGTCAGCGCCAGCTGCAGCCCCGATACCCGGCTGCTGACCTTGCTGCGCGAGCACTGGCACCTCACCGGGGCCAAACCCGGCTGCGAAGTGGGACGCTGCGGCGCCTGCATGGTCTGGCTCAATGCGGAGCCCGTGAACGCATGCCTGCTGATGGCCTATCAGATCCAGGGCCAGACCGTGCGTACCATCGAGTCCGTGGCACAGGACAGCGCCAGCGAACCTGTGCGCGACGCGCTGGCGCGCTGCGGCGGCGTGCAATGCGGCTATTGCACCTCCGGCATGGTCATGAGCATGAGCTGGCTGCACCAGCAGCAGCCCCGCCCCACGGCCGCCGAGGCCGAGGCCCAGATGTGCGGAAACCTTTGCCGCTGTACGGGCTATGGCGGTATCCGGCGGGCAGTGCAGGAGCTGTTTCCGTCCGGGCAAAGCGCATGATTTTTCAATATTGATAGCTGCAATCGCTTACTCACAAACCGACTCAGCCACTTTCACTACATCTATCAGAAACCGCTCTGTTTGTTCGCAGGCTCATGACCCCAGGCAATAAGCAGACAAGTTTTTCTTGGTTGGCCCTGTCGCGGCAAGGCCGGACAATAGAGGCCCTGGGCATAGCCATGCCCCTGACGAATCGGCTTTGCCGACTCCTGCCATGAAACACTCTCTGACAAGCTATGCACTGGGTCTGGGCTTGAGCCTGGGCGCCACCAGTTGGGCGCTCGCGGCCCAGCCCCTGCTCAACCCCGAACAGCTGCAGCCACTGCTGCAGCAGGCCGATGTCCGCCTCATCGATATCCGCGACCCCAAAGCCTTCGAGGCCGGCCATATCGCACAGGCTGCCAATGCCCCCTACGGCAAATGGCGCGGCCCGGCCACCAATCCTGGCGAGCTGCCCGACCAGGCCAAGCTGGTGGCGCTGGTCCAGTCCCTGGGCCTGACGCCAGCCACGCATGCCATCGTGATCTCCAGCGGTGCCGATGCCACGGACTTCGGTGCCGCAGCGCGTGTGTACTGGACGCTCAAAAGCCTGGGCCTCAAGGAGCTGTCCATCGTCAACGGCGGCATGAAGGCCTGGGAAAGCGCAGGCAAGCCCCTGGACAAGACCCAGGTGCAGATTGCGCCCAGCAGCTACACCCCGACTTTTGACGTCAACTGGCTGGCCACCCAGCAGGACGTGGGCAAGCATATCGACCTCTCCAATGCGGCCCTGGTGGACTCGCGCCCCGACGCCTTCTATCTGGGCAAGACCCGCGCACCCGCCGCCAAGCTCTCGGGCACCTTGCCCGGCGCCCAGCAACTGGATTTCAACCAGTGGTTTGTGCCCGGTACGTCACGGTTCGTGGATGCAGCCAAGGCCAGGGAAATCGCTGCCAAGGTCCAACGCCCGCAAGGCCAGGACATGGTGGCCTTCTGCAACACCGGTCACTGGGCGGCCACCGACTGGTTCGGCCTCTCCGAAATGGCAGGTCTGCCCAATGTGAAGCTGTATGCGGGCTCCATGGTGGACTGGACGCAGTCCAAGGACGCGCCGCGCATGGCCAACCAGCCGGGCCGCGCCCAGTCGTTGGCCTATGACGCCCAAAAATGGTGGGAAAAAACTTTTAAATGACTCCCCTGAGTCGCTTCGCGCCTTCCCCTAGCCGGGCGCCCCCAAGGGGACGACAACTTCGCTGCAGGGCGGCCTTTGCTCGTTGCCTCTGATCTGGGTGCATCCCCTTTGCGGAAAGTGCGTCGCAGTCCTTACCCATCAATTCCATAAAAACACATGAAACGACTTCCCATAACGGTCTTGCTGGCCGTTTTCTTTGGCTGGCTGCTGTGGTCGGTCTCTGTGCGTCAGGCGGCGCTGTTTGCCGTGGGCATAGGCCTGGGCGCTGTGCTGGCCGGCAAGCGCTTTGGCTTCACCACGGGCTGGCGCATGCTGGTCGAGGAAAAGGACGGCAGCGGCATCTTTGGCCAGTTGCTGCTGCTGGCGCTGGCGGCGGCACTGGCCATGCCTTTGCTGGGCCATTTCCCGGAGCTGACGGCAGCTCTCGGCCCACCCAGCATCAGCCTGCTGGTCGGTGCCTTTGTCTTCGGCCTGTGCATGCAGATCGCCGACGGCTGCGGCAGCGGCACCCTCTATAAGGCGGGCATGGGCATCCCCATGAACACCGCCATACTGCCCCTGTTTGCGATCGGCAGCTTTCTGGGCAGCCTGCACCTGGGCTGGTGGCTGGACCTGGGCAATACGGCACCCGTGGGCCTGGTCACGCAATGGGGCTGGGCTCCAGCGCTGATCGCCACGCTGGTCGCGCTGGCCGTGATCGCGGCAGGCGTGGCCCTGTATGTGAAAAAGGCCAATGCCGCCCTGAACCGCCCGGCCAAGCCGCTGCTGGTGCGTAAATGGCTGGTGGGGGCCGTGCTGCTGGCCATCCTGGCTACGCTCAACCTGATCATTGCGGGCCAGCCCTGGGGCGTGGTCTACGGCTTTGGTCTGTGGGCCGCCAAGATCGCCAATGCCACTGGCGCCGTCGATCTGGCCAGCAACTGGTTCTGGAGCCAGCCCGGCAATGCGGCGCGCCTGCATGAGACCGTGCTGCTGGACGTGACCAGCATCACCAATATCGGGATTCTGGGCGGTGCATTGTGGATTGCCGCCGGCAAACCCGCGGCAGCCAAGGCACTGACAGGCACACAATGGATCGTGGCCCTGGTGGCGGGACTGGTGCTCGGCTACAGCTCGCGCCTGGCTTTCGGCTGCAATGTGGGCGCCATGCTCTCGGGCATCTCCACCGGCTCCATCCACGGCTGGATCTGGGTCCCACTGGCATTTGCAGGCACCATCTTCGGCCTGCGCATCCGCCGCCATTTCGGCTTCTGAGCAAGGAACAACCATGACCTCACCAAGCACCTTGCGCACCGTATTCTGGGCTCTGCTGCTCATCTTTCTGGCCTGGGACTTTCATACATCGCCGGCCATCGACCTGCGCTTTGAAGCGCCGCTGATCGCCGCCGGCTCCGGCCAGGCCGCACAGGGCGGACATTGCTCCATGCCTGCCGGCAAATAAGCGCTTCGACCCCACCCGACGCCCTGCCCAAGGAATGGTCAGGGCGTTTTTCTTTGGGGCCTGCTCAGGCCTCGGGCTTTTCCAGCTCGAAGCCGGCCGCCTCCCAGGCCGTCAGGCCACCGGACAATGGCCGGACATTGTGAAATCCCGCACGCTGCAATTGCCTGGCCACGCGCGCGGCGGAGATCTCGTCGGGGCAGTCGCAATACACGACCAGGCCATGCTCATGCCGCTCACGCGGCAGCAAGTGCTCGTAGGCCGCCCGGCCCTTGCCCTGATGCGCCAGCCAGGAGCTGGCACCGGGAATATGACTCTGACCGAAGAGCAGGGGTTCACGCACATCGATCACCGTCGGCGTGATGCCCTGGGCGTTGAGCCCCGCCAGTTCCTCGACCGACATGCGCGGCATCTTCAGCGAACGCACCACGCGCTGCCTCTGCCACCACTTGCGCGCCACGAAAACTGAGAACGCGACACACAGCAGCAACAGCCCCCATTTGCCCAGGGCCGTCAGCACATCGAGCAGATCCTGTACCGTGGAGCTGAACAGCGAGCCCAGAAACACCGCCGAGCCCACCCAGATCAGGGCCCCCAGCGCATCGAACAGCACAAAGGTGCGCAGCGGCGTGCCCACCACGCCTGCAAGCGCGCTGGCGATGGAGGCAAAGCCCGGCACAAACTTGGCCACCAGCAAAGACCTGGCTCCCCAGCGACCATAGACGGACTCTGTCTGACGGATGCAGGCATCGGGCGAGAGCGAAATGCGGCAGATACGTCCCAGCACCCGGTGCCCATAGGCTCTGCCTGCGTGGTACCAGAGCACATCGGCTATCAGCGCTGCGGCCACCGCAATCACGGTCAGCCAGCCCAGGCGTGCCAGGCTGCCGCCCTCCAGCGCTCCGGTCACCACCAGCACCGGATAGGCCGGGATAGGGGCGCCCAGCTGCTCCACCAGCACATTGAGAAAGACAATGCCGAAGCCGTATTCCCGAATCAGATCGACGACAAAACCCATGACCCACGCTCCTTACCCCGACCGGGCTTAGCCACCGATGCTAGCGAGACGTGAACATCCCCGGGGCTGCGAGGTTGTTGCGCTTCAGGCCCGCTGCAGATGGGACAGAACGACCTCGAAATGTGCGCTCACATTGAGCGCCGGGGCATGGCCGCAGTCCGGCACTTCCAGCCAGGTCAGCAGGTCCCGGGCACCGGGGCCGCGCTGCTGCATTTGCTCGGCCACGGGCCTGAGCACCAGATCGGAGTCCTCGCCGCGCAGCAGCAGCACGGGCAGTTGCAGCGCGTCATAGTGATCCCAGAGAAGATAGTCGTTGTCATGCTCGGTGAACTGCTCGATCATGCGCGGGTCGTAATGCGGCGTGACGCGGCCGTCATCGCAACGACGCGTGCTGGTCTCGGTCAGCTTGCGCCACTCGAAATCGCTGAGCCAGCCATAGGGCTTGTAGGCTGCGCGGAAAAAGCCTTCCAGCTCGGCGACGGTGTCGAACACCGGCGGGCGGCCGGCGTAGCTCTTGATGCGGGCCAGCGCAGCCTCGGCCAGCTCGGGAGCATTGTCGTTGAGCGTGAGTGTGAGAATGCGGTGCCTGAGATCCGGCTCGAACAGGCCGGATGCGCAGACCGTGCCTATCGCACCGCCCATGCTGGTGCCCACCCAGTGCACCTGCTGCAGAGCCAGCGCATCCATGAGCTCGCGTGCCAGACGGGCATAGAAGCGCAGCCGATATTCCTCGCGCGGGTTGCGGCTCCACTGGCTCAGGCCGCGGCCCAGCGTATCCGGGCAGATGACGCGGTAGCCTTGCGTCGCAAGAAACTGCGCCAGTGCATCCATGTCGCGGCCCGTGCGTGCCAGACCATGCCAGGCGATCACCGTAGCCTTGGTCGGACCTTGCGGCAGCCAGTCAAGGTAGTGAATCTCGTAGCCAGCGCAGTTCGCATAGCGGGATGCCGGCACGATGGCCGCAGAAGCGCAGTTATTGGACATGTCAGGTTTCAGCATCAAAAAGGCCTCTAGCGCATATCTGATGAGCGCTATCAGCTATCAACTTCGATAGTAGGCCGGCAGCCGTAGCCCCCGGCCGGTCGTGTGTATCAGTCCGGCACGCGAATGGCTCCAGCGCTGACCTCAATCCTGTCTGCCGCTGCCGGAGTACCGGCAATCAGCGGCAGATTGGCTGGCTGTATGGCCGGTGCCTGACCCGGGTTGCCACCACGCGGCACGGTGCGCACCACCTGGCTGGGAGGCAGCGCCTTGCCGTTGGCAAGGTGGTCATACATGGCATCGAGCGCGCGGTTCAGATAGACATGCAGCGGGATGTAACGCGTGTCGTAACCCGGCAGCACGGCGGGCAGGCCGATGAAGCTGTCGAAGTGCTGGGCATTTGTGACCTCCACATAGCTGAGCTTGCTGGCAGCGCCTTCCACCCTCCGGTTGAGCGCCACATAGGGCCGCGTCGTGTGGTTCACGGGCAGCAGCGCATCCGCACGGCCATGGACGATGATGGCCGGCTTGCCCTGCAGATTGCCGTTGCGTCTTGTCTCGTCGATACCGGCCTGTAGCGCCCTGGCGGAGCCATCGTTGCCTGTGACGAGATTGCGCAGGCACAGCGCACCCGGCGTGTTCCAGTCGGCCACGCCCGAGTTCACCGAGACGGAGAGGAAATCGCGCGCGGCACCGAACTTGCCCTTGTTGTTGATGAGCTGCACGCCGCTCGATGGCGGCACGCCGTTGCCCGTGGAGAACATGCTGGCCAGCGCCCCGGGGGCCAGCGGCGTCACTGCGCCCGCAGCCGTCGCTCCGGCATAACTGTAGCCGCAGAGGTTGTCCCTCACGCTGGCGCGCGAGAGCGAGTTGGCAAAGGTGACCGACACGGCGGGCGCCACCTCAAAGGCGGCCAGCGAGGCATGCAGCTCGCTGGACTCCGGCTCCCACCCATAGTCGCGCAGCCTCTGCAAAGCTTCTTCGGCCTGGGCAGCCGTGGTCGTGGTGTTCAGCAAACCGGCAGTCCTGAGTGCCGCACAGCGGTTGGGGGCAATCGGCAGAGCTGTGCTGGCAAAGCCTGCGGCAAACGCTGCCGCATAGGGCGAGCCGCTGACCGACGCCGCCAGCGAGGCGCAGGATTGATAGAGGTTGGCATAGCTCGTGAAGTCCACCAGCGTCTTGCCCACCACAGGCAGTGCCGTGCCACCGCGCTGCACGGTTACGCCGGGGTTGAGGGGCAATTCAACCGCTGGCTCGGACACGGCCACGCCGTTGATCAGCCCCTGCGAGTCCTGCTCGGCGGCGGCAATCGCCGCGCCGCCGCCGTTGGAGATGCTTGATGCAATGACGATGGTGTTGCTCTGCTTGAGCGTACGCAGACGTTCGCCCAGAATGTTGCGGTCCCCATAGCGCTCGTTGAGCACGTAGTAGGCGAACTCCACGGCCTGCAGCGTGGTACGGCCCCAGTCCTTCTCTGGGTTCTGGCCCGAGTGCGCATGCTTGAAGGCAAAGCGGTTGGGCGTGGCAGTGTTGAAGGCGGCCAGTTCGCCAGCCGTGAGTCCCGCATTGAATGCAGCCTGCTTGCCCGCTGCGGCAGCCGTGCTGCGCGTGCCGTCGATCAGCGCCACGGTGTCGTTCATGAGGTCGTGCGGAGCGGCGCCCGTGCCCTTGTCGGAATAAGCCACTGCGCAGCCGCGCTTGAGCCCCCATTCGCCTGTGGTGATGGCGCCGTACACGCCGCGCGAGCCCGAAGCCGTGGCGGTGATGATGCAGGCCTTCCTTGGGTCAAAGCTGGCCGGCACCTGCACCATGAGCGTGACGTTCTTGCGGCCCGAGCCGTCGTCCGAAAACGCTATGTACTCGGTGCCGGCAATCCTGCCTTCGCCGGCCGTCACCCGGCCCTGCGCATCCACATTGGGGCCGTAGAGCGTGCCGTAGCCACCCGCGGCTGTCATGTCCAGCATGGCGCGGTAGTTGGTGTAAATGGCCAGGCGGCGCAGCTCGGCCGCCGTGGGCTGGAGCGCAATCGCGACGCCAGGCGCCGTGGCCGAGGCCAGGCCGCTCTTGCCCATGCCCGCGGTCAGCAAGTCATCGCTGCTGCCGTCATAGCTCTGTTGCCGCACCGCGCCCAGGTAGCCGGGTTTGGCATTGAGCTCGCCTCCATCGCCTCCCCCGCAGGCGGTCAACACGGCAGCCGCCAGCACCACAAGGGCTGCTGGCGGCAAGGCAATCGCATAGGTCTTCTGCATGGGCTTTGTCTCCTGTCGTAGTGAAAGCAGTCAGAGAAGGGGTGCCAGTAAAAGATGTCAGGGTTTGCGCGCCGCAGCCGCGCGCAGCCGGCCAACCACGCCGGTAGGGAAGTAGTAGACCGACAGCACGAACAGCAGACCCAGCCACAGCAGCCAGCGGTCGGGCGACAGCAGCGCGGACAGCCATGGCAGGCTGACGGAGGCTTCGCTACCGAGCCGCAGCAAATCCTGCAGATAGCTTTGTGCGATCAGAAAGATGACGGAGCCGATCACAGCACCGTAAATCGTTCCCATGCCGCCGATGACGACGATGAGCAGGCAGTCCATCATGATCTCGAAGGACAGCGTAGTGTCCGGCCCGTTGTAGCGCAGCCAGACCGCCAACATGGCACCGGCCACGCAGGCGAACAAGGCCGACAGCACGCTGGAGGTGGTGCGATAGACCACCACGCGGTAGCCAATGGCCTCGGCGCGGAATTCGTTCTCGCGAATCGCCTGCAGCACGCGGCCGAACGGCGAATTGACAATGCGCAGCAGCATCAGTACCAGAACCACGGCTACGGCAAACAGCAGGTAGTAGCTGATGATCCTGCCGTCGATGAGGATGCCGAAGATCTCGTTCTCGAACGGCTCGAAGCTGGGCGACAGCCATTCGGGCATCTTGAAGGTCAGGCCATCCTCGCCTCCCGTCCAGTCGGATAGCTGCGACGCCAGGGTCTGGAATGCAGCCGCCACCGCCAGCGTGATCATGGCAAAGAAGATGGCGCGCACACGCAGGGAGAACAGGCCGATGGCCAGGGACAGAACGAGCGACACCAGCAGCGCCGCACCCAGCCCCAGGGCCAGCGCCCCCCAGCCCGGGCCCAGCTTGCCAGAGGCAATGGCCACGCCATAGGCGCCTATGCCGAAGAACATGGTGTGGGCAAAGCTGACGATGCCGGTATAGCCCAGCAGCAGGTCAAAGCTGGCCACCAGCACCACAAAGATCAGCACCTTGGCTGCCACATTGAGCGCCTTGACACCGGGAAAGGCAAACGGCGCCACGGCAAGGCCGATGAGAATGGCCAGCAGCATCACGGCCAGCACGCGACTGCGCGGCAGATCGCCCGAGAGCAAACGGTTCAACATCCCATTAACCTTTCATCTCTTTGGCAGCGAATTGCTCGAACTGGGCATACACCCGGCCAGCGGCCACCGAGCAAAGGCCGACCCATAACGAGGCTGACATCCCTTCCAGGGGAAGGCGCGAAGCGGCTCAGGGGGCATCTCATCGGTTCGCCACCGGATAGACACCTTGGGGCCGCCAGAGCAGGATGGCGACCATCAGTGCGATATTGGAAAACAACGCCACCTTGGGCACGAGAAAGCCCGTGTAGTTGGCCATCAGCCCCACCAGCAGCGCTCCGATGAGAGCGCCACCGGTGCTGCCCAGCCCGCCGATGATGATGACGATGAAGATCAGCACATTGACCTGGGCGCCCATCTGCGGAATCACGTTCTGCTGGTACAGCCCCCACATCACGCCGCCCAGTCCGGCCAGGGCCGAGCCGGCCACAAACACGCCGATGAACAGGTTGCGCACCCGGTAGCCAAGCGCCTCGACCATCTCGCGATCCTGCACACCGGCGCGGATCAGCAGGCCCAGCTTGGTGCGCGCGAGCGTCCAGGCCAGCCCTGCAAACACCAGCGCGCCCACCAGCACGGCAAACACGCGGTACTTCTCCACGGCCGCATCGCCCAGCAGCCAGGCGCCCTTCATGGCATCGGGCAGGGGCAGCGGTATCTGCTGCGGGCCCCAGATGACCTTGATCAGCTCCTCGCCGATGATCATGCCGCCCATGGTGATGAGAATCTGCTTGAGGTGCTGGCCATAGACCGGGCGCACAATGAAGCGCTCGAACGCCAGACCCACGGCGCCGGCCACCAGCATCGCCACCAGCATGGCCGCGAAGACGGCCGCCAGATTGCGCCAGAGCTGGTCCGAGCCGGTCCAGTCACCCATGACGCCGAGCACGCTGGTGGCCACAAAGGCGCCGAGCGCGATAAACACGCCGTGCCCGAAGTTCAGCACATCCATCAGGCCGAACACCAGCGTCAGGCCCGAAGCGATGATGAAGACGATCATGCCCATGGCCAGTCCTGCCACCGTCAGCGTCAGCCAGGTGCTGGGCGAGCCCACCAGCGGCAGCGTCACCAGCGCCAGCAGCGGCACCAGCAACAGCGGCTTGTAATCCATATCCTTGAAGCTCATGCAGGCTCCTTCCGATTGCCCGCCAACACGGCCAGATCCATGGCGGCTTGCGATTGAGACATAAAGACGGATGGCATGTCCGATGCGACTCCCTTCATAAGGACAGCCCCAGCAGCGACTGCTGCAGCTGCGCGTCGGCCGCCAGATCGGCCATGCGGCCCGCGTGGATGACTCGGCCGTTGTCCATCACGGCCACGCCGTCGCCCAGGCGTTTGGCGAAGTCGATGTTCTGCTCCACCAGCAAGATGCTCACGCCGCTGGCCTTGAGCTGGGCGAAGGCCTCGATCATGTTGTTGATGATGGCGGGAGCCAGGCCCTTGCTGGGCTCGTCGACGATCAGCAGATCGCGCGGCTCGACAATGGCGCGCGCCACGGCCACCATCTGCTTCTGCCCGCCGCTGAGCTTGCCAGCGGGCGCATTCCAGAACTTCTGCACGGCCGGGAACAGCTGGTAAATCCAGTCCAGCCGGGCAGCATCCATCTGGCCCGCATGGGCGGCGGCGCGTGCTGCCAGCAGCAGGTTTTCCTTGACCGTGAGATCGGCAAAGATGCCCATGTTCTCGGGCACATAGGCAATATTCAGGCGTGCAATGGCCGGCGTGGACAGCTGGGCAATGTCCTTTTGCGCAAACCGGATGCGGCCCTGGCTGGCCTGCCACAGACCCATGATGGTGCGCAGCGTGGTGGTCTTGCCGGCACCATTGCGGCCCAGCAGCATGGTGACCTCGCCCTGCGGAACGATCAGGTCCACGCCATGCAGTATGTGATAGGCACCTATATGGGTGTGGACGCCCGACAGCTGTAGCAAGGGGCTCGATGCCTGGTTCATGCGTCCTCCTTCACGGCATTGCCCAGATAGGCCTGCTGCACCACGGGCGATGCAATGACCTCGGCCGGCTTGCCATCGGCCACCAACTGTCCATTGGTCAGCACGATGATGCGGTCGGCGAGTTCGCGCACCACATCCATCTTGTGCTCCACCAGCAAAATGATCTTGCTGCGATCCTTCTTGAGTTCGCGTATCAGGTCCAGAATCACTGGCGCCTCGTCATGACTCATGCCCGCCGTGGGCTCGTCAAACATATAGACCTGAGGCTCCAGCGCCATCAGCAGCGCCACCTCCAGCTTGCGCTGGTCGCCATGCGGCAGGCTGGCGACCAGGGTGTCGGCTCGCTCGGACATGGAGACCCGCTCCAGGATCTGCCGGGCGCGCTGCGTGACCGCCCGGTGATCGCTCCAGATGCTCCAGAGGTTCAAGCCGCGCCGATGCGCCCCGCTCATACTGGCCTGCACTGCCAGGCGCACGTTCTCCTGCACGCTCAGATTCGGAAAGAGATTCGTGAGCTGAAAGGCACGGCCCAGCCCGGCGCGCGTGCGCGCCGATGCGGGCAGGCCGCTCAGATCACGCCCCCCCAGCGTGACCGTGCCGGAACTGGCTTTGAGCTGGCCCGAGATCAGATTGAAATAAGTGGTCTTCCCGGCCCCATTGGGGCCCACGATGGCCGTGAGCGTGCCCGGCTCGAACGAGCAGGTGACAGCGTTCACGGCCACATGGCCGCCAAAGCGGATGGTGAGCTTGTCTGTGGTCAGCATGGATGAAAAGGAGAGATTCCGGGCATGGCGGCAGGCAGTCGCAAGAATTTCAGGCCAAAGCAGCCTCCAGCGCTTGGTGGACAAGCGCCATCAGCTATCAAAATTGGAATTGGTACCCGCTGCATTGCGGGCCCCTCAGTCATCGCCCGTTGCGCACGGGAACGTTCATTTCCTCAGGCTTGATCTCGCGCACCAGCTCGGGCACGCCCCAGGCCATGGCCGGATCGTTCTTGATCCTGAAGTGATACATGCTCTGCATGGCCTGGTGATCTTCCTTGCGGAAGGTCATGACGCCCTTGGGTGTATCGAAGCTCATGCCTTCCAGGGCCTTGATCAAGGTGTTGGTCTTGGTGTCGCCGCCAGTTTTCTTGAGTGCAGTGACAACGGCCATGGCGGCCGAGAAACCGCCCGCCGTGAAGAAGTCGGGCGGAGCCTTGAACTGCTTGTAGCTCATGGAGACCAGGGCTTCGTTCACCGGATTCTTGGGAATGCCGAAGTAGTAGTAGGTGGCGCCTTCCATGCCCGGCAGATTCTTGTAGGCAGCCATGGCCGGCAGGATGTTGCCGCCCGTGGCAATCTCGATGCCGTAGCGCTTGAGGTCCATGTCGGCGATCTTGAAGGGATTGCCGGCACCGGCCCAGACAATCCAGATCACCTTCTTGCCAGGAACATCCTTGAGCCTGTCAATCAGGCGCTGGGCCCCGGCCGTGAAATCGGTGGTGGCTGCAGGCAGATACTCCTCGTGCACCAGCTTGCCCTTCTTGACCGCCTCCTTGAAGGCCTTGACGCCGTCGCGGCCGAAGGCATTGTCCTGGGCCAGTGTCGCAATGGTCACGCCAGGCCTGTCGATGGCCACGGCATTACTGATTGCGTCCTGGCTGGAGTTGCGACCGGTACGGAAGATGTACTTGTTCCACTTGTCGCCGGTGATGGAGTCGGCCACGGCGGGCTCGACGATCAGGATCTTCTTGTACTCCTCGGCCACGGGCAGCATGGCCAGTGCCACGCCCGACGCGCTGGGGCCGACAGCCAGATCGGCCTTGTCGTCCGAATAGGCGGCGGCCAGCAGGCTCTTGCCAAGGTCGGGCTTGCCCTGGTCGTCTTTCTCGATCACCACCAGCTTCTTGCCTGCCACCGTCATGCTGCCGCCTGTGGCGTATTCAAGCCCCATCAGCAGCCCGGCCTGCGTCTGCTTGCCATAGGCCTCCAACGGCCCGGTCTTGCTGTAGACATGAGCAATGCGGATTTCAGATTGCGCCAGGGCGCCGGGAACATGAGCCACCATGGCCGCCAGAACGGCCGCCTGCAGCAGGCTGCGCTTGTGCATGTGTTGTCTCCTTGAGGATGGATGCGGTGTATCCGCTTGTCTTTGTATGGTGTGCAGTTAGCAGTCTTCGTGCCAGTTTGGTTTCCCTCTGAGTCCTGTTATGGTCTGCGCCCCTATTGCCTGAAAATCAGACAAAAAATGTCTTAAAGAAAGACATTGCATGTTTTTCATACACTAGTTCCGGCTTAGCCTCGGCCGGGGCTCCAGCACCATGAAAAAAGGATCACCGCGGTGATCCTTGTGTTCTTTACGCTGCTTCGCGCTTTTTGTCGAATTCCAGCAGCCGCACGGCGTTGTCCTTGAGAATGCCGGGCATGACCTCGGGCTTGAAGCCGGCGACCTCGAAGTCCTTCATCCAGCGCTCTGGCGTAATCAGCGGGAAGTCGCTGCCAAACAGCACACGGTCCTTGAGCAAGGTGTTGGCGTACTGCACCAGTTGCTTGGGGAAATACTTGGGACTCCAGCCCGAAAGATCGATCCAGACATTGGGCTTGTGCAGCGCCACCGAGATTGCCTCGTCCTGCCAGGGAAAGCTCGGGTGGGCCATGACGATCTGCATATCGCCGAAGTCCACGGCCACATCGTCCAGCAGCATGGGGTTGCTATAGGCCAGACGCAGGCCGCCGCCGCACTTCATGCCGCTGCCGATGCCGCTGTGGCCGGTGTGGAAGATGGCGGGCAGCTTGTAGTGGTTGATGACCTCGTAGATGGGCCAGGCCATGCGGTCGTAGGGATGGAAGCCCTGCACCGTGGGATGGAACTTGAAGCCCTTGACGCCGCATTCGGTGATCAGGCGCTCGGCCTCGCGCGCGCCCATCTTGCCCTTGTGCGGGTCGATGCTGGCGAACGCCACCATCATGTCGCTGTTCTCGCGCGCGGCATCGGCAATCTCTTCGTTGGGGATGCGGCGGCGACCCAGCTGCGCCTCGCTGTCCACCGTGAACATCACCAGACCGATCTTGCGCTCGCGGTAGTAGGCAATGGTTTCGGCGATGGTCGGCCGCAGCGAGCTGCCGAAGTATTTGTCGGCCGCGCGGTCGTACTCCTCACCATAGCTGTCAAAGGGATTGCGGCAGCTGACTTCCGCATGGGTGTGGAAGTCGATGGCGATCAGATCTTGATGGTTCATGGGTGGGTCTGCTTTGGGTATTGAGTCAAATCAGCCTCAAGCGCTTGTCACGCCTGCGGCACCTGCTCTCGAAATTGAATGAAGAAATCAATACTGGATGGATTGGCCATGGCATCGGGGCTGGCCACCTTGGCAGCGTCCGCTCCCAGCAGCAGCTTGCGCACCGGCACCTCCATCTTCTTGCCGGTGAGGGTGCGCGGAATCTCGGCCACTTGTACCACCACATTGGGCACATGGCGTGCCGAGGCCTTGGTCTTGATGGCGTTCTTGATCTGGGCGGTCAGCTCGCCCGTCAATGCCTGGCCTTCGGCCAGGGTCACAAACAGCGGCATGAAGGAAGGTCGGCCCAGGTATTCGAGGTCAACCACCAGGCTGTCCTTGACGGCGTCGAGCTCCTCGACGACACGGTAGATCTCCGCCGTGCCCATGCGTATGCCGAAGCGGTTGATGGTGCTGTCCGAGCGTCCGTAGATCACGGCCGTGCCGCGCTCGCTGAACTCGATCCAGTCGCCATGGCGCCAGTAGCCGGCAAACACATCGAAATAGCTGTCGTGGTAGCGCGCCCCGCTCTCGTCGTTCCAGAAGAACACGGGCATGGAGGGCATGGGCTCGGTAATCACCAGCTCGCCGACTTCGGCAACCACCTTCTGGCCCTGTTCATTGAAGGCATGGGCGGCTACGCCGAGTTCGCGGCACTGAATCTCGCCCGCGTTGACGGGCAGTATGGGGGCACAGGCCACAAAGCCCGAGGCGATATCCGTGCCACCGCTGATCGAAGCCAGCCACAGATCACTTTTGACGCTCTCATAGACCCAGGCGTAGGCATCGAGAGGCAGCGGTGAGCCCGTGGAGTTGATGGCACGGAGTTTCTCGAACTGGCGTCCCTTCTTCGGCGCGAAGCCATCCTTCATGCTCTTGGTGAGAAAGGCCGCACCGCAACCAAAGATACTGACCTGGTATTGGTCGATGAAGTCCCAGAGCGCATCATCATTGGGCGCCGTCGGGTTGCCGTCGGACAGGACCACGGTCGCGCCGACCAGCAGGCTGCCTATCATCAGATTCCAGACAATCCAGCCCGTGCTGCCCAGGAACATGAAGCGGTCGCCGGGCAATACATCGTGCTGCAGGCGATTGGTCTTGAGGTGGGTGAGCACGATGCCGCCATGGCTGTGCACCATGGCCTTGGGCAGGCCGGTGGTTCCCGAGGAGTACACCACCCACAGCGGATGGGCGAACGGCAGGCGCTCGAACTGCAGCGGCGCTGCATGGCGCGTTGCCTCATCCCAGCTCATGCAGTCGCGCCAGGGCACGGCCGCATGCTCTGCATCGCTGCCGAACAAGGGCCCCGGTACATGAATCACCTGGGCGATATCGGGCAGACCCTGAAGCACTTCGTCCAGCACTTCACGGCGATCGAACTGCCTGCCGGCATAGGTGTAGCTGTCGGTCGCGAAAATCAGCTTGGGCGCAATCTGCTGGAAGCGGTCCAGCACCACGGAAACACCCATCTCCGGCGCGCAGCTGGACCAGATGGCGCCAATGCTGGCGCAGGCCAGGAACGCCACCACGGTCTGCGGCACATTGGGCAGATAGGCCACCACGCGATCGCCAGGCCCTATGCCCAGACCGCGCAGGCTTTCCGCCAGGGCGCCCACATCGCGCTGCAACTGCTGCCAGGAGACTTCGGCCGGAGCCTGGCCCTCGCAGCGCGCAATGATGGCCGGACGCTGATCGCTGGCCTGGCGGAAGATGTGCTCTGCGTAGTTGAGCCGGGTGTCTGGGAACCACTCGGCACCTGGCATCTTGCGGCTGGCCAGCACCTGCGCGGGGTCACCATCGGCCTGAATGTCGAAGTAGTCCCAGATGGAGCGCCAGAAGCCTTCGATATCGGTTGCCGACCATTGCCACAGCGCCTCATAGTCGGAGAAGTCACGGCCACGGCTGTCGCGCAGCCAGTTCATGTAATGCCATAGGCCGCTTTGCTCCTGCTGCTGCTGCGTGGGCCTCCACAATTCCTGCCCTTGTACCAATGCCATGCTGTCTCCGGACTCAAATTAGATATTTTTT
Source organism: Comamonas sp. AG1104 (assembly GCF_003350425.1). Lineage (NCBI taxonomy): Bacteria > Pseudomonadati > Pseudomonadota > Betaproteobacteria > Burkholderiales > Comamonadaceae > Comamonas > Comamonas sp. AG1104. The sequence continues at coordinate 10,770 of NZ_QQAS01000006.1, read as the reverse complement.
ATAACTATAAAAACAAACCAAGTCCTACTCACCAAGGGCAATCCCTAGCATGACTCAGAAATTCAGCTTCTCGAGCCGGTCGTATAGCTTGGCGCGCGATATGCCGAGCGTCCTTGCCACCGCCAGCTTGTTGCCACCATGGGCCTGCATCGCGGCCCGTATGGCGCGGGTTTCGAGATCAGCCATTTGCTCGGCCAGCGGCTTGAGCAGATCACCCGTCGCCAGCCTCGCCGCCACAGTCTCCTGAGTCAGGGGCTGCCGATGCGGCGCCTGAGGCTCGACCCCGGACGAGCGCAGCACCTGTGCCAGCAGGCCGGCATCGATGTGCGAGTCATCGCAGCGCATGGCGGCCTGCTCCAGCACATTGCGCAGCTCGCGAATATTGCCGCGCCAGGCCTGTGCGACCAGCAGCTCCAGTGCGCCCTTGCCAAGCTCCGGTGGCACCATGTCGTTGCGCAGCGCCAGGTCCTCGCAGAGCATTTCCACCAGGGCCGGGATATCGCTGCTGCGCTCGCGCAGCGGCGGCACGCGCACGGGCAGCACATGCAGCCGGTAGAACAGGTCTTCGCGGAAGCGCCCGTCGCGCACCATCTGCAGCAGATCGCGAGAAGTGGCGGCCACTACGCGCACATCGAAATGCACGATCTGGTTGGAGCCCAGCGGCTCGATCTCGCCCTCCTGCAAGGCCCGCAGCAGCTTGGCCTGCAGGCTGGCGGGCATGTCGCCGATTTCATCAAGAAACAAGGTGCCGCCATCGGCGAGCTTGAACTTGCCGTCGCGTGTCTTGCGGTCGGCTCCGGTAAATGCGCCCGGTGCCACACCAAAGAACTCGGCCTCCAGCAGCGTCTCGGGAATGGCCGCGATGTTGACGCTCACAAAAGGACCGGCCGACCGCGCCGATGCGGCATGGATGGCATGGGCCAGCACCTCCTTGCCGGTACCGGTCTCCCCCAGCAGCAGCACCGGGCTCATGGACTGGGCTGCCCGCCGCGCCTGGCGCTTGACCTCGACCGCAGCCGGGCTGCTGCCCACAAAGCTGGCAAAGCTGTATTTGCTGCGGCGCGACCCTTGTGCGGACGCCTGCAAGCTGCGGCTGCGCTGGGCAGCCAGCTCGCGCCGCGCTTCATCGAGATCGCGCTGCAGCATCGCGAACTTGCTGATCAGCGGCTGCAGGGTCGTCTCGGGCTGGTCGAACAGCACAATGCCGATGGCACCGATCACGCCTCCTTCATCGTCATGCAGCGGCAGGCGGCTGACGACAAAGGTTCCGGCGCTATTGGTCAGCAGATCGATCAGGACCGGCTTGCCGGTCTCCAGCACGCTGCGCATCTGCGTGTTGGGGATGACCTCCTCCACCATATGCCCGAGAAAATCGCCCACTCCGGCCACACCCAGGCGCGGCAAAAAACGCTCGTAGCCTTTGTTGACCCAGACAATGCGCCCGCTTCTGTCGACCAGAAACATGCCCTGGCTCATTGACGAGAACAGCTGAAACATGGACCGTGCCGCCAGGGCATAGATGCCGTCGGCATCATCGGGCAGCTCGCAAGCGAAATCGTGGGGTAGCAGTTGGCTCATTTCCATCGCGTCATGGTAGGGCGACATTGAAGCCCAACCATCAGCACAGACCTGTAGCCGTGCTCCTTGCGCCACCCATGCTTGAACGAACAACGAATCCACGCTTATGAACCGAGCCGGCCTCCATAAAAAAATCCCCTGTCCAGCTCACCGAACAGGGGATATGAATGCAACGGGCTCCATGCGTGAAGCACCCGCAGCAGGCTAGGAAACCGGACTCAGGCGGCGCTTGCCTCCCTGGCGTGCTTGGCCTGCGACAGGCGCTTGAGCACGCGAGGAATGATCAGCACGGCCAGCACGATGATGATCAGCGTCAGCGACATGGGACGCTGCAGGAAGATCCACCAGCTGCCCTCGCCGATCGACACTGCGTTGCGCATCTGCGCTTCGGCCAGGGGGCCGAGGATCATGCCAACCACCACGGGAGCGGTGGGGAAGTCGAAGCGGCGCATGATCACGCCCAGCAAGCCAATGCCGTAGAGCAGGAACAGATCGAACGCGCTCTGGCGCATGCCGTAGGCACCGACCGTTGCGAAGATCAGAATGCCGGCATACAACTGGGGACGCGGAATCTTCAGCAGCTTGACCCACAGGCCCACCATGGGCAGGTTGAGCACCAGCAGCATCACGTTGCCGATGTACAGCGAGGCGATCAGCGCCCAGACCAGGGTCGCAGAGCTGGTAAACAGCTGGGGGCCGGGGTTGATGCCGTAGTTCTGGAAAGCGCCCAGCAGCACGGCCGTGGTGTTGCTGGTGGGAATGCCCAGAGTCAGCAGCGGAATCAGGGCTGCGGTCACGGTCGCATTGTTGGCAGCTTCCGGACCGGCCACGCCTTCGATGGCGCCCTTGCCGCCGAACTCGGCCTTGTCTTCGCCCTTGGCCAGCTTCTTTTCGGTCGCATAGCTCAGGAAGGTCGGGATCTCGGTGCCACCGGCAGGAATGCAGCCGAACGGTGTGCCCAGCAGCGTGCCGCGCATCCAGGCGGGCCAGGAACGCTTCCAGTCGCGCTTGGTCATGTGCACACGCGTCAGCTTGTTCTGGGATTCCTCGACCTTGCCTTCATACATGGCGGCATATAGCACTTCGGCCACGGCAAACAGGCCCACGGCCACCAGCACGATATCGATGCCGTCCAGCAGCTCCATCTTGCCGCCGGTATAGCGCGCCGCACCGGAGATCTGGTCCATGCCGATGCAACCCGCAGCCAGGCCAACAAACAGCGCCGTCATGCCGCGCAGCGTGCTCTGTCCCAGAACGGCACTCACGGTGGTGAAGGCCAGCACCATGAGCATGAAGTACTCGGGCGGGCCCAGCTTCACGGCGAAGTCGGCCACATAGGGAGCGAACAGGGTCACCACCACGGTGGCAAAGGTACCCGCGAAAAACGAGCCGATCGCAGCGGTTGCCAACGCCGCCCCGGCTCGGCCGCTCTTGGCCATCTTGTTGCCTTCCATGGCCGTGACCATGGATGCCGTCTCGCCGGGCGTGTTCAGCAAAATCGATGTGGTCGAGCCGCCATACATGGCACCGTAGTAGATGCCGGCAAAGAAAATCATGGATGCCGTCACATCCACCTTGGCGGTGATGGGCAGCAGCATGGCCACGGCCACGGCCGGGCCGATACCGGGCAGCACGCCCACAGCCGTACCCAGGGCACAACCCACCAGAGCCCACAGCAGATTGGCGGGCGTGATGGCGGTGGCAAAGCCAGCCATCAAAGCATTGAAGATATCCATTACAGCCACCCCGTTTCAGTCAGACCAGGCAGATTGATGGCCAGGAACTTGGTAAACATCCAGAACACCGGGGCTGCAATCAACAGCCCGGTGATCACATCCTTGACCCAGGTACCCGGTGCTGACGCCTGGGGCTGATGCGAAGCGCGGCGCAGGCCCTGCACGGCCAGCACATAGCAGATGGTGCAGCTGAAAATAAAGCCCAGGGTACTGATCAAGGCCGCATTCACCAGCAGACCGGCCGAGACCCAGGCAAAGGGCAGGATGTCGGCCTTGGGCTGACCACCCGGGTCGGCCGCATGGCGAAAACCACCGCTGCGAGCCTCCCAGATCAGCAAGGCACCGCAGATACCCAGCACCACTGCGCAGACCCAGGGCAGGAAATTGGGACCGACACCGCCGTAGCCGGAGTCCGAAGGAATTTGCAGTGCGCCAAAGGCCAGTCCCGCAGCGACCAGCAGCACGCCTGCACCGACAATGGTTTGCGCTCTCTTGGACGGTACGTTGGGACTCTGCGGCTCGTCGGGGTCTGCATAGGCCGAAACCTGTGCGGCCTCCGCTGCCCGGGCCAGATCTTGGAATGAATCAGACATGATGAATGTGTTTGATTTCAATGGTTTTCGGAACCCGCCAGAGCCGCCTTGCGGCAGCTCCCACGGCATCATGGGGTTGCACAAACCCTGGCTTGCGCCGTCAGGAGCAGACCATCAATCAGTGCGGGGGAGAAACGGCAGGACACAACGCGATCAGGGCTGAAGTCGCCAGCCCTGTGCCACGTCCTGGAAAGGCCGCTGCAGGACGCAGCGGCCTGGTGATCATCAGATCATGCCGGACTTGGCCATGGTGGCGCGCAGGCTGGCGAACTCGTCGTCAACGAACTTGCCAAAGGCATCGCCGCCCAGCCAGGCGGGTGTCCAGTCGTTCTTCTGCAGCGCTTCGGCCCAGGCCTTGCTCTTGGTGGCTTTTTCGATCTGGGCGACCAGTTCGTCGCGCTGGGCCTTGGAAATGCCGGGAGCGCCATAGACACCGCGCCAGTTGCCGATTTCCACGTTGATGCCCTGCTCCTTGAGCGTGGGAACGCTGGACGCCGCACCCTTGAGGCGCTGGGCCGAGGTCACGCCGATGGGCTTCATCTTGCCGGTCGCGATGTATTCGGCAAATTCGCTGAAGCCGCTGCCGCCCACGGTGACGTTGCCACCCAGGATGGCGGAGATGGCCTCGCCGCCCCCACGGAAAGCCACGTAGTTGATCTTGGCGGGGTCCACGCCCACCTCACGGGCGATCATGGCCGCGGCAATGTGCTCGGTGGAGCCACGCGAGCCACCGCCCCATTTGACGGAGCCGGGATCCTTCTTGAGCTGGGCCACCACTTCCGCCATGTTCTTGAACGGCGAGTTGGCGGGCAGCACAAACACGTTGTATTCGCTGGTCAGGCGCGCCAAAGGCGTGGCCTGGCTCAGATTGACGGGAGGCTTGCCGGTAATGATGCCGCCCAGCATCACGGCGCCCATGACCATCATGGCATTCGGATCGCCCTTGCTGCCGTTGACGAACTGGGCCAGACCGATGGCGCCGGCAGCGCCGCCCTTGTTGTCATAAGTAACGGAAGAAGCCACACCTGCGTCCTGCAAGGCCTTGCCAAGGGCACGACCTGTCGTGTCCCAGCCGCCACCCGGGTTGGCGGGCAGCATCATCTTGATGGCAGCCGCGGCCTGGGCCGACAGGGGCAAAGCACCGGCTGCCGCCAAGGCTGCCAGAGACTTCAGAAACGTATCACGACGCATGATGTACTCCTTATGTAGTTGGTGAATGCAATCATGGACAGCCTGCCTGTCAAACGGCTGTCCAATCACCTAGGGCTATCCCTTAAGCAAGCCCGGTAGTTTCACGAGTTGTCTTCGCATTCGCAGCGCAGTGCTATGTTCGGCAGCATGCAATTACTGCTTGTTGAAGATGACTCCGCCATGCGCACCACGCTTCAGCGCACTCTGATGCGCCGCGGCCTGAGTGTGGATGTGGCGGCCGACGGCCCCAGTGCCCTTGCTCATTGGCAGACCCGCGAACCCGATGCCGTGGTGCTGGACCTGAGTCTGCCCGGCCTCGACGGCCTGCAGGTGCTGGAGCGCGCCCGGGCCATGGGCCTGCGCACGCCGGTGCTGATCCTGACCGCGCGCGGCACCGTGGGCGACCGCGTCATGGGTCTGAATGCCGGTGCCGACGACTATCTGGCCAAGCCCTTTGACCTCGACGAACTCGAAGCGCGCCTGCGCGCCCTGCTGCGCCGCAGCCAGGATAGTTTCACACCCAGATCGGCTTCTGAAACTGTCACCCTGGGCGCATTGCGCTATGAAAAGGAAAGCGGTGCCATTTATCTTGACGGCAAGGTTCTGGAGCTGACCCCGCGCGAGCTGTCCATGATGCATGCGCTGCTGGCACGACCCGGCCATGCGGTCACCAAGGAACGGCTGTTCAGCCTGGTCTTCCCCGGCGAGGTCGATGTGCAGTACGAGGCCGTGGAAGTCGTGGCCTACCGGCTGCGCAAAAAGCTGGGCGGCACCGGCGTGCAGCTCGTCACGCTGCGCGGTCTGGGCTATCTGGTCAAAGCCGAGGCGGCGGCATGACAGCCCGTCCGGCAAGGACGCGGCCCAGGACAGCCTGGTCGCTGCGGCGCCTGCTGCTCACCGGCATCTTGCTGCCTGTGCTGGCGCTGATTGCCCTGAATGCCTGGAGCCTCTATCAGCAAACCCTGGCATCGCTGCACACGGCTTATGACAGAACCCTGCTGGCCTCGGCCAAAAGCATCAGCGAGCAGATCGGCGTCACCGGATACGACGATCAGGCACAGTTGCGCGCCATCGTCCCCTATTCGGCACTGGAAATCTTCGAGGCCGACAACCAGAGCCGCATGTTCTACCGCGTCTCCACTCTGGACGGACAGTTGATCTCGGGCTTTGCGGAGCTGCCTGTCTGGAACGGCAAGATTCCGCAGCGCCCCCCCTATGCGGCGCTGGTGGATTTCTATGACGACGAGTTTCGCGGCCACCCCGTGCGCGTGGCCGTGCTGCTGCAGCCGGTTGCCAGTGCCGACGGACGCGGCATGGCCGTGATCCAGGTCGCCGAAACCCTGGAGCTGCGCGAATCCCTGGCCTTGCAGATTCTGCGTGACACCCTGATTCGTCAGGCCCTGCTGGTGCTGGTCGTCGCGCTGATCGTCATCATCGTGGTGCAGCGCGCCACCCAGCCCATACGCCAGCTCAGCCAGGACCTGCAGGGCCGTGCCCAGGGAGATCTGAGTCCGCTGGCAGCTCCCGAGATGCCGCGCGAAGTCCAGCCCCTGCTGGAAGCCACCAACCAGACCATGCAACGCCTGCAAGGCCTGCTGAGCAATCAGAAGCGCTTTGTGCGCGACGCCTCGCACCAGCTGCGCACGCCGCTGGCCGTGCTCAAGGTTCAGGTGCAGTCGGCCAAGCGCGGCGATATTCCACCGGCCCAGGCCTTTGCCGAGATCGACGACACGGTGGACCGCGCCACCCGCGTCGCCAACCAGATGCTGGCCCTGGCCAAGGTCGAGCAGCTGCGCCAGGAAGACAGCAACCAGAGCGGCGCCATGCTTGCCCAGCTCGACGATATCGTGCGCGACGTGGCGCTGGAGCTGTCACCGCTGATTGCCGATCACGACATGGACTTCGGCATCGAAACCCAGGCCTGCTGCGTGGCCGCCCATGAATGGATGCTGCGCGAGCTCACCCGCAACCTGCTGCACAACGCCATACGCCACACGCCCAGGCACGGTAGTCTGCAGGTCTATGTCCGCGCGCACGACGGCATGGCACAGCTGAGTATCGAAGACAGCGGCAGCGGCATCGACGATGAACTGGCCCAGCGGCTGTTCCAGCCTTTTTCGGCGGGCAACGCGCGCAGCGGCTCTGGCCTGGGCCTGGCCATCTGCCAGGAGATCGTGCAAACCCTGGGCGGCCAGATCGAGCTGCGCAATCTGCACGACGGACTCGGCCGCGTGCGTGGCCTGCAGGCGCTGATTCAGCTGCCCCTGCACAATGGCGATACCCAGGACATGGATACAGCTCTGACTTGAATCGCCATCCCTTCACGCCGCAAAATACCGATATGAGTGAAACTGAATCCATGCGTCTGGACAAATGGCTGTGGTGCGCGCGGTTCTACAAGACCCGCAGCTTGGCCGTGGAGGAAATCGGCAAAGGCCGGGTCACGGTCAACAACGCCAATGCCAAAGCCTCGCGTGAAATCCGCCCGGGCGACCACATCCACCTGCGCCAGGGCAATATTCCCAGAGAAGTCATAGTGCGCGGGCTGAGCGGCATGCGCGGCCCTGCGCCCGTGGCCCAGCAGCTGTATGAGGAAACGGCGCAAAGCATTGCCCAGCGAGAACAGCTGGCCGAGCAGCGCCGCCTGGCACCCGAGCCCGCCGAAGCACTGGCGGCACAGCACACCGGCCGCCCCACCAAGCGCGACCGCCGCGAAATCGACCGCGTACAGCGCAGCAGCGGCTGGGGCGACCGCTGGAGCGCCTCCATCAATGATTGAAAACCTTCGCCCATGAAGCGCAGGCTGCTGATCTCCACGCTTTCCACCCTCGCAGTTGCGGCAACCGGCGCCTTGAGCTGGCCGTGGCTGCGCCAGCGCCAGGGCAGTACCGAACGTCGATCCGTGATCCAGACCGTCTTCAGCCAGGCGCTGCCGCCACTGAGCGCCCAGCATCTGCTGCTGATACGCCTGCTGCGGGTGCAGTGGATGCCCATAGAGTCGGGAGCACCCGGCTTCGATCCCGTGCAGCCCTTTGGCGGCGATCTGTCCCCCCTCGACACCGCCCAGCAAGTGCTGCGCAGTCACGATCCTGCTCTGGCCACTCGGCTCCTGGCCGAGGTCTGCCTTTGGCTGCCGCAGTTTGTAGCCACCGCCGCCTTGGCGCCCGGTCGCTATGCCTTGCCTCCCGACTTCCCAGGTCAGGCGCCAGACAGCAGCTTCGACTTTCGTCCCGAACACCTGACGCTGCTGCATGGCGCCCTGTGGCGTGAAGTCGGTACCGATGACCTGCCTTATGTTTTGGCCGAGGAGGAAGACGGTCAGGCGATCTGGCCCTTGCCCTATATCGACGGCAAGCGCCCGTACGGCGACCGCAGCTACTTTCAGATCGATATGGCCGACATTCTGGGCAAGCCCTACGCCAGGAACGCGCAGGGCCAGTACATTTTGCCGCCCCAGAAAGATGAGGCGCTCAGGCAACTGCATCTGCAAACCCAAGCCGCACTGCAGATTCTGCTCATGCATGGAGCGCCCTCGGGGATTCGCAACTGGGCGAAGTAAGCCGGGGCTTGGCTATGGCAAAGCCCACCCTCATAAAATATGAGCACTTAGCGCTTTATTACAAAGCTTTTCAGGAACCTTTTAACTTGAAAAGCTTTCCAAGCTTGCGCAAGCAGCTCTTATTTGAGTAGCAATCAATCGTCCTCGATGACGGCCAGACTCGCTCTTGCGCCTGGGCTGCTGGCACTCTTTTCATCTCCCTCGGCCTTTTTCGCGCATGTCTTCCGCTTTTTCAGCACCGCTTTCCTCCTTCTCCTCACGAGTCCCGCTATGGCTGCGCCATGCCGGCATCGCAATGCTGGTCATCAGCAGCGTGGCCTGCTCCGCCAGGATGCCTGTACCCCCGGCAGCGGCCAGTCCCGCATCGCTCATCCAGGTCAGCAATCCCACGCGCAGCACCCAGGGCTTTGACCAATGCCCTCAGTTCTTTGCCGGCGGCAAGCCTCCCATACTCAGCGATCAGCCCAAGCTGCGTGCGCTGTGCTATGACGCGTTTGCCGTGCTGCACAGCGGCCAGAGCAAGACTCCCGTCTTCGTCGCTCAGCGTCTGAACAAGGCCCTTGTCGCCGATGCCGACGAAAAGCGCACCAACAAGTTCTACAGCGATGCCCGCCTGCCCCGTGATGAACGCGCCGAGCTGGACGACTACAAGCGCTCCGGCTACTCACGCGGCCACATGGCTCCCGCTGGTGACATGCCGACCGCACAGGCCATGGCCCAGAGCTTCTCGCTGGCCAATATGGTGCCCCAGTCCATCAAGCAGAACGGAGGCCCCTGGGCCCGCATAGAAAAAGACACTCGCAGCTATGCGCAACGGGCCCAGGGCGATGTCTACATCATCACCGGCCCGGTCTTTGATGCCGGCGCCGCCTCCGTCGGCCACAACCAGGTGCGTGTGCCCAGCTTTCTCTACAAGCTGGTTTATGACGCTCAGAGCCAGCGTGCCTGGGCGCACTGGCAGGCCAATGATGATGCGGCCCGTGTCACCGAGCCCATCAGCTACGCGGAGCTGGTGCGCCGCACCGGCATCGAATTCCTGCCTGGCACGCCGCTGCAAGCCTCGGGCAAGCTCCAGCAGACATCCATGCTCCCTGCGCAGCGACACTGATTTCACGTGTCGCCAATCAAAAAGCCTGCTGGCGCAAGCCAGCAGGCTTTTTATTGTTGTCCGCCTTACTTGCCCGGCTTGAACAATTCCAGCTCATCCGCCGTCAGCCAGCGCCATTGGCCTGGCTCCAGCTCAGCGGGCAACTCCAGGCCGCCGATTCTTCTGCGATGCAGACCTTCGACCCGATTGCTCACGGCCGCAATCATGCGCTTGACCTGGTGATACTTGCCCTCGGTCAGCGTCAGATCCAGCACATGGCTGTCCACCTGCTCGCAGGCCGCTGCCTTGACGGGCTTGGGATCATCGTCGAGCACAACACCATCCAGCAGCCGCTGTATCTGCTTGGCATCCACCGGATGCTTGCAAGTCACCCGGTAAACCTTGGAGACATGCTTTTTGGGCGACGACATGCGGTGAATGAACTGGCCATCGTCGCTGAGCAGCAGCATGCCCGTCGTATCCTGGTCCAGACGACCCACCGCCTGAACACCTTGCACCGCCCCTTTGTTGGGTCGCTGACGCAGCGGAGCCGGCAGCAAGGTATAGATACTGGGATGGGCCGATGGCTTTTGCGAGCATTCGGTGCCAGCAGGCTTGTTCAGCAGCACATAACCCAGCTCGTGATACTCCCACTCCACGCCTTGCACCCTGAAGCGCAGACCTTCAGGATCCACCTGCTGGGTGGAATCCAGGACCTTTTCCCAGTCGAAGGTCTGCGGGTCCCATAGCTCCACCCAGCCTTGCTGCACCAAGCCGGAGCACACGCGGCGAATGCCAAAGCCCTGTGAATACAACATGTCCTGCAGCTGCATGCTCATCCTTTCCATGTCCGCTACTGCGCAAGCAATATCAAGAATACCGATTGATCAAATAAAAAACCCCGTAATCTTTCGACTACGGGGTTTTCACTGTAAGAGCCTGACGATGACCTACTTTCACACGGGAACCCGCACTATCATCGGCGCAAAGTCGTTTCACTGTCCTGTTCGGGATGGGAAGGAGTGG
>NZ_QQAS01000005.1:64226-584781 GCF_003350425.1 Comamonas sp. AG1104 | reverse complement strand
ATCGGTACCGTCAAGGTCACCATCGGCGGCCAACCGGTCACCGTCACGGCCAATGCCGATGGCACCTTCAGCGTCACTGTTCCGGCCGGCACCACTGGTGGCATCGTCGTTACGGTTCCGACCAACAACGACGTCGTCTTCGAAGGCAGCGAGAAGCTGACCCTGCAAGCCACGCTGACTGGCACCACGGCCAGCGGCACGGCACTGCCCCCGGGCATCACCGACACCGGCAATGCCGCCATCGTCGACACCCAAGGTCCGGGCGCTGACGTGCCGACCCTGGACGTCTCCGATCCGGGCAATGTCAACGAAGGCTCCGACGCCGTCTTCAACGTCACGCTGGGCAAGGCGGTTGATGCCAACACCACGCTGACCTTCAAGCTCGGCGGCGAGATCGAGGCCAACGACATCGGTACCGTCAAGGTCACCATCGGCGGCCAACCGGTCACCGTCACGGCCAATGCCGATGGCACCTTCAGCGTCACTGTTCCGGCCGGCACCACTGGTGGCATCGTCGTCACGGTTCCGACCAACAACGACGTCGTCTTCGAAGGCAGCGAGAAGCTGACCCTGCAAGCCACGCTGACTGGCACCACGGCCAGCGGCACGGCACTGCCCCCGGGCATCACCGACACCGGCAACGCCGCCATCGTCGACACCCAAGGTCCTGGCGCTGACGTGCCCAAGCTGGATGTCAAGGATGCGGGCGATGTCATCGAAGGCAACGCAGCGAACTTCAACGTCAGCCTGGACAAGGCAGTTGATGCCGAAACCACGCTGACCTTCAAGCTCGGCGGCGAGATCACTGCGGCTGACCATGGTGTTCCCACTGTCAGCATCGGCGGCCAGTCCGTCACCGTCACTGCCAACGCCGACGGCACCTACAGCTTCAAGGTGCCCGCAGGCACCACAGGCGGCATCGTGGTCACGGTTCCGACCACGCCCGATGGCATCTACGAAGGCCGTGAGAGCATGACCTTGACGGCGACGCTGACCGGCGCCACCGCCAGCGGCACCGCGCTGCCCCCGGGCATCACCGATAGCGGCAATGCCGCAATCGTCGACATCAACAAGCCGCCTGTCGTTGGCGGTGGAAACACGGCCGTCTCCGAAGAAGGCCTGGCTGGTGGCATCAAAGACAGCAATGGCACATCGGATACGACCGATTCGCCCCAGGCGAACGGCCAACTGTCGATCACCGACGACAACAACGCCACCTACAGTATTACGCTGGTTGCGCCCGCCAATGGCGCCCTGACGTCCCACGGCACGCCCATAGTCTGGGTGCTGTCCGACAATGGACACACGCTGACGGGCCGCGCGGGCAGCACGGACGCCATCGTCATCAAGATCGACGATAACGGCGCCTACAACGTGAAGCTGCTGGCTCCGGTCGATCACCCCGACACCTCGCGTGAAGACACGCTGGGCCTTTCGGTCGGCGTCAAGGTGTCGGATGGCGTCAATCCAGCGGTGTCCAGCAACATCAACATCACGATCGAGGACGACTCGCCAGTGGTGCAACCGAACGACCCCGTCTCGGTGCAGACCGCGAACATCCCCGACGTCTACACGGGCAAGGTGAGCTTCGCTGGTTCCCAGACCAGCACCAACCAGATGAAGATGACCTTCGGCAATGGCGCGATTGAAGTCACGGCCAAGGGCTTCACGTCCAAGTCTGACTTGACGCTGATCGACGCCAATGTCAACCAAAGCAAGACCGGCCTGGGTGTCGCAAGCAAGGATGCGCCGTATCACAACATCGCCAACGAAATCGACTACCGCGTTGGACCGGATGGCAAGGGCGCGTCCGAAGAACTGACCATACGCCTGACTGGTGGCAAGGTTGCCTATGGCGCCACTATCGATTTCGGCGCCATGTACGGCGGCGAGGTGGAAAGCGGCGTCGCGAAGTTCTACCGCAATGGCGTGTTGATCGCCGAACGCACCTTCACCTCCGACCAGAACGGCGGCGACTATGCGGCCAACTTCCGCGTCGAAGAAGGCGGTTTCGACACGATCGTGATTTCGGCCACGGACAACCACAAGAACTCGTCCAGCGACAATAGCGACTTCACCGTCACCGGCATCACCTTCCTGGGTAGCAATACTGTCCAGGCTATCGCCTACGGCGAAGGCACGCTGAATTACGGCTACGGCGCCGACGGCGCAGGTCGTCTGGAACTGACGGGTGCGGAAGGCGGCCTGAAGACGCGCGACGGCGCGAACATCACGACGACGCTGAGCAACGGCAATCTGATCGAAGGCCGCGACCCGTCGGGCAATCTCATCTTCGAGATGCGCTTGACGCCGGCCACCGGCAAGTGGGAGTTCTATCAATACCAGCCGATGCAAGGCACCGCGGACGGCAAGCTCGATTTCAACTACAAGGTGACGGATGCCGATGGTGACTCCACCGCTGGCCACTTCGAAGTGGCGGGTGTGGAACCTCCTGCTCCCAGCGTCAACATCGAGGACTACAACCTCGCTGCGCCGGGCGCCATCAGCGTCTCGGAAGCTCTGGCCTCCGGTAGCGGCACGTTCACGATCACCGCGAGCGCAGGCCTGAAGTCGCTGACGCTCGACGGCCCGGGCAACGCCGACGCGTCCCTGACGCTGGACCGTTTGGCCGACCTGGTGAACAATCCGGTCACGCTGACGACCAGCAAAGGTACGCTGACGCTGACCGGATACGACCCGACGACCGGCAAGGTCAGCTACACCTACCAGAGCAGCGGCCCACAGTCGCACACCGGTGACGACACCAACGTGCAGGACCACTTCCAGATTACGGTGGAAGACAAGTTCGGCGGCAAGGCAACGGGCGACCTGGGCGTGCTGATCACCGACACGGCCCCCAGCCTCAAACCGATCGCGGAAAGCTCGGCGCTGTCTTCGCACGGCACCAACATCATGCTGACGCTGGATACGTCCGGCAGCATGAAGGACGGCAGCGGCGTGTACAACGGTTCGACACAATTGTCCCGCCTGGCCGTGCTGAAGTCCTCAGTCAACAGCCTGCTCGACAAGTACGGCGAGGCCGGCGACGTGCGCGTTCTGGTTCTGGAGTTCAACAGCAGCGCCACGCAAAAGGGCAGCGGCTGGATGTCTCTGGCGGAAGCCAAGGCGTTCGTCAATGCCCTCGTGTCTGGTGGTGGCACCAACTACCAAGACGCGTTGAACAAGGCCATGGCCGCCTGGGACAACTCCCCGACGGGCAAGCTGGAAGGCACTAACGTTCAGAACATCTCCTACTTCTTCACGGATGGGGAGCCCGTGAATGGCGCTGTCGGTTCCTCACTGCAGACGACCTGGGAGAAGTTCCTCACCGCCAACCATATCAACTCCTACGGCATTGGACTGGGCACAAGCGCGACCGGTGGCTACATTGATCCGGTCTCCTACAATCCAGACCGTCCCGGCGACAGCAACACCATACTGGTGACGAACCTGAACGGTCTGGACGCTGCGATCGACGGCACCATCGCGCCACCCATCAACGGCGACATCGCCGCGGGCGGCACGCTGGGCGCCGACCTGAGCGGCGCGCGCATCACGCAGCTGGTCATCGAAGGCAAGACGTACAACTACGATGCGGCGACCAACAAGGTGACCGCCACCTCGGGGGCCACGTACAGCTTCGACGCAGCCACGTCCGAACTGACAGTGACCACCGCGCATGGCAAGTTCACGCTTGACATGGCTGGCGACAATCTGGGCAACTACCGCTACGTGCCGAAGACGGCTGGCACCGACACCATCCAGTTCACGGTGCAGGACGGCGACGGCGACAAGGCAAGCTCCAGCATCACGGTCAACGTGACGCCACCGGTGTACCAGACCCCGGACGCGGTGGACGACAAGATCATCACCAACATTCTGAGCACGCAGCTCACGGTGCAATCGGGGTCGCTGCTGGCCAACGACGTGCGCGGCACTGGTGCGCTGACGATGGGTCCGCTGACGGTGAATACGGGCTGGGATCAAGGCAAGGACTTCACACGCAGCACTGTGAAGACCTATCCCTTCTCGAGTTCAGGCAACAGCACCTCGAACAAGGAGCTCTCGATCGTGCGCGGCGACTTCTCGAAGGCGGGCGGAAGTGCGAACCAGGCCGAGGTGAAGGTCAACGGCTATCTGGCGAGCGTGGGGGCCAATGGCGGCAACGATCAGGATCTGCTGAAGATCTCACTGGTTGCCGGCGAGGTGTTGACGCTGAGCCACAACCTGAACAACGGTTGGATCAGGGTGGAGTACCGCCTAGCCGGCTCGGGCGATCAATATACCGTCGTCCCGAGTGGCGGCAAAATCCCGGTGACGGAGTCGGGCGACTATGAGATCCACGTCGTTAACGTTCTCGACAACGGAAATGGCTCCAACGCCGCAGAGACCTACACCCTGACGATGAATATCGACTACAGCGGCGTAAACCTGGATGGTTCCACAGCAAATGGCTCGTACACCATACAGACAGCCGACGGTCACAGCGACAGCGCTAATGTCTCAGTAAGCTACCAGTCGGGTGACCATCTGGTGGGCACCAACGATAGCGAAATCCTGATGGCTGGCTCCGGCAACGACACGCTGAACGGCGGCAAGGGCAATGACGTGCTGGTCGGCGGCAAGGGCGATGACACCCTGATTGGCGGCGAAGGAGATGATATTTTCCTGTGGCTCAAGGGTGATCAGGGAACCACTGCGGCTCCTGCCAAGGATGTGATCAATGACTTTGGCAAGGGCGGCTCTGACGTCAATGGCAATGATGTGCTGGACCTGCACGATCTGCTCCAAGGGGAGGAGAAGAGTTCGGATCTGTCTCAGTTCCTGAATTTCTCCAAGAGTGGTGCAGATACCGTGCTCAAGGTCTCCACCGATGGGAATCTGGGTGCTACAGGCTCCAACTACGATCAGCTGATCACGTTCAAGGGAGTGGATCTCACCGCTGGGCACTCGTTGACCACCACGGCAGACCAGAACGCCTTGATCAAGGAACTGATCGATCAAGGCAAGCTCAAGATCGACCACAGCTGATAAACAGCCCCGGCAAGGTCAGGCAGAAGTCTTGGAGTATCAAGTCTTCTGCCTCTTCGCTCGGCAGTGATCGGCAGGTTGTTTCAAGAGCTTGCTTGATTGGTTACATTTGTGAGCATTGAATCTTGACTGTGTTCTCGTCGAACCATCAAGCTTCATAGCAGTCATCACAATATTCACAGGCGCTTCAAGCAGATTCTGTCTTGGGTGCCTGCTCTTCCGGCAACTCGATTGAGCACTTCGCCCAGCCTTCTGTTTCCACATGCCGTGGAAAAACCGCAGCGCCTGTCGCGCAGAGGCATGCTTTTGTATGGCTCGGCGCTTGTCGGGGGCTGGGCGCTGCAGCGCGGGTTTGACGCCGCGGCGCTGGATTTCGATGCTGAGCGGCTGCACAGCAGCATGCAGTCCCGTTATGGCAGCGCAGGCGTCCAGAGGCTGAACCAGTGGCAGGTCATGCTGCAGGCCCAGAAAGACAGGCCGCTGCAGCAGCAGTTGTCGGCCGTCAATACCTTCTGGAATCGCGCCGTGCTGCAATCAGAGGACAGCATGCTCTGGTCCCAGCCCGACTATTGGGCCACGCCGCTTGAGACGCTGGGCAAGGGTGCGGGCGACTGCGAGGACTACGTTATCGGCAAGTATTTCTCGCTGCTGCGCCTTGGCGTGGCGGTCGAGAGACTGCGCCTGATCTATGTGCGTGCCCGGCTGGGCGGTGCAGGCAGCACGCAGAGCATCGCGCATATGGTGCTGGGCTATTACGAGACGCCTGCAGCGGAGCCGCTGGTGCTGGACAGCCTGCTGGACAACATCATGCCGGCCGGCCAGCGCAAGGACTTGACTCCTGTGTTCAGCTTCAATGCCCAGGGTGTATATGTCGCGGGTGCACAGCCTGCTTCGGTGGACAGGATCACGCGCTGGCGCGATCTGCTGGCGCGCATGAAACAGGAGGGTTTTTTGCCATGAATGCCATGTTTCGCGCTGCAGGCAGCGAAGCCCTATTGAATGGTCGACACAGATAAGGCAGCAAGATGTCGTTGTTGAAACAACTTTTGATCAGCGTGACGGTGGCCATCGTGGCCATCCTGATTGGCACCCTGGCTTTCAGCATCGGTGCTGCACGCCAGTATCTGGACGGGCAGTTGCAGTCCGAGAGCGAGAATGCCGCCTCGTCGCTGGCCTTGTCGCTGTCGCAGCCGGCCAATCAGGACCCGGTCACTCAGGAGCTGCTGATGATGGCCTTGTTCGATGGCGGGCAGTTCAAGCTGATTCGCCTGGCCTCGCCCCAGGGCGAAACCTTGTTCGAGCGCCAGCGCGATAACAGCACTGCCGATAGTTCTGCCCCTGCTGCGAAGCTCAAAGACAGTGGTGCTCCGCCGTGGTTTGTCGAGATGCTGCCGCTGCGCTCGCCAAAGGCGGAGCGCGTGATCAGCGATGGCTGGAAGCAGGTTGGGCAGTTGACGCTGGTTGTGGACAACAGCTATGCGAGCCAGGCACTGTGGGGCAGCAGCGTGCGCCTGGCGGGTGTGGTGGTGCTGGCCGGGTTGGCCTGGGCTTTCTTTGTAGTATTGCTGTTCAGATGGTTTCGCAAGGTCTTGCAGCAGGAAATCTCGGCCCAGGTTCAGGCTATTGGACGGCAGGCCGGCAGTGAGGGCCCGGCGAAGCCCGCCAGGGCCGCAGTGGCCGAGCTGGTGCCCGTACTCAGCGCCATTGCAGACACCCGGGAGCGGGTGCAGGCTACGGCGCAGGAGCAAATGGAGCGCATCGAATCACTGGAGCTGGAGGTCAATCGTGATCCGGTTACTCAGCTGCCCAATCGCAAGTACTTTGTCAATGAGTTGCGTCGCGCGCTGAGCGGAGCTGATGGCGCTGCGGCACATGGCCATGTGATGCTGTTCAGGCAGCGTGATCTGCTGGCTCTGAATGCGCAGATGTCCCGAGCCAGTGCCGATGCCTGGCTGGCGGCGATGGGCGAGCAGGTCAATCAGGTGTTGAAGGGTCATGCCGAGTGCAAGGCTCAGCTGGCACGCCTCAATGGCTCGGACTTTGTGGTGCTCATGCCGGCCCTGGCCGGACCTCAGGCCATGTCTCTGGTGCAGCATATCCGGCAGGTGCTGCTGTCCATGCGCGTGACTCTGAGCAATGGTCAGTGGTGCCGCTGGAGCTTTGCCTTGACCGATTACTCTGCATCGAGCTCGGTGACCGGTGTGCTTGCACGATTGGACTACGGTTTGATGCGTGCGGAGAGTTCGGGCCAGGCCGAGGTGGAATATGTGGCCTACGGGGATGACGAGGTGGTCTCCGACCTGGCCGGTGAAACCTTGTGGCGTCAGATGCTGATTGCGGCACTGGAAGCGCAGGATGCACTTTCCCTGTCCGTTCAGCCGCTGCAATTCAAGGGGCGCAACGGGATGCAGGAGCGTGGCGAAGCGTCGCTCTCGCTGCGCACTGCGGCAGGCGAGACCTTGATGGGGTCGCTGTTCCTGCCGGTGGCCGTGCGTCTGGGCTTGTCGGCAGAGTTTGATTTGCGAGCAGTGGCTCTCGGGGCTGCGTGCCTTGAACAGAACGACTGCGAGCTGGTCATTCGAATCTCCTTGCCCTCGCTGGCCCAGCCGGACTTCCTGGGCCGACTGCGTGAGGAGCTGAGTGCGCCGAAGTGGGGACATCGCATGTCCTTGCTCTGTCTGGAACTCGATGCCCATGGACTGACGGCCTACCCCGATGAGGTGGCCGACTTCTGCCGGGCCATGGCACTGGCCGGTGTCGGCGTCGGACTGCGTCGTCTGGATCAGCAACCCATGGGCCTGACCAAGCTCCACACCTTGCCGCTGCGCTATGTGAAGCTGGGCAGCGAGTTCTCGGAGCAGGCTGCTCAAAGCCCGGGTGCCCTGCATCTGCTGCAAGCCATTGTGGAGACCGCGACAGGGCTGGGGATCCAGGTGGTGGTGAACGACTCCGTCAATGCGGAAACCGCACAGCTGCTGCACAAGCACAATGCGTTGACGCTGGCGGCCTGAAGCGGCGGGTCGTCCAAGTAAGGAAAAAAGGGGCGCACAAGGCGCCCCTTTTTATGGGTCAGCTGCTCTTAATGAGGCGCGCTCTCATCGGCAATCTGCACGCGCCTGGCATAGCGCTGTGCCAGCACGGCGCAGACCATGAGCTGGATCTGGTGGAACAGCATCAGCGGCAGCACAATGGCGCCCACGGATGCGGCGGGAAAGAGCACGTTGGCCATGGGAATGCCGCTGACCATGCTTTTCTTGGAGCCGCAGAAGACCAGCGTGATCTCATCTTCCTTGCTGAAGCCCAGGCGACGTGCGCCCCAGGTGGTGATGAAGAGTACGACGGCCAGCAGAATGCAGCACAGCACGATCAAGCCCAGCAGTGAGGGAATCGGAGTCTGCTTCCACAGGCCGCTGATGACCGCAGCGCTGAAGGCTGCGTAGACCACAAACAGGATGGAGCCCTGGTCCACCAGCTTGATGATGGAGGCGCGACGCTGCAGGAAGCCGCCGATCACGGGGCGCATCAGATGGCCAATGACAAAGGGCAGAAGCAGCGTCATGGCAATCTTGCCGATGGCATGCAATGCATCGCCGCCTTCCGCATTCTTGTGCAGGATCAGGCTCACCAGAATCGGCGTGACCAGAATGCCCAGCAGGGTAGAGGCCGATGCACTGCACACGGCGGCAGGCACATTGCCGCGCGCCATGGAGGTGAAGGCAATCGCCGATTGCACCGTGGCGGGCAGGGTGCAAAGAAACAGCACGCCGATATACATCTCGGTGGTGACCAGAGGCGAGAGCACCGGGCGCAGTGCCAGCCCCAGCACGGGGAACAGCACAAAGGTGGCGATGAAGATCCATACATGCAGACGCCAGTGACCTATGCCTGCGAGGATGGCCTGGCGCGAGAGTTTGGCGCCATGCAGAAAGAACAGCAGGCTGACGATGCCTGTGGTGACAAGCTCCACATATTCGGCGAACTGGCCGGATGCAGGCAGAAAGCTGGCGAGGACGACGGTGGCAATCAGTGCCAGCGTGAAGTTATCGGGGACAAAGCGGGGGCGAGACATATTCTTGAGCGGAAGCCATTCATGCAAGGCACCGGGCCGGTGCGCGATGGCTGCGTATTGGACACGCAATCCATTTAAAAGAGAAATGGATTTATTCGATAGACCTATAATTTTTTGATATGAATATCAGCCTGCGCCAACTGCGTGCCTTTGTGGCAGTGGCTCAAAGCAGCAGCTTCAGCCGCGCTGCCGATGCCCTGGCATTGACCCAGCCTGCCGTCAGCCGCAATGTGACGGACCTGGAGCAGGCCATGGGCTTGCTTTTGCTGCATCGAACCACGCGTGAGGTGGAACTGACCGAGGCAGGCCGTCTGCTGCTGGGCAATCTCTCGCGGGTGCTCGAGGATCTCGATGCCTGCCTGCTCGAAGTGCAAGGCCTGGCGACGCAGCGCAAGGGCCGCGTGAAGGTGGCCAGCAGTCCCACGCTTTCCGCCAACCTGCTGCCGCAATGCATTGCGCGTGGCAGACAGCAGTCGCCAGGCGTCAATATCCAGCTGCTCGATCGCATTCAAAGCGATGTGCTGCTCAGCGTGCGCAGCGGGGAGGTGGATTTTGGTGTGGTGATCGACCCATCCGAGAAACAGGATCTGCACGCACAGACCATTCTGACCGAGCCCTTTTGTCTGGTCTGCCTTTCCTCGCATGGCCTGGCGCGCAAGAAGGAGGTGCACTGGGCACAGCTGGCCGGTGAATCCCTGGTGCTGCTCGATCATGCATCAGGCAGCCGCCGCCTGATCGATGCGGCGCTGCAGGCGCATGGCGCGGCTGCATCGGTGGTGCAGGAGGTGGGGCATACGGCCACCATCTACAGCATGGTGCAGCAAGGTCTGGGTTTGAGCGTGGTGCCGCGTCTGGCCATTCCCGCAGCCTGGGCCGCTCGGACTGCTACGACTGCGGCAGCTGGCAGTGCCGCTTTGGTCAGCCGTGCCCTGGTGCCCAAGGTGCAGCGCAGCATCATGCTGGTCAAGCGCCAGCAGCGTGAGCTATCGCCTGTCGCGCATCTGGTCTGGGATCTGATCGCAGAGGAGGCGGTCGGTCTGCTGGGCCAATAGCGGCTCAGGGCCTGAGCACGATGCGTGAATCAATCACCAGCCCTTGCGGTTGCGGCGCGACATATATCGGCTGGGGTGGGGCTACATAAACCGGTTGCGGCGCATAGTAGGCATCTGGACGGTTTCTGCACTTGCGCTTTTCCTTGTACTCGCCATTGCTCTTCCACTTGCGCTCCACTTTGCAGTGGCCGTCCCAGTACTCCTCCTTGTGCTCGCGCTTGTGGTGATGGTGGTGATGGCGATCATGTGCCTGGCTGCTCAGTGGCGTGGCAATCAGCACCACAGGCAGGCAGATGGAAACAAGAGCAAGGATTTTCTTCATTGTGGGTGGGGCAGTCCATGGTCCGAGCCATGGCCGCATCGGTTTCAAAACGCTGCGAGCATAAGCGCAATGCACCGAAGAGACTGTATCAATTCATGAGCGAGACTTGTGCTGTGGCTGTGCGCCGGACGTGCGTGAGGTGCTGGTTCTTATATAAAAGAGAGCGGCTTGCGCTTGAGCTACTTCAGTTTTGACATGATTTCTATCTGAAATTAAGTAAATTCAATTGAAGCAAGCTATTAAAAATATAGCTGCGCAATGGATGGCTGCATTGATCTGGACCGTGGTAGACGCAGCCCTTGAATGCCATGGCGTCAAGGGCCGGACATTGATCTCGCAAACCGGCGCAGGAATTGGCCGCGTCTCGCAAGACCGCTTTGGGCCAGATCGCCTTTTTCCTATCGCGGCATGTCTTCGCCAGAAGAGGTTTCGAACGGCTGGATTGCAAGTCTGCGCCGTGGCGGCTGCATTCCGGGCAGATGCTTGCTGATGGTGTTGCCTTGGTTGCGGTAGCTTGCGCGTGCTGGCAAGAGATGGCTCGGCGCTGGTGCCGTCTATCGACGGATCAATGGTTCCATAGGGGAGCGACCCCATCTCCTGCTGACTGGATGGATCACCCGTCTGCCTGCTGTTCCCATTAGCAAGCCGGGCAGGCAGAGCCTGAATGTCTTCTGTCGGGCACCAGGCACAGTCTGGCAGGTGCTGCCACGGCCC
Source organism: Comamonas sp. AG1104 (assembly GCF_003350425.1). Lineage (NCBI taxonomy): Bacteria > Pseudomonadati > Pseudomonadota > Betaproteobacteria > Burkholderiales > Comamonadaceae > Comamonas > Comamonas sp. AG1104. Next base: position 573,593 of record NZ_QQAS01000005.1, on the reverse strand, counting down.
TGGCCGCCCTGGCCATCGTGGCAGGCCAGGGAGCTGTGCCGGAGTTTCTTTGGGCAGCAATGTTCGCTGCGGCCCCGTTGGCAGCGATTGAGCCGTGGCCTCAGATTCTGCTTCGTCTGCTGCTTTGTCCCATGTCGTTTCACGAGATGGTGGAAAATTCGTCCCGACCCTGTCCAATCTGAGCAGGGGAACTGCAGGCAATGCAAAAGTGCCGCTCTTGCCAGGTTGACGATGAGAGGAATGTTGAGGTGTGGTGTCGAAAGAAGAAGAGGGAGACCGGCGTCACCATTCGTGATGGCGTGCGCAAAGTTCTGACTGCCAAGCGCGATGCTCAACTGGCGACCAGTCTGTTGCTGGTAATCTGGGTCTCTGTAATGGTGGCCACCAGCTGGCAAATCTGGTCGGCGCATCAGCGCACCTTGAGCGAGATCGATACGAATAATCGCAATCTTGCGCAGACGCTGAACACCTATGCCGAGGGCGTCTTTACCCAGAGCTCCATGCTGCTGCTCGGCATGCTTGAGCGCCTGGAGGTGGAGGGCACCACGCCCGAGCATCTGGTCCGCATGCAACAGCTGGTCGGTCGCCAGGAGCATCTGCTTTCCCAGCTCAATGAATTGCTCGTCATCGATGCGAGCGGTAAATGGCTCATGTCATCGAGAGGGAAATTTGTCGACGGAGCCAACAGCGCCGACCGTCGCTTTTTTTCATATCACCGGGATAACCCGTCGCACGAGATCTTCATCGGTGCGCCCATACGCAGCCGCTCTACGGGTGAATGGGGGCTTACCATCAGCCGGCGATTTGAGAGCAAAGAGGGTGACTTTGCCGGGGTCATCGTTGTCGTGCTGGGGATAGAGAACTTTCTGCACTTGTTCGGCAAGATCGATGTCGGCGAGCAAGGGTCTATTGGACTGGCAACGACCAGCGGACAGTTGCTTGTGCGCTATCCATTTCGTGAGCAGGATCTGGGGCGCGACTTCTCTCGCTCCCCCAACTTTCTGCGCTACTACTCCAACCTGAAATCCGGAACGGCGTCTTTTGAGTCCGGCATAGATGGAACGGAAAGGCTGTATGCCTTCAGGAGCAATGAGCGTTACCCCATTTTCACGGTGGTGGCCCGGGGGCGGTATGAGGCACTGCAAGCCTGGCGAAGCCAGGCGCTGCTGACGGCAGGTGTGGTGCTAGGTCTGCTGGCAGTTGTCACACTGATAGGCTGGCGTCTGATCCTGCTCATCCGACAGCGTGCGCAGGCCGAGACATCCCTGATGGCCGTGCGTGAGAAGTTACTGGATGCAAACCTCGAGCTGGAGCGGCTGGCCACCCAGGATTCGTTGACAGGGCTGGCGAACCGGCGACGCTTCGACGAGGTGCTGCAACTGGAGATCCGCCGTGCCGCACGTGAGGGGACGGCACTCTCGCTTTTGCTCATCGATCTGGATCATTTCAAGGGCTTCAATGATCGATATGGTCATGTCGCCGGCGACGAATGCCTGAAAGCGGTGTCACGGCAGCTGGAGCTGTCGGCCAAGCGCTCAGGGGATCTGGCAGCACGTTACGGCGGGGAGGAGCTTGCCATCATTCTTCCCAATACCGCGCTGGAGGGGGGCATGCGCGTTGCCGAGGAGTTGCTGAAGTGCATACGAGGACTCGGCATTGCCCATGAGTCCAGCCAGTTCGGCCATGTCACCGTGAGCATAGGCGCGGCAAGCATACGGGGCAGACATGGACTGGCGAGTCCGCTGGATCTGGTTGAAGCGGCCGATCAAGCCCTGTATCGGGCCAAGGCGGCTGGGCGCAATCGTGCCGAGTGCTGAGCTGTCGGAGCTGCTCTCTCGGATCCTTTGACGACCTTCAAGCAATTTGAGTGCGCGAGCCGTCATTTCGAATCCGTGGTCTTGCCCAAGGGGAACCTTGCCTGGAGGTGTTTGTCGAGCCATGGCAAGGACGTTGGGCATGTCCGCAACCACGCAGGACACAGCAAATGCACCGAAGCCAGCTAGCGTATTCCTGCGAATATCCGGCCTGAACACTGGTGCCCGCGAAGGCAGGCAGGTTGGCCTATCGCATGATTCACGATAGGGCATCCTGTAGATGCATTGTTGATGCTGGCTCTGATGGTTATGACCTGCATCGACGCCAGCGCTACACGCTGGAAGGTCACCTATCTACAAGGAAGTTCAACACTTGCCGTGAGGGGCTGGAGCTGGGATGAGGCCGGCGGTAGCAACGCCACCCATGACTGGTGGCGGACTTTGTGCACGCCTGATGCCAGGCTGGTCAGGCTAGATGTGGGAATCTCAAGCAAATGGCGTGAGAGTGCTTCAGCGATCCATGTCGACACGCGCTGAAAGCAGTGCGAGCGTCGAAGAGCTCAAAGCTGAGCGCTGCGATCTGGATCTTGAGCCGGCAGGGCTTGTAATTGAGCTGCAGGCCGGGCGCTTGCACGGCACCGTGATCCTGCAGCTGGCACAAGCCCCATGTCAGGGCTGGTGGCCGTCGTGGCGCACCATATCAACCGCTGAGGTTTAGTGACGGCGCTGCTGAGGCGCAGGGTTGCTGTTGTTGGAACGCTCGATATGACGGAAGGTCAGGCGACCCTTGTTCAGATCATAGGGAGACATCTCCAGCGTTACCTTGTCGCCTGCCAGCACGCGAATACGGTGCTTGCGCATCTTGCCGCCGGAATAGGCAATCAGCTGGTGGCCGTTGTCCAGCGTCACACGAAAGCGGGCGTCCGGCAAAACCTCGTCCACTCTGCCTTGCATTTCAATCAATTCTTCTTTGGCCAAAATATTTCCTTTCTACGAAGAGGTCAGTTCAACTGGTTGTCCAGCACCATGCTGCGCCCCTCGGCGAGGGCATACTTGCTGGCCATATCCGGGGTGTCGAACTGGCGGATAAACCTGAAAATCCGGTCATAGGTTCCGCGTCGGATGGAAACCGCTGCAGCAATCTTGCCGGAGTGAGTCATTTGGGTGAGGGCAGTCACAATGTAGTTGCCGACACGCTCTGTGATTTGTTCTGTGTGCATATCGAGTCAACGGGCGGCAAAAACCCAGGCAAGGGCATGCCGACCAATGAAAATGAAGGAATCCAGCTCTGATGAGCCAAGATCAAATAGGCCAGCCGCTTGCGGGTGGCCTATGCTTCTTGCCATGGAGTGCCTTGGCTGTATGGAGCCAAGCGTGGGCAACGTGAGAACTGCCTGAGAGATACTGCGCAGGGCAAGTGCCACGCAGCAAGCCTGAAATTATAAAGCATTGTTCTTTTATGCGCAAATCGTGATGAAACCGAGACATAGCAGAATAAAAGCCCCAGGCTCTTGCGAACCTGGGGCTTTTATTCTGGTGCCGGAGATAGACGTTGTTGCATATCAGACCCAGGCCAGATTTATGCAACAACACACCATGCACCTGGCTACATGCCTGGTCATAAGATACATAATTGATGAATCTTATGTGATGTAACGGCTGCGAAAGGAATTGTGCAATGAGGATTCATGAGCTTTGCACTGAAGAGGAAGTCGTCAGCTTGGTGCACTCCTTCTATGCGCGAATACGCCAGGACGAGGTGCTAGGCCCCATCTTCGATGCACGTATAGCGGACTGGGACCATCATCTGACCAAGCTGGTGGATTTCTGGTCGGCCATTTTGCGGCGCACAGCACGCTTTTCAGGGGCCCCTATGCCCAAGCATGCTGCGCTACCGGGTCTAAGCCTGGAGCTGTTTGAGCGCTGGCTGGGCCTGTTCGAGATCACGCTGGCCGAGCAACCCAACCGCGCCATGGCCGATCAAGCATGGCAGGCGGCGCGCCGTATTGCACAGAGCCTGTGGTCGGGCTACCAGATGAGCCGTGATCCCAAGGCACTACCGGCGGTGGTGAGCCATGTCTGAGCTGCTGCAGATTGAGGAGCCGAGGGGGTCTGTGCCCCAACCCAAGGCTCCTGCACCCCAGTGGAAAGCCTTACTGGAGCTTGGCTTCAGGCCCTTGTACATGGCTGGTTGTCTGTGGGCTGCGGTGTCTGTCGCGTTGTGGGTTTTCGCGCCACAGTGGCTTGCGGGGCGTTTGGGCGGCGTGCTGTGGCATGCGCACGAGATGTTGTGGGCCTTTGTGGCGACGATTGCCGTGGGCTTTCTGCTCACGGCGGCTAGTAACTGGACCGGAAGCAACCCTATTCAGGGCCGGGCGCTGGGCGGGTTGTGCGTACTGTGGCTGCTGGCGCGCGTGGGTTTCCTGGTGGTGGGTGATACAGCTTTTGCTTTTGCCGTAGTGTGTGAACTGCTGTTTTTCGCCGCCGCTGCCGTAGTGCTTGGCCGGGTGATCTATGCAGCACGCAGCCGACGCAATTACGGCCTGCCGCTGCTGGTGTCAGGTCTGGGCGTAGCCGATGCACTCTTTCTGCGCTCGGTATGGCAAGGCAGCGACTACGCAACGCTGATGCATTACCTCTATGCAGGGCTGTTGTGCATGGCTGTGATTGCACTACTGGTGGCGCGGCGCGTTATTCCATTCTTCGCTATGCGGGCGGTGACGGATCTGCAGATTCCCATGCATACGGCCAGCGGGCAGTGGCAACTCTGGACTGGCGTGCTTGGCATTGTCTGCCTGTTGCTGGGATGGGTGCCGGGTATGGTGACCGCATTGGCTGTCACGGGACTCATCACCCTATGGCAGGTGTTGGCCTGGAAACCCTGGGCTGTGCGTCAGGTGCCGTTGCTGTGGATTCTGTATCTGGGTCATGCGGCCTTGGGTGCGGGCCTGCTGGTGGCAGCGCTCCAGGCGAGCAACTGGGTACTGCGCTTGGCCTGGCCGGTCCATGTGATCGGTGTGGCCGGCTTTGCGGTGCTGATAATCGGCATGGTGACACGTACGGCTTTTGGCCATCTGGGGCGACCATTGCGCGCCGATGGGAGCATCGTAGTCATGTATGTGCTGGTGCTTGCCGCCGCTTTGCTGCGCCTGCTGGCGCTTCTGCCTGCGGGGCTCCCTCAAGCCGCGTTGCACGCCTCGGCGCTTGCATGGGTGGTGGCATTTGCTTTGTACCTGTGGCGATTTGTGCCCTTGCTGATTCGGCCGCGCCTGCCACCAGATGGACTCTCAGCGGCTCAGCCGTCAAGACATGTCGTCAGCAAGTCCAGAAAATCTGTTTGAACGAGATCACTCAATGCGTCTAACCCTGATGACCGACTATGCGCTGCGGCTGCTCATGCATGTGGCCCAGCGGCCAGAGCGCCTGTGCACGATTTCCGAGGTTGCACAGGCTTACAGCATTTCCGAGGCAAATCTGATGAAAGTGACGCATCAACTGGCCCTGCAGGGCTGTATAGAGACGGTACGTGGCAAGGGAGGCGGCATGCGTCTCGCCCGTGAACCTAAGCAGATCCATATCGGTGCAGTGATACGTGGACTAGAGTCCGACTTCACGCTGGTGGAGTGCTTTGGCAGCGACAGCCGGTGCACGCTGACCGGCGACTGCCGCCTCGCTGGCATGTTGCAAGGAGCTTTGCACAGCTTCATGGCGCATCTAGATGGATTCACTCTTGCGGACCTGATGCCGCCAACGTTTGTCAGCGCAGTGCCGTTGATTCCTGCCAGACGACTGTCAAGAGAGGAGGCCCAGACATGAGCTATGGCCTGCTGATCACACTGCACCTGCTGGCCGCCGTGGCGTTTGCAGGCACAGTGTTCTTCGAAGTCGTGCTGCTGGCCAATGTGCACAGCCGGGTGCCGCGGCAGCACATGCTCCCCGTGGAGCAGGCGTTGGGGACACGCGCCACCGTCGTCATGCCCTGGGTGTTGCTAGTGCTGTATTTTGCGGGAGCAGGCTTGGCCTGGCAGCATCGCTCGGTACTGGCGCACCCATTGGCCAGCAGTACCGGCATGCTGATGGTGCTCAAGATTGCTCTGGCGCTCAGCGTGCTTGCGCACTTCGCCAGCGCCATGTGGTGGCGCCGCCAAGGGCAACTTGATGGACGACGCTCGCACCGATTGCATCTGAGCGTGTTCTGCCATGTGCTGGTCATTGTCCTGCTGGCCAAGGCCATGTTCTATCTGCACTGGTAGGAGCCTGGCGAGGTATGCCAAGCGGCTGCATCCAAATGCGTCATGGCAGACTTTTCCCTTATTCAATATCCAAAGAACTCCTCACTACGCACATCGTCCTCATCAATGCCGGCTGATAGCAGCAACTGCTGCATTGCTGCCACCATGGAAGGTGGGCCAGCAACATAAAAGATCGGATTAGCCAAGCCCTCAATGGCCTGCTGGAGCCACTCTCTATCGATCGTTTGTGTATCACCACTCCAATCCAGGGCAGAGTGCGCCATATCCGTCATGGTGGCCTTGAGCCGGAATTTGGGATTCGTCTTTTCGAGAGCTTGAAGCTCAGAGAGAAACGCCGAATCTTCCGGACGACGATTGGAATACAGCAAAAGCAAATCCTGCTGTGACTGCTGCATTGCAGCGTTTCGCAACATGCTCATGAACGGCGTCACGCCAATCCCACCGGCGATGAGCACACCCGCTCGCGCCGTGTTTTTGTGCAAGGTAAGCGAACCAAATGGTCCATCGATGTCCAACTCAGCACCTACGGGCAGAGCTGCCAAAGCGCGTTTGTAAACACTGTCCCTCATCCGCGTGGCAAACACTAATTCACGCTCGTGTGGCGCGCTGACAATGGAGAATGCGTGACATCGCTCCTCTTTGCTCTCTCCGGGGGGCGCGCCCGGAAGCTGGATTTCAAACGCCTGTCCAGGGCGGAAATCAAACCCCGCCGGTTTGGCGAGATGGAAGGCCATCGTACCCTGTGCAACCTCTTCGCGTTCGAGGATTTTGCTGTGCTCCATGCCCATGATTCACTCCTTCGCAATCAATGGATCTACGCATTGGATGTGTCCAATGGAGCAAATATTCCCGTCAATCGATACCCACCGTGAGAAACGGGTCGAATTGGGCGTTCTCATTGAACCGACCACCTCAGCCTGTTATGGCAGCGTTCGGCCAGAAGCAGCCCCGTTCAGCACGAGGCCGCGAACGGGAGGCCTAGTCTGTCGACTGTCGCTCAACTCGAAGATGCCAACGACTGCAAGTGCCCAGAGGATTCATTGGAGCGTGGCCTCCTCAAAGGTCCGCTCCAAACCTAAAAGCAGTCGCTAAACTGTCACGAATTTCGGGTGACCGCTTTTACCTGCGCCGCACTGGTGCTATCGACTCTGAGCGGCTGTTCAGTCAGAAGCTCGAAACCCGTTGCTAAGCCAGACTGCACGTGCAGCACCAAGGCATCCAATGGGCGGGACAGCGACCTTCAGGACATGTGTGTAGTTCACCATCGTGCTCAGGTCCGAATGTCCCAGTGGCTCCTGCACCGTGAGGATGGCGGCTCGAATGTTCGGTTCATCTTGGTCTCGACCAAGCTGCGCCGGTAGTCATTACTCTAGTTTTTCCATAGCTTGCAACCGAAGCGCCTGCATGCGGCTATTGCTGCATGCAGGCTAGGGATAGGTCAACAACGCCTGGCTACACCGTGTTTTGCTATGTTTTTAGCGATCAGGCCGCTTGCAACTGGCCTGTCAGTACCTGGTCTACGGCTTCCTGCACGGCTCGGGTCACGTCGCCGCGGCGGTACTGCAGACGGGGATCAGCTTCATAGCGCACCGGCGTGCCACGACCGGCCGACAGAACCTCGTCCGGCAGCATGGGGTGGCTTTGATCCAGCGCGGGCACCACGGTGTCGCTACCCAGGCTTTTGAAGAACAGTGTGAAGAACTCGGCAAAGCTCAGGTTTTCATCGCCCACCAGATAGGCTTGGCCGGATTCGCCATGTTCCAGAGCCGCAGCTACGGCTTCGGACAGCGACTGTGCGGACATGAAGTTGGTGCCTCCCGTGGGCCCGAAGATCGGCATATCGCCCATCTTGCCCTGTGCGTAGGCGGTGTAGGCCTCAAAAATGGGACTGGGCAAACCGGGCACAGCACCCACCATGAAGGGTGCGTTCAGGCTGCAGACCTCGAAGCCTGGCGCGGCTAGTGCGCGTGCTCCCGTGCAAGCCAGATAGCGAGAACGCACATACGGATCGCTTTCGGCCAGCTCGGGGGCCACATGCGGGTAGAAGCTGCCGATCAGCACGGCTTTGCGGATGCCTGCTTCGCGAGCCAGCGCAAAGAAGCGGGGCAGGGCCTCGCCATTGGAGTGCAGCCAGTGGGCGGGAGCATCGGCCTCGGGTGGCACATGGCGGATGTCATTGCCTGCGGCAAAGACCATGGCGTCAAAGCCTTGCAGGTCTTCCTTGCGCGCGTTGCCGGCCACAAAGTCGATGGACACAAAAGGCAGCTGGGCCATGGGCGTGGCTGCTGGCGCAGGCCTGCGTGCGGCGATGGTGACCTGATGGCCCAGGGAGTGCAGATAAAGCGCGGCGTGGCCGCCCAGCAGGCCGGTGCCGCCAACGATCAGAATATTCATGAATTGTCCTGTGTGAAATCAACAAGAGAAAAGTGCTCAGGCGGGCTGGGCCTCGGGCCGCAGCTGTGCGGGCGCGCCCTGGCTGGCGTCGATAAAGCCGTTACCAGTAATGACGGGGATGGTGGTCCACGCGCCGCTGGGGTCGCGCATCCAGCCGCCAGCTGCCATGGCGCCGCCATCGACTGTGAGCGTGCTACCGGTCACCCACGCTGCCAGCGGGCTGGCCAGGTACAGCGCTGCTCCTGCGCAGTCTTGTGGCTGGCCAAACCGGCCCAGCGGAATCCAGCGCGGAATATGGTGTTTGTTGGCATCGGGTATGGCCAGGCTGACGGGCACTTGCCGGGTTTCGGTGGTCTCCAGAGCAATCTCGTTGGCGCGAATGCCTTCGGGCGCCAGCTCCAGCGCCAGCGTGCGGGTAAAGCCACCCAGCGCCGCCTTGAAGGCCGCATAGATGGCGCAGGTTGGTGCACCACGCAGCCCTTCGATGGAGGACAGGCTGATGATGCTCGCGCCTGCACCCTGCTTGCGCAGCAGCGGCAGCATGGCGCGCGTGACATCAAAGATATGGCGCAGGGCCCACTCTGGAGGAAACCCCATCATCCACCAGGCGAGTTCTGCCGGCATTGGTGATGAAACGTTTCCGGGAGGGGCTGACCGCAGGGCGCAGAACGGCGCGGGTGGTTCGGGTCACCGGGGCTTCGGAAGTTGGGGTCGAATGCATGGGGTCTCCTGAGGGCAAAGAAAAAGCCCGCGAGCGGTTGCTGCGGGCTTGAATAGAGTGCCGGTGACCTTTTGGGTCGTGCCTGGGAAAGAAGGTGAGAGGGAGGGAGGAGAGAAGCCCAGGCCCGGCATAACAGGTAGATGGGGCGAATTCTGCATGATGCTTTTAGGGCGATCAATACGAGTTCGGCTTACACGAAAGTGGGGGGGGATCATCTGGTGTGACTACTGTCGCCACGACGCAGATGCACCGAGTTCCTAATTGACGGCAGTTCAGGCCCATTCCTCAGTTGCCGTACCTGCCTGAGTGGCCACACCGGATGGCTCTGACTTTGGTGCAAAAAAAGCCACCCTGTGGAGGGTGGCTTAAAGAGGCTTCTCTCACATCTGAGTAGCTGCGCTCATTCAAAGACATTACTTAAGGTGAATGCTTTCACAAACGGTTGGCCTTGTCAGTATTTTCTATTGACTGATACATATTGATGCCAATTTTCTATCATTGATGATCCCGCTATAGTCCTGCGGGGGAAGGCGCATGCAGGCCGCATGCTGGCTAAACGCTCACATTGCAGAATCTCCAGGCACAAAAAAACCACCTCTGGGGTGGCTGATAAGAGAGAGCCCGCGCGGGGCGGGCAAAGATCACTCAATGAAACCGAGGTCACGCAGCGCCTCTGTTTCCTGGGTGTCCTCGGCGTCCTCGATCAGGAGCGCGTCATCGGGCTCATAGCCGAACAGACATTTGATGGTCAGACAAAACTGGATGGCAGCATCTGAGAAAGTGCGATTGCGACCACGCTTGTCGCTTGGAGGGGCGAACCACGGCATGCCCTGGTCCAGCCAGATGGTCAAGTCGCCTCGGGCCTTCACGCCTCGGCCTTCAATGCTGCGTTGTACACCTTCCAGTTTGTGGTGCGCTAACGCTTGCGCCCCCAGCTCGACTCACTCATCTGGCAAGCCTGCTGCACTGCGAAGCTGGAGTTATGCAACTACGCCCTGCAGACAGCCAAGCTCAATGCGGATGTGGCGATCCAGAGCAATGCCGTGCGCCTGGATGCAGCCAAGATTGGCCTCACGACATCGGCGCAGTGCGTGGCCAGCGCCTGGGGCAAGGTGTCCGCTTCGGCAGGTATCACTGGCGGAGTTGGCTGGAGCTATAGCGGATCGCTTGATCAGTGAGGAGCGTATGGTGACGATTCAATCCAGGCCAAAGCTCTGGCAGGTCTGGTGAATTTCTTCCGCGATAGTTTTATACCGTGCTCACCGAAATTCAAAGTGTTCTCTGTGAAGTTGCCAGGAATCCGCTGGCAGCGATTGCTTGAGGGTCAGCTCTAATTGCTCGCCCATGGCTGCAGGACCACAGAACCACACCCGTAGTGGCTTGTCGGCACCATAACGTTGAAGCACCTCTTTGGGCGTCCAGCGATGGCCGTCGGCAAAGATATCCAGATGCACATCCGGATGAAGCGCAGCAGCCTCTTTCAGCGCTTGAGCAAGGGGGTCGACCGCATGCTGGCATGCGTATTGCAGCCAGGCCTGGGGAGCATGGCCGTCATGGTGTAGTTGGCCTAGCCACGATAGAAAAGGAGTCGCGCCAACGCCGGCGCCAACCCATACGTGCACGGCACCATCGTCGTGATCCGGAGGCACAAAGCGACCATAAGGACCGTCCAGCTCCACAACGATACCGGGCTGCAGGCGCTTGGGCAGGCTGCGAGTCCAGTCGCCCAGTTGTTTGATGTGAAAGCGCACGACATGATCTTGCTGGTCGGCATCGGACAGCGTGAACGGGTGCGCCTCTTGCTCCCCTGCCAAGCGCAAAAAGGCGAATTGCCCCGCAGCATGGCCCGGCCAGGAATCATCCATACGGCACTGCAGCTCCAGCACATCGCCAAGCTGCGTGAATGACAGTACGGTGCCCGCATGGGGATAGCGCGAGCGCAGGTCACGCACCAGTTGCATCACGGCGGCGACGACGCCGAGGGCCATTGTCAACGCCAGCAGCCAGCCGCCCACACCACTCCAGTAGCCAGGAGGAGTCAGCACAATGCCATGGAACACCAATATCAGATACGCCAGAGGCATGAATCGATGAAACCAGTACCAGCGCTTGTATGGCACTGAGCGACGAGCAAGCGTAATGACCAGCATCAGGATCAATGCATAAAAGGTCCATTCGCCCAAGGTTTTGGCATAGGGCTTTAGGAGGCTGACCCACTCGGGCACGGGTACTTTGGCCAGCCTGCCAGTGCTGCCAATAGCCGTCGCGATGAGGGGCTTGGACTGCTTGGCCAGCCAATGCGCCAAGCTCAACGTAATGGCAATGATGCCCAGCCATTTGTGCAACCGGTATGCCTTATCCATGCCGCCCAAAGGCGACTCCACCCAGCGAGGGCGTAAGGCTAAAACCATGATGGCCGTCATGGCCCCCAAAGCCAGAATGCCGGTAAGCAGCATGCCTTCTTGCCGCATCACCCACAGCAGGTCACCAGGTGGCGACGGTGAGAGCCAAAAAGCCTCCACTGCCCAAATCACAAAGAAAGAAGCAAGGACAAGAAGAATGGAACGGCGCAAGACAGCACTCCGGTTGGCTCGATGGCCGGCAGAACCAGAGCAGAGTGCAGAAACAGATGCACGCAATAGCTCTGGTTCGTTCACCGCAGGCGGCTCCAGCACATTCGGGCTTGTTCAAGACTTATCGAGGCAAGGCTAGCACGGTGCTTGATAGACGTTCTACATTCCCAACTGATTTGCCGCGCATTGTTGCGGTATGTCTAGAAACGATAAGGATTGCTTCTGGCCATAGATCGATATTCGTTGCACCCCGCCAGGGTTCGATCGTTGAGCTCTGCTCCGGAAAACTCCTGGGCATGAAAAAAGCTCTCGTATCAATGCTGGCGCTGCTGGGCATTCACCAGCACCTGAGTGCCGAGCAGCGACTTGCTGACGCCTCCCCCCCCCCGCCGCTCTCATCGAGTACGCCCGAGCCCTCGGAAAAATATTCGGACAGTGCTGCCAGCGGTACACGGAGATGGCAATCCGAACTGATGGCCACGCAGTTGATGCAGCAAGGTGCCGCGCAGCCTGGCCAGTGATCCCCCAAACCAAGGAAACCCGATGAGCAAAATTGCGATCACGGAGCAATTGGTCGGCCGCTTATTGTCCTGGCCGCTGCCGGCTGACTTGCGCCTGACTGTGGCATCACATTCACCCGCTCGCTACACGCTTGCATGAGCCCCACGGGCACGAATCTGCTGTACTTCGGCCAGGCCAAGGCGATGCTGGAGCACTGCATCAATGGCAGCACTGCCAGAGCCAGTGGGCCGTCACCCCACCAGCAGCGCATGCTGGATGAAAAGCAGGAAACGGACATTCGTATCACCAAGCTGGATGAGTTCATGCTGCGCAATGCCTTGTTCCGCCAGTTGGACCCCGAAGAGCAGTCTCGCATGCGTCGCCAACTCGATGTGATGTGCGAGCTGTCCGTGATCCTGGGCAAGCGTATCGCCCGTTTCTAAGCTTGTGTTGAGGGAGGTATGAGTTCGGGAGACGCGGGCGCTCCAGGCTGGGTTGGCCGGGGCCGCGAATACCCGCAACCAGATCGCAGCGATCTAGCTACAGTACGTGACGCAGTCGAACGCAAACTGGTCAAGGAATGCAGCAGAGCAGTTGCCATCTATCTTGGCTTGCAAGGGAAGACATCTTGCAACGCCCTTGAGACCAGTGAGTTGGCATTCATGTGCCTAAGCTGCGGCTTGGCGTAAAGCATCATAGGAATGATGTCCAAGATTTGGTCGCGTGTGATGCCGTCTGGTATGCAAATGGCTTTGGACGACACCAGTGTTTCGGCAACTCCCAATACATACCCGCGCGCAATACTGACCTGTTGGTGGTCCAGCGCGATACCCGCTTGAGATTTTTGTGTTTCAGAGAGCCATTGATGCAGCTCATTCCCGGTGATCTGCTGCGCGTGCAAATGTGGTCCACAGAGTAATGCGACCAGCAGCGCGGCAGTGCCCTGAATAGCTTTCATCCTCTCATTCCTCCTGTGAAAGGGAATGTAGCAGAGGAGCGGCTACGGCTTGACACCCTGTCAGTGGCCTTCCACCAGAGGCATTTCCGTCTCATCGACCGCAATCATCACGCCCGTGGCGTTGAGGGCGATTTCAATTGGGGTGCTCCAGATCCAGGTTTTTCTCTGCAGGCTAGATATTGAGCCTTGAGTGGCCGCAGCGGACTGCGTAATCCAGTGGCACGTGCACCTTGACGCCTTTGGCTGAAAACGCCCAAAGCGGACTGAGAAGTGAAGGACAAGCGGCCACGTAAAGCACCTTTCATCTCATGCGCCTGGCGACCGCGCGATGACGCTTTCCTCGATGCGCTCATTTTGAAAACGGCTCATACCGCAGGCAACAAACGTAACGCTTCATGTTTAGGGCTCACCCACATTACCCAAACATCAAGTCAACTCTGGCAATCAACTCATTGACCGGTAGCTGCCGCATAGCATTGAGCGCGTCAACAAGGGCCGAGTAGCTGCGAGCTCGATATGTGTGCAGGCTCATGGAGCGTGTTCGTTTCATTTGGCTACTGTTAGCCAAACTTCACGGACTAAAGTCGCCCGTTTAGCTAATTATCGAGCGCCAACTGAGGGGCGGTCTAAGCCGGTGCTGCCAGCTAGAAGCAGTCACATCCTACCCTCGTCATGCCTCGATTCATATTGATCCAAGTGAAAAAACTCATTGAACCCTTCATTGGGGGATACCGCATGAAAGCGTTTATCCCATTGTGCATTGCCTCGCTGTGCTCCGTCGTATCTGCTCAGACCAGCGTGCCCTCGGGCCGCATAGTCCCAACCCCTATCTACGGCGTCACCGTGGACGATGTGAGCAGGCTTAATGACATCACGCGCAGCCTATCGTCGCTGGCCTACCGGCCCACCACGCGCATCGTCTTCGATGAGTTCGTCAACCCGGACTATTACCGCAAGCCAGCAGTGGAAATCTCCAAAGTTTCCTATGTGATGGGTGAGATATTGGACTCGTACTACGTCAAGCAGTACAGCGTGGATGCGTACATCCAACGGACTAATCAATACCTCAATGCGTTGTCGGATGTCGTGGATATTTGGGAAGTAGCCAACGAGGTCAACGGCGAGTGGCTGGGGGCCAATGCCGATGTGGTGGCGAAGATGACCAACGCCTACAACATCGTGAAGTCACAGAACAAGGCGGCTGCGGTCACGCTCTACTACAACCAAGATTGCTGGTCGAAACCTGCCAATGAAATGTTCAAGTGGGCCGAGGCCAATGTCCCTGCCTACATGAAGCAGGGTCTGGATTACGTCTGGATTTCCTACTACGAGGATGACTGCAATGGACTCAAGCCCAACTGGCAGCAGGTGTTCGATAAGCTGCGCGTGATGTTCCCCAATTCCAAGATCGGGTTTGGGGAGGTGGGTACCTCACGCAAAACCAAGAAGGCCGAGTACCTGACCCGTTATTACACGATGAAGATCACCACCCCGAATTACGTGGGCGGTCACTTCTGGTGGTACTTCAGGCAGGACATGGTGCCCGTCACCAAGGAGCTGTGGACTACCCTGAATGCTGCGATCAAGGCGGCGCCCCGGTAGGTCAGTGAAGCCTCCTCGTTTCCCCGCGCCACCTGCAAGCCGAGGTTGGGGAAACGTTTGACACGATACGGGACCGGAGGAGTCCGGTCTAGCGATTCATGTGGGCGATGGTGGTTGTAGCGATGCAGCCAGCCCTCGGTCATTGAGCGCTCTTTCTGCAACGATTCAAAGACATAGCAGTCGAGCACCTCCGTTTTTGTAGGTGCGGTTGAAATGGATGTGCCGGCAACATTGATCATCTGTGCCAAATGCGCGCTATCAGAGCGGCAACAGCTCCGATCAAGGATTGACTGAGAAGATAATCATCCCTGGCTACCGAGGTCACTCCCTGGCAGGCTCCTTTCGGCCAGTAGCAGTCGCTCTGCTCCCTCACAACGGTTCCGAGGGAACGTTAGACTGGATGCGTTGATCTCTCCATATGGCTTAGAAATGAATCGCTCTCTAACGGTTGCAGAAATGTCGCTGGCTCGCTGGATGCTAGAGAACGGAGTCCCCGAAGCAAAGGCATTTCTTGGGCAACTTGAATCTTTGCAAGTTACGCCTTGGCGTTGTGTATGCGGTTGCGCCAGCATTGACTTTCAGCTGGATGGCCACAATCCGGCTCCTCCAGGCGTGCATATCTTGGGAGACTTTCTTTTTAACGATCAAGATCAATTGGCTGGCGCATTCATATATGAAAGCGGAGGCCTGCTTAGCGGGATAGAGGTTTGTGGATTTGAAGGTGACGCCCCTAGAGTGCTTCCCGTTGCAGCGATGCTTCGACCACTGGATTGACTATTAACGAAGTGGGCTGCTTTTGCCTGCTTAGGGTCGTGAGCAGCCCTCGGTGGCTGGCTGCTGCCAGCCATGAGCGGTCATTGGGTTGTTGACTTCGGTTGCGGATGAATTTCACAATGAATGCCAAATATCACTGGAGTGACCGTGTCTCTATTGCAACGTCTTCGAGGTGAAGTTTTGCAGAAAGTGCCTTGCCTTGGGCAAACACTTTTCTTGTACAAGCAGGGCTTCGTCCTTGGCATTTTTACTGGCTTGGCTACGCTTATTCTGTTTAATCTTTCATGGCATTTTGTTCCGTACGCAGGACAAGCAGTACAGCTCGTGATTGCTGTAATCGGAAGCTATGTATCGGCCAACCTCATTGGCGCTCGCGTGCCCAATGGATGCCCATCAGAGGTAGCAGCAAAGCGCTGGATTTAAACAGGCAAGGTCGCCTTAGTGGCGGTCAGCGACAGTCCTAGGTTGGCGGATAGCAGCCAGCCACCGAGGGCTGCTCACGACTGTGGATTCAACTGGTCAATGCAACACAATGACTGCCTCTGGCGGATGGAGTGCTGGCATGAAGCAAAGACCGCGGATTTACTACACCGAAGCTCAGAAGGCCCTGATGTGGGATCGTTTGAAAGCCGGCGATAGCTTGCACGAGATCGGCAAGCTGTTTGAGCGACCGCGCACCTCGATTCACAACACCCTGAGTGCGACAGGGGGCATCCGCCCGCCAGCAAGGCATCGGCCGCTCTGGCTGAGCGCGAGGAAATATCGCGCAGCTTGGCCGCAGGTGAATCCATCCGCTGCGTTGCCAGGCGCTTGAAGCGAGCAGCATCCACCATCAGTCGAGAACTCATGCGCAATGGCGGCAACACCTGCTACCGAGCTACAAAAGCAGATGAGGCAGCCTGGCAGCGAGCGCACCGCCCAAAGACGTGCAAGTTGGCCTGCAATCCTGCGTTGGCGCAGATCGTGGCGGGTAAATTGCAGAGTCAATGGTCACCTGAGCAAATAGCAGGATGGCTCAAACGAACTTACCCGGGCGCAAAGGATATGCAGGTGTCTCACGAAGCCATCTACAGCACGCTCTTCGTCCAAACACGCGGGGCCTTGAAGAAGGAGCTTCTGGAGCACTTGCGGCGCACCAGAGGAATGCGTCGCTCACGCCATTACACCCAGAAGATGCCGATCCATGGCCGGATCGTCGATGCAGTGCCCATTAACGAGCGCCCAGCCAGCATTTCATCTTTCACTTCGTCAGGGCTGAGCGTTGAGAGCACTTCGGCGTGGACAGTCCCCCAGAAGTACTGGGTGGCCCACCGGTGCATATTGGATTTGTGTAGTGCGTAGGTCAGGCGCACGCGCCCCGGCATCATTGTGTCAATGTCGGTGGTGATCGATGCAGGCGACTCACGGCCAGCCATGGGCAGAGTCTTAAGCGCCGCCCCCAGCTCCAGTCCGGTCACATGCAGGAGGCATCCGTTGGTCGATGACATTTCGAGCCCTTTTTTCAAAAATACTGTTTATTCGCACAGTAAATTTGAAGGCGAGGCTGATCTGGAGTCCAATAGAGGGCCAGGTTAAAGGAGGTCCCCCATGACCGATTCTGAAGATGATTTCAAGGATGACGACGGGGAGTTTGGAAATGTGGAGCGAGAGTTCTACACCTCGCTGATGCCGCAGCCGAAATCCAATGTGGCGGTGCTGAATGCACTCGCCGCGGAGTTCGGCCTCATCCCTCGAGGCGAGTGGATCACCGAGCAGATGCGCGAGTTTGCCGGCGCGATCGTTGATCGCTGCTGTCGAAATGCCTACAAGGCTGTTGAGCTTGAGGAATCTCCGAGGGAATACGTCGAGCGTGCGATGTTGCCTGAGCCCTTGGAGGAGTTCAGACAGGCCGATAGCTGCAGCCGCTCGAGATCCAGGGTTGCAGTGCTGAATGCGCTCGCGGCGGAGGCTGGCCTCATAGAGCAAGGTGAGTGGATCACGGAAGAGATGCGCCGATATGCGGGCGCGATTATCAAACGCTGTGCCTGGTATGCGCGACTAGCGCTGCCGGTCGATGAGTCCCCGAGCGAGTGCATTCATCGTGCAATGCAACCAGAGTCGATGGAGGAGGCACGATTGACCATGGCCAAGTATTGGCGCGAGCTCGATGCGGAGTTCAGGGATGCAGAGGGCGGTTGATGTGCAACCGCTACAACACCCCTTCAGAGAGGTGCTGTTGCACAAATCAATGCCAAGTCAAGCTTCCCACGTGGCTATGCCACAACCACTGTTTGCGGACAACCCAGTTCAGTGAACCGATTGAGAATGGCGGCTCGGATGTGTAGTTCGTTGACCTGGCGCTCGAAGGTTCTAGACATGACCCGCTCGCCCAAGCGTTTAATGCAGTGCATCTTGGTCTCCACTAGGCTGGGCTGGTGATACCCACTCCAACTCTTCCATAGCTTGCGCCCAAAGCGCCTGCATGCGGCAATCGCCGCATTGCGGTGCGCAAAGGCAGCGCCTTTGCGCATCCGGGCATTCTTTCGCGGAGGGATGATGGGCATGGCATTGCGCTTCATCACTGCGGCATACACAGGCTGTGTGTCATAGGTACCATAACCGGTAACGCTCAGCAATGACTCATCTGCCGGCAGTTGTTCCAACAAGTGTGGCACTACCACCGCATCGCCGACGTTGTTGGAGGTCACGCAGATGGCTCGCACCTGCAGCGTCTGGGCATCAATGCCGATGTGCAGATTGCGCCGTTGACGTCGACGTTCCGCGCCATGCTTTTGCACTTCCATTCGCCTTCGCCCAGGAACTTTATGCCCGTGCAGGCGTGCAGCAAATTCAGTCCACACGAACTGGGGCGATTGCCACTTGCACATCCAGACTGCGTTGTCTGCGACATAGCGTACTGAAGTCTGGAACAGGCCATGGCAGTCCAGACAAAGCCAACAGCAATTGCACAAAGCCGGTGTCTGTCGCAAGGCCAAGCCAAACAGGTTCTTGATGGTCAGGCAGAACTGGATAGTTGCATCCGAGAACTGCGGGCTACGCCCGCGTTTGCCGCTGCTAGCGGCAAACCATGACATACCCTTGTCCAACCAGAAAGTCAAGGCGCCTCGCGCTTTGAGCGCAGCGTGGTACTGCTTCCAGTTGTTTGTGCGATAGCGGGACTTGGAATGCAGAGACTGACTCATCGCTCGAGGCTACCCGACGGTAGAGAACGATTTATGCAACAACGCCAGTGAAAAGCAAAAGCATGTGCCATGTCTATTGGGGTGCTGTGCCGCAATGTCTTAGACATGCGCGGGGTATTTAGTCCATGGGCCTGCACTGTCGATGGAGCCAATTTCAAACTGTCAATTTGGTGGCGCGTAAGGGGGCAGGCCTTCGTCTGCCCCGCTATTTCCTTGATCCAAAAATATCGTTGACCAGCTGCCGAGGACGTTCCAATTTAATTCCTGTCCCGGCCGGGATTAATTTTTGATATTGCAACGCATGGTTACATAATATGCGCTATACCAATATCAATCGAGGCAGCGGGTGAGTAATTTCGCTTTTCTGGGCGCTTATTCCAAATCATTGGCAGCGTTGGGCTTAGCCGCAGAGAAAATTTTTCCCCACGACCCGCCCAGCTGTGTTGCCAAACTGAGGTTACTGGCCGAAGCCATTGCCAAAGAGGTCGCCGGCCGCATTGGCTTGCAGCCGCAGTTGCAGCCATCCACACAGTCGGACCTCATTCGCAGCATTGATTCCAAGTTGGGGCTGGACCCGCAGTTGCGGCAGATGTTTCACCTGCTGCGCATGCGAGGCAATGAAGCGGTGCATGAGGTTGGAGCTGCGATTGGCTATCGGGAGGCACTTGAATCTCTCAAGGTCGCCCGCGAAGTAGCTCTCTGGTTTCACCGCACTTTTGGCAGCAATGCAGATTACAAGGCCGGCCCGTTTTTGCTGCCGGATGATCCCAGCCAGAAGCTCTATGACCTGCAAAAGCAGATGGAGGCACTGCATGCGCGCCTGAGCAGTGCGCAGGCCCTGAGCTCAGACCAGGAGGCCATGCAGCAATTGCTGCAGCAACAGGCTGACCAGGAAAAAGCGCTGGCGGCCAAAGCCCTGCAAGAACGCGATATTTATGAGCAGTTGGCCATGGAGGCAAGCGCCACTATCGAGCAGCTCAAGGCCGAGCTTGCCAAGAGCGATGCCGTTGAGAAAGCCCCCAGCCCAGAAACCGTGCGCAGTTGGAGCAGCCGCTCCCGCAAAGCTGCCAGTCTGGTGCAAATGGATGAGCCAGCCACGCGCCTCATCATCGACCAGATGCTGCGCGACGCAGGCTGGAGTGCAGACACCGTAGCCCAGACTTATGCCAAGGGCGCACGACCGGCGCGGGGCCAGAACATGGCGATTGCCGAGTGGCCGATGAAGGGGCAACAGAGCGCAGACTACGTTTTGTTTGCTGGCCTCACGCCTGTAGCTGTGGTGGAGGCAAAGCGCCTTAATCAGAACGTGGCCGGCAAGATCGGTCAGGCTGAGCGCTATGCGCGCAGTTTTTTGCTCTCTGTTGACTGTGAGGCGGCCTGGAAGCATGAGCAGCCGCCCCAGCCCTGGCAAGACGGGCAGGGCGCTCTGTTCCAGATTCCGTTTGCCTACTCCTGCAACGGCCGACCATTTGTCCGGCAGCACGAGCAATCCAGCGGCACCTGGTTTCGTGACCTGCGCCACACGGCCAATCTGGCCAGACCTTTGCCTAGCTTTCATTCGCCAGAGGGGTTGCTTGATGTGCTGCGGCGCGATATTGCCAAGGCGCAGGGCAAGCTAGAGACAGAGACCGCCGCCTATCTGGGCCTGCGTAGCTACCAGCTCAACGCCATCAGCGCGGTGGAGCAATGTCTGGCCCAAGGTCAGCGCAGCAGCCTGCTGGCCATGGCCACCGGCACGGGCAAAACCCGTACCATCATTGGCCTGATCTACCGTTTTCTAAAGGCCGAACGTTTCAAACGTATTCTGTTTCTGGTAGACCGCACCGCGCTGGGCGACCAGGCGCTGGAGGCCTTTGACGACATGCTGCTCGAGCAGAACATGCCCCTGTCCAAGCTCTACAACATTGCAGATTTGGGCGACATGGCGGCCGAGGCCGAAGACCGCGTGCAGGTCGCTACCGTGCAGGCCATGGTCAAGCGTATCTTTGACAGTGACAGCCCGCCGCCCGTGGACAGGTTCGATTGCGTCATCGTCGATGAGGCCCACCGCGGCTACACGCTAGACCAGGAAATGACCGAAGGTGAGCAGGAACTGCGCGACGCCAGCCAGTACCTCTCCACCTACCGCCGTGTGCTCGATTACTTTGATGCCTTCAAGGTAGGCCTCACCGCCACGCCGGCCAAGCACACCAGCGACATCTTTGGCCACCCCATCTACACCTACAGCTATCGCGAAGCTGTGGCCGATGACTGGCTGATCGACCACGAGCCGCCCATTCGCTACACCACGCTGCTCACGCAAAACGGCATTCACTTTGAAAAAGGCGATGCCGTTGAAAGCATCCACCTGCAAACCGGCGAAATCGACACGGCCGAGCTGGAGGACGAGCTGCACTTTGATGTGGCCAGCTTCAACAAAACCGTGCTCAACGACAACTTCAACCGAGTCATCTGCAACCAGCTGGCGCAGGAGCTGGACCCGTTCAGCGACGATAAGACCATGATCTTCTGCGCCACCGACACCCATGCCGACACCGTGGTGCGCATGTTGGGCGAGGCCTTCAAGGAGCTGCATGGCGACGCCTACAACCAGGCCATCGTTGCCAAAATCACCGGCAAGACCGACAAGGTCAGCCAGATGATTCGCAACTATAAAAACGAGACATACCCCAAAGTGGCGGTCACGGTGGACTTGCTCACCACCGGCATTGATGTGCCGCGCATTTGCAACCTCGTCTTCATGCGCCGCGTGCGCTCGCGCATCTTGTACGAGCAGATGATTGGCCGCGCCACCCGCCGCTGCGATGACATTGGCAAAACCGTGTTTCGCATCTACGACCCGGTGGATTTGTACGCCACGCTGCAGGGCGTCAACACCATGCAGCCGCTGGTCAAAGACCCCAACGTCACCATCGATCAGTTGATCGACGAGCTGCACAACCCGGCCTCTTACACAGCCCCCGGCAGCACGGCTGAGCGCAAACATGCCGATGATGTGCTCGATCAGCTCAACCAAAAGCTCATGCGCGTGCTGCGCAAGGCCACGCACAAGGCCGAGAAAAAGCCGGCCCTCAAAGAACGCCTCCAAGAGCTGGAGCAAAGCTGGGGCATACCCCCGGCCCAATTGCACAAGCACCTGCACGACATGGCCAAAAAGCAGGGCACCCAGGCCGTCGCCCACTTTCTGCGTAATCACACGCGCCTGCTGCAGCAACTGGGTGAGGTGCAAGAACTCATGGGCACGGCTTACCGCCCCGTGCTGTCTGACCACCATGACGAGCTTGTCGCCCGCGAGCAAAGTTGGGGCAGCTACGCCATGCCCGAGGACTATCTGGACGGCTTTGCCCACTTCATCAAAGAGCAGCTCAACCAGTCGGTGGCGTTGTCGGTAGTGGTCAACCGCCCCAAAGACCTCACGCGTGAGCTGCTGCGCGAAGTGCGCCTGCTGCTCGACGGTGCAGGTTTTTCAGAAGCGGCCCTCAAGGCCGCCTGGCGCAACCAGAGCAACCAGGACATTGCCGCCGGCATCGTGGCCCATATCCGCAAAGCCGCGCTGGGAGAGGCCTTGCTGCCTTTTGAAGACCGCGTCAACCGCGCCATGCAGCGCATCTACAGCCTGCGCAGCTGGAGCACCGCACAGCGCAGCTGGCTGGACCGCATTGCCAAGCAACTCAAGCATGAGACCGTGGTGGACAGCCGTTTTCTCAACGAAGCCTTCCGCCAGCAAGGCGGCACCAAGCAGGTGGACAAGGTGCTGGGCGGTGAGCTCGATACCGTTGTCACCCAACTGGCCGAAGCGCTATGGCAAAAAGTGGCCTGAACGACCCATGCCCACCGCCACCACCAGCGGCTTGCGCGGCCAGACTTACGGCGCAAGCCCTCTGGCAGCGACTATGCTCACGCCCCATCGCATGCAATGCATCAATCTCATTCCATCACCGCTGCCAGCTGCAGCGCAGCTATCTAAAACAATAGCTTGCTGCGCTTGTATTCATTAGATTTCATGCATAAAACATGCTGAAACGCATGAATAGAAAGCGCAAGAAGCTATCAAAATAACGGAACCTTTATTTCGGTATGACCACCTCTGACATCGTCCAGAAACTCTGGAACCTTTGCGACGTCCTGCGCGACGATGGCATCAACTACAGCGACTACGTCACCGAGCTGGTGCTGCTGCTCTTTATCAAGATGGAGCACGAAAACCTCGAATCCGGCGTCCTCCAGCAGCCGCTGCTGCCTGATTACGCCCGCTGGAACCAGCTGCGCGACCTCTCGGGCATCAACCTGCTCAACACCTATCGCCGCACGCTGCAGCAGCTGTCCGAGTCCACCAACCCCCGCATTGCCGCCATCTACGCCAATGCCCAAACCAGCCTGAGCGAGCCGCGCCACCTGGAGCAGCTCATCAATGACCTCGACCGCATCGACTGGTTCGACACCGACAAAGACGGCCTGGGCGACTTGTACGAAGGCCTGCTGGAAAAGAATGCCAGCGAGACCAAAAGCGGCGCCGGCCAGTACTTCACTCCACGCCCGCTGATCGACGCCATGATCGCCGTCATGCGTCCGCAGGTGGGCGAAACCATTCAAGACCCGGCCGCCGGCACCGCTGGCTTCTTGATTGCCGCCGACCGCGCCATTCGCGCCCAAACCGATGACCTGCTGGATTTGACCGAGCCCCAGCGCGCCTTTCAGATTCGCAAGGCCTACACCGGCATGGAGCTGGTGCCCAACACGCGCCGCCTGGCGCTGATGAACTGCCTGCTGCACGGCATTGAAGGCGATGCCGAAGGCGCCATTCACCTGGGCAACACGCTGGGCACCGCCGGCCAGCGCCTGCCCAAGAGCGACATCATCTTGAGCAACCCGCCCTTTGGCACGGCCAAAGGCGGCGGCGGTGCCACGCGCGATGACCTGACCTACGCCACCAGCAACAAGCAGCTGGCCTTTGTGCAGCACATCATCAAGCACCTCAAAGACGGTGGCCGTGCCGCCGTGGTGCTGCCCGATAACGTGCTGTTTGAAGCAGGCGTAGGCGCCGACATTCGCCGCGCGTTGATGGACAAATGCCGCCTGCACACCGTGCTGCGCCTGCCCACCGGCATCTTCTATGCGCAGGGCGTGAAGACCAATGTGCTGTTCTTTGAAAAAGTGGGCGAAGCCGCCACGGGCAGCACCAAGGATGTGTGGGTGTACGACATGCGCGCCAACGCCCCCAAGTTTGGCAAGCGCACGCCGCTGACCGACGCGCACTTTGCCGAATTCATCGCGGCCTATGGCGAAGACGTGAACGGCAACAGTCCGCGCACCGACGGCGGTGACCAAAGCCGCTGGCGCTGCTTTTCGCGCGAATGGATTCGCACGGAGAAGCAAGATAGCCTGGACATTGCCTGGCTCAAGGACGACAGCGTGGAAGACGCAGCGGACTTGCCCGAACCTGCGGCGCTGGCGCGGGAGATTAAGGGCGAGTTGGATGCGGCGCTGGAGGAGTTGGAGGGGATATTGGCGGAATTGGGGGAAATTGATGAGTAATTGGGCTTCGATTCGCTTGGATGAAATCTGCTCACTGGTCACAGATGGAACACACCACTCTCCAGTCAATACCCCAACAGGCGATTTTCGTTATGTAACTGCAAAAAATATCAGGCCTTGGGGATTGGATTTAAGTGATATTTATTATGTTAACGAGAGTGTTCATAGAGAAATATATACAAGATGTCCTGTTGAATATGGGGATGTTTTATACATTAAAGATGGCGTCACAACGGGAATCGCAGCAATAAATACATTGAGAGAAGAATTTTCTCTGCTTTCAAGTGTGGCATTGCTTAAGCCTGAAAAGAATTATTTAAATTCAGCGTATCTAAAGCATTGGTTGAATAGTCCTCTCACGAAAAAGACTATGACTAATGGCATGACTGGGACAGCGATTAAAAGGCTTGTCCTGAAGCAGATTAGAGCGGCAGAAATTCCTGTAGCTCCATACGAGGAACAACGCCGCATCGCCGACAAACTCGACACCGTCCTGACCCGTGTCGATGCCCTGAACGACCGTCTCGCCCGCATCACCCCCTTGCTCAAACGCTTTCGCCAGTCGGTCTTGGCCGCCGCCACTTCGGGGCGACTGACGGAGGATTGGCGTCAAGAAAATGATCTACCTGCTTTGTCTTGGAAATCGATAACAGAGTTTAGAGAGCAAACACTGCTTGATCTACCCAATTCTTGGAAATGGGTAGAGTTCTCTGAAATTGCGGGTGTAAAAAGTGATTTGCGTGATCCAAGTAAATATCAAAACGAAGTCCACCTTGCGCCTAATCACATTGAACCTTGGTCTGGGAGAATATCTGGCTGTCAAACAATCGCGGATGATGCTGTAAAGAGCCCTAAGAATTGGTTTAATGCCGGGCAAATTGTTTACTCAAAAATTCGTCCGAATTTATGCAAGGTTGCAATACCTGATTTTTCAGGTTTATGCAGTGCTGATATGTATCCAATATCAACGAAGCTTAACGATGATTATTTGCTGTTATGGATGTTGGGCGAGCGTTTCACAAGTTGGGCTTCTAATGCAGAAAGTCGAACAGTTCTGCCAAAGATAAACACTAAGGAATTGGGAAAAATCCCTGTGCCAGTTGCTTCAGCTGGAGAACAAACCGAAATCGTCCGCCGCGTAGAAATCCTCTTCGCCTATGCCGACCGGCTTGAAGCCCGGCTGCAAACCGCCCGCTCCGCCGCCGACCGCCTCACGCCCGCTCTGCTGGCCAAGGCCTTTCGCGGCGAGCTGGTGCCGCAAGACCCGAACGACGAACCGGCCACCGAGCTGCTGCGCCGCTTGCGCGAGGCGCGTGCAGCCGAAGCCCCGGTCAAAAAAACGCGTGGCCGCAAGGCGGCGACAGCCTGACGTTTGCCAAGCAATACCTGCCGCTAGCACCTGGTGCACCGGATCCCGCACCGGAAAAGCACTCAGTGCGGGCGGCCATGAATGAAAAATTTTTAAGAGAGAGAGGCGAGCCGTTATGGCAATTAAGTACCGTGAAGACCCGGGCCTGAAGTTTTTGTCCATGTGTGACAACGACGATGTGTCCAACTTGGCGCAGATTCTGATTTACGACACTGATGGCGAGAAGCGCCGCACCAGCAGCATCTTGACGGACCCGGGCTTTACCGCGCATCTGGATCTGCCCCAGAAATGGCTCAAGAGCTGGCAGGTGGTGGCGGGCGAGTTGCAGCTGTATGGCGGTGACTCGGTGGTCAATCTGTTCCGGGGTACGGGCGTGCTGTACGAGGAAATTTTGTCCGATGTGTGCGAGCGCGTCGGCGTGAAGCTGGGGGCAGAGGACAAGGAGATTGTTCAGAAAGAGGCCAAGCTGATCGAGTTTCTGGCGGACAAGGCCTGGGAGAAGATGGACGAGGCGCAGCGCACAGACTTCTTGCAGAAGATCAACCTGCTGGATCGCTTCAAGGATGCAGCGGGTCTGTCGCCCGTGCGCCTGGCGCTCGCGACGGGTGGTGCGGCAGCCATGCTTCTCTATGAATATGTGGCGGGTGCCATGCTGGCTTCGCTGGGGGCCGGGCTGGCTGCGCGTTTTGCAGGCCCCATGGCTGCGCAGTTCATTGGTACGCGTTTGGGTGCTGCGGCTTTTGCAGGGCCATTTGCCGTGGTGCTGGGTGTGGCGCTGACTGTGCCCATGCTCTCTGGCACGGCCTATCGCGTGACCATGCCGGCGGTGATTCAGATTGCTTATATGCGCAAGAAGTATTTAGAGAGGGATGTGTTTTGATCAATACCTTTGGTGATTTGGCCAGCAAGATTTGGGTACTTGACGAGAGCGAGATTCGCCCTGTGCTGCTGGAGGCTCTGCAAAAAGGCCATGCGGTCGTGGTCGATGGCGTCGCTTACTGGGCAAAAGGTAGCGGTAAAACGGGCATCATCCAGCACCTGAAGTTCACGGAGCGCTCGGTAGAGTCGGTGAAGGAAGTGATCGAGCAACTGCAATCGGTGGCCACGGCGACCCAGAATGTTGCGCAAGCCGTGCAAAGCATGCAAAACGTGCTGATGGCGACGCAGGTGCTCAGCAGTGTGGTGATTGTGGGTGCCATCGTGGTGCAGACGCAGTACCTGGGCCGCAAGCTGGATGCGATTCAAGACACGGTCGATGAAATTGCACTAACTCAGCATGAGCAAAATCTGGTCTTTTATATGGACAAGATTAGCGACTACATGGGCAGTGTGGAGTACACCCGCGACTTGCTGCAAGAGCGCGCCTTGGCTGCCGAGATTCACGATGTTGCTGCCCCCTTGCTGGCGCAACTGGGCAGCAAGCGCAATCACATCACATCGCTGGTGGACAACATCGCTGGTTATGTCAAGGCCAGCGCTGCAGAGCGTAGCGAGAGCAAGCACTTCAAGCTGATGCTGGACTTTATCCATCTATTGGTGGATATCTTGCCGGGTGCATTGCATGCCGAGCATTTGCTGGCAGCGCGTATTGGCAAGCCTTCACTGGCGCAGTCCATTTTGTGGAGCGGTTCGCGCAAGTATGAGCAGGTGCTGGGCAGTTATCGGGGGCTGATGAACCAACTCAACCGTGAAGTGGTGGCAGGCAAGCTGGGCCAGCAGGGTGAGCGCGTCTTTGCCGAGTACAAGCCCAAGCTGCTGGAGCTGATGCAGTCTCCCGTCAATCAGCTGCTGCTGTTCAGGCAGCCCGCCAATATCGCGATTGAGCGACTGGCGGCCTGAGTTTTTGGCGGTTGATTCATTGCGAGACTGCTAGGGGCGCGTGGCTGCGCTGAGTCGGCTGATGCCCCAAATCAAGGCCTGGTTTGACTTCGGTTCAATGAGACTGTCTGGTATGTCGACAGTAGTTTGGGGCACTCATTCGCTTGCGATGAATTGATTGCGTGAATTGGTTAACCAATAAGGAAGGAGAGGATGTGATGAAAAAAATGAATTGGAAACTGGGCGCTCTGGTGTTGTTGGGTTTGGCCGCATCGCAGGTGCAGGCCTATGAGACTTATCTGAAAACCAAGTTTGGAACTTTGTCGGTGGATGAGAACCGGCTGCTGCATTTCAATGGCAAGCCCGTCATTCCGGGGGTGATGGGTAATAGCAGTCTCTCTATCGGGAAAGCCTACGATGTCGGCGGCAAGGTTCTGGTGCTTACCACCAATATCGGTGGCACAGCTTGCCCGGAGCTGTTCAACGTCATCACGCTGGACGCAGGCAAGGCGGTTTCATCGCCCACATTTGGTACCTGTGATGAGCCTCACAAGATCCAGCTGTTGAATAAGTCGCTGGTGGTTGAGATGGAGGGGCGGCAAGGTCAGCACAAATATGTGTTTGCCGATGGCGTGCTGACAGACAACGGCAAGGTCGTGGCGGATGTGTATTCCAGCAGGCCATTCTCGGTGACGGCTGTGATCAACGACCCTGATGGCTACACCAACCTGCGCAAGGCCCCCGATGGCAAGAGCGCGATCATTGCTCGCGTCGATAAAGAAGAGTCTTTCTACACCCACCCACAGGCGGGCGATTGGTGGCAGGTACGGGTGAATGCCAACACACAGGGCTATATGCACAAAAGCCGTATTTTGATGGTCCGTGAATTTTGATCACCCTCGCTCGTGGCGTCAGTTCAGTGCTGGCTGGCTGGCTGGCGCTGCTTCATGTCACTAATTTATGGGTGCCGTGACTGCATGCACAAAAGAATGAGGTGTCAAAGTGGGTGGTCTGATTTTTTGGATGCTGGTGTTTCAGGTATTTTTTGTACGCAAGCGCAAGCTCAAATGCCCACACTGTCATGAATGCGGGGTGAGTGCCAGCAAGATTTTGCATTTTGGCCCAGCATGGAGCTTTCGCTGCTCCCAGTGCCAGCGCAAGCACAAAGCATCGTATTGGTTTCTGCCGTTGACTTTGGTCACCGCGCTGTCCATTGGTTTTGTGATCATGACCAGCCTGACTAAGGTCGATTCGCGGATCGTTGACTTTCCAACGTTCATCGCGCTGCCAACGATACTGATGCTGGATTTATGGCTGAGGTTTTATGTGATTCCGTTGAAGAAGAAATAAAGAGGAGTTGCGCCGGTTTTTGAGCACACGACCGGCGCCCCCTCTGGAGGGGAACTGCGCAGCAAAACCCAATATTGCGACTTCACAAAACCTCACGTCGCAACATAATAAAACCTCATATAGCCCACTGCTAATCCAGTGGGTTTTTTGTCTGCCGATTGCTACAAAAAGCGAAGGTCGTAGATGTCAGAAGTTACTCTCTTGAATGTGGCATCCAAAAGCAGCAGGAGCTGAAAGCGAAAGCAGGGTGGGGACAGAATCAGCCGGTGCTCAAAGCGCGAAAACTATGTACTGGTGGCTACACGGAGCAAAAAAGAAGAAAGCCCGCTATCGTTTGGATAGCGGGCTTTTCTTTACTGACTTGGTGCCGGAGAGATGAATCGACAGGGTTTCAAGATTGTGCAATAGCTGCACTTTTTTAAATAAATCAAAGACTTATGCTATCCGGGGTAGGCGCAGGGTTGCAGCAAAAAACACCTTTTGCACACACTCAGCGCCCAATTTCGCCCAATTTTTGCACCCCGCAGCAATGAGAAAACCCACTAAAACTGTATCTGGAAAATGGCGTCAACAGGTTGAGTTTGACGGAGCGCGAGATAGTTCCACGTTCAATACCCAGCGAGAGGCGCAGGAATGGGGACGCATCAGGCTTATAGAGCTGAGGGCTGCAGCCAAAGGCGGCAAGGCTGGCGCCAAGTTGCACGGGGAGTCGAAGACCCTCAATGACGCCATGAACAAGTACAAGGAAGAGGTCTCGCCTGATAAGCGTGGCTGGCGCTGGGAGCAGATTCGGATTGAGGCAATCACTACGAAACACCCTAAATGGCCAGGTGAGCGAACCATTGCCGAACTGGACGAGCAAGACCTTATCCAGTGGAAGAACGCACGAAGGAAGTCCGTAAAGGACTCAACCGTGCTGCGCGAAATGGCGCTGGTGAACAATGTTCTGGAGTACGCACGCAAGGAATGGCACTGGATTACTCGCAATCCAATGACGGATGTGAGCAGGCCCTCTACACCCCATAGCCGAGAGAGGATTATTGAAGGGGTTGAGATTCGCAAGATGCTTAGGGAGATGGAGTGGTCGCGCTCAGGTGGCATCACGAAGGCAAAGCAGATTGCTGCTCGATGCTTCATTGCTGCTCTGCAAACCGGCATGAGAGCAGGGGAGGTGACTAAGTTGCGTTGGAAGGATGTACGCAAGAATTTTTGCGTCCTGCACAAAGGACAGACAAAAACAGGCATGGGCCGCAATGTGCCCTTGACCAGAGCTGCATTGCGCAACTTGGAATCCTTGCGAGGGAACGACGATGAATTCGTGTTCAATATAGATGCATCTGTGCTGGATGCGATCTTTAGGAGAAACCGCCAGCGTGCCGGGCTGGACGGTTTTACTTTTCACGATTCTCGCCACACCGCCGCAACGCGGATGGCGCAAAAGCTGCACGTGCTCGACCTGTGCAAGGTCTTTGGTTGGACAGACCCAAAGCGGGCGATGACTTATTACAACCCGACCGCCGACCAAATTGCGGAGCGGCTGGACGGCATTGCATAGTTAGATGCGCTTGCGGCGGGTGCGTAGCTCCCAGTCAATGATCTCTGTCAGCATCCATTTCCCGTCATCGCCAGGGCGAGGCATGGATCTGTCTCTGGCCAAGAATTTGACAAGGGTGTTGCGATGGATCCCCAGCCGATCTGCAAACTGCTGCCGATTGAGCCGGCCCCCGTTTTGAACGCAAAGTGCCTTTACCGCATAGACCAGCGTGTCCACCTGGGCCTTTAGGTCCTCATTGACTGACGTCAGTTCTTTGATGGCTATGGCGGTGTCTTGTTGAGTCATTTCAGGTTCCTCATTCAAAGTGAAGCCCGGCTGGGGTCTTCTTGTTGTTCTGAGACTGCGAAGCGATTGCAGCCTGGTTGTATGCATCCCAGAGCTGAACTCCATCGGCGCAGCGCGCCTGCTTGCCGCCAGATAGACCGGCAGCGCAGCAGGTAGGGCAGTTGAAGTGGTGGGTTATGTAGGCCTTGTCTTCTGGCAGGCCTGCAGTGCTGGCGCTGGTCGCCATGAGGTCACCCAAAATGCAGAACCCCGCATCAGCGGGGCTCGGGGTGGTTGATTGGTTCGCGCCATCTGTCGCGCTTGTCGCCGCGTTTGCGGGCTCGGCGGCTCATGTGCTGTCCTTCATGCAATGGCCAAAGCAGCCGTTCGACATGCACTCGGGGCGTTGGCAGCCTCTTGAATGAGGTGCGGAATTTCCACGAAGAAATGTTCCTGCCAAGCCTTTGCGCTTCAGGTAGTCCAGCGCCTTTTCAGCAGAATCGTTACCCGGCGCGGCTTTGCGGAGCTGCTGGACTAGCTTGCGCACAAGCATCGCCAGCTCGGCCACTGTTTTTTCATGCGATCCGCAAGGCGTTTCGCACATCGACTGGCATGGCTCCCCTGAGGTGGGGCAGTAGTCTTCACGTCGATAGCTCATGCTTGGCCTTTCTGAGCCTGGGCGCGTTTCACTGCAGACCGTGGCACGCCGATGCGGATCTCCAAATATGGCTCACCGCACACGTCGCGCAACAGCGCCTGAGTCAGAGCAATCAGGTAGGCCGTGTTTTCCTCTGTTGGCCGCCTGGTTGCCACCTCGCGGGCGGTGTTGAGATATTCCCGGCGCATTGCGACCGGGCTGTCTGGAATAGTTGGTGCTGCCGTTCACTCGCCCCCTTGTGTCTGCTGGGCTGCCGCGAACATGGGCAGCTTGTGTGCCTCGGTGCGAACAGCCTTCGCTGCATCAGTGCCGTACCCCCACATATCGCCGTAGCTCATGGCCGGGGCTATGTATTCGGGGTGAAGCGGCTTACCGTGCTGGATGTATTCGCGCAGGGCGCGTATTAGGTCGCGCATCGTGCCGCCATGGCTGAAACCTCGCCAGCGCCCTTGGTACGCCGTATAGATGCGAGCGCCGCGATAGTCGTCAATCCACCAGACCCGACCGCGCGTATCAAGCTCCAGGCTGCCAATGGTCCCAGCCTTGGCGTTGTAGAAGAAGCGGCGGCCATGACTGCTGATGACTTTTATGAGGGCATTCGCATGTCCCAGTCGTTCTGCCTTGCTCATTGCTTGTCATCTCCCTGCTGAGCTGCCTGGGCGGCGATGGCGGCGCGCTGATCGTCCCAGCTTCGCGGCATGTACTGGCAATCAATTGTTGGGCGGCGCAACTTATCCAGCTCCGAGCAAAGCCAAGGCAAATCGGTTTCGCGGCACTTGTGCTGCTTCATTGCGGCTTCCAAGGTGAAGCGCTCTGCATCATCAAGGCTCGTCGTGTAGCCGCCACCTAAGCGCCAGAAGCTCGGGCAATTTCCAACCATGGCGCTCCAGCGCGCGTCCTGCAGGTAGTAAATGCCGTCCACATCCTGCGCCTGGGGTGTATGCATGGGCAGAGGCGAGTGCTTCGGCTTTGCTGCCTGTTTGGCCCGGATGGCTTCGACCTTTGTCCAGATGCGGGCCAGCTCCGTTTCGCCGCATGCGTGCATGTCAAGGCCACTAGCCAGGCTCAGAGCCGCGAGTGTGACCATCACGCCGCCTGCCTCCTGCACGGGTTCGCCAGCAGGCCGCCCGAATACATAGTCCACCAGTTGATGCGCCTCGCTGGCCGTGCAGCCAAGCGACTGCACCAACTCCAAGGACTCTTCCAGAAAGCGGTGGTTGCGCTCGATGCGGTCAGCGGAGATTTCAGGACCAAAGCAGGCCATCATCCAGGGCTGCACGCGCTGCTGAAAATCAGCCACCTGAGCTGCTGGAGCGGTACCAAGTGCGACCAAGTCCTTAACGAAGGCTTCGAACTGATGCTGCTCGGCTTGGACTGCACGAAGCTCACGCGGCGGCTCATCATCCTCGAACAGCGTGGAATGCTCTATCCAAATGCGATGCTTACGCATCAGCGCTTTGATTTGTGCCTGATCAGGCTCTGCCGCGATCTCTTGCACGGCCTCTGACAATACGCCGCTGTAGTGCGCGAGTGGGTTCTTATCTGTCATCTTGGTGGCTCCCAGAATGAGAAAAGCCCGCGGCTGCGGGCTGGGGTGTTGGTGGTCAAGCGGGAAACAGCTCAAGCTGCCCGAGGGGGAGCGGCTCGGGTTGATTCAGCCAGGCAGTGAAAAAAATTCGGAAGAGGGGTGGCGGTATGCATGAGGCCATCCAGCCGCCACTGACGCTTTGGGAGCATTCGCTGATTTCAAAAATCCGCCAACCTGCATCGATGCGAGCTCGTAACTCTTTGGCCCACGGATTCATTTCTGGCTTGTACTTTTCAGGAAGCGGGCAGCTCAGCTGAATAGTTCCGTCAGGCAGGTGGCGGAGCATATCGGGCGTCGAGTGCATTCTGAGAGAGGTCTTCTCCAGCAGCTTGGCGAGCTTGGCATCCTGATCGCTGTCGATGTTGAGTCGCATAGGGCTCCAGAAAGTAAAAAGCCCGCTCTTCAGGACGGGCTGGTTGGTAGATGGTTGAATGAGGCTTTCAACCTCAGGAAACAACAATGCGTTTTTCGAGAAGCTCTCTAATTCGTACTGCTGCGTTGACCGTGGTTGCAGCGGGAGTTGCTGCGCTGTATGGCTGCGCTGTCTCTGTGCCTAAGGGCATACAGCCTGTGGCTGGCTTTGATGCCAAGCGCTACATGGGAACTTGGTACGAACTGGCCCGCATAGAGCACAGTTTTGAAAAAGGTCTGACTCAGGTCTCTGCGCAGTACAGTCTCAACGACGATGGCACTGTGGCCGTGGTCAATCGAGGCTATGACGCATCGAAGAAGGAATGGCGTCAAGCCAACGGCAAGGCGCGATTCCTGGGCGATCCCAGCATCGCGGCGCTCAAAGTGTCTTTCTTCGGTCCGTTCTACGGCGGCTACAACGTGGTGAGTCTGGATGACCAGTACCAGACGTCTTTGGTGATTGGCAACAGCCTCGACTACTTCTGGCTGCTTTCCCGAAGCAAGAGCATCCCGGAGCAACACTTTAGGCGATTGCTGGAGAAGGCCCAATCGCTCGGTGTGGACCTGAGCCAAGTCCAGGTTGTCCCACAGTAGCGAGACAATTTTCAGCTCCAGAGAATGAGAAAAGCCCGCTCAGTGGCGGGCTGTGATCTTGTAAATATGTGCCTGTTAGTGGCGGCAAGGAGGTGGGTGACCTTGCTCCTCTTTGAGGCTTCAAAAAGGGCGAGCCGCAGCTTCAGCAGCACTTGGCGGTATTGATTCTGTCATGTCCATGCTGTTCATAAAAAAGCCCGCGCAAGGGCGGGCAATGGCAATTGGTTAGAGGGCTTCTAGGCCTTGTTTCGGCCTCGATAGTTGAGGTCGGTGGCAGAGTAGTTCTCGCGCTTGCGCCAGTCCATCTGTACGGGGCCGGCATGGTCGGCGGGATAGGTGATGCGTTCCTTCTCTCGGCTGAGCTCCCATCGCTTGGCCTCCACGATATGGTGAACGGCGGGTTTTTTAGTTGTACTCATGGCTAAGACTCTCAGTAGATTGCAGAACAGTTGATCCCACGGTACAGGGTTACCACAGGCAGGTCTATCGATTTCTTGTTAGAAAGAGCAGGGGGGAGATCTGGCTCAAGCACCACTCCCTTGTCGGCGCTGCGTGTTGTAAACCAAAGGTCTTTCACTTCACCTATACTGGTCCCACTCGCTGTTTAGGCCGTTCGCCCCAACAGTGCCTGTCTGACACCATTGCCGCCCCTTGGCCGCAGGTAGCCGCTCTGCTAGCAAAGCACGCGGTGGTCACTCCCCTCTAGGCGAACTCCCCAGATCCTGAACATCCTTATGGATCTGCGTTGCCCCTGAATTCACAGCGGGCCTTCCCTATCTCACTTGATGGTCTGCGCAATCGTGCGTGCGGCCGTCCGTTTTCATGCTGCACAAAAACATTACAGAGCAGATTGGCCGCTACGTGGTCACACCTCTGACACAGCCGAGCACCAGCGGCAAGTTCCTGGCTGCCGTTTCCATTCGCCGCGGCGCTTATGACCGCGTCATTCGATTTGTCCCTCAGTTTTCTAACGAGTCGCTCGCCTCCAACTACGCCTTGGCTGAAGGCCGGAGCATGGTGATGAGCCAACGCCTGAACTGAGTTCTTATTGCTTTTACTCATAGGAGACACTTTGGCTAAAGAAGAACTAATCGAGATGCCCGGTCGCGTTGATGAAGTACTGCCGGATGCCCGCTTTCGTGTCACTCTGGAAAACGGTCATCAGCTCATTGCTTACAGCGGCGGAAAGATGCGCAAGCACCGTATTCGCGTACTGGCAGGCGACAAAGTGACTGTTGAAATGTCTCCCTACGATTTGAACAAGGGGCGAGTGACCTTCCGTCATCTTGCTCCTCGCACTGGCGCGGCACCAGCCTTCAAGCGCCGTCGCTAACCCGCTCTACCTCTTATTCGCTCATCGCTGAAATGCATGAGCTCACTTGAAAGAACACAATGCAAAACAATCTCTATGTCACCAATCTCGGCTATTCCATCGACGGCGAAGCCCTGCGCGCACATTTCAGCGGTTGCGGTGAAGTGATCTCCGCAGACGTCATTTCCGACCGCGAAACCGGCCGCTCACGCGGCTTCGGCTTTGTTGAAATGGCCACTCCTGAGCAGGCCCAGAAAGCTATCCAGTCGCTGAACGACCAACCGCTGGGCGGTCGCGCTGTGGGAGTGGCCCTGGCCCGTCCACGCAAGTAATCTTCTTCGATCTGTAAGAAGGGCCCACGCGGAAAGCGTGGGCTTTTTCTTTGTCTTGTGCTCTTTCAGCGAGTGCAACTCAAGAGACAAGCTTCTTGACTTCCTGACGCTGAACCTCCAGCCAGCTCTTTGCATTGCTGGGCAGCTGCTTGAAGGATGGCAACGGATCTCTTGGCATCAGTAGGTCCGTTGTAGTACCTTATGGGAAAGGTTTGCTGGTAGTTTTGACCTGCTCCTTCTTAAGGAGTCAGCTCTCTTAGGCACGCCAGCTGGATTCGCAAGGCAGTGGGTTCACTGCAAGGAGCTCGTGATGGAAACGATAGAGCAGATGGCTGACAGACACATCCGCGAATCCGAAGCTAGCCTGAATCATATTGACCTGCTTATGAAGCATGCACAGAAAGCGAGCGCAAAGGCGTCTGATCAGGCGGAGATAGAGCGATTGCTAGAGCAGGCGACTAAGCAGCGGGAGAAGCTGGATCTGCATCTTGCGGCTCTTAAAGAGGCCAGGCAGCAGTCCGATTTAGCGCGGCTTGTGGAAGAGGGAAAGAGCTTCAGGGACAGGCTTGAAAGAATAAGGATGGGCATTGAGCGCTTGCTCTTGTCACTAATTTAGGCTTCTCATCCATGCTCCAATAAAGAAGCCCGCTCGATGGCGGGCCTCTCTAGATTGGAGATATTTGCTATCTTATTTATGGCAAATATCCCTGGAAACAGAAAGAAGGCTTTTCAGAAAGCCCCATACCTGTAAGCAAAGTAGCCTGCAGCAATCATGCCAAAGATAGCAAGCGTCAGCATGATTCCTGCAATAGTGTTTCCTGGTTGAAAGCCGGCTAGCTTATTGCCTTCTGTTTTTGGGGATGCGCTCGTTTCCGGCGCTTCTGCTTTTGACCACGGGAAACACATGCACTTCAGGTTTTCCCAGAAGCCGTGAACTTTGCGTTGAGAAAGTTCATGCATAAAAACTCCTTACGCCATCCGATCTGGATATACATCCCAACCATGCTCAGCCTCCAGCTGCATAGCATTGGAGGGTTGCGCTGACCTTGCATCCGGATTGTCGATGTCCACATCGCTATTTTTCATAGGCACATTCGGCGACCGTGCATGGTCATCGTGAGAAATCGAGTGACTGATGATTTCTGGTTGCAGCGCCTGTGGCGCTGTAGCAATAGTGATTGCTAGATCTTCACGTTGCATTAAGTCTCCGGTCTTGTCAGTTGAGCAATCCTCAAGGATTCGCTTTGCTTCAGTGGAAAAGAAAGCAGTTCCGAAAGGGGACTAGGCTTGAGCAAGCACAAGAGGCAGACGCTCACTTAGATGGTCAACTGACTGCGCCACGTCTTGCCCATCTTTGATTTAGCTCGATTTCGGGCACGCTTGAAATCTGGAGAGATCAAGCCGCTCTATCAATTTGAGAGCTGCAGGTTTCGGATCTATACAGGCAGGTTATTTGACCAATTGCCTTGTCCCTACGGTACGCCCATTTCATGGAAAAAACCGTCTTAACGCAAACACTTACATAGAAATTTTGAGCATTGATACGTGTGCAACTATGGCATTTAGAGCTAGCAATAGGCAGGATCATCCGTACGCTCAAGCGACTACCTTCTTGATTTCCTGGATCTGGCCAGCAAGCCTTCACTGCCTACTCTTTGCACTGCTGAGCAGCTAAGTGAGTCGATAGAGCCTAGTCATTTGTTGGCGCTGGACTCCTAGGCGGGCGGCGTCAAAAGCGTGCGCTTGCCGCTGCCATCCATGCGCGACACCAGTCCCTCGGCCTGCATGCGCTCCAGCAAGGCGGCGGCCCGGTTGTAGCCAATCAACAGCTTGCGCTGCACATAGGAGACGCTTGGCTTCTGGTCCTTGCGCACCAGTTCAACGGCCTCGGCATAGAGCGGGTCCCGACCGTCGCCAGCAGCTTCGCAGTGCGGGGCGGGCGCGGTCCTGGCAGTGCTTGCTGGCAGAGTTTTCGCAGCAGGCGCGTTCTGAAGCGAGGCGGGCAGGTCGCCCAGGCGGGTGCGGCCTTCGCCGCCCAATGCTTCGATCAGGTCGGGAATCAGGCGCGACAGCTCGCCGGTGGCAATGGCCACATCGGTATCGAAGCCGCCATCGTCCTTGCTGTTGCCATCCATGACAGCATCCAGCAGCGTGATGTTCTTGATCTGCAGGCCTTCGGTCAGTACAAAGCTCACTCGGTCGTCCCAGGTCATGGCCAGTTTGGTGGGTAGCTTGCCGTGCTCGATGTGCTGGCGGACTTCATCAATATCCAGCGGGTGGCGTGCGTAGCGCACCACGGCCTTGGACTCGTCGGCGGCTTTCAGCTCTGTCTCGCGGTCGGCAGTGAAGCCTGCGGGCGGCTCTTGTGTCATCAGCCAGTGCGCCATGGCGGCCTGTGGGCTGGTCTGGGTATCCAGCAGGGCCAGGGCAAAGCCGGGCAGGCCTTCGACCAGCAGCGTCACCATCTCGTCGGCGCGGCCCTGGGCGCTGGTATCGAGCACCAGGGTGCGCGCCTGCGGATCGATCCAGACCCACATGCTGCCCTGCTTGGTGAAGGCCATGGGTAACAGGTCCAGCTTGGCCTCGTCCTTGAGCTCGCGCTTTTCCTTCTTGCCGGGCTTGCGGCCTTCGGTCTTTTCGATGTGCTCGGCCTTTTCGTTGACCTTACGGTTGAGCACGCTGGCCGGCAGCACCTTGGCCTCGGTCATGAAGCGCATGACCCACTGGCCGGCCACGGACTCGACCAGCGGGCCGTGCTGCTCGCCGCGCGGCGGAACCCAGCCCACGGAGCGCTCTTGGGTCGCGCCGCACTCTTCAAACACCGTCTTTTGCAGGGAATTTTTCAGCGCCTGCAGATCGCTTTGCCAGCTCTTGGCAAGGCGGTAAATGGTCATGCTCTTGAACATTGAGACTCCAGAAATAGAAAAAGCCCGCTGATTGGCGGGCTCTGATGTTGGGGAAGTTGTGGCTGTTAGTGGCCGCAAGGAAGTGGTTGACCCTGCTCTTCTTTGAAGTCTTTAGGAAGAGGGGCGCCGCAGCTTCCGCAACGCTTGTCAGTGGTGGTGTTTGTCATGCTGGTGATACTCATAAAAAAGCCCGCTCAATGGCGGGCAAAGGCAATTCTGTGGAGGCTCTCTAAATCTTGCTGCGGCCTCGGTAGTCGAGGTCGGTGGCGGAGTAGTTTTCTCGCTTGCGCCATTCCATTTGCACGGGGCCGGCATGTTCAGGAGGGTAGGTGATGCGCTCTTTTTCGCGACTGAGCTCCCATCGCTTGGCCTCCACGACATGGTGAACTGTTGATTTTTTAGTTTTGGTCATTGGTGAGGCTCTCTATAAATATGCGAACGCTAGGCCCACAGTACATGGTTAATCCTTAGTGGTCTATCAATTTATTTTTGAAGTCTTTGATGTGAGGGGCGTCAGGTCGGGGTAACGGAAGATTTCCAACCAAAGGTCTTTCAGTTCACCTATACTGGTTTCACTCGCTGTTAAGGCCGTTCGCCCCAACAGCGCCTGTCTGACACCAATGCCGCCCCTTGGCCGCAGGTAGCCGCTCTTCTAGCAAAGCACGCGGTGGTCACACCCCTCTAGGCGAACTCCACCAGATCCTGAACATCCTCGCGGATCTGCGTTGCCCCCTGCACTTAGCACGGGCCTTCCCTATCTCATTTGACGGTCTGCGCAATCGTGCGTGTGATCGTTCGCTTTCATGCTGCACAAAAACACTACAGAGCAGATTGGCCGCTACGTGGTCACACCTCTCACCCAGACTGACGCAAGTGGTCAATTCACTGCTGCTGTCTCTATTCGTCGCGGAACTTATGACCGAATTTTTCGGTTCATTCCGAATTTTTCTGATGAGTCGCTTGCCTCTAAATATGCTTTGGCTGAAGGCCGGAGCATGGTGCTTGGCCACCAGCTGAATTGAGCTGGATCATTTTTCAACCCTCAGTAGAAGCTTTGGCTACTGACTAATCTTCACCAAAGCACTCTCGTGGTTCTCTTGGGAATCATCTTTCGCTCTGAAAAATAAGTAGCGAAATTCATTTAGAAGGTACTGTATGCAAAGCAATCTCTACGTCTCCAATCTTGGCTATGGCATCGATCGCGAAACACTGAAATCACATTTTTCAAGCTGTGGGGATGTTATTTCCTCTGAAGTCATAATGGATCGCAATACAGGTCAATCGCGCGGCTTCGGCTTTGTTGAAATGGGCACTGCTGCCCAAGCAAAGACAGCGATCGACTCCCTGAATGATCAGTCATTGGGTGGTCGAGTTATCTCTGTATCTCTAGCCAACACACGCAAGTAATTTTTACTTGGCGTAAAAAAGCCCACATCTGTAAAGGTGTGGGCTTTTTGCATTTTTAAATTTTCGAGCTCAACGCTCTTCTTTGACGCACTTCACAATATTTTCGCTGACCCAAATGGCTGTCATTCCTGGGCAATGCCAGGCGCTAAGCGCTGAATTTTTGAATGCAGCAGTTGTTTCCTCAAACTTCTTTCCCGATTCGGGCTTACAGCCTTCCATGACCAGGCAAGTCAGCAGAACCGCCGAGGCGCTCAAGAAGAATCCTGCCCTCCAGAGGAGGTGGTTCCTGCTGCTTCGCCTCTTGGGTAGGTACTCAAGCTGGATTGGTGGCTTTGCCATACGCTTCAGTCTATGTTGATGGATGCGAACGCAACGGCCGCTATTGCACCCTTTGGCGCCTTAGAGCTCGCATGTTGATGACCTCCAATGGACGTCTGCGCAGCGAAAGGCAAAAGCTCTGTCTGAAGACAAACTATTGCAATGAATTTTGCAATGCCTATTCTCTATCCTTATGTGCAAGAAGAGCGAAAAGACTTCCTGCAAAAAGGTCATGTCATGGCCAATCTACGGTTGCTCTTTCAGGCATTGCACGGTCTTCTCGTCCAGCCACTCGGCATGCATGCCCGGGCAGGCGAACTCATCGCGCAGGCTTTGGGTGAAGGTTTTGGGTTCATCGGCTTGGGCATCAGGCGCGGACAGCCAGGCTGCGAGAAGCATTGCGCCAACGATGACCAGCAGGGAGTCGACAATCGTCTTCAGCATGAGTCTCTCCTGTCAGTTTTCAAGGTTGAATGCTCAGAGGGGCCAGGGTTCTGGCGTGAGTGCGATCACCACGGCTGCGCCGACCAGGCAGAACAGGCCGAGGCCGGTAAGAGCCCATTGCGCCGCGAGCAGCAGCTTTGTGTTGTAGGCGGTGGTTTGAGTCGAATGCATGGAATCTCCTGTGTGGGTAACGAAAAAGCCCGCGAGCGTTTGCTGCGGGCTTGAATAAAGAGCCGGTGACCTTTCGGGTCTGCCTGGGGAATGGGTCAGAGAGGGAGGGAGGAGATAAACCCCAGGCCCGGCTGGAAACTAGAATGGGTCATCAGACTGGAGGTGCCTCATGACCCAGGAGGAATCTGGCGCATTTGCTGCGCTGTCGATGATCTTGACGGCAGTCGTCAAGGCGCTACCGCGCGAGACTGCCCATCAAGCGGCGAGAGAGCTGCGCGCTGCACAGCTGGATGCTAAGCATCAGGACGGACCTGATAGAACGGATCCCGAGTTCAGGCTTGGCCGCGATCACTTGGTGAATGCGTATCGCGAGCTTCTCAATAACGTGGCCGAGGGCAACGTCTACCTTGTCGGTGGTGGGAAGAAGTAAACCTGACTTGCCATCTGGTGTGACCACTGTCGCCACGACGCAAAGTGCCGCGTTCCTAATTGCCGCCCGCCCAGGCCTATTCCTGAACTGCCGTACCTGCTCGAGTGGTCACACCGGATGGCACTGACTTTGGTGCAAAAAAAGCCACCCTGCGGAGGGT
Organism: Comamonas sp. AG1104; assembly: GCF_003350425.1. Classification (NCBI taxonomy): domain Bacteria; kingdom Pseudomonadati; phylum Pseudomonadota; class Betaproteobacteria; order Burkholderiales; family Comamonadaceae; genus Comamonas; species Comamonas sp. AG1104. The sequence continues at coordinate 532,199 of NZ_QQAS01000005.1, read as the reverse complement.
GGCTTAAAGAGGCTTCACTCACACACGAGCAGCGCTCATTCAAAGACTTACTTAGGGTGAATACTTTCACTAACATCTGATGTTGTCAACATTTTCTATTGGTGTTCAAGAATTAATTCATATTTACTATTTGATGTGGTCTAGCTATAGCCCTGCGGGGGAAGGTACATGCGAGGCCTAAGCCTGTGAGCGCCTATTGCTTGGCAAGTAGCAGTTTTGTCGTGCGGGTGGTGATTGGACTTGAGTGCATGTGGTCTCCTGTGGGCAAAAAAAGCCCGCGAGCGGTAGCTGCGGGCTTGAGTAAAGAGCCGGTGACCCTTTCGGGCCATGCCTGGGGAAGAGGTCAGAAAGGGAGGGAGGAGTTAACCCCAGGCCCGGCGTAACAGGTAGATGGCGTCGAATTCTGCACGATGCTTTTTGGGTGATCAATAGGAGCTCGTCTTACACCAAACTGGATAGCCCCATGTCTACTCATGCGGCTGTGGTGGTGCGCATCTAGGGGGCCTGTTTTCCACTATGTGTATCCTGTTTTTTAGCTTGAACTGCCGGCGGCAAAAGAAAAGCCCGCAAGCAGTTGCTGCGGGCACGAATAAAAAGCCGGCGACCTATTTGGTCATGCCTGGGCAAGTTGCGGAAGTGAAAGGAGTCTGTGACCCCAGGCCCGGCAAAACAGGTACGTGACGCAAATTTTGCCCAAAGAGAGTGACGGAATCAAGATGTGTGTGGGCTCATAAACGGGCTCTACGTCATCTGGCGTGACCGCTGTCGCTCACGACGCGGAAGCCGCGCCGCGCTCCCAATAGACGGCGACCCAGGCAAATTCTTGGGGGCATGCCTGTTCAAGCAGTAACGCCGGATGGCCCTGAATTCAGGACAAAAAAAGCCACCTTGTGGGTGGCGTAAGAGGCTCCACCTACGTCCTAATAGCTGGGCCTAAGGCGGATGTTACTGAAATAAATTCACAGCCTATCGTCTGATGCTGCGCAATGAGTGCTTTTGTCGCATTCGCTCGCCGCGACGAACCACATCTGAAGCTTATTTACGTTAAGAAAAGTTGTTAAACCCTCTGGCGTGACCACTGTCGCCACGACGCGGATGCGCCGTGCTCGTGACTGCCGCCAACCCAGGCCCATTCCTGAGTTGCCGTACTTGCTCGAGCAGTCACGCCAGATAGCCCCCGCTACTTTCCCGGGGTGGTCATGATGGGCACCTGTGGCCAGTGCGATTACCCTCTTGCAGTTTTCCAGCCAGGCCCTTTCAGGCTTGCTTTGTAAGAGCCGGGGAGCCGACCCCCGGCACCATCAAGAAAAAGAGCGGATTACCCAACTCCACCCACGTTGCAGTTTTTCATTGCCGCGCTCTTTCTTGATGGCCCCGCTATAGCCCTGCGGGAGAGGGCGCATGTATGGCACATGTTGGCTGAATGCTCACATCTCAAGATCTCCGGGCACAAAAAAGCCACCTTAGAAGGTGGCTGTTGAAAATGAAGCCACGTAATCGTGGGAGCTGTCGAACACTCTTGCTACCAGTATCGATAGCTATGGCGCATGCGCGATTGCCTCTCCTCTTGCCTCCTCTTGTCTTTTTCAGGAGGTCCGCACTGTTCGATGTTGGGTGGACTGGGGAGTGGCTCGCCTCTGGCGAAGACTCGTCTGACTGTTCTCCAAACCCTCAGGAATGAAGATGGGATGCGGCTTACTGACATATAGACCTCCAGACTGACACGCGCGAGCTACGGGCTCGCTGCGTCTCCGTATGGTGCTGTCACGCCTTGTCGTTGACAGCAGGTGTTTCGGAGCTGGGCTGTGGGGCTTTTGGCGTCGGTGCGAGTGGTGAATCGAGACTGGGTTCGATGGGTTGAATCTTTGAAATCGGCTCGAGGAGCATCACCCACATATCACGCCAGAACTCGGACTGACGTTTGTAGCCAAGTAGTGAAAACATATAGACCTCCGGTCAGAAGCTTGCTCAAGCGGCAGAGATTTTGTTGAGGACCGCTTGCAGCAAAAGGCGGTTCGTTTTTTTGCGCAGCATCTGCTCAGGTGATTCCTCCTGCAGCTGTGCATCCGTTTGAAATGGCGTGTGAAAGATTCGGTCGTCATCCGCCACGCTCCGGGAATCGACTTCCTGTTTCACGGCGGGAAGCCGGGAGCGGATGTTGAAGATAGTTTTGTCGATGAAAGACATATAGACCTCCGGTCTATGGCAGCGGTCCAAGATAGGCCACATGAGTCCACGGTACTCTTTTTAATGACCTTAAACGGCGGTCTCAAAGTCCATGTCAGCAATGCTCGAATAGGCCTTAAACCGCAGCAGTTTCCTCAAAGAAAAGCCACCTGAAAAGGTGGCTGAGGATCATGGCTTTCTGCTTAGTCTGGGGCGTGAACGTGTCAATCAGGGCTTGTCGTTGGCTGCATCTGGGCCGAGCGTGGATGGTGGCGTTTCTGGCTTTGCTGAAGGCTCTTGATCGAAGCTTGAAGGGCTTGGCGGGAGCTCAGAGATGGGCTCAAGGATGATCGACCACATGTCATGCCAAAACGCGACATATCTTTGGTACACAAGGAGTGGAAACATATAGACCTCCGGTCTAAAGCTGCGAAGCAAAAGTGACTCGCATGCGTCCACATTACGCTTTTAAATGACCTTAAACGGCGCAAGCAAAAGCCACCCGGAGGTGGCTGGTGTGCTTGCTAGGGCGGTAGCGCAACCCTGAGTTAAAAAGTAGCTCTCTTTCGCTACTGTTTGCGTTGCTGCTGCTGCTCTTCCTCATTCTTTTCTTTAGGGACACGAGGCTTGCCTTGTTGCTGTGGAGCTGGTAGCCCATCAGTGATAAAAAACATCAGCTTCAAGGTGTTCCAAAAAGATGGGGTAGAGATGGGAATGGGGTTACCTGACAAATAGACCTCCGGTCTAAGGTGGCTGGTCAAGATTGACTGCCTTGTCCCACAGTACGCTTTTAAATGACCTTAAACGGTGCTCTTGAAAAAATAGACGCCCCACCATGTTGTCGCAGCTGAAGCCGCAGTCAGTCGATGAAGCCGAGGTCGCGCAGCGCTTCTGTCTCCTGGGTGTACTCAGCGTCCTCGATCAGCAGCACGCCATCAGGGCCATAGATATTGCGCTGTGGAGCGCCCATGACTTGCTCGATGCGCTCGACTCTGTAGCCGTGTCGCTCCCAAATTTCGGTGGTGTTTATGCGTGTCATGGATTCACTGTACTCAAACGAACGCGCTGCTAGCAAGGCTTTCGTTTGAACCCCGGATGCGCTCCGGGTGGCGGCGCATATCTCCCACTGTCACTGGCTTGCGCTTCGCTCTGGCAGCTTTATGCAGATCACTATCTGCGCCGGTTAGCACCATCCACCGCTTCGGGGCGGCAGAGTCGCGGCGCGTTCCGGTAAGTCATCGGGGCGCAGCGTGTCTCACGACGTGCATTGAATCTCTGGCTTTTTAAGGACCTGAGGTGCTGGCTCGATCACTTGGCACCCATCGCTTTGCTGCGATGGATGTAATGTAGCTTTGCTAAACTAAATAAGCAATAGCTTTGCTAAATATAAAATGAAGCGCTGCTACTATTGATCATGCGCGCACATCACAAAGATGCAAAAAAGCCCGCTGATGCGGGCTTTGAGACAGCCAGTTCGGGCCGGCTACAGATAGCAATGAGCGCTTCTACGTTGTGTCCTCGACAAGTGATGGCAAAGCAGCGCTGTGCAGAATGCTCACGGAAGGTCTGCGCGTATTCCGGTCGAGCTGACCGCCTGTGCCGGCTGTGGCTGACCAGGCTGCTGTTCATGACCGACTGAGTTCGGCCAGAAGCAGTCTTTCGGACATTGATCTTCAGTATCCACCAAAGACTGAGATCAAAATTTTTAGGCTTTTCTAAACACAATCACAGCGAATTTGCCTGTCGGGTTGTGCACTCATACACTACTAGGCGAGTTAAACATGTACATCGCATGTCTCCTAAATCTAGTTAGGCCACTACATGAGTGCGTACTGCCCCCACTGTGAAAAGGAGATCGCCGCACAGGCGCAGGAGTGCGAGTACTGTGGCGCAAACTTTTCGAACGCCGAGGGGTGGAAGCCAACGTCTGTACCTAGTGTCTTGAAGCCCAAAATCACGGGGCCGGATGCTGTCCTTCAAGCTCTCGGGCGGCTCATCATTGGTGGCATCGGGTGGTTTGCGTTCATGCTTTTAGCCATTTTTGCCGGTTTCAGTGGAGGCTACTCAGCTGGTAGAACATGGATTGGCTTCGCCCAGCTTCTTTTAGTTGGAGTTCTGGTTTGGGTACTTCTGCCAATCGTTCGGCTGCTCTCAAGGAAGCAGCTCCGTGCCTAACCCATCGTCCAAGCGGACCGCCTGCGGCGACCGCTGAACTCATTCGTTAGTAATTTGGCTGTCTGCTTTGGGTCGTTTGCTGTCTGTGATTAGTACAAGCAGGCCGGTCATCGGGTCTCGGAATGATGGTCAATGCAGGCCAGCGCCCGCAAGTCTGCCTGCACCCATTGCTTCCGTGAAACAGCGAGAACCAGTAGTCCTAGAAAAAAACCTTTTTCGTGCAGGCGTCTAGTGCCTTTGCAGCGGCGTTGCTTAGACCAGCTGTTGGAAGCGGTATTTCCTTGCCAGTGGGTGTTGTAAATGAGATCGAGGTGATTGGATCGGATGCAAGTGTCATCGCCATCTCATCAGGCATGGCAAAACCCACCTCAATCCCATTGCTATAAAGCGTCATTGCTGCGGAGTTGCCTGAGTAGCGCTTGTCATTGATGGCTCCGCCGATGCTTGATGGAGGCAGTGAAGACTGCTTTTCAGCTACTCCGAACTTTGGGCCTTGCAGTTCTACGTAGGTAAATAGCGGGTTGCACTGTGTCGCGTATTCAAATGCAATCAAAACCAAGCGACTCGTGGCGCCTTCTGAAGGAAGCCCGACTCTTGCGACCGGGCCCACGTAGCTGCTGAGGTCGGCCTGCCATGTTTGCTGGCCCAGGGCGGGGGCGGCGCAGAAGTAGAAAATAACCGGAAGCAATGCTGCACAGTTATTTTTCATGAGGCACCTCTTAGGAAGATCTGAATCAGTCGCACCGATTACAGCCTTTTCCCATTCCAGGCCCACACCACCCGACCAACCACATCCACTTGATGATCGCCATTCAGTGTTTGTACAGTCTTGGCGCTGGGGTTGTCGCTGGTCACCTGCAGCTTGCCGTCAAAGGTGGGGGTGACACGCTTGATGAAAGTTCGATCATTCGCCCGCAAAACGTAGACGCCTTCGCGTGAACTGGGGTCACGTGCACTAAGCCCTGTGTCAACGAGCAGGACATCGCCATCTGTGAATGTTGGGGCCATGCTGTCGCCATATGCGTGTATGAAGCGCAGCTCTTGCGGGTTCTGGGGCCTGATCTGCTGATTGATCCAGTGTGGGGATAGGGCCAAGTCACCCACAATGACATCTGACTCCAGCAACTCAGAACCGGGGCCCATGCTGCCGCAGTTAGAGAGCAGAGGAACAATTACAGCGTCAGGTGCGTGATACATCGGAACAGCACTGTACGCTGACATGTCTATCTCGTGACCCCTTGGGTAAGGCGCTGGCTGAGCAAGCTCCGAGACGTCAGACACCAGCTTTGCAAAGCGAGGTGCAATCTCTCCGATTCCGATACCCAGCCCTTTTGCATACGCTTTGGCCGCATCCAAGCTGATGGGGCGATGCCCACTTTGGTGTTGGGAAAGCATGGACGCACCGCCTGGAACTCCATTGTCCTTGGCGAACTGAGCCTTGTTCTTAACGCCGGTAAGAAGGCGACGCAGGTTTGCAGCCTCTTCCTCAGTAGTCCATTCTTTCATGTTAGCGATGCTAATAATTAATGAATTTAGCGTGGCTTGATTTTTATGATTAGCTATGCTAAATTTTATGAATGAAACATGCAGCATTCGCAAAGCGAGCCAGCACCGAGGCAGGTGGCCCGACTGCTCTGGCGCGAGCCCTAGGCAAATCCCCTTCCGAGATATCCCAGTGGATCAGCGGACGGCGCCCGATCCCTGCTGCTTGCGCTGCAAGCCTTGAAAAGCTCACTACTGTGACTAGGCGGGATCTGTTCCCCGACCAGTACACCCAGATTTGGCCTGAGCTGGCGCAGCCATCCACCTCAACCAAGGAGGTGGAGTGATGTCACTTATCGAAGACTTGGGCTTTACAGGCGGGACAGGCAAGTCCGTTGTCGGTACCCATGACCCAAGTGCGCTGGAGCACAACAGACCTGCCGATGGAGAAGCAGGGCTGGCAGACATAGTGGGGCGCCTCATCGATTCCTGGCTCGTCTGCTCCGGCCAATGCGTTGGTGGGATTACTGCGCAGCGCAACCGCACCGCTAGCGAGCGTGACCAGCGTGTATTTGCCGCGCTCATCGATGGTTGCCTTCAGTTCCAGATTTTCCTTCTGCACCTTGGCCAGATCCGATTGGAGCTGCAAAAGAGCGGTGTTGTGAGCGAGGAGTCCCTCCTGCGCCTTGAGCAACTGCTCCAGAAGGGCAGCGGTTTTCTCGTTGATGAGAGCGGTGTCGCGCATCGCGCTCATTCCCTTGGCGATGTCGCGGGCAGCGGAGATTGATCCTGCGATGCCACCGATTGCTGTCCAGTCCATTTGCATGCTCTCCATGAATCACATCATTAATTTGTCCATCGCCATAGCCATCGCTGGCTTTGGGGCTGCGGTGCGGCCATCCACCTGTACCAAGGAGGTGGGCAATGAATAGTGCGAAGTTGCCCCGCGTGGATTTTGTTGCCGTGCGAGACGGAGACCATTCGGCCCTGCTGACCGCCGTTACAGCAACTGCTGCGCGCTGGTTCAGCATGGCTGATTCTCATATTTCATTTCAGCACCATGCATCGCACGTCGCTCGTGAAGAGGGAACCGCCAAAGCCGGGCTTCTAGCCGCTGCGATGGATTTGCGCGCGCTACTGACTCAGTGCCCTGATGGTCGGCAGGCCTTGCGTGATTTCGGTTTTGAGCCAGTCTTTCAGCACGTCGAAAGTGAATGACATGGATGGCTTCATCACGTTGTCCTTGGCCTTTTTCCACAAGGTATCGCTTCTCACTGCATCTGCGAACTCGCATCCACTCCAAGTCAGCCTGAACACAAAAGCTACGGCGCTTTCGTCCATGTATTCATTGATTGCGGCATGGACTAGTCCAGCTTCTTTCATCCAAATGACGTGGAGAGAGAAGACGTCTTGCTCTACACCGTCCAGTCCATCCAGTGTCTCGTCCATTGGTAACTCTTCCGCTGCAAGCGCAATACGCCGGATCAAGTCCATATCTCGCTTCATGTCTGCCCTCCCTGTGGCTGTTGGTAATGGTTTGGACGCCACCAGCATAGCCCAGGGTGCGGCGGGCACCTTTTCTTCTCTTCTGGCCTGTTTTCGTTTGCATGCAGGCAGTGTCTTTCTCGGCGGCCAAGCCCGCAACGTCCTTTTTCTCGGAGTCCGGACGACATGAATGCTCTTGATGCACTGCGACGCATGGTCGCCAACTACCCAGGCGGCCGCGCTGCTCTTGCAGCCCGCCTGAACAAATCCGACGAAGTTCTGCGCAAGGAGCTGAGCGGCGTGTCCCCAAGCCACAAGATGGGTCTCGCTGACGCTGATGAGATTGCGTCTATGTGCCGTGAGGCTGGTAGCGCAGAAGCGCATGCCTTGGGCACGGTCTTCTCATTCAACGCCGGCATGCTGGCGCTGCCCGAAGCGCAGCCAGGCGCTGAAAAATGCCTTTCCAAGTCTGCAGCCATCGCGGTGCGTGAATGCGCCGACGTTCTGATGGCCACCACGATGGCGAAGGCAGACAACAACGTCAGCGACAACGACAAGCGCGTGGTGCAGCGTGAAATCGCCGAGGCCGTGGCTGCGTTGCTTGCTGTTCAGCAATCCCTGGATGCAGAGCACGCCGCAGATAACGCGAGGTTTGGACGATGAGCAAGCTCCCATGGTTCCGTACCTATACGCGGATGGTCGACGACGACAAGCTGAAGCTGCTGGCCTTTGAGGATCGCTGGCACTTTGTGGCCTTGCTGTGCCTCAAGGGCGAGGGGCTGCTGGACAAGGGCGATGCACCTGCGCTGCTGATGCGCAAGGTCGCCGTGAAGCTGGGTCTGGATGTGCGCAGCCTGGAAGAGGTGGCCCGCCGCCTGGCAGAAGTTGGGCTGATCGAACAGGCCACCCTGCAGCCTTCCAAGTGGGCCACCTTGCAGATGCGCAGCGACACCGACAACACCGCAGCAGAGCGTAAACGCCGCCAGCGCCAGCGCAAAAAAGACGCTGTTTCAGAGGGAGAAGAGGGTGGTCACGATGAGGTCACTGGCGAGTCACGCGTGACGGGTACGGATGTCACGCGTACAGATACAGATATAGATACAGATAAAGAAGAGACAGTTAACTATTCAAAGGCTGTAGGTGATGCTGACCGTGACACTTCGCCTTCGGCTCAGCCAGAAGCCAGCAAGGGAAGGGGCAAGACTGCGACAGCGACAGGAACACGCCTGCCCGAAGACTGGAAGCTGCCCAAGAGCTGGGGTGACTGGGCCATTGCCGAACATGCCGGCCTGACCGAGGAAGAGGTGCGCCGCCAGGCCGCGATGTTTGCCGATCACTGGCGCGCCAAGGCTGGCAAGGACGGGCGCAAGGCCGACTGGGGGGCGACCTGGCGCAACTGGATCCGTCGATCCACCGAAATGCCCGCGGCCCGCCGTCCATCCATGGCACCTGCAGCCGCAGCAGGTGGCAAGCACGCTGGCGCCATGGCTGCCATTCTCGGAGGTCTGCAATGAAATCCATTGGACAACTGGCCCATGCGGCGGCTTCGCCCCGTCGCGGAGAGTCTCAGGCCGTGAGTGCCGGCGTGGCAAAGCTGTTCCTGCTGATGCAGGGCTCCTACGGTACCGCTTTCCTGAGCAAGTTCGGCTCTGGAGCTTTGGACAATGACGGGCAGGACATCGGCATGCTGGCTGCGCTCAAGGTCTGGGGGGCTTCGCTGCGCAAATACGCGCCGGAGGTGATTGAGGCTGCAGCCGATCGCATTGCCGACCACCACCCCGAGTTCCCGCCCAGCCTGCCGCAGTTTGAGGCCCTGTGCAAAGCGGCTACGCCCCGCAAGACCTATGCGGAAGAGGCCGGCCTGCTGGCGCTGCCCGCGCCCAAGTTTCAACGCCTGGAGGTGCGCATCGTGGCCCATGGTGATGGCAAGGACTGGGCGCGGAAGATCCTGGCCCGCTCGGAGGCTGGCGACAAGACCGTGAGCTATCGCGCGTTGAAGGATGCCAAAGAAGCCTTGGGCCTGAGCACACGCAGGCAGCAGGAGGGCGTGCATTGATGTTTGCAAAGCGATCTGGCCACAAGTACGGCAATAGGAAGGTCATCACGGCAGACGGCACCAAGTTCGACAGCTTGGCCGAGTTGAACCGCTGGGGTCACTTGCAAATGCTGCAGCGTGGCGGCCACATCAGCGATTTGCGCCGGCAGGTTGTGTTCGAGATGGTCCCATCGGTCAAGTTTGTTGGCGCTGCGCGCGCTCGGCCCGCCATTCGCTACATCGCAGACTTCGTGTATCTGGAGAAGGGCATCGAAGTAATCGAGGATGTGAAGGGCGTGGAGACCCCTGAATTCAAGATCAAGCGCCATCTGATGAAGGCACTGCTGGGTCGGGAAGTACGGGTGGTCAAGTGACGCAGGCATTGAACCCCGCATTCTTTGGCAAGGTCGTGCCGCTGGCTGGCCAGCGCAAGCCGCCGAGCACCTCGCGCATCACGCGGCTGGTGTGGCCGACCTATAAGCGCCTGAGCGACGGCCGCTACCTGATCGAGCACTGGATGGAGAACCGCTGCTGCAACCGGGTGCAGGTGGGCAGCAGCATGGTTTGCGTGGTCGACGACTACGGCAGTTTGGTGGCGGTAGAGGACAGGGGGCGTGCATGGTGGTGAAGCGCATCTATCTCGCCGGCCCCATGAGTGGCCTGCCCGAGTTCAACTACCCAGCTTTTCATGCAGCAGCTGCTGTGCTGCGCGCCCAGGGTCACCACGTTGAGAACCCTGCAGAGAACCCGCCGCCTGCCTGTGGAAGCTGGCAGGGCTACATGCGCATGTCCCTGTGCCAGATCGCGGCCAGCGACTGTCTTTACATGCTGCCTGGCTGGCGCGCATCCCGTGGCGCCCGCATCGAGCATGGGCTGGCGCTGGATTTGGGTCTGGAGGTGCAGGACTTTGGGGAGCGCGCTGGATGCTGAATCGACTGAACGACAAAGAACGCGCTCACCTGGCTGCGGTCAAGGAGCTGCCCTGTAGCGTCTGCGACCAGTCCGGGCCCAGTGAGGCTCACCACATCGAGCAGCGCCAGCAATACACGGTCGTTGCCTTGTGCGAGAGCTGCCACCGCGGCCCGTTGATGGGGCTGCACGGCCAGCGCCGCATGTGGGCAATCAAAAAGATGAGCGAACTAGACGCGCTGAACGTGACTGTGCGGCGCCTGATGGGAAATTGAGAAAGAGGACACGATGAGTAGCGACCCCACCAAACCAACCTTAATTGAACGCATGACCAGCGCCAGCAACAGCTCCGACCTCTCCGTAAGCCTTGATTTTCGAGGTGATGCCGATTTCCTGATTGCCTCTGGCATGCAGCCCGCCAAGCTGGGGCGGCTGGTGTACCAGCTCATGGCTGAGTGGGACTCTCGCCTCAAGCCGCGCATGCTGACTGCGGCTGACATTGAGCGCGTTGCGGAAGGCATGCCCCGCTTGGCCAAGAAGACCAAGGACAAGCGCGGCGAGCGGGTGACGGAGGTGCTGGACATTGCGGGTGCCCAGGCGGCAGCGGCCCAATGGCAGGCGCAGACGCGGCGCGAGATCCTGGCAAAGCTGCCCAGCTTCATCAAGCTGACAGACCAGCATGCTGGCTTCACTCCATGGGTTCTTGCGCAGGGCATAGAGGAAGGGCTGGCCAAGCTGTCGGATGTGCTGCTCTGGTGGTGCGATCGCCGTTGCCATGAGTGCGGCGGCACGAACCTTGCCCGAGGGAAGACCTGCAAGGCGTGCCACGGCTTCGGTACCCGCGATGTGCCTCATGGAGCCGACGGGCTGAAGATCTCGGAGCACATCGCTCGGCACGTAGATCGATCCCGCCAGCTCACAAAAAGCAACCTGCGGTGCATGAAGCGATACAAGGAGTTTGCCGCTGGCCAAAAGTTGGCCTAGAATGCGCAGGAATAGCGCAGGCGCAATTAAACCGCCTTGCCATCATCGCTAAACGGTCTTGAGGCGTGGAGCCTTATGACTTTAGGTAATTGATGGATAGTCGCGTCCAAAATTTCCAAAGCCTCAGCCTAATCGCTGGGGCTTTTTGCAATCTGCATTGGTCAATTGATCAGTGCATGACATTCCTTGGCACAAGCGTGGCAATCAATTGCGCACCTCCTAGTGTGTTCGCGAAGGTGCTGCTCACATTCGTTGGCACATGCTAGGCAGATCTCGCCACACAGCTTGCAAAAGTGCTTGGCCATCTCACTGTTGCGAGCCATAGCGCCTGAAGCAAGTGCGCATACGGCCGCGCAATCCATGTTCATTGCAATGCAACCAGCCATGGGGCTTACGTCCTGCTCTTTAAGGCACTCGGCAATACAAGCGTTACATGCAGTGATGCAGGCGTTGCAAGCATCGATGCACCCTAAGTATTGATAGGTTGAGTTCATTGACTTCTCCTGAATGTGTGTGAAAGCTCACTATCGATTTGGTGCTTGCTAGCAGTGTGTTGGTGTAGGTGGATGTGCCTACATTCCGTCCAAGACGATTTGTGTTCCCTATTGCTGTGCTGCAGGGACTTTTCTTCGATCACCTCGACAGCTTTTTATTCACGGTTCGCTGCCACCGAGCACGCCCGACGATCACGCACATTGCAGTAGGGGCGGATCACTCGGTGGCGGCACCTATGTCTGTGACATAAACAGAAAGGGCCTACTAGGTAGGCCCTTCACTCACTGAAACTTGCCGATAGACGAGGGTGTAAATGAACTTCAGTCGTGATCTCTCTCTGGATGGAGCTTCTGGTGAGTGATTCCATTCTGATCTTCTGGTGTAGGAGGTTGCTAGGTGTTAACCCTTGGGTTTTTGCTGGGATGCGCATCGAAAAGGCGGTGCAGCATCAGGGACGGGTTGGTAATGCCTCAGCGCCCTAACAAGCCTTGTCGCCATCGAGGCTGCAATACTCTGTCGCGCTCGTCCTCGGGTTTTTGCGATGAACACCAGTCCGAAGCCAGCGGCTGGAATCATCCGGGGCGAGGCTCGGCCAAGTCGCGTGGCTATGACTATGCGTGGCAGAAGATTCGAGAGTGGGTCATGCAACGCGATGCGTGCTTGTGCCAGCCATGCCTCAAGCTCGGTGCGGTGTCGGGCGCGCAAGAGGTCGATCACATTGTCCCGAAGGCCCAGGCCAAGCGGCTGGGTTGGACGCGAGAACAGATGGACGCAAGAGAAAATCTGCAGGCGATCTGCAAGGCTTGTCACGCCGTCAAAACGGCGCGGGAGTCGCAGGGTCTGTTCACCTCCCTCTTGACCTGATCGCTTCGCATGTGGGCACGCATCGTGCAGCTTGGGTGGCTCTGGGCGGGGAGGGGGGAGGGTCGAAACCAGGGTGCCCTCGCGCTCTAGACCGACCGGTTCGTCACATTTTTACGCCCGCGAAATATGAAATTTAACTGGAGGCCCGATGGCAGGTGCTGCTGGGCGCTCTGGCCGTCGCCCCAAACCTACGGCAAAGAAGCTATTGGCTGGTAATCCAGGCAAGCGAGCTCTCAATAAATCTGAACCAGACTTCGAGCTGGTTCTGAATATCGATTGCCCGGATTGGATGGGGGATAACGGCCGGATGCTCTGGGAAACCGTGGCGCCGCAGTTGTGCAAAGAGCGCATTTTGGCGGCGACAGATATTCAGAACCTTGAGGTGTACTGCTCCGCTTATGACCAGTTTCGGATGGCCCAGGCGGATATCGCCCAGAACGGAGTGACGGTCTCTGGGGCCATGGGAGGCGTGATCAAGAACCCCGCCGCGACGGCCCTCAAAGAGGCGACGGCCATGATGGCCAGCTATGGCGGAATGCTGGGGCTGGACCCGTCCAGTCGACAGCGAATGATGGGCACAGGTAAACAGAAGCAGAGCGACAACCCGTTTGCAGGGGTCATCAATGGCTAAATATCCGGCGGTGGATGCAGCCAACAAGTTCGCTAAGGCCATTGTTGCCGGCAAGATTCCGGCGTGTCGATATGTCCGGCAGGCCTGCCAGCGTCATCTGGATGATCTGCTGGCCAGCAAAAGCAAAGCGTACCCCTATGAGTTTGATGCGAAGGAGGCGCAGAAGAAGATTGCTCTGATTGAGCTGCTGCCGCACACCAAGGGCGAATGGGGCTTCAAGCGCCAGTTGATCACCCTTGAGCCGTGGCAGAAGTTCGGTCTGGCGTGCACCTTTGGATGGAAGCGCAAGAAGGATGGTCTTCGCCGCTTTCGTGAAAGCTACTGGGAGGTTAATCGCAAGAACGGCAAGAGCGTCATTGCAGCCGGCGTGGGTCTGGCCATGTTTGCCGCCGACAACGAGTTTGGCGCCGAGATTTACTCCGGGGCCACTACAGAAAAGCAGGCATGGGAGGTGTTTCGGCCAGCGCGTCTCATGGCGATGCGCTCTCCCATGCTGCTGGAAGCTGCCGGCATCGAGGTCAATGCCTCCAATTTGAACAAGCCAGGCGATGGCAGCCGCTTTGAGCCCATCATCGGCAACCCCGGTGACGGTGCCAGTCCTTCGTGCTCCATCGTTGACGAGTACCACGAGCACGACAGCGATGCGCTCTACACCACCATGCTCACTGGCATGGGCGCGCGCAAACAGCCTCTGATGTTCATCATCACCACGGCTGGCTACAACATCGAAGGTCCGTGCTACGACAAGCGGCGCGAAGTTGTGGAAATGCTCGACGGTACGGTGCCTAACGACGAGCTGTTTGGCTGGATCTGGACGGTTGATCCAGAGGATGACTGGACGGATCCAAAGGTGCTAGCCAAGGCCAACCCCAATATCGGTGTGTCAGTCTATCAAGAGTACTTGGAGAGTCAGCAGCGAAGAGCCATCCAGCAGGCGCGCTTCACGAATACCTTCAAAACCAAGCACCTGGGTCTCTGGGTAACCGCCAAAACTGGTTACTTCAACATGACTCAGTGGGAGTCTTGTGAAGACGACACACTGAATCTGGCTGATTTCGAAGGCCAGTCGGTGGTCTTGTCGTTCGACCTGGCTCGCAAGCTGGACATGAACAGCATGGCCCGGCTGTTCTGGCGCGACATCGATGGAAAGCGGCACTACTACAGCATCGCTCCGCGCTTCTGGGTGCCAGAGGACACGGTCAACAACAGCGACAACCGGCGGATGGCCGAGCGCTTGCAGAAGTGGGTCAACACAGGTCATCTGCTGACCACCGACGGTGCCGAGATTGACTACCGCGAGATTCTGGAAGAAGCCAAGGAAGCCGCAAGGTTAAATCCTGTTGAAGCATCGCCCATGGATCCGCACGGCGCCACCAACCTGGCCCACCAGCTCGACGATGAAGGCTTGCTTCCGATCACCATCGTGCAGAACTACACCAACATGAGCGACCCGATGAAGGAGCTCGAGGCGGCCATCATGTCCGGGCGCTTTCATCACGACGGCAACCCGCTGATGACCTGGTGCATGGGCAATGTGATCGGCAAACACCTGGTCGGCAACGACGACATCGTGCGCCCCATCAAGCAAGGCAACGACAACAAGATTGACGGAGCCGTAGCACTGATCATGGCCATCGGCCGCGCAATGCCTGGCAAGCAGGCCGAGCAGGAGGCCAGCATCTATGACAGTGGAGTCGGCATCTAGCCGATGCTGCTGAAATTCATGATGGCGAAGTTGGTGAAATGAGTTTTACACCATAGAGACTTGTGGTAGTTTTCAGGCAAGCTGGTGCCAATTGGCCGTAGCCCAAGCCCGCGCATTGCGGGCTTTTTCATTTTCGCATCCAAAGAGCTGCTCAGCAGCCTCACATCAAACCGCCCGCCGAGGCGGTTTTTATATTTCCGAAAGGCAAATGATGAAAGAACTGATGTTCCAAAACCAGCCGATCCGACTCATCGAAAAGGATGGGAAGAAGTGGGCAAGTGCTGCCGATATAGCTCGGGCGCTCGGGTATTCGCGCGCGGACAAGGTGACGCGTATTTTTGATCGTCACCGCGTGGAGTTCACTGCGTCAATGACCGCAATTGTCGAGACCCCCACTTCGGGGGTGTCGGGTAACCTCTTGACCCAGACGCGGGTTTTTAGTCTGCGCGGAGCCCACCTCATCGGAATGTTTGCTCGCACTGCAAAGGCTCAAGATTTCCGTCGCTGGGTTCTGGATATCCTTGATGGTCAGCGGGCCGCGCCATCGCTCATCCAGGAATGGTACGAGGCAAGGGCAGCCCTGGATGCCCAAGATAAATTCGCAAGCTTGTGCGGGCGTGGACTCAGCGAGCACAAAACTAGGAAGCCGCCGCTACAGCGAGCGGCAGATGTACTGATGTCGCGAATCCAGCCTTCGCTTCAGTTCCAGTAGCCACCTTCGGGTGGCTTTTTTATTCCCGCCGCCCGCGCTAGCTCCTCGGCAGCTTCTCCCTCGTCGCCATGAAAAACCTCCTCAACCTCATAACCCGCGAGCACGTGGGCCTGGCCTTCATGGCGGTGGGCTTTGCGTGCCTGATGGGCGGTATCGCAGCGCACTTCTCTATATCGGTCGCGGCCATGGTGGGCGGTGGCCTGCTGCTGGCTGCCGGCATTGCCATTGATCGGATGAGCTGATGCTGTTCAACAAACGAGAAACCGCCGAGCAGGCGGGCACCCGCGTTGGCTGGCTGTCGTCCATCATTGGTGGAGCGAAGCAGTCGGCCGCCGGCCAGCTGGTTACGCCGCAGACGGCCTTGGCTTTGCCTGTGCTGCAGAACTGTGTGTCGCTGCTGGCTGAGTCTGTGGCGCAACTGCCATTGGAGGTGTTTGAGCGCCTGGAGGACGGCTCCCGCAAGCCTGCAGATGCCCACCCGGCCTATGCGCTGCTCAAGTTCGCCCCCAATGATTGGCAGACGCCGTTCGAGTCACGTGAGTACGCGCAAACAGCGTTGGGGCTGCGCGGCAACGCCTACAGCTTCATTGAGCGCGACGGCCGCGGCAACCCCACGGCGCTGATCCCGCTCAACCCGGGTGATGTTCAGGTGTTCAAGGGGCCTGACCTCAAGCCGTATTACTCCATTGACGGCAAGGAGCCAGTGCCTGCCCGCTTTGTTCACCACGTGCGCTGGGTATCGCTGGACAAGTACACCGGCCTGTCGCCCATCGCCCTGCACGCCAACAGCATTGGCTATGCGCTGGCGCTGGAAGAGTACGGCAGCAAGTCCTTTCTGCATGGCACGGCGCTGTCCGGGGTACTGGAGCGTCCTAAGGAAGCTGCTGCCATCAAGGAGCAAAGTGCCATTGATGCGCTGACCAACAACTGGCAGGCCAAGTTCGGTGGCGCGCCCAATGCGGGCAAGGTGGCCCTGCTGCAGGAGGGCATGACCTTCAAAGCCCTGTCCATGAACAACGTGGACGCAGAGCTGATCGGCGCGCTGAAGCTGGCCGCGGTGGATATCACCCGCATCTACAAGATGCCGCCGCCCATGGTCGGGATGATGGAGGCAGCCACGTACAACAACGTGGAAAACCTCCAGATCCAGTTCGTGATCTACACCCTGATGCCATGGCTTCGCCGCCATGAGCAGGCGCTGCAGCGCGATTTGCTGCTGCCCTCCGAGCGAAGCCGCTACTACATCGAGTTCAACATCGGCGGCCTGCTGCGCGGTAACCAGGAAGCGCGCTTCAAGGCGTACGCCGTGGCCCGCCAGTGGGGTTGGCTGTCGGTCAACGACATCCGCCGCCTGGAAAACCTGCCGCCAGTCACCGGCGGCGATGTGTACCTGCAGCCCCTGAATATGGTCGGGGCCGGCACGCAGATGCCGGAAAAATTCACTGATGCATCGGACGAGCAAGTCCGCGATATCCAGAAGGCCCTGACATGAAAAACTTCCCTCGCATCGCCAGCATGATCTTCAACACCCCGCAGATGGTGCGCGAAGACTGGCTGGACATGGCTGTGAACTGGGCCAACCAGGCGATGAACCTGAACATCGTCAACCTCAACCCCGGCGGTCAGATCATGGCCATGGAGGATGACGAGCCAGTTAACGCCATCTCGCCGGCAGAGCGCCGCCTCAACGCAGCCCGAGAGAGCGGTGTCTACGTCCTGCCCATTCATGGCGCCCTGGTCTCGCGCTCCGCGCACATGGACATGTGCACCACCATGACCAGCTACGAAGGCATTCGTACCCAGCTGCAGGCCGCGCTGGCTGATGATGCGGTGGAACATGTTGCGCTGGATGTGGACAGCCCCGGCGGCTCAGCCACCGGCATGACTGACCTGGCCGAAGAGATCTTTGCGGCCCGCTCCATCAAACCCATCACGGCCATCGTCAACTTCTCCTGCTACTCAGCGGCCTACGGCCTTGCCAGCGCGGCCAACGAGATCGTGCTCAGCAACTCCTCGGGGGTGGGCTCCATCGGCGTCATCGCGCGCCATGTGGACATGAGCAAGCGCTATGAAGAGCAGGGCATCAAGGTCACCACCATCTTTGCCGGCGCGCGCAAGGCGGATCTGGCCAGTGATGCCCCGCTGAGTACGGAGGCGGCGCAGTGGCTCAATGAACTGGTGCAGCAGAACTATGTGGAGTTCACAGAGCTGGTAGCGCGTAATCGTGGGCTAAGCGTGGCTGCGGTGCGCAGCACCGAGGCTGGTGTGTACTTTGGTGCCAAGGGCATCGAGATGGGCCTTGCTGACCACATCGAACCACCGCAAGCAGCCATCAATCGTATTGCTGCAAGCGTTCACTCCAGCCGTAAGCCACAGCCTGTACGTAGTTTTAGCGCGCGTGCGGCCGCTATGAACTGTCAGATGCAGTCTTAATTCTCGGCATCCGCTTCACAAGAGGCTGTACGTCGCAGTCGTTTCCTCCTTTTTACTGCCCTGGCAGTTTTACTTGCGCCCGCCATGGGCATCACTGAACCCGCCTGGAGCGGGTTTTCTTATTGAAAGAGACGTTATGTCCAAAATCCATGAAATCCGTAGCGAGCGCGCCAAGATCAACGACCGCGTGCAAGCCTTGGCCAAGCAGGAGGCCGAAAACGGCTCTCTGACCTCCGAGCAGCAGGCCGAGTTTGGCGAGCTGCAGGCGCAGTTCGAGAGCATGTCCGGTCAGATCGCACGCCTGGAGTCTGCCGAACGCATGAATGCGGCGGCCGCAGTGCCTGTCTCTGCTGCTGTGGATGTGACTGCAACCAAGACCGTACCCGCCCAACCCAAGCAGGCTGAAGCGCCTGGCGCCGGCATGGCCAAGATGGTAGTTGCCTTGGCCGCAGCCCAAGGCAATCGCCAGGCTGCAGCGCAGTTGGCCATTGAGCGCGGCTACGGCGAGCAAATCGCTGCTTCGCTGAATACGCTGACCTCGGCCGCCGGCGGTGTGCTGGTGCCCACCAATCTCTCGAGCGAGGTGATTGAGCTTTTGCGTCCCAAGTCCACCGTGCGCAAGATGGGGACGCGGCCCTTGCCTCTGAACAACGGCAATATGACCATCCCGCGCCTCAAGGGTGGTGCGGTGGTTGGCTATATCGGCTCTGATTCCGACGTGCCTGCAACCCAGGGCGAATTCGACGACCTGAAACTGTCGGGCAAGAAGCTGGCGGCACTGGTGCCCATCAGCAATGACCTGTTGGCCAACTCTTCGGCCAACCCGAATGTGGACGCCATCGTGGTGGGCGACCTGACCAGCGCGCTGGCGGCCCGTGAAGACAAGGCCTTTCTGCGCGACGACGGCACCTCCAACACGCCCAAGGGCCTGCGCCACTGGGCCTTGCCAGCCAATGTGTTTGCACCGACCTCGGCCACGCCGACATTGGCAGAGGTGGATTCTGACCTGAACAAGGCTCTGTTCCGCCTGGAAAACGCCAATGCCAACATGACCAGCGTCGGTTGGGTCATGAACCCTCGCACCTTCCGCTTCCTGGCTTCCATCCGTGATGGCAATGGCAACAAGGCCTACCCGGAGCTGGATAACGGCTTCCTCAAGGGCTATGCCGTGGCGTTCACCACGCAGATTCCGGCGAACCTGACCGTGGGCGCGGATTCCAACGGCTCGGAACTGTACCTAGCCGACTTCGGTGACTGCTTTATCGGCGAAGACGAAGGTCTGGTGATCGACTACTCCAAGGAGGCCACCTACAAGGACGGCCAGGGCAATGTGATCTCCGCCTTCCAGCGCGACCAGACGCTGATTCGCGTGATCGCCAAGCACGACTTTGGCCCCCGCCACGTCGAATCCATCGTGGTGCTCAAGGACGTTCAGTGGGGCTCCAGCTTCGGCTAAGCCCGCCTTGTGTTGATCTGCTCTGGCCGCTGGCCGGGGCGTTCAAGGAGTGTGTAATGAAAAAAGTAGTCGTGCTATTCACCAAGCCCTTCGGGGCTTACGCCAAAGGCGATCGTGCGGGCTTTGATGCGGACGCCGCCCAGCACCTGAGGAATCTGGGTGTGGCCAGGCCTGATGCTGAACCCGATGCAGACCAAGTTGAGCAAGAGCTGGATGGTCTCCAGCCTGCCCACGTTGGCGCTGCTGCTGAGCAGCAATTGCAGGAGCCGGCGCCCGAGCAGGACCCTGCAGCGGAAGCGCAGCAAGCGCTCCTGGCTTCCGAGCCGCAGTCCAAGCCAGCAGGCAAAGCACCCAAGAGCGCCAAGGCATGATTTCCCAGTACCTTGGCGATGAGCCTTTGACACTTGCCGAGGTGAAGCTGCAATGCCGAGTGGATGGTGATGAAGAGGATGCTTACTTTGAAGGCATCCTTATCCCGGCCGCACGCGCGTTGGCAGAAGAGGTCAGCGGCGCGGCCATCCGCAAGGCGCGCTACATCGAGCAGGCCATTGATGCAGGTTATTCGGTGCTTGCCCGCGGCCGCGTGATTGAGGTGGAGGCTGTCACGGTCAATGGCGACGCTGTGCCTTTTGTCGTTGCGCAGAGTGGCCGGCGCACCTTGGTTCAGGCATCGGGATTTGTCGGCAAGGCAGCGCAAATCACATACACAGCGGGTATCGACATCGCGGTGCACGCCGGCGTGCGCGCCTGGATGCTGCTGGTTGTCGCCTGGCTGTATGCCAATCGTGAGCTGATGGGACAGCGCGAAGGGGCGAAGGCTCCTCCTCACATCAGCGCCGCTCTCTTGTCCAGTATCAACGTGCAACCGGGGTTTTGACCATGGACGCAGGAAGTCTTCGAGACCGCATACACATCCAGCGCCGCTTGACTGGTGGCGGGCTTGGCCAGCTATCGAACAACTGGGAAGAGGTTGCAAAGGTCTGGGCAAACATTCGCTTTGCCTCGGGCAGCGAAACCGTGCGCGCGGGGCAGGTGGCCAGCAAAGCTCAGGCCAGTATCCGAATTCGATGGCGCACGGACATCAAGGCTGACATGCGTGCTGTCTGTGCAGGCGTGGAATACAGCATCAAGGCCGTTTTGCCAGAGCGGCAGCGCCGCGAGTATGTGGATCTGGTGTGTGAGGTGACCAATGGCTAGGGGGAGCAATTCACTCATTGCCTCTATCGATCTTTCGGGGGTTGAGTCGCTGTTTGATGATCTGGGTGACGCGGCAGAGGAGGCGGCCAGGCCGGCGGCACAGGCCGCCGCCCAGGTGTTCTACGACACAGCGAAGGCCAACGTCGCCAGGATCAAGAAGCTCTCGGGCAACCTGGACAAGGCCATCTATCAGGCTTTCTCGCCAGAGAACAGCGGGCAGGGTGTTGCCGAGTATCACATCAGCTGGAACGCCAAGACTGCGCCGCATGGTCAGCTGCTGGAGAACGGCCATTGGCAGCGCTATCAGGTGGTGATGACCCGAAAGGGCTGGGTGACGCTGGCGCGGCCGGAGAGCGCCGGCAAGAAGAAGCCGCGGCGCAGAGCCAGTCAGGCCGAGAAGGATGCGTACTATCTGCCCCGCCCGGGTGGGCCGGTCTACATACCGGGCAAGGCCTTCATGCGCGGGTCGCAGCGCGCGGAGCCGGCTGCTGTGCTGGCCTCGGCTGATGTGCTTTGGCAAGCCTTGGAAAAGGTGAAGTGATGGACGAAGCTCTACACGCAGCCATTGCGGCCGTAATCCCGAGCTGCTACGGCACTGTGGCCCCGGCTAACGCGCAAACGCCTTATGTGATCTGGCAGCGCTTTGGTGGAGATACCAGCGAATACCTGGACAACGAGGATTCTCAGGTTGATGCTGCCGATGTGCAGATCCGGATTTTCAGCCCAGATATTCTGGAGCCGAAGCGGCTAATGCAGCTGCTTGTCAGCGCATTGCGCGCCCACCGAGATCTCGTTGTCCGGCCGATAGGCAACTTCAGCGACGACTACGACCACGACATGGATCTTTACACAGCTGACCAGGACATCCGCGTCAGCTACTGACTTCAACGCCCGCAAGGGCCAAACAACCCGCCATGGGAAACCAGGCGGGTTTTTCTTTGCCTGAAAGGGGCACAACCATGCGCAAAGTTCCTCTGCCCGATGGGGCAAAACTCAATCTTTACACCGCGGCTCTTACCGCCTTGGCCGCTGGTGCAATGTCCAATGCAGCACATGCGATGGTGACAGTGGCCAATACTTTGCAGGCTAAGGCTGTAGTCGTCATCACCAGCGAGGACTACCCGGAGCTGGAGGGGCGCGTGGCCCGCGTCAAGGCCGCGACGGCTGACAGCGTGACTCTGGACGGTGTTGATACCAGCGATCTCACAAAATTTCCGATGGGTGGAGAGGTATCGCTGATCCCTCTGGTTGCCAACGATTGGCAGCGCCTGCCTTATGTCCCCAGTTTCGCGCTGAGCGGTGGTGAACTCAAGACTGGCAGCAGCAGCTATCTGGATGTTGAAGACGAGCAGGAATTCAGTCAGGGTCGCTCGGCGCGCCGCCTGGAATACACCAACAGCTGGAAACAGGATGGTGCGGCTCGTGCTGCTTTGAAGGCGTCTGACGGCATGGAGTCTGTGCATCGTCTGGACTTCAAGGACGGCTCCGCCAGCTACTACGTGGGCGAGCTGGCCTATGACGACACACCGAGCACCGAGAAGGGTGCCGAGATGACTACCAAGTCCACGGTGCTGTTGCGTGGCGCTCCGACCACTCTGGCTAAGGCTGCTTGATTATGAGCGAGCAGATTGCACGCCAGATCGTGCTGGGCCAGCGGCCCAAGGGCATCGTCCATTCCCTCAAGGTCGCCATGCCGGATGGCACCGATGGTCTGCTTCCCGTGACCTTTCGATACCGAGACCGCGTGGAATTCGGTGCATTCCTTGACGGTCTCTTTTCAGTGGAGCCTCCGGCTTTTGATCCCACCGCAGGCCAGCCGTCCACTCAGCAGCAGCGCGGCGTGGTGCAGATCAACGGGCAGTACATCCATGGGTGCTTACTTGAATGGGGGCTGGATGCACCGTTCACCCTGGACAACTGCATCCAGCTGGCAAGCGAACTGCCAGCAGCGACCCAGGCCGTGATGAACACCTACAAGCAGCTGTGCATGGAGGGCCGCTTGGGAAACTGATTGCGGCAGCGCGTGCGCGATACATGCAGCTCCCGGATGCCCAGTACCTCAAGGAATGGGGGCTGCCGGTGAGCCAGTACGCCGACATGTTCAGTGTCCAGGTCTGGCCCGAAAACTGGACTGCCTGGTGCCTTTTCGATGCCCTGCAGACGCAGTGGCGCGTCGGCGCCGGCGGCGTGGTGGGGCTGGACTACGGCGTGCTGGCCGATGAACTTCGCGCCCGCGAAATCCCCCATGAAGACCACGACCGGCTGCGCGCCGAGGTTCGCGTCATGGAGGCTGCCGCACTTCAAGAAATCTATGCTGAGGCTGAAAAATGAGCGATACCGACCGCCGTAAAGTCCAGATTGAGGCCTCGCTGGACGCCACCGGCGTGCGCGAAGGCGCCACCGATGCCGTGGCGGCAGCCAAGGGCATGGCTGCTGGCGTGGAGGAGGCTGGACGCAAGGCTGCGTCTGGCCTCAAGCCTCTGGAGACTCAGTCGCAGCAGTCTGCTGCTGCCATGTCTCGGGCCGAGAAGAACATGGTGGGCAGCATCCAGCGCGCCACCGTGGCTCTGCAGTCGGGCGGCAAGGCCGGCTCGGAGTACTACGAGATTCTGGCCAAGCAGCGCGGTATCTCGGGTGATGTGCTCAAGCCCTATATCGACCAGTTGCGTCAGGCCGAGGCAGCGCAAAAGCGCCTGAGCCAGTCTGGACAGTACGTCATGAGTGACCGCGCTCACTCTGCAGCGATGCGTGGAGTGCCTGCACAGTTCCAAGACATCATCGTGTCGCTGCAGGGCGGGCAGAATGCCATGACGGTATTCCTGCAGCAGGGCTCTCAGCTGATGTCCATGTTTGGTGGTGCAGGGGAGGCCGCCAAGGCGCTGGGCGGTTATGTGCTGGGGATGGTGAACCCGTTCACGCTTGCTGCCGCAGCAGCTGGCGTACTGGCTTACGGCCTGTACTCAGGCGCCAAGGAGGCCCATGCATTCCTGGTCGTGCTGCAAAAGACTGGCAACCAGGCTGGCACCAGTGTCCAGCAACTGGTGGACATGTCGGCTGCCATGGATGACGTGGCAGGCATTACCCAGGCCAAAGCGGCTGAGGCCCTGGTCATATTTGCAGCGAATGCTGGCGTTGGTGCTGAACGCCTGCAGCGCTACACCACGACAGCGATTGAGTGGGAGCGTGCCACCGGACAATCCGTGGAGGAGGTGGCCAAGGACTTCAAGAAGTTGGGCGAAGACCCCGTCAAGGCGGTGCTCGAGCTGAACAAGCAAATGGACTTCCTGACGTCGGCAACCTTCGAGCAGATCAAGTCACTGCAGGAAGTGGGGCGCGAGACGGATGCCGCCCGCGTGGCCCAGGATGCCTACGATTCGGCCATTGCCGGCGCTACCAGCACGATCACTGCCAACTTGGGCCTAGTTGAGAAGGGCTGGATTGCCATTCGCAATGTGGGCGCCGAGGTGATCGACATGATCAAGTCTCTCGGCCGTCAGGAGGGCATGCATGCTGTGGTGGAACGGCTGCGGAAAGAGGTCAACGACTACCAGGACCGTGGCCCGACCAACTCTGTGACCGAGAGTACAGGCAGCTATGCCAAGGGCCTCAAGACCCGGCAGAACAGGCTCGACAAAGCGCGCGAGATGTTGGGCCTCTCCGAGTCGGCCAACACCTATGTGCAAGGCTCTCGTGATCGTGAGCAGGCATTGATCAATCTGAGTGCTGAAGCCAGCAAGCACTATGACAAGCAGACTCAGAAGCGCCTGGAGCTTGCTGCTGCCGAGAAGAAATACGGAGAGGCGGCCAAGACCAGCGCAGAGGCGCAGAAGCAATATGACACTGTCATTGTTGGCATCAATAAGAAGTACGAGGAGAAGGAGAAGAAGGGGGGCAGCACGGCACCCGCTTCCCGTCGCCTTGACCTCTCCGAGATCCAGAATGCCGCCCGTGAAGAAGTCCGCATCATCGACGGCAAGCAAAAGGATCTGGAGCGCCTGCGCCAGTCAGGGCTGATTGATGACCAGGGCTACTACAGCCAGAGACGATCCCTGATCGAGGAGTCCAGCAAGGTCGAGGAGTCCGCCCTGCAGGAGCAGATCACCCGCCTGCAACAGGAGAAGGTCAAGGGAGTCGATGCCCTGGCCGTCAAGAAGCAGATTGCGGATACCGAGTCCAAGCTGGCCGCCAAGCGCCTGGAGACGGGCGAGAGGCTCAAGGCTTTGGCCCATGAGGAAACCCTGGCAACTGATCGCCAGCGCATGGCAATGGAGGCTTTGGCGGAGTCGCACAAGCGTGCCATGGAGCAGATGCGGGAGCAGCAGCAGCGCACTATCAGCTCGGCATGGATGGGCACCAAGGATCGCCAGCGTGCTGAAGGCATATGGAGCATCAAGGACAGCTACCTTGCCGAAGAGCGCAATTTGCGGGACCGGCGCATGTACACACCGAACCTCTCCAAGGAGCAGCAGGCACAGATTGACCAGCGCTTAGCTGACCTAAAGGTGGAGAAGGAAGAGCGCATCCGCATCGCTGAGGCCACCTATGCAGAACTGGACCAACTGCAGACAAGGTGGGAGTTGGGTGCCAGCTTCGCCTTGCAGAACTATGTCGACCAAGCTGCGAACGTGGCGCAGCAGACGGCTGATGCATTTACCAATGCGTTCAAGGGCATGGAGGATGCGCTGGTCAACTTTGTGATGACCGGCAAGCTGGATTTCAAGTCCTTGGCGAATTCGATCATTGCTGACCTGGTGCGGATTCAAGCTCGGCAGATGCTCGCGGGACTGGCTACGGGCGCGCGCGGCCTTCTGGGCTTTGCCACGGGTGGCTACACGGGCGACGGTGGCAAGTATGAGCCGGCTGGTGTGGTGCACCGTGGCGAGTACGTCATCAATGCTGAAAGCACCAAGCGTGTCGGCCTCGGCTTGCTCAATCGCCTCAATGGTTACGCCGAGGGCGGGCTGGTGGGTGGGCCGGCTGCAGGCACTGGCCTGGTCGCTCCTGCTGCGGCCTCGATGCTGGTCGATGTGGATGTCCATTTGCAGCAAAGCGGCTCGGGGCAAGTCAATGCGACCGGCACCGAAGGCTTTATGACCCAGCTGGGCAAGTTGGCCGGGAATGCGGTCAAAGAGGCCATCGCAAAAGAAATGCGCCCTGGCGGCTTGATCTGGGCAAGACAAAACGGGAGGGCGTAATGCCTGAGTTGTTCCATTGGCGCCCTCTGGCTGAGCCCGAGGGCGTTTTTACGCATGCCATCTTGAGCGCTCAGTTTGGGGATGGCTATGCCCAGATTGCTGAGGATGGCATCAACAACCTGCAGCAGTCGTGGCCATTGGTGTTTCGCGGCCGCGAATCGCAGATCAAGCCGATCAAGGCATTTCTCGACAAGCATGCCGGCGCCAGGGCCTTCCTGTGGACGCCGCCCATGGGCGTGCAGGGCCACTACGTGGCGAAGGAAGGTTATCGCCTGCAGCCCCACGGTGGTCATCGGTTGATGAAGAGCTACACGCTTTCGGTGACGTTTAAGGAGGCCCCTCGACCATGATCACAGCAGACATCCAAGGCCTGGAGCCGGGCAAGCTGGTGCAGCTCTTTGAGCTGGACCTGAGCGAGCTGGGCGACGAGATCTGGCGCTGTCACGGCTACTCGCAGGCAGGGTCTATCTGGTGGCAGGGCCAGGAATACAAGCCCTGGGCCATCGAGACCGAGGGCTTTGCCCGCAACGGCACTGGCCAGCAGCCCACGCCGACCCTACGCGTGGGCAACATCGGCCCCGACGGCAAGGGCGGCATGGTCTCCGGCGTGATCTCGGCGCTGTGCATTGCACTCGATGACCTGGTCGGTGCCCGCGTGGTGCGCCGACGCACCTTTGCGCAGTACCTGGACGCCCGCAACTTTGCCGAGGGCAATCCATCGGCTAACCCCAATGAGGAATTGGCTCCCGAGATCTGGCTGGTGGAGTGCAAGACCCATGAGGACAAGGAAACGGTCGAGTTTGAGCTGGCCAGTGCTCTGGACTTCGATGGTCAGCAACTGCCGGGCCGCCAGATCGTAGCCAACCTCTGCGGCTGGCTGAGCAATGGCGGCTATCGCGGGCCGTACTGCGGCTACACCGGCGCAGCCATGTTTGACCGTGACGGCAATCCCGTCACCGACCCCACCAAGGACCGCTGTCCCGGCCTAGTGAGCGCGTGCAAAAAGCGCTTTGGCGAGTGGGAACCCATCAACTTCGGCGGCTTCCCCAGCGCCGATACCTTGCGAGGCTACTGATGCTGCATAAAAAGACGGTAGACGCCATCAAGGCGCACGCCCTGGCTGAGTATCCGCGCGAGTGCTGCGGCCTGCTGATCGCTCAGGGTCGTAAAGAGATTTACCGCCCCTGCGTCAATCTGGCGCAGGGCACCGAGCAATTCCGCATGGCGCCCGACGACTGGGCTGATGCCGAGGACGCCGGCCGCATCCTGGCCGTGGTGCATAGCCATCCAGACGCGCCCGCCCAGCCCAGCGAGGCCGACCGCGCATCCTGCGAGGCCACGGGCCTGCCTTGGGTGATTGTGAGCGTGCGCGAGGGTCAGTTCGAGGAGCTGCACCAGTTCGCGCCCACGGGCTGGCAGGCACCGCTGCTGGGGAGGCAGTTCTTCCATGGGGTTCTGGACTGCTACACGCTGGTGCGGGACTGGTATCGCCGGGAGGCAGGGATCGAGCTGCCGGATTTTGAGCGTGCTGACGACTGGTGGAACCAGTGCCAAGACCTCTATATGCAGCAGTTCGCTCAGGCCGGCTTCTCTCGCATTCCCGATGCAGCGCAGATCCAGCCTGGTGACGTGATCCTGATGGCCGTGCGCTCGCCGGTAGCCAATCACGCCGGCATTTACCTGGGCAGCCGGCCGCTGGCCGAGGCCCCTGGTCTGCACCCCGTTCCCAACGCCATGCTGCAGCACCTTTATGGGCGCTTGTCTGAGCGCGTGGTTTATGGCGGCTACTGGCAGGAATGCACGCGGGCCGTGGTCCGTCACAAGGACATGGCTCATAAGGATTTCTCCCATGAGTGACCAGCTGCGAACCATTCGCCTCTATGGCTACCTGGGTGCTCAGTTCGGCCGGGTGCATCGCCTGGCTGTTGCCAGCTGCGCCGAGGCCGTGCAGGCGCTGTGCGTGCTGCTGCCGGGCTTCGAGCGGGAACTGATGACCAGCAAGGATCGCGGCGTGGGCTATGCCTGCTTTCTGGGGCGGCGCAATCTTGCGGACGATCAGCTTTTTGATCTCGCCGGCCAGGAAGACATTCGCATTGCGCCCATGGTGCAGGGCGCCAAGCGTGGTGGCCTGTTCACTTTGGTGCTCGGGGCTGCGCTGTTCTTTGCGGCGCCGTATCTGGTCAACCCCGCCACGGCGGGATTGCTGGGTGAGGGCGGGGCCATGGTGTTCGGCGCAGGGGTTGGCAGCATGGGCAAGCTGCTGATGCTCTCGGGCGTCACCCAGCTGCTCTCTCCTCAGCAAAAAGGCCTGTCCACGGCCGATGGCCCCGACAACGGGGCCTCTTACAACTTCAACGGGCCGGTCAACACCTCGGCCCAAGGCAACCCCGTCCCGCTGCTGTATGGCGAGCTGATCATTGGCTCGGCCGCCATCAGCGCGGGCATCTTTGCGGAAGACCAGCAATGACCGTTCTCGATGTGGTGCGCTCCGGGCCTCGGCCTGTGCAGGGCGGCTGGAGCCTGCGCGGCTACAAAGGCAAGGGCGGCGGCAGCGCTCGCCAGCCCGTGGAAGCGGCCGACAGCCTGCACAGCACCAGCTATGCCCGCGTGCTCGATCTGCTCAGCGAGGGCGAGATCTCCGGCCTGGTCAACGGCCTGCAAAGCATCTACCTGAACGAGACGCCGCTGCAGAACGCCGATGGCAGCATGAATTTTGAAGGGGTGCAGGTTGATTTCCGGGCAGGAACGCAGTGGCAGGATCCTGTCCCTGGCTTTCCGGCCTCGGAGTCCACGGCCAGCGTGAATGTGGAGCTCAAGTTCGGCGTGCCCTGGGTGCGTGCGGTCAACAACCGCAACCTGTCGGCCGTGCGCGTGACTCTGGGAGTCAACGGCCTGCGCTCGGTGGACACCAGTACGGGCGATATCAATGGCTATTCGGTGCAGTACGCCATCGACCTGCAAACCGATGGCGGCGCCTGGGTGGAGGTGATCAACACTTCCTTCAGCGGCAAGACCACGGCCCAGTATCGCCGCACGCACCGTATTGATCTGCCTGTGGCTGCCAGCGGCTGGGTGGTGCGCGTGCGCCGGCTCACGGCCAATGCCACATCTGACAAGATCAGCGACACCACGGTGATCGACAGCCTGGCCGAGGTGATTGATGCCAGGTTGCGTTACCCCATGTCGGCCCTGATCGGTCTGCAGATCGATGCCAGCCAGTTCAATGCTGTACCGGCGCGTGCCTACCATGTGCGCGGTCGCATCATCAAAGTGCCCGCTAACTATGATCCCGCCACGCGCATCTACACGGGCGTGTGGGATGGCACTTTCAAGACGGCCTACAGCAACAATCCGGCCTGGGTGTTTTATGACCTGGTGCTGAACGAGCGCTACGGCCTGGGCAAGCGCATCCCCGCAGCCTGGCTGAACAAGTGGGCGCTGTACCAGATCGCCGCCTACTGCGATGAGCTGGTGCCCGATGGCCGTGGCGGTACGGAGCCGCGCTTTACCTGCAATGTCTACCTGCAGCAGCGCGGCGATGCCACCCGCGTGCTGCAGGATCTGTGCTCGGTGTTCCGGGGCATGGTGTACTGGGCTGCCGGCACGGCCGTGCCCGTGGCCGACATGCCGCGCGATCCTGTGTACACGTATACACAGGCCAATGTGATCGACGGCCGTTTTGTCTACTCAGGCAGCCGTCGCAAGGACCGCAACACCGTGGCCCTGGTGTCGTACAACGACATGGACGACATGGCGCGCCAGAAGCTGGTCTATGTGCAGGACGATGAAGGTGTGGCCCGCTATGGCGTGCGCCAGGTCGAGATCTCGGCCTTTGGCTGCACCAGCGAGTCTCAGGCCTACCGCGTGGGCCAGTGGGCCTTGCTCACGGCCAAGCGCGAGACGCAATCGGTCTCGTTCTCGGTCGGGCTTGACGGCACCTTGTGCGCCCCTGGCCAGATCATTCGCATTGCCGACAACATGCGCGCCGGTCGCCGGATCGGCGGCCGCATCCGCTCCGCCACCAAGTCGACCATCGAGATCGATGCCGAGCTGGGCATCCAGTACGGTGACGAGCTCACCGTGATCCTGCCCTCGGGCGTGGCCGAGACGCGCAAGGTCAGCAAGGCCTACGGCGTGCTGCTCACGAGTGACATGACGAGCTATACCGTGGACAGCTCGGAGCTGACGGCCGACATGATCTCGCTGCCAGGCACGACCATGACCGTGGAGGTAGAGACTCAGTTCTCGGCCGCGCCGCGTGCGCAGTCGGTCTGGGCATTGGAGGCGCCCACGCTCAAGACCCAGGTCTACACGGTCATGAGCGTGACCGAAGGCGAGGGCATCACGTTTGACGTGACGGCCGTGCAGCACGAGCCAGGCAAGTTTTCTGCCATCGACCACGGCACCCGCCTGGACCCGCGCCCCATCACGGTGGTGCCGCCCAAGGTGCAGCCCGCGCCTGGCAGCGTCACGCTCAGCAGCTTCAATGTGGTGCGCCAGGGCATCAGCTCGCAGACAGCCGCCATCCGCTGGGAGGCGGCCGAGTCCGCAGTGCTCTATGAGGTGGAGTGGCGCCGCAATGACAGCGACTGGGTGCGCGCTGGTCGTACCACGACCACGGGCCTGGAGATCGACGGCGCTTATGCGGGCACCTATGTGGCCCGCGTGCGTGCCGTCAACGCCATCGAGGTGCCCAGCGCCTGGACGCAATCGGCGCCCACGGTGCTGGCCGGCATTCTGTCGGCGCCGCCAGCGGTCACCAACTTGACGGCCGTCAGCCAAGTGTTCGGTATCGGTCTGTCCTGGGGCTTCCCGGAAGGCGCCAACATCATCCAGCGCACCGAGCTTTGGTACAGCCAGACCAACAACCTGGCGCAGGCCATCAAGCTGGGCGACTTCTCCTACCCGCAGAACACGCACACGATGATGGGCCTGGCCGCCGGCGCCGCGTTCTTCTTCTGGGCGCGGCTGGTGGACAAGAACGGCCTGGCCGGGCCGTGGTATCCCACGGTATCGGGCGTGCAGGGCAAGGCCAGCTCGGATGCATCGCTGATCCTGGACTATCTCCGGGACCAGATCACGGAGACCCAGCTCTCTCAGGCGCTGCTGGACAAGATCGAGAGTGATGACGGCTCCCTGGTCGAGGTGGAGGCGCTCAAGAGCGCTCTCGCGGCCATGTACACCATCAAGACCCAGCTGACCGTGGATGGCAAGCCGTACATGGCCGGCATCGGTGTCGGGGTGGAAAACAACCAGGGCGTGATCACCAGCCAGATCCTGCTGGCCGCCCAGCGGGTTGCGGTGCTCAACGAGGCCAACGGCTCCACCAGCGTGCCATTCGTGATTCAGGACGGGGTGACCTACATCAACTCGGCCTTCATCAAGACGGCATCCATCGGCAGCGCCAAGTTTGCGGACTGGCTGGAGTCGGACGCGAAGGGGCCGGGCGGGGTGCCGGTGCTGCGACTGAATTTCCGCACAGGGGAGATCCAGCTCAATGCGCCTGTCTCGGGCGGCGGGCGCATGACGCTGACCAACAACCTGATTCAGGTCTTCGATGCCAACAACGTGCTGCGCGTGCGCTTGGGGATCTGGTGATGCAGGGCGGCTTCCAAGTCTTCTATCCAAACACGGCCATCAAGGTCGATGGCACAGCGCGCTTGTCGCGGGTGATCACCTCGGTCTATGTGGGCACGGCCGTCAACGGCTCTTTCTACAGCGAGCTGCTTTTAAGCGGCACGCCATTCGCAATCTTTATTCCGACGCAGGGAGGACACCATGTTCGGTTCAATTTTTCAGGGGCGACGTTCAACTGGTGGAAATGGCAAACGCAGTATCCGACTGATGGCTATTTCGTTATTGGCGTCTATTAGCTTGGCCGCGTGCGGTGGCGGTGGTGAGAGCGAGGCGCCGCAGGTCGAGCAGCCAGCTGCATCCACCAATCAATACAAGGAGGGGTTCATGCCGGCTGGGTTTTCTTCGGTCAATGATTTCGGGACGCTACAGATCGACCAGGATTACTTCAACTATCTCCTGGTCAATCGCGGGCAATCTGCAGTTGGCAGTGCGGGGGTGACGGTCAGCACCACCAATTCACTGGCGCCGGTGCTTTGCATCCGCCCCACGGGAAACAAGGTGGTCATCGACCGCATGAGCTTTGCCAAGGGCGGCACGACGCAGTGGACGCTGCGCAGCGATGGCCCGGCGACGGTGGACTGGTTCGTGTTCGATGCTGGCCGGCCCACCTTGGATGTCGGCCCGGGCATTAGTGTCTATGACGCTTCTGGTCGCTTGGCTTACAACAGCAACGCCAGCGAGATGCGCATCAAGAGCATCGTGACCACGCCTGCAGATCCTGAGACGACCAGCATGCGTGGTGATGTGATTCAGGCCGTGCCGGCTGGGGTTGCTGCATGCATTGCCTCGCCCAAGGCACGGTTTCAGTACGTAGGCGTGCCGGCGCCGCTGCCGCTATTTGTTGAGGGCGTGCAGTTTGAGGGGAGCAACATCCGTGTCGGCTATGTCCAAACAGGCACTGGCCCGATCCTGGATGAAACGTACCTCCTCAACGACGGGGTGACGCAAATCATCCTGATCGACATCACGGGTCTGTGAGGCTTTTCATGGCACTTGAACCCATCAACTATGGCGCAGCAGCCAATGACGGCACGGGCGACAACCTGCGCGAAGCCATGCGCAAGTCGCAGGCGAATTTTGTTTATCTGGACCAGGGGAAGGTGGACAAGGTCGCGGGCATGGGCCTGTCGTCCAACAACTTCACGAATGACGAGCGCGTCAAGCTGGAGAACATCCAGGCGCTGGCAACTAAGAACCTTGCTGATGCTGTGCTGCTGGAGCGCTCCAACCATACAGGCGGCTTCAATGGGTTCGGTATAGCCAATCCGATGCGAAACCACGACCCAGTGCCGTTCGGACTGCCTCCTAGTGCTTTCTTCAATAAGGGTAGCTGCGTTGGTTTGGCCCACGGTTCCGAAGTCGGTATCCCTGAAATGGGATTCGGCATTTGTAGGGTTGACGCTCAATGGCTCGACGCCACGGCAGGCTACGGTGTCATGCGCTCTTTTGAGAGTACGGATAGTCGTCGCTATACCTGCTATGCAACTGGTGCAGATACATGGTCTCCATGGAGGGAGACTACGCATCGGACGAACATGTACGGTACGCAGCCTCTGTCCACTATCAGCGATGCAGGTACTGCTGCTTCTCGTAACGTGCAGTCAAGTCAGGTTGACGTTACGGCTGGGCATCTGATGGCCGTAGGTGCATTTGGTTTGGGTAAGCCTACTATTGTTGGCAATATGGACATGAATGCCATTACTCAATACCCAACTGGTGTGTCTCATTACTACGTAAACAATGCATCTAATGGCCCATACGTTTCGTTCTATGGTTATCTCACTGTGGAGCGGATTGATGATGTTTACATGATCCAGACATGCAGAGCAGTTGGTGAAGGTACTTCATTCAAAAGAGTAACTAACAACGGCGTTAAAGGCCCATGGGATAAGGTGATCGATACCACTTCTGCAGTTGGAGCTATTGCCTCTGGTTCGATCATTGAGCGCGGCAGCAACGCCAACGGCGAGTACGTCAAATTTGCAGGAGGAAGTCAATTCTGTTTTGCTTCCCGCAGGCCTACATTTGCAAATTCCAGTAATCTGCTGTTCCAGTGGACATTCCCTTCACCATTTATATATGCTCCTAACGTAGTGGTTAATGAGGTTGGCGGTGATCTTGCAGTAGCAAAGGCTCATCTCACAACGGCATATAGTATTGACAGTAATGGAGCTGCAGTGTCCTGTCTGTCTACACAGCTATTCGTTGCTTCAGATATTAACTCGGTAGCGCTACAACCTATTGCAATCGGAAGTTGGAAATAATGATTATTAATCTAAGCCCCGTTCGGAGCGATTTTAGTATTTCCGTTTCAGTGAATGGGAATACTATTTCAATTAATGAAGAGGTATTTGATTTCTCGCCTCTGCAGGACGGTGACACGCTGCCGCGTGCAGCCATCGACTCGCCCTGGTTTGCTGGTGATGTGACGCGCGTTGGCGGCGTGCTGCATGTGTCTCTGCTGTTTCCTCATGGCGCATATGCCGAAGAGACCGCGCGCTTTCCCGTGCCGATCACGGTCATTCAGGATGGCCCAGTGCAGCTGCCAGACAGTGGGCATGACGCGCCCCCGCCGCCCGTTTTTTCCGGGCCGGTAGTAGAGCCGGAGCCTGTGGAGGAGGAGTCGCCGGAACCTGTAGAGGAGGAGTCTCATGAGCAAGATTGACTGGACGCTGCGCAAGGCCGCGCCCACGGCCGCAGAGCTGCTGCAGGTGGAAAGAGACCGCCTCCACAGGCTCGTCAATGAGCAATACGCCAAGCGCATGAGTGCGGTGGCATTGCCTTATCCGCAATATGAGCGCGAGTCCTGGCCCATACAGCTGCAGGAGGCTCAGGCCCTGGCGGCAGATCCTGCGGCCGCAACGCCCTGGATTGATGCCTGTGCCGCCCAGCGCGGCCTGGAGTGCAGCGAGCTGGCCCAGCGCATCCTGACCAAGGATTCCGCTTACCGCTTTATTTCCGGGCAGCTCACAGGCGCGCGCCAGGCGCATGAGGACGCAATCGAGGCGCTGCAGGATCTCGAAGCCTTGCGCAGCTATGACGAGACTCAGGGCTGGCCTCAAGCCTGATAAGCGTTTCACCACCAACCGCCTCCGGGCGGTTTTTTGTTGCCCGCGGCCGCGCCAAGGGCTCTCCATAGCATCGATTTCAATCTCAAACAAACGGCCCAGGGAGGGCTTATGGAACCAACAACAAGCACCGGTGCAGCCGGCATCGCAGGCTGGAAATTGATCGGCGGCCTGGCCGGCCTGGGCGCAATCGGCGCAGGCCTGGCAGCCATCGTCGTGATGTGCATCACTACGCCGCGCGACCCCAAGGAGTGGGCCGTAGGACTCATCAGCACGGTAATGGCCAGCTTTGCAGGGGGCTCTGCAGTTGTGCAGTACCTGGGCATCCAGCATTGGGCAAACAGCCACTTTGGACTGATTGCTCTACTCGGTCTGTGCTTTACCTGTGGCCTGCCTGGCTGGGCCCTGGTGCGCTGGACGTTCAATGCGATCCGCAAACGCGAAGGGCAGGGGATTGACGAAATTGCACAGGAGGTGCGCGATGGATTTCGATAAAGCATTTGGCCGGCTGATCGGCCATGAGGGCAAGTTCACTGCAGATCCGCGAGACGATGGCAACTGGACAGGCGGAAAGCAGGGCAGGGGTGAGCTCAAGGGCACCAAGTTCGGCATTGCTGCCAACACCTATCCGCACTTGGATATCAAAAATCTGACCGTAGAGCAGGCCAAGGCTGTCTACCGTGAGGACTTCTGGGATGTGATTGGCAAAGCCCATGAGTCTATCAAGTTCCAGCTCTTCGATGCAGCCGTCAATCATGGGCGTGGAAACGCCATTCGAATCCTGCAGCGTGCCGTTCAGGTGGCCGACGATGGCGCATGGGGGCCGCGTTCCCAGGCGGCGCTTGATGGCATGCAAAACCTGCGAGGCCATAACGATGTGCTGCTGCGCTTCATGGGATACCGCTTCAAGTTCTGGGCCAGCCTGGCCAAGTTCGACACCTTCGGGCGTGGCTGGACGAACCGCGGCGCCGACAACCTGCTGTTCGCAGCGGAGGACAACTGATGCAGGCCCGCGCTCCGGCTATCGCTTACGGGCTACTGCTCGTGCTCGCATTTGCTGCAGGTTGGCTCGTCAATGGTTGGCGCGCCGATGCGCGGATTGCTCGTGTGGAGGTCGCTCAATCAAAGCAGACCTCTGCACAGGCCCAGCAGTCGCAAGCAGCTATCGAAAAGAAAGCGAAAGCCGTGATCGCGCACGGTGCAGCTCAACAGGAAAACACCCATGACTACGCGCAAGAAATGGCCCGCCTGGAGGCTGGCCGCGTTGCTGATGCTGCCCGCATTGCAGGCCTGCAGCACGACATCAGGAGGGCCGCCACCCGCAACGCCCAGCTTGCCGATGACGCCGCTGCCTGCAGAGATCTCGCAGATCAGCACCAGCGACTCGCGGCCCTTGCTGCAGAAGGCGCGAGCCTGGTTGGAGAGCTTGGTAGCCTGGTCCAAAAGCGAGACGCCCAGGTGAGCCTGTTGCGCGGACAGATCGCAGCCGACCGAACGCTGCTCGAGCAGATGAACTAAAAGCGCCCCGATACCTTGATTGGTGTCGGGGCGCCTTTTTGCGTTTGGAGCTTGATCAGTAGCCATCGACCAAAGGTATTTCCAGCCCATCGACCGCACGCATCACGTTGGGGACGATTTCAATGGTGACGCCTCATTGGAATTACTTTGCAAACAGCCTCTGGATAGAGAACTGGAGCGCCACAGTAGCCATGCCGGTCTTCAAGCAGACAAGTCCGCATCGTCAGCAAGCTACGCGAACAGTGTCTCAGTAGATGCACACGCAACTGATAAGGCAACCTGTCGCGCCGTTCGGCCAATTCCCATAAGTCAATGGTGCAAATTGATGGGCTGTGCGTCTATGGGCGTAGTTGTCAGGGCTTGGACAGGAACTTGGGCCAAGCGCACAAACCTAGCGAGGCCGACCGCTGACACTGAGTGATAGTGACTTTGATAGCCATCTTCGAAATGCTGGCAGAACGCTACACCTCCGGAGTGCAGACTGCTAGACCAGTACCAAGCAAGATCAAAAGACTCAGATCCTCCGTCAAGGAAATCTGGTGCGATGGTTTGAGCGGGGAAAGAATCAGAGTAGTGCTTTCCCTCGGGAAGACTATTGTGGTTCACACCATCAAAATAGTTCGCATAGTTACGATTTCGAGATGGCTTTAGCATGCGATAACCCAGCTCCAATACGTCACGTGCTGGTATCAGCCAATCGTTATATCCATTGATGTTTGCTGCAAGTGCAGCTTTAGCAAGCGGGCTTCCTGCATCTGCTAAAGCGATAGTATTGCTGCTGCTGTCAGCAGGATCAAATGCATTTGCTTTTTCAACGTCAATTTTTTCTTTGATTTGAGTGGATTTTGGAGCCCAAACTATCGCATAAATGTTTGAGTTAATGTTTATTAATCCACCGTAGAATCCACCTTCAAACGGTTTCCCATATTCAGTATCTATGCTGGATAAGAATTGAGGGATGCGCATGATTTATCTCGGTTGAATTAAATTCAGTTTTTGAATGTTATCTTTTATTGAAAGTTATTTTGTTTTTTCTTATTAGGGTACTCCATTTCTTGTAATTAAATAAAAATAATACAAAATATTACTTTTATTTAATTTTTAGCGTGAAAAATACATTTTGAAGATAGTTGTTTAGCCTTTTAAGTATTGATTTTTTGAGTTTATATAATTTTGAGTTTGAATATTGTATGGATTGCTCTCAATTAGAAATTTTATGTCTGCTAATGGCTGTAGTAGTGTTATAGATAATTAAATATATCTTTGACAATGAGCTATTTCGGTTCAAAATGTATTGAAAAAATGGAAGGTCAAGGCACTATGCAAGACGTTCTATCGAATCACCGAGAAAATATCTCAACCCTCGCGGCCTGGGCCATGTATAGCCGAGGCTTGGAAGCAGAGTTCTCGCACAGCGTTCTCGAACAGTTGTCTCTCCTATCTGGTCACGCTAAAGAGTCTGGCCATGGAATTCATCAGATGACTCAACTGCTGTGGTGTTCAATTGATAACGATGACTCACGCGACCTTGACCAAATATCATCAATTGAGCAGCTAGAGCAGGGCAATGTTAGGGTTTTCGTTGCCGTGTCTGATGTTGACAGCGTGGTCAAGAAAGGCTCTCCGATTGATGAGCATGCGAGGCTAAATACAACTTCTGTCTATAGCTCTGCTCGAGTGTTTCCCATGCTGCCAGAGCAGCTATGTACAGATCTCACCTCTTTGAACCAAGATCAAGATCGCCTGGCTCTTATCACAGAGATGACTTTCAGTGGCGATGGTCTTCTGATTGAATCGAACATATATCGGGCAGTTGTGCGGAACAAAGCAAAGCTTGCATACGACGCAGTGTCGGAATGGTTCGAGGGAGTCGGGGAGTTGCCAGAGCCAGCGCAGAACGTTGCGGGGATGGATACCCAGCTGAGGATGCAAGATGAACTCGCTCAGAAACTGCGATTGCTAAGGCGATCGCAAGGATCGCTGGAGTTAGAAACTTTTCAGCCTCATGCTGTGTTTGACGGCGACATCATCATCGACATTCGCCAACAGCCACACAATCGGGCTCGTCAATTGATTGAGGAGTTGATGATTGCAACTAACGGTTGCACGGCGCGCTTCTTGGCCGCGCAAGGCACCGCTTCAATGCGAAGGGTAGTCCGTTCACCAGAGCGTTGGCAGAGAATTGTCGAAGTCGCTGAAAACTACGGCTGGAGCTTGCCAGATGAGCCTGATGGAGAGGCTTTACAGGCATTTCTTTCAATGCAGCACCAGGCAGATCCCTTGAGATTTCCGGATCTATCGTTGGTGATCATAAAGTTGATGGGGCGAGGTGAATATGTAGTTGAGCGCCCGCGCGGGCAATCTATCGGCCATTTCGGATTAGCGGTGCAAGACTACATGCATTCGACCGCCCCTAATCGACGTTACCCAGACCTTATTACCTTGCGTCTACTCAAATCTGCACTTGCTGGGGAAAAGCCTCCCTATACCTACGATGAATTGGAGGCTCTTGCCACGCATTGCACCACTCAAGAGGATGCGGCTCAAAAAGTAGAAAGGCAGGTGCGTAAGTCGGAGGCTGCCCTGTTATTGCATGATCGAATAGGTGAAATATTTGCTGGTCTCATCATTGGCGTAGGGGAGCGCGGAACTTGGGTGCGTATTTTTACACCTCCCGTAGAAGGTCGCTTGAAGGGAGACCTCCCTAGTCTTAATGTGGGTCAAAAAGTGAAGGTAAAGCTTGTTTCTACCTCGGTTGAGCGTGGATTTATTGATTTCACTACCGTTCATTGAGATTCAATGTAGAAATATTGCTCTTGGTAAAAGTGGAGGGTTTAGGAGGTGATCTTCTGCCGAAAAGTTTTTTCATATCCCCCTGGCATGCTGCAGGCATTCCCGGAACTACTGCTTGAAGCGCATATTCCAATGGCAACCCAGAATGCGCGGCGCAGATGAATGCTTGATCAGCGACAGGAGTTTTCCTTGATGTTCTGGGTGCCCGGGATTGCAATGATCAGACTTAATTTTCAACTGAAGTTGAACTACCAAGTTTTAGAGCACGGTGCAGATTTTTTCTTCTACATACATGCTGCTAATACTTCTCATCAACAAGTGTCATCTGAGCATTTGACATTAAGTGAGGCAAGTGCTGACTGGGAGATTCAACAATGTCAAGACGTCACGCAACGTTGTCTAAGGGTCAGTGCTATGCCTGGCACACTGACTGTGCATTACGAGGCAATCGTAGAGATTTCTCACCATAAAGCTGAGCCAGGATACGTTTCAGAGGTGCCTGTTCGGCGGTTGCCGTTAGAGGTGCTGCAATATGTCTATCCCAGCCGCTACTGTCAGTCGGACCGGTTGTCGAAGTTTGCGGTCGACCGGTTTGGTCATCTGCCGCAAGGCTACGCCCGAGCCCAAGCGATCTGTGATTGGGTGAGGCAAAACGTGACATTTCGGTCGAATACGTCCATTGGTACAACTTCAGCAGTCGACACGCTGATCGAGCGGGTAGGTGTGTGTCGTGATTTCGCTCATTTAATGATAGCAATTTGCCGAGCAATCAACTTACCTGCGCGATTTGTGACAGGTACTGACTATGGTGCTGATCCGGCTCTAGGGCCAAGCGATTTCCACGCCTATGTGGAAGTTTATCTGGGATATCGCTGGTATATTTTTGACCCATCAGGAACGTCAATTCCCATGGGGCTGATGCGAATTGCAACAGGGCGGGATGCCGCAGATGTGGCTTTCGCAACCATATTTGGCAGCGTGATCAGTGAGCCTCCGCACATTCATGTTCAAGTTGAACATTCGGAGAAGAAGAATTGGGAGTGGCCCGTTTATACGTCGCTTGCTCTGTCAACGGAATAGTTCCATGTGATGCATAGGCATTGAGGTAGAAGTTGCTGCGGTACTTTGGAGTAGCGTGTGTGCCGCCAATCCCTAGTAAGAAACCCAGGCTTCTCTCAGGCTGACAGTCAGGGCGTTGCTATCTGATGTGTCCACTACAAGGCAAGGAGGGTTGCTGCTGGAAGGGACAGTGAAGGAAGCTGAGCAGTTGTTGGTGTTGGCGCCATTCGGCATATTTGATGCAGCCTCAGCCTAGCTTTAGATCCCTGATGATCGGCTACAACTGGCCAACGGCAGAGGCTCGATACGCGGGAGCCACTGAGGCTGGAGCAGTAGTCTGCAGATGTGCAGCGCATCAAGCACAGCAAATTAAAGCCAAAAATAATAAAAGTTGTGTTTTTTATATAAAAGTATTATAATAAGTTCCGCTGCAGACTTAGCTAGTCTTCTCGCAGCGTCTTCCAGAAGGCAAAAAATCCTCCGGTAAGAAAACTTTCGCGAGACATCTCGCACCGTTGGTTGTAGAGCAGCAGCCAATCGAGTTATCGAAAGCTCATGCGGGTCGATCGGCCTGCTCTGATTGAACTAGATTCCACTGACTCCTATCGCCATGGGCAAGTACTTCGTTACGCCCACATCACACAAGACCAATTGCGGTCGCTTTCAAGCTTCCTTCGCACTTCAGCGCACAAGGCAAAACAGCAACTACTGCCGTGTTTTTCGCTTTGACAAAAAATTTGCCTCGACCGAAGCGGCAAAGATCTTTGCTGTAACCCAAGGTTGGTTGCATACCACCATGCAGCCATCTGCGTGCTGAGCCGCTAACGAGCTCTCCACTTAATCCGGTTGCTGTGGATTCCCACTAGCGCCGCCACATTCAAACGATGCGTCAATCCTTGATGCGTCACCACTAGAAAAGGCTCCCATGAGCACTAAAATTTACGTTGGCAACCTGCCTTACTCCGTGACCGACTCCAGCCTGCGAAGCAACTTTGCAGAGTTCGGAACGGTAACCTCTGCCAAAGTCATGATAGATCGCGAGACTGGACGCTCCAAGGGCTTTGCGTTCGTAGAAATGACGTCTGCGGACGAATGCCAGGCAGCTATTTCGGGTTTGCATGGCATGTCCGTCGATGGACGTTCGATCGTTGTCAATCTTGCGAAACCTCGTGAAGAAGGTCGTGGATTCGGTGGCAACCGCGAATTTCGTGCCAGCTCTCGTCCCAATGTTGGCTATGGCAACGATGGCTATGGCGGCGGCTACTGATCTAGTTGCGAACTCAAGAAGACGCCCTCAGTTCGAGGGCGTTTTTGTTTCAGTGAGTGGGCCGATTGCTACGGCTTGCAGACTGCTCGCGGGCCTTCTATGAGGTGCGGGTTTTGAGGAATGCAGCGTGTTAGGTCTAGCTTGTGGTTGCGCGGGCTGATGGCAAGGTCGCAACATCACATGCTTGTGACGCTCATCCTTGGCATCAGCATGCAGGTCGTCAAGTTGAGCAGGAAGCCAAACGAACAACAGTTCCAGGCGAACTAAGGCTTTCCAGGACGGTTCATCGGTTATGGTGGGTAACTTAAACCACTAAGGAATCGCCTGATGCCAAAACCCAACTACCAATTCGAAAAAAGGCAGCGGGAGCTCGAGAAAAAGAAAAAGAAGGCTGAGAAGGCTCAGCGCAAAGCTGCTGAGTCCGAAACAGTTGCGCCAGTCCTGAACTCTGAGGCGCTGGTTGAAAGCAAGTAGGTAAGGGATAGGCTTTGTGTCGGCGCGACTTTTGACCGTCTCAAAAGAGCCGCGCCGGCACTTCGATCAGCGGCTTACCAATGCATGATCAATGTGCTTGGGTATCTGCAGTCTTGAACTTTGGAAGCTGTAAAAAAATTGGCTGCAAGATGAGTCATCGTGCAGGCAATCTTTTTGCTAAAAACCGGAACACATGCCGGAACATCTCCCGGAACGTCTTCAAAAGTTATAGCGCCACATCCGTGGTGCCCGGGGCCGGAATCGAACCGGCACGCCTTGCGGCGGGGGATTTTGAGTCTCCTGCGCCTTGAAGTGGGGCCACGGCAGCATTCGGTGGAGCGACTTTCTGCTGTAAAAGAAAAAAGCCTGCGATTGCAGGCTTTTTTGTGTTCCTCTTCAGGGCGGCTTTGCGTGGGAGCTGTTTGACGCTGCTTTTTTCTCAGCGCCCAATTAGCGCCCACTTTTTGCCTGAAACCCAATGAATTGGTAGTATTTTGGTGCCGGAGAGATGAATCGAACACCCGACCTTCTCATTACGAATGAGCTGCTCTACCGACTGAGCTACACCGGCGATAAGCTATAGATTATAGCGCTTTTTCATCGGCCTCGAGGTGGTAGCTGGTCACGCGTTCCACTTCGTTCTTGGAGCCGAGGACGACGCTCACGCGCTCGTGCAATTGCGTTGGCTGAATGTCCAGAATGCGCTGACGGCCGTTGGTGGCCATGCCGCCGGCCTGCTCGACAAGCCAGCTCATGGGATTAGCTTCGTACATCAGGCGCAGCTTGCCGGCCTTTTGCGGCTCGCGCTTGTCCCAGGGGTACATGAAGATGCCGCCGCGGCACAGAATGCGGTGGACGTCGGCCACCATGGCAGCGACCCAGCGCATGTTGAAATTCTTGCCGCGCGGGCCGTCTGCACCCGCCAGGCATTCGTCCACGTAGCGCTTCACAGGGGCATCCCAGTGGCGCATATTGGACATGTTGATGGCGAATTCCTTGGTGTCTTCGGGGATCTTGACGTTTTCCTCGATGAGCACGAACGAGCCTTGCTCGCGGTCCAGGGTGAACATGGAGACGCCGTCGCCCACGGTCAGCACCAGGGTGGTCTGGGGGCCGTAGATGCAGTAGCCGGCAGCCACTTGCTGGGTGCCGGGCTGCATGAAGTCGCTGTCGTGCACGCCGGGGTGGCCTTCAGGCTTCTTGAGCACGCTGAAGATGGTGCCGATGGACATGTTGATGTCGATGTTGGACGAGCCGTCCAGGGGGTCGAACATCAGCAGGTACTCGCCCTGGGGATAGCGGTTGGGCACCACATAGATGCCCTCCATTTCTTCCGAAGCCATGGCCGCCAGGTGGCCGCCCCACTCATTGGCTTCGATCAGGGTTTCGTTGGCGATGATGTCCAGCTTTTTCTGTACTTCGCCCTGTACGTTTTCGCTGCCGGCTGTGCCCATGACATCGCCGAGCTCACCCTTGTTCACGGCAAAGCTGATGCGCTTGCAGGCGCGGGCCACCACTTCCAGCAGCAGGCGCAACTGGCCGGGGATGAGCCCGTCCACGCGTTGCTGCTCGACCAGATAGCGGGTCAGGCTGATGTTTTTCTTCATGTTTCAACTCCTTGAAATTCGATGCAAATCTGAAATGGACAGAGAGCAGGGTGGCACGATCACTTGCCAGGACGCCCTGCATTGCGTTGTTCCAGTTCTGCCAGCAGTTCCTTTGCACGGGTTTGCTGCTGGCTGTCTTTCTGGTTCAGCGCGTATTGTTCATAGCGGGCCAGCCATTGGCGGGCCTGCGGTTCCTGCTTTTGCTCATGGGCAAGGACCATGAGCTGGAAATAGCTGTCGTAGACGGTGTCATGGTCTTGCGCTGCCTGCGCAATCTGCAGACGTTCCTGAAGATAGGCGCCAGCCTGCTTCAGGTCGCCCAGCTCATAGCAATTTTGCGCAATATTGGTGAGTACACCGCGTATTTGCTGCAGCTTGCCCATGGCTTTGAGGCGTTCACGCGCCACGGGCAGCAGCCGCTCGTTGGCCTGCCTGGCCTCGCGAAATCGTCCCAGCTCATGCAGCAGATAGCCATCGTCCTCATAGACGCCGAGAATCTGCATCTGGCTCGGGAAATCCAGAGCCCGTGCAGGCTTCACGCTCTCGTCCCAGCGCATCTCGGCGGGCAGGCCGGCAATCTGTGGCAGCGGGTACAAAGCCTCAAAGGCTTTGACCCACTTGAGCGCCGCTTCATGCTGCCCTGCCTCCGCCAGCCAGCGGATGCTTGAGTAGCGCAGGAAAAAATGAGCGTATGACAGCTCCGGGTCCTGAGTGCCGGACAAAGCCGTCAGTGCCGTCTGCGCTGCTCCGGCTGCCTCTTTGGGCATGCTTCGGCGGGCGTAGACACTGGCCTGTGTGTAGTAGAGCCGGAAGATATCGCGTGCAGCGAACCCTGGCTTTTTCAACAGCGGCTCCAGCGCCTGCAGATCGGCACTCATGGCTCGCCCGCTGAAGCTGCCGCCTTCGCTGAAGACAGTGGCATACAGGGGCGCAAAACGGGCTTCGAATCCCGCATCAGGCTTTGCAGCCTGAGTGCTCAGCGACATGCTCGCCGCAGCGACGGCAAGGGCCTTCACGCCCCGAGCCGCGTGTCGAGCAAGCATGTGCAGGTCCATCAGTCCGCCAGGGCGCGGGTGATGACCT
Organism: Comamonas sp. AG1104; assembly: GCF_003350425.1. Taxonomy (NCBI): domain Bacteria; kingdom Pseudomonadati; phylum Pseudomonadota; class Betaproteobacteria; order Burkholderiales; family Comamonadaceae; genus Comamonas; species Comamonas sp. AG1104. The sequence continues at coordinate 487,769 of NZ_QQAS01000005.1, read as the reverse complement.
CGCGCACGTCGTTGGACAGATCGGGCTTGGCAGCCACACGGGCGATGGCCTCGCGGGCGGCAGAGCGGTAGGGCTCGGCCAGCTTTTTCCAGCGATCCATCACCCGGGCCAGACGGGAGGCCACCTGAGGGTTGATGCCGTCGATCTCGATCACGCGATCGGCCCAGAACACATAGCCCGCCGCATCGGCGCGGTGGAAGGCGCCGGCATTGTTGCAGTAGCTGAAGATCAGGCTGCGTGCGCGGTTGGGGTTCTTGATCTGGAAGTCGGCATGCTTCATCAGCGCCTTGACTGCCGGAAGCACATCGCCACCGCGGTCGCTTGCGGCAGCCTGCAGCGCAAACCATTTGTCCAGCACCAGTGCGTCCTGCTTGAACAGAGCGTGGAAGCGCTGCAGCGCCTGCTCGGCCAGGGGGCTGGCGCTGTAGACCAGGGCGGAGAGGGCGGCCATGCGGTCCGTCATATTGCCGGCGTCCTTGCAGCGCTGGTAGGCCTTGCCGGGCCATACTGTGTCGCCAGTCCGGGCTGCCTGCAGGCACAGCATGGACAGGGCGCGGCCTGCAAGAGCACGGCGGCCGGCGCTGACATGGTCGGGGCGGTAGGCACCGGTGTCGCGGTTGGCCTCCCAGGCGGTTTCCCACTCGGACTGCAGCGCGGTCGCCAGCTGCAAGATCATGGCTTCGCGCACGGCATGAACGCGCTGCGGATCCACCTCCGCCAGCTGCTCGGCGATATAGCTCTCGGACGGCAGCGTGAGCACCAGATCCTTGAACGCCGCATCCAGCTTGTCGTCGCGCAGCACGCGGCGCATGGCATCGATAAAGTCTGCCGGCAGGATTTCGGCACTGGCTTCGCCGCTGGCAGCGATTGCCTTCAGGGCATAACGCAGGCCCAGGCGCTGGCTGGCTTCCCATTGGTTGAACGGGTCGCTGTCATGGGCCAGAAGGGTCAGCAGATCGGCATCGCTGAATTCATGCTCCAGCACCACGGGGGCGCTGAAGGTGCGCAGCAGCGAGGGCACGGGGGCTTCGCTCACATTGCTGAAGACAAAGCGCTGCTCGGCTTCGGTCAGCACCAGCATGCGGCTGGTGACTGTCTGGGCCGCATCCTCGCCTTGCAGTTGCAGGGCGATGGGCTGGCCGCTGGCTGTGAGCAGACCCATTTGCACGGGAATGACGAATGGCAGTTTCTCGGCCTGACCCACGGTGGGCGCGCAGCTTTGCGACAGCGTCAGCGTATAGGTCCGGGCGTCGGCATCGTACTGGCCCACGGCCTTGAGCACAGGCGTGCCGGCCTGGCTGTACCAGCGACGGAACTGCTGCAGATGCTGGGCCAGAGCAGAGCCCGGGTTGGCGTCGGCAATGGCTTGCGAGAAGTCATCGCAGGTCACGGCCTGACCGTCATGACGCTCGAAGTACAGCTTCATGCCCTTGGCAAAGCCTTCGCGGCCGACCAGGTTGTGCTGCATGCGCACGACTTCCGCGCCTTTTTCGTAGATCGTGACCGTGTAGAAGTTGTTGATCTCGATATAGCTGTCGGGGCGCACGGGGTGCGCCATGGGGCCGGCATCCTCGGGAAACTGCACGGTGCGCAGCACGCGCACATCGTCGATGCGCTTGACGGCACGGGCCGAAGCCGTGCCCGCCATGTCCATGCTGAACTCCTGATCGCGGAACACCGTCAGGCCTTCCTTGAGGCTGAGCTGGAACCAGTCGCGGCAGGTGACGCGGTCACCCGTCCAGTTATGGAAGTATTCGTGTCCGACGACGGACTCGATATTGGCGTAATCGGTGTCGGTGGCCGTGGCCTGGCTGGCCAGAACATACTTGGTGTTGAAGATGTTCAGGCCCTTGTTCTCCATGGCGCCCATGTTGAAGTCGCTGGTGGCGACGATCATGAAGCGGTCCAGATCCAGGCTCAGGCCAAAGCGGGCCTCGTCCCATGCAACGGAGTGCATGAGGGAGTTCATGGCGTGCTCGGTCTTTTCCAGGTCGCCGGGGCGCACAAAGACCTGCAGCAGGTGGTCGCGGCCGGCCCGGCTCTTGATCTTCTGCTCGCGGGCCACCAGGTTGCCGGCCACCAGCGCAAACAGATAGCTGGGCTTTTTGTGCGGATCGACCCACTTGGCAAAGTGGCGGCCGTCCTCCAGGTCGCCGGACTCCACCAGATTGCCGTTGGACAGCAGCACCGGATACTGGGCCTTGCTGGCGCGTAGCGTGACGGTGTACATGGCCATCACGTCGGGACGGTCCAGGAAGTAGGTGATGCGGCGGAAGCCTTCTGCCTCGCACTGCGTGAAGAACGTGTCCTCGCTCACATACAAGCCCATGAGCTTGGTGTTCTTGATGGGGGCGCAGGTGGTGAAGATCTCCAGCTCCACGGGCTCGTTGCCCTCGGGCAGGTTCTCCAGCACCAGCTGGTCGCCGTCCATCTTGAAGGAGGTTCCACCGCCGTTGACCATCACCCGCGCCAGATTCAGCTCGTCGCCGTCCAGGCGCAGCGCCTGTGCCGGCACCTCGGGGTTGCGGCGCACGCGCATCTTGCTGAGCACGCGCGTCTTGGCTGGGTCCAGATCAAAAGTCAGGTCCACCGTGTCGATCCACCAGGCCGGGGCCTCGTAGTCGGCACGGTAAATGGCGGTGGCCGGGGCTTGCCCGTCACGCAGTTGCAGCATATCGATTCCTTTCTAGGATCAGAGGCCTTGCTTGAGCGAGGCTTCGATAAACACATCCAGGTCGCCGTCCAGCACCTTCTGGGTGGCGGAGACTTCGACGTTGGTGCGCAAGTCCTTGATGCGGCTGTTGTCCAGCACATAGGAGCGGATCTGGTGACCCCAGCCCACGTCGGTCTTGGTGTCCTCGAGCTTTTGCTGTTCTTCCATGCGCTTGCGCATCTCGAAGTCGTACAGCCTGGAGCGCAGGCGCTGCCATGCCACGTCCCGGTTGCTATGCTGCGAGCGACCGTCCTGGCACTGCACCACGATGCCCGTGGGGATGTGGGTCAGACGCACGGCAGAGTCGGTCTTGTTGATGTGCTGACCGCCCGCGCCGGATGCGCGATAGGTGTCGGTACGCACGTCGGACGGATTGATGTTGATCTCGATGGAGTCATCGATCTCGGGGTAGACAAACAGCGAGGAAAAGCTGGTGTGACGGCCGCCCGAGCTGTCGAAGGGCGACTTGCGCACCAGGCGGTGCACGCCGGTTTCGGTGCGCAGCAGGCCGTAGGCATACTCGCCCTCGACCTTGATGGTGGCGCTCTTGATGCCGGCTACGTCGCCCGGAGTCTCTTCTTCGACCGTGGCCTTGAAGCCCTTGCGTTCGGCGTACTTCAGGTACTGACGCAGCAGCATGCTGGCCCAGTCGCAGGCTTCGGTGCCGCCGGCGCCGGCCTGGATGTCGATGAAGCAGTTGAGCGGATCGGCTTCGCCGCCGAACATGCGGCGGAACTCGAGCTCCTCGATCAGCGGCTTGAGCTTGGCGGTTTCGGCTTCGATGGTTTCAAGGCCGGCATCATCGCCTTCTTCCTTGCTCATCTCGAACAGCTCGGAATTGTCGGCCAGTTCGGTGGTGAGCTTCTCCAGTGTCAGCACGACGGAGTCGAGCGACTTCTTTTCCTTGCCCAGCTCCTGTGCCTTCTTGGGGTCGTTCCAGACGGCAGGGTCTTCCAGCGAGGCGTTTACCGTGCGCAGGCGTTCGTACTTGGCATCGTAGTCAAAGATACCTCCGGAGATCTGCCGTGCGCTCGGCCAGATCTTGGAGGGTGTTGCCGATAGAGTTGACGCGTTCTGCTTCCATGGTGAATCCGTTGTTCTTGCTGATAAATAAGGGCTGATTTTCTCATGCCGGACGGCTGTAAGGATGCAATGGCCTTCGACAGGGTTTTTGAGTGCTTCATCGGGGTGTCTTTTTGAGCCCAGCTATGCCCCTGATGCCCCCATCGGTTTTATTCATGGATGCCGTTACTCGAAGTAACAAATTCTGAATAGAATTCGCAGGCGCGCGCAGTGTGTACGCGCTTTTCAGGCTGTTTCCCCTATTCCCCCTCTCGCAGGTGCCAGACCTTGCAGGTCGCCCAGGCGCCCAATTCCCCCATGAACTTCTTTCGCAACCTCAAGCTGGCTAACAAGCTGCTGGTGTCTTTTGTGCTGATCCTGCTGATCAGTGCGGTATCGGGTCTGTACGGCCTGGTCCAGATGGAACGCGTCAATGCCACGGCCACCGATCTGGCGCGCCAGTGGCTGCCGGCGGCCCGAAACCTGCAGGACATGCGTTACCAGCTGCAGCGCTATCGCTCGCAGACCATGCAGCATGTGATGGCCCAGTCGTCCGAGGAAATGGCCGTCTATGACAAGAGCATGCCCAAGCTCTGGGACGAGCTGGTCCAGAATCAGCAGTCGTATGCCAAGTACGTGAGAACCGACAAGGAACGAGCCCTGCTGGCCGAAATCGGCGAGGAGCTCAAGGCCTATGCCGTGCAGACGGCCAAGGTGGTGGATCTGTCGCACCAACTGCTCAACGATGACGCCAGCGAAATCTTGCGCGGCGACTCTCTCAAGATCAGCCGCAGCATCAACACGCGTCTGGAGGCGCTCAGCGAGATCAACCAGCAGGCGACCGATGAAACCAATCAGGCGGGCGACGACCTGTATGCCGCTGCCCGCTGGTGGGTGATGGCGCTGCTGCTGGGCTCCATCGTCATCGGCGTGGCGCTGGCGGTGCTGATCGCACGTTCCATCTCGCGTCCTTTGCAGTCGGCTGTGCAGCTGGCGCAGTCTGTGGCTGCTGGCGATCTGAGCGCCAGCATCACGGTGCAAAGCCGCGATGAAGTGGGCCAGCTGCTGCAGGCTCTCAAGGAGATGAACACAAGTCTGCAGCGCATCGTGGGCCAGGTGCGCCAGGGCACGGACTCGATTGCCTCGGCCAGCAGCCAGATTGCCAGCGGCAACCAGGATCTGTCCTCGCGCACCGAAGAGCAGGCCAGCTCGCTGGAGCAGACGGCAGCTTCCATGGAAGAGCTGACCGCCACCGTGCAGCAGAACGCGGGCAATGCCCAACAGGCCAATCAGATGGCGTCTGCAGCGTCCCAGGTAGCCGTGCGCGGCGGTGCCACCGTGGCCCAGGTGGTGCAGACCATGTCGGCCATCAACGAGTCCTCGCGCAAGATCGTGGACATCATCGGTGTGATCGACTCCATTGCCTTCCAGACCAATATCCTGGCCCTCAACGCGGCGGTGGAAGCGGCCCGTGCGGGCGACCAGGGTCGCGGCTTTGCCGTGGTGGCCTCCGAAGTGCGCACCCTTGCCCAGCGCTCGGCCGAGGCGGCCAAGCAGATCAAGCAACTGATCGACGACTCCGTGAGCAAGGTGCAGGAAGGCAGCACCCAGGTCGACGAGGCCGGCAAGACCATGGATGAGATCGTGATGAGCGTGCGCCGTGTCACCGACATCATGGGCGAGATCTCGGTGGCCAGCCACCAGCAGACCTCGGGCATCGAGCAGGTCACGCAGGCCGTGACGCAGATGGATCAGATGACCCAGCAGAACGCTGCCCTGGTGGAGGAGGCTGCAGCCGCGACCGATGCGCTGCGCGGCCAGGCCGCTGCGCTGGCCGAGACGGTGAGCTTCTTCAAGCTCAGCGCCCAGTCCGGCCTGCAGGCCGCGCCGGCCCTGGCGCCAGCCACGTTCAAGCCCGCGCCTGCCAGGGCCGCCATCAAGGTCTCGGCTCCGGTCAGGGCCCAGTCAACTGCGCTCAAGCGCCCCGCAATGTCGGCTGCAGGCAAGCATCCGGTCCTGAGCCCGGCGAAAAGCGCAGCAGCGCCCCAGTCGCAAAAGGCCGCAACGGCAGACGATGGAGAGTGGGAGAGCTTCTAAGCCCGGTGCGGGCGCGAGGTGCCGGGTTCGGTGCCGCTAGCTATGCTGCTATTGATTAAGAAGCTTCTATCGCTTGGAATCATTGAATTTCAAGATGTTTTGTATCTGAAATTATTTGATAGAGGGCGGTATAAGCTTCTTTATTGATAGCTGGCAGCAAGTCTGCCTTCGAAACAAGAACACCCCGCAGCCGTGGCTGACGGGGTGTTCTTGTTTCCGGGGAGCAGGAGCGGCGCGATGTGCTCCTGCTGCCTCGCCTCAGCCGCCGCGCGTGATGGGCACTTCGGCGTTCTTGCCGTAGCTGCCGTATTTGCCCAGCTCCCACTTGGCAATCGCGTTGCGGTGCACCTCGTCGGGGCCGTCGGCAAAGCGCAGCGTGCGTGCTGCGGCATAGGCATAGGCCAGCGGGAAGTCGTCGCACATGCCGCCGCCGCCGTGCACCTGCATGGCCCAGTCGATGACCTGGCAGGCCATGCTGGGGGCGACGACCTTGATCATGGCGATCTCGGTCCTGGCCACCTTGTTGCCGGCCACGTCCATCAGCCAGGCTGCCTTGAGCGTGAGCAGGCGCGCCATGTCGATCTTGCAGCGTGCTTCGGCAATGCGCTCCTGCGTCACGGTCTGTTGGGCCACGCTCTTGCCGAAGGCCACGCGGCTGCTGGCACGCTTGCACATCAGCTCCAACGCACGCTCGGCCAGGCCGATCAGTCGCATGCAGTGGTGAATGCGGCCGGGGCCGAGGCGACCCTGGGCGATCTCGAAGCCGCGCCCTTCGCCAAGCAGGATGTTGCCGACGGGAACGCGCACGTTCTCGAAATACATCTCCATATGGCCGTGGGGTGCATCGTCATAGCCCATCACGTTCAGAGGACGCGCGATGCGGATGCCCTTGGCGTCGGCCGGGATGATGATCATGCTCTGCTGCGAATGCTTGGCCGCTTCGGGGTCGGTCTTGCCCATGGTGATGAAGACCTGGCAGCGAGGATCGCCGGCACCCGAGATCCACCACTTGTGGCCGTTGATCACGTATTCGTCGCCTTGGCGCTCGATACGGGTGCAGATATTGGTAGCGTCGGAGGAGGCGACTTCGGGCTCGGTCATGGCGAAGGCCGAGCGGATCTTGCCTTCCAGCAGGGGCTTGAGCCAGCGCTCCTTGAGCTCGGCACTGCCGTAGCGGGCAATGGTCTCCATATTGCCGGTGTCCGGCGCGGAGCAGTTGAAGACTTCGGAAGCCCATGGCACGCGGCCCATGATCTCGGCCAGCGGTGCGTATTCCTGATTGGTCAGGCCTGCGCCGTGGTAGCCCGAGGCTTCGGCGCTGTCCACGGGCAGGAACAGATTCCACAGGCCCGCGGCCTGGGCCTTGGGCTTGAGCTTTTCAATGGTTTGCAGCGGCGTCCAGCGCTTGCCGGCGGCCGTGTTGGCCTGCATCTCGTCGGCATATTCCTTTTCTGCCGGGTAGATGTAGTCGTCCATGAACTTGAGCAGGCGTTGCTGCAAGTCCTTGGTTTTGGGCGAGTAGTCGAAGTCCATGAGTGCTCCTTTTATTGTGGGACGGTCAAGTTGCGTGGTGGTGGATGAAAGTCAGGCGCGCTGGGCGAAGGACCAGGCCAGCTCGGCCATGGGGCGGGCGGTGTCGCCCGAGGCCTTGGCCTGGGCGCTGGAGGCCGTGCCGGCCTCGACACGTTTGGCAATGCCTTGCAGGATGGCCGCGATGCGGAACATGTTGTAGGCCAGGTAGAAGTTCCAGTCGCGCTGCAGTGTCGCCACATCGGCAATGCCGGTGCGCTGGCAGTAGCGCTGCATGTAATCGTGCTCGGCGGGAATGCCCAGGCCCGCGATATCCAGGCCCGCAATGCCGCGGCCCAGCTCGGCAGGGATATGCCAGCTCATGCAGTGGTAGCTGAAATCGGCCAGCGGGTGGCCCAGCGTGGACAGCTCCCAGTCCAGCACGGCGATCACGCGCGGCTCGGTGGGGTGGAACATCAGGTTGTCCAGGCGATAGTCGCCATGCACGATGGAGACGCGGCCCTCGTCGCGCGCGCTGGCCGGCATATGGGCCGGCAGCCACTCCATCAGCTTGTCCATCTCGGGGATGGGCTGGGTGACCGAGGCCACATACTGCTTGCTCCAGCGACCGATCTGGCGCTCGAAGTAATTGCCGCTCTTGCCGTAATCGGCCAGACCGCGCTCGGCAAACTTCACGCTGTGCAGGGCCGCGATCACGCGGTTCATCTCATCGTAGATCTCGGCGCGCTGGGCAGGCGTCATGCCGGGTAGGGACTGGTCCCAGAGCACGCGGCCTTCCATGAACTCCATGATGTAGAAGGCGCGGCCGATGACGGATTCGTCCTCGCACAGCGCATACATATGCGGCACGGGCACATCGGTGCCGGCCAGGCCCTTCATGACGCGGTACTCGCGCTCGATCGCATGGGCCGAAGGCAGCAGCTTGGCCACAGGGCCGGGTTTGGCGCGCATCACATAGCTGCGGCCGGGCGTGATCAGCTTGTAGGTGGGGTTGGACTGGCCGCCCTTGAACATCTCCACCTGCAGCGGACCTTCAAAGCCCTGGACATGCTGGCTCATCCAGGCACCCATGGCATCGGTGTCAAAAGCATGCTGATCGGAAACCGCGCGGGTGCCGACGAAATGGTCAAAAGTGCTCATGCTGTCTCAGTCCTTTGTTCGATTTGTGATGGGCAAGGCGCAGCCCGCCGTGCCGCACCGGAGGCGCAGCGAGCGAATGCGTGAAATGGGGGTGAGTTGCCGCAGAACGCGGCGAAGATGCAAGAAAGCGTGAACGCTGAGGACGGCCAAAGCTAGCTGCCTCAAAAGCAGGCGCAGCCCAAGAGCGAGACATCAAGCAAGGGCCGCCCCGCAGCGAAGATGTCGTCCCCCCTTGGGGGGAAGCCGCAAAGCGGCTCAGGGGGGTTAGTGGTCGGTGTCTGCAATGCGCAGCAGCGTCACCCGGTCGCGCACGATGAGGCCACCCGGCTCGATGCGAATGACTTCCTCGCGCTCCATGGACTTGAGCTCCTGGTTCACACGCTGGCGCGAGGCGCCCAGCAATTGCGCCAGCTCTTCCTGCGCCAGATGCAGGCCTATGCGGATCTCGTTGCTGTCCGACAGACTCATCACGCCATAGCTGCGCGTCAGGTGCAGCAGCTGCTTGGCCAGGCGCGCGCGCAGCGGCAAGGTGTTGAGGTCTTCCACCAGACCGTAGAGCTGACGTACTCGGCGTGCGTTGAGGCGCAGGATCGCTTCGGAAAACTCCACATGCTCTGCCAGAATGCGCTTGAAGTCCGCCTTGGATACGCACAGCAGCGTGGTCTCGCCATGTGCATAGGCGTCGTGCGTGCGCTTGTCGCCATCCAGAATCGCGACATCCCCGAACCAGATGCCCGGCTCCACATAGGTCAGCGTGATCTGCTTGCCGGTGATGGAGGTGGAGCTGACTCGCACCGCGCCACGTGCACAGGCAATCCACTCCTCGGGCGGTTCGCCGCGAGCGCAGATGAGCATGCCATCTTTGTATCGTTTGACGTAAGCGCATCGAAGAATGTCGTGCCGCAAAGAGGGCGAAAGGGATGAAAACCAGCGACCAGAGTTGATCGCCTCACGTTCTTCCATACTAAGAATTGGCTCGTCCATGTTCTGTCTTATGCGTGACTGGTAACCGCCCCATTGTCGCGTGTGGGACCGGCTGTGCTGCAACTGCGGGACTCAGGGTTGTCACCTGTGTGTCCGCTTCTAACGCGAAGAGGGCTTGCGCCGATCAAGAAAACCCAGCAGTCATGCGGGCTGCGGCGCGACGGAAAACAAAAACGCCCGCGGGCTGCGGGCATTCAGTCTTGTCATCTGCGGTATTTCATGCGCCGAGTTTTTCAGGCGCGATGGATCTGTGGCTTTAAGTGAAAATAGCTGGCAGCTCTTATCTATCAGTCGTTCCAAGCTATTGAATTAGTAGTGCGTGGATTTACGCAGCAGCTTGCATGCGCGCCAGCAGATGCCTGGCTGCAGCTTCCGGATCGGGTGCGTTGACCAGAGCGCGCACCACGGCCACCGAGCCCACGCCCGTGGCACGCACGGCGGGGAACAGGTCCTCGGAAATGCCGCCAATCGCCACCAGCGGGTATTGCTGCATCAGCCGCACATAGGCCGCCAGCCGCGCCAGTCCCTGCGGGGCCGTCGCCATCTTCTTGAGCGTGGTGGGAAAGACCGCACCCAGGGCGATATAGCTGGGCTGCACGGCATGGGCGCGCACCATCTCTGCGTAGCCATGGGTGGAGACGCCCAGGCGGGTGCCCGAGCTGCGGATGGTCTGCAGATCGCGCTGGCCGATCACGTCCAGATCTTCCTGGCCCACATGGATGCCGTAGGCACCTGCATCCAGTGCGGCCTGCCAATGGTCGTTGATGAACAGGCGTGCCTGCGTGCCCTTGACGGCTTCAACGGCCGCCTTGACTTCTTGTGCAACGGCGGCCCTGTCGCCGGACTTGAAACGCAGCTGCACCGTGGGCACACCCGCGCGGGCCATGCGGCCCACCCATTCGGCCGTGGGCAGCACGCCATACAGGCCCAGCTCGCGCGGGCAATGGGCAAAGGCCAGGGCCGGGTCGGCCTTGCCGAGACCGAAGTCGCGTGGGTCGTCGGGCCAGTGGGTGACATCGAACTGGTCGGTGCGCTCGCTCTGGTGCTGCCAGGCCTGGGCCAGAGTCTGCGCATCCACGGCAATAAAGCCCAGCTCGCTGCAGGCCTCAAGCGCAGCCAGATAGGCTGGGTCCTGGCGCAGCGCGGGCGGTACGGGCTGGGGCGTCAGCTCGACCGAGTTGGCATCGTGGTGCAACTGGGCGCCAAAGTTGGCACTGTGCTGGTGGATGATGGCTTGCGCCAGGGCCTTGATTTCAGCGGAGTCCATGGGGCGGCCTTTATTCCTGATGCCAGAAAGGGGTGCCCAGCACGGGCGTGCTGGGCTGGGCGGCGTTCTGCTCGGCCATGGCGCCTGCGCGCCAGGCGGCGTGACCGGCATTGACGGCATCGGAGAAGGCGCCGGCCATGGCCACGGGATCTTCGGACAGGGCCACGGCGGTGTTCAGCAGCACGGCGTCATAGCCCCATTCCATCACGGTGCAGGCATGCGAGGGACGGCCCAGGCCGGCATCGACGATCAGCGGCACCTTCAGGCGCTCGCGCAGCATCTGCATGGCATAGGGATTGATGGGGCCGCGGCCGGTGCCGATGGGCGCAGCCCAGGGCATGACGGCCTGGCAGCCCACGTCGACGAGCTTTTGGCACAGCACCAGGTCGTAGGTGGTGTAGGGCAGCACCTGGAAGCCGTCCTTGATGAGGATGGAGGCCGCTTCCACCAGATTGAGCGTGTCGGGCTGCAGCGTGTAGTCGTCACCGATCAGCTCCAGCTTGATCCAGGGGGTGTCGAAGACTTCACGCGCCATCTGGGCCGTGGTCACGGCCTCCTGGATGGTCATGCAGCCTGCCGTGTTGGGAAGCACGGGCACATTGAGCTTGCGCAGCAGCTCCCAGAAGCTGGCGCCGGTCTCGGCGGCATTGCTGCCCTGGCGGCGCAGCGAGGCCGTGACCATGGCGGGCCTTGAGCGCTCCACAGCGGCTTCGAGAATCGCCGGCGAGGGGTAGCGCGAGGTGCCCAGCAGCAAGCGGCTTTCAAAACGCTGGCCGTAGAGAACCAGGGCGTCGTCGGTAGTTTTTGTATTCATGGTCTGTCTTTATCTTTTGTCTGTGTACCGCAATGCTCGTCAAGCTAAATGGACTTCAAACGAGCATTTGCCAAGTGAGAGACACCCAGCAAGAGCCGCCTCGCAGCGCAGGTGTCGTCCCCCTTGGGGGAAGGCGCGTAGCGACTCAGGGGGATTCATGTCTAGCCGCCAGTCACCGGAGAGATGACTTCCATCCTGTCGCCCTCATTGAGCGCATGGTCGGCGTATTGCGTCTTGGGCACGAACACCGTGTTGACCGCCACGGCAAACGGGGGCTTGGCCTGCATCTGCGCCAGCGCATCGGCCACGGTGGCATGGGCTGGCAGCTCGGCGGCTTGCTGGTTGAGAGTGATCTTCATGGCATGGAAACGGAAAATAAAGCGGGTGCTAAGTTAAACCTCTGCACGACGGTGCTTGCGTGCGCCGGGGGTGCAAGTGCTGTGCGCCAAAGTTCGGGCTCGCAGTTCAGCCACGATGCACGGCGACATCGAACTCGCGCGCCAGCGGCGAGTCGTTGTGGTCCAGCAGCTCCAGCACCACGTCCAGCATGGCGGGCGAGATCATGAAGCCGTGACGGTAGAGGCCGTTGACTTCCATGACGCGCGGAGTCAGCAGGCGCACGGCGGGCAGATTATCGGGCAGGGTGGGGCGGCATTGGGTGGCGATCTCCACAATCCGGCCTTCGGCAAAGCCCGAGTGCACGGTATAGGCCGCGCTCAGCAGCTCCAGCGTGGAGCGCACGCTGGCCGGCGACATGTCGTCGGACTCGATCTCGGTCGCGCCAATCACGAACAGATGGTCTTCCTTGGGCGCGATATAGATGGGGTAGCGTGGATGGATCAGGCGTGTGGGGCGTTGCAGCGTGACTTCGGGCGCATGGATGCGAACCACTTCGCCGCGAATGCCGCGCAGCTGCTTCCACTGGCTGCGGGCACCCAGACCTCGGCAGTCGAACACGAAGTCGGGCTGACCAGCCTCGCCGGGGCGGAAGTCGCCAACCTCGCGAGGATTGTCCCAGTGCAGCCGCACGCCCAGGGCGGTGAGCTTGTCGACCAGCGCTGTCAGCAGCTGGCGGTTGTCCAGCTGGCCTTCGCCGGGTAGATAGACGGCCTGGTTGAAGCGTCCCTGCAGCGCGGGCTCGCAGTCCTGCAGCGCTGCGCCGGTCTTCTCCTGCATGGCCGGCAGGCTGGGGTTGATGCGCCGGTTTTTCTCCAGCAGACCGAAAAAGCGTGCCGCATCGCCCTGATCCTGGCGGTGCCAGAGAATCAGCGTGCCGTTTTGCTGCAGGAACACATGCTGCTCGAGCTGGGCTATCAGCTCGGGCCAGCGCTTGAGCCCATGCTGGCCCATGCGCACCACGCCGGGCTCGGTAATGGCCGACTCGGCCAGCGGAGCCAGCATGGCGGCCGCCACGCGCGCCGCAGCACCATCGCCTTGCGGGCCATGGGCGTCATAGAGGTCGATGGCATGACCGCGCTGGGCCAGGGCCAGCGACAGCAGACGGCCCATGAGGCCGCCGCCGAGAATTGCGATCTTTGAAGAAGCTTGTAGCAATGACATGTGCAAATCGTTTTCCATCCGGACACAGGAACAGGGCCATGTGCAGGACAAAACGCGGCATGCCTTGCGGCTTGTGAAACTCCCCACGCCAGCATGACCTGGATCGGGTGCAGGGGGCACAGGGCACGGATGGTGCTCTGGTGCGCAGCCGGTGGCTGGCGCTGCCCCAGGGTGTTTCTCAGTCCACACAGGCTGCTTGCCTGCGGGACACCCCTGTTTCGTCCGTTGGACATTACAGCACAACCGCAAACAGCACGCATTGACCATGCGCATGGGCGATAATTTTTGCCATGACAGTGATTGCTTCTTCCTCCATCTCCGGCGCCGCAAAAAAGCGCTATGCGCGCGTGCTCTCCATTGCCGGCTCGGACAGCGGCGGTGGTGCCGGCATCCAGGCCGACCTCAAGACTTGTGCGGCACTGGGCTGCTACGGCATGACGGCGATCACGGCCATCACCGTGCAGAACACGCTGGGCGTGACGGGCATTCACGGCATTCCGCTCGATACCGTGCGCGGCCAGATCGATGCCGTTGTGCAGGACATAGGCGTCGATGCCGTCAAGATCGGCATGCTGGCCACTCCCGATGTGGTGAGCGTGGTGGCGGATGCGATCCGCCGCCATCGGATCAGGAACGTGGTGCTGGACCCCGTGATGGTGGCCACCAGCGGCGACCGCCTGATCGTTCCCGAGACGGCCCAGGCGCTGGTCCAGGAGCTGTTCCCGCTGGCGACGGTGATTACCCCCAATCTGGATGAAGCAGCTTTGCTGCTGGGTCGCAACATCGACGGCATTGGAGCGCTGGATGCGGCCGTGGCCGATCTGCTGGCCATGGGGGCGCCGGCGGTGTTGCTCAAGGGCGGGCATCTGAGCGGCGATCTGGTCATGGATGTGCTGGGCCGGCAAGGCCAGCAGGCCAGCGACTATCTGCGCCTGCAGTCGCAGCGCATCGTCACCCATAACGGCCATGGCACAGGATGCACGCTGTCGTCGGCGATTGCCTCCTTCCTGGCCCAGGGACTGGCGCTGGAGGCCGCAGTGACCGAGGCGCGGCGCTATATTCTGGGCGCCATCGAGGCGGGTGCCGAGGTCTATACCGGCCAGGGTCACGGTCCGCTCAATCATGGTTATGCGCCGCGTGCACAGCTGATCGTCGAAGGCTGATTTCCGGCTCCCGCAAAAAAGGCCTGCAGCTGCAGGCCTTTGCTTTTGGGGTGTGCTTGTTGCCGGGCTTACCAGCCCCAGACCAGATTCTTGGCCACCCAGCCGCTTTGGCCATTGCTGCGCTGGACCTGGGCCCAGCTGCCTTGCTTTTTCAGCGTCTGCAGCACCTCATGCTGCTCCAGCTTGCCTACCCGGTTGTGCTTCTGGCCGGGGCCGGAGCGCAGATTGGCCGTGCGCGCTGTCACCACCATATGCGGGCTCTTGCTGGTCAGCGGGGCGTGGACCCAGCCCAGCGTGGACTCATAGTCCTTGACGCGCAGCCACTGGCCCTTGCGCTGGGTGACTTGCAGCGGGTAGCCCTTGCTCAGTTCCCAGAGTGTTGCGGAGCGGGTGTTGGGCTGCTCGCGCACATTCACTGTCTTGCCCTTGATGCTGACAAATTCCTGGGCTTGTGCGAGGGCCGGCAGCAGGCCGGCGGTGAGCGCACCCAGCGCGATCAGGCTTGAAGTGGCGGCGGTGCGGATCCAGCGGTTGCAAGGCACGGGGCAGATTCTCCTTTTATCGATTGAAAACAGGCTGTAACCCTCATCGGACTTGCGTGGCTAGCTATAGTTCCTGTAGAAAGCTGACAGGGGCTGAACACCCGACAGCCATGAAGGAATGCCATGAAACAGCCAACCAGCGCCCACGGGAGTGCCTCGTTGACCACCCGATTGACGCTTGCATTGACGACTCTGACCGCAGCAACGCTGCTCACGGCCTGCCAGAGTAGGGCGTCGGCGAATGCTCCGGCTGCAACACCTGCCGCCGCTGCGGCGCCAAAAGCCGGGGACCCGCAGATGCTGGGCCAGCAATTGCTGGCCGCTGCCGCGCAGGGCGATACCGTGGCGGTGCGCAATCTGCTGGCCGGCAACGCGCCTGTCGACGTGCAGGACGCCCGGGGCAATACCCCCTTGCTGCTGGCCACGGCGGCCAACCATATCGAGGTCGCACGTTCGCTGCTGATGCATGGTGCCAGCCCCAATATCCAGAACCAGATGCAGGACAGCGCCTATCTGCTGGCCGGCGCGCAGGGCCGGCTGGAGATTGTGCGCATGACGATTTCCTATGGCGCCGATCTCAAGAGCACCAACCGCTATGGCGGCACGGCCCTGATTCCGGCCTGCGAGCGCGGCCATCTGGAAACAGCCCAGGCGCTGATCACGGCAGGTGTGGATGTGAACCATGTCAACCGGCTGGGCTGGACCTGCCTGATGGAGGCCGTGGTGCTCAGCGATGGCGGGCCGCGCCATCAGGCCATCATCCAGGCCTTGATCGATGCCAAGGCCGATCTGAACCTGCCCGACAAGGATGGAGTGACGGCCCTGGCCCATGCACGCCAGCGCGGGCAGCAGGCCGTGGTGCAGCTGTTGCAGGCGGCGGGCGCCCGATAGAAGATAAGAAAGAAGGTTGAAACGACCTGTTGCAGGGCGCTGGTTGCTATTGAATTCGAGCCTTGTTCAGGCGGCAACGGAGCGCGGCTGCAGCTGGCGTGTGGCGACGGCCACCACAAAAGTCAGCGCCAGCGTGGGCAGGGCCGAGCCCAGGGCCGTGCTGACATAGGGCAGCAGGTGATAGAAGGCAATGCCCAGCACCCAGATGGCCACGGCATCCCAGCGCACGGCGGGCGCTTTTTGCATCAGCTCCACGGCATCGGTGCCAAAGGCCAGGCGACCCAGCATCACGCCGAACAGCGGCACAAAGCAGGAGCTGAGCAGCAGCAGAAACGGCTCCAGGCTGTGCATGGGCAGCACCATGGCCAGCGCCGTGCACAGGGACGCGATCAGCAGGCCCCAGCGGCGAATGCTCCAGCCCGGTTGCAGGCTGTGGGCCGACATGGCGCCCGAGTAGGCATCGCCATAGGCGTTGTCCACCTCGTCGATCAGAATCAGCGACAGGGCAATCAGCCCGCCCTGGGCCAGCAGCAGGGCCGTGACCAGGTCTTCGCTGGGCAGGGTCAGGGCCACCAGCACGCCCAGGGAGTAGCACCAGATATTGGCCAGGGCAAAGCCGGTCCAGGCGCCCGTCAGCGCGGACTTGCCGCTTTTGCCGTGGCGCGCATAGTCGGCCACCAGCGGTAGCCAGCTGATGGGCATGGCGATCACCAGATCGACGGCGCCAAGCATGCTCATGCCGCCGGCACCTTCGCGGGCCAGCAAGGTCCCTAGGCCGGTGGCGCCGGCCATTTTGAGGAATTGCCAGCTCAGCCACAGCAGCGAGGCAATCACCAGCGGCAAGGCCACGCGCGAGATGATGCGGCGCACCAGGGTGGTCATGGAGCCGCTCATCAGCAGCAGGATCACGCCGCCCCAGAGCAGCGTGGCCAGCCAGGGCCAGTAGGCAGCGCCCATGATGCCGCCTTGCTTGCCCAGCGCCACGGTGGCGTCGCGCATCACCACCAGCTCGAAACTGCCCCAGCCCAGCAACTGGACGATGTTGAGCACGATTGGCAGTCTTGCGAAGCGGCGGCCGTAGACGCTGTGCATCAGCCCGGCGCTGGACAGGCCGCTGTCGCAGCCGAGCTTGCCCACCCAGCCCAGCAGGCCGGCACCGATCAGCGAGCCGATGGCTATCGCGATCAGCGCATGCAGCGGGCTGAGCGCTGGCAGCAGATAGGCCCCCATCTGCATGACCAGCAGGCCCACGCCCAGGCTGAACCACAGCGAGGCATGGTCGCGCCAGGCAAAGACGCGCTCCTGCTCCGTCACCGGGGCCAGGGCCCGATTGGCCGATGTGGAAGAAGATGAATTCATGAATGCTCCGCCAGAAAAACGAAGCAGGGGCCGCATGGTTTGCGCGGCGGGCCAGCAAAGACATGGCCAGTCGCGGCATGACACCTTGGACAGCTTCCCTGCGCGAGGATGATCTCGGGCAAGCGGTCGTCAGGACACCGCTTGCGCAATCAGGTTCAAAGGGACTCTCTCAGCCCTGACCGGTCATGGTCAGGACACCCCCAGCATGGCTGCCAGCCTTGGGCTGCAGCGAGCGCGATTGTGCCAGACATGCCGGGCCGGAGCAGGAATGCGGCGCCAAGCGGTGTTGCCAATGATGTTGCAGATGGTGTTGCAAATGCTTGCAAATCAGGGCGCCTGACTTGACCCCGTTGGCTCTGCTGCTGCGTTTCAGCCTCCGACAAGTTTGTTTCAGCCGCTGTGGCTGTATCTTGAGGAGGCCTTGTCCATGCTGTCCGTCCGTATCGAACCCCCGGTTCCTGGTTTCTTGCTGTCGCGCGGCCGTCTGCTGCGCGCCTCTCTGCTCTGCGCTGCCGCGATGGTGGCCGCCGCGCCGGCCTCGGCCTGGACGCGCGGCAACCACAAGCTGGCCCAGATCAGCATCGTCGAACGTGCCACGGGTCGGGTACTGCCCCAGTACAGTCACGAGGGGGAGCTGTGGGTAGTGGGCCGCCCCGGTGCCAACTATGCGGTGCGCATCCGCAACCTCGAGAGCCGCCGCATCATGGGCGTCATCAGCGTCGACGGGGTCAATGCCATCAACGGCCGCACGGCGAGCTCCCGCGCCGAAGGCGGCTATGTGCTGGATGCGGCCGACAGCTATGACGTGAGGGGCTGGCGCAAGAGCAATGACAACGTGGCTGCGTTCTATTTTTCCGAAAGCGATATGTCCTATGCCGCCAGAACCGGCCGGCCGCAGGATGTGGGCGTGATTGGCGTGGCTCTGTACCGTGAAAAGCTGCCCGAGCCGGCCAGATACCAAGGGCCAGTCTATGAGTCGGACGCCGCGAGCGCTGCATCGGCTGCCGAGCCTGCCGCAGCCGATAGTGCCATGCCGCAGGCCGCCAGCAAGAGCCGCAGCGCCGAGCGCCGTGCGCCCCAGGCATCACCGGCCCCTTCGCTGGGCACGGGCCATGGCGCGGTGGAGCGTTCGCAAGTCACCCAGGTGGAGTTCGAAGCCGATACCGACCAGCCCCGGCAGATGGTGCGCATCCGTTACGACAGCTATGCCAATCTGGTCGCCAGAGGCGTGATTCGCGAGCCCCGTCCACGGCCGTCCCAGCCGCGCGCGCCCAATCCCTTCCCCGGGGACAACGGCTTTGTGCCGGATCCGCCCCGCAACTGAGTTGGTTGCGCTGTCGCCGGAATTTGCATAATCGCGGGCATGCTTGCACCGCCGCTTGCCCAACCCCAACCCGCCGATGAAGCCCTGATGCGCAGCTATGCTGCAGGGCAGGCCACGGCGTTCGAGACGCTTTATACCCGGCATAGCCTGCGCATGTGGCGCTATTTCTATCGCAACACGGGCGATGCGGCGCTGGCCGACGATCTGGCGCAAGACCTCTGGTTTGCCGTGGTGGACAGTGCCTGCCGCTATGAGGTGCGCAGCAGGTTCACGACCTGGCTGTTCACCATGGCACATCACCGGCTGGTCGACCATTGGCGCAGGCAGCGGCCGGGCATCAGCCTTTCGGCAGACACGCCAGAGTCCATGCGGCTGGCCGAAAGCCTGTTTGCGGCCTCGGGCTTCGAGCCCGAGCAGCAGCTCGATCGTCAACTCATGGCCCAGGCCATTCTGGCTGCGCTGGCCCGGCTCCCGGCTGAGCAGCGCGAGTGCTTTGTGCTGCAGGTCGAGGCTGATCTGACACTGGCCGAAATTGCCCAGACCACTGGCGTTGCCGAGGAAACGGCTAAGAGCCGCTTGCGCTATGCGCGTGCCAAACTGCGCGCCGCGCTGGAGGAACTGGCATGAATATGCACCCCGAAACCCCGTCCGGCGACGACAAGCCCGATGCGCTGCGCGAGCTCTACCACGAGGCCGTGGCAGAGGACCGTGGCCCCAGTGCGCAAAGCAGCACCGCCATTCTTGAGCGCGCACGCCAGCGTGTGGCAGGTGTGGGGCAGCAGCCCCGGGAACGGACGGACAAACCTGCAGCCAACGACCGCTTCTGGCTGCGTCATGCTGTGGGCGGACTGGCAGCTGTCGGACTGGTGGGCTGGCTGATGCTGCAGCATGGTGCCTGGTGGAGCGGGCCGGACGCCGGATCCGGCTCCAGCTCCGAAGTCGTGGCCGAGCCTGCCCAGCCTGCGGATATAGACCCGGCTGCACAGGCGTCTGCACCGGCGCCTGCAATCGCTTCTGCTCCGGTGGCCGCAGATGCCAGTGCAGCCGGTTCGGTTTCGCCGGCTGAGAAATCCAGGCAGAGCCGGACTCCAGCAAAGGCGCAGCAGGCGCCGCATACCCAGGATGTGCAGGCGTCGGCCACTGCGCCGCAATCCGAGGCTGCGCCAGCCTCCAGCGCGGCAGCGGCAGCAAGCAGAGCACCGTCAGCCCGGGCGCTTTCCCGGAGTTCGGACGCTGCGCAGCCTGTTGCACCGACGGCCGATGCGGTGGCACCACAAAACTCTCGTCTGTCTGCGCAATTGCCGCTGTGCCCCTTGCAGACCGAAGAAGAGGCCCGTCGGCAAGCCGCAACAGAGGGGGCGGATAAGGGCTCGGGCACGGCACGCAAATCCCCGCATTGCCGTCCACGAAAGCCCGAACAATTGCCGCCGGTCAAGTCTGAGTCTGCTCAAGATGCTGCAGAAGATGTAGCAACACCGCAGCGATGAGACAAAAAAAGCCCGCTTGACGCGGGCTTGGGTGATGGTCTGGCCAGTACTTTTGGGTACTGACGTTAGATCATGTTACTGGATTTTTGCGCTTTTGCGCAGCTGATCCTGGAATTGCTGCAGCTTTTGCTGTTGCAGCTGCTGAGTAATCTGTGGCTTGACGTCCTCGAACTTGGGCATTTCAGCCTGACGCTCGTCGTCCATGCGGATGATGTGCCAGCCAAACTGGCTCTTGACGGGGGCGTCGGTCATTTCGCCCTTCTTGAGCTTGATCAGTGCTTCGGTGAACTCGGGCACGTAGTTGTTGGGGTTGGCCCAGTCCAGGTCGCCGCCGCGGGCGCCCGATCCGGGGTCCTTGGATTCCTTCTTGGCGATGTCCTCGAACTTCTTGCCGGCCTTCACTTCGGCGATGATGGCCTTGGCGCGGTCTTCGGATTCCACCAGGATGTGGCTGGCCTTGTATTCCTTGCCACCATTGGCCTCAACGAACTTGTCGTATTCGGCCTTGGCTTCGGTATCGGTCACGGGGTTCTTCTTCTGGAAGTCTTCGAACAGCGCACGGATCAGCACGGTCTGGCGGGCCATGTCCATCTGTTGCTTGTAGGCCTCGGAAGCTGCCAGACCGCGGCGGTTGGCTTCCTGCATGAAGACTTCACGCGCGATGACCTCGTCCTTGATCATCTTGTCCATTTCGGGGGCCACGGGCTGGCCGCTGGCTTCGATCTGGGCCTTCAGGGCGTTGACGCGGGCCATGGGAACGGCCTTGCCATTGACGATGGCCACATTCTGGGCCGAGGCGGACAGGGCGGCTGCGCCCAGAACAGCGGCGGCCACGATGCGGGCCAGTTGTTTTTGTTTCATGCTCATTCGAGTTGTGATTGAGAAAAGTAAGTGAAGTTCAGTCCATACGCAACAGGCTCCCGTCAAGGAGCCTGTGGTCAGAACAGTGCGTTCTCAAAGTACTTCAATGGCGATGGCATGAACACCCTGGTCAATGAAGTCTTGCAGTGCATCATACACAAGGCGGTGGCGTGCCACGCGGGTTTTTCCATCAAAGGCCGGACCAGCGATGCGGACGCGGAAATGCGTGCCCACACCGCTGTCGTTGGCACCGGCATGACCGGCATGCTGATAGCTCTCGTCGATGACTTCGAGCTGGGTCGGGGCCAGACGCTGGCGCAGGGCAGCGTCCATGGCCTGGGCGCTGATCGTCACGCTCATGGCTGCTTGTCCTTGGTTTCGGCCGTGCTGGGCACGCCGTCCTGAGGCAGGTAGCGGCTCATGTAGATGGCTTGTGCAATCACAAACACCACCATCAGTCCCATGCCGCCAAACAGCTTGAAGTTGACCCAGGCATCGGTGTCGAAGTTGTAGGCTACCCAGATGTTGAGTCCGCCCATGGCGGCGAAGAATGCGGTCCAGGCCCAGTTGAGCTTGAGCCAGATGGCGTCGGGCAGTTGAAGTTGCGCGCCCATGACGGAGCGCAGCAGGTTCTTCTTGAACACCAACTGGCCGATCAGCAGCGCGCCGCCCATGAGCCAGTACAGCACCGTGGGCTTCCATTTGATGAAGTTGTCGTCATGGGCCAGCAGCGTGGCACCGCCGAACAGCACGATGACGCCGAGGCTCATCCATTGCATGGGTTCGATCTTGCCGGTCTTGAAGCGCAGATAGGCGATCTGCGCCACGGTTGCGACAATGGCCACCGCTGTGGCGGTGTAAATGCCCCAGACCTTGAAGGCCACGAAAAACAGGATGATGGGGAAGAAATCAATCAGCAGCTTCATGCGCGAAATGGTAGTCGTTCTGAAATTCAGACTGCGCAGCAGCGGCAAGGTTCCCGGTGCTGCGAGCAAAGTCGCATCATGCACCAAAGCCCGGGCCTTACCGTGGGCAAAGCCTTGTACGCCGGACGGATTCAGCTATCAAAGCTGATGCTAAAGGTCAGGGCGGCGGGCCAGGTCGGAAGCCGCAGGCCCTTGCTGCACCAGCCTTGTCAGCTCTTATTTTTGCGGTTCCTTGTGGAAATCCAGCGAGGCCGAGTTCATGCAGTAGCGCAGGCCGGTATCGGTGGGGCCATCGGGAAAGACATGGCCCAGATGGGCTCCGCAGTTGCTGCACACCGTCTCGGTGCGCACCATGCCGTGGCTGCGGTCCACGATATTGGTGATGGCGCCGGGCACGGCCTGGTCGAAGCTGGGCCAGCCGCAGCCGGCGTCAAACTTGGTATGCGAGTCGAACAGTTTGTTGCCGCAGCAGACGCAGTGGTAGCTGCCATCGGCCCAGAACTGTTCGTATTTGCCGGTGAAGGGGCGCTCGGTGGCTGCGTGGCGCGTGACCTGGAAGGCCGTGGCTTCAGCTCCCTTGTCCTGCAACAGTGCTTGCCATTCTTGGTCGGATTTCTGGATGGGAAAGCTCATGATGAACAGCTGATTTCAATCGAGGAAGCCCAGTCGGGCGGGAAGCCGGCCCAGTCAGCGTGGTCCGGGTGCGGGTCGTAAGGCGTCTGCAGCACGGCCAGCATCTGCTGTACCGGGGCGAAGTCACCGGCCTGGGCGGCGCGAATCACCGTCTCGCCCAGATGGTTGCGCAGCACAAAGCGCGGATTGGATTTTTGCATCAAATCGACGGTCTGTGCTTTGTCCATTTGTGCTAGCTGCTCTGAATAAGTGAGCGACCAGGCATCGAAGCTGGCCCGGTCAAGAATGATGTCACGCAGCGGCTCAAAGTCGATTTTCGTTTGCTGCCCCTGTGCAACGGCATCGGTCAGGCGGGTAAAGAAGATGGTGTAGTCCACCTTGTTGTCCGCCAGGATCTGCAGCAGAGGGTTGACCAGCAGGGCAAAGCGGCCTTCAGTGGCGGGCGTGCCGGCTTCGTTCTCGGGCAGGCCCAGCTTGGCCAGCATCTGGCGTGCATAGGCTGCAGGAAAGACGGTCTTGTACGACTCCAGCGCGGCGATCGTCAGCTCTTCGTCGCCGATCAGCGGCAGCAGGGCCTGACCCAGGCAATAGAGATTCCAGTAGGCGACCTGGGGCTGGCGGTTAAAGGCATAGCGGCCCTGGCTGTCGCTGTGGTTGCATATATGACCGGGGTCGAAGACGTCGAGAAACTGGAAGGGGCCGTAGTCTATGGTCAACCCCAGAATGCTCATATTGTCGGTATTCATCACACCATGGCAAAAGCCCACGCCTTGCCACTGGGCCAGCAATCGGGCCGTGCGCTCGCTCACCGCCTGCAGAAAGTTGGCATAGGGATTGCCGTTCAGTGCAGCGGCCGTGCGACATTCCGGGTAATGCTGGTCTATGACCATGTCGGCCAGGGCTTTAAGTTCGGCCTGCATGTCGCGTGCGGCGAAATGCTCGAAATGTCCGAAGCGGATGAAGCTCTCGGCCACTCGGGTCACGACGGCGGCAGTTTCCATGGTCTCGCGGGCCACGGGCAGGGGCGAGCCCGTCAGCGCCAGCGCGCGCGTGGTGGGAATGCCCAGGGCTGTCATGGCTTCGCTGCAGAGAAACTCGCGAATCGACGAGCGCAGCACGGCCCGGCCGTCGCCCATGCGTGAATAGGGGGTGCGGCCTGCGCCCTTGAGCTGGACTTCAAAGCCCTGCTCCGTCTCGCCCAGCAGGATGGCACGGCCGTCGCCGAGCTGGCCGGCCCAGACGCCGAACTGGTGACCGCTATAGACCGTGGCCAGCGGCTTGCTGCCGCCGTTGCCATGGTCGGAGACGGCATTGCCGCTGAGGATTTGCAGCGCTTCGGCGCTGTGCAGCCATTGGGGGTTCAGACCCATCCAGCGGGCCGTGCTGACGCTGGTGGCAATCCAGTGCGGCTCGGGTACGGGCGTGGGTTGGAGATAGGTGAAAAAAGCCGGGCCCAGGGCTTCGAAGCGGCCGGGCTTGCGCCATTGCGGGGCAGGGGATTCGCTCATGCAGGCATTGTGCTTGAGCGGCGTCAGGGACAGGGCTTGCAGGGTTGTTGAGTTGGTTTCGGTTGGAGAGCGGCCTAGGTTTTTCCCTGAGTGCGCGCACATCGTTCAGAGGGAGGATGCAGACAAAGGTCGCCAAGGTTACGCATTGGTGACAGTCCTCAGATGACGGCCCGGAAGCCCGCGCTAGGATGCTTCCCGATCTTCACAACGATATCCAGGAGACTGCCAATGTTGGGTCTGATGCAAAGCCAGCCGCTGTTGATTTCTTCCCTGATCGAGTTTGCCGCACGCAACCATGCCGATGGAGAGATAGTCTCCCGCCGTGTCGAGGGGGATATCCACCGCTACACCTACAAGGATCTGGCGGCGCGCTCGCGTCAGCTTGCCAACAAGCTCGATGCCATGGGCCTGGCCCAGGGCGACAGAGTGGCCAGCCTGGCCTGGAATGGCTATCGCCACATGGAGATGTATTTTGGCGTCAGCGGCTCGGGCCGGGTGCTGCACACCGTCAACCCGCGCCTGCACCCCGAGCAGGTCGCCTGGATTGTCAACCACGCCGAAGACAAGGTGCTGTGCTTTGACCTGACCTTCTTACCCATCATTCAGGCCGTGCATGCCAAATGCCCGCAGGTGCAGCAATGGGTGGTGCTGTGCGATGCAGACCGGCTGCCGGCAGACAGCGGCATTCCAGGCCTGGTCAGCTACGAGAGCTGGATTGCGGGTCAGTCCGATCAATACCGCTGGCCGCAGTTTGACGAGAACACTGCATCCAGCATGTGCTACACCAGCGGCACTACGGGTAACCCCAAGGCCGTGCTCTACAGCCACCGCTCCAGCACGCTGCACGCCTATGCCGCAGCGCTGCCCGATGTGATGTGCCTGTCGGCCCGTGATTCGGTGCTGCCCGTGGTCCCCATGTTCCACGTCAATGCCTGGGGCCTGCCCTATTCGGCGGCGCTCACGGGCTGCAAGATGGTCTTCCCGGGCCCGGCGCTCGACGGCAAGTCGGTCTACGAACTCATCGAGTCGGAAGGCGTGACCTTTGCAGCTGGCGTGCCCACCGTCTGGCAGATGCTGCTCGGCTACATGAAGCCGGGTGGCCTGCGTTTTTCCAAGCTCAATCGCACGGTGATCGGCGGCTCCGCCTGCCCGCCGGCCATGATCACGGCCTTCCAGGACGACTATGGTGTGGAGGTGCTGCACGCCTGGGGCATGACGGAGATGAGTCCGCTGGGCACGCTGTGCACGCTCAAGAACAAGCATCTGGAACTGCCCAAGGAAGAGCAGATGAAGATCCGGCAGAAGCAGGGGCGCGCGATCTATGGTGTGGAGATGAAGATCGTCAACGACGCCGGCGACGAGCAGCCCTGGGATGGCAAGAGCTATGGCGACCTGCTGGTGCGCGGCCCCTGGATCATCGACAGCTACTACAAAGGCAGCGGCAACCCCCTGGTACGTGGGGCTGACGGCCACGGTTGGTTCCCGACGGGGGATGTGGCGACGATAGACCCCGACGGCTATATGCAGATCACCGACCGCAGCAAGGATGTGATCAAGTCCGGCGGCGAATGGATCAGCTCCATTGATATTGAAAACATCGCCATGGCCAACCCGGCCGTGGCCATGGCTGCCTGCATAGGCATGCCGCATCCCAAGTGGGACGAGCGCCCCATCGTGGCCGTGGTCAAGAAGCCAGGCGCGGAAATCACGCGTGAGGAGCTGTTGAAGTTCTACGAGGGCAAGACGGCCAAGTGGCAGATTCCTGATGATGTGGTGTTTGTGGAGGCTATTCCGATCGGCGCCACGGGCAAGATGCTCAAGACCCGTCTGCGCGAGGAACTCAAGGACTACAAGCTGCCCTCGGCAGCCTGATCGCCCCCCGGCCCGGCGGGAGCCAAGCCATCATCGTGAGATGATGGCTTTTTTGCCTGTGCCTTTTCTGGTGCCATTGGTTGACATCCATGCCTTCAGCTCCTGGTTTTTGCGATTGCTCGCCACCCTCGCTATCGGATGGCGGTCCCGCCCACGACTTGCCGCGACGCCAGCTTCTCGCAGCCGCCTTGCTAGGCGGGCTGGGTGCATGGAGTCTTCCTGCAGCAGCCTGTGGGCCAGAGGCTGTCGCCCAGGCTGCACCGCGCAATGTGTGTCTGGAGTGCCTGGCACGTCGGGCGCAGCAGCGCTCTGCATTTGTGAACAAGGAGTTGCCATGAGCGCCGGGCCGCTCTGGCCGCAAGCAAGACCTGCACGCAAGAGCTGGCCTCTGCGCTGGTCGCAGCTCAATTCGACCGGCAAGCCAGCAAACAAGCCCTTGCAGCTGTATCTGTTGCTGGATGCGGCACAGAACCGTGACTTGTTGGCGCAGGTGCCGCAAAGCGGTGCCGAGGCCTTGTTTGCCTTCACGCGCGCGAGCAAGGAGGGCAAGCTCAGCCCCTGGCTGGTGCACCTTGGCAGCAGTGCTCAGGCCTTGAAAATGCCGCAGCAGGATCTTCTCGATGCCGTGCTCGATGTGGTGCAGGCCAGTCCCTGCGCCAGCCTGCTGGCAAGCGAATGCGAGATGCCGACGCTGCTGGCCCATCTGCGCCTGGCCATGGATCCAAGACTGCCTGACGGCGACGGCAGCTATCTTGCCTTCTGGGATCCGGCCGTGCTGGCGGCCTTGCTGGGGCAGAGCGATCCGGACACGCAATCCGGCATCGATCCCGTGCTGCAGCCCGCGCAGTGCCGGGCCTTGCTGGGGCCGGTCGCACGCTGGTGGTGCTGGAGTCGATCAGGCCGGTTGCATGAATATGCAGTGGCTGATTTTGCCGGGCCTGCGGCGCCCCTGCCGCTGCAGCTCGGCACCGCTCAGGTCGATGCGCTGGTAAAGGGCAATGTGCCCGATCTGCTGATCTACTACCTCAATCTGAATCAGACCCATCTGCGCGACAGATTGCCACCACTGGCCATGCACTGGTTTGTGCGTCAGCAACTGGTGTTTGCACACCGCCAGGGGCTAACCGGCACACGTGACCTGCTCAACTATCTGTGCCTGGCGCTGATTGCGGGTGCACGCTTTGATCAGTTGCCCGGAGTGGTCGAGCTGCTGGCAAGGGTCAAGGCCGGCAGGCTGAGCTTCGACCAGCTGATGCGCGATATAGGTCCGCTTCTGGATGGCAGGGAGTTGCCCGAGCCTCAGGTGCTGAGCAGCTCCAGCGGCCTGCCGCTGACGGAAAGCCAGTTACCGCTCTAGACTGTCGAAGTCAGAAGTGCCTCTGGCCCTTTATGTGCGGGAGACACCAGCTATGGTTTTTGAAGTTGTGGCCTGAGGTAAACCCTGCAGTCACCAATGTGATATGCGCTAGGGCAACCCCCAAGCCGCAGGCGCTGGCTTGCCCTTTAGTCTGGGCGTCGCTCATAAACACCAACGGAGACGCTCTATGAAGTTTGCAATCAAGGCTTTGACAGCATCGGTGATCCTGGCGTGCGCGGGGAGTGCGATGGCCCAGAAGGGTGAGACCGTCAAGGTCGCCTGGATTGACCCGCTCTCGGGCCTGATGGCAGCGCTGGGATCCAACCAGCTCAAAAGCCTGCAGTATGTGGCAGAGGAACTCAACAAGGGCAATGCTTCGGGGGTGAAGTTCGAGATCATCGGCATCGACAACAAGCTCAGCCCGCAGGAGACCACGGCCGCGTTGCGCTCGGCCATGGACCAGGGCGTGCGCTATGTGTTCCAGGGCAATGGCTCGGGCCCGGCGCTGGCCATCATGGATGCACTGGAAAAGCACAATGCGCGCAACAAGGGCAAGGAGGTCGTGTTCCTCAACTATGCGGCCGTGGACCCTGATCTGACCAACAGCAAGTGCAGCTACTGGCATTTCCGCCTCGATGCCGATACTTCCATGAAGATGGAGGCCTTGACCACGTATATGAAGGACGTGCCTGAGATCAAGAAGGTCTATCTGATCAACCAGAACTACTCGCATGGCCAGCAGGTGTCCAAGTACGCCAAGGAGATGCTCAAGCGCAAGCGCCCCGATGTGGAAGTCGTGGGTGATGATTTCTCGCCGCTGGCCCAGGTGCGCGACTTCGCGCCCTATGTGGCCAAGATCAAGCAGTCGGGCGCAGACACGGTGATCACCGGCAATTGGGGCTCGGATCTGGCGCTGCTCATCAAGGCCGCCAACGATGCGGGCCTGAACAACGTCAAGTTCTACACCTATTACGCCATTGCCACGGGTGCTCCCACGGCCATGGGTGCGGCGGCGGCAGGCAAGGTCTATATGGTGGGCTACGGCCACCTGAACATGCCCGGCGCCATGGACAAGATCGTCAAGGGCTTCAAGGCCAAGGTCAACGAGGATATGTACACCGGCACCGTGTACACGGGCCTGAACATGCTCGACCAGGCTTTTGCAAAAGCCAAGACCACCGACCCGGTCAAGGTCGCCGCGACCATGGAGGGCATGAAGTTCCAGAACTACAACGGCGAGGTCGAGATGCGCAAGAGCGATCACCAACTGCAGCAGGGCCTGTACATCGCGCGATGGGAGAAGGCCGGCGGCAAATACCCCATGGACTCCGAGAACACGGGCTATACCTTTGCACCCGTGAAGTACTTCGAGCCCTATGTGGCAAGCACTCCCACCAGCTGCCAGATGAAGCGTCCCTCCTGAGGCGATGCGAGAGAAGCGGATTTCGGGGCGCCCTGGTGGCGTCCTTTTTTATTCCCGGGTTTCATTCGTCTGCAAGTGCGAGCAGCTGTCGCGCAAGTGTCGCCAACTGCCGCGAATCGGCCCGGCAAGTCGCATGCGTGATAGTTCCTAAGGCTTTCCCCAGCGGGAAAAAGTCTACCGGCCGGTAGATTGGCGTCAGTCGCTAGCAAAAATGGTGAAAGGAGACAAGTATGAAATGGGTTATGCGAGCAGTGGCCGTCTCGGCCATGGCAGTGAGTGCAGGTGGAGCCTGGGCTCAGAAGGGCGAAACCGTCAAGGTCGCCTGGATTGATCCCTTGTCGGGTCTGATGGCTGCCGTGGGAACGAATCAGCTCAAGACCTTTCAACTGCTGGCGGAAGAGTTCAACAAGAAAAATGCCTCGGGCGTGAAGTTCGAGATCGTGGCACTGGACAACAAGCTCAGCCCGCAGGAGACCACGGCCGCGCTGCGCTCGGCCATGGATCAGGGCGTGCGCTATGTGACGCAGGGCAATGGCTCGGGCCCGGCGCTGGCGATCATGGATGCGCTGGAAAAGCACAATGCGCGCAACAAGGGCAAGGAGCTGCTCTATCTCAACTACGCGGCCGTGGATCCCGACCTGACCAACAGCAAGTGCAGCTACTGGCATTTCCGACTTGATGCCGATACCTCCATGAAGATGGAGGCGCTGACCACCTTCATGAAGGACGATGCCGAGGTCAAGAAGGTCTATCTGATCAACCAGAACTACGGGCATGGTCAGCAGGTGTCCAAGTACGCCAAGGACCTGCTCAAGAGAAAGCGTCCCGATGTGCAGATCGTGGGCGATGACTTTTCTCCGCTGGCCCAGGTACGCGACTTCGCGCCCTATGTAGCCAAGATCAAGCAGTCGGGAGCCGATACCGTGATCACCGGCAACTGGGGCGCGGATCTGTCGCTGCTGCTCAAGGCTGCCAACGACGCGGGCCTGAACAACGTCAAGTTCTATACCTATTACGCGTTTGGCGCCGGCGCTCCCACAGCCATGGGCGCGGCCTCCGACGGCAAGGTCTATACCGTGACCTACGGGCACTACAACATGGGCGCGCCGATTCAGGCCAGCATGGACAGCTTCAAGAAGAAGTTCAATGACGACCTGACGCAAAGCTCGATCTACCATGTGTTCGCCTTGCTGGATGCGGCCTTTGTCAAGACGGGATCCACCGACCCGGTCAAGGTTGCGGCGGTGCTTGAGGGCATGAAGCTCAAAAGCTTCAACGGCGATGTCGAGATGCGCAAGAGTGACCACCAGCTGCAGCAGGGCTTGTACATCTCGAAGTGGCAGAAGGCCGGCGGCAAGTTCCCCTATGACGCGGAAAACACCGGCTACACCTTCGCCCCCGTGAAGTACTACGAGCCCTATGTGGCCAGCACGCCCACCAGCTGCCAGATGAAGCGTCCGTCCTGAGTCAGGCTCGCATATTCTCACTCTCCCTCGTGCTGCAGCATCCGCACCCACAAGAGCGCATAACAGGTGCAGTGCTGCAGCGGTCTTTTTGCTAATGAGAACAAGGCAAGTCGATGACGCCTGAATTTTTCACCATATCGATGCTCAACGGAGTGAGCTACGGGCTGTTGCTTTTCATGCTCAGCTCAGGCCTGACGCTGATCTTCAGCATGATGGGCGTGCTGAATTTCGCCCACACCAGCTTCTACATGCTGGGCGCGTATTTCGCGTACACGCTCAGCGGCATCATCGGGTTCTGGCCCGCGCTCTTTTTCAGCCCGGTGCTGGTGGGCGTGCTGGGAGCGCTGTTCGAGCGCTACAGCCTGCGCCGCGTGCACAAATACGGCCATGTGCCCGAGCTGCTGGTGACCTTTGGCCTGTCCTATCTGATTCTGGAAGTGGTGCAGCTCGTCTGGGGGCGCGGCACAGTGCCTTATGCGCTGCCATCGGCGCTGCAGGGGCCGCTGTTTACCTTGTATGGCACACAGTTCCCCAAGTCGCGTTCCTTTGTGATGCTGGTGGCGCTGCTGATGCTGGTGGCCGTCTGGCTGCTGCTGACGCGCACGCGCATCGGCCTGGTGATTCAGGCCGCGCTCAAGAACCCGGAAATGGTGGAGGCGCTGGGCCACAACGTGCCGCGCGTGTTCATGCTGGTGTTTGGCGGCGGCTGCGCGCTGGCCGGTCTGGCCGGCGTGATTGGCGGCAACACCTATGTGACCGAGCCCGCCATGGCGGCCTCCGTGGGCTCCATCATTTTCGTGGTGGTGGTGGTGGGCGGCATGGGCTCGCTGGCGGGGGCTTTCGTGGCTTCGCTGCTGATCGGCGTGGTGCAGACCTTTGCCGTGGCGCTGGACTGGTCGCTGGCTGGCCTGTTCGCTTCCATGGGGCATCAGGTCAATGAATCCACCTTCGGCTGGCCCGTGCTGCGGCTGACGCTGTCGCAGGTTGCGCCCATCCTGCCTTACCTGTTCCTGGTGCTGATTCTGATCTTCCGCCCCAAGGGCTTGCTGGGTACCAGAGGGGATTGAGCCATGTCTTCGATTGCAAAAACATCCATGAATTCTTCTGCTGCCGACAAAGCTCGGGCTCAGGCGCATTACCGCTTCAAGCCCTTGAACATAGGGCGAATTCTGATCTGGGGCCTGTTTGCGCTGGCGCTGATCGTGGCACCGCTGATCTTCACCAGCTCGCTGGCTCTGACCATGCTCAGCCAGATCGGCTATCTGATCATCATCTGCCTGTCCTACAACATCCTGCTGGGGCAGGGCGGCATGCTGAGCTTCGGGCATGCTGTCTACACCGGCCTCGGATCGTTCCTGGCCATTCATGCCATGAACAAGGCCGCTGCTGGCGAGATGGCCATTCCGCTGGTGCTGATTCCCATCGTGGGCGGCCTGGCGGGCATGTTCTTCGCGGCGCTCTTCGGCTATGTGACGACCAAGAAATCGGGTACCACCTTTGCCATGATCACCATGGGGCTGGGAGAGCTGGTGGCGTCCATGGCGCTGATGTTTCCCGAGTTCTTCGGCGGCGAGGGTGGCATCACCACGGACCGGGTCTACAGCAAGTTCTTCGGGCTGGATTTCGGCTCGGGCCTGCAGGTGTACTACCTGATTGCCGTGTACTGCTTCGTCTGCACTGCTGCCATGTTTGCCTTCACCGGCACGCCGCTGGGGCGCATGCTGAACGCCGTGCGCGACAACCCGGAGCGCGTGGAATTCGTGGGCTACAACACCCAGCGCGTGCGCTACTTCGCCTTCATCATCGCGGGCTTTTTTGCGGGCATCGGTGGCGGCTTGACGGCCATCAACTTCGAGATCATCACGGCCATGGACAGTGTCAGCGTGGTGCGCTCGGGCGGCTATCTGCTGTTCACCTTCCTGGGCGGCGCCACCTTCTTCTTCGGCCCCATCATCGGTGCCGTGCTGCTGGTGCTGGCATCGGTGCTGCTGTCCGAGCTGACCAAGGCCTGGCTGCTGTACCTGGGCCTGGTGTTCCTGCTCATGGTCATGTATGCCCCCGGCGGTGTGGCCAGCCTGATCATGATGAATCTGCGCGTAGCCAAGTTCGGTCATTTCAAGCGCCTGCTCATGCCCTATCTGGGCATTCTGGCGGCCGGCATCGTGACCGTGGTCGGTGCCGCGTCGCTGATCGAGATGATCTATCACATGCAGCTCAATGCGGCGCTGGGCCCCAAGGTGCCCTTCATGGAAGCTGAGCTGGACACCGGTGCTGCCTCCACCTGGACCGTGGCGATTGTGGTGTTCGTGGTGGGCCTGGGCCTGCTGGAGGGCGTGCGCCGACTGACGGCCCGTCGCTGGGGTCGCATTCAGGAAGCGATTGAAGAAAGCATCAAGAAAGGGGAGGGCTGAACCATGTCCAGCATCGCCATCCATCAACCGGCTGCGCAAGCGGCGCAGCAGTCAGGCCATGCACTGGAGCTGCGCGATCTGCGCAAGAGCTTCGGCAAGACAGAAATCATTCGCGGCGCCAACCTGGCGGTCAATGCCGGCGAACGTATTGCCATCATCGGCCCCAACGGCGCGGGCAAGAGCACGTTGTTCAATCTGATCAGCGGCCGTTTCGAGCCCAGCAGCGGCGAGGTGCTGCTGCACGGCCAGCGTATCAACGGCAAAAAGCCGTTCGAGATCAACCGCATGGGGCTGTCGCGCAGCTTTCAGATCACGAACATCTTTCCCAAGCTATCGGTGTTTGAAAACCTGCGCTGCAGCGTGCTCTGGAGTCTGGGCTATCGCTATAGCTTCTGGCGCTTTCTCTCCAATCTGCATGACGCCAACGAACGCGCCAATGAGCTGATGGAGATGATCGGTCTGCACCGCAAGCGCGACACGCTGGCCGTGAACCTGACCTATGCCGAGCAGCGTGCGCTGGAGATCGGCATCACCATCGGCGGCGGTGCCAGCGTCATCTTGCTGGACGAACCCACGGCCGGCATGAGCAACAGCGAAACCGCGCATTTCATCCAGCTGATCAAGAAGGTTACCGAAGGCAAGACGCTGCTGACCGTGGAGCACGACATGGGCGTGGTCTTCGGGCTGGCGGACAAGATTGCCGTGGTGGTCTACGGCGAGGTCATCGCCTATGACACGCCTGAAGCCGTGCGTGCCAACGCCAGAGTGCAAGAAGCATATCTGGGATCTTCCGTCGCAGACCAACAGGCAGGAGCGCATTGAGATGCTGAAGATCAACGATTTGCATGCCTACTACGGCAAAAGCCATGTGCTGCATGGCGTGGACTTCGAGGTCCATGCCGGCGAGATCGTGGCCTTGCTGGGGCGTAACGGCTCGGGCCGCTCCACCACAGCCAAGGCCATCATGGGACTGGTGCACTGGGAGGGGGCACTGGACTGGAAAGGCAAGAACCTGCATGGCAAGAAAGCCTATGAGGTGGCCCATCTGGGTATCGGCTATGTGCCGGAGAGCCGCGATGTGTTCCCCAATCTGACCGTACATCAGAACCTGATGCTGGGGCAGAAAGGCAAGGGCAAAGGCAGCCGCTGGGGTTTTGACGATATGTATGCCATGTTTCCCCGCCTCAAGGAGCGTCAGCACACCGAGGCCGGCGTGATGTCGGGCGGCGAGCAGCAGATGCTCACACTCTGCCGCACGCTGATGGGCGACCCGGATCTCATCATCATCGACGAACCCACGGAAGGGCTGGCACCCAAGATCGTGGAGCTGGTGGGCGAATACCTCAAGAAGATCAAGGATCGCGGCGTGTCCGTGCTGCTGATCGAGCAAAAGCTCACTATCGCCATGAATATCTCGGATCGGGCCCTGGTCATGGGCCATGGACATATCGTGTTTGACGGCACCCCTGAGACCCTCAGGGCGAACGAAAAGGTTCGCAAGGAGTGGCTGGAGGTGTGAGCTGACACACCCCTTGAGCGGCTTTGCCGCTTCCCCCTCTCTCGCTTTGCGGGAGGGGGACGACATCCTTGCTGCGGGGCGGTGGGGCCGCCCAGGCCCTTGCTTGATGTCTTTGACATGAGGTGTGCTCATTGTGTGAGCTGTCTCGCTCAGGACAAGCATCAGTTGCGCAACGCAGCAAAATTCGGAAAATAAAAACGCACGACCGTTCTTTTCTATTTATTGAACAGGGGACAACAGCATGACTGCTGAATACAAAGTGGACGGAGCCATCGCCGTCATTACCTTGAACAACCCGCCGGTCAACGGCCTGGGTCTGGCCACCAGACGAGGTGTGGTCGAAGGTTTGCGCCAGGCTCTGGCGGATGATGCCGTCAAGGCCATCGTCATTACCGGCGCTGGCAAGGCTTTCTCGGGCGGAGCCGATATCACCGAGTTCGGCAAGGAAGATGCCTACCGCGAGCCGCATCTGATCTCGGTCATCCAGCAGTTGGACCTGTCGACCAAGCCCGTGATTGCTGCGATTCACAGCGTCTGCATGGGGGGCGGGCTGGAGCTGGCGCTGGGCTGTCATTACCGCATTGCCGCCCCTGGCACGGCCGTGGCACTGCCAGAGGTCAAGCTGGGCCTGCTGCCAGGCGCCGGCGGCACCCAGCGCCTGCCGCGTGTACTGGGTGTGGAAGCCGCTCTCAACATGATCGTCAGCGGCGAGACTGTGATGAGCGAAATGCTTGCCATGCTGCCCGGCCAGAAGCTGTTCAACAAGATGTCTGCATCGGCCGAGACGCTGCTGGCCGAGGCCAAGGCCTTGGCGCTGGAGGTCGCCGATGTCCGCCCGCTGCCGCGTGTGCGTGACCTGTCCTGCAAGCATCCCCAGGGCGAGGCCTATTTCGAGTTTGCCGCCACCATGGTGCAGGGCATGTCCAAGAACTTCCCTGCGCCCCTGCGCTGTCTTGAGGCCGTCAAGAACGCCACGACCAAGAAGTTCGACGATGGCATGGTGGCCGAGCGCGAAGCCTTCATGCAGCTGATGATGACGCCCGAGTCGCGTTCGCTGCGCCATCTGTTCATGGCCGAGCGTGCCGCCTCCAAGATCCCAGATGTGCCCGGTGATACACCGGTGCGCGAGATCCGCACCGTGGGCGTGATCGGCGCCGGCACCATGGGCGGCGGCATTTCCATGAATTTCCTGAATGCGGGCATTCCCGTCACGATTCTGGAGACCAAGCAGGAAGCCCTGGATCGCGGTGTGGCGACCATCCGCAAGAACTACGAGGCTCAGGTCAAGAAGGGCAAGCTCTCCGAGCAGAAGTACGAGCAGCGCATGGGCCTGCTGTCCACCACGCTCAACTATGGCGACCTGAAGAATGCCGACCTCATCATCGAGGCCGTGTTCGAGGAGCTGGGCGTGAAGGAGCAGGTCTTCAAGCAGCTCGATGAAGTGACCAAGCCCGGTGCGATTCTGGCATCCAACACCTCCACGCTCGATGTGGACAAGATTGCCGCTTTCACCAAGCGTCCTCAAGACGTGGTGGGCATGCATTTCTTCAGTCCCGCCAATGTGATGAAGCTGCTGGAAGTGGTGCGCGGCAAGGCCACAGCCAAGGATGTGCTGGCCACGGTGATGAAGGTGGGCAAGAAGATCAAGAAGACGGCCGTGGTCTCCGGCGTCTGCGACGGCTTCATCGGCAACCGCATGATCGAGCAGTACTCGCGCCAGGCCGGCTTCCTGCTGGACGAAGGTGCATCGCCACAGCAGGTGGACAAGGCCATCGAGAAGTTCGGCTTTGCCATGGGCCCGTTCCGCATGGGCGATCTGGCGGGCAACGACATCGGTTGGGCGATTCGCAAGCGCCGTTATGTCGAAAAACCCGATATGAAGTACAGCGCCAGTGCGGACCGTCTGTGCGAGCTGGGCCGCTTTGGCCAGAAGACCGGTGCGGGCTGGTATGACTATGTGCCTGGCAAGCGCGATGCCATCCCTTCGGAGGTGGTAGCCAAGATGATCGACGAGCACCGCAAGAGCCTGGGTATCACGCCGCGCAAGATCTCCGACGAGGAAATCGTGCAGCGCCTGGTCTATGCGCTGGTCAACGAAGGCGCGCACATTCTGGAGGACGGCATTGCCAGCAAGTCCGGCGACATCGACATGGTGTATCTGACCGGCTACGGCTTTCCGCTGTGGCGCGGCGGCCCTATGCACTATGCGGGCGAGGTTGGCCTGTTCAACGTGGTTCAGGCCATGGGGCGCTTTGCCCAGAACCCCAACGACGATGCCAAGTTCTGGCAGCCCGCACCGCTGCTGGCCAAGCTGGCCGCCGAAGGCAAGCAGTTCAGCTAGGCGCGGACGATTTGCCACGAAACACCCAGAATCAAAGGACAGAACATGACATCCGCAGTGATTGTTTCTACCGCGCGCACTCCGCTGGCCAAGAGCTGGAAGGGCGCTTTCAACATGACTTACGGTCCCACCCTGGGGGCCCACGCCGTCAAGGCCGCAGTGGAGCGCGCCGGCATTGAGGGTGCCGAGGTCGAGGACGTGATCATGGGCATGTCCCTGCCCGAAGGCACGACCGGCGGCAACGTCGCCCGTCTGATCGCCATGCGTGCAGGTCTGCCGGTCACTACATCGGGCCTGACCATCAACCGCTTCTGCTCCTCGGGCCTGCAGGCGATTGCGCTGGCTGCCCAGCGCATCATCGCGGGCGAGAACGATGTGCTGGTGGCGGGCGGTCTGGAGAGCATCTCCTGCGTGCAGCCCCACCTGAATCCGCACATGGCTTTCGATCCCGAGCTGACGGCCATGAAGCCAGAGATCTACTGGAGCATGCTGCAGACTGCCGAGCAGGTGGCCAAGCGCTACAACATCAGTCGCGATGCCCAGGATGAGTACGGCGCCTCCAGCCAGCAGAAAGCGGCTGCGGCACAGGCGGCCGGCCTGTTCGAAGCGGAAATTGCTCCCATGAAGACCGTCATGGGCGTGGCCGACAAGGTGCGCGGCCTGATCACCAAGGAGGTGACCGTCAGCAAGGATGAGGGCATTCGCGAGGGCACGACCAAGGAAGGCATCAGCGGTCTGCGCAGCGCGCTGCCCGGCGGGGTGATCACGGCCGGCAATGCGAGCCAGTTCTCCGACGGGGCCGGCGCCTGCGCCGTGGTCAGCGAGGAATACGCCTCGCGCAAGGGCCTCAAGCCCCTGGGCCGTTTCCTGGGCTTTGCCGTGGCTGGCTGCGAGCCAGACGAAATGGGCATCGGCCCCATCTACGCCATTCCCAAGGTGCTCAAGAAGCTGGGTCTGTCGATCAACGATATCGACCTGTGGGAGCTCAACGAAGCCTTTGCCGTGCAGGTCATCTACTGCCGCGACAAGCTGGGCATTCCGGCCGACAGGCTCAACGTCAACGGCGGCGCGATTGCCGTGGGCCACCCCTATGGTGTCTCGGGCCAGCGCCTGACGGGGCATGCACTGATCGAAGGCAAGCGCCGCGGCGCCAAGCGTGTCTGCGTGACCATGTGCATCGGCGGAGGCATGGGCGCGGCGGGCGTGTTTGAAGTGCTGTAAGCAAGGCTTTGGCCAAGCCGCCTTCTGGCCACCTTGGGGTAGGGGCTGGAGGCGGCTTTTTTCTCCTCTGGATATATGAAATTGATAGCTTTTATCGCTTTGTCCATAAGCGATGAAGCATGTTTTGATGGGTAATCTATGCGCCTGCGTTCCACCATTGACTTTCTGCTCTACGACTGGCTGCAGGCCGAAGGCCTGACCAGCCGCTCACGCTTTGCCGATCATTCGCGTGATACCTTTGATGCGGTGATGGATACCTGCGAGCGCATCGCGCGCGAGAAATACGCGCCCTTCAACCGCACGGTGGACTTGCAGGAGCCGCAGTTCGACGGCGAAAAAGTCATCCTGCCCCAATGCACCTATGAAGCCCGCGAGGCCTATGCCGACTCGGGCATGCTCAGTGCTGCCCAGGACTACGAGATGGGCGGCATGCAGCTGCCCTACACGGTGGAGGCGGCGGCCAACTGTTTTTTTGCAGCGGCCTCGATCAGCATTGGCTCGAACATGCTGACCTCGGGCAATGCCAACGCCATCATGGCCCATGGCACCGAGCGGCAGAAAAAAGTCTTTGCCGCCAATGAGTTCAACGGCCGCTGGGCCGGAACCATGGCCTTGTCCGAGCCGCAGGCGGGCTCGTCGCTGTCGGATATCGCCACGCGTGCCGAGCCCGATGGCATCGAGCATGAGAGTGACGCGCTGGGGCCGCGCTATCGCCTCAAGGGCAACAAGATGTGGATCAGCTCGGGCGACCACGAGATGACCGAGAACATCGTGCATCTGGTGCTGGCCAAGATTCCCGGCGCTGATGGCAAGACCATTGCCGGCGTGAAGGGCATTTCGCTGTTCATCGTGCCCAAGAAGCTGGTCGATGCCGAAGGGCGGCTGACCGGCGAGCGCAACGATGTGGCCCTGGCAGGCCTCAACCACAAGCTGGGCTGGCGCGGAACGACCAATACCTTGCTCAATTTTGGCGAAGGCAAATACCCGGTGCGCGGCCAGCATGGCGGGGGCCTGGATGGCCGCGGCGCGGGTGCGATCGGCTACCTGGTCGGCAAGCCCGGCGAGGGCCTGAAGTGCATGTTCCACATGATGAACGAGGCGCGCATCTCCATCGGCATGGCGGCCTCCATGCTGGGCATGGCCGGCTATCACGCCAGTCTCGAATATGCGCAAAGCCGCCCACAGGGCAGGCCCATAGGCGAGGGCGGCAAGGATGCGAGCCGGCCGCAGTCGCGCATCATCGAGCATGCCGACGTCAAGCGCATGCTGCTGGCGCAGAAGGCCTATTGCGAAGGCGCGCTGGCCCTGAACCTGCTGTGCGCGAGACTGGTGGACGAGCAGTACACCGGCCAGAGCCAGGAGGCGGCAGAAGCCAGGCTGCTGCTGGAGGTGCTGACGCCGGTGGCCAAGAGCTGGCCCAGCGAGTTCTGCCTGGAAGCCAATTCGCTGGCCATCCAGATCCATGGTGGCTACGGCTATACGCGCGACTTCGCGGTCGAGCAGTACTGGCGAGACAACCGCCTGAACATGATTCACGAGGGCACGCACGGCATCCAGGCCATGGATCTGCTGGGCCGCAAGGTCGTCATGGACGGCGGCAAGGGGCTGCAGCTGCTGGCGGCACGCATCAACGTCACCATCCAGCGAGCCATGCAGCATGAGAAGCTGGGCACCTATGCCAACCAGCTGGCGCGTGCGCTGGCCGATGTTGGATCAACCACCAAGGCGGCCTGGGCCACGGGCAATCCGCAGGATGCACTGGCCAATGCCGTGCCCTATATGCAGGCCTTCGGTCACCTGGTGCTGGCATGGATCTGGCTGGATGTCGCGCTGGCCGTACTGGCCATGGACAAGGATCTTGCCATTGCAGCTCATCGCGGCAGCATGGCGGCGCAGCGCTACTTCTTCCATTACGAGTTGCCGCGCATCGGTGCCTGGCTACAGGTGGTCAAGGCGCGCGACATGACCTGTGCAGCGATGGAGGAAGATGCGTTCTGAGCCTCGCAGCGTTGCAAAAAGGCCCGCGTCAGCGGGCCTTTTTCATGGGGCAGGTTCAGCTCAGGGCTTTTCGCAGTTGCCGCTCATGCCCACCATGCCGGAAAGCTTTTGAAGGCTGGAGCGCTGCTTCAGGCAGTCCTGATAGCTGGCTTCGGCGGCCTTTTGCTGCGCTACCTGAGTGGCCTTGGCGCGTTCGGCGCGCAGCTGGGCGATGCGTTCGCGAATCTGCGGCATCAGTGCAGTGGCGGCCTTCTCGCCTTCCACAATCGCATGGCTGCGCTGCGCGAAGTCGGCCGGGCCGATGTCCAGCACCTTGGGACGAATGATGATGTCGGCTCGCGCCAGCTCGGCCTGACCCAGCTTCTGGCCCATGATGGCAATCGACTGATTGAGCGCGCCCAGCATATTGGCCGGGGTCTTGCCGCTGGCCTTGTTGGAGATGTCCACGGCAATCACGATGTCGGCCCCCAGATTGCGCACGGCATCGACCGGCACGGGGCTGACAATGCCGCCGTCCACATAGTGGTACTTTCCGATGGTGACGGGCTGGAACACGCCCGGCACGCTGCTGGAGGCGCGCACGGCCTGTCCCACATTGCCACGTGCAAACACCGTGCGTTCACCGTCTTCCAGGCGCGTGGAGATGGCGACAAAGGGCTTGGTCATCTGCTCCAGCGGCTTGCGGTGGACTTGTTCATTCACATAGTCCTCAAGCTTCTGCCCCAGTACCAGACCGCCAGCGGACAGTTGCAGGTCGCGGATCTTGGCCTCGTCCAGCGCCACGGCTTTTTCCTGCAGCTCAAAGGCGTTCATGCCGCTTGCATAGAGCGCACCCACCACGCTGCCGGCGCTGGTGCCGGCCACGAACGAGGGCGTGAGGCCATTGGCCTCGAGCATCTTGATGACGCCGATATGGGCAAAGCCCTTGGCCGCACCGCCGCCCAGCGCCAGACCGATCTTGATCGGGGGGGCTGACGTGGTTGCGGTGGGCGGCTCGGGTGTCGCTGCGGGGCTGGGGGGATTGCTGCCGCAGGCGGCAAGGCCAAGCAGACTCAAACAGACCAAGGGGCGCAAAAAAACGTTCAGGCGCATGCCGGGAAATCCTGCTGTCATTAGGGCGCAAAGTATAGCGACGGGTGTTTGATGCGTTGACGTACTGGTTTTGATCGTCAAAAAGCATAGCCCCCTGTGCTTGGCAGCAAATAGTTTGGGGCATATATCCTTTGTTTGGCCTATGCGTGCCGATGCGGCTGTGCAGACAATGTTCTCATCACACGCAGGTGGCTGGCCCGCTCTGACGGCGCGACAGGACGAACGCCTGAGCGCTCTGACCCTGTCGCAGGCCCGGCCCGATCAAGAGGCAGCAAATGTCGCAAAGCAATACATGGCAGGCCGGCGCCACAACGGCACAGGCCTCGGTCTGGTGGGTGGGTTTCGGCCTGGTAGTGGGAGTGCTGGGGGCGGCGCTGATCAGTCCGCTTTATGCGCTCTATCAGCAGGCCTGGCAGTTGCGGCCCAGCGATATCTCGCTGATCTATGTGCTTTATATGTGCGGCGGGCTGTGCGCCCTGCTGTTTCTGGGGCGCCTGCCCGACCGCATCGGCTTTCAGCGCGTGATGCTGTGTTTCCTGTGTCTGACGCTGGTGGGCACCCTGATCTCCATGCTGGCCTGGAATCTGCCCAGTCTGATCGTCGGGCGCTTCATGGTGGGGGTGTCGTCAAGCCTCATCACCATCAGCGCCACCACGGGGCTGACACTGCTGGCTGCCAGCGGAAGTACCGGTCTGCAGCCTCGGCGCGTGGCCATGGTGGCCAGCTTTCTCAATGTGCTGGGCTTTGGTCTGGGGCCCTTGATCGGTGGCATGGCGGGGCAGTGGCTGCCTCAGCCCTTGACGACGGCCTATCTGGTGCCGCTGGTGCTGGGCTGCATCGGTGTGGCGGGCGTTGTCATGCTCAAGCTGCCGGAGTCGGTGCAGCGGGATGTGGACCAACTGGGACAGGCCCCCGAACGTCTGCACTGGCGGGACTGTCTGCCGCGGCTGACCTGGCCTGTGCGCGAGGATTCCCTGGCTTTTGCACTGACCTGCGGCTATCCGTTCGTGGCGTTCGGCGTATTCGGACTGTATGCCTCCATGGCGCCGCTGTTTCTGCAGCAGATGATCCCCTGGAGCGGCCCTATGGTCAGCGGTACGGCCATTGCGGTGATTTTGCTCGTCTCTGCGGGCATTCAGCTGGTGGCTGCCAGCCTGCCGCTGCACCGCTGCG
Source organism: Comamonas sp. AG1104 (assembly GCF_003350425.1). Classification (NCBI taxonomy): domain Bacteria; kingdom Pseudomonadati; phylum Pseudomonadota; class Betaproteobacteria; order Burkholderiales; family Comamonadaceae; genus Comamonas; species Comamonas sp. AG1104. The sequence goes on along the minus strand of NZ_QQAS01000005.1, from coordinate 446,035 downwards.
GTTTTGCCGGCATGGCGCTGCTGGTGCTGATCAACGGCATGCTGTTGCTGAATCTGCAACTGCAATCAACGCTGCTGTTCATCTTGGGCGTGGGCTTGACGGCACTGGGACATGGCTTGTGCATGCTGGCCGGCATGACCATGGTGGGCCGTCTTGCCAGGCCCGATAACCGGGCGGGCATGTTGTCTACCTATCAGACCATCGGTTTGCTGGGATCCATGCTGCCCATGATGGCAGTGGGCTGGATTGCCGACCACTGGAGCGTGAAGCTGGCCGTGAGCCTGTTTGCCTGCTTTGTCATGCTGTTGGCTACCCTGCTGGGCTTGGCATTTGCGCGCCATCCGCGCATGCAAGGGGTTGCGGATTAGTGCATGGCTTGCATAGAGTTTCTGTAAATCACAGAAGAAAACATTTATTAATTAAATGTCACAAATTCGGACAAATTTGTCCTACAGGGATGCGGGAAAAGTTCGTATCCGGGCCAAAATGGTGGCTGGTTACAGTTGACCGTCATGTTTTTGCAAGCATTAAGGGAGAAATCGATATGACCACTATGTTCAAGCGTTCCGCTCAAGTTCTGGCCATTACCGCCTTGGCCTTTGGCTTGGCTGCCTGCGGCAAGTCCGACGACAACAAGACCGCTGGCCAGAAGCTCGATTCCGCCATTTCCCAGACCGAGAAGGCTGCGGAAAATGCAGGCAGCAAGATTGAAGAAGGTACGGCCAAGGCCGGCGATGCAGCTGCCGATGCATTGGCAAAGGCTGGTGAAGCTACTGGTGCCGCCATGGAAAAGGCAGGCAACAAGATGGAGGAAGGCGCTGCCAAGGCGGGTGCTGCCCTCGATGACGCTGGCATCACCGCTGCCGTCAAGACCGATTTGATCAAGGCCCCGGAAATCAGCGCTCTGCAGATCAATGTGGACACCAAGGGCGGCGCAGTGACCTTGACCGGCACCGTGCCCAGCGAAGCTGTCAAGACCCAGGCCGGCGATATCGCCAAGGCAGCCAAGGGCGTGACCTCGGTCAACAACAATCTGACCGTGAAGGCAGGCTGAGACCTTTCAGTCTGCATCTCGCATGAAGCCAGAGCGCGCAAGCCCTCTGGCTTTTTTGTGGCTGCATGGCACTAAGATCAGGGCATGACCCAAGCCGACCACAAGCTTTCCACCCATCTGATCCACCATCCCTACAAGCCACCCACGGACTTCGAAGGCCCGCAGCCGGCCGTGCACAAGGCCTCGACCGTGTACTTCGAGAACGTGCAGGCGATGCGCGAACGCCGCTGGCTGGACAAGAGCAGCTACACCTACGGCCTGCATGGCACGCCCACGACCTATGCCCTGGAAGAGCGTCTGGCCTCGCTGGAGGGCGGTCTGCAATGTCTGCTGGTGCCCAGCGGCCTGGCCGCGATTGCTACGGTGTCGCTGGCGCTGCTCAGGACGGGTGACGAGGTGCTGGTGCCCGATAACGCATACGGTCCCAACAAGACGCTGACCGAGGGCGAGCTGGCCCATTTCGGCATTCGCCATCAGTACTACGACCCCATGAGCGTCGAGGATCTGGCGGCCAAGATCACGCCGGCTACCAAGCTGGTCTGGCTGGAGGCTCCGGGCTCGGTGACCATGGAGTTCCCGAATCTCGTCGAGCAGGTGCGCCTGTGCCGCGCCAGGGGCGTGACCATGGTGCTGGACAACACCTGGGGCGCGGGCCTGGCTTTTCGCCCCTTCGACCTGCTGGGCGACGGCAGCCTGGGCGTCGATGTCACGGCCCATGCCCTGACCAAGTACCCCAGCGGCGGCGGCGATGTGCTGATGGGCAGCATCATCACGCGCAACCAGCCCCTGCATATGCGCATCAAGCTCGCGCACATGCGCCTGGGTCTGGGCGTGAGCGGCAACGACGCAGAGTCCGTGCTGCGCAGCCTGCCCAGCATCGGCCTGCGCTATCACGCACAGGATCGCTCGGCACGCCAGCTGGCGCAGTGGCTGGCCACCCAGAGTGCTGTGGCGCAGGTCTTGCACCCCGCCATGCCTGACGCCCCTGGCCATGCTTGCTGGAAGCAGCTGTGCGCACAAGGCCAGGGCCAGGATGGCGTGGCTGCCGGTCTGTTCAGTGTGGTCATCGACGAGCGCTTCGATCAGGCGGCCGTGGATCGCTTCTGCGACAACCTGCGCCTGTTCAAGCTGGGCTACAGCTGGGGCGGGCCTGTGAGCCTGGTCGTGCCCTACGAGCTGCCCGAGATGCGCAGCCGTGCCACACCGCATATCAAGGCGGGGACCGTGGTGCGCTTTGCCATCGGCCTCGAAGATACGGCCGATTTGCAGGCTGATCTGGCCCAGGCGCTGCTCAAGGCCTTTGGTTGATGCTATTTAATTAGGAGCTTTAAGCGCCTGTGAATAAACGATTTCATTATCATTATTGTCTGAAATCAATATTTGATAGGCGCTATAAGCTCTTGTTTTTATAGTGAAAATGCGAGGGCTGACATGCGGGCTTTCCGCAATGCAGATTCAGGGTTGAGCGGGTAACTTGTTCCTGTCAGTTGCCGCCACCGAGGCGCGGCATGGGCGACAAGGAGGGTCTCGCATGCAAGCTTCCCCTGTTTCCGAGGTCAAGGCCGAGTCCGGTAATCTGCAGATTCTGCAACTGCGCTGGAGAGAGCCCTGGCAATGGCTGCTGCTCGGCCTTGGCGATGTGCGGCGCGCACCCATGATTGCGCTGTTCTACGGCCTGTGTTTCTGGGGCATGGCGCGTCTGATGGCCTGGGTGTTTCGCGCCAGCCCCGAATATCTGATGTCCATGGCCAGCGGCTGTCTGCTGGTCGGCCCCTTCCTGGCCATGGGCCTGTACTACGTCAGCAAGCAGCTGGAGCAGGGCAAGCCCGTGCTGCTGTCGCAGTCCTTGACCTGCTGGGACAAGCATCTGGCCAGCATGGGCATGCTGGTCATGGTGCTGATGGTGCTGGAGATGCTCTGGGGGCGCGCCGCCATGGTGGTGTTCGCCATCTCGTTTGACACAGGTATGCCCAGTACGGCAACCCTGCTGCAGACCCTGCTGCGGCCCGAGAACTGGGCGTTCCTGCTGGGCTACACCGCAGTTGGCGGGATATTTGCAGCCTTGGTGTTTGCCAGCATGGTGGTTTCACTGCCCGCCATTCTCGATCTGGATACCGATGCCTTGACGGCCTGCATCACCAGCATGCGCGTGGTGGGGGCCAACACGGGTGTGATGCTGCTGTGGGGGCTGATCATCACCGTGTTGATCGCGGTCTCGCTGCTCTTCTACAGTGCAGGTCTGATCGTCATCGGGCCGCTGCTGGGTTGCGCCAGCTGGCATGCCTATAAAGCCAGCGTCCGCGCCGAAAGCAAGGAGGAGCCTGCTTGAGGCGCAATGAGGGGGATGCCATGGAGTTCTGGAACTGGTTGAAAAAAGTCTTTACGCCCCAGCCAGGCGCCTCGGGCCACAGCACCGATTCGCAGCTGACCTGGACTTCGGCGAGCAGCCGCGAGGACGGCCGCGACGTCTTCAACGACAGCTATTTTTGCGGCTCGGGCAGCAACGAGAGTGCTTGCAGCTCGGACGGCGGGGACTCTGGCGGTGATGGCGGAGGTGGCGGCGACTGAGGCCGCGCGGCCGTCGCTTACTTCAGCAGGGGCCTGAGCTTGGGCCAGACATTGGCCAGCATCTGGGGTTGGGCCTGGGCATTGGGGTGAATGCGGTCGCTCTGAAACCATCGCTCGGCATCAGCCGCATCGCCGATGCCCGACAGCAGAAACGGCACCAGCGGCAGCTTTTGCGCGTCGGCAATGCTCCTGAACATATCGGCAAACTGCTCGGTATAGGCCGCTCCATAGTTGGGCGGTACCTGCATGCCCACCAGCAGCACCTGGGCCCCGGCCTCCCTGGCGGCCTTGATCATGACTTCCAGATTCTGCTGCGTGCTCTGCAGCGCCAGGCCGCGCAATGCATCGTTGCCGCCCAGCTCCAGAATCAAGATGCCCGGCTCATGCTGCCTGAGCAGCGACGCCAGGCGCGCTCTGCCGCCGGCCGTGGTCTCGCCGCTGATACTGGCATTGACCACCTTGCGCGGATTTTTTTCGTCATTCATGCGCTGCTGCAGCAACTGCACCCAGCCCTTGCCGCGCGTCAGGCCGTATTCGGCGCTCAGAGAATCGCCAAGCACCAGCACCGGGCCGGGTTTCGCGCTGGCGGCGGCCTTGGCCGGCTCTTTGTTCCTGGCAGGCGATGAGGCTGCTGCCGCGACGCAAGCCCCTGAAATGGCGAGCGTCAGAGCAACAGCGATACAGTGACGACGCTGCAGCGCAAAGTGCTGGCTGCGACTCTTGACGTTTTTGCTATCCAATTGATTCATGTCCACAACTCTTGCCATTCCTTTGATTGCCGTTGAGCAACTGTCCAAATCGGTGAGCGATTCCACAGGCGTGCTGGATATTTTGCGGGATATCAATCTGAGTTTCACGGCCGGCGAAACTGTTGCCATTGTGGGGGCCTCGGGCTCGGGTAAGAGTACTTTGCTGTCGATTCTGGCCGGTCTCGATACCCCCAGCCGCGGCACGGTCCGCTTGCTGGGCCAGGATCTGTTTGCACTCAGCGAGGACGACCGGGCGGCGGTGCGGGCACAGAAGATGGGCTTTGTCTTCCAGAGCTTTCAGTTGCTGGGCAATCTCACGGCTCTGGAAAACGTCATGCTGCCGCTGGAGCTGGCGGGGCAGCGCGATGCGAGGGCGCGCGCCGCGCAGATGCTGGAGCGTGTGGGCCTGGGTCAGCGTCTCAATCACTATCCCAGGCTGATGTCGGGCGGCGAGCAGCAGCGCGTGGCCCTGGCGCGTGCTTTTGTGGTGGAGCCGGCCGTGCTGCTGGCCGACGAGCCCACTGGGAGCCTGGACTTCGCCACGGGCCAGACCATCATGGAGCTGATGTTTGCACTCAACCGCGAGCGCGGCACGACCCTGATTCTGGTTACGCATGACCGCGAGATTGCGGCGCAATGCGATCGCAGCATCACCATAGAAGCCGGGCGCTCTGTCTGAAAACAAAAAGGCCTGTGTGAACACAGGCCTTTTGGGGTTTTGGCGCTCATCAAATAAACGCTTGTAGCTATTAAATCAGTAGTCTCTGAGCTCAAGCCTCAGATGCGCGCGACTTCCAGCCCGGCCCTGCGCTCTGCCGCGCGGCAGGCGGCTGCCGTAAACAGCACGTCGGTCGAGGAATTGAGGGCTGTCTCGGTCGAGTCCTGGATCACGCCAATCACATAGCCGACACCCACCACCTGCATTGCCACATCGTTGGGGATGTTGAACAGGCTGCAGGCCAGAGGAATCAGCAGCAGCGAGCCACCGGGTACGCCCGAGGCGCCGCATGCACAGACCGCAGAGACCACGCACAGCAATATGGCCGTGGGGATGTCCACCGGGATATTGAGCGTATGGGCGGCGGCCAGCGTCAGCACGCTGATGGTGACGGCCGCGCCGGCCATATTGATGGTGGCGCCCAGCGGGATGGAGATGCTGTAGGTGTTCTCGTCGAGCCGGAGCTTCTGAGCCAGGGCCAGATTGACGGGAATATTAGCTCCCGAGCTGCGCGTGAAGAAGGCGGTCACTGCGCTTTCGCGCAGGCAGGTCAGCACCAGCGGGTAGGGATTGCGGCGAGTCTGTGTCCAGACAATGACTGGGTTGATCACCAATGCCACAAACACCATACAGCCGACCAGTACGGCCAGCAGATGGGCGTAGTCCTTGAGTGCATCGAGCCCGCCGGAAGAGAAGGTGGCGACGACCAGGCCGAAGATGCCGAAGGGGGCCAGGCGAATCACGCCTTGAATCACGCGAGTGATGGCATGGCCAAAGTCCTCCACCATGGTGCGGGTGGTGGGCGTGGCGTGGCGCAGTGCAATGCCCAGCGCGATAGCCCAGGCCAGAATGCCGATGTAGTTGGCGTTCAGCAATGCATTGACGGGGTTGTCGAACAGGCTTTGGACGACGGTGCTCAGCACCTGGCTGATCTCGCCGGGCACGCTCTGGACTTTGGGCGCTTCACGAAAGTGAATCACCGAGGGAAAGAGCGCGCTGGCTGCCACGGCCACGCAGGCCGCTGCCAGCGTGCCGATGACGTACAGCCAGAGCACGGGCTTGATCTGCGTTTCCTGGCCCGGGCGGTGGCTGCTGATGGCTGCCATGACCAGCAGCAGGACCAGCACCGGGGCCACTGCCTTGAGGGCGGCAATGAACAGACTGCCCAGCAAGGATGCGGGCTGGGCGGCAGCAGGCCACAGCCAGGCCACCAGGCCGCCCAGAACCAGGGCAATCACAATCTGCAGCACCAGGCTGGTGCGGTTGAACCAATCGAGCAAGGCTTTGAGCATGCAGGGTATTTGTTAAGGGATTGGAAGAGGATGCACGCGCGCCAATCTCGTCATGCCGGGCATGAGGAGATCTTGTACGCGAATGCCGGGGGAGCTGCAGGGCAAGCCTGCTGCCAGTCGTTCTGGACGGCTGCGCGGCTTCATGTAAAGACTTGCACTCGGCAAAAGCCATGCCGGTTCTGCCTGATGAATGGGGGGCCGTCCGTTGGGGGCGCAGTGTAGCGGCAATGAAAAACCTCAGCTGCCAGCCCAGACATGGCCCTGCGAGCCCCAGGTCTGCCGCAAACGCCGGGATAATGTGGCCCCATGTCGTCCCCCAAAGTTCTTTTCGGCTTTCACGCCGTAGGCGTGCGTCTGAAGACCGCCCCTCAGTCCATCATCGAAGTCTATTTCGAGGCTTCGCGTCGCGATGCGCGCATGCGCCAGTTTCTGGAGCGCGCCAAGGAAGCCGGGGTGCGTCTGATCGAGGCCGATGCCCTGCGCATTGCCAAGCTGGCTGGCTCTCACGGCCATCAAGGCGTGGCTGCACGCGTGGAAGAAGTCAAGGACACGCGCACGCTCGACGAGCTGCTCGACGACCTGGAAGATGAAGGCGTGAAGGCCCCGCTGCTGCTGGTGCTCGACGGCGTGACCGACCCTCACAATCTGGGCGCCTGCCTGCGTGTAGCAGACGGCGCCGGCGTGCATGCCGTGATCGCTCCCAAGGATCACGCGGCCGGCATCAACGCCACTGTGGCCAAGGTGGCCAGCGGTGCGGCCGAGACCGTGCCCTACTTCATGGTCACCAATCTGGCGCGCACGCTCAAGGAACTCAAGGAGCGCGGCATCTGGATCATCGGTACCAGCGGCGATGCCGACAAGCATCTCTACCAGATGGATCTGACCGGCCCGACAGCGATGGTGCTGGGGGCCGAGGGCGATGGCATGCGCCAGCTGACCCGCAAGACCTGCGATGCGCTGGTCAGCATCCCCATGCAGGGCGCGGTGGAAAGCCTGAACGTGTCTGTCGCCAGCGGGGTATGCCTGTATGAGGCGTTGCGCCAGCGTCTGGCAGCGGCCGTGGCGATCAAGGCCTGAGCCGGCTGGTCCAGCCGCTGAAAGCGAAAGCAAGGCGCGACTGCGAGAGCAGTGGCGCCTTTTTTTGCGTGCGTCCGAACCGCTCTCAGACGGCCGGCAGATCGGCAGGCGTCGTGAAGTCCGGATGCAGCATGCGCTGTACGGTGCGTGCCAGCTCGCCAATATCCATGGGCTTGCTCAGCACCACATAGCGGCATTCCTGAGCATGTGGCACTTCGGCCTCTTCGCTGCTTGTCATGAGGATGAGCGGAATGAGAACATGCTCCCGGGCCAGCTTTTCCTGCATTTTTGCGATGCTCAAGGCACCGGAAAACTCATCGGCGGCAATGATGAGATCCACCTTCATGCCGCTGTTGATATAGCGCAGCGCGACTTCGGGCAAATATGCGGTCACGACCTGATAACCAAGTCCGTAGAGCACCTGGGCCATGGCATTGCGCGTGGCCAGATCGGGCTCGATGAGCAAAATCGTTTCCTGCCGGCCCGCAGGGGCGGAGGCTTGCGGGATCTGCGGGACGACCGGTTGTGCGCGCGGAAAGTACAGGCTCACGATGGTGCCCAGGCCTGGAGTGCTTTCCACTTCGATCAGGCCCTGGACGTGGTCCATGAAGTTCTTGACCATGGGCAGGCCCAGGCCCGCGCCCTTGCCTTCGGGCTTGGTGGTGAAGAACATGTCGAAGATGCGGGCCTTGATCTCCTCGCTCATGCCCATGCCGTTGTCGGCCACGCTGATCATCACGTAGTCGCCCGCATGGCTGGCACGCTTGAGCAGCACGTTCTCCGCTGTCAGCGTGATCTGGCCTTGCTCTTCGGTGGCATCACGCGCATTGATGCAGAGATTGATCAGCGAGTTCTCGAAATACAGCTTGTCCACGCTGATGGGCCAGATGCTGGACGCCATATGCAGCTGCAGTTCAGCGTTCTGGCCGACGGCCTTGCTCAGCAGCGGCTCCAGGTCTTGCACCAGTGCACGGGGGTCGGCGGCAGCCAGCTGCATGGATTTGCGGCTGCTGAACCCCGTCAGATGCGATGCCAGGCTGCCTGCTTTCTGAATGGTGTTGAGTATCACATCCACATGCTCGAGCTGCTCGGGCTCACCCAGCTGCTTTTCCAGCATGCCGGCATGCAGGCCGGTGATGAAAAGCAGGTTCTTCATGTCATGTGCGACACCGGCAGACAGCTGGTTCACCATGCCCATCTTCTGGGCCTGGGCGAGGTAGGTCTCGGCCTGATCCAGCGCCTGCTGCTTGAGCCTCAGCTGGTGGCTCAGTGTGGTGATCTGGTCGCGCAGCTGATTCTCGGATTGCCGGACGCTGTCTATGCCCAGGTTCGCGCCGACCCAGTAGAGAATCCTGCCCTGCGCATTCTTGAAGGGAGACAGCGACGAAAAAAACCAGTGGTACTGGCCGTCATGGCGCTTGATGCGCAGCCGGTATCCTGTCGATTTTTCGGTGATCAGGGCGCGTGACAGCCCGGTGTTGACGGTCGCCAGATCGTCGGGATGCACGATATCAATCCAGATGCCTTCGCGCAGGCTTAAGGGGCGTACTTCCTGGTAGGCGTATTCATGCAGGGCCCGGTTGAGCCAGGTCACTTCTCCGTGGGGTGTTGCAATCCAGATCTGGTAGGGCAGGTGATCCAGAAAGGCCTCAAAGCGGTTGACATGTCCCAGCCCGAGTTCGTCATCAGGTTCGCGAAACGAGGATTCGGTTGGCAATACATAGCATTGCACCGCTTCTGTCGTGCCGGCGCCGTGAATCGGTGAAAAATGCCAGAGTCCGGGGTGGTCGGGCAAGCTTGCAGTCGTCTCCAGGCCTGTTTCCATGCACTGCCTGATCGCGAGCCTGGCTGTTTCCAGAATCTCGCGCTCGGGTATGCCGTGGGCCTGATGGCTGGGTTGCAGAAGGCGCTGCAATGCCCGATTGGCAAAGCGCAGTTCCAATGTCTGGACATCAACAAGACCCCATGCCAATGCTGCAGGCGTCATGGCTTGCTGAAGTGCGAACAATTGGCCCGATTCGTTCATATGCTGGTGTGGTGCAATATCAGGCAAAGAAGAAGCTCCGCAGAGGAATTCAAGTATTCCACGTTGCAACTCGATTTTTGAGGTTATAGCCTTGGTTCAAGCACTTATTGACAATTCTTCGGCGTCCTCGGGGGCGATTGCCTGCGTGCGTCGCTGGCTGGGAGAGGCGCAGCGACTGGCCGTGCTTACCGGGGCCGGTGTCAGCGCCGAGTCGGGAGTGCCCACTTTCAGGGGGGATGCAAACGGGTATTGGTCCCAGTTCAAGCCTGAGGAAATGGCCAGCGAGGCGGGGTACCGCCGCGATCCGGCTCATGTCTGGCGCTGGTACGAGCACCGGCGTGCGCTGGTTGCCAAGGTGGCTCCCAATGAGGGGCACCTGGCACTGGCGCGCTGGGCAAGGCTGCATCCCGGTCGAATGACACTTATCACGCAGAATGTGGATGGCCTGCACCAGCAGGCGGGCAGTGAAGATGTGCTGAGCCTGCATGGAGAGCTGAGCAGGAATCGCTGGCTCAATCGCCGTTGTGCGTCCTGCGACCTGGAGCAGGCTGTCCCGGGGGAGCCGCCTCATTGCGCCGCCTGCGGCAATGTTCTGCGGCCGGCCGTCGTGTGGTTTGGCGAGTCTCTGCCCAGCCAGACCTGGGCCAGGGCAGAGCAGGCGGCAGAGCAATGTCAGCTGATGCTGGTGATCGGCACGTCGGGCGCAGTCTACCCGGCAGCAGGTCTGGCCAAGATCGCACGGCGCAACCAGGCGCGAGTGGTCGTCATCAACCCACATGCAAGCGAGCTGGACTCGGTGGCGGACCAGGTGATCGCCATGCCGTCGGCGCAGGTGCTGCCCTTGCTGCTGGATAGTCCCGAGTAGGCAGGCATTGGAGCCAACAGCGGCCTCAGGAAAGAGACTGCTTTGGCAGTTGATGCCTGATCTGCCGAACCCGGAGCTTGGCGGTACTGCTTTACACCCAGCCCAGCGCACCCAGCGCCGCACCGGCAGCCAGCAGCCACAGCAGATGAATGCGTGTGCGCCATACCAGCAATGTGCATGCTAGGCTCAGCAGCCATAGCTTCCAGTCCTTGCCAGGATTGCCACTGGCGCTGCCCAGCAGCCAGCCTGTCGCCAGCAGCAGACCGATCACCAGCGGAGCCATGCCTTGCTTGAAGGCGCGCACGCCGCGTTTGTCCCGGTTGCGCTGACCCCAGCGCGAGGCCTGCCAGGTCAGTAGCGAACTGGGCAGCAAAATGCCCACCATGCATACGGCAACACCCAGTGCTCCCAGACCCCAGGCCGCAGGGCCGGTGCCGCCACCCGCATTCAGTCCCACGTTCCAGCCCAGCAGGGCGATGAACAGCACATTGGGGCCGGGGGCGGCCTGGGCAATGGCGATGGAGCTGGTGAACTGGGTTTCCGAAAGCCAGTGGTTGCCGTCGACCAGATAGCGGTGCATGTCGGGTGCGGCGGTGATGGCTCCACCGACGGCCATCAGCGACAGCGTCAGGAAATAGGCAAAAAGATGCAGCCAGTCCACGGTCTGCAGATTGATCACCAGCGGGCTCATGCCAGCCTCCGGTAGGTCAGCACGCAGCCTGTTGCGCCCACCAGCAGCAAGGCCCAGAACAGGGGCAGGCGCAGCACGGCCACCAGAACAAAGGCTGCGATGGCCAGCCCTGCGCAATACCACTTGCCCAGCGGGTGCTTGCGCAGCGTGCCGGCCAGCTTCAGGCCCATGCCCGCCACCAGCCCTGCCGCCACGGCGCCCATGCCGCGCAGGGCTCCGGCCACGGCCGGGTTGGTCGCGAACTGGGTGTAGACCAGGGTGAGGCTGATGACCACCAGCATGGGAAACGTCAGCATTCCGCACAGCCCCACGATGGCACCGCGCCAGCCGAAGTAGCGCTCGCCCAGCATGATGGAAAGATTCACCACATTGGGCCCGGGCATGATCTGCGCCACAGCCCAGTCCTCCATGAACTCCTCATTGCTCAGCCATTGGCGCTTTTCGACCAGTTCGCGCTGCACCACGGCCAGCACGCCGCCAAAACCCTGCAAGGCCAGAAAGGTCAGTGACCAGAACAGTTCACGCAGATGGCGTGGGCGTGGCCGCTCGGCTTGCGGCAAGGACGGCGGGGCGGGTGAGCTCATCGGGCGGGTCTCAAGGCCTCAGGGAGAGAGTGATCGGAGTCAGCTGTGAATGCTAATCCGGGTGCTTCTCTGCAAATGGACTCGAGCCATCTTCAGTAGAGAAGGGTGTATCGATCACTTTGATGGCTCCCGTTGCCGGGGCGCGACGCTTGGTGCAGGTCAAAGGTCGCTCAGGATCTGCTCCAGATCAGCGTCGTCGGCATCGGCCTCCAGGCGCAGGCTGCCCTGTATGTGGTCCAGGTGGCCGATCCGGTGCTGTTCATGAAAGCAGTCACGGCCATCAGCGGGCCCGATGACGCCATACAGATAGCGCCGACGCGACCAAGGTGGACTGGAAGGTGGGGCTGGGCGTGGTCATCGGCAGCCGTCCCACGCGGGTGAGCAGCGCCAAGTCCGCGTGGTCGCGAGCTGAGCTGGATTCCTCCCGGAGGGCCTGTTTTCAGCGCGTTCCGGGAGAAGCCGGGCCGGAAGACGTGCGCTTTTCTTCAAGCGGCTGCAGTTGCTGGGCCTGCTTGATATCGATTCGCCTGGCCGTGATCCTGGCCACGCATTCGAGTTTTTGCAGGTCCTTGGCTGTCAGGCTTTCATCGGCGGCCTGACTGAAGCAGCACAGCGTGCCGTAGACCTTGCCGCTGGCCAGCACGATAGGGGTGCTCAGATGTGCACCTACACGAAAAGGAGTTGCCGGCAGCTTGGAAAAGGCCGGGTGGGTGGCAGCGTCATGGACCAGACCGGGCAGAACGCCGTCGAGCACGCACTGGCAAAACGACTCTTCCAGAGGGCCGCCGCCGCCAGTAGTAATCAATTCCTTGCCGGGGGCCGTATCGACATGCTGGAACATACGTTGGCCGTTGCGGATCTCGGAGACAAAAATCACCTCCATATTGAGGTGCTGGCGCAGCTCCTGCAGGACCAGACGCACGTTTTCATCCACCAGTTCGTCGCTTCGATCTGCCGTGGCCAGCAACAATTCGCTGACCTGTACCTCCAGTGCCTCCGGTGCGTAATCCCAGTTGTGAATCGCCATCTCTCAAACCTCTGAATGTCGCGCAAAAAAACCTCGGGCCATTGTGGCCGAGCAAACAGGGCTCTCAAGTTAACAATACGTAAGACTTCAAGGTGAATCCTGGCTGGTCACCGGACTGGCGATGCTGTCGGCTGCACCCGTCTGGTCGGTCTGGGGCTGAATCAGTGCCTGCACCTGGGCGTGCAGCTCGGCCGGCACGGCGATCAGCTCCATATTCAGCACACGGGCCATTTCCTGCAAAGTGGAAAAGCGCGGGTCGACATCGCCGGTTTCAGTGCGTTGTACGGCCATGCGCGACAGACCGGCACGTTCGGCCAGATCGGCCTGGGTGATGCGGGCGGCCTTGCGGGCCTGGGCCAGAGTCGTGATGAGTTCGGAAATCATGCGTATCAATATACTCTTTGTAGCGCGGTACAAAAGCATGGCGCCTGCTGGAGGGTGTTTCCCCGGCCAGGCGGACCGCCGCAGTCTGCCATGCCGCTGCCATACTGCGAGGGCATGGTGGTGATGGTTCATCGAACAACAGGAGTGCGCAATTGGACTGGATAGCAATGCAGCTGAGCCACGAGAGCGTCAAGCTCTGGCTGTCCGTGGGCTGGTCGCTGTATGTCGTCGTGGTAGGCATCTGGATTCTGCTGCAGCGCAGCCAGCCGATTGCCACGCTGAGCTGGCTGTTGTCCATGGCAGCACTACCTGTGGTGGGCCTGCTGGTCTATTACTACTTCGGTCCGCAACGCATGAAACGCCAGCGTATCAAGCGGCTGCGCTCGCGCAAGCGTTCGCGTGTGCGCAACAGCATGCAAAAGCTCAGGGAACGCATTCCGGCCCGGCAGGAACGCCTGCGTCAGGTGGCGCGGCTGGTTGGCATGACCAGCGATTTCCCGGTAAGCACGGCCACCTCCATGCAGTTGCTTGTTGGGGGCGCCGCGACCTTTGATGCGATTGCCGAGGCCGTGAGTGCAGCACGCCACCATGTGCATCTGGAGTACTACATCTACGAGCCCGATCAGACTGGCACGGCCTTGCGTGATTTGCTGATCGAGAAAGCACGTGCAGGCGTGCAGGTGCGTTTGCTGGTGGATGCTCTGGGCTCCAAGAAGCTGGGGCGAAAGTTTCTGGAGCCGCTACAGCAGGCCGGGGCGGAGGTGCTGCGCTTTCACGACGCCAAGATAGGGCGTCGACTGCGACCCGTGATCAACTTCCGCACCCACCGCAAGATTCTGGTCTGCGATGGAAAAGTGGGCTTTACGGGGGGCGTGAACGTCACCGATGAAGAGAACGAGCGCATTTGTGACGATGCCTATCACGATGTGCATGTCAGGGTCGAAGGCGCCGTCGTCAACTGGCTGCAGACAGTGTTTCTCGAGGACTGGGCCTACACCCGCAGCGGCGATCCGCACCGGCTGCCCGACGATCTTGATGATCTGCTGCCCGATTGCGAAGACGGCCCCATCCCCATGCAGGTTGTGACCTCGGGGCCTGACGACCAGCTGGACGCCATCTACCGCGCCTATCTGGCGGCCATCAACGCGGCCCAGCAGCGCATCTTGCTTACCACGCCTTACTTTGTGCCGACCGAAGGTGCGCTGACGGCTCTCACCAATGCTGCATTGCGCGGTGTGGAGGTCCGCATTCTGGTGCCGAAGAAGTCGGATTCGTTATTGGTGACGGCCGCTGCGCGCTCCTATTTTGACGAGCTGATTCGCTGTGGTGTGCATATCTATGAATATGCGGCCAGCATGCTGCACTCCAAGACCTTGGTGGTCGATGACAATATGGCAATGATCGGCACAGCCAATTTTGACTATCGCAGCTTTTTCCTCAACTACGAGGTCTGTGTGATCGGCTATGGGCCAGAGCTGAATCAGGCCATCGCTGCCCAGTTCGAGGCCGACCTGGGTCAGGCTCGAATGGTGCAGTATCGCAGCGAAAAAGGACTGCGACGACGGCTGATCGGCTCCGTGGCCCGATTGACATCACCGCTGCTGTAATGAGTGAAGCCGTGAACCATTGTGTGGACGCTCTGGCGCTGTGGCGCCTGCAGGACTGGCTGCATGCGCACCCGCGCGTGGTGGTCATTGGCGGCGCCGGCTGCAGTACCGAAGTCGGCATTCCCGACTATCGTGACCGCAACGGACAGTGGAAGCGCCCCCAGCCCGTGACCTATCAGGCCTTCATTGGCGATGTGCTGGTGCGTCAGCGCTACTGGGCGCGTTCCATGCTGGGCTGGCGCGTGATGGGCCAGGCGCGCCCCGGTTCCGCCCACCAGGCGCTGGCGAGACTGGAGCAGCAAGGCAGGATGGAGCTGCTGATCACCCAGAACGTCGATGGCCTGCATGATGCGGCCGGAAGCCTGAACATCGTGGACCTGCACGGGCGCATCGACACCGTGCGCTGCATGGACTGCGACAAGCGCTCTTCCCGCGCCGACCTGCAGCAGCGGCTGTTGGCACTGAACCCGGCCTGGGCCCAGCTGTATGCTGCACCGGCGCCTGATGGCGACGCCGATCTGGAAAACCAGGACTTCAGTCGTTTTGTCGTGCCGGCCTGCCCACATTGCGCAACGGGCCTGATCAAGCCCGATGTGGTGTTCTTTGGCGAGACCGTGCCGCGTGAACGCGTGCAGACCTGCATGGCTGCCGTGGCCAGGGCCGACGCCGTGCTGATCGCCGGCTCTTCATTGATGGTGTATTCGGGTTACCGCTTTGCGCTGGCAGCGCATGAGCAGGGCAAGTCCATCGTGGCCATCAATCAAGGTGTGACAAGGGCGGATGCACTGCTGGCTTTCAAGGTGGAGGCCGATGTGGGTCAGGTCTTGATGGGCCTGATCGAGGCAAGCTAGCTCACTGCCTTTGCGCAATCGATGAGGGCAGGGCGGTGCAAACAGTCCGCATACTCCCCGAGCGCGCACCGGCGGGGAGTGCCAAGGGATTTTGTGTGCCGCCCTTGAGCGGCTCGTGGCCTGCATAGGTGCGGTTCATGCGGCCGAAGCTCCAGCGTGAAACTCCTGGCGGAGCTCGGGCCGTCGGAATGTGCGGCGCAGGTATTCCGGTTCCTGCGTACTCGGGGAAGTACCTTGGGTGTCGACTCGGCTGACCTCCGCACAGAGGTTGGCAGTTCGTGCGGATCGCAGGTCACAGCGAAAGCCTGGCCTACGTGCTGCGCTCCGTCAGCACCCTGGGAACCATCGATTTCTGTCGGATGTTTTTAGGCTGCTGACTCAAGCGCGGCAAGGGCCCAGTCACCAGAGAACGATCTGCGAGCAACGAAATAGCGATAGCTTACGTCCCTTGTCATCGAACAAGGTGGCCGACCACACCTGCGTTGTCCTGCCCAGATGTTCGGCCACAGCCTCCACGTGCAAGACTCCTTGCTTCGCAGTTCCAAGGAAGTTAGATTTCAGCTCCAGTGTCGTGAAACCTTTCGCGCCCTCCGGTAGATGCGCCAGCGTCGCATAGCCGGCGCAGGTGTCGGCCAGCATCACCTGAGTGGCGGCATGTAGAAAGCCGTTGGGTGCCATCATCCACGGCTCAATAGTCAGCTCCATGGTCATGCGGCCTTCGGCAAGTGTCAGCGGCCGCGCGCCAAAGGTATCGGGCAGTGTGCCGCGCTGGCGTTCAAACAGACTTTCCAGGGTTTCGGTGCTACGAAGCATCATGGTTTCCTTGAGTGGGGTTGAAGTCTTGGTCTCTGTCGATATGAGCTCACGGTCTCTCCAGCACCGTAGCAATACCTTGCCCACCGCCGATGCATTGAGTGGCCAGGGCATATCGTCCCTGCTGTCGTGCAAGCAAGGCAGCTGCCTTACCTGTGATACGCGCACCAGTGGCGCCAAGTGGATGACCGATGGCCAGCCCGCCGCCGTCGATATTCACGGTTGCCATGTCCAGGCCGAGGTCTCGGATGCAGGCCAGCGCCTGCGACGAAAAAGCTTCGTTGATCTCAACCACATCCAGATCGGCCACAGTGAGACCTGCACGGGCCAGCGCCTTGCGTGCGGCAGGTATCGGACCTATGCCCATGATCGCCGGGTCCACTCCCACGGTCGCGAAGCTGCGGATGCGCGCCAGTGCCTGCAGACCATGGCGTTCGGCAAAATCGTCACGGGTGACCAGCACAGCAGCAGCGCCATCGGTCAACGGCGACGATGTGCCCGCCGTGACCACGCCATCAGGCTTGAAGGCGGGCTTGAGCCCGGCCAGTGCCTCCAGTGTGGTGGCGGGGCGTATGCAGCCGTCTGCATCCAGCAGCTCTCCATCCGGTAAAAGAATAGGCACGATTTCATCGATCAGCAGACCCTGGTCGCGAGCAGCGGCGGCTTTCAGATGGGATTGCAGTGCTAGCAACTCCTGGTCGGCGCGGCTCACTCCCCATCTCTGCGCGACGTTTTCCGCTGTTTCGCCCATTGAAATATAGGCGTCGGTATTTGCCTGCAACTGGGGGTTCGGCGAGAAGTTGAAGCCGCCCTGCGGAACCATCGTCATGGATTCGACACCCACGCAGAGGAAGGCGTCGCCCATGCCGGCCTCGATCTGTGCTGCGGCAATATGCACGGCCTGCATCGACGAGCCGCAAAACCGGTTCACGGTCATGCCTCCCACGGTTTCGGGCAGGCCGGCCAGCAGACCGACGATGCGCGCCAGATTGTTGCCTTGCGAGGCCTCGGGGTAGGCACAGCCGAGGATCACGTCCTCCAGGAGTGCAGAATCGAGGTCCGAGCGCTTCAACAAACCCTGTACGACCTGGGCTGCCAGCGTGTCCGGCCGCATTTCGGCCAAGCGGCCTTTGCGGGCGAAGTGAAACGGCGAGCGCGCATAAGCTGCAATAACGGCTTTCATGACATGGGCTCCTTGCGATAGTCAGTGCGCAGCGGCGTAGCGCTGGGCGACGATGTTGCTGGACAACTGGCCGGCCATAGCTCGGCGTGCGCTCTCATAGGCATCCCACTTCTCGCCAGCATGCAGCGAGGGAATGGATACCTTTTCTCCACGCTCAAACCCCAGCAATGCGGCATCGACGAGGTCTTCGGCGCTCATCACGATGCTTGCATCCAGGTTCTCTACCGGCAATCCGCCGATGGCCCAGAAGTCCGTGGCCGTAGCACCGGGCAGCACTGCCTGTACCCGAACACCTTTGTCGGTCAACTCATGCTGAAGCGACTGACTGAAGGCCAGCACAAAAGCCTTGCTGGCGCCGTAGACGCCATTCAGGGTCTCTGGGGAGATGGCGACGACGGAAGCAATGTTGATGATCGCTCCACGTCCGCGAGCCACGAAGCCGGGAGCCGCCGCATAGGCCAGCCGCATAGGTACCGTGGCATTCAGATCGACCATGCGGGTCATCTTTTCAACGTCGCTGTGCAGCAGGGGCGTATGTGTGCCCATGCCCGCGTTGTTGACCAGCAAGGTGATGCTGGCGTCCGTGCGCAATTGCTCTTCCACGCGCGCCAGTTCAGCGCGGTTGTTCAGGTCGGTCGGCAGGACTTCTACCGCACGGCCGGTGCGAGTGCTGATGCTGCTCGCCAGCACGTTCAGCTGTTCGCGGTTGCGGGCGACCAGGATCAGGTCATAGCCACGCTGAGCGAGCTTTTCTGCATATAGCGCACCGATGCCGCTGGACGCCCCGGTAATGAGAGCTGTACCGAGATGGGTTTGTGCCATGGTGAAACTCCTTGAGGTTGATGGATGTTGTCCATGGCCTCAATGGTGCGATGTGCGGGGTTTGTCGTAAATGACGTATATAGTCATGAAAAAGGACATTGGAAAGGACGTTCCTTATGCACCGCATCGGTTACATGCTGCCGGAAGGCTTCCAAGTCATGGCGCTGGCCACCCAGGCCGTGTTCGAACTCGCCAACCTGATGGTGGAGAAGCCCTTCTATGAGGTGGAAACCTATGCGATGAGTGGTACGGCCCGAGCCTCGGCCGGGCTTGCATTGCAGGCAAAGCCCCTCACCGTACACAGCAGGGCAGACACCTGGCTGGTTGCGGGCAACCTCACTCCAAGGGACTTCGCTCCGGCACCGGAACTGATCCGGTTGCTGAGCAAGGTGGCGGTATCCGCGCGGCGCGTGGCCGGTCTGTGCACGGGCGCTTTCCTGCTGGGCGACGCGGGCCTGCTTGACGGACGCCGCGCCACCACGCACTGGTATTGGGCCGAGGCCTTGCAGCAGCGCCACCCACAGGCGCAGATTGAGGCCGACCGCATCTACATCGCCGACGGACCGATCTGGACCTCTGCCGGTATGACAGCGGAGATCGACCTGGCGTTAGCGCTGGTGGAAAAAGACCTGGGCGCGAAGGTTGCACGGTCGGTTGCACATCGCTTGGTCATGCACCAGCGCCGCTCGGGCGGACAGTCACAGCACTCGGAGATGCTCAAGCTGGCACCCAAGTCAGACCGTATCCAGCAGGCGTTGGAGCATGCACGGCGCAACCTTTCTCAAGCACTGAGTGTGGAAGAGCTGGCCGAGGCTGCCAGCTTGAGTCCACGCCAGTTCAGCCGGGTGTTCACGGCCGAGACGGGCCAGTCCCCCGCCAAAGCCGTGGAGGGCCTTCGGCTTGAAGCCGCGCGGCTGATGATTGAGGGCAGTCGGCATCCGCTGGAGGTGATTGCTCGGGAGACGGGTTTTCGTGACCGGCGCCATATGCGCGAAGCCTTCCTGCGCGGCTTCGGCATGCCGCCACAGGCTGTACGGCGCGAAGCTCGGGTGGAACTGTAAAACACCTGTACACGTTCCGTGAAACGCGTAACTTGCACCTTGCGTGGGGCGACCAGCCGGGCTCCGAGCCAACTGGCCATGATGACAATCTGTGAACTGCGAAGTACCGCCGCAGACGGCGGGGATATGCGAGTACTTGGATGTCTGCTCTAGCGCGGGGAGGCAGCTCCCCCAGAATCCCGATCCATCATCGTCTCGAATAAGAACAGAGTTGCTGTCAGAGGTGATGACTCATCACGCAGGGCTGGCCGTTGTAATGCTCCCAAGGAGCCACTGGCAGCAGGTCCTGGTGCGTGGAGTTGCTCATCGTCTACGCATATCTGCTGCAAAGCACGCAGTTATGCAACGACACCGATCAGTTCAAAAGGCGGCAGGCTTGACGCCTCACCGCCTTTGTTCACTGGATCTGCTCGGAAGCTTCCTCAAAAAGTTTCCCAGTCATCGCCATTCTTATCCGTAGCCTGCTGTGTTCCAGCAATGGCAACTGGTCGACGCAGCACAGGGGACTTGGTGGCCACGAGGGTCTTTGGTGGCGACTCCGATACCTTTGCCACTGTCGCTGGTCTTGATGGGTTGACCGACGCTGCCTGCATTGCAGCAGAGGTATTTTGTTGGTGCTCTGACAACTTGAAGACTGCCACTGCTTCGACCAGCGACTGTGCTTGGTTGTGCAAGCTGCTGGCTGCGGCGGCCATTTCCTCGACCAATGCTGCGTTTTGCTGCGTGGTTTGATCCATTTGGGTAACGGCTTCCCCAATCTGGGCCATCCCCGAGCTTTGCTCGTGGCTGGCAGCGCTGATTTCACCCATGATATCGGTGACGCGCCGAATGGCCGTGACCACATCGGTCATGGTTTCGCCGGCTTTGTCCACGAGCAAGGAGCCCTGCTCCACGCGCTGGACGCTGGTGGTAATGAGCTGCTTGATCTCCTTGGCTGCATCAGCGGAGCGTCCAGCCAGAGCCCGTACTTCGCTTGCAACCACTGCAAAGCCCCGTCCTTGCTCACCGGCGCGGGCAGCTTCGACGGCGGCGTTCAAAGCCAGAATATTGGTCTGGAAAGCGATGCCATCAATGACACCGATGATGTCGGAAATCCTGTGGCTGCTTTCATTGATGCTCTTCATGGTCTCCACTACCTCTGCGACCACTTCGCCGCCCTGTGTGGCAACAGAGGATGCATTCACGGCCATCTGATTGGCCTGGCGTGCGTTGTCGGCATTTTGTTTGACCGTCGCACTCAACTGCTCCATGGATGCAGCAGTTTGTTCAAGAGCACTTGCTTGCTCTTCCGTGCGGCTGGATAGGTCGTTATTGCCCATGGCGATCTGAGCGCTGCCCGACGCAACTCCCTGAGCATTGCCGCGCACCGCCGACACCGTGCTCACGAGGCTATGTTGCATACGTTGCAGCGCACTCAACAGTTGACCGGTCTCATCCTGAGACTTCACCGTGATCTGGCCGCTGAGATCGCCTCTGGCCACACGGTCGGCTGCTGCCATGGCCAGGGACAGGGGGCGTGTGATGGAGCGGGTAATCGTGATGGCAAGGGTTACCGCTAGAAGAATGGCGATTGCGCCTGCCGCCAACACTTCCTGGAACAGATTGTCGGCAGCAGCTTCAGCCTTCTGGCTGGCCACGTCGGAGCTTTGAGTCTGGTGATCCAGCATGCTGCGGATAACCCGCTGATATTCGAGCTGGTTGGGGCGTAGTTGGGTTTCCAGCAATTTCAGCGCTTCATCTCTGTGGCCCTGATCGAGCAGTGCAAGGAATTCATCACCGGATTTGAGGAAGGCCACGCGCCGCTGCTTCAGATCCTCCAGCAGCGATTGCCCCAGGCCGGAGTGAGTGTGCTTGCTCAGCGAATCCATTTCTCCAGCCAGTTCGGTGCGGGTCTTCTGAATCATGGCACGTGCCGAGGCCTGGAGCGTCTCCGTGGAAAAGATCGCTAGGTTGCGGAATTGAATCGCCTGTTCATTGGCACCATCCGTGATGGTGTTCAGCGTGCGAATGATCGGGATTTGCTTCTGGGTGATGTCGGTGAGGGCTGAGCGCTGAGTCGACGACCCCCAAAGTGCCACCCCTCCCAGCACTAGTATCAGCACCATCAATGTCATGAACGAGAAAGTCAGCCGAGTGGAAATTTTCAAACGATCCATTTCGCGCGCCTCCTTTAGCAGCCAATGTTTTCGGTTTGAGAGCTCGTGTCAATTTGTGTTCATGTATTCAAAGTGTAACTTTGTGCGGGTTTCAGGGGCGTCTTTTTTTATGAGTGATTGCGGCTTCTGAGCGACAGCGCCCAAGTCCTTGTCTTCTTCCTCCTTGCCGAACTGGATGAGCGTTGTTCCCCGTCTACTGATCTGCGTCATCCCGTCCTGCACTTGGGAGTAGCTGTCTGGACGCCAAAGCCAAGCTTTTCTTCAGGACAGGTCGAGATTTGCTGCAACTTTCACTGGCCTGCTCATGGCCGGTTCACTGCAATGTTTCAGCCAATGCCGCAGTGCCATGCGTCGGCAGGGCAAGACCGAGCTCCGATTGAATCAGGGTGGATATACGCGAAGGACTACCTTGATGACTATGTCCCATGCAGGACGTGCAGCAGCATCAGCAGCAGCGGCATGGTCACCAGGGCCAGCAGTGTGGAGAGAGCAATGCTGGCCACCACCTCATCCTCGGCAACCCGGTAGCGCTGGGTGAAGAGCAGTGCGTTGGCGCCCACGGGCAAGGCTGAGCAGATCAGCATCACCCCCATGGCCGGGCCGCGCAGTTGAAGTGTCCAGGCGCAGACGAGAAACACAAGTGGGTGCACCAGCGACTTGACCAGCGTGATGCGCATCGCGGCTCGCCAGTAAGCACCGATCCTGGTGTAGGCCAGCGTGATGCCGACGAGCAGCAACGCCATGGGACCCATGGCCGAGCCCAGCATCTTGAGTGAGGTATCAAGCACTTCAGGCAGAGGCCAGCCTGTCAATGACCACAGCAAGCCAGCCAGAATCGGCAAAGGCACCGGGTGGATGACGCTATTGCGCACTGCCTGCCAGACAGTGCGCCCCATGGACCGTTTGTTGTGGGTGTCGTCCGCATGCTGTTCACGGGAGGATGCCAACTCGAACACCATGGTCGCGGCCGTCAGCAATACCAGGGCGTGCACCGAGATCAAGGTGAACAGCGTCACCAGTCCCTGCTCGCCAAAGGCCAGGCCCACGAGCGGTACGCCGATCATGGCTGCATTGCTGAACATGCTGGCCAATCCGCGCGCCGCAGCCAGGGTGTTGAACCCGTAGACCAGCATCGTTGTCACGAATACGATGATGGCCGATAGGAAATACACGCCAATCGGTCGGTAATCCAATTCGCCGATATGGACCTGAGCCATGGTGCGAAACAGCAGTGAAGGCAGCAGCAATAGGAACACAAGGTTGGACATGTCCTTGACTGCTGCCTGTCGCACCAGTCCGACACGCGCCAAGCCAAACCCTGTACCGATCAACGCAATCACCGGTAGTAGGGCCGCTACTGCGGAACCATTCATTCAACTCTCCAACAAAACCGAATCGCTGCTTGCACCTTGCTCCAGGCTTGAGCATATGCACTTCTCGGGCGCTGAGCTTAACGCCTCTGCACACGCGTTTTCGGAATCTGCTTCACCTGTGCGCTATCGCACAACCTGCTAAATGAGCAAGTCTTGGTTGCTATTGGGCGAGGTGAAGCCCCAGCCTTGCTTGCCCGATTCACCGGCAAGCAGTGCCGTCATATCGTGCTTCTGTTTGCAGTGCATGGCGCGCATGACCTCCAGTAGCAGGTATGCACCCGGAATGGCTTTGTGCTCAATGGTTTGCACAATGGATCTCCTTTCTGGCAATGAGGCGTGAGTCCATGCTCCCGCTTCATTCAACCCTTGATGCAGATCACCTGCTTGAGGGTATGGACCACTTCCACCAGGTCCTTCTGGGCGGCCATGACAGCGTCGATGTCCTTGTAGGCCATGGGGATCTCGTCGATCACGCCTTCGTCCTTGCGGCATTCCACGCCTTCGGTGGCCTTGATCTGGTCAGCCACTGAGTACAGCTTTTTGGCCTTGGTACGGCTCATTACGCGGCCCGCGCCGTGGCTGCAGCTTTCAAAGCTCTCGGGGTTGCCCAGGCCGCGCACGATATAGCTGCGCGCGCCCATGCTGCCGGGGATGATGCCCATCTCGCCGCGCTTGGCGCTCACGGCGCCCTTGCGGGTGACGAACACATCCTCGCCAAAGTGATGCTCCTTCTGCACATAGTTGTGGTGGCAGTTCACGGCCTCCACGTGGGACTCGAAAGGCTTGGTAATCACCTGGCGCACGGTGGCGATCAGGTTGGCCATCATCACTTCGCGGTTGCTCATGGCGAACTTCTGCGCCCAGGACACGGCGCGCACATAGTCGCCAAAATAGCGGGCACCCTCTTCAAGGTAGGCCAGGTCCTGGTCGGGCAGATTGCGCTGGTGCAGCTCGGCATCCTTCTTGGCCAGCTCGATGAAATGGTTGCCGATGGCATTGCCCACGCCACGTGAGCCCGAGTGCAGCATGAACCAGACAAAGCCCAGTTCGTCCAGGCACACTTCCACGAAGTGATTGCCGCTACCCAGAGTTCCCAGGTGCTTGCGGTTATTGGTCTTTTCCAGGCGGGGGTGCAGCTCGCACAGCGCGTCGAACTCGTCCACCAGCGTGGCCCATTTCTGGTCCACCAGATCGGGAGGGTTCTCCCAGGCGCCAGGATCACGGCCACGGCTTTTGGGTGCCGACCCATGGGGCACGGCTTTCTCGATGGCCGAGCGCAGCGTGGCCAGGCTGTCGGGCAGGTCTTCGGCGCGAAGCGTGGTCTTGGCGGCCATCATGCCGCAGCCGATATCCACGCCGACGGCTGCGGGGATGATGGCCTTGACGGTGGGAATCACCGAGCCGATGGTGGCACCAATGCCCAGGTGCACATCGGGCATGGCGGCAATATGTTTGAAGACAACGGGCAGACGCGCGGCGTTGGCCAGCTGTTGCCGGGCCTCGGTTTCCACGGGCACACCCTTGGTCCACATCTTGACGGGCACGCCGCCAGCGACTTCCAGTAGTTGGTAATTGTGTTCGGACATCTTGATTTCCTTCAGGACCTACGCAAACAGGAGCGCAACAACGGACTACCTACTGAGGAAGTCGTCATGCCTGAACCCGTTTTGCCTAAGTCGTTTCCTTGTTGTTCATGTCATCGATGGCGGTCTTGCAGCGACAAGGGTTGGTGAAACATCGTGCTCTACCAGGCTGAGCTACAACAGCTTTGCAACTGCTGGCAGGATTCGAACCTGCGACCACGAGATTAAAAGTCTGTAGTTCCACCGGCATTCGCTGCAGGGCAGCCAAACCGAAAATTCAATGGGACTCACGCTTGCGCAAGTCCTGTTCAAAAAAGGCGGCGCGACCAGAGAAGCAAGACATAGCCATGACCGGTTTCCCGGCTGGGGAATCGAACCCCGGCAACCAGATGTAGTCCTGCTGGCATTCGCGCCAAACTCAAACCATGGTGATGAATGCCTTGCTGCGACAAGGGTTGGGTGAAACATAACCCGCGCTGTACCTTTGGCTACCGCTCGTTGATCTTTCGATCCGACGAGGCGGGCAGGAATCGAACCTGCAATCCGGGCACCCATGTAGTTCCACCGGCATTCGCAGCCAGTCATTCAAACCGTTCAACTTCATTCAGGACATCTGCTGCGGGCGACAAGGGGTTGGTGAGACGGGACAGTTTGGATATGTAGTCCCACCAGCATTCGCCAGCAACAGATGATCACTTCAACTCACTGAGGCTCGAGAGCGATCTTCTCGATCTCGCCCACCCAGTGCTCGGCGCCAAGCCTGCCTTCGGCAAAACTTGCCACCACATCGAACACCGCATCGCTGAAGCCGCCGACATTCAGAATGTCGTCACGCTCCATGGCCTGCGTTGTGCCATAGGGCTGGATGTCTATGCAGACCAGCCGGGCGTCGGGGTTGCGCTGCTTGATGCGCTCCCACTGCAACATGGTTTCGGTGGCACCGCGGCGCACACCATCGACCCAGGACTCGTTGTCCGAGACCATGATCACCATATCCACTCTTGCCTTTTCATCGGCCAGTTGCTTCAGTGGTGCACTGCAGTTGGTCCCGCCGCCGCCGATCTTTGCCAGCTTGGTCGCATTGGTCATCACCGAGTCGCGGCCGTTGAGTTCCAGCTTCACCACCTTCTGCTCGAAGGGCAGCACACGGGCCGTCCTGTTCTTGCGCAGCACGGCGGCGGCCATCAGGCCGGCCACATCGATGCAGCGCACCGCCGTGGTGGCTCCGGTGCGATAACCCGTCACAGGGCTGTGCATGGAGCCCGATACATCGGGGCAGACCACCACCGCTCCTGCAAAGCAGGGCACATTGGCAATGGCATGCTCCATGGCATCCTGCAGCGCATCGCGCACCTGGGCCGGTACCTGCTCACCGGCAGCCTGGTAGGCCGACAGCAGTTGGTAGGGCATGGCACGGGCCTTGGCCACGGCGTCGGCATCTCCCAGCTTGCGGGCGATCAGTGCCGCCATTCCCTTGATCTCGAACACGCCATGGCGTGCAAAGGTGTTGAGGTTCTGGCGCACCATCTGCCATGAGCCGCTGCAGGCGATCTGCGCCCATTGCTGGGCTTTCAGCTCGAGTGCGGTCAGCATCTGAAACGGAACATCAGGCAGCTCGGCACTCACCAGGCCCTGGGCCGCATCGCGCTTGAAGCGCTCGAAGGCCTGGGTGATGGGAGGCAGCTCCGCTTCATCAAAAGGCTTGCCGATCAACCAGGCAAACCATGCGGAACGCCAGGCCTCCTGAGGCTTGGGGTGCACCATCTTCACTACGTCGGCCAGCGATGGCTGCTGGCCCACGGAAGCGCTGAGCAGTTGCTTCTCGCTCGCATTGAGCAGCCAGTTCTGCACCAGCTTCTTGGGTGCCGAGCCCAGGGACTTGCGACCCATGGCGCCGCTGCGCACGATCTGCACAAAGTTGCGCAGCATCTTGCCGTTGTCGATCACGCGGCCAAACACCTGGTTCAGCAGCGCGGTATCCCAGACAGCCAGCGCGGCAGCCAGGGTGGCTGGCATGTCCTTCATATAGCCGCGTTGGCGGGCATAGACGGCCGTCTGGGCGGTAAAGCGCGTGTCCACCTCCAGCACTAGATTGCCCAGCTGCTCCAGCTGATCCTGACCGCTGGCATAGAAAGTCTGGCTCAGGCAGCCGGTCACGGCCATCTGGGCCAGTTGGTGGCGGGGGCTGAAGGCATAGGCTGCGGCGTCTTCCTGATTGACCGTGTTGGAGGCTGCAGTCAGTGCGCCGCGGCTGGTTTGAAACAATTGCGTGTTGACCATTCTTCTTCTCCTGTTTGCATTCAACTTGCAGATGCTTTGGTTATTGCAAGTGGTGTGCCAACTTCTCGAAGGTGGAGTGGTTAATTTTCAAGTCATTGAATTAATTGGATAAATTTCATTTCAATTGCTTTGGGTGGCAGATGCGGCGGAAGAGGAATTGAAAGATTATTAGAATTAAAGATAAATATTTATCTAAAAAGATATGTCAAAAAAGAATGTGGTGATTGGCTTCATGGGCACGCAGCTCGATTCAGGGCAGGGAGCAGGGCGCTGGAGCAAGTGGCGGCCTACGGTATCTCTGATGCAGCATGAAGACCAGGTGATAGACCGGCTGGAGCTGCTGTACTCCAGCCGCTACGACAAGCTGGCGCAGACCCTGGTGCAGGACATTGCCAATGTCTCGCCCGAAACCCGGGTCAATCTGGTGGAATTCGATGTCCAGGACCCCTGGGACTTTGGCGAGATGTATGCCTCGCTTTACGACTGGGCGCGCAATTACCGCTTTGATACCGAGCGCGAGAATTACTGGGTACACATCACCACGGGCACCCATGTGGCGCAGATTTGCATGTTCCTTATGGTGGAGTCGCGCCAGATACCGGGTGTGCTGCTGCAGACCTCGCCACCGCGCAAGCAGCAGGCTGGCTCGCCGGGCAACATGATCCTGATCGATCTGGACCTCACGCGCTACGAAGCCCTGGCGCAGCGCTTCCATCTGGCCCAGACCGAGGCGCTGGACTTCCTCAAGAACGGCATTGCCACGCGCAACCCGCAGTTCAACCAGCTGATTGAAGAGATAGAGCGCGTGGCGATTCGCTCGCGTGCACCGATTCTTTTCACAGGGCCCACGGGTGCGGGCAAGTCACATCTGGCGCGGCGTATCTTCGAGCTCAAGAAATCGCGCCACCAGGTGGCCGGCGATTTTGTCGAGGTCAACTGCGCCACCTTGCGTGGTGACGGCGCGGCTTCCACCTTGTTCGGCCACAGAAAGGGAGCGTTCACCGGGGCGGCGGCAGACCGTGCCGGCCTGCTGCGCACGGCGCATGAAGGCGTGCTGTTTCTCGACGAGATCGGCGAGCTCGGTCTGGACGAGCAGGCCATGCTGCTCAAGGCCGTGGAAGAAAAGCGCTTTTTCCCCATGGGCAGCGACAAGGAGGTCAGCAGCGACTTTCAGCTCATAGCTGGCACTCACCGTGACCTGCGCGTCGATGTGGCCGAGGGGCGCTTTCGCGAAGACCTGTTTGCGCGTATCAATCTCTGGTCCTATACCTTGCCGGGTCTGGCACAGCGCCCCGAAGATCTGGAGCCCAATATCGACCACCTGCTGCTGCGCGCCGTGGCCGAGACCGGCAGTTCCGTGCGCTTCAACGCCGAGGCCAGGGCGCTGTATCTGCAGTTCGCCAAGTCTGCCCAGGCTCCCTGGAGCGGCAACTTCCGCGACCTTGCGGCCAGCATCACGCGGCTGGCCACGCTGGCCGACAGCGGTCGCATTACGACCAGGCAGGTGGAGGCCGAGATCAAGCGCCTGGACTGGTTGTGGCAGCATGCGCAGAACCATGTCCTGCCCAAGGCTGAGGTGGATCTGGGCGACTATCTGTCCGAAGACGCCATCGCCCAGATCGATCTGTTTGACCGCTTGCAACTGCAGTCCGTCATCGCAGTCTGCCGCGCATCGACCACGCTGTCCGATGCGGGGCGCAAACTGTTTGACCAGTCGCGCCAGCAAAAAGCCGTGGTCAACGATGCAGACCGGCTGCGCAAATTTCTGCACAAATTTGGTTTGAATTGGGAGCAGCTCAAACAATCATATTGATAGCTGCTTGCGCTTTATTCATAAAGGATAAGGGCCAAAAAGGCTTGAAGTTGATGGGGCTGAGCCGCAAGCTGTGCCGGTTCGCAGGCATACTTCGGGCCCATGGCTCATACCTTCTTCTGGCACGACTACGAAACCTTTGGCGCCCAGCCGCGCTATGACCGTCCCGCGCAGTTTGCGGGCATACGCACGGATGACCAGCTCAACGAAATCGGCGAGCCCGTGATGTGGTACTGCCAGCCGGCCAATGACTATCTGCCTGATCCGCAATCCTGTCTGATCACGGGTATCACGCCCCAGCGTGCACTGCAGCAAGGCGTTGCCGAGCATGAGTTTGCAGCGCTGATCGAGGCCGAGCTGGCCCAGGCCGGTACCGTGGGCGTGGGCTACAACACGATTCGATTCGACGACGAGATCACGCGCTTCATGTTCTGGCGCAATCTCATCGACCCCTATGCGCGCGAGTGGCAAAACGGCTGCGGCCGCTGGGATTTGCTCGACGTGGTGCGCATGGTCTATGCGCTGCGTCCCGACGGCATTCACTGGCCGACCAAGGAAGACGGCACGCCCAGCTTCAAACTCGAGGACCTGGCCCGCGCTAATGGCCTGCTGCACGAGCAGGCCCACGATGCGCTGAGCGATGTGCGCGCCACGATTGCCCTGGCCCGGCTGATCCGCGAAAAGCAGCCGCGCCTGTTTGACTTTGCCTTTGGCCTGCATAAAAAGGACGGCGCCCTGCGTGAGATGGGCCTGCCAGCCACGCAGGAGCACGCGCGGCCCTTTCTGCATGTGACTGGCATGATCAGCCCCGCGCGTGGCTGCCTGGCCGTGATGTGGCCGTTGGCCACCCACCCCACCAACAAGAACGAAGTCATCTGCTGGGATCTGGCGGCCGACCCGAGCGAGCTTTCGGGCATCAGCATCGAGGACCTGTGTCTGCGTCTGTTCACGCGTCAGGCAGAGCTGCCCGAAGGCGTGAGCCGTCTGCCCATCAAGAGCATCCACGTCAACAAGTCGCCCATGGTGGTGGGCAGCCTCAAGACCCTGAGCCCGGCCATGGCCGAAAAATGGGGCGTGGACATGGAACTGGCGATGCAGCATGCGGCGATTGCCCGCGACCTGCCCGACATGAGCGCGCAATGGAAGGCCGTCTTCACGCGCGAGGCGGGTGAGCCGCTGGACGCGGACCAGGATCTGTATGGCGGCTTTGTAGGCAACGAGGACCGCCGCCGCCTGGAGCGCATCAAGCGCCTCTTGCCCCAGGAGCTGGCGCTGGACAAGACCGGCTTTGATGACGCACGCCTGACCGAGCTGGTCTGGCGCTACCGTGCGCGCAATTTCCCGCAGACTCTGGATGCCGGCGAGCAGCAGCGCTGGGAGCAGCACCGCGCTGCCTGCCTGATCGAAGGCCAGGGAGGGGCGCGCACGGCGGAGCAGATGTTCGCCATGATCGACACCCTGTCCGAAACCGCCGACGAGCGCGCCGAGGAGATTCTGGGCGAGCTCTACGACTATGCCGACGCCATGGTGCCCGAGGCCTGAGGCCCCGGCGGTGGCGCTGGCTGACTCAATGCAGGCCTAGCGTTTGGGCAGGATGTCCAGCTCTGCTGCGGAGGGCAGGAAGCTGCCGTTCCATACAGCGTTGGCCGGCACCGGGTTCTTGGTGGCATAGGCCTTGGCGACCTGCTCGGCCATCCTGGCCAGGCGCTCGGTGCGCAACTGACCAAAGCCTTCTTCACGTGCGCCCTTGCTGTCGATGGCGGTTTCGATCGTCAGCTTCAGGCGTTTGACCTCCTGCGGCACGTTGACCAGTCCATCCTTGGCTTTCATGGACGCAATGGCGGCTTCGGGATTGGCAATGCCTTCCCTGGCACCCCGCGCGAAGGCCTTGAGGAAGGCGCGCACGGCTTCCGGCTTTTCCGCAATCAGCCTGGGGCTGGCGATGATCACATTGCCGTAGAGCTGAACGCCGTGGGTGGCGTAGGGCAGCACCACCACATCCTCGCGCTTGATGCCGCGGGCCTCCAGATTGAGCAGGCTGGTAAAGGTGTAGCCGGTGACGGCATCCAGGTCGCCACGCGCCAGCATGGTTTCGCGCAGCTGCGGCTCCATGGTGCTCCATTGCACCTCGCCCACGCCATTGGCCTGGGCGAAGATGGGGAAGGTGCGGCGGCCGGCATCAAAGATGGGGGCTCCCATTTTCTTGCCCGTCAGGTCGGCGGCCTTGGTGATGCCTGACTTCCTGAGTGCCATCACCGAGGCCGGTGTGGTGTTGTAGATCACCATGACGGCCACGGGCTTGATGGGCGCGTCGGGGTTGTTGGCGTGGAATTCCATCAGCGCGGCGAGGTCGGCAAAGCCCAGATCATGGGTGCCTGAGGCCACGCGCTGGATGGCGCCTGCGCCGCTGGCGGCCTCCACATTCACATCCAGACCGGCCTGTTTGAAATAGCCTTTTTGCTCGGGGTGGACAAACAGGGCTGCAGGTCCTTCGAAGCGCCAGTCCAGCTGGAACTTGAGCGGCGTGTCCGCCGCCTGGGCAGCTCCCCAGCTCAGAGCTGCAGCGGCCGTGGCGGCCTGAAGAAAGGTTCGTTTGCGCATATGACTCCTTGGTTTATCGATGGCGAAGGGACTGCTGCCTGTGCGCAAGATCGATGCCAATGTGTATACAAAGCGTGAACCGCTGGAGAGGGCACTGCGACGGTGCGTGCCGGACCTGCATGTCCGGCTCTGGTGCATGGGGCGCCTGCGATGGTGCGTGACCGTGCGCAGATCGAGTGCGGGTTAGCTGGAGGGGCCGGCATGAATATTGCAGTCCTGTACAGCTTCAGGGCTGCTGCTGATTGCGCAGCCTGCTATCGAATCCATACCAGATCCGCCGCCAGGGCGAGAGCGGCCGCAAGGGCCGGGAGAGACTGCAATGACCGAAATTGATTTTGCGCAACTGGACACCTATGCCCGCTACAAGCTGATGGCCAGCCTGATCGTGCCGCGCCCGATCGCACTCGTGACCACGCTGGGAGTCGATGGCACGGTGAACGCGGCGCCTTTCAGCATGTTCAACATGATGGGCGAGGACCCGCCGGTGGTCATGCTCAGCGTCAACAAGCGCCAGGATATGGCGCAGAAGGACACGGCCACCAATATCCTGCGTACGGGCGAGTTCGTGGTGCACATCACCGACGAGGCCATGGCCGCCGCCATGCACCGCTGCGGCGACAGCCTGCCGCCCGAGCACAGCGAGTTGCAGCACACAGGCTTGATAGCGACCCCGTCGCAGAGCGTGCAGCCGCCGCGCATTGCCCAGGCGCCGGTGGCCTTTGAATGCGTGTTGCACGAGACGCTGGAGACCGAGAGCCGCTATGTCTTTATCGGCCGCGTCCAATGGCTGGCCGTGCGCGAAGGGCTGGTGGACACCGAGAAATGGCGGGTGCGTCTTCAGGAGTTCTTCCCCGTGGGGCGTTTCGGGGCAAGCTTCTACGTCAACTGCCGCGACCGCTTTGCCGTCGAAGCCGATGAGGGCCGGGCACCCGCGTTGAGCGCCACGGCCAGCACGATCATTGACGAGATGTAGGCCTGCTCAGGTGACCCGCTGCAGATTGCTGCGGGCCTTGGCCTCCAGCAGTTGCCGAAAGTGCGGCGTGGCATAGATGAAGGCCTGGTCCAGAAAGCCGCGCAGCACCTGCTTGCGCTTGAAGCCATAGACCAGACGCGGCACCCAGGCATATTCGGCGGCGACCTGGCGGTCGTATTCGGCAAAGCGTACGGGGTCGGCGCCCAGAATCGCCAGATCGATATCGACCAGCAACCTGGCATCGGCCTGCGTGGGCGTGGCGGTGTGGCAGGTTGCCATGATCAGCTCATGCACCCGGCGCCAGCAGGCCTCGGACGCGCCACTGTCCTGCAGTGCCTGTGCCGCCCAGTCGGCGCTGCGCAGCTCGTTATCGCTGGCCTTGATGTCGTAGACGGCATCGTGAAACCAGAGTGCTACAGCCACTTCGCCGGGCCGCTGCGCCTGTGCCCAGACGCAGTCGAGTTGGCCCAGGCATTCGGCCAGATGCTGTTGGGTGTGATAGTGGCGCTGGGGTTCGGCCCAGGCTGCGAGCAGGCATTGCAGCAGATCTGCGGGGGGGCTCAGGCCCAGGGCCTGCCATGTGCGTTGCCAGGAGGCTTGGAACAGGGAAGCTGCAGTGTCCATGGCCTTGCTCTCTCTCTCTCTCTCTGAATGATTTGATGCAAAACGGCTTGCAACGACCGCCAGTTCTGAGATTTATCCAAAAAATTGATAGCAAACCACGATGGCAGCGACCACGCCGGCCAGCTCGGCCACCAGCGCGCAGGGCACGGCATGGCGCGCGCGCTGAATGCCCACGGCACCAAAGTACACGGCCAGCACGTAGAACGTGGTTTCGGTGCTGCCCTGAATCGTGGCTGCAGCCAGAGCTGCAAAACTGTCCACGCCCTGGCTTTGCATGGTCTCGATCAGCATGGCGCGCGCTGCGCTGCCGGAAAAGGGCTTGACCAGCGCCGTGGGCAGGGCATCGACAAAGCGGGCATCCATGCCCAGGACGTCCACCGTCCAGCGGATGGCCGACAGCGCATATTCCAGTGCCCCCGAGGCGCGAAACACACCCACGGCGCAAAGCATGGCGACCAGATAGGGCAGAAGGTTTCTGGCCACATCAAAGCCCTCCTTGGCCCCCTCGATAAAGCTGTCGTACACGGCCACCTTGCGCAATGCACCCAGACCCACGAACAGCACGATCAGCGCAAATAGAGTGAGGTTACCCATGAGCGAGGAAAGCTGGGCCAGCGCCGCCGCGCTGAGCGTGGCCAGAAAGGCCATGAAGGCTGCCAGCGCCAGCCCCACGGGCAGCAGATAGGCCAGCACCACGGGACTGAACAGGGGCAGCCGCTGCACGAGTGCTACGCTGAACAGGCCCACCAGTGTGGAAGCGGACGTGGCCAGCAGAATCGGCAGGAAGACCAGCGTCGGATCGGCCGCACCCTGCTGCATGCGGTACATGAAGATGGTGACCGGCAGCAGCGTCAGTGACGAGGCATTGAGCACGAGAAACAGGATCTGCGCATTGGTCGCGGTGTCGGGCTTCGGGTTCAGCTCCTGCAGAGCGCGCATGGCCTTGAGGCCCATGGGCGTGGCCGCGTTGTCCAGCCCCAGCCCGTTGGCGGCAAAGTTCAGCGTGATCAGGCCCAGTGCGGGGTGACCGCGCGGTACCTCGGGCATGAGCTTGGCAAACAGCGGGCCCAGCATTTTTGCCAGCCATTCGACCACGCCCGCTTTTTCTGCAATGCGCAGAAAGCCCAGCCACAGCGTGAGCGTGCCAAACAACAGCACCATCACTTCGACGGACAGCTTGGCCATGGCAAACAGGGCCTGCACCATGGACGAGAACACATCTGCCTGACCGCCCAGCAGCCACTGCGCGAGCGCAGCTGCCGCTGCCACGAGAAAAAAACCGAGCCACAAGGCATTGAGCATATAAGCGCCTGTTTTGTACTGCAGCCGATTGTGGCGCGAAACCGGGGCAGCAATGGCACACTGTGGCACCTTGGTTGCCCGGGAGAGCATGACGGGCCCTCAGATGTTTTGAATCAGACAGGGACAGTGGACGGATGACAGCAAAGCAAGCTCTCTGGGAGCAGCCCTATGGCAAGGGGCTGGCTCTGTTGATGTGTCTGTTCGGTTTTCTTGGCCTGATGAGCGGATGGATGTTGCTGGAGGCCGATTTTTCAGACGGCTGGCGCAATGCCGCCAGGCTCCAGTGGGCGCTGGTGCTGCAGGCCATGCTGGCGCTGAACTCGGCCATGTGCTTCACGCTGGTGTGGCTGCTGTGGACGCGCAATCGCGCGGCTTTGCTGCTAGGCGTTCTTTACGTGGTGCTCGGCGTGGTCAGCCAGGCTGGCATGTTCTGGTATGTCAGCAGGCTCGGCAGCCAGGTCGATATGCTGTCGCTGGGCCTGTGGCTGGGAGAGGCCATCTTCTGGTTCTGCATTGTGGGCTATCTCTACTGGCTCAGAAGCCGCGGCGTGCTGCGCTGATCCGAACTCAAGGCGTTGCCAGCACGCGCATCAATTGCCCATTGGATGAATCGGTGAGCAGGTACAGCAGGCCGTCCGGTCCCTGGCGCACATCGCGTACGCGCTGGCCCAGGCGCGGCAGCAGCACTTCGGTGGCGGTGACCTTGCCATCGGCAATCTGCAGGCGCTGCAGTTGCATGCCTTTGAGCGCACCCGTGATGAACGAGCCTTTCCAGGCCACGCCATAGCGCTCGCTGCTCAAATAGGCGAGTCCGGAAGTAGCGATGGACGGTACCCAGTAATGGCGGGGTTGTTCCATGCCCGTCTTTTCGGTGATGCCGGCACCGATCTTGCCGCCTCCATAGTTTTCGCCGTATGTGATGACAGGCCAGCCGTAATTCTTGCCCGGCTCGATGCGGTTGAGTTCATCGCCGCCCTGCGGGCCATGCTCTGTCATCCAGAGCTCGTCTCCTGGCCCCAGCGCCGCACCCTGGCTGTTGCGGTGGCCATAGCTCCAGATCTCGGCCAGTGCATCGGGCCTGCCCGCAAAGGGATTGTCGCCAGGCACGCTGCCATCCTTGTTGACGCGCACGATCTTGCCCAGATGGGTTTGCAGATTCTGGGCCTCCTGCATGGCCTTGTAGCGCTCTCCGAGCGTCAGAAACAGCGAGCCGTCGGGTTTGCCGTTGACTTTGCGTTCCACGATGCGGCAGCCGAAGTGCAAGGCCGAATCGATCTTGGGACGCTGGCTGAACAGAATCTGCACGTTTTCCAGGGCGCTGGCGTCGGCCGAGAGCCGGGCTTTGGCCAGGGCCGTGCTGTTCTTGCCTCTGTCCGCACCTTGCCCCGGCTCCGAGAAGCAGAAATAGAGCTGGCGGTTGCTGGCAAAGTCGCTGTCCAGCACCAAGTCCAGCAGGCCGCCTTGCCCGGCGGCAGCGATGGCGGGAAGGCCTTTGAGAGGGGCGTTGAGCCTGCCCCCGGCCTCCACAGTACGCATGCGGCCGGGGCGCTCCGTGACCAGATAGCGTCCGTCCGGCAAAAAGGCCAGTGCCCAGGGGTGCTCCAGCCCCGTTGCCACGGTTTGCGTGCTCAGCTCGGCGGCCGCCAGGGTTTGCGAGCCGAGCAGGGCCAGCACACTGCAAGCGAGGGCGTGAATGGTGATGCGGTGCATTTTTTCCTCCTGGGTGGGCGGTCAACTGCTTGCTGTTTGCCTGTATTTATGACCCGGACTTGATGCAGTTTGCCGACAAAAGATCGCGCGCAGGTGTATAAATCCGGCTTTTGCTCGCCGATGTTTTGGCGGGCGGCTTGCGTGTGCATAGCGCGGGTTTTGACAACATTCAACAAGGAACGCAGCCATGGGCGCGCAATGGAAAGCAAAGGGCAAGGCGCTGGTCGCCGATGCCAAGGGTAAGCTGTTTGGCAAGCTGGTCAAGGAAATCATGGTTGCAGCCCGACTGGGCGGCGGCGACCCTGCTGCCAACTCGCGCCTGCGCATGGCGGTGGAAGCGGCCCGCAAGGCTTCCATGCCCAAGGACACGCTGGATCGCGCCATCAAGAAGGGCGCCGGCGTTGGTGCCGACGCCGTGAACTATTCCAGCGTGCTGTTTGAAGGTTATGCCCCTCATCGCGTGCCCGTGATGGTGGAATGT
This sequence comes from Comamonas sp. AG1104, assembly GCF_003350425.1. Classification (NCBI taxonomy): domain Bacteria; kingdom Pseudomonadati; phylum Pseudomonadota; class Betaproteobacteria; order Burkholderiales; family Comamonadaceae; genus Comamonas; species Comamonas sp. AG1104. The sequence goes on along the minus strand of NZ_QQAS01000005.1, from coordinate 409,767 downwards.
CTGACCGACAATCCCAATCGCACGGCTCCCAATATGCGTGTCTGCTTCCGCAAGGGCCAGATGAGCGCCGTGGCCTGGGATTTTGACCATGTGGGCATGATCGAAGGCGAGCCTGAAAACGGTGCCGACGTCGAAATGGCCGCCATCGAAGCCGGCGCGCAAGACTTCGAAGCTGGCGAAGAAGAAGGCACCACCCTGTTCATTACCGATATTGCCGATCTGGACGCCGTGAGCAAGGCTTTGCCGGCGCAAGGCATCAAGGTGCTGTCGGTCAAGCTGGGCTACAAGGCCAAGAACCCCATCAGCATGAGCAGCCTGTCTGCCGAGCAGCAGGAAGAAGTGCAGGAATTCCTGGCCGGTCTGGAAAACGACGACGACGTGCAGCATGTCTACGCGGGTCTGGTGGACTGAAGCCATTGCCGTCTGGCAAAGAGAGCGGCCCTGGGCCGCTCTTTTTTTGTCCTGAGTCGTCCCCGGCCTGCGGCCCGGCAGCCGCTTTCTATACTGCAAGCCTGCTGAACTGTCTTGTGGATCGACTTCATGGTTTTTTTACCTCGCATTCCCGCGCCTGTTTCCTTGACCGCTATGGCGGTGGCTTTGTTGCTGGCGGGCCCTGCGCCGCAGGCGGCCGAGCCTGAAAGGCTGACGGGGGTTGCGCGACAGGCGGATTCGCCTGCCGAACAGGATTCGCCTTTTTTCAGGCTGCGCCGTGCCGTGGTCGAGGCCGCGCAGGCCAGACGCTGGGACGATGCCATCGCCCAGGCGCGCAAGCTGCTGGACATGACGCTGCCGCGCGGCAATCCATACGAGCAGCTCGATGCATCGGGCTTGCTCTACGCCTTGCTTTATCAGCAGGGGCAGTACGCGCAGGCCGTGTTGCAGACCGACCAGATGATGGCTCTGGCCGCTGCCGACGGCTACGGCCCGGTCAGCGGTCAGATGCAGGCGCTGATACAGCGCGGTCTGACGGCCGCAATGATGGCTGGCGATCAGGGCGCACTGGCTCGCTATCTGCTGGCGCTCAAGCAGGAGTCCAAGGCTTTTGAGCCGCTGTGGCAGTGGAATACTGCAGACCAGCAACTGCACTACCAGGCCGCGCAGCTCAGCGTGCCGCTGGTGCAGGGGCGCTGGGTACTGGTCCAGCTGGAGCCGGCCAGGGATCGCAAAGAGGTCGCGAATCTGGAGTATGTCTACCTGAAGCCCGATGGCAGGCGCCTGCGGGTCCGCATGCGGCTCGGCTATGACGATGGTCTGAAAGACATGGAAGCAGCAGCCAGGCAGAAGTCGTTGCAGCAGGAACGTGGCATTTTTGCCAGCGAGCAGACGCCAGAGCCTGGGCTGAGGCTGCCGGCCCTGCCGTTCGCCGACGCAGTGCAAAGCCAGCAGGCCAGCCGCGAGAAGAGAGAGGAGGGGAGGCCCGACATCCTGCATCTGGATTGGGGGCTGGTGCGCGGCAACTGGAAACTGAGCCTGCACGCCGAGCAAATGGACAGCGAGCGTGATAGCGCGCTGCTGCAGCTGCCCCAGCTGTGGCAGGCCATGCAATGGCCCAAAGCGCCCGAGCTGCCGCCAGAGCTACCGCGCCAGGAGCGCGAGGTGAGTCATGCCTGGCGGGTCGATGACGACTGGCCCAGGGCCGGGCAACTGGCCCGCGCGGCCCTGGCCGATGCACAGTTCCCTGCCGAGCTTGCGCGCCTGAATACAGTGGCTGGCATCTCGGCCTTCAAGGCCGGTCAGCAAGCCGAGGCTGGCCGCTATCTGGATCAGGCACTGCAGGCCTGGCCCTATGTCAGCTTGTTCAGGCTGGAGTCCGAGCTGGTGGACCAGGCTCAGCAATATGGGGCTGAGCTGGCGGCGCAGCAGGGCCGCGACGCCGATGCCGCTCGACTGATGCGCCAGTACCTGCGCAATGCGGGCGGGCTGCAGAACATCTGGGTGCAGGCCCGGGACCCACAGGTGGCCGACCTGGAAAATCGTCGCACCGGCATGGTGCTGCCCATGCGCGCAGCAGGCTTTCATCTGCAAGAGCCTAAGGATTCGCAGCGCATGATGTACCGCGATCTGATGACCGGGCAGCAACTGGGCTTGACCACTGGGCTGAAGATCCCCGAGTCCGACGAGGTGCAGGAAAAGCTGCTGCGCACCGCGCTGGAAAAGCAGTTCCGCTTGAAGGCGGGGAGCTTGAAGAAGCGCAGCTTCACTGCACAGACGCGCTCCAGGGACCGACGGCCTGAAGGCCGCGAATGGACGTTTGAAGTGAGCCCGCAGGAGAGTAGGTCGGGCGCAGCTCCCGTCAAGCGTGTCGTCTTCTGGATTGTCGACCAGGGCGAAAGCCGCGCCATCCTGCGCGCCTCGGTGGCGAGTCCGCGCGAGCAAACCCGGGCCGAACAGCTGGCCCAGGCGCTGAGCTGGTGAGACAGCATGTATTGATATCTATTTGATAGCTATTTTCACAAGCAGGATAAGGATTTTGTACTAGATTTTTGCTGATATCTATTGGCGATCAGCGCTGCCTCTTGAGGACAAGGGTCTGCGACTTCGGAAAAACCTAATTGACTTGAAGTGAGCCAACCATACCTGCGCTGGGACATGTCGTGGCAGCAACTGTCGCCGCCTCACAAGGGACTGGAGATCAGCCCCGGCGCGTGGTTGAAGAGGGCCTCAGCGAGGCGGTGGGTGCATTCGGCAAGGAATATCACCCGCTCTTGGAGGGAGTAATTTCATGTAAGAATTGTTTGATTAAATAATAATCTTCTACTTAAGCAGCCTGTTTGCGCAGTTTTTAAATTTGTTCAAATCATTTTGATTTTATTTCAAGTTGAGATTGGATGTATTTCATTATTAATCTGATCTGGTTGAAGATTGTCGATTCAAGAGTTCAATAAAAAAGACACCGATTTACGGTGTCTTTTTTTAATCGCTGCTGTGTCATGCTGCATATCTCGTCACAGCGGCAGAGTCCGACTTCTTCAGGGCAGCCAGCACATCGTCACAAGCGGAAACCATTCTCATAATGGTTTCTTTGGTGAATTCACGTATTTCAGGCTCTGCTCTTTCTCCAATCACAATCCAGCCGCAATCTGTTTTACGCACAAATCCCTTGTCGGCCATTGCCTCCAGTTTACGGCGTGTGGTTTCTCGTGGAATACCCGTAATGGCTGAAACATCGCGCAAGCGCAATGGACGCAGTTTTTCTTCGCTCTCAAGACGGCCACGTTCGGACAGGACGGCATCGGGAACAGTGCCAGGTGGCATGAGATGGCCCACATTCTGATGGGCCAGGACCCCCCAGATGACCATGGTTTCGAAATCATTATTGGCAAAAAGCCGCGCTGATCGGAGCATGTGATCGATAAGGAATCGATTGGCAATATATGCGACTAGAACAAAAGATTTATTGTAGGCTATATCAAAATTCTGAAAATTCTTGAGAGAGTTGATTCTGGTGTGATGTTTGAACCCGATATTGAGTTTTTCGTTTATTTCATTCATGTTGTCTCCTTATTTTTTCGGTCTTCAATTAAATTTAATATAAATCATCGAAATGTATTTATTTATTAAATGTCTTGCAAAGAGATTTTTCTGAATTGATTGAATATTGATTTTTTCAGTGAAAAATCTTTGTATAGACATTTCAACCATAACATTGATCAATGTCAATGGCAAGGACTTGATTCTGGGCGATTTGTGCAGCGCGCCCATTTTGGGCGATATTGCATTGACGCCGCAAGACGGGAAATGAAAATCTCCCTCTATGAATATCAAGTCACATGTATTTACTGTCAGTTTTCTTGCTGTATCCGGGATTGGTTCTCCTCATGCCTGGGCACAGGATGCCGATCAGGCCTTTCGTCTAGGCGCTTTCGCCGGTGCCATGCATTTCTGCGGCGACCGGCATGTCGATCATCTGCGGCGCTATCGATGGGCGCAGCTGCGTGCCGCCGATGAGGTTTCTGTCATGCACCGCTCCGATCGGCTGCGCGCGCTGGCGGCCAGGGACAAGGCACTCGAGCGTGGCCAGTTTTTGGGCGCCGCACTCAATGGGCAAAGCTGTCGGCGCCTGCTGCGTGCCGGTGAGTGGCAGCGCTTTGTCAAGCCCTGAGGTTGGCTGATGACTGTCAGAGACCTTACCCCCGATTCGAGCCGGAGCGCTGGAGATTTCTCAGCCATCCGGCCTCAGGTGGCCGCGAAGTGCATGCACGCGGCACTGTGGCGGTTTGCAAAGACCTTGCTCTCAACGTCTGCCATGCAAGGGCTGCGTGTACGCCATGCACTGCTGCTTTGTGCTGGTTTGGCACATTCTGCATATGCCCAGTATTCACTGGGGCCGGACGAAACGCCGCGCATAGAGGCGGTTCAGTTTCAGGTTAGAAATCCCGGGCAGGATGCCTATTCGTTGGAGCGTGCCATTGATCGTCTGCGCAAGGCCATGTCCATTTTTCCAGGAGACCGGGCAAGCCAGGAAAAGCTGGACTTTGAACTCGCCAGACTGCGCAGCAACCCCAATGTGTCGGCCGCCGAGCTCGATGTGCAGCGGGGGGCGACAGGTGGCGTGGTGGTGCAGGTGGATGTGGAGCTGGCGGCCAACGCCGCCCCCGATCGCTCCCGGCCTGCTGGTGCCCTGGTCAAGGACTCACCACAAGGCTTTCCGTTGCTGTATCAGGACAGCCGGAGTTTTCTGCGTGTCAAGCTGGAGACGCTGGGTCTGTATTACGGCAACAGAAATGCCTGGTATGGCCGACCCGATCGTTTTCTGGCCGGCAACCCTATGGTGCAGGGTCGACCTTCGGGGGCTGGCTACCAGGGGTGGATGGAGGGCTATGTCCATGCGGGGCTCTATGGCCTGACTCCGCTCAGCCCCCATACCTATTTGTATGGCAGCGGTAGCGTGATGCTGACAGGCTCCAAAGGCAGGGAGCTGTTTACCGACCGGACGCGCAGCAATGCGGATATCGAAGAGGCTTATGTGGGCCTGGTGACAGGCAGGACGACGGAGCTAGGAGATCGCTGGGTGTTGCATGTCTCTGCTGGACGTCAGCGTTTCACGCTGGGCGATGGCATGCTGATCGTCAACACGGCGGCAAACGGTCAGGACAGGGCTGCCTTGCAGGCTAACGCCCGTTGGGCATCGGATTTCGTCGGCCTGGCGCAGCTGCGCTACAACCAGTGGAAGCTGGAGGCATTCCATGTAAATCCCGATGAGTTGCCGCTGCTGGACACACATACGCGCATCAATGGTCTGAACGTCGAACATGCGATGGCACCGGGCCTGGAGTGGGGAGCCAGCTATCTCACGGTGCCCCACTCAACTGCTCAATACTATTTGCCAGACGGCAGCCAGCGCCAGCGCGAAGGCCTCAAGGTCTATGACCTCAGGGGACGTTGGCAGCCCAATGTCGCGGGTCAGTCCGGTCCTTTTGTCGCCGCAGAAGCCGCGATGCAGCGCAATGGCCGCTTTGCGATGAAAGCCACGGCCTATACCGGCGAGCTGGGTTATGCCTTTGCCCAGGCCGTCTGGAAGCCCACGCTCAGCTACCGCTATTCCCATTTTTCAGGCGATGACCCGGGCACTTCGCGCTATGAGCGCTGGGATCCGCTGCTCTCGGGCGGCAACGGCGAGCAGTGGGTGCAGGGCATCAACCACTTCAAGGTAGTTCAGATCGGCAATGTCAACGCGCACCGGGTTCAGCTGCGCATGCGTCCTCACCAGAAGCTGGAGCTGGTGGCCCAGTACTGGCGGTTCAAGGCCGATTCCCTGCTCAACATCGGCGGCAACCCGGCCCTGTCCATGCTGGGCTCCAAGGACTACGGCCAGGAGCTGAATCTGACGGCCAAGGTGTTCTGGTCGCGCCATCTCTATATACACGGCCATATCGCCGTGACCGACCCCGGCCGGGCCGTGAGCCAGGCGCTGGGCACACCCAGCAAAAAATGGTGGAGCACCATGGTTTTCCTGCGTTATGCCTACTGATGCCGACCACCCATCCCCATTCCACTTTCCATCACCAAGCAAAGGAGATTCCATGACGGATATTGACCGCAGAGATCTGTTCAAGGGCATCAGCATGGCCAGCGCCATGGCCATCGCATCCAGTACCGTGTTTGCCCAAGCCGCACAGGGCGCAACCGGCAACCCTGGCAAGGGTCTGGGAACCGTGGATATCAAGCCCGTCGATCCCGACTACTACATTCCCAATCGCTTCAAGGGCAAGACCATTGTCATCACCGGCTGCGCGCGCGGCATGGGGGCGCTGGCGGCAACTCGTATTGCCAGGGAGGGGGCCAATGTGGTGGGCGTGGACTGGATCAAGGACGAGGGTCAGGGCACCATAGACCGCATTGTCAAAGCCGGCGGCAAGGCGGTGTTCGTTCCCGGCGACATTGCCGAGAACAGCACCTGCGATGCCATGGTGCAGGCCGCTGTCCAGCATTTTGGCGGCCTGGATTACGCGCTCAACAATGCAGGCGTCATGGACGGTGTCTACTCGGGCGCGCCAATCGACTATGAAAAACAAAAGCACCTGCTGTTTGCTCCGGTCCATGAAGCAACGGACGAGTACTGGGACAATGTGATGCGCACCAATGCCACGGGCATGTTCAAGTCGCTGCGGGCCGAGTTGCGTCAGATGGTCAAGCAAAATCGTGGCGGTGCCATCGTCAACGTTGGCTCGGTCACCGGCTTGATCGGCTTTGGTGGTACACCAGCCTATGTGGCCAGCAAGCATGCGGTGACCGGTATCACCCGTTCGGCGGCGATCGACTATGCGGCCAACGGCATCCGCATCAACTCTGTGAACATGGCGCAGACTGCCACGCCCATGGTGGCGCGCGCGCTGGAGCTGGTCACGCGCAAGATGAAGGATGCCGGTGGCGGCCCCAGCATGAGCATGCTGAAGACCAATAGCCTGCTGCAAGCGGCAGACTCGCACAAGCGTGATGCCACACCGGCCGAGCAGGTTGCCATCATGCTGTTCCTGCTGTCCGATGAGGCCTCCAACATTACCGGTGCGGCCTACGCAACCGACGGCGGCTGGACGACTTATTGACAGACCTGGGCCAAAGGCTGTTGCTCTGCAGCCTTTTGGCTTGCCTCGGTAGGGCCGGGTTGGCTAGGTGCTTCGCATTCCTGCCGAATCTGCTCCAGTCCTTTGCGGTAGCTGGTGATCGCGAATTCGGGAAAGCGGCACTTGAACTTGTCCGAGTCGAACAGATTGTCCTGCTCGTAGCGGGGCAAAAGCTCGCGGAGTTCGTCCACCGGCCTGGAAAACAGTCCGACCGATTGCAGTATCCATTTGCTCAGTACCCGGTAAGAGGGTTTGCGCTCGAAAACCTCACAGGCCACAGGTACCCACTGGCGGTAGCTTAGCCGCTCGTCCCAGCATGGCAGATGCCAGGTCTGCCCATAAGCATCGGGCGTGTTGCCTAGCAGAGCCAGAGCCCTACTGGCATCGGGGGTCCAGATCAGGGTGCGCAGGCGGTCGTCTCGCACCGGGGCCAGCGGTGTCTTGCCGGCCTTGAGCCTGTCAATCACCAAGGTGTTGGTAATGCTCTGCGTCTGGGCCGGGCCGTAGAACTCGGGCGCCCGCGCTATCAGCACGGGAATCTCCCCGCGCGCCATCTCGGACAGCACCATCTCGGCCATGGCGGCGCGCACCCGGCCTTTGCGCCCCACGGGAGCGAATGCGGTCTGCTCGGTCTGCAGCTGCGCGTTCTGCGGATACATATAGGTGTTGTCGAAATAGACAAATGGGGCGCCTGCAGCGCGGCTGGCCGCCAGGGCGTTGCGCAGCATGCTTGGAAACTGCTGCTCCCAAAGCCGGGTATCGGGAGGCAGGCCTGCGGTGAAATACACCACGCTGCTGCCCTGAACGGCTCTGGCTGTTTGCTCGGCATCGAGCAGATCGGCGGCTTTGAGCAGATCCGTGTCATGTACCTTGCGCGGCCTGCGGCTCACCAGCTTGAGTTCATCGCTGTAGTTGCGCTTGAGTTCGCGCGCCAACTCGGTGGCGATCTGCCCGTTGGCGCCCAATATGGTCTGCATTCCTGCTCCTTGATGGATAGCTTCACCAGCCTTGATGACTGGGAATGATGCAAGCGTAAGCTTGAAGCTTGGTTCAAGGTCAAGCGCAATTTGCGCAGGAATGACGGGTCCGCCCGCCCGGCCGGGAAGAGCACAGGCCTGGGCGAGGAATAGCGCACAACACCAGCAGCTCCAATCAGGCAGTCATCGACTCACAGCTTTGCGCTCAGTTCAACTGCTGGATATGAACCAGTCGCAATGCCCTCTGGAATTCCTGAGCCATGGCAGAAAGTGCCTTGCCCCGTCGCAAGATCAAACCGATGCTGCGTAGTACCTGCGGCTCTACCAACGGGATGCCGCAGAGATCGGTCCCGCTGATTGCATGCTGAGGGACCGCACCCACGCCCACCCCACGCCGCACCAGGCTGAGCAGGCTGGGGACATGTTGAACTTCGCATATCCAATGGGGTCGGGTGACGGTGTTTGACAGAGCCTGGTCGATGAGCAGGCGATTGCCGCTGCCTTGCGCTTGAGTGACACAGTCCTGATGTGCCAGCTCGCTCCAGCAAATGCTGCTGCGGGTGGCCAGAGGATGGTCTTTGCGGCAGGCCAGCACAAAAGACTCCGAAGCCAGTTCTTCGAAGTCGAGGTCAGGCTCGCTGGCTCCGAGATAGCCGATTCCGAAATCCACTTCGGAGCGTGCCACGGTCAGCAGGATGTCTGCAGCGGGTTGATCCAGGATGCGCAGCCGAATGCGAGGGAACTGCTTCTTGATCTGATGGATGGCGCTCGCCACCAGCGTGTCCACGACAGAAGGGATGCAGGCAATGGTCACCAGACCGTGCAGCCGTTCGTTGAGTTCGGTCATCCCTATCAGCGAGGCCTCCAGTTCGGCCAGCACATGCTGGGCACGAGGCAGGAAAACACGTCCCATGGCATTGAGCTCCACTTTGCGAGTGGTGCGCTCCAGAAGCTTGAGCGATAAGGCTTGCTCCAGTTTTTCGACCCGTCTCGATAAGGCCGGTTGAGAGATGTGCAGCAACTCGGCTGCGCGCCTGAAACTGGCCAGCTCTGCCACAGCCACAAAGGCTTTGAGATCAGCAATGTCGAAATTCATTTGAAAAACGCATCAATGAGAAGATTTTTTGCAATTTACTGCATTAATTAAATCACTGATCATTCGCCCAGAACATAAGAAACGGAGACGAAATGCAAGGCTTGGGTGATTTCAGAAAAGCGTGGCTCGCCGCAGCCGCTGGATTGATGCTGGTGAACTCGGCAACAGCTCAGGGAAAGTGGCCTGAGCGTCCCATCACGCTGGTCGTTCCTTTTGTGGCCGGTGGCGGTACAGACAGCATCGCACGTGACATTGCCAGCCAGTTGTCAAATCGCTTTGGCCAGCCAGTGGTCGTTGACAACAAGGGTGGGGCAGGTGGCTCCATAGGTGCGAACTTTGTGGCAAAAGCCAAGCCCGATGGCTACACGCTGCTGTTTGCGACATCCACTTTCGCGACGAACGCAGCCATTGATCCCAAGCTGCCCTACAAGCCGGAAAGTGACTTTACTCCGGTGGCAATGATCGGTCGTGGGCCTCTGCTTTTGGTAACCAACAAGGCTTTGGGGGCGAAGTCGGTCGCGGATCTGCCAAAGATTGCCAAAACACGCGAAGGCGGCATCAATTACTGTTCAGCGGGGGCGGGCAGCATCAACCACCTGTCTGGCGAACTTTTCAGGCAGCAGGCGACGCTTCCAATGACGCATGTCCCGTTCAAAGGCAGTGGCCCTGCTGCGCTGGAACTGCTGGCAGGTCGTGTGGATGCATTCTTTGCCACGGTGCCGACCATTCTTCCGCACCTCAAGACCGGCAAGCTGGAGCTTCTTGCCGTCACCAGTGCTCAGCGCTCCAGCCTGTTTCCGCAGGTGCCCACCATGGCAGAAGCCGGAATCAAGGGCTATGACGTGACCACATGGTGGGGTGTGCTTGCGCTCGCCGGGGTGTCACCAGAGATCGTGAATCAGCTCAATCAAGCCGTCAATGCAGCCGCCGCCGCTGAGCCAGTGCGCTCGCGTCTCAAGCATGAAGGCGCAACGCCTATTTTCTTGAGCCCGAAGGCCTTTGCCGCGGAACTTCACGATGAGCTGGGCAAGTGGAAAGCCGTGGCGAGCAAGCCTGGCATGGAGCTCTGAGCATGTTGCTATCCCACGACCCCTCAGGCCTGGTGTCGAGAAGACAGGTACTGGCTGCCATCTGTGCTGGCTCCGCAGCGGTGGCCGCGAGCATGGCAAGAGCGCTGCCAAGTTTTCCAGGACGTCCAGTCACTGTCGTCGTTCCGTATGCGCCAGGAGGACAGGGCGATGTATTCGCACGACTGATTTCCAACGATCTGGGCAAGGCACTTGGGCAATCCGTCATCGTTGACAACCGTCCTGGCGCCAGTGGAGCGCTGGGCACACGCATGGTGGTGCGCGCTCCTGCGGATGGACTGACATTGCTGCTGGGCCAGACCGGAGAGATCGCTATCAACGGTGCGGCCATGAAGAGCCCAGGCTATGACAGCCGGAAGGATTTGCAGGGCGTGGCCCTGGTTGGCGACTCTCCGCTGGTGCTGGCGGTTCCTGCCAGCGCACCATGGAAATCGCTGGACGACCTGATCGCCGCTGCCAAGGCAGCGCCAGGCAAGCTGGCATACGCTTCGTCCGGTACGGCAACACCGGGGCATCTGGCAGCAGCAGCCCTTGCAGAGGCCGCCAAAGTTCAGATGGTCCATATTCCCTACAAGGGGGCCGGCCAGGCGATCACCGACCTCATTGGAGCGCAGGTGCAGTTCTTCATGGCCAGCACGCCATCGATCCTGTCACATATCAAAGGCGGCAAGGTGCGCGCATTGGCGGTCACCGGTCTGGAGCCCATCGCAGCGCTGCCAGGCGTGCCCACGGTTGCAGAGAGATTTCCGGGCTTCGAATTCAGCCTCTGGGGTGGTTACTTCGCGCCCAGGCAGACGCCGGCGCCGGTGGTGCAACTGCTGTCACAAAGAATCAACCAGATCGTGCAGCAGCCCGCGCTGAAGGCACGCTTCGAGGCAGAAGGCACTTTGGTCAAAAGCTATACGCCGCAGGGGGTGGATGCTTTTGTCCGCAAGGAAATCACCAAATACCGGCAACTGGTCCGAAGCACTTCCATATTGATTGATTAAGCGTTGAAAAAGAGAGAGTTGAGTATGAAACTGGTTGTATTGCCCGGCGATGGAATCGGCCCGGAAACCATGGCCGCCACAGTGGAGGTGCTGGAGGCTGTATCTCATAGGTTTGATCTGAATCTGGCCCTGGACCACGATGTCGCCGGCCACGAGAGTCTGCGCAAATATGGTGCGACGGTCACGCCGGAACTGCTGGCCAAGGTCAAGGCTGCTGACGGCCTGATGCTCGGCCCCATGGCCACCTACGACTTCAAGGACGAAGCCAAGGGCGAGATCAACCCTTCCAAGTTCTTTCGCAAGGAGCTGGACTTGTTTGCCAACATCCGGCCGGCGCGAACCTGGGCTGGCGTACCGCACAAGGTGGATGATTTCGATCTGGTCGTGGTTCGTGAGAACACCGAAGGCTTCTACGCAGATCGCAACATCGCATCGGGCGGCAGCGAAATGCTGATCACGTCCGATGTGGTCGTCTCTCTTCGCCGGATCACCCGCGAATGCTGCGCACGCGTGGCGCGTTCGGCCTTCGAGCTGGCCCAGCGCCGGCGCAAGCATGTCAGCATCGTCCACAAGGCCAATGTGCTCAAGCTGGGCGACGGCATGTTCATTGAAGAATGTCAGCGTGTCGCCAAGGATTTTCCAGAGATCGAAGTCGATGAATTCATCGTCGACGCGATGATGGCCCATGTGGTGCGTGCGCCTCAGCGCTTCGACGTCATCGTCACGACCAATATGTTCGGTGACATCCTCTCTGACCTGACGGCCGAGTTGTCCGGCAGTCTGGGCCTGGGAGGCTCCGTCAACGCTGGTCAGCAATACGCCATGGGACAAGCGGCTCATGGATCTGCGCCAGACATCGCAGGCCAGGACATCGCCAATCCGTTTTCGCTGATCTTGTCGGCCAGTCAATTGCTGAACTGGTACGGTCAGCGCAGCAATGACATGCGTTTTGTGCGGGCCAGCGAGGCCATCGTCGCCTGTGCAGCCCAGGCTGTCGAGTATTGCGAGGCCACGCGCGATGTGGGCGGTCAGCTCGGCACGGCTGCCACAGGCCGCAAGTTGGCACAGCGTATCGCTGCGTTGACGCGGTGAAGCCATGCAAGGCGAAGTCATGGCGGTAGTTGACCGAAGTTCAAGGACGGGGGCAGAGCTCCCGGCTTTGCGCTGCGACACGCACTCCCATGTATTCGGGCTGCAGCAGCAATATTCCATGGATCCAATGCGGCACTACACACCGCATCAAGCATCTGTGCAGGCGCTGCGGCAACATTTGCAGGCTATCGGCATGCAGCGCGTGGTGCTGGTGCAGCCAAGCGTTTACGGGTTTGACAACCAGTGCCTGCTGGATGCCCTGGCCGAGCTCGGCGACAGTGCTCGTGGCGTGGCAGTAGCACCGCGCGAGGTCAGCGAGGCTCAGCTGCATGTCTGGCATGCAGCAGGTGTGCGAGCAATCCGCGTGAACCTGCAAAGCTCGGGCAACGAAGACGTCGCCTCGGCTTGCAACGAACTCTCATACTGGAGCGAGCGCGTTTGCCATCTGGGCTGGAATATCCAGCTATACATGGCTTACCCGGTGCTGCAAGCTGTGAGCACGCACCTGAGTCGGTTGCCGGGGTCTTTTGTCCTGGACCATTTCGCAATGGTGCCGTTCCCGGCAACAGCCTCTCAAGATGACGGATTGCTGCTTCGACTTGCTGAAAGTGGCCGGATATTTGTCAAGCTTTCCGCGCCTTATCGTCTGGCTGAAGCGCAATGGGCCTGCGCCTGGGCAAGGCATCTGGTGAGCCATGCTCCACAGGGAGTGCTGTGGGGCAGTGACTGGCCGCATACAGCCAGGGATGCTGGCGTCTCCGCCTTGGAACCCAGCCAGTTCCGCACCGTGCCTACCCAGACCATTCAACAGGACATAAGGCGCTGGCTGAAGGATGAGGGTGAGCAGCAACAGGTGCTGGTGAAAAATCCGGCGCGCCTGTTCGGCTGGGTTTCGGATTGAGTGCTCAATTGGGCTGAAAGTGTCCAGCAAACCGGGGAGCAACCGCCTGGCTGCTTCAAAGACAAAGCGGGGGAGCGCTTTGCCAAGGGGGGGAGGGCCGAGCGGGCCGCAGCACTTGCTCAAAACATGTCTCAGCGCTACCGGGGCGATTTTGCGAGGACATACACGCACGGCATCTCAAGGCTGCCAATGGGCTCAGCCCCTTGGGCCCAAGTAGGCAGAGGCCATCAACCAGAGCCACTTGAGCTGCGGATCCCGCCAAACTTCAGTGCAGAGCGGTGCCCGAGGGGACGACGACACCGTACAAATCAGCAATGGTCGCCAGTGCGCTGTGATGCAGCTGCACTGCCTCCACCTCTGCCACGGCACTGCGCAAGGGGCGCGTGGCGCAGGCATCGGCCACGATGGTTGGTTGGTTGCCGCGTAGAAAGGCGCCCTCGGCCGTGAATGTCACGCACATATGGGTCATGAAGCCGATGATGATGAGTTGCTGGCGGCCTGCTGCGTCTACCAGCTCACCGAGATTGGTTCCCACAAAGCTGTTGGGGGCCTGCTTCACCACCACGGCTTCGCCAGTGATGGGCTCCACGCTGGCGTGAATCTGCCCGATGTCCTCCGTGATGTCGTAAGCAGAGCCCGCGCCGCCGTCATGCATCACATGAATGATCTTTGTTCCCGCTGCACGTGCGCGGGCAAGCAGGGCTGAGGCAGCTTCCAGCGCGGGCTTCCAGCCCGTGAGTTCCATCACGCCGCGCGTGTAGGTGTTCTGGTAGTCCACCAGCACCAAGGTGGCGTTGGCCAGGGTGGCAGGCGAGGCGTCGAGGGCGTTGAGTTCTCTCAGGGTCTTCGAGGGGGTCATGGTCCTGCTTCCTTATCAATGTTGAGCGATGAAGGAATGGTAGGAATGCAGGGTAATGTCTGCAATGTCATATAACATGCAGATTCAGACACTCTCTGCAGGCAGCACATGGAACGCCTCATCGTCATCGTTCTGTTCAATCAGGTGGATCTGCTGGACATGACCGGTCCCGCCGAAGTGTTCTCGCTACTCGAGCGCGAGATGGACCAGCCCACAGGCTATCGTGTAGTGCTGGCGGCTGAGACATTGGAGGCAGTGCAGACCTCTGCGGGTGTGCGCGTGCTGCCTGACATCACCTTTGCCCAGTTGGCGCGCAAGCGCATCGACACGCTGGTAGTGCCCGGTGCGGTGCAAAGGAATGCGGCGCGCGAACTGCGCGCCGTGGTCGACCCGCAAGTCGTGTCTTGGGTGAAGACGCTGGCTGCCCGCACCCGCCGCGTCGCCTCCGTCTGCGTCGGCGCACATGTGCTCGCCGCGGCAGGGCTGCTGGATGGCAAGCGTGTCACCACGCACTGGTCCACCGCGCAGCAGCTGGCAGCAGAGTACCCAGCCGTAACCGTGGATGCCGAACCGATCTTTATCCGCGAGGACAATCTGTGGACGGGCGCGGGCCTGACAGCCTGTCTGGATCTGGCGCTGGCCTTGGTGGCAGACGACTTCGGCGAGGCAGCAGCACAGCGTGTGGCCCGGCAGCTCGTCATGTTCCTGAAGCGGCCCGGCGGGCAGAGCCAGTTCAGCGTAGCCATAGCCCAGCCTTCGACCACACGCCGCATGGACGCGCTACGCCACTACATAGCGCAGAACGTTGCTAAGCCGCTCACGCTGCCGCTCCTGGCCGAACGAATCCACGTCAGCGAGCGACAACTGGCCCGCCTGTTCAAGACCGAGTTGTGCACCACGCCTGCCGCGTATATAGAGTCCGTGCGCGTGGAGATGGCGCGCAACAGCCTTGAGACGTCTGATGAGTCTTTGGTGCGCATCGCCATCGCCTGCGGCCTGAGTACCACCGATACCCTGACTCGGGCGTTTCGCAGGCAACTGAACACCACACCTGCCGAATACCGCAGCCGATTTCGCACCCATGAATGAAGAGGCCGGCTGCAGAACTAGGCAACTCATGCGTAGCGACTGCTCAAACGGGCAGACCAGGATCACCAGTTCGCAGCTTGCAAGCGCTGCAGCCCAGATTGTCTTGCTCGCTTTGGTCCTCCAAACTTGCTGTTTGAAACGGACGGCGCAACTCAAAATTTCTGGGGTTACGCATCAGTAGGAAGGCGGTAATTCACTGAATCAAATATCTGTTTCTGACTGATAGGCGACCGTCTCAGAACGACCTATTGCGTACCTCGGATAGTATGTTGGCTATGCCCCTGGGCCGACACATTGGGAGTAGCTACTCGTGCAACTCAAGCCTGCTGAGGCATTTCTCGTTCTGAACTCCTCGAATCCTGTCGATGGCACGCCCCTTGGCCTAGTTAGCAACCTACTTCTGGACCTACATAAGCAAGTGCCTTTCGGCGCGGTGGGTGACTTCATTGATGAGCAGTTCGACACAACTGGTCTTTCTAGAGGAGTTGTGGTCAAGTTTCTGGAAGGCACCTCAACGGCTCAAATTTCGCTGGCTCTCGAGAGCATCCTGAACCGTCAGCCCCAGACTCTGGATGTTCAATTTGTCGCGGGCATTGACCCCGCCAAACTCGATATCGGCGCCCATGACTACTCAATCGAGTACTTTCGTCAGGAAGGGCCTGCCAACACTCAGTTCATTTTCCATGCAGACAGTTGTGTGAAGCTAGTTCATCACGCTACTGGCATCGTGGCACGTTGCATCACGCATCGGAACAAAGCTCAAAATCTCGAAGAGGCCGTTCAGTTGCTGGCAGCGCTAATCCGCAATGAAAGCTTGTTCCGTTAGGTTCACGAGCACTGCATCGCGAACGTCTGCTTCTGGCAGGTTGCAGCCAGCCACCGAGGGCTGCTCACGACCCGTTGCTGTCGTTCGTGCTTCGTCAACAGGTGTCTGTTGTGCAGCGGTTGCTGCTGCTCATGGCCGCTGGTCGAACTACCGGTCACCGCCTAGTAGTAGTCATTCAGGGCGCCAAGACAGTCGCTTCTCCAATGACTGTTTTCAGGTGAGAAGCAGCCCCTTGCTAACAGGCTGCCTTCGAGGTGCTGTAAGTCCGCTTTATCGGCTGACGAATAGGTGCTGTCGACCCAAAACAGACATTGGTTCGCTGGAAGAAATGCCACTTTTTCAGATCTCTGCCACATTCGTGGGGCTTGAGCCAATAATGGTTAGGTCACCTTCATAACAACCGAGGCTTATGGTGTCTCCACTCTGGTTCTTTGCACTCGCATTCTTTTTTGGATATTTGGCCTACGACGCATCTCAGTTCCGGCATTCGGTGAATCATCGAGTTTGGGCTGTCCCTCCCGCATCTGGCAGGGCCGTGGGTGCCGACCCCTTGTCAGTGCGAGAACAAGGGGCTGCCTGCTCCAACAAGTTCACTGGAGCTGAAGGCATTCCAGGATTGCACTGGGCCTTCTTGGTTGTGGCCGTGGCATGTGCCGCTTCAGGCGCGTATTTTTTGATACTTGGTTGAAGCGGTCTCACTCGGAAAACCAGCGTCGACCTGAGCTCTAAGCCAGATTCAAACCATGACTTTTGACGATGGCCACAGGCCCCTTCTGGCCAGGAACGCAGGCTCTAGTCGACTCAGACCAGTCGCCAAGGTCAGTCGCTGATGTGAGTGGTGCTTAACACTGATCACTCTGAATTTAAAAATGAAAATATCTCTTCTTGCAATCTCAACGATTGCCTGCTGCAGCGTTGCGCAAGCTATGTCATTTTCAGAGGCTGTGCAAAAAATCCAGATTTTTGAGGTTGCTAGGCACAGCTCTGTGTACTGGGGGAAGCAAGGTGTATCTACTAAAAACGCCTATGACAACTGGGTGAAAACAAACAGCGGAAATCTTTTTTCTGGGGCGCTCAGAACGATTCAAACGGAGGCAGCTAAACATGCCACTACGGAAGACGATCAGGTAGTAGCCAGTACGATCATCGTTAAAAAGATATCCGAGAGTGCGCAGGAGTACGTAGCAAAGAAAGGGATTGACTGTGCCAATTTCAGTTCAATCTTGCTGGAGTATTCGCACCTCTTGAAGTAATGACTAGTTAGATCGTTGCAAGCTACGGCTTCTACATGCAAAGCCTGCTGTTCTTGGGAGACTGCTTCTGGCCGAAAGAGACATACCAACTCAGTCTGGACAGGGCCCAGATCTGCCCTTTACTGAAACAGCGAAAATAGAGCGTAGATTGCCGTCAGAAACCAAGTGACTTTCTTCGCTGCTGCCGCGCTTTCGGACGTTATCGGGACTATTTCCACACGTCTCCACATCGCGACGTTAATGAGCAACGCGAGCACAGCCACGGCCGCGAGCCCGACAGGCATCGGGATGCTCAGCACAGCAGCAGCAACAGAGAGCCCAGCGACGGAGAGAAGCGTTCCCACCCAGATGTCATTTGATGTACTGGAGAGAGCGTGGCTTAAGGCTCCGCACTGCTCACATTTTGCTGGCCACCCTCGGGTTGACCATCGCTTTGCCATTTCCGAAATGCCCCGCGCGTGGCAGGTGGGACAAAGCGTTTTCATCATGTTGAACGTCCGTTTCTGGCCGATCTGCGACTGTCGCCGACCAGCCCCTGAGCGGTCTTCTTGCATTTGCTATAAACCCGCCGTTCATGCGCGTTTTTCAGGCAAGCCAGCACGCTTTGAAAGCTATTCGATGAAACGATCACGCTCTTGTGGTGAAACCAACTGAAATGACCGGCCATAGACAATTTTGACGCGGCGTAGCGATAGCGCCGGTGCTGACAGAGGACTTGAACTCGCCTCGACCCTATGGATTTGCGCGTAAGGGATACGCTTCCTAATGACACCACATTGGATGAACAGGTGATCGCCCTTCAGGGTGTACCGGCATGGCACAGTCAGCGTCAGAACGATGACTAGACTCAAGATGCCGATGGCTGCAGCGGCGATGCTTCCCCCTGGCGATACACTGCGAAGGCTCCACGCTTGAACGAAGCACGACGCAATCGCAATCCCGACGAGTATCACCAGCCAAGCGTCGATGCGTGTCCGGAAAATGTGCTCGTTCTTGACTGTGCCACTTTCTGAAGAATTTGGTTGTTCTATTGTTTCCATGCTCACGAATTTATTGCTCTGCGGAGTATTTGCTTCTAACTGATTTTTACCGGAATGGCGTATGGCTGGTTGCGGCTGTCGCTGTTCAACCGATTGGAGCCATTCTGTAAAACTTAGTACGGTTGTCCATTTTTTTGTTCAAAGGACCATTTTCCATCTGCATCCATAAGGGCAACCAAGTCGTCTTCTAGATAAATCACCGCATGACCGTCAATCCGGTTTCCAATTTCAATGTATGTGGCATCGAATTCAGAGAAATTTCGAAGGTGATGCGCCTGACCGCCAGCCCTAAATCCAGCACACATACCGGACTTAAATATGTGCTTCTGAGTATCTGTGTAGTGGGTAAATTCCCCTTCCAGTACGTAAATAAGATCGTCTTGCAGCGTGTGCTGGTGGTGAAGTGCAGAGACCGAGCCTGGGTGTATTGTCGTTAGTTTGACGCCAAACTGAGTGATTCCAAGTAAATATCCAATTGGCTGCTTATCACGTCCAATCATTCTTTGTGCGAATATTTTCGGGTATTTCGAAGGCTTTGTCCTGAGTGGAACTGCGGCGGCCTCGATGAAATCCTGAGGTTGATTCAATTCAGTTTCCTCCATGAGCACTCAGCGATTGACGAGATTCCAATTGACCAAAATGCCGTATCAGCTTTGACTGTGTCAATCGCCCATCAGTTGGCTGTCGCCAAAGGCCGCTACTGGCCAATCTGCGACTGTCTCGATACTACCTGCTCCCAAAGAATACAGTCAAACCTGGCTCAAACTGACCCCATCGTAACGAACTCCCAGTGTGTGCTGGTCTGTGTGTGCCGGCGCGATGACTGCTCAGTGCCCCGGCAGCCCAAGGTGAATGCCATATTTGCGGCATCAAAAAGCGGCCTGCAATCCCCTTGCCCTTCATCTCTGCGGCTGTGCCCATCGTGTGGCTGGATTCAATTATTTTTTATTTTTAAGACTATTCTTATTTATTTTCTTGTTGGTAAGTTTGATCATATCGCTCTCCTGTTGATCAGCATTTTCTCTGTCGACGTTAATCATCCCGTAAGCAAGCTAGTTTTGCGGGCGACGGGCTGCGCGTCAAGAATGCTTCTGATCGACGGATTAATCGTTGGTGTTTTCAATTAATCGAAAGAGCGATATGCAATCTAAACTGCGCACTATATTGATCTGTATGGCGGGCGCTGGTCTTGGTGCCCAGGCTTATGCGGCCTCCACGAAGACCGGGGTGGTCAATATTACTGGCAAGGTCACTGATACCAGTTGTGTACTCGATTCCACGGCCACAACTGTCAGTGTGAAGCTGCCTCCTGTCGCCAAGGATTTGCTCTCTGCCGCGCAGAGCAAGACCGGTCGTGGTGGCTTTGCCTTGACGGTGAACGGCTGCTCCGACGGGGTGAAAGTCTCTGCTGCTTTCGTTCCAGACAGCAACGTCGATGCCCATGGCAACCTGAAAAACAGTGCTACCAATCCGGCTAGCAACGTACAGGTTCAGGTGCTCGATAAAGACCATCAGCCGATCAACATAAATACCGACAACGCCGACAGCCAGATGGCTCGTGGGGTGTCTGTAAGCGGCTCAACGCCAGTCACCCTGCAGTACTACGTGCAGTACTACTCGCAAGCGGGTGGCGCTGGCAACGGTGATGTAACAGCCACAGCGAACTACCAACTGACCTACGAGTAATCCGCTTAGCCCGGGGCGCAAGTCCCGGGTAATCAAGAGAAACCAGCAATGTCCGTTTATTGGTTACGCGACGTGTTCAGCCGCGTACTGCTTTGCCTGTCCACCCTATCCGTTGCCCACGCCGGCGTATCGATCGATGGAACGCGAATCGTCTACCCCGCCAAGGAACGTGAAGTCACCGTCAAACTCACCAACAAGGGATCAGACCCCGTTTTGATGCAGATTTGGGTTGATCGCGGTGATACCCAAAGCAAACCGCAGGATGCAGACGCGCCCTTCCTGGCAACGCCACCCATCTTCAGGCTCGACCCACTGAAAGGTCAGAGCGTGCGCCTGGCATTTACCGGCGAAACGCTGCCTCAGGATCGCGAGAGCCTGTTCTGGTTCAATGCGCTGGAGATCCCTCCGCTGCCGCAGGACTCCAGCGGGAACATGATGCAGATCGCTGTGCGGTCACGCCTGAAACTGTTCTATCGCCCGAGTGGCCTGTCGGGTGATCTGCCCAAGGCTATCGAGCAGGTGGTCTGGCAGGTACAGCGTCAAGGCGATGGCGATGGCTATGTACTGCGTGGCGAAAATTCCAGCCCTTATCACCTGTCGTTCAGTGCGTTGTCGCTGGATCAGGGTGGCCGTACCACGGATACCGGCGGCGGGATGATCATGCCGTTCAGCAGCCATGATTTCCCGCTGCCAGGCTACAGCGGTGGGATCGATGGGGGCAAGTTGCGTTTTCGCTGGATGAGCGACTTCGGTGCTGCCCCCGAGCAGACCGTCAGTCTGCACTGAGCCTCAAGGAGTTGGGGTGCGTCTGCTCATTTGTATATTTCGGCGTCGGTGCATGTTCATCGATGCTCGCTTGTCGCTACGTGACGCATTGCGGGCCGCTATCGTGAGTGCTGCTTTGACTGGAGGTATCAGTCAGGTGCTCGCGAAAACGGGAGCCCAGCAGGCGTCCTTCAATCCAGATTTTCTCCAGGGTCCAGCGAGCCACAGGGTGGATATCTCGCGTTTCGAACGCGGCAACCCGGTGGCGCCAGGTAACTATCAGCTGGATGTTTACGTGAATCAGAACGGGATCGGGCAGCAGGACGTCCTCGTGCAGGATGCTCAGGATGGCCGGGCATCACGCTACTGCTTCAAGCGCAATCAGCTGGCAAGCCTGGGACTGGATGCGGCGCGAGTGTCAGATGCTGCGGAGCTGGATGCAGACTGTGTGGATGTCACCCAGCAACTACCGGGTGCCCAAGCCGAGCTGGACCTAGCCACCCTGCGTCTGGACCTGACCATTCCGCAGGCGTTTCTCAAGCTCCCCAGTCGCGGTTATGTCGATCCGCGTGCGTGGGATCGTGGCGTCACAGCCGGGTTTATCGACTACAACGCCAACGCCTATCGCAACGAGGGGCGCGGCCAGGAAAGTACCCAGCTCTACACCGGCCTCAATGTCGGACTGAACATCGGCGACTGGCGACTGCGCCATAACGGCAGTTACAGCCAAAGCAGTGGCAGCGGCCCAACGACCAGCCACTATGACGCGGTAAGCAGCTATGCGCAGCGGGACCTGACCGGCCTTAAGTCGCAGCTGACGCTGGGTGAGTACTACACGCCATCGGACCTCTTCGACAGTGTGCCGTACACCGGCGTACAACTGTCCTCGGATGATCGCATGCTGCCCGATTCGCAGCGCGGCTTCGCTCCAGCTATTCGCGGCACCGCCGAGAGCAACGCGCGGGTGACTGTACGTCAGGGCGGCACTGTGCTCTACGAAACCAGCGTAGCGCCTGGCCCTTTCGTCATCAACGATTTGTACAACACCGGCTACGCAGGCGACCTGAAAGTGACAGTGACCGAGGCCGATGGCCGCGTACGCAGCTTCACCGTGCCCTTCGCTTCGGTGGCCCAGTTGCTGCGACCGGGCACTTCACGCTACAGCATCACCGCTGGCAAGTACCGCGATGACGGGCTCAAGAACAAGCCACGCTTCGCCCAGGGCACTTACCAACGCGGCATCTCCAACAAGTGGACCGGCTACATCGGCGGCATCATCGCAGACCAATACCTGGCGGTGCAGGGCGGCATTGCGCTGAGTACATCGCTGGGAGCGTTCGCCTTTGATACCACCCACTCCCGTGCCTCGGGGTTGCAAGAGCGTGGTGGCTTGAGCAGTTCGGCAAGAGGCCTGGGTTCTCGCCTGAGTTACAGCAAGTTGCTGGAGAGCACGCGCACCAACTTCGCGGTGGCGGCGTATCGGTTCTCCAGCGAGGGTTACCTGAGCTTCGGCGATTTTGCCCGAGCCCGCGATCCCGGTGCTACGTCTGCACGTCGTCAGCGTAGCCGCTTCCAGCTGAACATCAATCAGCCCTTGGCCAAGGGCTACGGCAGCCTCTTTCTAAGCGGTTCCTCGCAAAGTTACTGGCAGGCTGGCCGGTCCAGTGACACGAGTTACCAGGCCGGCTACTCCAACAGTTATCGCTGGGGCAGTATGAGCTTGTCAGCCAGTCGCGTTGAGTCCAATCGCGGCAAGAAAATCACGCAGTACATGCTCACGCTGTCGTTTCCGCTGGGCCGCTCCAGCCGCGCCCCTTACCTGAGCAGCTCGAGCACCTATTCGGACAAGGGCGACCTGAATAGCCAACTGAACGTTTCCGGCGCGCTAGGCGAATTCAACCAGTTCAACTACGGCGTCTATGGTTCGCGCTCACGCGCAGATGGCAAAACCAGCAACTCGGGCGGCGGTAATGTGCAATACCGTGCGGCCAGCACCAATGTGTCTGGCAGCTACAGCGAGGGCGACGGCTATCGCCAGATAGGCCTGGGTTTGTCGGGCAGTGTGGTAGCGCATCCTCAGGGCATCACCTTCAGTCAGAGCCAGGGTGAAACGCGTGCCATCGTCGAAGCAAAGAACGCCAAGGGGGCACGGCTGCTCAACAACTACGGAGACCCATTGGGCGGTAGCGGTTACGGCGTAGTGGCCAGCCTGATGCCGTACCGGCAAAACGAAGTGGCGATCGACCCGAAGGGCATCGCCGACGATGTCGAGTTGCAACTCACTTCGCAGAGCGTTGCCCCGCGTTATGGCGCAGTGGTGATGCTGAGCTACCCAACCGTGACGGGCGAGCCCGTGTTGCTGACTCTGCACAACGAGCAGCGCCAAGCGCTGCCGTTGGGCGCAGAGGTGCTCGATGCGAAGGGCAACAGCTTGACGCTAGTGGGGCAAGGCAGTCGAGTCTTCTTCCGCGCCACCGAGCCACAGGGCCAACTGACTGTGCGTTGGGGTCAAAGCAGTGATCGCCAGTGCCTGGTGCGTTACAGCTTGCCATCGCTGGAGCACAAGCGCGAATCACCCTTCATCAAGGCACAGGCGCTGTGCAGCAAACCAGTCGGTGCGCCCCAGCCGCGCTCAGTTCACGAGGTGTCATCATGAGAATTTTTCTTTTAATCATTGCCCTGTTGTGGGGGCCTTCAGCGCTGGCGCAGGAGGCGTGTACTTTCGTATTGAACAGTCAAAACGTGCAGGCTACGGTGGCCCTGCCGTCAACCTTGAGCATCCCGCGTAACGCCCCCAACGGAACCCCGCTGTGGGACAGTGGCTGGAAGGGATTTTCTGGAACCATTGTCCGTTGCAGTGTTGGCAGTGTCAGAGGCGCTCATGCTGGCGGCATCGGTGCGGCAGTTCCTGGGCATACCAGTAACGGCTTTCCCTCTGTATTCGCCACCAATGTGCCGGGCATCGGTGTTTCGGTGTTCTGGTGCAACCAGATACTGGCCACTTGCAACCCCAACCCAACCCTAATCACCCCGCTGCCTAGCCTGGCCTGGCCGGTGACAGAGTTAACGGACTACTGGTTGAAGACCAACTGGCGAGTGCGCCTGATCAAGATCGATGACATCGATGTTTCTGCGGGAGTAGTCACTATTGGTGGGACTTCCTCAGTGAGCTACAACCATTTGGTTGTAACGACGCTCTCCCTCATCGGTAGCTCGCAAATCACCGGGCTAGGCTGCGAGGTGAATGCCGACAGCCGCTCTATCGACGTGCGCCTGCCGACTGTCGCCAAGACTGATTTTGATGTCTTACCCATCCCACTGGCCAACGACAAGGCGAAAGCCTTCAATATCAACCTGCTCTGCGACAGTGGCGTGAAGGTCAGCTACCAGGTTGACGGCACGCAAACCTCCGCTGGCGGTGGTGTCGGTAACGTTCTAGCCAATAGCAGTGGCAAGGGTATGGCAAGCGGGGTGGGTGTCGCCCTTTTCAAGGGAGATCTGAGCAGCACCACTCAACTGCAACTGGGCTCGAAATTTCTCCACACCACGACATCTTCCGGCAACACACCGGTCAAGATTCCGTTGACGGCACGTTATTTCCGTACTGCGCCAAGCCTTTCGGCGATGGGCTCGGGCCTCGTGTCGACTACCGCATTCTTCACCCTGTTCTACGAGTGATTTTTCTGTCAGAGCCGTGCGGTGAGTATTCTCATCAAGTCTGCCAGGCGTTCGTATAGCAAAACCACCACCGATTCGCTGCTCAACCCACCAGCGATTTGCATTCAATACCGCCACTTATGCAGACTCCACAGAAGTTCGTCAGTGGGTACAGAGCTTCTTATTGCGGTTACTCCAGCAGCAATTTGCCCTCGCGCGCCACGATCTGGCCGTTGGCGATGACCAGTGAGCGAACGGGGCGGGCGGCTACGGCGTGGGCGGGCGTCTGGGCGGGCACTAGCACCAGATCGGCTCGGCTTCCGGGTGTGAGGCCATAGTCGGCAAAGCCACAGACTGCGGCACCTGCATGGGTGACGCAGTGCAGGGCTTGTTCCACTTCATCGTCGCGGCGCAAGTTGTAACGCATGCCAATGAACATGGCGCGTTCCAGCATGTCAGGGCGGCCATAAGGCGACCAGGTGTCGCGGATGCCGTCGTTGCCGCCGGCCATTGGCACGCCAGCGCGCTGGCAAGCGCCCAGTGGCGGCACGATGCGCGAAGGCGGCGCACTGGTGACCAGCGAGACTCCCAACTTGGCCATGCGTGCCAGCAGCGCGCTGCACTGGGCATCACTCACATCGCCCAGGCAGAAACCATGGCTGATAACCACCTTGTTTTGCAGGCCGTGGGCTTCGGTGCGGTCCAAAATCAGCTTGAGCGAGAAAGCTCCCATGTCACCGGGTTCGTGCAGGTGGATGTCGAGCGGCTTGTTATGGCGCTCGGCGATCTCGAACAGCACGTTCAGCGACTGAGCAGGGTCCAGGTCGATGGCACAGGGGTCCAGACCGCCCAGCACGTCGGCCCCCATGGCCAGGGATTCATCTAGCAACTGTGCCGTGCCTTTGCGCTGCAGCAGGCCCGATTGCGGGAAAGCCACCACCTGAATATCTTGCCAGGGCGCCATGTCCGCACGGGTCTGCAGCAGACCCGCCACATGCTGGATGCCAATTTCCGTATCCACGTCAGCGTGACTGCGGATGCGCGTGGTGCCTAACGCGAGAAACTCGCGTGCCATGCGCAGCGACTGGCTCGCACTGTCGTGCTGAGCTTGGGCGCGGTAGGCGCGCTCGTTGTTGATCTTGTCGACCAACTGGTTGCCCACCTCGTTGACGTACCAATCTTGGCCCCAGAGTGTTTTGTCCAGGTGGGTGTGGGATTCGATCAGGCCGGGCAGTAGCAACTGACCCAGGCCATCGATGCGCTCAGTGCCTTCGGGTGTGTTCAGAGAGATGCCCATGGCCGCGATACGGCCGTGCTCGATTAACAGGTCGCAGGCTGGTTTGCCCATGGGGCGAACGTTCTGCAGTAAAAGGCTGGAAGTGCTCACGTTGAATGTTTCCTGTGGTGATGGAGCCTATCGCACGGCGCCGATTTCGGGCGTTGCGATCTGGCGCATCTTCTGGGCGTCTGTCAGGATCAGCTTGGCGAAATCAGCGGGCGTACCGCCCGATTGGCCAATGCATGCCTGGTCGAGCATTTTGATGACTTGGGGTTCGCGCATCACTGCATTGATCTCGGTGTTCAGACGTGTCACCACAGTGTCCGCCACCCCCTTGGGGGCGAAGATGCCGGTCCATACGCCGAAGTCATAGTTGGGCAGGGCCTTGCTCGCCGACATGGCGGGGATGCCATTCAGGATTTCGCAGTTGGTCTTCGAGGTGGTGCCCAATGGCTTGACCTTGCCCTCTTTGAGGAAACCCAGCACCGAAGGCACCATGAAGTAGCCGTAATCCACATTGCCGCCGATGATGTCGGTCAGCATGGGTACGGCGCCCTTGTAGGGGACGTGCTGTATTGACACCTTGGCCTGCTGGTTCAGCATTTCACCGGCAATGTGCAAGGCCGTGCCAATGCCGGAGGACGCGAAGGTGTCAGCACCAGCCTGGGTCTTGGCTCGCGCGAGCATGGCCTCGATCGAGGTGACTGGCACCTTGGGACCGGCGACCAGCACCATGGGCATGACACCTACCAGCGTGACCGGGCGCAGGTCCTTGGTGCCATCGTAGGCAATGGCGTTATTGAAATGGCGGGCCAGCACGATTTCGCTGTTAGACGCCAGGATGATGGTGTTGCCGTCTGGTTTGGCTCGCACCACACGCTGGGTGGCGATGGTGCCGCCAGCGCCGGCCACGTTGTCCACAATCACCGGCACGCCCAGGCGGCGGGACAGCGGCTCGGCGATCGTGCGCGCCAGAGTGTCGGCGGATCCACCGGCCGTGAAGCCCACCACCAGGGAGATGGGGCGGTCAGGCCATGCGGCGTGGGCTAAAGCAGATGTACCAGCAAGCGACAAGGCCGCCAGGGCTTTGAGAGGAAAAGCGGGAAATTGCGCCATGGATAACTTTCTAGAGAACAGAAAAATGCCTCAGGCCGACAAGTGCCGAGCAGGCGACGAAGAACATCCACTGATGAGAGCGACGACGATGAAGAGCAGGGTGTCAAAGGCCAGGGCAACACTGCAGTAAACAGGTTTCATGGCATGTCTCTCGTACTTCCAGGGTTGGTCAAATAATATGGTTAACCAAATTCTATATTTTGGTTGACCAAAATTTCAGATCTGACAAATATTCATGCAGGAATTGCGCGTAAACCCTGGTACTTGGCGGTGACTAGCCGCCTGACTTAAATGCAGGGCGCCCTTGCCGCTAAGATTTCACGCTTGTTGTCTTTGTGTTGTCCATGTCCGCTTCCTCCCGCCGCCTTGCTCCCAATGTCCCCAGCGAAGAGCCTGTAGCCGACGGCATAGGCAGCGTGGACGAGCGCGTCTATGAGGCAATCTCGCGGGCGTTGCTGAGCGGCAAGCTGCGGCCCGGCACGCCTTTGCGCGAGCGAGCGCTTGCCGAGGCGCTGGACTGCACCCGTGGTGCCGTACGTAAGGTGTTCGCGCGCTTAGGGGCTGAAAAGCGACTGATACTGGAGCACAACCGTGGTGCCTTTGTGCCCAACCCGACGGTTGAGGAAATGCGCAGCATCTACCGTGCACGGCGCATTGTCGAGGCCGGTCTGGTCACCAGCCTGTGCGGCCAGTTGAGCAGCGCGCAGACGGAGGTGCTGCAGCGCCATGTGCAGGCGGAACACCAGGCGCTGGAGGAAGGGCGCCGAGCAGACTCTATTCGGCTGGCCGGTGAGTTCCATCTGGTGCTGGCGCAAATGGCGGGCAGCGATGAGTTGCTGTCTTACATACAGCGCTTGGTGGCCACTACTGAGTTGTACAAAGCCTTGTTCGACAGCGTGGCTGCGACAGCATGTGCCCCTCGTGAGCACCAGGAGATCATCAACGCCTTGCTGGGCGGTGCACTCGATAAAGCGTTGGCCGTGGCCATGACCCACTTGGATGAGCTGGAGCAGCGGGTGATCGATGGTGCGGAGGTCGAGCGCGAGGTTGATTTGGTGGTCTTGCTGGCGGGTAGTTCAGGCACATCTGGGTACTAGCAGAGAAGAGTTCAGGCAAATCGTTGAGGTCTACAACGCAGGCATCAAGGTTACGAAAGTCTGTCTGGTATCGACATCAGCAGTCATTGAGCGGCCAAAACTTGATGACGGCTCTCAGCCTGGACCGACCGATCGCGGCCACCCCCTGAGCGACGGCCGGTAGCAGCCAGCCACCGAGGGCTGCTAGCGACCCATTGCAGTCGTTTTAGCTTCGCCAGCCCCATGTCTGCCTTGCCGTAGCCACAGTCTGTCATGCAAAAGTCATGATGGGCCAATTTCTGCTGCGTAGCAGTCATACCTAATGCTCGATAGCCCTTGAGACTTCAAACAATCTCGTAAAAGTTGGTCGATTCAAGGCATATGCCGTGCACGCATCGTTATTGCCAAGTCTGCTATCGACTCCCTGGCTGAAGCTGCACGCCAATATGCGATGCAGGTTCTCCAACTGCGCAACGGGGCTGACGTGGTCAATTCCCGCCTAGTCAGTGACATGACTGAGCCTCTCAACGAGGTTGCCCGATTGACCCACGCCATTGCCAATGGTCTGTAGCTATTGGGCCAAGTGCAAACACCTGATCCTTCGGAGGACTGGCAACAGTTGCATCAGGTGTGCGCTATCACGTCACAAACTTTCAGATGCCATTGGTTTCAGCCTTGCAATGGCTTAGATGAGGCGGCACAGACCTGCCCTTCATCACCTGTTTTTTGCAACTCGGCATCGTTCACTGCCGATGCAGGGAGCCCGAAGATCCTGTCGAAGGCCCAGTTGTATGCCAAGGTAAAGAAGGGGACATAGACGATGAACACCAGATCAAGCAGGAAGGCCTGAATCAGTGTGATCTCTAACCACCACGCTATGAGAGGGATGAGGAAGCAGACCAGACTGATCTGAAATCCCACCGCGTGCAAGATTCGACGCCGCACCGTACGCGTGCGGTCATCCTGGCGTACTTCCCATGCCTCAAAAAGGTGGTTGTAAGCCACGTTCCACACCGTCGCAATGACGCTGATCATGATCGCTAAAGGGCCAGTGGCGGAGAGTGAGCCACCTGTTATCAGTGTCATCACCGAAGTGCTCACTACCATCCCGAGGATCTCGTATCCAACAACATATGCCAATTTTCTTTTTGCACCTTGCATAGTATTTATACCTATTCCTTAGTTGTGTGATGGCACTTTATTTCAGATAAATTGTCGGAAAAAGTATGATTCCTTCAGAAAAATTGACATATATTTATGGCGCTCTCTAGCGATGACATCTCGCTGTTTCTGGCTGTGATAGACCAGGGATCCTTTACCGGCGCAGCCCGCACCTTGCATCGGGTGCCCTCCGCAGTCAGCATGGGCATCGGCAACATTGAGGCTGAGCTCGGATATCCCTTGTTTGACCGATCTCACCGTGAAGCTGTGCCTACCTCTCAGGCAATGGCCCTGGTGCCACAAGCCCGAACCATCGCAAGCAGCCTGCGACTGCTACAGGTTCACGCCGTGCAGTTGTCTCAAAACCTGGAAAGCACTCTTTCTATTGCCGTTGCCACAGGTATCAAGGACACGGATTTATTGGATGCGGTGACTCACATAGGGACCCGCTATCCCTCGCTGCGCATCGATCTGCGTCGAGCCCCACAGGATCGAGTGCGTACGATGCTGCACCAAGAGGGCATCGATCTAGCATTGATGACTGCCCCCACCCAATCGGATCGGGAGGAAGCCCGCGTCGCAGTGGGGAACGAAACCTTCGTTGCGGTGGCGTCAGCCGCCGTGGACACTTCCAGCCTGCCCATGGGACTGCCCACAGACCTACGACGGCTGGAAGAGCTAAGCACCAGCCGCCAGATCGTGTTGGCAGACCCCGACCACTCCATCACTGACCTTCGACTTCTCATCTCCGACAACCGCTGGCACGTGGACTCCGTGGAGACCGCAATCGATCTGGTGCATGCTGGAGCGGGATGGGCAAACTTGCCTGAAAGTGCAATCCAAACAGCGGTCAATACTGGCAAATTGCGGATCTTGAAGTTTGACAACACTCGGAACGGCGTGCCCCTGCCAGTGCACTTGGTATGGCTGCGCAGAAGACCACTTGGCAGGGCTGCGGAAGAGCTCGTTGAACTGATGCACCGCAGTCATCGCTAAAAATTTGGCAGAGGTCACAGAGAATCCGTCTGCCTGATCACATGCACAGGATTGAGAGACTGCAATGGATCGGCACCGCCTGTTCACGATCCTTGAGAGCAGCCTTTGATCTGCGTGAAGCCACGGAACCTAGTCGCTCCCTCACGAGAGCTCTGCTGTCTAGCCGGACTTGACGGCGGAGCAGTCACTCGGCGTGCAACTAGCTTAATGACAACTATAGGTGGCAGCGGTCATCGGTCCATCAAAACGGGATGACGGCAACCAGCCTAGACCTGCCGTTCACGGCTACCGACCGAACGACAGCTTATGGCCGGTAGCAGCCTGCCGCCGACCCGTTGCTGTCGTTCGCTGCGCCTTGATCAATGCCTGCAGTCTTTCATTGCGATATCAGCATCGGCGACTCCAAAGCCAGTATCTGCTACTGGACTGCCGCCGATTCACCTTCTTATGAGTTAAAGCCTCCTCAAAACCTCGGGGCGGTCTAGTGCAGGCTTTTCGCTGGGTCGATACATCAGTTCGAATCAGCCTCTGGGTGGTCCTGAGGGCGTCTTCGAAAATTCCCAATTTTCAGCGAGCGAGATTGTTACGACGATGGGTCCACTCAGTTCAAGTGGAGACAAAAATGCGATTCGAATTCCGTTCAATTGCCACACCGGCCCGACATGCAGTGCGTGCTTTGTTCATCGCGGCAACCCTGTCTGGCGCGCTGGCGCAGGCGGCCCCCTTGCCTTTTGACATGGCAACCACCCCAGAACAGCGATTTCAACTGGCCTTGGAAGCCCAGACTGCAGGTGACTACGCCCCTATGCTCGCGTTGCTGCGCCAGGCGGCCCGCGATGGCGAGGCACAAGCGCAGGAAACACTGGCATGGGTGCTTCTGGCCGGCCCAAACTTGTACGGTAATGCGGTGAAGGCGGATCGCTGCGAGGCAGCTCACTGGCTGCGGCAAGCTGTCGCAAAAGGGAGTCAAACGGCCAGAAGCCAGTTGAATTTTCTGAACCGCCTGCGAAATGCACCGAGTGGCCAGACGGCCTGCGCACCCGAGTGGAAGGGGTGATATGCGCAAGATCCCTTTTCAGATCGCAGCGTCATCTTCAAGTATGTGCCACATGCCCAACGCGACTGGGACACGGCACTGTGTGGCCGCTACTGGCTGCTATTGGCCGATCAACGACAGTCGAAGATCGGCCGGTAGCTTGCCTTCCAGGTTCACCCTTGCTTGACTTTGGCCTTGCTGGAACCTAAGGAGGAATGTACTGAGCTTGATCCTCGGAGTTCATTGACCACTCAAGCGCTTGCCAAATGACACCGCATAGGCCTGGGAACGAAAGCGAAGCACCGGATCATTGGTGGGCGCAATGCCGTCGGCCATCACCATCGGATCAAAGTTGATCGGCTCGCACAAGCCTCCTTTCTGAGTCGAAGCACTCGTGATCGTCAAGGTGCCGGCCTTGAACTCAGGTCGTTGTTCGGGCCATGATTGCGTGGGGTCGTCCTGGGGATCACCCGGCTGCCCGACCGTCACCAGCATGTCCCAGCGAGCCGGTTTATTTGATGTGCTGCTAATCAATGCGGTTTCCAGAAAGTCCGTTCCAGCCGTCTTCAGCGCCTCGTTGCTTAGAGGCTTCTCTCCTTCCTGCGGTACGAAGCGCCAGCGCACCAGAGTCACCTTGTCCTGTGCATTGATGAACTTGAAGGTGTGAATGCCAAAGAATGCGCTGCGGGTGTAGCTGTCGGGAGGGTTGTGGCTGGCCAGGTATTGCGCCTGAGCCAGGCTGTCAGGATGGGAGGCCCTGAATGCTTTGAGCTTCTCCGGATCCGGTTTGCCGGTGGCTGGATCGGGGCGCTGAGCCTCGGTCAGGTCCAGAAACGTTCCGGGGTGGGCGGCGCCGAACATGGGGGTGTTCAACATGGACATCTGGTGCAACTGTCCCTTTGGGAGCTTGAATTGCAGGGCCATTCCACGCGCGCTTTGGGCAACATCTGGAACCTTGGGGTTTCCTCCTGCCAGCGAGAAGCGCGCAATCACCGGAACGGCTTGGCCGGAAAACAGTGCAGAGCGCGAGTATCTGGCGGCCTCGGCGGTAGCGGTGAATTCGCCCACCGCGCAGGTCCCCTTGATGTGATTGCGGCGCTCTCCCTGATGAACGCCAAAGGTCGCTTCCAGAGCCTGGACCACCCGCGGTGCCGTCACCTCCTGCTCGGCTGCCAGGGCGAAAACCGGCGACACCACCATGACAGAGCTCAGCGCGAGCTTCATTTTTCGGAGCTTCATTGTTTCTTCCTCTTGATGATCCAGGCTTGAGTTCTCAGGGCTTGGCGATGTGCCAGCTGTTGTTGAGCAATCCATCTCCCGTTCTGTCTCCGGGCTTGGCATCCTTGGCCCAGTAGTAGAGAGGACGGCCCTTGTAGGCCCATTGCTGATCACCGTTGTCGCGGACAACCAAGCTCCAGTCGCCGGTAGCCGTCGCCCCCGGGGCCACCGTCAGAGGCGGCCAGTTCGTGGCGCAGCCACCGTTGCATACGCTCTTGCCGGATCCGGCGGCGTCTTTGTCGAAGACATACAGCGTCATCTGGTTGGGGCCCACGAGCACGCCATTCATGGCAGAAGCGGGCGTCTGCGCCTGGGCGGCAGTTGTCACGGCACAGGCCGCCAGGAACACCGAGGTGAGGGTGGCGAAGGAAGCGAGACGGGTCATGGAGATCTCCTTGAGGTTGACCTGCTGTAAACAGTTCAAGGACGCTGTTTATTCCATTGAAAACTCTGCCCGTTCATCCTCCGAGGCTGTCCGGGCAGAAATCGCCCTGCGCAGTGCAGCGCAAGGCGATCCGCCCATTGATACCCGAATGGATCTGCGATTCCACTCCTTGAAGCACAGGCTTCGCCGGCCTCAACGACCGGTAGTGATGCAAGCGTGAGCTTGAAGTCAGGTTCAAGGTCAAGCGCGGATTGCGCGAGAATGGCGTACATGAAAATCGGAGAACTCGCCCAGCGCACAGGTCTTGCCGCATCGCGCATTCGTTTTTACGAGCGCATCGGCCTGCTGAGCGTTGCCCAGCGTCAGGCCAACGGCTATCGCAGCTATCCCGAAGAGGCGGTGCTGGCGCTCAGGCTGATTGCCACGGCGCAGCGGGCCGGCTTCAGCCTGCAGGAGCTGCGCCAGCTGCTGCCCGAGGATCTGGAGCATTGGCAGCATGACGAGTTGCTGGCCACGCTGCATCGCAAGCTGCAAAGCATCGATCTGATGCTGGCACAGCTGACGCAAAATCGTGCCGAACTGGGCGAGCTGATCGCCCAGATCGAGGCCAGACCCGAAGACATGGACTGCGCCGGCAACGCACGGCGTGTGCTGTCGCAAATGCGCTTGCTGGGGCGGGACGAGGAGGCGACAGGCTGGCCCGCTCAGCCCAGCAACTGAGCCACCTGCAGGGCAGTGGCCCGGGCCGACTGCGGGTTTTGCCCCGTCACCAGCCTGCCGTCCGTCACCACCTTGGAGACAAAGGGCAGCCGGGCTTTCTCATATTGGGCACCGCGCTGGCGCATCAGCGCTTCGGCGTTGTACGGCACTTTGCCGGCCACGCCGGCCAGCCTTTCCTCCAGCCAGGAAAAGCCTGTCAGCCTGCGTCCGGCGACCAGCAGCGAGCCATCGGACAGACGGGTTTCGAGCAGACCGCAATAGCCGTGGCAGACCGAGGCAACGACGCCACCGTGCTCATGGATGTCGCGCGTGATGCGCTGCAGCCCCAGCGAGGATGGAAAGTCCCACATCACGGCATGGCCGCCGGTGAAATAAATGGCATCAAAGTCTTGCGCGTCCACGGCATCAGGGGCGGCCGTGTTGGAGAGCAGGGCCATGCGCGCTGCATCCACCAGCCATGCCCTGGCCGTGGCATCCCGGTTCGGCCATTTCAGCGAGCGCGGCTCTAGCGGCGAGTGGCCGCCCAGCGGGCTGACCAGGTGCTGCGCGTAACCCCGCTGGGCAAAGACTTCCCAGGCATGGCTGAGCTCTGACAGCCACAGGCCGGTAGGCTCGGCAGGGTCATCGTAATGGGCGACGTTGCTGACGACGTGAAGAATGCGACGGGGCATGGGGAGTCTCCTGTGGCTCCCAACTTAAGCTTGAAGTGCAGTTCAATGTCAAGCATGCATTGTGCTTGAGGTATTCCTGTTTTGATAGCTTTAATCGATTTATGGGTAAGGGATTGGGTTGGTTTTTATTGCATTTCCCGAGCCGCGCTGCCAGCCATTCCGCTTTGTGATGGGGGCGGGCCCCAGCCCGGCTGCTGAGGTTTGCTTTATGCGTTAAGTTTCAGGCTGCTGTCCCTGAGCGTGTACATGCTTGGCGGACCTGAGTTTCCCGGATTTGTCTTGAAAGGTGCCCATGGTGCACAAGCGTTCTCTCGTAAAAGCCCTGGCAGTTGCCGCCTTGGTACCTGCCGCATTGCTGGCCCAGGCCCAGGATCTGGCCGTGACCGTCGGCGTGACGGCCGGCCCCCACGCCCAGATTGCCGAAGTGGCCAAGCAGGTTGCAGCCAGGCAGGGCCTGAAGGTCAGGCTGGTGGAGTTTGGCGACTTCATCCAGCCCAATGCGGCGCTGTCCACCGGCGATCTCGACGCCAACATCTATCAGCACCAGCCCTTCCTCGATGCCCAGAACAAGGACCGTGGCTACAAGCTGGTGCCCGTGGCCAAGGCCGTGAACCAGCAAATGGGTGTGTACTCCAGAAAGGTCAGGAAGCTGGCCGATCTCAAGAGCGGCGCGCGCGTGGGCATTCCCAACGACCCCACCAATGGCTCGCGTGCTCTGATGGTGCTGGCCAAGCAGGGATTGATCACGCTCAAGGCCGATGCCGGTGCGCGCGCCTCGGTGCTGGACATCACGGCCAACCCCAGAAAGCTCAGGTTTGTCGAGCTCGAAGCCGCCCAACTGGCCCGCGCCCTTGATGATCTGGATGCCGCGGCTGTCAACAGCAGCTACGCCGTGGCAGCCGGCTTGTCCCCCCAGGGAGATTCGCTGGCGCTGGAAGATGTGAACACGCCTTATGTGACCGTGCTTATCGTCACGCGTGCCGGCCATGAGAACAGCAAAGGCTTGCAGGCGTTTGTGAAGGCCTACCAGTCACCCGAGGTCAAGGCCTTTGTGGAAAAGACCTTCAAGGGTGCCTACACAACCGCATGGTGAGCGCATGAATCAGCCCTGGAATCAACTGGATGAGGCGCTGTTCGAGCGCGCCAAGACTTTGCTGGACGAGGAATGGCTGAGCCGAGACGTCGATCTGGCGCCGCTGCTGCCTGTGGTGCTGGAGCGCGGTGTGGGCCAGGATTGGCACAAGGCCGGCACTTTTCGCCACCATCTGGCAGGCGTGGCGCGCTCTTTGGCGCTGTGGCAGCAACCCAGGGACGTGCGCCTGCTGGGTCTGCTGCACAGCGTCTACGGCAATGCCTTTGTCGATCTGGTCAAGTTCGATGCCGGCAATGAGCGCGAGCAGCTCAAGCGCCTGATCGGCGAGCAGGCAGAGCATCTGGTCTATCTGTTCTGCACCATGAGCCGCACCCAGTTCGTGCAAAAGCTGCTGGCCGGCGATATCGCGGCGGACGGCAGCATGCAGCTGGAGCGCAACGGCCCCGAGCCGCGCGAGACCATCAGACTCACCGCCTATGAAGTGGCTGTGTTCGCGATTGTCAGCATGGCCGACAGCATGGAGCAGTGGTTCAGCTGGCAGGAAGACATCTACTCGCGCTTCCCGGCTGTGGACCACAGTCGTCAGCAGGCCGTGCACTGGGCGGCGTCGTTGTGGCCCGGCCCCATGCGCCCCAGCAGCCGCATGCTCAGCCAGATCAGCGGCCTGGGCCAGGCGCTGCAGCATCCTGCACTCAAGACCCTGCTGCCGCTGCCGCCCGTTTTTGCGAACTGCAGCCAGCTGCTGAGCGCTGGCAACGAGGCTGCGGCCGTAGCGCTGTACTGGTCGGTGATTCAGCTCGATCAGCCGCTGGTCGATCTGGATGCAGCCACCGCCACGCTGGAGCAGGCTGTGAGCCTCAACCCCTGGGTGGGCGAGCCGCAGATGGTGCTGGCCCAGCTCTACCTCACGGCAGGGCGCAACACCGATGCCGCCCGGGCCGCCGAGAGCGCGCTGCAGTGCTTTTGCACCTGGGGCAATGCCTGGGACAAGCGCGTGCAGTGGGACGCCTGGATGGCCTGGACGCGTATCCTGCTGCAGTCGGCCGAGCAGGGCAACTGGCCTGCTAGGCTGGACAAGCTCAACAATGTGGCGCTGAGTCAGATCTGAACTGGATCTGAAATTGATAGCTGCCAGCGCTTGATGGATAAGCGCTGCAGGCTGTTTTGATTATGAAAAAAGCCCCAAGGCTTTGCGCCTGGGGCTTTTTGTTGGCAGGCAGCCGTGCTTACTTGGTTCCGAAGATACGGTCGCCCGCATCACCCAGGCCGGGCAGGATGTAGCCATGGCTGTCCAGCTCGCGGTCCACGGCGGCGGTGTAGATGTCCACATCGGGGTGGGCGGCCTGCATGGTCTTCACGCCTTCGGGGGCGGCCAGCAGGCACATGAACTTGATGGACTTGGGCGCGCTCTTGTCCTTGAGCTGCTGCACGGCAGCCACGGCCGAGTTGCCGGTGGCCAGCATGGGGTCGACGACGATCACGTCGCGCTCGCCCATGTTTTCGGGCATCTTGTAGTAGTACTCGACTGGCTTGAGGGTCTCGGGGTCGCGGAACAGGCCGATGTGACCGATGCGCGCGCCGGGCACCACGTTGAGCATGCCGTCCAGGAAGCCGTTGCCGGCACGCAGAATGGAAACCAGCGCCAGCTTCTTGCCGTCAATGACCTTGCCCATGGTCTTTTCCATGGGGGTTTCGATCTCGACATCCTGTAGCGGGAAGTCGCGTGTCAACTCATAGGCCATCAGCGTGGACAGCTCGCCCAGCATGCGGCGAAAGCTGTTGGTCGACGCTTCCTTGCGGCGCATCAGTGTCAGTTTGTGCTGGACCAGAGGGTGGTCGATCAAATGCAGAGTGCTCATGTTCTTGGTCTTTGTGGTGAAGGCAGGCAGGCCCGCTTGTGGCGGACTCGTGCTTGCAAAAAATGGGATCAGGCGGATGCGGGCAGGGCCGCAACGGACGCTATTTTCGCTGTCACTCGGACAGCAGGCTGGCAAAACGCTCTAAATCCACATTGCCGCCGCTGATCACAATGCCCACGCGCTTGCCCTTGAGCGGCAAACCGCCGTGTATGGCAGCTGCCAGAGACAGCGATCCCGTGGGTTCGACCACGATTTTCATGCGCTCGGCATAAAAGCGCATGGCCTGGACCAATTGCTCGTCGTTAACGGTAAGAACTTCGTTCACTCGCTGCTGGATGATGGCAAAGGTCAGATCGCCCGCTGCCTGGGTCTGGGCACCGTCGGCAATGGTGCGCGGCGTATCGATCTTGACGATATGGCCGGCGCGCAGCGACTGCTGCACATCATTGCCCGCTTCGGGCTCAACGCCGATTACCTTGCATTGCGGAGCCAGGGCGTTTGCGGCCAGCAGGCTGCCGGAGAGCAGACCGCCACCGCCCAGGCAGACAAGCAGATAGTCCAGATCCGGCACTTCCTCCAGCAATTCCTTGACCGCCGTGCCCTGACCGGCGATCACGTCGCGGTGGTTGTAAGGCGGGATCAGTGTCATGCCACGCTCGGTCGCCAGCTTGTGGGCGATGGCTTCGCGGTCTTCGGTGAAGCGGTTGTACGTGACGACCTGGGCGCCATAGCCGCGCGTGGCCGCCATCTTGGAGGCCGGCGCATCCTCGGGCATGACGATCAGGGCGGGCATGTCCAGCAACTGGGCCGCCTGGGCAATGGCCTGGGCATGGTTGCCGGAGGAAAAGGCCAGGGCGCCGCCCTTGCGCTGCTCGGGTGTGAACTGGGCCAGAGCGTTGTAGGCACCGCGAAACTTGAAAGCGCCTATGCGCTGCAGGTTCTCGCATTTGAAGAACAGGCGCGCGCCCAGCTGTTCGTCCATGGTGCGGCTGGTCAGCACCGGCGTGCGGTGGGCTACGCCCTGCAGGCGCTGGGCAGCGGCCACGACATCGTCATAAGTGGGCAGGGGGGCGGTGTTTGTGCTCATGGCAGGACAGGCTGAGGTGGTGACTGAGCCCATGATAACGGGGGCATGCTCCACTCCAGCCCGAATCGCTGCGTTGTCGCTTGGCTACATGTCGATGGCGCCCAGCAGGCCATAGAGAAGATAGAGAAATACGAGCGGAAAAGGCATGCAGGCCTTTATTGAGAGGGGCTGGTGGCTATTTAATCAGGAGCGATCACCTGCTTGGGGAAGTGCTGGTGCAAATGCCTGTAGCGGCTCCAGAGCAGGGAAGTCACCGGCGCGCTTGGCCTGCATGGCACTCACGGCCTCCATGACATGGCGGTTGCTCCAGATGCCGCTTTGCACCCAGCCCATTTGCTGCAGCGAGTCGCTCACGCTGTGGTCGCGCGCGTAGTTGATCACCTGCTTGCTGCCCCAGATGGCCACGGGCGGCTTGGCCGCAATCTCTCGCGCGCAGGCGAGAGCTGCTGTGACGGTGGCTTCGGGCGTGTCGTAGACGGCATTGACCAAGCCGTGGCTGGCGGCCTCCTGCGCAGTCATGCGGCGGCCGGTGTAGGCCAGCTCCTTGACGATGCCCAGCGGCATCAGCTTGGGCAGGCGCTGCAGGCTGCCCAGGTCGGCTGTCATGCCGATATTGATCTCCTGCACGCAGAAAAAGGATTCGGCGCTGGCATAGCGTATGCAGGCAGTGGCCACCAGATCCAGCCCTCCACCCACGCAGGCGCCCTGAATGGCGCAGATCACGGGCATGCGCAGGGCTTCGATCTTGTTGAAGGTGGACTGCAACTGGGCCAGGGTGTCGATGATGGCGGCGCGGCCCTCGGGCGTGCGGTCATTGGGCGCAAAGTCTGGGTCGGCAAAGGTCTCGAGTGCCATGCCGGCGCAAAAATGCTTGCCCGTGCTGCTGATGACCAGCGCGCGCGACTGGCCGCTGCGCTGCAGTGTGTCCAGCACCAGGTCCAGCTCCTGCCAGAACCTGGGATTCAGAGTGTTGAAGGCATCGGGGCGGTTGAGCACCAGATGGGCAATATGGTCGACCAGGTCCAGGCGAAAGCTGCTCAGACCGGCGGTCAGCAAGGTGTCGTCAGAGGTATGGGGCATGCCGGCATGGTGTCTTGCTGCGTAGGCCGCGCCAGTCACACTTGCGACTGCAGACAGAAAAGCCGGTCTGGGTCAAACCTGCGGTGCCAGCCGTTCCCTCCTGGGTGCAATGGAGCGGCTGGCAAAGAAGCTGGTGAAGAGATGGATGCTGTGTTCCAGCAACTTCAACCAGAATCAGGCAGTCAGGGCCGGCGCTCTGTCTGCGGTATGGACCTTGAACACGGCCACCATGCCGGTCAGGCGCTGGGCCTGGTCGCTCAGAGAGACAGCGGCAGCCGTGGATTCCTCGACCAGGGCAGCATTTTGCTGCGTCATCTGATCCAGATTGGTCACGGCCTGGTTGACCTGGCTGATGCCGTCATGCTGTTCCGTGGCCGAGGCACTGATCTCGCCAATCATGTCCGAGACCTTGCCGACGCTGCTGACGATTTCTTCCATCACGCGGCCTGCCTGGGAGACCTGGTCTGCGCCTTCCTGGGCGGCGTCCACGGACGTGGTGATGAGCGCCTTGATCTCCTTGGCGGCCTCGGCACTGCGGTGTGCCAGGGCGCGCACTTCGCCGGCGACCACGGCAAAGCCCCGGCCTTGTTCGCCGGCACGCGCGGCCTCGACCGCCGCGTTGAGTGCCAGGATATTGGTCTGGAAGGCGATGGAGTCGATCACGCCGATGATGTCGGAGATGCGGTGTGCGCTGTCGCTGATGCGTCCCATGCTGCTGACCACGGACTGCACCACATGGCCGCCGCGCTGAGCGACCTGTGCGGCATTGCCTGCCAGATGATTGGCCTGGCGGGCGGTGTCCGAGGCCTGGGCGACGGTGGCGGTCAGCTGCTCCATGCTGGCTGCGGTTTCCTCGAGATTGGCGGCGGTCTGCTCGGTGCGTGCGGACAGGTCGTGGTTACCTGTAGCGATTTCGGCCGAGGCGGTGCTGATGGAGTGCACGCTGGTGCGTACATCGCTCACCAGGCTGCGTAGCTGGGCTGCCATGGTCGAGACGGAGCTCAGCAGGCGGCCGAACTCGTCATGGCGGTCGTTGCCGGCGGTTACCGTGAGATCGCCCTGTGCAATGGCCTGGGTCAGTTCCACGGCTTCATTCAGAGGCTGGGTGATGGAGCGGGTGAGGGCCAGCGCCAGGCCCAGGGCGGCGGTCAGCACCAGGGCCTGCACCACCCAGGACAGCCAGATCGCTCTTTGCTGGTCTTGCTGCAGCTGAAGGCTGGCGGCGTCGCGCTGCTGCTCCTGCAGCTTCACAAAGTCCTGCAGCGAATCGACATAGCGGCCGATGGCGCCCAGATATTGCAGGCGGATGAAGTCGCGCATGGCGTCGATATCGCCGCTCAGCTTGATCTCCCTTGCCTGCTTGTTCAGCGCCAGAACTTCAGCGCGCACGGCGGCGATCTTCTGCAGGGCAGCCTTGTCAGCATCGCTTTGAGCCAGTTTGATGACCTGCGCCTGCAGCGCCCCGTTGACGGCCACGCCTTCGCTGACGCGCTCGTCCATGCGCTGGGTCAGCGCTTCGTCGGTGGTCATGTTGCTGGTGAGCACGCGTTCGCCCGTGGTCTCGGTCGCACCTTTCCATTGAAGGGCGAGATTGATGCGATTGTCATAGTCGGTCAGGGTCTGCATGCCGGCCTGCAGGGCCTGGGTGGACGAGTGCTGGTTCCATAGCGAAACGGCCAGCATCATGGTCAGAAGCCCGCCCAAAGTGCACCACAGCTTGGTGGATACACGCCATTGATTGAATTGCATTGGCTGAAAATTTGCAAAAGCACTGCCCGACCGGAGCGAACTGGTGGTCTGCGGCAAGACCGGGCAGCGTGGTTAGCGGAGAGGAAAGAAGCGGCTGTGCCAGCAGGCAGCAGCACATGTCCAAGAGACTGGCGGCTGGCACCAGGTGATGGATTTATTATGTATCGACATAATGACTGCCGCCTTGAGCACTTTCTGTGCGGCGGCCACAAAAAAGGCCTGCTGAAGCAGGCCCTTGGAGCGAATGAGCGCGTTGGAATCAGCGCTTCTTGTTGCCCAGAATGCCGCCCAGCACGCCGCGCAGAATCTCCTTGCCCAGGCTGTTGCCCACGGTACGTACCGTGGACTTGGCCATGGTCTGCACCAGGCCGTCGTGCTGGCCGCCGCGCGGGCCGGTGCGGCCGAACAGCAGCTCCTTGAGTCCGTCCATCATGGAGTCGGCGGCGCTGGCTTGCTGGGCCGTTCCAGCCGCTCCGGCCGCAGCAGGTGCATCGCCTGGCTTGGCGGGCGTGGCGCTTGCCGTGCGGTCGCGCAATATCTCGAAGGCCGATTCGCGGTCCACGGCTTTCTCATAGACGCCGGCGACCAGGGAACCATCGATCAGCGCCTTGCGCTGCTCGGCCGTGATGGGGCCGAGCTGGCTGCCGGGCGGGATCACGAACACGCGCTCGGTCACGCTGGGGCGGCCTTTTTCGTCGAGGAAGCTGATCAGGGCTTCGCCCACAGCCAGCTCGGTGATGGCGGCGGCAATATCCAGGCCGGGATTGGGGCGCATGGTGGAGGCGGCCGAGGCCACGGCCTTCTGGTCGCGCGGGGTGAAGGCGCGCAGGGCGTGCTGCACGCGGTTGCCCAGCTGACCGAGCACGCTGTCGGGAACGTCCAGCGGGTTCTGGGTGACGAAGTACACGCCCACGCCCTTGGAGCGAACCAGGCGCACGACCAGCTCGATGCGCTCGATCAGCACCTTGGGCGCATCGTTGAACAGCAGGTGGGCCTCGTCAAAGAAAAACACCAGCTTGGGCTTCTCGGGGTCGCCGATTTCCGGCAGCTGCTCGAACAGCTCGGACAGAAGCCAGAGCAAAAAGGTCGAGTACAGGCGCGGCGCATTCATCAGCTTGTCGGCCGCCAGCACGTTGATCACGCCCATGCCGTTGGCATCGGTCTGCATCAGATCGTTGATGTCGAGCATGGGCTCGCCGAAGAACTTGTCGCCGCCCTGGCTTTCAATGGTCAGCAGGCCGCGCTGTATGGCTCCCACGCTGGCCGAGCTGATGTTGCCGTACTGGGTGGTGAACTGCTTGGCGTTGTCGCCCACAAAGTTGAGCATGGCGCGCAGGTCCTTGAGGTCCAGCAGCAGCATGCCGTTGTCGTCGGCAATCTTGAACACCAGATTGAGCACGCCCATCTGGGTCTCGTTCAGATTCAACATGCGGCCGATGAGCAGCGGGCCCATGTCCGAGATGGTGGCGCGCACCGGGTGGCCCTGTTCGCCGAATACATCCCACAGCGTTGTGGGGCAGGCCAGGGGCTGAGGCAGAGTCAGGCCGCGATCCTTGAGCGAGGCGGCCAGCTTGCCTTCGATCTTGCCGGCCTGGCTGATGCCGCTCAGGTCTCCTTTGACGTCGGCCATGAAGACCGGTACGCCGATTTGCGAGAAGCTTTCGGCCAGTTTTTGCAGAGTGACGGTCTTGCCGGTGCCGGTGGCGCCGGTGATCAGGCCATGCCGATTGGCCAGTCCGGGCAGCAGGACACATTCTGTGGCAGAGTGCTGGGCAATCAAAAGGGGTGAAGCCATTTCGGGTTTCCTCTGGGGGGGCATGCAGTCAAAAGTAAAATCGCTCCCGCTAGGTTAAATCAAATATCAAAGGATTCCCTGTGGCAGGACACAGCAAATGGGCCAACATCCAGCACCGCAAGGGTCGCCAGGATGAAAAACGTGGCCGCATCTGGACGCGCATCATTCGTGAAATCATGGTCGCAGCCCGTCAGGGTGGCGGCGATCTGAGTGCCAACCCGCGTCTGCGCCTGGCGGTGGACAAGGCCAAGGCCGCCAATATGCCGGCCGACAATATCAAGCGCAATATCGACAAGGCCACGGGCAACCTCGACGGCGTGACCTATGAGGAAATCCGTTACGAAGGCTATGGCATCGGCGGCGCGGCCATCATTGTGGACACAATGACGGACAATCGCGTACGTACGGTGGCCGATGTTCGCCATGCATTCAGCAAGTACGGTGGCAATATGGGCACCGAAGGCTCGGTGGCCTTCCAGTTCAAGCATGTGGGTCAGATCATGTTCGCCCCCGGCACGGACGAAGAAAAAGTCATGGAGATCGCTTTGGAGGCCGGTGCCGATGATGTGATCACCGATGACGAAGGTGGCATCGAGGTGCTGACGGCCCCCGGCGACTTTGAAGCCGTGCGTGATGCACTGCAGGCTGCCGGCTTTACCGCCGACATGGCCGAGGTGACCATGCGCCCCGAAAATACAATCGCTCTCGAAGGCGATGATGCAGCTCGCATGCAGAAGCTGCTGGACATGATTGAAGACTTGGATGACGTTCAGGACGTCTACCACAACGCAGAAATATGAAAATTCTTGTGATTGGCGGCGGTGGCCGTGAGCACGCTCTGGCGTGGAAGTTGGCCGAATCGCCCAAGGCGACCAAGGTCTATGTGGCTCCCGGTAACGGTGGCACTGCCCTGGCTGGCGGCAAGCTGGAGAACCTCAACATCACCGATGTGAAGGCTCTGCGCGAGTGGGCCCAGGCCGAAAAAATTGCCGTGACCGTGGTGGGGCCCGAGGCTCCGCTGGCGGCTGGCGTGGTCGATGAGTTTCGTGCCCACGGACTCAAGGTCTTCGGCCCGACCAAGACTGCAGCGCAGCTGGAGTCTTCCAAGGCCTTCTCCAAGGACTTCATGGCGCGCCACAGCATCCCCACTGCGCAATATGAAACCTTCACCGACGCCGTCGCGGCCCACGCCTATGTGGATCGCCTGGGCGCTCCCATCGTCATCAAGGCCGACGGCCTGGCTGCCGGCAAGGGAGTGGTGGTGGCCATGTCGCTGCAGGAAGCCCATGATGCCGTGGACTTCATGCTGGTGGACAACAAGTACGGTGTTCAGCACAACGAAGGCGGTGCACGCGTCGTGATCGAGGAGTTCCTCGAAGGCGAGGAAGCCAGCTTCATCGTGCTGTGCGACGGCAAGAACGTGCTGGCGCTGGCGACCAGCCAGGATCACAAGCGTCTGAAGGATGGCGACCAGGGCCCCAATACCGGCGGCATGGGCGCTTATTCGCCTGCGCCCGTGGTGACGGCCGATGTGCATGCCCGCGCCATGCGCGAGATCATCCTGCCCACCATCCGCGGCATGGAAAAAGACGGCGTGCCCTATACCGGCTTCCTGTACGCAGGTCTGATGATCGACAAGGTCGGCCATCTCAAGACGCTGGAATTCAACTGCCGCATGGGCGATCCGGAAACCCAGCCCATCATGATGCGTCTCAAGAGCGATCTGGTGGATGTCATGCTGGCAGCCTGCGAAGGCAAGCTCGATCAGCTGGAGTTGC
Source organism: Comamonas sp. AG1104 (assembly GCF_003350425.1). NCBI lineage: Bacteria > Pseudomonadati > Pseudomonadota > Betaproteobacteria > Burkholderiales > Comamonadaceae > Comamonas > Comamonas sp. AG1104. The sequence goes on along the minus strand of NZ_QQAS01000005.1, from coordinate 365,226 downwards.
AGTGGGACCGCCGTACCGCATTGGGCGTGGTCATGGCTGCTGCCGGCTATCCCGAAAACCCGCGCAAGGGCGATGTCATCACCGGCCTGCCTGCAGCAGCCGACGATGCCATGGTCTTCCATGCCGGCACCCAGCTGGGCGATGACGGCCAGCCTGTGACCAGCGGTGGTCGCGTGCTTTGCGTGACCGTGCTGGCCGACAGTGTCAAGCAGGCGCAGCAGAAGGTGTATGACGTGGCACGTGGCATCCATTTCGATGGTGCCCAGTATCGTCGCGACATCGGCTTCCGTGCCGTCAAGAAGGCCGACTGATGAACCAGACATCCTCATCTTCTGTGGCTGATCAGCTGCCTGCGGCCGAGGTGCGTGAGTACCTGGTGGGTCTGCAGAGCCGTATCACCGAGGCGCTGGAAGCGATCGAAGGCGAGGGTGGTGCGCGTTTTCTGGCAGACGCCTGGCACAAGGAACCGGGCGAAAAGCTGCAAGGCAACGGCGTCACCAAGATCATGGAGGGCGGGCGCGTGTTCGAGCGCGCAGGCTGCGGTTTCTCGCATGTGCGCGGGCCACAGCTGCCGCCTTCGGCCACACAGCACCGGCCTGAGCTGGCAGGGGCGCCGTTCGAGGCCATGGGCGTGTCGCTGGTGTTTCATCCGCGTAATCCCCTGGTGCCCACGGTGCACATGAATGTGCGCATGATCTCGGCCGGCCATGAGGGGCAGCCCAAGACCTGCTGGTTTGGCGGCGGCATGGATCTAACGCCGGTTTATGGCTTCGAAGAAGATGCCGTGCATTTCCATCAGACCTGCCGCGATGCACTGGCAGCGTTTGGCGAGCCGCTCTACCCGCGCTTCAAGCAGTGGTGCGACGAGTATTTCTTCCTCAAGCATCGCAACGAGCAGCGCGGCATTGGCGGCATCTTCTTCGATGATTTCAGCGAACTGGGTCAGCAGCAGAGCTTTGCCATGCTGCGCTCGGTGGGCGATGCCTTTCTGAAGGCCTATCTGCCTATCGTGGAGCGCCGCAAGAATTTGCCTTACACCCAGCAGCAGGTGGACTTTCAGCGATACCGCCGTGGGCGCTATGTGGAGTTCAACCTGGTCTGGGATCGCGGCACGCATTTCGGGCTGCAGTCCGGCGGCCGTACCGAATCCATTTTGCTGTCCATGCCGCCTCATGCGGACTGGAGCTATCAGCGCGAGGATGCACCGGGTACCCCTGAGCGTGATTTGCTGGATAAATTCCTGATTCGCCGCGACTGGCTGTAATCAGTCTGTTTCCTTGCCGGCAGCGCATAAAGCCCTGTCAGCAAGGAAATTTTTAGAAAACTATAATTTCCATAGCTGGATGCGCGCTATCGACTGGCGCGTCAACCTTTTTCAATGCGTGAAGAGCACGGGTCTTAGGGGCCTGAACGCAGACGCTAACCCAGCCCTGATACGGGTGTGGCGCAGCACACGCTATATTGATCCCATCATTTACTGATTCCATCGCCTGATGACCACCTCCACCAAATCGGATTCCGCAGCCAAGCGCGACGTCACCAAACTCCAGCGAGCCATTGTTGACGGCCTCGAAGACGTCAAGGCCCACGACATCCAGGTGTTCAACACCGAAGCACTGTCGCCGCTGTTCGAGCGCGTGATCGTGGCCTCGGGTACTTCCAACCGCCAGACCAAGGCACTTGCCTCCAGCGTGCGCGAAGCCGTCAAGGAAGCAGGGTTTCCCGTGCCCCGCCAGGAAGGTGAGCAAAACGGCGAATGGATCATCGTGGACTGCGGCTCGGTGGTCTGCCACATCATGCAGCCGGCCATCCGCCAGTACTACCGCCTGGAAGAAATCTGGGGCGAGACACCGGTGCGCATGAAGATCGGTGCCGCCAAGCCCAAGCCCGCCGAAGTGGCCGCCAAGAAGCTGGCTGCCAAGCTGGCCGTGGAAAAGGCAGCTGCGGAAAACACCGTGGTCGAGAAAAAGCCTGCCGCCAAGAAGGCTGCGGCCAAAAAGCCCGCCACCAAGACGGCTGCCGGTGCCAAGCCTGCAGCCAAGAAGCCTGCTGCCAAGTCCGCCGCTACCAAGACGGTCAAGACCGTGGTCGTCAAGCCCAGCACGCCCCGTACTGCCAAGCCGGTTGCGGCCAAACCCGCAGCCAAGCGTGCTCCCCGCGCCAAGGCCTAAATGAAGCTGACCATCGTGGCTGTAGGCCTGCATGTGCCCGACTGGGCGCAGACGGCCTACGACGATTATGCCAAGCGCTTTCCGCCCGAACTCAAGGTCGAACTCAAGGCCGTCAAGACCGAGCCGCGCGGCTCCAAGACGCTGGAGACCCTGTATGCGGCAGAGCGCAAGCGTATCGAAGCCGCCATCCCCAGGGGTACCCGCATCGTGGTGCTCGACGAGCGCGGCACCAATCTGACCACCAAGGCGCTGGCCCAGCGTCTCAAGGGCTGGCAGCTCGAGAGCGATGATGTGGCCCTGGTCATCGGCGGCCCCGACGGACTGGACCCCGAGTTCAAGGCCGCGGCACACGAGCGCATCCGTCTGTCCGACCTGACCTTGCCGCATGCCATGGTGCGCGTGCTGCTGATCGAGCAGCTCTACCGCGCCTGGTCGGTCAATGCCGGCCATCCCTACCACCGCGAATAAGCGCTTGTGACCGGACTCTGCGTGCAATTTCGCGCAGTGCGTGATACTATGATTTTGATAGCCTTTTGCGCTTTATATATGGGCGCTAGAGGCCATTTTTAATCAAAATCATGGCGCCATTTCTCTATCTTGCATCCCAAAGTCCCCGCCGTCGTCAGCTGCTGGAGCAGTTGGGCGTGGCGCATGAATTGCTGCTGCCCAATGCAGCGGGTGATATCGCCGAGGATGCCGAGGCCATAGAGGCCGAACTGGTCGGGGAAGACCCCCATGATTATGTGCAGCGCGTGACGGCCGGCAAGCTCGATGCAGCCGTGGCTCGCCATGCGCGGCGCGGTCTGCCGGCGGCCCCCATTCTGTGCTCCGACACCACCGTGGCACTGGGCAAGCAGATCCTGGGAAAGCCCACCGATGCCGAAGACGCGCGACGCATTCTGCGTCTGCTCTCCGGGGCCGAACATGAGGTGCTGACCGCCGTGGCGCTGCAAAGTGGCGGGCGGCGTCTGCAGGCCCTGTCGGTGTCCACCGTGCGCTTTGCGCACATGACCGAGGCACAGATCGATGCCTACGTGCTCACGGGCGAGCCCATGGGCAAGGCCGGTGCCTATGGCATACAGGGCAGGGCGGCCGCGCATATTGCAGAGATCCGCGGCAGCTATTCGGCCATCATGGGCCTGCCCGTTTACGAAACTGCCGAGCTTTTGCGCGAGCTGGGCTGGCCGCTCTGAACCTTTGGCGCAATCGACACTCTGTTCTTGAGGCTTCCCCAAGGGAAGGTCTGCATGGCAGCTGTCTTGCGCCAGCCATGCGCGCGTCGCACACTGGGCGCAGCAAAAGCCAGGACATATAAAGAAAGAACGACAGTCAATGCAGCAAGATATTCTGATCAACTGGTCGCCGCAGGAGACGCGGGTGGCGATTGTCGAGAATGGCGCCGTGCAGGAGCTGCACATGGAGCGCCCTCTGGAGCGGGGACTCGTAGGTAACATCTATCTGGGTAAGGTCTCGCGCGTGCTGCCCGGCATGCAGTCCGCCTTCATCGATATCGGCCTGGAGCGTGCGGCCTTTTTGCATGTGGCCGATGTCTGGCAGCGTCAGGAAAGCGGCGAAGCCCCGATGTTCGCGCGCAAGGACCAGCCGCTGACACCCATCGAAAAGCAGGTGTTCGAAGGCCAGTCCATCATGGTGCAGGTCATCAAGGACCCCATAGGCACCAAGGGCGCGCGCCTGTCCACGCAGATCAGCATTGCAGGGCGCCTGTTGGTGTTTCTGCCCCAGGACGACCATATCGGCATCTCCCAGAAAATCCCTCAGAACGAGCGCGACGCCTTGCGGACCCGCCTGCAGGAGCTGGTCGGCACCAAGGAGGGGGGCGGTGGCGGCGGGTTCATTCTGCGCACCAATGGCGAGGAATCCAGCGATGCCGAGCTGGCCGATGACATCCGTTATCTGCGCAAGACCTGGGCGCGCATCAAGGATGCGGCGCAGAAGCTGCCCGTGATGTCGGTGCTGCATCAGGACCTGAACCTGCTGCAGCGTGTGCTGCGAGACCTGGTCGGTGAGAACACCCAGAGCATTCGCATCGATTCGCGCGAGCAGTTTGCGCTGCTCAAGAGCTTTGGCCAGGAATACATGCCGGCGGCAGCACCCAAGCTGGCGCTGTATAAGGGCGAGCGGCCGATTTTCGACCTCTACAACATCGACGAGGAAATCGCGCGTGCGCTGGGGCGGCGTGTGGATCTGAAGTCGGGCGGCTATCTGATCGTCGATCAGACCGAAGCCCTGACCACCATCGATGTGAACACGGGCGGCTATGTCGGTGCGCGCAATTTTGACGACACCATCTTCAAGACCAACCTGGAAGCGGCGCACGCCATTGCGCGTCAGTTGCGGCTGCGCAATCTGGGCGGCATCGTCATCGTGGACTTCATCGACATGGTGCGCGAGGAGCATCAGGGCGAGGTGCTCTCCGAATTCCGCCGCCAGCTGGCGCGCGACCGCGTCAAGACCATGGCTGGCGGCTTCTCGCAACTGGGCCTGGTGGAGATGACGCGCAAGCGTACGCGCGAGTCGCTGGCCCATATGCTGTGCGAGCCCTGTGAAGCCTGCTCCGGCAAGGGCAACGTCAAGACCGCGCGCAGCATCTGCTACGAGGTGCTGCGTGAAATCCTGCGCGAAGCGCGCCAGTTCAACCCGCATGAGTTCCGCATCGTGGCATCCCCCAAGGTGGTGGAGATGTTCCTCGACGAGGAAAGCCAGCATCTGGCCAGCCTCTCCGACTTCATCGGCAAGCCGATCTCCCTGCAGGCCGAGACTGCGATGGCGCAGGAGCAATACGATATCGTGCTGCTGTGAGTGAGAGTGCATTCAGCGTCATTTGCTTCAGTAGATCCGCTACGACAGCTGCATCGATTACCTCGTTGCTTGTTAGGCAAATCGCACGTATCTGCATTGCGCAGCCGTAGCCCATGGCTTCACTTCCTGGGTTGCACAGATCGCTTATTCCACCCGAGGCGAGTATTTGCTCGCGTGAGCGATGGCCCCGGAGTCTGCCTGGCAACTGGCCCCGGTACGTTCTAGAGATTCAAAAAAATAGCGACTAGCGCTTTATTCATAAGCACCAGCCGCTATTTCCATGCATTTCATGAGTGGGCAGGGCGTTGCCGCCCCGCCTTCAGGTGCAGGATCAGAACAGCTCCATGGGCAATGCCATCACGCTGGCCGCACCGTTGATCACGGCATCGGCCTGGCCGGGCACGCGGGTCAGGATATGTTCGGCATAGAACTGTGCCGTGGCCAGCTTGGCCTGCATGAAGGCCGTGTCCTGGCCCTTGGCCAGAAGATCCTGCGCAGCCAGTACTGAGCGGCCCAGCTGCCAGCCGGCGACCAGATTGCCGGTGAGCATCAGATAGGGGACGCTTCCGGCATAGGCGGCATTGGGGTCGGCCTTGGCCTTGGCCACGATGAAGTCCACCACCTGCACAAAGGCCTCGCGGGCCTGGGCAAGATTCCTGGCAACCGCCTTGGCCGCGTCGGTGCCGCTGGCGATGAGGGCCGCCTCGGTCTTTTCGATCTGGGCGGCAATGGCCTTGGCGGTCTGGCCGCCATCACGCGCGGTCTTGCGGCCGACCAGGTCGTTGGCCTGGATGGCGGTCGTGCCTTCATAGATGGTCAGGATCTTGGCGTCGCGGTAGTACTGGGCGGCGCCGGTTTCCTCGATGAAGCCCATGCCGCCATGCACCTGCACGCCCAGGCTGGTGACTTCCAGGCTCATCTCGGTGCTGTAGCCCTTGACCAGCGGCACCATGAATTCATAGAAGGTCTGGTTGGCCTGGCGCACTTCGGCGTCCGGGTGGTGGTGGGCTGCATCGTAGGCGGCAGCAGCCGTGGTGGCCATGGCGCGGCAGCCTTCGTTGCTGGCACGCATGGTCATCAGCATGCGGCGCACATCGGGGTGGTGGATGATGGTGGCGCTGGCCTTGACCGAGCCGTCGACGGGGCGGCTTTGCACGCGCTCCTTGGCGTAGGCCACGGCGTGCTGGTAGGCCCGCTCGGCCACGGCCAGGCCCTGCAGGCCTACGGCATAGCGGGCGGCGTTCATCATGATGAACATGTATTCGAGACCGCGGTTTTCCTCGCCCACGAGGTAGCCGATGGCTCCTCCGTTGTCGCCAAATTGCAGCACAGCCGTGGGCGAGGCCTTGATGCCCATCTTGTGCTCGATGCTGACGCAGTGCACATCATTGCGCTTGCCCAAGGAGCCGTCCTGGTTCACGAGGAACTTGGGCACGACAAACAGGCTGATGCCCTTGACGCCTTCGGGCGCCCCCGCCACACGGGCCAGCACCAGGTGGACGATGTTGTCCGCCATATCGTGCTCGCCATAGGTGATGAAGATCTTGGTGCCGAAGACCTTGTAGCTGCCGTCGCCCTGAGGCTCGGCCCTGGTGCGTACCAGGGCCAGGTCGGAGCCGGCCTGGGGCTCGGTCAGGTTCATGGTGCCGGTCCACTCGCCGGTGACCAGCTTTTCCAGGTAGGTGGACTTGAGCTCGTCGCTGCCCGCAGTCAGCAGTGCCTCGATGGCGCCGTCGGTCAGCAGAGGGCATAGCGCAAAGCTCAGGTTGGCGCTGTTGAGCATCTCGATGCAGGCCGCGCCAATGGTCTTGGGCAGGCCCTGGCCGCCGAAGTCGGCAGGATGCTGCAGACCCTGCCAGCCGCCTTCGGCGTACTGCTTGAAGGCATCGGCGAAGCCGGGAGTCGTCGTGACCACACCATCCTTGAAGGAAGAGGGGTTGAGGTCGCCGGGAACATTCAGGGGAGCGACCACGCCTTCGCAAAGCTTGGCGCATTCTTCGAGAACGGCCTGTGCGGTTTCCAGCCCCGCATCTTCAAAGCCGGGAATCTGGGCGACCTGCTCGATCTGGGCCAGGTGCTCCATGTCGAACAGCATGTCTTTGATGGGCGCTTTGTAGGTCATCGTCTCTGTTTCCTTGAATACTGGCCCGGCTGGCTGCCAGGCCTGGGTTGTGCCTTGGATTGTTGGGGATGTTGCCTGCCACGGATGGCAGGGGCTTCCCTCGACTTCATGTCTGGTGCCTGGCAAGACTGCCAGGTCCTCGCATTGGTTTGACGTTTACGTAAACGGAATGATTCTAGGGGTTGTGACGGGCTTGCCGCAGTCGCAGACGCGCAATATGGTGGCCAACGCTTGCGGCAAGCTTTCAATCAAATAGAAACTTTGCAGTTAACTTTTTGTTCTCGGTATTTACCCGTGGTGTCGCGTAAAGACAAGAGAGCGGCGCTCTCGGGAAATGTCCTGGGGACGAACTCCCATAAATTCAGTCCAGTCTGAACGGAGGAATACCAAGGATATGGCTTAAGTCATTGATTCGTATTGCTTCTGTTCGAGGTGAGGCCGTGTGTCGTATCACCTTTCGATTGGTATCTGACTGGGAGTTTGTATGGCTAAAGTAATCCGTTATCACGAAGTTGGCGGCCCCGAGGTGTTGCGACAGGAGGAAATTGAAGTCGGCCAACCCGGTCCAGGTCAGGTCCGCCTCAAGCAAGGCGCTGTGGCCCTGAACTTTGCCGATACCTATTTCCGCTCCGGTCTGTATCCCGCTCCTTTACCCGCGGGCGTGGGCAGCGAGGCTTGCGGCACGATCACGGCCGTGGGCGACGGCGTGACGGATTTCAAGGTGGGCGACCGCGTGACCTATACCGGCGCACTGAACACCATCGGCGCTTACGCCACGGAGCGCCTGATTTCTGCTGCCCCCCTGATCCGTCTGCCTGACAACATCAGCTTCGAAACCGCAGCAGCCATCACCATGCGTGGACTGACGGCGGCTTATCTGATGCGCCGCATCTGGGACTTCAAGAAGGGCGACACCATCTTGCTGCATGCTGCAGCTGGTGGCGTGGGCCTGCTGGTGTCGCAGTGGGCAAAGCTGGAAGGCCTGAACGTGATCGGCACCGTCTCCAGCGATGCCAAGGCCGAAGTGGCCAAGGCCAACGGCTGTGTTCACACCATCAACTACAGCCATGAAGACGTGGCCAAGCGCGTGCGTGAGCTGACGGACGGCGTGGGTGTGAATGCCGTTTTCGACAGCGTGGGCAAGGACACTTTCGAGGGCTCGCTCAACAGCCTGAAGGTGCGCGGGCTGATGGTCTGTCTGGGTACGGCTTCGGGCTCCATTGCGCCGTTCAACCCGCAGATTCTGGCCGGCAAAGGCTCGCTCTTCCTGACCCGTCCTGCATCGGCGCATTACATCGCCGACCCTCTGGAGCGTGCAGAGCTGGCCAACGAGCTGTTCGCCCATGTGGCCGAAGGCCGTATAAAGGTGGACATCAGCAAGCGCTATGCGCTGGAAGACGCCGTGCAGGCTCACCGCGACCTGGAAGCCCGCAAGATTGTGGGATCGGCCATCTTCACGCTCTGAGATACCGAAGGCAGCACCTCGGTATGAAAAGGGCTGAGCCATTCAGCCCTTTTTGCATCAATCCCGGTGATTGCCCAAAGAAATAAATGCCATGACTCAAAGCTCTGCTGCAACGACATTGCAGGTCGACTTTTCGCTGGACCTGATCTGCCCCTGGTGCTGGATCGGTCTGCGCAATCTGCTGGCCGCCCGTGAGATGCTGCTGGCCAGATATCCCGACCAGCAGCTTGCAATCCATTGGCATGCAGACACTCTGCTGCCCCAGATCCCGGAGCATGGAGTGCCTTACCAGGCCTTCTACGAAGCCCGGCTGGGCGGCCCCAGGGCCGTGGAGGTTCGCCGTGCCCAGGTGCGCTCGGCGGCCCGCGCGGCGGGCCTGCAGATCAATCATGCGCTGATTGAAACCTTCCCCAGCACGCGTCTGGTCTGTGCGTTGGTCAACTACGCCCAGACTCTGCTCGATGGCGAATCCATGATCCGCTTTGTGGAGTCCATCTTTGCCGCTTACTTTGTGCAGGGCCGCGATATCGGCTCGGTCATGGTGCTGCAGCAGCTGGCGCACTCGGCAGCACTGGACTGGAACCCTTCCCGCTTTGATGCGCTGCGCTACCAAAGCGAGGCGGGCCATGCCGGTGGCGTGCCGCATATGGTGTTCAACCAGCGCCTGCAGGTGACGGGCGCTGTGGCGCCCGCAGAGCTGCTGCGCGCCATGGAGCATGCCCGTGTTGCCGGCAGTATCTTTGCCTGATACCGCATTGCTGGCCGCTGGCGCCGTGCGGGATTTGCCGCCGGGCGGACGAAAGCTGGTCTTCACCCCTGGTGGCCAGAGCATCTTGCTGCTGAATGTCGAAGGCGAGTTCTATGCCTTGGAGAACAGCTGCCCGCATGCGGGTGCCTCCATGGCCGGCGGCAACTGCGATGCCCATGTGCTGAGCTGCCCCGCGCATGGACTCAGGTTCGATATCCGCAGCGGCAGGTGCACGGCATCGCCGCAGATGACGATTCCTCTCTACGAAGTTCTTGTCAGAGAGGGGCTGCTCTGGCTCAAACCGCCTGACAACTGCTGCTGAACCATTGAGCGTTGATGTGCAATGAAAAAGGCCCGCAGATTTTCTCTGCGGGCCTTTTTCTATGGTTTCAGGATGGATGTCCTCTGGCCGGCAACCGGCAACCAGCAAGCGCCGGTTGCCATGGAATGGGCTCAGAAGGTGTGGCGAATGCCGATGTCAAAGCCCGAAGCATTGCCGCCTGCGACCGGAATCGGGCCTTGCAGCGCGCCCGTGGCCACCGGCAGGTTGATGCTGCCGCGGTTGTCCACATAGGCATAGGTGCCGTAGAGTGCGGTGCGTTTGGAGAGGTTGTGCACATAGCCCACGGCGTACTTGTTGGAGCTGCTGCCGCTGTTGTCATTGCGGTTCAGGCGCATGAAGCTCATGGGAATGTTGCCGTTGCCGACCTTCCAGATGGCACCCAACTGCCAGTAGCGTACATGGTCGGCATTGTCCAGACCTGCCAGGCGGTTGCCGGTGCGGTGATCGGCAGCCAGAACCATGAGGCGGTGGCCCTCCCAGAGGTAGGAGGCGGCGGCATTGATCTGCCTGTAATCGTCGGCGGCACGGTTCTTGGTGGTCGTGATGGCGACGGCTGCATCCCAGTTATCACCTCCATAACCCAGGCGTGCACCATAGACGCGGCCGTCCTGGCGGTTGGGGCCGGCATCGTTTTCGCCGAATGCCGTCATCAATTGATAGAACAGGCCCTTGCAGCTGGAGCTGGAGCAGCCGGGCGAGAGGTAGCCAATGCTGTTCGACGCGCGAAATCCGGTCACCGTCGTGCCGTGCAGCACATGCAGGCTCATGCCTACGCCCAGGCGAAAGGGGTCGTAGTTGAACATGTTCCAGAAGGCGGGCACATAGTCGCGACCCAGACGTACCTCGCCCCATTGCTTGCTCTGCAGATAGACCAGGGACTTGCGGTTGAAGCTCAGGCCGTTGCCGCTGCCGGCCCCCGAAGGCTGGTTGTTGGTGTTGGAGGCCTGGCCGGTACCGTTGTCGGTATTGAGGCCCGCTTCCAGATCAAAGCCGGCGGCCAGGCCGCTGCCGAGATCTTCACGGCCCCGAAAGCCCAGGCGGCTGGCCTGATTGCCGCTGGAGGTCAGCATCTGACGCGAGCCTGCGCCCGCACCGCGGTAGTTGGATACGGCCATATCGACCACGCCGTAGACCTGCACAGACGATTGTGCCGAGGCCGCCAGCGGCGCCAGCGTGCATGCGAGAGCGCCCAGCGTATTGAAAGCCATTTTTCTTGTAGTCATTCATGTCTCCTTGAACCGTTGAAAAAGATGCCTGATGGCAAACCGACGAAAAACGCAGCAGGGCAAAGCCGGACCCGGACCCGGGCCTGGGGATGGGTTGAAGGCGCAGGCAAGTCCCGGCTCGAATCCCGCAAAAGGGCTTGAGCCGGGTGCAGCCGACCACGGTGCCAAGGGGGTACCGGGCAGAGGTCTTGAATAAGATAGGGAATGGAGCCGCTTGAGAGCAACTGCTCAAAGACCCGGGGCTCAGTTTTCGGGCTTGTAGCCTATGGACTTGAGCAGGGCTTCCTGCTTGCGGCTGGCCTCTTTGAGCTCGGCTGTCAGTTCTGCGGTGGTAAGGGGCTGGCCGGGCTCCATGCCCAGCGCAGCGAGCTGTTTGAGCACGGGCTCCTTGCGGAAATGTGCCAGCGCCACATCACGCAGTTTTTGCTGGATGGCGGCCGGGGTTTGCGGGTGGGACCACAGGGCGAACCAGCCTGGTTTGGACAACTGGGGGTAGCCCAGCTCCGTGAACGTCGGCACGTCGGGCAGGGCTTGCAGGCGGCTCGGGTAGACGGCGGCCAGTGCCTTGATCTTGCCGCTGCGAATCAGGGGCAGCGAAGTGGTGACGCCATCGAACATCACCGGGACATGGCCGCCCATGAGGTCCACCAGCGCAGGGGGCGAGCCCTTGTAGCCCACATGGCGCATATTGATCTTGGCCAACTGGCCCAGCAGCATGCCCGAGGTGTGACCCTTCAGGCCCGTGGCGTAGGAGGCAAAGTCCACGCCGTCGCGTTGCTGTCTGGCGTAGCTGATGAATTCGGGCAGGGTCTGGAACGGCAGATCCTTGTTGGCGACCATGACCAGGCCAGTGCGTGTTAGCTGGGCCAGCGGAGTCAGGTCCTTGAACGGGTCGAAACTGACTTTCTGGGCCAGGGGCGCCTCGCTCAGTGCTCCGTCCTGAATCACCAAAAAGGTGTAGCCGCTTTTGCCATGGGACTTGAGGTCCTGGATGCCGATGGCCCCCGAGGCACCGGCCTTGGATTCCACGATCACTGGCTGCTTGAGCTCTTGCTGCATGCCCTCTGCCAGCAGACGGGCCAGGGTGTCGGCCGTGCCGCCAGCAGGCCCGGTGACGATCAGGCGTATGGGCCTGGTCGGCCAGTCTGCGCTTTGCTCGGCCTGCGCGGGTAATGCCAGGCTGGCGGCCACGGCCATGACGGCCAGGCCTAATTTGCGGCGCAGTGCGCTGGCTGTCGCGGCGCGAGAGTCAGCCGTGTCCACTGAATTGCGCGAGGCGGGTGTCGTTGCCTTCATTGCTTGTCTCCTTCAATGGGGAGGTCTGGCTCCCCATCAGCGCGCACCTTTTATATATTGTGGGTGGCTGCGCATTCATCGTGATGGTCGTCGGGCGGCTCAGGCCGTTGGCTCGGGCTGTCGGGCTTCGATCCGAGCCTGCAAATCCTCGATCAGCTGTTTTGCCTGCGGCCAGGGGCCATGGCCCGAGGCCGGGTTCAGGTGGCCCTGGGGGCCCAGCTCCACCAGCTCGCTCCCCCAGTCGCGCGCAAAGCCGCGCGCGCGCTCCAACTGGGTCAGCGGGTCGTTGCTGCTGGCCGCCAGCAGTGTGGGAAACGGCAGGCGCTGGCGTGGGATGGGCGTCCAGCCGTGGGCTGCCAGCACATCCTTGGAGGGGTAGCCGGCAGGCATCTGGGTTTCCACATCTGCGGGGGCCGCAAGCAAGGCTCCGAGAATGGGGCGGGCTCGGCGCAGCGCCCAGTGCGCGACCATCATGCAGCCGGCGCTGTGCGCCACGATGATGACGGGGCCGTCGATGCTGTCCAGTGCACGGTCGATCGCGTCCAGGCGGGCCTGGCAGCTGAGCTTGTCCTGCTCCAGCGGTGGCACGGTGACGCAGGGGACGGACTGCGCAGTCAGCTCCTTGGCCAGCAGCGTCTGCCAGTGCTCTTCGACATGGTCACGCAGGCCGGGGATGATGAGAATCGTGTGGTTCAAGGTCATCTTCTGTCTCCTGGCTCAGTCCGTGGGGCCGCCGATGATGGCGGTGCGTTCCATCTTGCGGTGGCAGGGCTGGTAGTCCATCACTGCGTAGTGCTGGGTGGAGCGGTTGTCCCAGAAGGCTACGCTGTTCCTGCTCCATTTGAAGCGCACCTGGTACTCGGGAATCATGGCCTGGCTGGTCAGGTAATTGAGCAGTTGCGAGGAGCCGGGCGATTTGTCCAGCCCGAAGCGCACATTGGCGGGGGTGTTGTAGTTGGTGAAATGGGTGGTGAAGCTGCTGTTGACGAACAGAATCTTCTCGCCGGTTTCAGGGTGGATGCGGACCACGGGGTGCTCGGCATCGGGGTATTGGGCCTTGAGTGCCAGGCGTTTTTCGATAGGCATGACGGCACCAAAGCTGGCTTCGATGCTGTGGCGGGCACGCAGGTGCTCGATCTTGACCTTGATGTCGGCTGGCAGGTTCTCATAGGCCATCACCATGTTCACCCACATGGTGTCGCCGCCCACGGGCGGGCACTCAACGCAGCGCAGCACGCAGCCCATGGGGGGCTGCTCGCGCCAGGTGGCGTCGGTGTGCCAGGAGTTCTCGTTCCGGTCCAGAGGGCTGTCGGGGGTCTTGTAGATCTGCACCAGGCCGGGGTGCTCGGGGTGGCTGCCCACCACCGGGTGATCTTCCAGTTGGCCAAACTTGCGTGCAAACGCCACATGCTCGGCGCGTGTGATGTCCTGGTCGCGGAAAAAGATCACGCGGTGCCTGAGCAGCGCCTGGCGGATCTCGGCCATCAGGCCTTCGTCCTCGGCGGCCGCACCCAGATGAACGTTGGACAGCTCCGCACCGATGGAGCAGGTCAGAGGATTGACTTTCACAGAGCGGGTCAAAGAGCTGGAGCGGATAAGGGCGGGTGCTGCGCCAACCTCGTTTTTCATTGGGAAGTCTCCTTATAGAATCAATGTCGCCAGTGTGAAAACTCCCCTCGATCGGCGCTTGTCATTACATGACTGGTGCTTTGCAATTAGTGCCAAGTTAGTGAAACCCCATGGCCTCTCTCGTTCGCGCAGCCTGCTTGACCAATTACGCCGAAGTCGCCCAGGCTTCGGGGCTGAATGGCACGCGCATGCTGCTCGATGCCGGCCTGAGCCCCGGTGTGCTCGACGAGCCGGATCTGATGATCCCGGTGGACAAAGTGGGGCGTTTGCTGCAGGCCTCGGCCACGCAGTCGGGCAATGAGAGCTTTGGTCTGTGCATGGCGCGCTCGCGCCTGCTGTCCAATATGGGGCCGGTGGGTCTGCTGATTCGCGATCAGGCAACGCTGCGCGATTCGCTGAACCTGCTGGTGCGTCATCTGGCCCTGCTCAACGGCGCCATGACGCTTGAGCTCGATGAGCAGGCCGACACGGTGCTGATCCGTGAGCTGTTGCTGGCCGGCCGTGCCCATGAGCCTACGCGCCAGCGCGTGGAGCTGGCACTGGGCGTGATGGTGCGCGCCATTCGGCAGCTCATCGGGCGTGACTGGCAGCCTCGCATGGTTTGTTTCGAGCACGCCGCGCCCAAGGACCTGAGCATGCATCACCTGATGTTCGGCCCGCGCGTGGAGTTCAATCAGGAGTTCAACTGCATTGTCTGCGCCAAGGCCGATCTCGATACGCGCAACGAGTTTGCCGACCCTGCCATGGTGCGCTATGCCCAGAAGCTGCTGGAGTCCGTGGCGCCCATGAGCGAGGAAGCGGTGCTGGACGATATGCGTCGCACCATCTTGCTGCTGTTGCCCAGCGGGCGCTGCAGCATTGAGAAGGTCAGCGAGCACCTGGGTGTGGTGCCACGCACCATTCAGCGCCGGCTGACGGAAAAGGGTCAGAGCTTTTCCTCGCTGATGAACGATATCCGCAAGGAGCTGGCCGTGCGCTATGTGTTTGAGAGCAACCGCTCTCTGACGGAAGTGGCCGAGCTGCTGGGCTTTACGGCCCCCAGCAGTTTTTCGCGCTGGTATCAGAGCCAGTTTGGCTGCAGCGCCAAGGACAGCCGTGCCAAGGCGCAGACCGAAGGCACAGGCGGCGCATAAAAAAGCGGGCCGCAGGGGCCCGCCAAACACACTACCAAAGTGCCGCCCTCGGGGTGAGGGCGGCTACGCCAGCGTCCTTCAGTTGCTGGCGATTCTGAGCTTGCTCAGAATTTTGCGGTTCTGCTCCACCGTGTTTAGCATTTTTTGTTGCAGCTCCGTCATCGTGCCGGGCTGGGGAGCGTCAAAGCCCTGGGTTTTGAGCTGTGCCTGGAACTTGGCCGATTGAGTCACCTTGTCCATTTCCTGGCGCACCTTCTGGATCAGGGCCGGGGGCGTGCTGCTGAGCACGAACAGTCCCACACTGGCATCGGGCAGTACAAAGTCGGGCATGTTCTGCTCGGCAAAGCTGGGCACGTCGGGCAAAAGGCGCGAGCGGTTGGGCGAGACCACGCCCAGGGCCTTGACCTTGCCGGCCTTGACCAGCGGGGCTGCATTGGTCACCACTTCAAAGGTCAGCTGCACCTGATTGCCGATCAGATCGACGATGGCAGGGGCCGAGCCTTTGTAGGGCACGGCAGTGATCTTGCCGCCGCTTTTCTTGCTCAGCAGCTCGCCCAGCATGTCGGAGCGGGTGCCGGGGCTCAGGTTGGCGATATTGATCGGGCTGCTGCTCTTTTGCGCATAGTCCAGCACCTCCTGAATCCTGTTGGGCGGGAAGCTGTTGTTGGCCACCAGCATATGCACCATGGAGGCCACATCCGAGACATAGGTGAAGGTCTTGTGCACATCGAAGGGCGTCTTGACGGTGAGAGGAAAGTCGGTCCAGATGCTGGAGGGCGCAATCATCAGCGTGTGCCAGTCGGCAGGTGCATTCATCACGGCGCGCTCGGCTATCACGGCCGATCCGCCGGGTTTGTTGTCGACGACCACGGGCTGGCCCAGATTGGTCTGCAGATGATCGGCCACCAGGCGCGCCACACCATCGGTGATGCCACCTGGAGGCGCAGGAACGACGATGCGTATGGGCTTGCTGGGCCAGGTGGGAGCCGGGGTCTGGGCCTGCGCCGCCATGGCGGCCAGCAGGCCGGTACAAAGCACGGCGGCGCAGCAGCGCAGGTTTTGAACCATGCTGCGCCTATGTTGCTTGCGTGATGGCGTGGCGGGTTCTGCGAAATTCACGGCGCTTGTCATGGAGGTCTCCTGTCGTTTTGTCATGGGGTCTGGCATTCGTCAAGCTGCCGATCTCGCCCTTGGCAGAGTGCAGATACGGCGCCGAATCGGCTGGCATGTCCTTGCGTTGAATGCAGCAATTCATGATGGAGGCCCGCAAGTGCGGTGACTTGGCGTTTCATGCCTGCGACTTCGCATTTGATGACTGCGGTACCCCGCACTTACCCGATGCGGGCGATGCCGTTCTCAGGCTGCGGCAGCTTGAGCCTGCGGCCCGCAAAGCTCTTGGCGCAGCTTTGCTGCCTGTCTCGCTTTCAGGCGTGGCTTGCCGGCCTTGTCGCGTTTGAGAAAGCGCGTGTCTTGAAATGCAAAGTGGCATCTCACATGGCATTTGATACTGGCCTCACGCATCGGCAATGGCCTGAAATCGGCTGATGCAGTTTGTCCAGATACTGATTTCCCGCACTCAAACCGGAGACAACAACCATGAACTTTCTCGACGGTCACCTGTACCCCGAAAACCAGCAGCCGCTGATCATCACTGCGGCTCCCTACGCTCCGGGCTGGATTCCCTCGGACTTCCCCGAGGACATCCCCATCACCATGGAAGAGCAGATCCAGAAGGCTGTGGACTGCTATGAGGCCGGTGCCACCGTGCTGCACCTGCATGTGCGTGAAGACGATGGCAAGGGCAGCAAGCGCCTGTCCAAGTTCAACGAGCTGATCGCCGGCGTGCGCGAGCGTGTGCCCGAAATGATCATTCAGGTGGGCGGCTCCATCAGCTTTGCGCCTGAAGGCCCGGACGGCCAGGCCAAGTGGCTCTCCGACGACACCCGCCACATGCTGGCCGAGCTGACTCCCGTGCCCGACCAGGTGACAGTGACCGTCAACACCACGCAGATGAACGTGACCGAGCATGCCGGCGAAGACGACTTCCGCGGTGTCTCGCGCGGCTTCCCGCATCTGCACAAGACCTACAAGGACATGATTGTTCCTTCGAACCCCAGCTTCGTCGAAGAACATATCCGCCGCCTGTCCGAAAAGGGCATCCAGAGCGCCTTCCAGGTCTACAACATCAACAGTTTCGAGACCATCGAGCGCATGATTCGCCGCGGCGTCTACAAGGGCCCGCTGGTCATGAACTGGGTCGCCATCAGCGGCGGCATGGACCAGGCCAATATCTACAACCTGGCCAATATGCTGCGCGCCGTGCCCGACAACGCCATCGTGACGGTGGAAAGCTCGGTGCTGAACGTGCTGCCCATCAACATGATCGGCATGGCCCTGGGGCTGCATGTGCGCTGCGGTATCGAAGACGTGCTGTGGAACCAGACCCGCACGGGCAAGATGAGCACCGTGGAGCAGATCAGGCAGCTGGTGCGCATTGCGGGCGAGTTCGGTCGCCCGATTGCCACGGCCCAGCAGGCCCGCGAGATCAAGCAGATCGGCGTGTTCTACGAAACCGCCGACGAAACCCTGGCCAGGAACGGCTTCGCGCCCAACCGCAAGGGCGCCAACCAGGGCTTTCTGCGCAAGCCCATGGACGCTGTGGCCTGAGTCTCAAAGCCCAGGTGACTGGGATCGGCTCATCAGCCAAGGGCTAGCCGCTGTGCGCTTGTCACGCTTGCCTGGTGGATGCGTGGCCAGGCGCCTGGCCCCGCCGACTTCCTTGAGAAGTCGGCTTTTTTATTTTTCTGGATTCAAGCTCGCAGATAAAGGTCTTCGCCGCGCACATTGCGCTCCTGCAGGATTTCTCCGGCCGCCTGCAGCTCGTCCAGATGCTGGGAGATGCTGCGCTTCTCGGCCCCCAGCACCCAGGGCGCATCAAAGCCTTGCGGGTAGAGCAGGCGCTGCTCCACCATCTGCGAGAGCGTCAGGGGCCGCTGCGCCAGCCATTCGAGAATGCGTGCACCGCGCTCGTCAATGACAGCAGCAAAGCGCTTGAGGTCTCGCAGAAACGTCTCGCGCTCGGTGTAAATGCCTTTGTGGTGAGAGGTCACCCAGATCCTGGCATCGATCTCGGGCAGCCGTTCCAGGCTGCGGCGAAAGTCCGCCAGACAGGAGCAGGCGTCGCCGTAATAGGGCCCGAAGCCCGTCAGGTCGATATCGCCGATAAAGGCAACACCCTCGGGCTCGATCAGCAGCACGCTGTGGCCCGTCGTATGGCCCGGCATATGAATGGCGCGAATCTGCGACTGGCCCAGCTTCCAGACGGCTCCATCTTCGTAGCCCCTGGCATCGGGTCTGGGGGCGTAGAAGAATTCGCTCTCCAGCTTGCTGCGCATGATGTCGGCCTGCGCCGAATCGGCCCAGCCAAAGGTGGCAACCAGGCCCTCCCAGCTTTGCAAGGCCGCTAGATCGCCGACGTGAGCAAAGACCTGTGCATCTGGCAGGCGGTGCAGGCCGGCCATATGGTCCTCATGCACATGACCCATCACCACCAGCTCGGCGGCATCGAACTCGGCCCCGATATGGTTGGCCACGATAGGCGTATCCAGCGCTGCCAGCGTATCGCTGCCGCGAATCATGATCTGGTTGCCGTCCGGATACTTGCCACCCTTGGCGCCGCGAAACACCGTCACGCGGCCGAACTGGTGGCGCTGTATGTCTGTCTGGGCTGTGTCGATGGGATGCGTCATGGTCTGAGTGGAGGAAAGTGAAGCCGGCTTCTGCGAAGATTAAGACCTTGGATGTATTTGCGCTGTCACCACAGCGCTTTGAAAGACGAGTCGGAGATGACCCAACAAGACAAACAGGCTCAGGAAAGCCATCTGATCGAGCACTCCATCAAAAGCGAGCTGGTGCACCAGGGCAGTTTTCTGCAGGTCAGGCTCGATACCGTGCGCCTGCCCCATGGCGGTCAGGCCACGCGCGAGTATGTGGTGCACCCCGGCGCCGTGGTGGTGATAGGCCTGCTCGACGATGGCCGCGTGCTGCTGGAGCGGCAGTTTCGCTACCCCGTGGGCCGGGTCATGACGGAGTTTCCCGCTGGCAAGCTCGATGCGGGCGAGCTGCCGCTGATCTGCGCCCAGCGCGAGCTGCTGGAGGAGACCGGCTACAGCGCGCGCGAATGGGCCTATGCCGGCCCCATGCATCTGGCGATCGGCTACTCCGACGAAGTCATTCACATCTTCTTTGCACGCGGCCTGACTGCGGGCGAGCGCCATCTCGATGCCGACGAGTTTCTCGATGTCTGCAGCATGACGCCTGCCGAGCTGCTGGACGGCGTGCGTAGCGGCCAGGTCACCGATGCCAAGACCTTGAGCTGTTGCCTGTGGCTGCAGAATGTGCAAAGCGGTGTCTGGTCTCTGGAGTGGAAACCGGCTTGATTTTTTGATAGCTGCTTGCGCACGTTCAATAAGGATTTCAGCTATAAAAGTGCCTGAAATTCATGTTGGTCGTGCACTGGCTGCTTCTTTTTTTGGATTGCCTGATGCCCATCAGTGTTTGTCGTCGGGTGGCGACAGGCGCTGCATGACCTTCCTATAAACTGCATGTCATGCACCATGGCGTACCACCTCTATTTGAAGGTTGCAGTCTGAAGCGGTGTTCAGGAGTGTTTCATGGAATCGTCAGAGCTTGAGGATGACAGCGTTTTCGAGAGTGCGGCCGAGCTGTTCAAAGCCATGGCTGCACCCATGCGGCTGAAGATCATCAGCGCGCTGTGCAACGGAGAGAAAAACGTCTCCGAACTGCTGGCTTCCATAGACACGACCCAGCCCAATATGTCTCAGCACCTGAACACGCTGTACCAGTCCGGCATTCTGGGCCGCAGGCGCGAAGGGGTCAGCATCTACTACTTCATCGCCAACGAGAAGGTCGTCCATATGTGCCGCACCATCTGCGTGCAGATTGCCATTGAACAGAACTGATGGCTTGATCCCCAAAAAAAGAAAAGGCGCACCAGGCGCCTTTTTTCATGCCCGCTTCGGGCTCAGGGCTTGAGATAGACAAAGCCCTCTTTGGCCTGCAGGCGTGCCACTTCGGCCACACCGGAGGGGACGACCGAGGCTTCCATCAGCAGGCTGGAGGCCTCGAGCTTGCGCGTTTGCAGCGTGTTGTTGCAGACCTTGAACTCCACGCCGCGCCCCACCAGTGCGCTGACCTGGCCGCTGAACTCGCGGCCCTTGCTGTCCTTGGCATTGTTCAGCAAAAATTCTATGCCGGGCCCATGGGTGACCACCACGATCTTGTCGGTGGGCGAGGCGTTGAGTTCGTTATTGATATTGGCGAGTATGGCGGCCGCCGTTTCCACGCCGGTGTTGACGTGATAGACCACTTTCACATCCTGAGCGGCGGCAATCGCCGTACACAGGGCAAAGCTCAGGGCAACAAGTTGGCGCTTCATCGAAGGTCTCCTGTGGTGTCTGCGGGCATCAGGGAAGATGCTGCTGGTTAAATATTGCCACTTGCTTATATTAACGATGACGCAAACATTCAAAAATAGGGCAAGCGCTAGTGGCGACATGCATGCATGACGCGCTGCCCATGCAAGGGAGACAAAGCCATGACAAGCTGGGCAGGGGCTGCGCTGAGGAGCTTTGTTTGGGCCGCGATCGCAGCGACAGGGGCGGCGGCTGCGCATGATGCAGCACATGAGGAGGCTCCCGCGCTGAACGGTCCCGTGGCGGGCACTCCCGTGGCGGCCAGTGCCCCCGTGATGGAGCTGCAACAGGTGGCGGCCAATGTGTTTTTTGTGCAGGGTGTATCGGCGCTGGGCAGTGCGGCCAATCGCAACTTCATCTCCAATGCCGGCTTTGTCATCACCGCAGACAGCGTGGTCGTGATCGATGCGCTGGGCTCGCCTGCACTGGCCGAGGAGCTGGTGCAGAAAATTCGCACGCTGACGCCCAAGCCCATCAGCCATGTGCTGCTGACCCACTATCACGCCGACCACATCTATGGCCTGCAGGTGTTCGAGGCCTTGGGCGCAAAAATCGTGGCCCATGCCCAGGCACGTGAATACATCAACTCCGAGACCGCGCATCTGCGGCTCGAGGCTTCGCGCAAGGATCTGGCCCCCTGGGTCGACCAGGGCACGCGCCTGGTGCCGGCGAATCAATGGGTGTCGGGCGACAGCTCCACGCTGAAGGTGGGGGGCGTGGACTTTGTGCTGCAGCACATGGGGCCCTCGCATACGCCGGAGGATACGGCGATCTTCCTGCCGCAAAGCGGTGTGCTGTTCATTGGCGATGTGGTGTTTCGCAACCGCATTCCCTATGTAGGCCAGGCCGACAGCCGGCACTGGATTGAGGCGCTGGACGAGTTGCTCAAGCTGCCTGTGAAGGTCATGGTGCCGGGCCACGGCCCGGCCTCCGAGCAACCGCGCCGGGACATGCAGCTGACGCGTGACTATCTGCACTATCTGCGCGAGGCCATGGGCAAGGCCGCAGCCAATCTCGACCCGTTTGACGAGGCCTACCAGGCGACGGACTGGTCCAGGTTCTCGGCCTACCCGCTGTTCAAGGAAGCCAATCGCATGAATGCCTACAACACCTTCTTGCTGATGGAGCAGGAAAAGCCGTGACGGCCATGGCCCGCTTCTTTCATGCCCGCAGAAGACTGTGCTTGCAGCTGCTGCTGGCGGGCGCGGGCCCTGCGTGGGCGGCGCTCGATGCTTCGGAGCGTCTGCTGCCCACCAGCCAGAGCCTGCAGCATGACCTGGCCTTGGCGCTGGCTGGCAAGCAACCGCTGGTGGTGATGGCAAGCCTGCATGGCTGCCCGTATTGCAAGCTGGTGCGCGAGCATTATCTGCTGGCGCTGCAGCGCTCCGGGGCCTTGGTGACCCAGATTCATTTTCTGTCGCGTGAGGCTTTGCAGGACTGGGATGGCGTGGCGACCACGCATGGCGACATGGTCAGGCAACTGGGCATCGAGGTTGCGCCGACCGTGCTCTTCTATGGAGCCGCTCACAAGGAGGTGGCCGAGCGCTTGAGCGGCAGCTCCATCCCCGACTTCTATGGCGCTTATCTGGATGAGCGCATGCAGACGGCCCGCGCAGCGGTGCAGGGGCGCTGAGCCTCGTTGTTCCTCTTCAGGAATAACGAGGGTTAGCGCGGGATTTCAAATTCGGCATCCTGGTCGATACTTTAAATAACAACATGCTTATATATAAATATAAGGAGACCAAGCGATGAAGACTGCATCCTGGCTGGGTGGCTTGACGGTGCTGCTGGGGCTGGCTGTTCCTGCACTGGCGCAGGCAGATCAGGCGCTGGCGCAGAAGAACGCCTGCATGGCCTGCCATGCGGCAGACAAGAAACTGGTAGGCCCGGCGTTCCAGGACGTGGCCAGGAAATATGGGGCCCAGGCCGATGCACAGGCCTATCTGGCCAAAAGCATCAAGGCCGGCGGCTCCGGCAAATGGGGGCCGGTGCCCATGCCCGCCCAGCCCGCACTCAGCGATGCCGACACCCAGACACTGGCGGCCTGGATTCTCAAGGGTTTCAAATGACACAGGCGCCTCACGCTTTCCCGGCAAGCACCACCAGCGATCAAAGAGAGAGCTTATGCAAAGCCAGTTGACGGGCAAGGTGCGCAAGGCACCCGAGAATTTCGTGCGCTCAGGCGATGTCGGCACCGTGTTTGCCGAGGCCAGGGCCGGTCGGCGTGACTTCATTCGCGGGGCTTTCGCAGCTGCGGCAGCCGGCGCTGCAACTGTCCATGCGCAGGGCCGGCAGGCCGTGAGCGGCGAGGGAGATCCGAATATTCTGGAGCTGCCCGCGCACAGCAAGGGCCTGGGCCAGCCGGTGGTCACCGACGGCTACGGCAAGCCTTCCCGGTACGAGGCCAATGTGCAGCGCCGCCAGAGCCCGGGGCTGACCCAGACCAAGCAGGCTTCGGTATCGTTTGCGCCGCTGCAGTCGCTGTTCGGCATCGTCACGCCCAGCGGTCTGCATTTCGAGCGTCACCACCAGGGCTGGTGGGACATCGACCCCTCCAAGCACAGGCTGATGATCAATGGTCTGGTGAAGAATCCCAAGGTCTTCACCATGGACGAGATCATGCGTCTGCCTTCGGTGTCGCGTTTTCACTTCATCGAATGTGGCGCCAACACCGGCATGGAGTGGGGCAATGTGGCCGTGCCCACGGTGCAGTACACGCACGGCATGCTGTCGTGCAGCGAGTTCACGGGCGTGCCCCTGATCACCTTGCTGGAGATGGCCGGTGCCGATCTGAAAAAAGGCCGCTTCATCCTGGCCGAGGGGGCGGACGGCTCGTCGATGACGCGCACCATTCCCGTGGAGCTGATCACTTCGGGCGAGGTGCTGGTCGCCTACGGCCAGAACGGCGAGATGCTGCGGCCCGAGCAGGGCTATCCGCTGCGCCTGGTGGTGCCGGGCGTGCAGGGCGTGAGCTGGGTGAAATACCTGCGCCGCATCGAAGTGGGCGACATGCCTTATGCGGCCAAGGACGAGGCCATCCACTATGTGGACCTGATGCCCGACGGACAGCACCGCCAGTACTCGAGCATCCAGGAATGCAAGAGCGTGGTCACCACGCCGTCCGGCGGACAGATGCTGCTGGACAAGGGCTTCTACAACATCACGGGCCTGGCATGGTCGGGGCGCGGCAAGGTCAGGCGCGTGGATGTGAGCGTGGACGGCGGTCGCAACTGGCGCACGGCCCGGCTTGAAGGGCCGGTGATGGACAAGTGCCTGACGCGCTTTCATCTGGACTGGGTCTGGAATGGCGAGGAATGCATCATCCAGAGCCGCGCCATGGATGAGACGGGCTATGTGCAGCCCAGCAACCAGCAGCTGCGTGCCGCGCGGGGCACACGCTCCATCTATCACAACAATTCCATCCAGTCCTGGGCGGTACGAGCCAACGGGGAGGTCGCCAATGTTCAGCTTGCGTAAACCGCTGGCGCTGCTGGCGCTGCTGGCCATGGGCGTGGCTGCCGGGCCCGCTGCGGCGCAGGGCAAGTCTGCCGAAGACCGCTATCCCGGCGTGGGTCGCAATGCCACGGGCAAGGAGGTTCTGGCCTGGGATATCGACGTGCGCCCGGATTTCAAGGGGCTGCCTCCGGGCTCGGGGTCCGTGCAAAAAGGCATGGATGTGTGGGAGGCCAAGTGCGCGTCCTGCCACGGGGTGTTCGGCGAATCCAACGAGGTGTTCAGCCCGCTGATCGGCGGAACCACGGCCGAGGACATCAGGACCGGCCATGTGGCGCGGCTCAAGGACCCGGCCTTTCCGGGGCGCACGACCTTGATGAAGGTAGCCACGGTCTCGACGCTGTGGGATTACATCAACCGCGCCATGCCCTGGAATGCGCCCAAGTCGCTGTCCACCGAAGAGGTGTATGCCGTCACGGCCTATCTGCTCAACCTCGGCGGCGTGGTGCCCGAGAACTTCACGCTCAGCGACAGCAATATCACCGAGGTGCAGCGCAAGCTGCCCAACCGCAACGGCATGACGACCCGGCATGCGCTGTGGCCCGGCAACGAGTTCGGCAAAGGCGCCAGGCCCGATGTGCTGGCCACTGCCTGCATGAGCAACTGCGGCCCCGCACCCACGCTGCGCTCGGCCTTGCCCGAGCATGCCAGCAACAACCACGGCAATCTGGC
Source organism: Comamonas sp. AG1104 (assembly GCF_003350425.1). Lineage (NCBI taxonomy): Bacteria > Pseudomonadati > Pseudomonadota > Betaproteobacteria > Burkholderiales > Comamonadaceae > Comamonas > Comamonas sp. AG1104. The sequence goes on along the minus strand of NZ_QQAS01000005.1, from coordinate 340,593 downwards.
CCAGCAGAACCGGCTGGTCGGTGCCCAGCGCGGCATCGCCACCGATGGCGGCGCCAGCAAGGCCGCGCAGCCAGCGGCCGCCGGGCAATCGGCCAGTGCGGCGCCGACGGCCTTGCTGGAAAAGAACGCCTGCATGGCCTGCCATGGCATGGCGCAGAAACTCGTCGGCCCGGCCTTCAGCGACATTGCCGGCAAGCACGGCGGCCAGCCTGACTATCTGGCAAACAAGATCAGGGTCGGAGGCTCCGGCGTCTGGGGATCAACACCCATGCCGCCTCAGCCCAATCTCAGCGATGCTGATGCCAAGGTGATTGCCCAGTGGCTGGCGGCGGGCGCCAAGCCCTGATGCAGCTTGTGTCATGCGACAGTGAAGTGAATGAAAAGGAGACAACGATGAAACGTAGAGACGCCCTCAGGAACAGCGCGGCCGTGCTCGGCATGCTGATGGCCGCCGGCCTGCTGCCGCAGGCTGCGCAGGCGGCCTATAACAAGACCGCCTTCGACGCCAAGACCGTAGCCGATGTGCTCAAGGCCATGGGAGCTGCTGCGCCTGCCGAGAGCAAGGACGTGACGCTGACGGCGCCCGACATCGCCGAAAACGGGGCCGTCGTGCCCCTGGGCGCCGCGACCACGCTGCCCAATGTGAAGCAGATGCTGGTGCTGGTGGAAAAGAACCCCAACACGCTGGTGGCGGCCTTCACCGTCAACGAGGCGCTGGACGCCAACTTCCTGACCCGCGCCAAGCTGGGCCAGTCCTCGGATGTCTATGCCGTGGCCATCACCAATGACGGCAAGGCCTTCTATGCCAAGAAGGAAGTCAAGGTCACCCTCGGTGGCTGCGGCGGCTGATTGCAACGAATCATCTGAAACAGGAGAAGAACATGGCTGATCCAATGCGTATTCGTGCCCAGGCTGCAGGTGACAAGACCACCGTGCGCGTGCTGATGTCCCATGAGATGGAGACCGGCCAGCGCAAGGATGCGGAAGGCAAGACCGTGCCCGCCTGGTTTATCCAGGAGGTGACGGCCGCGCACAACGGCAAGCAGGTGCTCCAAGCTGAGTGGGGCCCCGCGGTTTCCAAGAACCCGTTTTTGCAGTTCGTGGTCAAGGGTGCCAAGGCGGGAGACAAGATCTCGGTGAGCTGGAAGGACAACAAGGGCGAGACCCGCACGGATGAGGCGACCGTGAGCTGAGCACGGCGCAGACAGCGGCTGGCCGCCGGCCAGCCTTCATCCCGGTCCAGAATCAATCAAAAAACAGAGAGCTGCCCCATGAGACATTCCTCCCCCAGTCAGATGGCTGCCGCCGTGCTGGCCCTGTGCATGTCCGCGCCGGTGCTGGCGCAAAAGTCCACGGCCGACGGCATTGCCGAGTACCGCGAGATGCTGCAGGACGGCAACCCCGCCGAGCTGTTCGAGATGAAGGGCGAGGAGCTGTGGAAGCAAAAGCGAGGCCCCCGCAAGGCGTCCCTGGAGCAGTGCGATCTGGGCAAGGGGCCGGGCGTGGTCAAGGGCGCATTTGTAGAGCTGCCGCGCTATTTTGCGGACACGGGCAGGGTGCAGGATCTGGAGTCGCGCCTGCTGACCTGCATGGACAGGCTGCAGGGGCTGGACGCGCAAAAGATTGCGGCAACACCGTTCGGCAAGGACGAGCAAAAGAACATGGAAGGGCTGGTGGCCTGGATTTCATCGCAGTCCAAAGGCATGAAGTTCAACCTGCCCCAGGGCCATGTGCAGGAAAGGCAGATGTACGAGGCGGGCAAGCGCATGTTCTATATGCGCGGCGGCCCGCATGACTTTGCCTGTGCCTCCTGCCATGGTGCGGATGGCAAGCGCATCCGCATGCAGGATCTGCCCAATCTGACCAGGAACCCCGGCGCAGCGGAAGGCTTTGGCGCCTGGCCCGCCTATCGCGTCTCATCGGGCGAGCTGTGGAGCATGCAGCGCCGCCTCAACGACTGCTTCCGTCAGCAGCGCTTTCCCTATCCCGGTTACGCCAGCGACGTGACTGTGGCGCTGGGGGTGTTCATGGGCGTCAACGGCAAGGGCGGGATGTCGACCGCACCGGCCATCAAGCGATAAGGAGGCCCTATGCGCAAGCAAAAATACATGCCGTACCTGGCCGTGGCCGCATCGTTGCTGGTGCTCGGCTGTGCCTCCGTTGACGGGGTGGCGGACATCGATGCCTTGACGGCCAAGATGGTGCAGACCTCTTTTCGCGATCAGGGCATCGCCAAGGTCGATCGTCTGCAGCAGGACGAGTCGAATGCGGCCTGCAGCGCTGCCGATGCCTCCGGCAAGCCGCTGGCGCCTGAGCGTGCGCAAGCCATCGAAGCTGCCAATCTCAAGACCGTCAAATGGCCTCAGGATGGCAAGCTGCTCGGCGACTGGAAGGAGGGCGAAAAGATCGCCCAGAACGGCCGGGGCATGACCTGGAGCGACAAGGCTGGCAGCGCCAATGGCGGCAACTGCTACAACTGCCACCAGATCAGCAAGGAAGAAATCTCCTTTGGCACGCTGGGCCCCAGTCTCTACAACTATGGAAAGATTCGCGGCATCAAGGATCCGGGCAGCCCCGAATCCAGAGCCATCGTCGAGTACACCTGGGGCAAGATCTGGAACGCCAAGGCCTACAACGCCTGCTCGGGCATGCCGCGCTTCGGTCACTCCGGCATCCTCAGCGAAGCGCAGACACGAGATCTTGTCGCCTTGCTTGTCGATCCTGCCTCTCCCGTCAACAAATAGCTTCCTCTGAGCGGCTATGCCGCTTGTCCCCGCTCTTGCGGTGCTTCGCAGTTCGAGAGGGGATGACCCTTCGCTATGGAGTGCCCTGCCTGGCGTTTGCCATGCAATTGCGGCGCGCAGCATTACGGACACAACTGATGCAAATTCGGATCAGGCTGGGTAGAAATGCCCGTGCTTGCCTCCCTGCTTGCATAGGTACCAACGGATATCAGCATGAGTCTTTCCAAACGCGAATTTCTGCAAGTGCTGGCGGCAGCCAGTGTCTCGGGCATGGGCTTGCAGCGCTATGCCTACGCCGACCAGTCGCTGGCCGACAAGGCCTTGTATGAGGTGGCGCCGTTCGGCAATGTGTCCCTGCTGCATATGACGGACTGCCATGCTCAGCTCAATCCGGTGCACTTTCGCGAACCCAGTGTCAATCTCGGTATCGCTGCGATGAAGAACCAGCGCCCGCATCTGGTGGGCGAGCATCTGCTGCGCTCCGTGGGCATCAAGCCCGGCACGGCTTCGGCCCATGCATTCAGCTATCTGGACTTCGAGGCGGCGGCCAGGCGCTACGGCAAGGTGGGCGGGTTTGCCCATCTGTCCACGCTGGTCAAGCGCATGCGCGCCTCGCGCCCGGGCGCGCTGCTGCTGGACGGCGGCGATACCTGGCAGGGCTCGGCCACTTCGCTGTGGACCAAGGCCCAGGACATGGTCGATGCCTGTAAGCTGCTGGGCGTGGACGTGATGACGGGCCACTGGGAGTTCACCTACGGCATGCAGCGCGTGCAGGAGATCATCGACAAGGACTTCGGCACGCAGACCGACTTTGTGGCGCAAAACGTCAAGACGGCCGATTTCGGCGATCCGGTGTTCAAGCCCTATGTGATCCGCGAGATCAACGGCGTGCCCGTGGCCATCATCGGCCAGGCCTTTCCGTACACGCCGATCGCCAACCCGCGCTATATGGTGGCGGACTGGAGCTTCGGCATCCAGGACGACCATCTACAGAAGATGGTGGACGAGGTGCGCGCCAAAGGGGCCAAGGTGGTGGTCGTGCTCTCGCACAACGGCATGGACGTGGACCTCAAGATGGCCAGCCGCGTGCGCGGTATCGACGCCATTTTGGGAGGGCACACACATGACGGCATGCCTGTGCCCACGCTGGTGCAGAACGCGGGCGGCAAGACCATCGTCACCAACGCGGGCTCGAACGGCAAGTTTCTCGGAGTGCTGGACTTCGATGTCAGGGACGGCCAGGTGCGCGGCTTCCAGTACCGGCTGCTGCCGGTGTTCGCCAGCATCCTGCCCGCCGATACCCAGATGCAGGCGCTGATCACCCGGGTGCGTGCACCCTATGAAAGCCGGCTGGGCGAAGTGCTGGCGCGCACCGACGGCACGCTGTATCGCCGTGGCAACTTCAACGGCACAGGCGACCAGTTGCTGCTGGACGCCATGATGGAGGTGCAGAATGCGCCGATTGCCTTCTCGCCGGGCTTTCGCTGGGGGACAACGCTGCTGGCCGGGCAGGACATCACGCGCGAATGGCTGATGGATATGACGGCCACCACCTATTCCTACGCCACCGTGACCGAGATGACGGGCGCCACGATCAGGACGGTGCTCGAAGACGTGGCCGACAATCTCTTCAATCCCGATCCGTACTACCAGCAGGGCGGCGACATGGTGCGCGTGGGCGGTCTGCAATACCAGTGCGACCCGGCGGCCGGCGCGGGCCGGCGCATCAGCGACATGCGCCTGAACGGCCAGTTGCTGGAGGCGGACAAGAAATACAAGGTGGCCGGCTGGGCTCCCGTGGCCGAGGAGGCCAGGACGGCCGGCAACAAGCCGATCTGGGAGCTGGTCGAGCCCTGGCTCAAGGACCGCAAGACGTTGGGGCCGCGCCGTCTCGACGAGCCCCGACTGATCAATGTCGGCGGCAATCAGGGGCTGGCCAAGGCCTGATGAAAGCCGATTGGAAAGACGCCTGGAAATCCGATTAAGGCACAGTTATCGTGCGGGCTGGGGTATATGCCATTGCTTTGAAGCCGGGCCGCGCCGTCCAATGCCCGCATGAGTCCTGCCGAGTTTGATTCCCTGACGGCCACCGTTCTGGTGGCCATTTTGTTGCTGGCCGCCGTGCTGGGCTTTGTGATGCGCGAGACCCGGTTTTGCACCGTGGGCGCCATCAGCGATGTGGTCTATCTGCAGGACTGGGGGCGGGCGCGCCAGTGGTGCATGGCCATCGCCGTAAGCATGCTGGGCTTCACGGCGTTGGCGCTGTGCGGCCAGTTGCAGGTGGGCGATGCCCTTTATGCCAGCCGCCGCCTTCTGTGGCTGTCGGCCCTGGCGGGAGGGGGGCTGTTTGGCGCAGGCATGGTGCTGGCATCGGGTTGCGGGGCCAGGAATCTGACCCGGCTGGGCAGCGGCAGCCTCAAGGCGCTCGTGGTGCTGCTGGTCATGGGCGTGGCCGCCTTTGCCACGCTCAAGGGGATCACCGCCGTGGCGCGGGTGCGCTGGCTGGACAGCGTGCATCTTGAATTCGCGGGCCCGGCCCTGCTGCCCGAGTGGCTGGCCGGCCAAATGGCCTGGCCCTTGACGCTGCTGCGCGGCGTGCTGGGCCTGGGTCTGGGGGCCTTGCTGTTGTTGCTGGCCTTCGATCCCCGGCCCGGCGCCGAGCGCAGCCGGGCCGTGCTGCTGGGCGGGCTGCTAGTGGGCCTGTGCGTGACGGCAGCTTGGTGGCTCAGCGGTCATCTGGCGCTGGTGGCCGAACACCCCCAGACGCTGGAGCAGGTCTATGCCGCGACCTATAGCGGTCGTATCGAGGCCTTCAGCTTTGTCACGCCGGTGGCGCACACGCTGGACTGGCTGATGTTCTTCAGCGATCGCAACAAGGTGCTGACCTGGGGCATAGCCTCGGTGGCTGGCGTGGTCCTGGGCAGCTTTGTCCATGCGCTGTGGCGCAGGGACTTTCAGTGGCAGGGCTTTGCCGACCGCCGGGACCTGGCCCGTCACTTGCTGGGCGGGCTGCTGATGGGCGTAGGCGGGGTGACGGCCATGGGCTGCACCGTGGGCCAGGGCATCAGTGCGATCTCTATGCTCAGCCTGGGCAGCTTTGTGGCGCTGGCCGGCATTGTGCTGGGGGCGGTGCTGATGCTGCGCCATCTGGCAGAGACGGCATGAAGCAAAGTAAATTTGATAGCTTCTTGCGTTTGCTGATAAACAGATTCAGCATGAAAACATGCTGAAAACGAGAAAAGGAGCGCGGTAGGCGCTCCTTTTTTATGGGCCGCAGCGTTTCAGAGCTTGCGCAGGCGCGCGGCTGCCTCGATCAGGGTTTCGTCCTTCTTGGCAAAGCAAAAGCGCACCACGCGCTGATCGAAGCCGTTGCCGTAGAAGGCCGACAGCGGAATCGCGGCCACGCCGATTTCCTTGACCAGCCACTGGCAGAACTCGGCCTCGTTGAGATCCGAGACCGAGGAGATGTCGGCACAGAGGAAATAGGTGCCGGCCGTGGGCAGCAGCTTCAGGCGCGAGCCCTGCAGCCCGCCGAGGAACAGATCGCGCTTGGCCTGATAGAAGGCCGAAAGCTCCAGATAAGGCGCAGGGTCCTGCATGTAGTGCGCGAGACCCGCCTGCATGGGCGTGTTCACGGTAAACACATTGAACTGGTGCACCTTGCGGAATTCGGCACTGAGAGCGGCGGGTGCGGCCACGGTGCCGACCTTCCAGCCCGTGACATGGTAGGTCTTGCCAAAGCTGGAGACGATGAAGGCGCGCTCGGCTAGGCCCGGGTAGCGGGCGCTGCTCAGATGCTGGGCGCCGTCGAAGACCATGTGCTCGTAGACCTCGTCGCTGATCAGCAGCACATTGGTGGGGGCCAGCAGCGCCTCGAGCTGGCGCATTTCCGCATCGGTCCAGATGGTGGCACTGGGGTTGTGCGGACTGTTGATGATCAGCAGACGCGTGCGCGGCGTGATGGCGGCCGCGATCCTGGCAAAGTCGGGGCGGAAGCTGCCGGGCGTCAGCGGCACCCGCACGGCCACGCCGCCGGCCATCTCGATATTGGGCACATAGCTGTCGTAGCAGGGGTCGAGCACGATGACTTCGTCGCCCGCATGCACAGTGGCCAGGATGGCGGTGAGAATGGCCTGGGTGGCGCCGGCAGTGATGGTGATCTCGCTGCCCGCGTCATAGCGGCGACCGTGCAGCGTTTCGATCTTGGCGGCCACGGCCTCGCGCAGCGCGGGCCAGCCCGTCATGGGCGGGTACTGGTTGTGACCGGCGCGCATGGCATCGTTGACAGCGTCAAGCAGCCTGGGGTCGCAGCCGAAGTCGGGGAAGCCCTGGCCCAGATTGACGGCCTTGTGCTCGGCGGCCAGCGCCGACATGACGGTGAAGATGGTGGTGCCCACATTGGGCAGCTTGCTGGGAAAATTGGGAGTCACGATAGTCTTGCAATGCATGGGCCGGGCGCGCAGGCGCCGGCCCTTGAGGCGGGCCGGATCAGAGCCCGAAGTCGTCCACGCTGCCGTTCATGGCGCGCATGATGAGGTCGCGCGAGAGACGGTCGCTGAGCAGCTCCGCAAACCGGTAGACGAAGTTGCGCAGATATGCGCCGCGCTTGATGGCCACGCGTGCCACGCTGGTGCCGAACAGATGGCCGACAGGGCGCACCACCAGGTCGTTGACGGTGTCGTCGCGCATGGCCATCTCGGCCACGATGCCGATGCCCAGGCCCAGACGCACATAGGTCTTGATCACGTCGGCATCGATGGCTTCCAGCACGATATGCGGATGCAGGCGGCGCATCTCGAAGGCATGGTCGATCTTGCCGCGTCCGGTAAAGGACGGGTGGTAGGTGATCAGGGCCTCCTGGGCGATGTCCTCCAGCGTGATGCGCTCTTTCTGCGCCAGCGGGTGGCCCGTGGGGATGACCAGCACGTGCTGCCATTCGTAGCAGGGCAGGGTCACCAGATCGGGGTAGTCGGCCAGCGATTCGGTGGCCATGCCGATCTCGGCCACTTCGTCGATCACCATGCGCGCGACTTCGGCAGGCGTGGCCTGGTGCAGACTGATGGTGACCTTGGGGTAGAGCTCGCGCAGGCGTGCCACGGCGGGCGGCAGCACATAGCGGGCCTGGGTGTGGGTGGTGGCGATGCTCAGCGTGCCGCTGTCCTGGGCGCTGTACTGCTCGCCGATGCGCTTGAGATTGCCCACCTCGCGCATGATCAGCTCGATGCTCTTGAGGACTTCCTGTCCCGGCTCGGTGATGCGCTTGAGACGCTTGCCGTGGCGCGCAAAGATATCGATGCCCAGCTCTTCCTCAAGCTCGATGATGGCTTTGGAGACTCCGGGCTGGGAGGTGTGCAGGGCCTTGGCCGCCTCGGTGAGGTTGAGATTGCGGCGGGCGGCTTCCTGAACGAAGCGGAATTGATGCAGGTTCATGACGGCATGGACTAAGAACTTGCATCATTATGCTTCAAATATCTAAAGAAGCTATTTTTTATTTGAAATCTGTATGTTTGAGAGCTTCGGTGCCGGTTGCCGCCTCTATCGCCAGCTGCGCCAGCAGGGACGTGACGCGAGGATTCTCACCCGCTGCGGTCTGCAGATCGAACTGGCAGCCGGGATGCTGGCGGCGCAATTCGTCCAGCAGGCGCGGAATGTCTTCGCGTGCATGTTTGCCGGTACCGAGGAACAGCGGCAGCACGATCAGGTGTTTGACGCCTTGCGCAATCAGGCTCTGCGCGGCGGCAGGCAGATCCGGTGCGCAGGCATCCAGATAGGCGCAGATGCAGGGCAGGCCGGGCTGCATTGCCTGTACCAGCTGATGCACGGCCTCTATGGGCTGGCGCCAGAGAGGGTCTCTGGAGCCATGGGCCAGCAGGATCAGACCGGCCCGGCATGGAGAATGGTTGGCTGCGTCATCCATGGCTAGCGCCTCAGTACCAGCCAGCCAAAGGCCGAGAGCGATAGCGCGGTGTAGAGCAGACCCGGCGCCGCGGCGGCCAGCCAGGGCCACCAGGATTGCAGAGTGCCGATATAGCCGAACACGTTGTTGAGCAGGAAGAAGCTGATGCCGGCCATCACCCCGCCAAACACATAGGCCGTGATACCGCCCGAGCGGAAATGCAGATAGGCAAAAGGCAGGGCGAGAACCACCATCACCAGGCAGCTCAACGGGTAGAAGACCTTGCGCCAGAACTCGATTTCGTACTTCTGCGCCGCCTGGCCGTTATCTTGCAGGTGACGTACAAACTGGAACAGTGCAATCGTGGTCATGCGATCGGGCTTGAGCAGCGCACCCGAGACCATGGCCGCAGTGACCTTGGTTGGCCAGTTCATGCTGGCTTCGCTGATCCGGCTGAGCTTGGTGACATCGCCATCCTGGGCCACCTTGCTGCCTTGCACGCCCTGCAGCGTCCACTGCTCTTCGTCTTCATCGACCTGTGCCGATTGGGCGCTGATCTGCGCAGCGATACGGCCCTTGCTGTCGAACTCGAAGATGCGCACATTGACGAAGTCGCCAGGGCTCTTGACGGCGCCTACGTTGATGGCGACCGAGTGATCGCCTTGCTTTTCCTTGAGCCAGGCTCCGGTGGCGCCTCGGGAGATCTGGCCTTTGCTGACCACACGCAGTTTCTGGCTGAAGTTGTCGGCAGCAGGTGCAATATAGTCACCCACCAGCACGGTGAGCACTACAAAGCTCATCCCCAGTACCAGCAGCGTGCGCAGCGCCAGCCAGGGGCCCATGCCGCTGGTGCGCATGATGGTGAACTCCGAGCTCTGGGCGAACTTGGCCATCACGAAGATGGCGCCGATCAGCACGGCGATCGGCATCAGCTCGTAGAGGTGGCCCGGAATGGACAGGGCCACAAACAGCAGCGCGCGCGTGGCGGTGTAGCCGGCATTGCCGCTGCCCACCCAGCGCATTTCATCGACCAGATCAAAAAAGAAGAACAGCGCCAGAAAGGCCAGCGAGACATACAGGACGGCCTGTATGACCTCGCGATAGATCAGGTTGCGCAGAACTTTCATCGTGCGCTCTCCTGACGCTTGCCCGAGCGCAGCAGCAGATCGCGTGGCGACCAGCGGAAATGGCGCGCCGCCAGCACCAGCACGCTGAGCGTGAGGATGCTTCCATGAAGCAGGCCCAGAATGCCCCACATGCCTATCTTGTTGGCGCTGACCCAGCTCTCGCCCAGGGTCATGAGGTTGTAGTACACGATAAATGCGAAGAGGGCGATCATCAGGCTGCTGCTATTGCCCGCACGCGGGTTCACACTGGAGATGGCCAGGCCCAGAATGACAAAATTCAGCGCCGCAAAGGGCAGGCCCAGACGCCATGCGAGCACGGAGCGGGCGATCGGCTCGTCCTTGCCGATCAAGTCCCTGGTGGGCATGCTGCGCGCGGCCATTTCTTCGATGGTGACGGGGTTGTCATTGTCGACCTGCACACCGTATTCCTTGAATTCAGTGATACGTACCGAGCCGTCGTCGCTGCGCGTCTCCATGCGCTGGCCGTCCTCCAGAATCACCATGCGCTGGCCCTTGATGACGGCCAGATGCGCGCCCTTGGCGGAGGTCACGGACTCCTTGCCCGGGTCGCGCGAGACCACAAAGACGTTGCTGGCCGCCATGTCCGAGGGGGAGTCCTTGTCGACGAAGAACACGCGTGTGCCGCCCGCCGATTCCTGGAACTCGCCGGGTGCGATGCGATCCAAATCGCTGCGCTGCTGGAACTGGGTCTTGATCTGCTCGATTTGCTGGTAGGACCAGGGCAGCACGCCCAGGGCCAGCACGGCCGTGATGAGAATCACCGGCCAGGCAAAGCGCAGCAAGGGTTTGAGCAGACTGGCCAGGCCCTGGCCGGCAGCAAACCAGATGACCATCTCGCTGTCGCGATACATGCGCGACAGTGAGCCCACAATGGCGACAAACAGACTCAGGCCCAAAATGGTGGGGAGTTGTCCGAGCACGGTGAAACCCATGACCAGCATCACGTCGGAAGGGCTGACACTGCCCTTGTAAGCCTGACCCAGGGTGCGGATCAGCATCATGGTCATCACCACAGTGATCAGAACCACGGCCGTCGCGCCAAAGCTGCGGGCCAGCTCTTTGCGTATGGATGAATCGAATAACATTGGCTAAAAGGAAAACACCGATTATGAACTTTGAACTGAAGGCTCTGACCGCTGCCGCCGCAGCGCGTGAAAAATGTGATCTGTTGCTGGTGCTGGTGTCCGAGCAGGCAGCATCGGGCACATTCGGCAGCGACGCCATCGGAGCCATGGTGGCTCACGCGGTGAAACAGGGGGATTTTGCCCTGACTTGCGGCAAGCAATTGCCTTTGTACCAAGTGCCCGCCATTGCCGCACGCCGTGTGGTGCTGCTGGGCACTGGGGCCGGCTCGGCCAGGGATGTGCGCAATGCGCTGGCCGGCTGTGGCGCGGTGCTCAAGACCGACGGCATTGCCAAGGCCGTTGTGAGCTTTGCCTTTGATGCCGATGCCCAGGCTGTAGCGGCCGCCGTGCAGGCAGTGGCCGATGCGACCTACCTCTATACCCACACCAAATCCCAGGCCAAGCCCATTGCGCTGACCAAGCTCGTGCTGGGCGTATCGTCCAAGACGGCTGCGGTTACCGCTGCTTTCAATACTGCCGTGGCGCAGCAGGAAGGCGTGAACACGGCCCGCGAATGGGCCAACCGCCCGGCCAACCATGCAACGCCCACCTTGCTGGCCAATGCGGCCAAGAGCATTGCCAAGGCTGCACGCATGAGCTGCAAGATCCACGGCCCCGCCGAAGTGGCCAAGCTGGGCATGGGCGCCTTCATGGCAGTGGCACAGGGCTCGCGCGAGCCCCTGCGCTTCATTGAATTGCACTACAACGGTGCGGCCAAGAGCGTGGCCCCCATCGTGCTGGTGGGCAAGGGCATTACTTTTGACACCGGCGGCATCTCGCTCAAGCCTGCGGCCGAGATGGACGAGATGAAGTTCGACATGGGCGGCGCTGCCAGCGTGCTGGGCGTGTTCCAGGCACTGGCCAGGCTGCAGCCCGCCATCAACGTCGTGGGCCTGATCCCCGCCTGCGAGAACATGCCCGACGGCGCAGCCATCAAGCCTGGCGATGTGGTGACCAGCATGAGCGGCCAGACCATCGAGATCCTCAACACCGACGCCGAAGGCCGTCTGGTGCTGTGCGACGTGCTGCATTACGCAGCGCGCTTCAAGCCCTCTGCGCTGGTCGATATGGCCACGCTGACCGGTGCTTGCGTGATCGCCTTGGGCGGCTTGCGTAGCGGCCTGTTCTCGACCAGCGACGAGCTGGCAGCGGCCTTGCAGACTGCGGGCGACGCGGCGCTCGATCCTTGCTGGCGCATGCCTTTGGATGAGGAGTACGCCGATGGGCTCAAGAGCAATTTTGCGGACATGGGCAATGTGGCAGGGCGCGCTGCGGGCGCTGTGACGGCCGCCAAGTTCCTGCAGAAATTTGTGGGCGATATTCCCTGGGCGCATCTGGATATCGCCGGTACTGCCTGGAAGAGCGGTGCTGCCAAGGGCGCCACCGGTCGCCCCGTGGGTCTGCTGGTGCAATATCTGCTGGGCCAGCAAGGCAAGGCAGCCGCTGCGCCCGCAACGGCCAAGACCTCGGCGTCGCGCAAGAGCGCTGCCAAGCCTGCGGCCTCGCGCCGCACGCGTGTGACTGCCAAGGCTTCGGCTTAAGAAAAGTCGGCAGGGGCGGCCTGGTTTCAGACCGTCTCTGCCGCCAAGAGTTGTGACAGAAATTGCCTTTCATTTCAATGCGCCAGACAAGCTGGGCTATGTGTGCCGATTCGCACGCAAGGCTCTGCGTCATGGTGCGCGCATCGTGGTTCTGGGTGATGGAGCTGCGCTGAGCCGGCTTTCGCCCCGTTTGTGGAGCGTCTCGGCCACGGATTTTCTTGCGCATGCTTGCGAGTCGGATGGTGCGCAGATGCTTGCTGCTTCTCCCGTCATCCTGACCGAACACCTGCAGGACTTGCCTCATTACGATGTGCTGGTCAACCTCACGCCGCAGGTGCCGTCGGGGTTTGAGCGCTTCGCGCGCGTGGTGGAAATCGTGTCTTCCGGCGATGAGATGGATCGCCAGGATGCGCGTGTCCGCTGGCGCGACTATGCTGCGCGTGGTTTTTCCATTGTCCGGCACGATCTGAATCTCAAGGGCTAGGTCATGAACTCCTCATCCAAAGTTCCGCCACGATTCGTCCCCACCCTGACCGAGGTGGTTCAGCCCGAAGCTTCCGCGCCCGAAGACGCTGCAGACAACGCTCAGTCGGCGCAGCCGGAGCAGTCTCAGGCAGCTGTGCAACAGGTGCCAGGTCCGCGAACGCTGGGAGACTGCGTCGTACCTCTGGCGCGGCCGTCGTTTCATACCTCATGGCTGGCGGACGGTCTCTACGGCCGCGGCAGGCCTGCAGGTATTCCACATCAGCTGCCCCCCTTGCCGGAATCCTTGCCGCCGCAGCAGTCATTTGCGCAAAGCATGGCTGGGGAGGTGGTGGAAGCAATAGCGGCCGGGCAGGTGGAGCCTGAGCCTGAGTCGGTAACTGCCGAACTCGTGGAGGCATTGCCGCTGGCAGACCAGGCGGAGCAGCCATCCATTACGGACGCTGGCCAAGCCCAGGATGAAGAGCTTCAGCCCGGGCCTGAGCCCTTCCATGAGGAAGCCGCGGAGCCGCTCGTCCAGGCACAGGATGTGGTGCAGGCCGTTGAACCCGAACCGGTCTTGGAGGCAGCGGGCCTGCAGCAGGCGCTGGATGCACACGGTGCCGTGGTGACCGAAGAGTATCTGGTCCACCGGCTGATGCAGCGGGTGGACCTTGTGCTGGAGCACAAGCTCAAGGAAGCAATAGCTCAGGTTGTGGAAGTACAGACCCGATCCATGGTGCTTCGCCTGCGTGAAGAAGTGGAGACCGTGGTGCGTCAGTCGGTCTTTGAGGCTGTGGAGGCGGAGCTTGCGCAGCAGACCCGGCAGTAGTCGCCGAGCGCTGGCGGTTAGCGGTTCAAGCGCAGTGGGCCGCTGAAAACTTCAGGATTCAGAATATTGCTGGGCTGGCCGTTGGCAAAGTTCACCACGTTCTCGAACGCCGCACGGAAATACAGCTCATAGCTGTCCTGCTCCACGTAGCCGATATGGGGTGTGCAGATGCAGTTCTCCAGCCTGAGCAGGGCATGGCCTTGCAAGATCGGCTCGCTCTCGAATACATCGATCGCGGCCAGTCCCGGGCGGCCGCGGTTCAAGGCACATAGCAAGGCTTCGGGCTCCACCAGTTCGGCGCGCGAGGTGTTGACGAACAAGGCTGTCGGTTTCATGCGTGCCAGCTCCTGTGCCGTCACGATGCCCCGCGTCGCGTCGTTCAGACGCAGATGCAGCGACAGCACATCGCATTGTTCAAAAAAAGCTTCTTTGGACGGGGCACTCAGATATCCATCGGCCTCGGCCTTGCGACGCGAGGCTTCGCTGCCCCAGACACAGATCTGCATTCCAAAGGCCTTGCCATAGCCGGCCACCAGTTGCCCGATGCGGCCGTAGCCCCAGATGCCAAGCATGCGTCCGCGCAGCACGCTGCCCAGTCCGAAGTTGGGCGGCATGGAGGCAGCCTTGAGTCCGGACTGCTGCCATGCACCATGCTTGAGATTGGAGATGTACTGCGGCAGACGGCGCATGGCCGACATGATCAGCGACCAGGTCAGCTCCGCCGGAGCAATGGGAGAGCCCACGCCTTCTGCAACCGCCACACCACGTTCGGTGCAGGCCTGCACATCGATATGGGCGCCAGCCTTGCCCGTTTGGGCAATCAGCTTGAGCCGGGGCAGTTTATCGAGCAGCTGGCGCGAGATCTGGGTGCGCTCGCGAATCAGGACGATGACATCCGCGTCGCGCAGTCGAACCGAGAGCTGACCCACGCCCTTGATGGTGTTGGTATAGACCTTTGCGTTGAAGGCATCGAGCAGCTTGGCGCAATCGAGCTTGCGAACCGCGTCTTGATAATCGTCCAGGATAACGATGTTCACCACTGGAATCCTTAAATAAGTGGCTGAGTTTATTGAATGAAATTCAATGCGATCAAAGGCTTAGGATTGCTTCTGTGAAAACTTACGCCAAATCGACGCCACCAGATTCCCTACGCACACCCTACACACTCCAGAGCTTAGCGTAGGTTTGGCGCAGGTTTTGAAAGCTGCGCTGGCCCAAGGAATTTGCATGTATCTTGATGTCCATGCCGCAAAAGCTCTGTCCGATGGGAATGCCATTGTGATCCATGGCTGTCCTGGGTTGCGACTGAAGGCTGTTGCGTCAGCTAAAAGTTGTGTCTATAGGTGTAAGTCCCCGGTAGACGGGCGTAAGCGGCAGATCAAGTTCGGGACTTGGCCGATACCTGTTTCACTGATGTATCCAAACCCCTCCAAAGGAAGTGAGGGAAGCTGTTCCAGGTGACGTGATTCCCGGTGCGGATGGCATCTGTAACTGCCACAAATACGACGCCGAGAAGAAGCAATGGTTGTAGCCGTACGGCACTACGGCTCGAGGCCGTTGTTCAAGCAGATGCTGTGAGTGCGGAGAGGCTTTTTTGGCGCCGGTGTGCTCCGGCGGCTGCAGTCGAGACAACGAGGGCTTGCTCGCCCGGTCGTCAAGATCGCTAACCAGTCAGCGTTCCGCGCTGATTTGCCGAGGCTGAGGCAGGTCGTCTTGCCTCGCAAGGCGCTCAAGGACCTTTCGGAACAGGCCCGTCAGTTGAGCAGCGACTTCTTTGACGATGATTTTGGGAGCGATTGCCTCAGAGGTGCCTCTTTGATTCAGTCATAAAAAAATCCCGCTCAAAGACGAGACCGGGGGCGAGTGCTGCGGGTGCGGGTGGCCGCGAGTTGCTGCTTCTGGACGGACTTGTGACGATCCAAGGAAACCAATGTGTTTCGGAGGAGATTTGCAGGGTTCTCGGCACAATTGCTAACATTCGGGCGTTTATCAGTCCACTTAGCAAATGGACTCCACCTTCTGAGTCTCAGAACATGGGTCACCACAATTGCGTTGCCGCGTGAATGAGCTTTTCTGATCCGCCAATTCATGCCTAGCAATTTGCAGCTGTACTTGTTGGTCGCGCCGGTATGCATAGCGGCACTGGGCGCACTCATGGCTTTTTGCTGGCTTGCACAGCGCCGCTCAGTGTTTCTGCTCTCGACGGCTTGTGGGTTGACACTCACGGGGCTTGCCTTGGGTTGGCAATGCCTGACACCTCACGGACAACTGGTTCGGTGGGCTGTCTACACCGGGCCCATCTATCTGCTTGGTGCCTGGCTCTGCACCTGGGGCGTCGCTCAAAAGTTTTCCGTCTCCTCATATCCCAAGATCTCGGCCCTGGTATCGATCATCGTGGTTGCTGCTCTTTACGAGTACAGCATCGTGCAGGACAACATTGCTGCGCGAGTGCTCTGGCTGAACACAGGGCTTGGCATCATTCACTTCATACCGTTTCCTGCCATTGCTCTAAAAAAAGTCAGACGTGACGGGCTGGAGAAGCTGCTTTACCGGTCATATGGGGCCTTTGCGATCTATACAGTGCTCAGGCCCATCATGGTGCTGTTTCTGGGATTCACCGAGCTCCAGGACATGCTCAGCTCCATTTACTGGTTGGTCACCATGCTGGGCTCGCTATTGTTCAGCCTGGTGTTCTCGGGCCTCATGCTCATCGTTTCAATGAGGGATGCAATGGCCACTCTCAGAGACGAGCGCAATCACGACATGCTGACTGGCGTGTTGAATCGTCGCGGCTTCTGGGAGTTTGCAGACCCGCTGGCCCGGGATCGAAAAGCACAGCCGATTTCCATCGTGGTGGCGGATCTGGACCACTTCAAGCGGGTCAACGACAGCTGGGGGCACGAGTATGGCGACGGAGTACTCAAGGCTGTCGCGGAAGTCATACAGGCAAGTGTCCGTGGTTCCGACCTGGTGGCTCGCTTTGGAGGCGAAGAATTTGTGCTGCTGTTGACCCATGCAGACATTGAGACTGCACAGTGTGTGGCGCAGCGTATTCGTGCAGGAGCGGTTGAGATCATTGCGCCGTTGCCCGATGGCCAGCGTGTGACCTTGAGCATGGGTATCGTGGTCAACACATTCGGCAGTGATCTGCGCGAAGCCGTAATGCGGGCTGACCAGCAACTCTACAAGGCCAAGGAACTCGGGCGCGATCAGGTCGTCGTGCATGGACCAGGGGACGTTGCGGCAGTGGCGTGATGTGCCGGCTCCACTCAGTTCTTCTTGCTGAAGAGTGACGGCCTCTCGGCGGACTGCGCTGCGTCGCGCATGAATGGCGGCACGGACAGTACAAGCAAAAGAGCGGCCAGCGGAACCACGCAGATGAAGCCGATATGCTTGAAGCCCAGTGCACCGGTAATGCCGCCCAGCACAAACATCAAGATCAGCCCGGCGGACACCTTCATGCGGCGCCAGTCATGCCGAACCAGGGGCGACAGTTGCAGGCCGGCGTTGGCGTGGCGCTTCCAGAAAAACATCTTGCCCAGTTCCATTCCCAGATCCGTGAAATTGCCGGTCATGTGTGTGGTGCGAGTGCTGCCGCCGGACGTCTTGGAACCCACGGCATTTTGCAAACCCATCATGAAGGACAGCAGCAGAACGGTCAGCGGCACTGCGAAGGGAGTGTTCCAGGTCAAGGTGACTGTGCCCATCAGGCCGAAGGCAATCAGCATGACGGCCTCCAGCATCAGCGGCAGGGCATAGACGCTGTACAGGTGGCGTTTGCGTCCCCAATTCACCAGCAACGCACAGACGGCCGCGCCAGTTGTAAAGGCGATGATGGCACCAAGCGCATTCAGCAGCAGCTTGGCGTTCTCAAGCACCAGGCCGTCAGCCAGCTGTGAGGCGAAACCCGTCATGTGCGAGGTATACATCCGCAGCACAAGAAAGCCGCCAGCGTTGACTGCGCCCGCGTTAAAGGCCAGCAGCAGACCCAGGGCGATATTGGTGGACGGCGTGCGATGCCGGTTGGTGAGATGGCGAAGTCTGCGCATCAAGGTTCCACTGACAAAAGTGCACCCATGACGGGGTGCATCAATGCTGACAAATTGGTTTGCCAGCGACCATGCAGGAATCATTGTGGGCCAACTTGGATACGTGAGCTGCCTGGTGCGTGATGGCAATGGCTTGCGAGTTCGCCGGCTTACATCAGCAAGGCCATGGGGTGGTCTGTCGGTATGGTGTGTTCAAAGCTGATGTCTGGGTAAGTGCGGCCTTCCACATGAATGCGGTCTCGGCCGGCATTCTTGGCGCTGTACAGCAACTGGTCGGCTTGCCTCAGTGCACCTTCAAGCTGGTCAGCATTGCTGATTGAAGTGATGCCAAAGCTCAGTGTCAGGGCTGGCCCGTTCGGCAATACTTCCTGGTCATTTCTCAACTCCAGGCCAATGCGCTTGGCGACTTGCTCGGCACCTTGCAAATCGATCTTGGTCAGCAGAACCATGAACTCTTCACCGCCGAAGCGTGCAACCAGATCATTGCTGCGCACATTGTGCTGCATCGCTCTGGCGACAAGCTGCAAAACTTGGTCACCTTTGTCATGCCCCCAGTTGTCGTTGATGCGTTTGAAGTGATCAATGTCGCTGGCCAGAAGCGCCATGGGATACAGGCGCTGGTCGCTCAGGCGATGCTGTGCGGCTTCCCTGAATGCGCGGCGATTCAGTATCTGGGTCAAAGCATCCAGGTCGCGTTCAGTGCGCAGTTGACGGACTGTGTCCCTGATGGTGACTGCACAGACTAAAACCGTGAAGAGCAAGGCAAAAAGCAAAATACTCATCAGCGTTGTCAGCCAATAGGTAGAGTTGGCATCCATGGCATCGCCGAGACCGTTATGTGCGAAAGCCGCGACCAGCGTCGGGCGCAGCATGGTAAAGACTGCATAAGACAGATAGGACCACAGCAAAGTCCTATCCAGCCAATCGTTGGTGAGACCTCGTTTGAGAACTGCTGGCACTGGCAGCAGGAGTATCAGTGCTACGCCTATGCCGAATGTGTGCAGTCGACCCGCCTGGTTCTGTGCCACGTTGGCGAAGTAGTAGAGCGAGGCCAGCGTTGCGGCACACAAGACAAGGGCTGCAAGCGGATATGTGGGTACACGCCGACGCTCTGAAAAGCTCTTGGAAAAACACCAAGCTCCCGCCAGAAACAGTGCGTTGACGAGAACCACATAGTGATTGAGGACTTCAAACTTCAGCACGCTGCGAATGCTGATGGACATTGCCGTTAGCAGGAAAGCGGCGCACAGCCAGAGCAAAAAGCGTTGCTTGGGCTGGGTCGCCCAGCACACTCCCAGCAGGCCGGCCAAGAAGAGCAGGGACAGAGATGGCATCAACACAAAGATGTGGTCGTTGCTCGTATGCATACACACAGCCCTTCTGCTAGTGATCACCAACAGATAGGCCAGACTGGCCATATCTCTAGTCAAATCTAAATGCCAAGGCGGCCATTAATGTGTCAGCCGCTCATCTTCCGGATCAGAAATTAACAACTTCTTGCGATTTCTGACAGTTCACTTTTCCTTTTTTGGAGGTGAAATAACTAAAAGTGACATTGGCTGACAGAGTGCTGCCAACATCGTCGGTGCCAACCCTTAGCCCATATGGATGAAGGAAACGAGGGATTGATGCGTATCAGGATTTTTGGCGGCTCAATTGAAAAAGGCGGCATTTGCTACATTGAGTCCATGAAAAAAGCACTTGGAACTACCAGCGCAGTACTTTCTGCACTTGCCATCAGCGGTTGCGCCCAGCCTCAGCCCGCTGCGCCTGTGATCGGTATGGCCAACCCCGCATCGGTGTACTGCGCCAAGCTGGGCGGCAAGACCCGCATCGAGAAGACCACAGCCGGAGAGCGCGGCATCTGCGTGCTGCCCAATGGCACGGAAATCGACGAGTGGGAGCTGTTCCGCCGCGACCACCCTGCAAAGTAACCGCGCCGTAGTCTTCACATCAGCGGGCTCAAGTGCTAGTGGGCGCCTGGTGCGCAGTGGATGACGCGGGCACCTACCTCGCTGAGGCCAAGGGAGCGGCATGTCCCATCGTGTCTGCGTGAATGGAAGGCAAACAAACTCACACGGCGCAGGCTGGGTGGGCGGGACCTGGACAGTTCAGCCGGCTTTACCAATGGGTAAGGCATTGGCTGTGCTCAAAACAGTCGGCACCGCGCCGTCCTGGGTCTGCGCAAAGAGGTCATGCCCTTCTTGGTGCAGCTGCATTCGATCTGCTAGCTGTATGCAAATCTGAAAAATCTGTGCGAACTTGTGGCGCTTTGGATGGGTAGCGTTGGCCCCCTGTATGTCGAAGCATGCTTTTTGCTGTCAGCCGTGGATTGGGCGGCGCAGGAGGTGCCGTGCCGCATGCAGCAATTGGTAACTGATAAGCGCTCCTGGCAATGCCATGCGAATGACATAGTGATAAGTTTTTTCATCTGTCCTTCGGCTCACCAGCTATACCTGAAGAATTCCTTGGGGGCTCGAGGTGCAGCTCTTATGAAGGAGAAAGTCATGGCCACTCCAGTCAGCGTTGAGAAGCTAGAAGTCAGGTCGCACAGCGAGCCCGATGAACTTCGTACACCTAGCAAAACTCGCGTGGAGCTCGTAAAGCTTCAGGGCTACACGATTGGGCGGTTCAACTTTGAGCCCGGATGGCGCTGGTCCGAATGCATCAAGCCCGTGGTGAAGACCGAATACTGCCAACTCTCGCATGTGGGGCATGTCGTCTCGGGAAAGCTCACCGTTCAAATGCAGGACGGCTCTCAGAAAATGCTCAGCGCAGGGGAGTCCTACGCCATCCCACCCGGTCATGACGCCTGGGTTGAAGGGAATGAACCCTTCGTCGGTCTTGAGGTACTAAGCGCAGACGTCTACGCAAAACCTTCCGAATAATGCTCGCGCAAGTGCTTGCGGGCTTGCGACATAACAGATTGATGTGGCGGTGGTACATGCCGACCACTTGGCAAACAAAAAGCCTGCCAGGTTTGGAGCCTTGCGGGCTTTGTATGCTTGGAGGGCGCTTCCGGGCTTCTGAATTGGTGATCCCGTTGCACTTGCCCTATCTGCATTTGAAAGTGCTCTGCTACTGATGGCATCGTCTAGATTGAACTAGCTATCTTGCGGGCTGCAGGGCTTGGCGGCAGATCAGGGCTTTTCGCGCAGGCACTGGACGGTGTGAGCGTCCAGCCATTCGGCGTGCATGCCCGGGCATGCGAATTCGTCGCGCACGGATTTGGTGAGGGTGGTGGGTTCGTCCGCCTGGGCGTTGGGGGTGGCAAGCCACAGTACGCCCATGAAGATGGCGGCGACGAGGATCAGGGATTCGATGATCTTTTCCATGATATTTCTCCGGTCTGGCGCTTGTCAGGAAAACGCCTGTAGCTATCAAAATCGATGAGGTTGACCGTTCACAGCGGCCAGGCTTGCGGGGTGGTGGCAATGACGACGGCCACGCCGATGAGGCAAAAGATCCCCAGGAGCGCGAGGCTCCATTGCGCGGCGGTCAGTAGCCTTGTTCCAAGGCTGGGGCTATCAAGAGCAGGGCTGCGAGGAGCAGCGCGAGCAGGGCGGTGGGGATGTGTGGCCATTTCACAAGCCCCCCTTCTCGCGCAGGCGCTGCACGAGGTCTTCATCAACGGGTTGAGGAACGGTGCTGTACAGCATGGAATCTCCTTTTGGCGAGAGGCAGGTCCGCTGAATGGGCGGGGGCGAATAAAAAAAGGCCAGCGCTCTTGCGAGCGGGCGAAACCAACGAAGGTATGAAGTGAATGCGCTTCGCGCTCTGGTGCAGCAAACTGTTGCTTTGAATTTTACTGTTATTTTAATCAGTGCTGTTCATTTGTACAGTAGTTTAATTTTGCCCTGTACAGCGCGTCAACAGACGTTGACCCCAGTGTTGCGTGGCCGCACCGAGTGTCTGCCTGCAAAGAAAAAGCCCACCGGCGTTGGCGGGTGGGCTTATGCGTAAAGGCCGATGCCTTGCGGCGTGCCTGGGGAAGCGGAGGGAGGATAGAGAACCTCAGGCTCGGCAGAAAGCGATGGGTAACGTCACCATCTGGTGTGACCACTCAGACCGCAGCTCACAGCTGGTGCACTACGCACGGCATCGGCAAAGCGTATTTCAGGCCTCGATCTTGAGCAATACCTTGTACCTGGAACAATCACACCAGATGGCCCCGCTTGACCCTGCGGGGAGAGGTCGCGCTTAAGGCCCGCGGGGCCGGGAGGCTACATTTGAAAATCTCCGCGCAAAAAAAAGCCGACCGCGAGGTGGGCTGAACTCCAATTGGTTGGCCGCCGGCGCTGACCGGCCTGCGGTTCTTCTTGAGTTTGGGCACTAGCGCATGTGTGGCTGCGTGCCAGGGCTAGACAAAGGGCACACCGTAGTGGTCATAGACACGGCGGCCGTAGTCGTCGGTGTATTCGGGCAAGGTGCCTCCCTTGTAGTGAGGGGCGTTTTCAAGCCGTTCCTTGGTGACGGAAACCACGTACCCGCCTTGGCTGGGTTCGTATTTGAGGCTATCCCACGGCAGTGGGTAGAGATCTGAGCCGATGCCCAGGAAACCGCCAAACTGCATCACTGCATATCGAATCTTGCCAGTGAGCTTGTCGATCATCAGTGAGTCGATAGCTCCCAGCTTGTCGCCGTTGGGGTTGTAGACGTTGGTGCCGTTGACACGATCGGATGAGATGACAGGTGAGGCTAACTGCATTCCTGCTCCTTTCTTTGCGTGGTACAGAACAACGCTGGCAAGCTGGGCCAGCGCTGAGGCGCTCACTTTCACTGCTGGGGCGGTTTGTGCTGCTGCCCGGGCTGCTGTTGCTGAGCAGGGGTCTTCTGCTGTCCTGGGGTTTGCTGCTGCTGCTGGCCGGGCTGGCTGGTACTCTGACCTGGTTGGCGTTGCCCAGGGTTTTGCTGTTGTTGCTGCTTGTCCTGTTGGCTGGGGCTGTGCTGCTGGTTCGCTTGTTGCGTCATTTCCTTCACTCCTTCAGGTTGGTGATCAGCAAACCGGGTTGGCTTGCTGTGGGTGCATGGTCGCCGAGCCATGGAAAACCCTTCTGTAGGAGAACGGGGCGCAAGCCTGAAAACTGTGAGTGAGCCGCCATTACGTAGCATTTGGTTTACGTTTGAGGCGGAACTCTCGATATTCCTCACAGTATTCATCAGGACACGCTGCAGGGTATGGTGGGTTCCGGGCCCATTCAGGGTTGCGGTTTCTGCCGCCCTGATGCGAGTCGTTCCAACCGCAGTACCCTAGATCGGGTCCACCGGCTGGCCTTATGCTTTGGTGGAGGGCGCTGCCGTGATTCCAGCCAGCCTTGCCGCTTTGCCCTTGTCCGCATTCGACAGGCACATTGGCTTTTCCCAGAGCTAGCTGTTTTGATAGCTTCCGGCGTTTGGTTGATAAGGGCTGGAGGCCTATTTGCCCCAGATTCCTGGGTGCGGAGAAAATCCCCAGCAGCAGCTGGTTGGCAGGGGTTTTTTCTGTTCAGGCCAGGCAGTTCAGGTCGTAGCCCACCATGAAGAGTGAAGCTTCCATGGCGCGCATGCGATCAGGCTGGCCTGAAAACAGGCTGGGGGTCTTGCGCAGGGTTTCGGCCATTACCCAGGCCAGCCGTACCTTGGCGCCAGCCCAACGCTGGGGCGTGCTTTGGCTGGTGTAGAGCAGGGTGCCCGGCGACGGTGGCTGGTCAAAGAGGCAAGCCAGTTTGTGCTGGGGCTTCTGGCTGCCGCCGGCCAACGGGAAACTCAGCGTATCGGGCAGGGGGCGCGTGCCGCTACTGCGGCGCCAGAACTCCACCAGTGCAGCCGCTGCGGCGCTGACCCGCGAGTCATAGATGGGCAAGCCTTCGGCTGAATAAAAGGCGTGCACCTTGGTGAGCATGGAGTTCATGAGCTGCACTGTCGGAAAGCCGGTGCGCAGGCTGGCCGAGCCAAGCGCCATTTCCTGATGGGTCCGGGCAATGTAGTGGCTGATGTTAGTGCCAAGGCCCACAAGAAAGGGCCGCGCGCCTTCCTTGGGGTTGCGCTCGCCGCCCCAGTCCAGCACATCGCTACAGGCGGCCAGGGTGGCTGTCGCATCGTTGGCCTGTACGGCAGCGCGCAGCTTGGCAGAAAGAGCGCTTGTCTTGATGCACGACTCGGCCCAGTCGCCCGTTGCGAGGCCAGTCGCTCGCCAGCGGTAGTGGCGAGGTACCAGATCGGCAAAACGGGTAGTGGCTGTCAAGCCCTTGGGTACGTAGCTGGAAGAGCGAATGTTCAACTGAACTTGTCGCTGGGGGAGTGTGGCTGCAAGCCAGTCGGTAAAGCCTATGACTTCGGGCTGTTGCAGAAATTCGGTGCGATTCATTGATGCCTCGTGGCCTGTCGGATTTCTTGTTTTGCTCAGTTGGTGCGGCTTTGACATTGTCGCCCGGCGCGGGCGGCTAAAGGCGGACTGCAGCAATGAGTGCGCACGCCCCAGGTTTACGCTGTGGTGGTGTTGCGAGCACTTTTTCAGGCTCAGACTCCTCATGCGGTTGAGGAGACTCCATGCGCTGAAACTAAGTGAGATCGCACACCAGTTAATCCAGCGCTACTGAGGCCTGACGCAGCGCGGTTCGCCCGCAGTGATTGCTGTATGTGGCATTGCAGACCGCTGGTCTGCCGGGCCGGGTATTGTCTATCCGCTGGTGGTGATCAGAACCTGAGCGTCGCTCCGACGATCGGGCCGCTCTGGCTGAAGTCCAGTCGCTTGCCATTGTCACGGTAGTCCACGCTCAGGTGGCGGTAGCCTACGGACACAAAAATGTTTTCCTTGACCTGGTAGTTCACCGAGGCATGAACCTGCCAGGTGAACTTCGAGCCCACATCCAGCCCGCCCATATCGGCATACAGCAAGCTGGACCAGCGCGGCGCAATGTCGTAGCGCCAGCGTGCGGCGACCACCGGGTCGACGAACGAGGTGTTGGATTGCGCCGAACCCACCCCTGGCACATTCACTTCGGCCTTGATCTGCCACAGGCGCAGGCCGGCCATCAGGTCGAAGCTCGATTGAGGGCTCAGCATCCAGTTGTGCCCGCCCGTCATAGTCAGTGAGGTCTGACGAATCTTGGCCTTGGCACTCAGGCCCAGGGGCAGGGCGGCCTGGTCCGATGTGGCAGCGTAGCTGAAGTCGCCCTGCAGCACATAGCTGCCCTTGCGCGCCGTGCCATTCACAAAGGCTGCAGCGTCCAGATTCTCCAGAATGTCCGAGAACGACTTGTTCACGGTCACGGTGGGCGCTCCCCTGAACGGGCGGACGCTGCCGTCCAGTCCCGTCATCCATACATAGGGTGTGAGCTGATAGCGCCATGCATCGGCCGCCGCGTTGTCCTGCGCCCATGCAGGCGTGCCTGCCAGCAGGCCCACGGCCAGCGCCGCCGCTGCCATGCCCGCAGTGGTGTTGATATGCTGGATCATTTGTCTGCCTTACAGCGTGTTCTTGTACACCTTGCCGTCCTTCATGATCAGGCGCAGGTTCTGTTCCGGGTTGCTCAGAAAGTCCAGATTCACCGTCGGGTCGCCATCGGCCACCAGAAGATCGGCAAATGCGCCAGCGGCGATGCGGCCCAGCGGTTGGGGATAGGGGTTGCGCTCGCCCGACAGGGCCAGCAGTTCGCCGTTGGTGCCCGTGGCCTGCTTCAGCAGCGTCATGGGGTCATAAAAGCGCGTCAGCTTGGCTAGTTGCTTGCCCTGTGTGACAGTGCCCTTGGGGCTGAACAGAATGTCCGTGCCCCAGCCCGTCTTGATGCCGTACTTCTGCGCCATCTCATAGGCGCGCACCGTGCCCTGGGCCACGCGCGACTGGCTCTCGCGGCGCACTGCATCCGTATAAGGGTTGGCGTCCTCGTCCTGTAGAAACGGCTGCAGGCTCCACCACACGCCTTCGTCGCGCATCATGCGCACGCTTTCCTCGTCGGCCAACTGGCCGTGTTCGATGCTCTTCACGCCTGCTTTGATGGCCCGCTTGATGCCTTTGGGCGTGTAAACATGCGACATCACATAGGTGTTCCAGTCTGCGGCGGCTTCCACGCCAGCACGCAGCTCCTTCTCGGTGAACTGGGTGCTGTCCAGCGGGTCGTACATCGATGCCACGCCGCCGCCAGCCAGCATCTTGATCTGCGAGGCACCCAGCATCAACTGCTCTCGCACGCGGCGCAGCACCTCGGTCTCGCCATCCGCAATCATGGCCACGCCGACTTGCTCCACCATGCTCAGCGACTCGTTCGCCGCACGCGGGATATCGCTGCGCAGGCGGAAGTCGCCATGGCCCGAAGTCTGAGAAATCATCGCCCCGCTGGGGTAGATGCGCGGGCCCGGCACCATGCCCTCGTCGATCGCGCGCTTGAGCGCAAAGGCCGGCCCGCCCGCATCGCGTACCGAGGTGAAGCCGCGCATCAGCGTGCGCTGCGCCTCTTGCGCGGCGGAGATGTAGAGATAGCCCAGATCTGCCGTCATGGCCGTCATCTGCGGCACGGCCGCCAGCATGGTGTGCCAGTGCGTATCGATCATGCCCGGCATCACCAGCTTTCCCTGGCAATCGATCACCTGGGCGCCTTCCACCTTCTCGCCGGCAGAGGGCAGGGCAGCAATCACCTTGCCCTGGATCAGCACCTGCACGCCCTGGCGCACGGACTTGCCCGTGCCGTCAAACAGGCGCAGATTGGTCAGCAACACGGGGCGGTCGGCCTGCTTGGGCATGCCGCCGGCACCGGGCTCGGCCGCATGCAGGCCCACGAACGGCGCCATCATAGCGGCCACTCCGCCCACAAACATGCGGCGCGACATATCGGTCATTACCCGCTCATGCAGCAATTGGCACACCACGCTGTCGCAGGTGCAGGCTCTGGGGCGAATCGGGCCGGTCTTCCAGGCCAGGTCGCCGTCAGTAGCGATTGCGTTACTCATCTGCTCTCTCCCCTTGTGCTGAATGAACAAAGACGCCGCGGCAGGCGTGACAAATGGAACCGAAGATTCACAATTTGATGCACCGATGCTACACGACGATCGGACCATGAAAAAGCGCCCCACCGCACGAGGGCGATGGGGCGTTGCTTGCATGATGAGAGCGGCCGGGTCGTGACTGCGCTGCAGCCGATCAGGCTTGAACCGGGCGGTGCACCAGAACCGGAATGCTGCTGTTGACCAGTACGCGCTGGGTCTCGCTGCCCAGCAAAATGCCGGCAATGCCCTTGCGGCCGTGTGATGCCATGCAGATCAGGTCGCAGTTACCCTCCTGCGCCTGCTTGATGATGGCCTGATTGATGGAGATATTCGTTACCCGCACCGTCTGGCAGGCCACGCCCTCGGTCTTGGCAATTTCCAGGGCAGCGTGCAATACCTGATCTGCTTCCTTCTGGGCGCTCTTGTCGAACTCGGCGGAGTTGTAGGCGATCAGCGCCTCTGCTCCGTAAATCATGGCTGCGTAATCCGGCATCACATACAGCGCCGTCACCTGTGCGCCTTGTTCCTTCGCCAGCTGTATGCCTGCGCGCAGCGCGGCCTCAGAGAGTTTCGAGCCGTCCGTAGGAATCAAAATGTGCTTGAACATATCCAGCCTCCTTGCGCATTGGTGCGCGTCTTGTTGCCAAATCAATTCGACCTATCAGCAAACTCATACTCACACTCCAGGGCTGCTAATGCAACACCTTGAAATGAGTATTCAGACGGTTTCTTGATGGAAATCAAATCCATGAAGGTGCAGGTAAAAGCTGCCTCAAGCCCTTATCCATAAAGCGTTAGAGGTTATCAAAAGCAGACTATTCGCGGCGCTGGGCGCGTTGAGTCAGGCGTTGGACGCTGGCTGCTGCCAGCTTGGCCAGTCAGGCATCGGCCGCGCCGATGATTCCAACGTCGGCAATGCGCCACAGCAGGTTGTCGAAGGAGGCCGGCATCAGGTCCGTCGCAATCGGCTGTGCATTGGTAGGAGGGCGGCGTAATTCAGTTTCGGCAGGTGGCTGCTGTGCGCTCATTGGTCGGCATCGCTCTGTATCAAAGGTCGTGAACGCACTGCGGTGCGCCCAGACAGCAGCCTTCGCGACCAGATTGAAGGCCTGCGCCATGCGCTGAGTGTCGGCAGCCTGCTGGGAATGGCCTTCATGCATTGAAATGCATTCATACAGGCCAGTTTGAAGGCAAGCGCCTTCTTTCCCGCAAGGTCCATGGCCAGCATGCGTAAGGCCATTACGGACGATGCAGTAATCGGGGAGTGTGCGCCCTGTGGAACCAGTGAATTCGGCCGGGGCGTGGAGTCCTTTGATGGCGCCAATCAGATTTCAACTGCGGCCCTTGCCGTGGGGTTGGGAGTGGGCTCGCCAATCTTGTGCAAGGTGTTGCGGTCGGTGTGGGCAAAAGGCTCGCTCTGACCAGGGATGGTCAATGTGGTTTCCTGCTCGTACGACCAAGTGCCGTCCGAGTGCTTGGTGACGGTGATGGTATAGGCGTCGGTTCTGAAGGCGTGTTCCAGAAATGGGTTGCTGGAGATGCCGTTGACGGTGGAGCCGCGCTCTGCCCTGAGAGTGAAGCTGGTGGCGTCGGCCGTGGTCTTGCCTGTGGCCATGGCGGTCTGTCCGCGCGGGATGGTCAGGGTCTGGATGATGTTGCCGGTGGCAGGCTCCCACAGCCAGTAACCGACCTGGTCGTGAAAGGTTTCCACATCGTCAGGCTTGACGATGCGTGTGTGGTAACGCAGGCCGTAGAAGAGCTGTGGCCCGTTGGTTTGCGCGTCGATGGGCTGGCATTCCATGTGCTCGATAAAGGCCTGCTTTTCAGGCCCGTCAGCCTTGGGATTGATATCCAGGCCGCGCTTGCCGGTCCAGATGCCGGCCATGCCGGTCAGGGGGCCGAGGTTGGCCAGAGTATTCACATCCGGCGTGGGCTCGGTGTAGATGTCTTTGGGAAAGTTTTCCATATCGTGTAACGGGCTTTCACTTTGAATCTGTTGAAGCCAGTTTACAAGCCATGGACTGAGGGGTTCTTGATGGCAGTCAAGCTGTCAGGTGCTTTCTTCGGTGGTGAGCGTAAAGCGTGCACTTTCGCCGCGCTGGGCGGCTTCACGCGTGAGGAAGATCAGCACGCGATAGCTGGCACCACGCTCGATGCGGAAGGTGCAGATGTTGTTGTTGGCCGAGCCTTGGCATAGAGGCTGGGCAGAGCCGTCCTTGAAGACGTTCATCTGGCTGGACGGGTTGTTGGTGTTGAGCGTGACGGTCATGCGCTGGAAGGGCCGCGTTTCGAGCCCGTATTGCACGATACCGTTGCCCGTGATCTGGCCGCTGTAGGAGTTGGTGTAGCCGCCCGGGGTTGTAAAGGCGGCCTGTGCCATGGAGCTGCTGCTGAGATGTAGCGTCATTAGACTGAGCAGGGCAGCAGTTGCAAGCATCGGTTGGAAGCGGGTCATGCAACTCTCCTGAATGTGTTGGACAGGATGGCGCTCCTGGCGCAGCGGCGGGTGTCTATGCCGACAGCCAAGCCACCATCCCCCGCCGCCGCACCCTAGCGGCAGGAGACATTGCGCCAACTGAATTTGCCGTCGTTAAAGAACTCTGTCCATACCGACATGATGGGAGCCTGACGGTAAGAGAACGTAATCTGGTTAGGGATCTTTGGTCCTAGTGCGGCAGGCTGTCCATCCTTGTCGAAGACCTTGACGATGTAGAGCGTGACGCCTCCGTCCTCGTCTGTGTGCAGGACTACCCGGTAGTCCTTGGTGAAGAGATCCCAGTCGAATTGCTTGGTCACATACGTGTGCAGACGGACAAAAGCGCGGTTCGCGTTTTTGGCGGCAGGATTAACTTTTCTCATGACGACACTCCCTGTTGCTCAACGACTTGCCGCAGGACCTGCGAGCTGACATTTCATTGCATTTGACTGATGTTGTATCAAGCGGATGTAAGGAAGTATGTAGGCACTTACAGATCGCGCTAATGGATAGACCAGATCTGATGTGTGAGCTTCTTTGAAGCGCTGAGGAGGTGCTTTGCCGGTGCCGCTGTCATCTTTTCTTGATGAAGTGGCCGTGCTAAGTAACTGAGTGAAAAGATAGATTTTTTTAATGAAATCTATCCTGAGCGGGCGTGGGTTTGAGCGTAGAAGTTGCCTGATGAAGGCAATCTTTAGAGGGGTACATTGAGTTTCAGGATCACGATGTTCGAGGCTTGGGTCGTTGAAAGGATGGCTGAATAGCTTGCCGGAATTCCAACAAGCAAGTCATCGGTAGGTGCTCCCGGGATACTTCGCAGAGTGGGGAGTGCTCTTGCTGGCAGCGCTGTTTTCGTACTGCTGCTTTCGAGTCTCATGCAGGTTGATCTGGGCCACATGGGGGGAGCTCAATCATGCGCCATGCGCCGGCCTGCCCAGCCCCTCAATCTGTGAGGCCAGGGCAACCAAAGGCGCAGGGCGCAGGAGTCTGCGTGGTCGATGGAACCGCCCTGAATGGCACCAGGTTGGCCTGCAAAGTACGCACAAAGAGCATCTGCATATAGCCAAATACTTTTTTGATGGGTACTGTTTCGCCGAGATCACCGGAAGGTGTGGTGGCTGAGCAGCTGGCAAGCGTCCAAAAGCCAGCTTATCAAATCCTTGAGATATGCCACCTTGCAGGCTCAGGGTTCATCCTGGCTCTGGCCAGTCTCGCTCTGCCAGTGTCTCTCAGGCCAGTCATCAAGCAGTGTTAAACCCTGAACCTATTGGTGATGTAGATTTTGTTTCTGCTGCACTTTTCGGTAAATTGGGCGTAGGAAAATTCTGATTTTGATGTGCAAGTGGCGATCTAGCCCGGAGCCCTACTGAATTAAAAAAGCCCATGTCCCACCACCTGCAATACACTTTTGCCTCCCGTCTAGATGCCTGGATCAGGCATATGAAGCTGGCCAAGCCTTGTCATACGCAGCAGATGGCTTATGAGCTGGTGATCGACAGCTGGGTGCAAACGAATGCAGAGCTTGGTGCTTCGCAGGAATTTTTGAAGGCCTTGCGCCGGCGTCGGCTGTGCGAGGAGCATGGCTGGCGGGGGGTGAATACGAGCGTTGCACACTGGGATCTGGATGATGCACACACTGTGCGGATCTATCTGCACGAAGACGGCTCCATCGTCGTGCAGCAAATGGACTCGCAGAATCTCCAGATTCTGTTCACCTTGCCTGGGCATCGTGAGCGATTGGGAGAAGTATCGGAGCGATGTGCTTAGCAGCCAAAAAAATGCCCGCGCAAGGCGGGCAAGTTTCGGGGTCCTCTCGATCCGGTTCTGCAGCTCACACAGTCAATGCATTTGAATAGTTGGCTGAGGCGCTACTTTGGTCTCAATCGCCGTTTATCGCTCTTGCACTGTTGCTGACGCGTTTGAACGGTTGACAGGTTGCCCCATCGGGTGCGGCCAGCAACTCCTGATTGGCTGGCCTGCATATTGCAGCCATGACTTGCAAGTCGCTTGAGCCCATCTTGTATCGAGGCAAGCGTGCGACATGCAGGACTGCTATTCGATATTTCTGGCTCCTTAATGTTTGCCGGTGGAAGCGGGCCGGTGTACCAGCACCGGGACATGGCTGTGGGTCAGGACGCGCTGGGTTTCGCTGCCCAGCAAAATTCCGCCGATACCTTTGCGACCGTGTGAAGCCATGCAAATCAGGTCGCATTGCAATTCCTGCGCCTGCTTAACAATGGCTTGGTAAACAGAGGCGTGGGTGACCCGCACAAAGTTGCAGGGTACGCCTTCAGGTCTGGCAATCTGGTCAACGAACTGCAAAGCCGCATCTGCATCGCTGTTGGCACTTCGCTCGAACTCTGCGCTGTTGTAAGTCAACAGTGCGTCTGCGCCGTAGATGATGGCGCGGTAGTCGGGCATGACATAAAGGCCGGTCACCTTGGCGCCTTGCTCACGCGCAAGCAGAACGCCAGCACGCACGGCAGCCTCTGACAGTTTGGTGCCATCGGTGGGAATGAGCAGGTGCTTGAACATGTTCAGCCTCCTGATGCCGGAAGATGTGCCTGAGAATCAATTTATTCCAATATTTCGAGCCGCGCAATGCCTAGTTTTTGAATGCGGCACAGTTGTAGATAGGAGGTAAGACTCTGTAACGAGGGTCGGTCGCGTCGAGTTGTCTCATTCCTCGGGCGAAGAGGGAACGCGATTGAGGATTTCGCCAGTGGCCTCTATCTCGAACTGCTGTGGATTGAGCCAGTTGACCTCCTGGTGATCGGCAGTTTCAAAGTAAATGGAAGATGGACGTATGGAGACTCCATGCGGCATGTCGATCTCATCAAAACTCTGATAGACCAGAATCAGGCGCAGATCTCCATTGGCGTCTTTGGCCTGTATGTGCTGCAAGAGCTTGCGGTAGGCACTCATAGGACGCCCTCGTTGACATGTGTATATGAATGTTTCCACTGTCGAAGAGGTGCCGCAATACCCTGATCCGGGTATCCGTTCTGACGGATATTCGCGCCTGACAAGGAGTTCTGCAGACTGCGAGGCTTGTGCGAAATGCGTTCCGGCTGACAGGCCCAGGCAGAGCATCGGCAAAAAATTTACATGGCGATCCAGATCGTTCGGCGCAAATACAGAGGGCCCGCACTGACGATATCGAGTTTTTCGCCTATGCACTGTGGGTAGAGTTGTCTGGCGCCATATCTGCCAGCCGATGGATCAAGAGCGTTGAGATGGCTTGCTGTCGGATGCATATGGTAGCTTTGTTGCATCGCCTGCGGGCCTAGCGCGGGTCGGGCTCGGGGCCGCATCAATGCAGGCAGTCAAACCTCACTGTGCTTTCAGACTTGCGGGGCTGTTTGCTCATGGAGTGCCATACGCTCCAGCGCGGCGCAGACATCGGCCATGCGTCCGCAGATCAGCAGGCATTCGGGCTGCTTGCTCGGTTCTCGCTGCACGATTTTGAGAAGCCGTGGAGAGGCCGCTTGCATCGACTGGTCGGCTATTGGCGAGTGCAGCTCTGGGGTCGCTGCAAAGACCTGAGGGGGAAGCGTTTTGCTGCCCAGACGACTGCGGCTGCGGTTGGCGCGGATGACAGGGACGCCGATCTGCTTCGCCTTTGGACGATTGGTAGTGAAGGACACGTGCTCTGCAGCGGTTTCGCTTGCGTCATCGGAGCTGAAGTTCGGGTTGAGCGACAGCGTGGCAGGCAGGCTTTTCAGGGTCAGGCGTGTCAAAGCCTGCAGTGATGTGGCGAATCCCATTTGGCAACTCCTTTTGATGACCTTGCGGCATGGATAAGGGCAGGATTGCATTCTTTCGGCAAAGCTCCGCCCAGGGCGAGGCTCAACGGCTTCGCGCCTACCACCTGGGCTTGAGAGGGGAAGAGGCTCGGTGCCTCCGCTGCATAGACGGAGGAGGGGTCGTCTGCCCGTTACATGAACATGCTGTTGCGGATAAGGCCTACAGCCAGGCCTTCGATGGCGAATGGTTCTTCAGGATCGACGTGAATGATCTTGTAGTCGGGGTTCTCGGGCAGCAGCTCGATACCCTGAGGAGTGCGCTTGAAGCGCTTGACGGTAACGTCATCACCGAGGCGGGCCACCACAATCTGGCCGTTGCGCGCTTCATGCGTAGCCTGTACCGCCAGCAGGTCGCCGTCCATGATGCCCGCATCACGCATGGACATGCCACGCACTTTGAGCAGGTAGTCGGGCTTGGCGGCAAACAGGCTGGGCTCGACCGAATAGCTTTGATCGATATGTTCCTGGGCCAGAATAGGCGAGCCGGCAGCGACGCGGCCAACCAGAGGAAGCACCAGCGGTGCCAGGGCCGTCAGCGGCAGCGCAAAGCTGGCGCCGCGTGCCGCATTGATGTTGCGCACGGTATCGGCGCG
Organism: Comamonas sp. AG1104; assembly: GCF_003350425.1. Classification (NCBI taxonomy): domain Bacteria; kingdom Pseudomonadati; phylum Pseudomonadota; class Betaproteobacteria; order Burkholderiales; family Comamonadaceae; genus Comamonas; species Comamonas sp. AG1104. Next base: position 306,961 of record NZ_QQAS01000005.1, on the reverse strand, counting down.
CAGGCGAATGCCGCGCGATGTGCCGCTGACCAGGTCTATGACGCCCTTGCGGGCCAGTGCCTGCAAATGCTCTTCTGCAGCGTTGGCCGACTTGAAGCCAAAGGTACTGGCAATCTCGGCCCGGGTAGGGGGCGCACCCGTGCGAGCGATGGTGGACTGGATGAGGTCCAGAATCTGCTGCTGGCGGGGAGTGAGCTTGGGGTGGTCCATGGGCATTCCTTGATCGATCGATGATGAATACTGTGTGTTCATCCAGTACCTGTATTTTTAATCAGTTTGAAGAGGACTGCAAGTGGAACGTGACAAAAATATCGTCATCCTGGGCACGGGCGGCACGATTGCAGGTGTCGCCGAGCAGGCTGGCGCCAGCGTGGGCTATCGTGCGGCCCAACTGGGCGTGGCTCAGCTGTTGCAGGCCGTGCCGGACCTGGAGCGCGTTGCTGCTGCGTCACTGCAGGCGGAGCAGCTGGCGCAGCTGGACAGCAAGGATATGGATCACGCGACCTGGCATGCACTGGCGCTGCGCTGTGCCGAGCTGCTCGCGCGAGATGATGTGAGCGGCATTGTCATCACCCACGGCACCGACACCCTGGAGGAAACCGCCTGGTTCCTGCAATGCGTTCTGCGCCCGGCAAAGCCCGTGGTGCTGACATGTGCCATGCGCCCGGCCACAGCCATCTCGGCCGACGGTCCGGGCAATCTGCGCGATGCCGTGGCCTGTGCGGCCGATACGCAGGCTGCTGGTCGCGGTGTGCTTGCCGTGGTGGCGGGCCGGGTGTTCAGCGCACGCCAGGTGCGCAAGGTGCATCCCTACCGTGTGGATGCCTTCGATGGCAGCGGCGCCGGTCCGCAGGGCTGGGTGGAAGAGGGGCTGCTGCGCTGGGCTACGGGCGGACTGCCTGGGGCTGCTGCGGCTGGCTCGCCTGCGATCGCTTTACCGCCCGCAGGTCAATGGCCCCAGGTGGAGCTGCTGCACAGTCATGCGGGCTGCAACAGTGCAGTGGCGCTGGCGGTGATGCAGGCCTGGCATGCGGCAGGCGTGCGTGCCGTGGTGGTGGTGGGCACGGGCAATGGGACGGTCCATCAGGCATTGGGGCCAGCCCTGGACTGGGCGCAGGCGCAGGGCATGGCTTTGCGCATCACGACCCGGTGCGAGGAGGGACAGGTGGTGCAGGCCGAGGGAGCGCTGGATGGCCGTGTGAGCAGCCTGCCGGCGGCCAAGGCCCGAATCAGCCTGATGCTGGAGCTGATGGGCTGGCCTCGCGCATTGGGTTGATGCTCTTATTATGAGAGCTTCTGGCCTTTATTGATACAGAGTATCTATGCTGTTTTGGTTTGAAATCCAATGAGTGTAGGCGCAGGCAGCTATGAATATTGATGGCTCCAACGCCATCCTCGGTACAGCTTTTTCGCACCGGACTGATGTCGGCCGGAAGGGCGGGAGCACGAGCTTCAAGAACAAAAAAGGCCGGTGAGGACACCGGCCTTTTTTGCCCAGAGATGCCTGGCCGCGAAAAGTCGGCAAGGCTCCATGAGCGAGTGATCAGGGCGATCAGGAAGCCAGAGCGGCCAGAGCGCGTTCGGTGATTTCTTCAACGCTACCTGTGCCGCTGATGGCGCGGTACTTGGGGGCCGCTGCTGCATCGGCCTTGGCCCAGTTGCTGTAGTAGTCCACCAGAGGACGTGTCTGGCTGCTGTAGACGTCTAGGCGCTTCTTGACGGTTTCTTCCTTGTCGTCTTCGCGCTGCACCAGGTCTTCACCGGTCACGTCGTCCTTGCCTTCCACCTTGGGAGGGTTGAACTTGACGTGGTAGGTGCGGCCAGAGGCGGGGTGGCTGCGGCGGCCGCTCATGCGTTCGATGATGGCGTCGAAGGGCACGTCGATTTCCAGCACATAGTCCAGTTTCACGCCGGCGGCCTTCATGGCGTCGGCCTGGGGGATGGTGCGGGGGAAGCCGTCAAACAGGAAACCCTTGGCACAGTCGGGCTGAGCAATGCGTTCCTTGACCAGGTTGATGATCAGATCGTCGCTGACCAGTTGGCCGGCGTCCATCACGGCCTTGGCTTGCAGACCCAGAGGGGTGCCAGCCTTGACGGCGGCGCGCAGCATGTCGCCCGTGGAGATTTGAGGGATACCGTACTTTTGGCAAATGAAGGCCGCCTGAGTGCCTTTGCCGGCGCCGGGTGCACCCAACAAAATCAGTTTCATGGAAATCCTTGAGGAGAGTAGAAATTCTTGCTGGCCCAGGCAGACGGGTGGTCGTCCGTAGTCCCCGGGCCGTATTTTTTCGCGGGCAAGGATAGCACGCACAAGACCAACACAGGCTTACACAATTCAGTCAAGGCTGTCACAAGTGCGGCCAATTGAAGGCATGGATCCGCTGCAAACGCGATTGCTGTAGTTGTAATCCAAGTGCCGAAACCGTTACATATGCTATTTTGACTATGCGGAAAGTATAGCGATCAGCGCTTTCCTGGACTGGCCCAGGGCCCTTTGGGCTGCTCTGGCCGGCGGGGCTGCTGCTGGCTTGATGCGGGAGCATCCCTGGAAGAAGATGGCCTGCGCACCGGTGTCGCCAAGGTGCGCAGGTCTTTTTCTCAAACAGCAAAAACAGCGCGCACGCGCTCAAGGTCTTCGGGCGTGTCGACGCCGGCACCCGGTGCATCGGGCGTGATATGCACGGCAATGCGGTGGCCGTGCCAGAGGGCGCGCAACTGCTCCAGCTGCTCCATGGCTTCGGTCGGCGCGGGTGCCAGTTGTGGGAACTCGCGCAGAAAACCGGCCTTGTAGCTATAGATGCCAATATGGCGCAGCGGTGTGAAACCTGTGTGACCGGCCTTGGGGGCCGCCGTCTGCCACCAGGCTTCATCGCCGTGGTCGCGCGAGAAAGGGATGGGCGCGCGGCTGAAATAGCTGGCCAGACCCTTGGCGTCACAGACCACCTTCACCACATTCGGGTTGCGGTAGTCCGTCAGGCTGTCGATAGGATGAGCCGCCGTGCCCATGCTGGCTTCGGGGCGGGCCAGCAGCAGTTGTGCTACGGCTTCGATGAGCTTGGGGTCGATCAGCGGCTCGTCGCCTTGCACATTGACGACCACCTCGTCGCCAGACAGGCCCAGTTGCGCACAGGCTTCGGCCAGACGGTCGCTGCCGCTTGGATGATCCTTGCGCGTCAGAATGGCCTGGACGCCATGCTCTGCGCAGGCCGCCACAATGCTCTCGTCGTCGGCCGCCACCACGCAGCGGGCTGCGCCGGCCACAGCCGCGCGCTGGGCCACGCGCACCACCATCGGCAAGCCGGCAATATCGGCCAGCGGCTTGCCGGGCAGACGGGTCGAGGACAGACGGGCCGGGATCAGTACCGTATAGCTCATGACTTATTGCTTTTCTTCTTCCAGCTCGTCGTCGGACAGTGTGCGGGCTTCGTTTTCCAGCAGCACCGGGATGCCGTCGCGCACGGGGTAGGCCAGACGCGCGCTGTGGCTGATCAGCTCCTGATGCTCGCGGTCAAAGCGCAGCGGGCCCTTGGTGACGGGGCAGACCAGCAGTTCGAGAAGTTTGGCGTCCATGGGATATTCCTGCAAAACGGGATGAGGGTGCCAGCAGGGGGCTGGCGCTGCAAAAAAGGGGTGATCAGCCGAGGCCGATCCATAGGCTCAATGATAGTCAGGCTGGCTTGCCATCGCGGCGAATATTGGCGTTGGCCTTGGCCAGCTGCGCATCCAGCAGTTCCCAGAAGGCCTGCGGCAGCTGCAGCTTAAGGGGCACGGCCCAGGCTTCGGGATGCCTGCGCCAGAGCTTGACGGCGTCTTTTTCGGTGCAAATCAAGGGCTTGTCGTTTCCCAGCTTGCGCGAGAAGCTCTCGAAATCATAGTGATCGGGCAAGGCCTGGGTCGCTGCCGGAGTGATTCCCTGGGCGGCCAGCATGGCAAAAAAGGACTCGGGGCGTGCCACGGCGGCCACAGCCTCCGGGCTCCGAGCGGCCAGGCTGTGCAGCGGGATGCTCTGGCCATGGCCGTTGCAGGCAGTGTCGGCCAGGCTGCGCTGCAGCGCGAATGCGGGGGAAGTGCCCAGCGGCCTGGGCGGCTGGCCGGCATGCAGTGTGGCCGTCACCGGACGGGGCCAGGGCTCGCGCAACGGGCCTGCGGGCAGCAGAAAACCGTTTCCGACCCCTTCATCATTGAAGACGCACAACTCCACATCGCGTGCCAGGGCCAGATGTTGCAGGCCGTCGTCGCTCACGATCACATCGACCTGCGGGTAGCGCTGGCGAAGCGCTTGCGCCGCCTCCAGACGCCTGGAGGCGACAAAGACCGGTACGCCGGTGCTGCGGGCCAGCAGGGCTGGCTCGTCGCCGACTTCGCTGGCGGGGCTGTCCGGCAGGGCCTCGCGGCAATCCTGCCCGTTCTCGATCCTGCGGCCATAACCACGCGAGATGATGGCCGGCTGCCAGCCCCTGGCCTTGAGGTGGGCCACCACGGCCTGAGTCACGGGGGTCTTGCCTGCGCCGCCTGCAATCACGTTGCCGACGACGATGACTGGCAGACCCGTGCTTTGCTGGCGGCTGCGCATGCGCCTGGCGTTCCAGGCCTGCAGCACTCCATAGAGTAGCGATAGCGGCCACAGCAGCCAGGCACCCGCTCCACGCCGGCGCCAGAGTGCGCGCAAGCCATGTTGCGAGGAGGATGCTTGGACGGTGTTTTGAGGCATAGGGGTTCGGATCATACGGGCGCGGCCGGAGTTCCTGCAGCCAACGGGCCTGCGTGAAGCGCAAATACCTGGGCCCTGACCCCGGGAGCTTGGGATCAAAAGCTGCCAAACAGGCTGCCCAGCGCCACGATGACGGCAAGGGCAGCGACGGCAGGGACTATGGCCACCATGGCAATGTCCAGATAGGACTGGCGATGCGTGAGCCTGCAGATGCCCAGCAGAGTGATGACGGCGCCGTTGTGCGGCAAGGTGTCCAGTCCGCCCGTGGCGACGGCCGTGACGCGGTGCAGCAGCTGGGGCGACAGGCCTGCAGCCTCGCCCATCTGCAGCCAGGTGCTGCCCAGGGTCTGCAGAGCAATGCTCATGCCGCCCGAGGCCGAGCCGGTAATGCCGGCCAGAATGTTGATGGCGATCGACATTGAGATCAGTGGGTTGTCCGGGTAGATGTTGAGCACCGCATCGCGTATCAGCGTGAAGCCTGCCAGCGAGGCGATGACCGCACCGTAACCGACCTGGGAGGCAGTGTTCAGCAGCGGCAGGGCCGAGGCGCTGGCGCCTTCGTCGAGCAGTTGCTTGAGCTGTGGCAGGCGGCTCCACCACAGGGCGACCAGCAGGCAGATTGCCGCGGTCAGGGCCGCAATCACGGCCCAGATGCCGCGCAGCGCCTCGATGCTGGTGGCGCCGAAACGGGCTTCGGCCAGATAGCGCGTGTCCAGACCTGCAAGCACATGCACCGATAAAAGGTAGTTCAGAGCGATCACCACGGCAACAGGCAGCAAGGCCTTGGCCAGCTCCAGGTGGCTGGGGGCGGCCTCTGCCGCTGGAGCAAGTTCGTCTGCTGGCTGCTGGGCTTCATCCTCGGCGGTAAAGCCTTCGCCTCTGGAGCGCGCCTGCGCGCTGCGCCAGTGCAGCCACCACAGGCCGAGCATCAGCATCACGGCTGCGGCGATCAGGCCCAGTCCCGGTGCGGCAAATGGCGTGGTGCCGAAATAGGGCATGGGTATCGCGTTCTGGATGGCCGGCGTGCCGGGCAGCGCCGTCATTGTGAAGGTAAAGGCTCCCAGCGCAATCGTGGCCGGCATGAGGCGGCGCGGGATGTTGGCACGCCTAAAAAGTGCCTGGGCGATGGGATATACCGCAAAGGCCACGACAAACAAGGAAACGCCGCCGTAGGTGAGAACGGCACAGGCCAGCACCACGGCGAGTATGGCGCGCCGCTCGCCCAGTGCTGCCGCAATGCCCTGGGCAATGATGTGAGCCGCCCCCGAGGCTTCCATGAGCTTGCCGAAGACCGCGCCCAGCAAGAACAGCGGAAAGTAGGCGATGACAAAGCCGCCAAGGCTGACCATGAAGATCTGGGTGTAGCTGGCCAGCATCAGCCACGGTGCACCGAAGGCTACGGCCAGCAAGGCTGTCAGTGGCGCCAGCAGCAGCACGCTGACGCCGCGATAGGCCAAAGTGATGAGTAGACCGAGTGAAAGAACGATGCCCAAAATGCTGATCACATGCACCTCCCTAAGCAAACCGTTCAGTCACGGCGTTCAAGTCAAAAGCAGCGCAGTCTGTGCCGCGCCAGCAGCCGCCTGCCGCAGAAGCTCGATTCTGCTCTGCTGCTGCGGCTCAGCTTCACCCCACAAGTGCTGCGCTGCAGGCCCATCGCGCAGCCTCATCGCGACACAGTTATGACAGCGCCGGGCCGGCTCGCGCCGCTCAGGTCCCGAAGGGTCGACTGCCCAGCGTTTCCACCACATGGTCCACAAAGCAGGTGATGCGCGCCGCCAGTGCGGTGTTTCGATAGTAGACCGCATTGATGGGCTGACAGATGTCCAGTGTGTGCTTGCTGAACAGCTGCACCAGATTTCCTTGCTCGCGGTCAGTGCGGGTCATGAAGTCCGACAGGCAGACGATGCCCAGGCCGGCCAGCGCCATTTGCCGCAATGTCTCGCCGCTGGAGGAGGCAATGTCCGGACGAATCCGCACGGCGTTGCTGTCGGCGTCGCGCAGCGGCCAGTCGTTGAGCGATTCGGGCTGGGTAAAGCCCAGCAGGCTGTGCTGCTTGAGCTGCTCCGGACTGGTGGGCATGCCGTGACGCTTGAGATAGGCTGGGCTGGCCAGCACGCGTATGCGGCTGATGCCTACAGGGCGGGCATGCAGGGTGGAGTCCTTGAGCGCGCCGATGCGAAATGCCACGTCGGTGCGTCTTTCGAGCAGGTCGATGATGCCTTCGTTGGAGTTCAGCTCCAGCTCCACCTCGGGGTAGCGTGCACGAAATCCAGCAATCAGCGGCACCAGCACATGCAGCATGAAGGGGGTGGCGGCATCGATACGCAACCTCCCCGCAGGATGCATGCGCCGAGCCGCCATCAACTCCTCCGCTTCGTCCACCGATGCCAGTATGGCCCGGGCATGCTGCAAGAAGGTGGCGCCTTCCTCGGTCAGCTCCAGGCGTCTGGTGGTGCGGCGCAGCAGCGTGGTCTGCAGCTTTTCTTCCAGGCGCCCCAGCGTGCGGCTGGTGGCCGAAATCGTCAGGCCCAGCAGCTCCGAAGCGGCCGTGATGGACCCCGTGTCCACGACGGCCACAAAAGCCTGAAGTTCGTCGAGCGTGGTCTTCATTGTTGAATCTGGTTCAAGAAAATTGAGGGGTGCCAAGCTTGATCTGCAAATGTCAACCGAATGCTCTGCCCCGGGGACTCGTCTGTGGCTGTGTTCGCCCTGGTCACCGGCGCATTACCGAATTCACCTCTATGGAGCGGCAGTTGGTGATTGCCGATGGCGTGCAAGCCAGCATTCCCGCGGCGGGCATGGCAGTCATGTCTGGTGCGAGGTGTTGCTATCAAAGATGATGAAGATTGGTCACAGTTGGCGCAATATTCTAGTTTTTATATTTGATTTTATTTCAAAAGAATTTATGGGATACAGGGCTTAATCTACAAATATGGGTTGGGCAAACTTCAGGCATCGGAAAAAGCCGGGCCTGATGGCAGACATGCAAACTCAGGACTGGCTGTCGTCTTCAGTCTCATTCAGGAGCTATTTCATGAGTCATATTCCTTCCTTCGGCGTCGGTACCTTCCGCCTCTCCGGTCAGACCGTTATCGATTCGGTGCGCAATGCACTCGATGTGGGCTACCGCGCGGTCGACACAGCGCAGATCTATGGCAACGAAGCCGAAGTCGGCCAGGCCATAGTCGACAGCGGTGTGGCCCGCAGCGATCTGTTTGTGACCACCAAGATCTGGACCGACAACTACAGCCGAGCCAAGCTGATCCCCAGCCTGCAGGACAGCCTGAAAAAGCTGCGCACCGACTATGTGGACCTGACCCTGATCCACTGGCCTGCACCCGGCAACGGCGTGGAACTGGCGGAGTACATGGAAGCCCTGGCCGAAGCCAAGGCCCGGGGCCTGACCCGCCAGATCGGTATCTCCAACTTCAATGTCGAGCTGACCCGCCAGGCCATCGTCGCTGTGGGCCAGGGCGAGATTGCCACCAACCAGATCGAGCTGAGCCCCTATCTGCAAGGCCGCAAGCTGACGGCCTTCCTCAAGGAGCAGGGCATTCAGGTCACTTCCTACATGACCCTGGCCTACGGCAAGGTGCTCAAGGACCCGGTGCTGGCGCAGATAGCGGCCAAGCATCAGGCCACGGTGGCGCAGGTGGCGCTGGCCTGGGCGCTGCAGCTGGGTTATGCGGTGATTCCGTCGTCCACCAAGCGCGAGAACCTGGCCAGCAACCTGCTCGCGCGCGATCTGAAGCTGGATGCCGAGGACATGGCGCTGATCGCGGCGCTGGAGCGCAACGGGCGCGAAGTCAGCCCTGAGGGACTGGCTCCTGTCTGGGACTGACAACGGCGCCGTCATGAGCGCTCAAGCCTGCTTGAGTGTGCGATCCTTGCGCAGCAAGCAGGAGAGGGCGCTCAGGCGGTGCTTGCGTTTTTTTCTGAGCCAGCGTCTTATTTCTTTCGCCTGATCCGGAGAAGGGATGAGGCGCGGGTTCTGCCTGACCAGGCTTTCGCTGACAGCAAAGTCATTCAATTCGCCAAGCGGCTGCTGGATTTTCTGGAGCCGCTTGAGCAGGCGGCGATGGTCTGCGGGCAGCAGGGGCTCCAACAGCTCCAGCAGATAACGTGTTCTCTTGCCGGCTTTTCGGACATCGTGAAAGGCTTCAAGGTCTGGCTTGCCGGCGGTGATCGCCCGCTTGATGCGTCGACGCAGCTGTCTTGCTGATTGTGCAACCCTGACTTTTGCATGAGATCGCTGCCGCGGCTGGCCGGACCCAGGGCCCAAGCTTGCCGAAGCTTGCGCCAGAGCTTCCTGCAAGCGAGCCTGTATGTGAGGGGGGGAAAGTATTTCCCGGCCAGCCTGCATAGCGGATTCGCGGGCGGCCGATATGGCAGCAATGCCGGCTGCGCTGCATTTGTCGTTACGCCTCAGCAGCTCGATCAGGATGTCGTAATCGCGGACCATGCCTGCTGCGCAGGCTATCGATTTCAGGCTGCTGCGCTGCAGTGCATACTTTCTTGCCTCCATCAGAGGTCGGTAAAGCCACCACAGCGTCAGCAGGGTGCGCAATGTGACGCGCAACTGATGAATTCCCTCGACGGCAGGTGCTCTGGCAATGTCCCAGGCCTGTTCGACTGCAGAGTCGACAAGCGGGGATGCGATAGCTGAAAACGCCTCTGCGGCGTCTGGTTTGCCTTTGCCCATATGAACTCCCGGGGCCGTTGTCATGAGGCTGCGACAGGCAGTGACACACGATGCGGTGCGGCACACGCAAGTGTTCGCCACAGTGTGCCATGTTCCGTGTCTCAGGCTGTATGGGGCTCGTTCCTGAATTGCGGCAGTTGCGCGTCCAGATCGGTGGCGGCTCGGATTGCGAAGGGCCTGAACATGCGCCTGAAGATCAGGCTATGGCAGATGGGCGACGAACACGGCCAAGCTCAAAGCCGGCTCCTCACAGATGTCATCCGGCCCGGCCTGACCCCACTCGGCATTGAGCCAGTCCTTGTTGACAATATCTGCGGCAATGGATGCAAGCTCCGCCCCGGGCTCGATGGCGCAGCCGAAAGGCAGCCGGCCATGCGCGGCGGATACAAGACTGAAGCGTAGCTGCCTGGTCTGTGCCTCATGCCAGCAATAGAAAAGCATGGGTACATTTCCACTCAATTGCTTTTGTCTGGCTACCAAGACCTGCCCGATGAAATCGGCAAGGGCTTCTGCGGTGATGCCCAGGGACTCCTCATCGTCCGGAGAAAAGCACCATAGATTGGACGATGCTTCGTGGTTGATGTCGATGGCATCGACGACGATCTCGTCATTGCGCGCCATGGACAGCCATCTGCTTAATGTCGGCGAATCTTTCATGGGGTTTGTGGGGTGCGGAGCCGTAGAGGCTTGTCCGTGGGATATGTGTGATGGCGTTGTGCCGAAGAGGCGACTGATGAATGTATCCAAGAAAGCCTGGTAGCCAGCCGCGGTGACGAGGACTAAGCTTGCTGCCTCTATCTCAGGAGTCTCTTATGCCACAGACCATTCGACTGCACCGTGTCATCAAAGCTCCGCCCGAACGCGTCTATAGGGCCTTCACGACCCCTGAGGCCATGGTCAAGTGGCTGCCTCCTCACGGTTTCGCGGCGCAGGTGCATGAATTTGACGCACGTGTGGGAGGTCGATACCGCATGAGCTTCATCAATTTTTCCGCCAACAGCAAAAACAGCTTTGGCGGTGAGTTTCTGGAGTTGGTGCCGGGCCGGCGCATACGCCATACCGATCGATTCGAGGACGCCAATCTGCCCGGCGAAATGATCACCACCGTCGATCTGAAGGAGGTCTTTTGCGGCACCGAGTTGCATGTGGTGCAAGAAGGCGTTCCTGACATGATTCCCGAGCAGGCCTGCTATCTGGGTTGGCAGGAATCGCTGCAACTGCTGACTCTTTTGGTGGAGCCGACCATTCCTGACGGAGCGTGAAAACGACGCAGAGCGCGACATTGACGGGCTGAGGTCAATGCATGGCGTGATCCATGTGCCGGCGGTCCAACAGAGGAGCAGAAACAAAAAAGCCCGCTTTGCAGCGGGCTGTCTTGTTTGCAAGCTCTGGTTTTGCTTGCGATGTTTGGTAGGCGCGATTGGACTCGAACCAACGACCCCCACCATGTCAAGGTGGTGCTCTAACCAGCTGAGCTACGCGCCTGTCGTCGATGGGATGAATTCTAGCAGCGGAAAAATGGTGGTTTGGGCAAAGTCGCGACTTTTTTGCGCCTGAGGCTAAATTTTTTCAAATCCGCCAAGCGGCTCAAGGCTTGGCGGGGCGCTGCTGATTCGCTACTAAACTTTGATGTGTTTTTCATCCATTGAATCGGCAACCCCATGACAAAAGCACAAGCAGGCATTCTGGCGTCTCTTCCTGAACAGGGGCGCTATGTTTTCTTCACTCTGGCCGGTGCAGGTGCAGATTTGCAGAACAGTCTGAAGAAATTGCAGACCAGTGTTGACGGTCAGCAGGTAGTGGCGGGTCTGGGCCTGCAGCTGCTGCAGCAACTGGACAAGAAACTGCCGCTGATGCACGAGTTCCCGCACTTCAAGGGCCCGCAGTTCGAAGCACCCAGCACACCTTATGCGCTGTGCCTGTGGCTGCGCGGCGATCAACGCGGTGAGCTGATCGCCCTGACGGCCAAGCTGACAAATTTGCTGGCGCCGGTCTTCAAGCTCGATCACATCGTGGATACCTTTGTGCACCAGCGCTCGGACAACGGCCATGGCCGCGACCTGACCGGCTATGAAGACGGCACCGAGAACCCCGAGGACGATGAGGCCGTGGCAGCCGGCATTGCGGCAGAACTGGGGACAGGTCTGGACGGCTGCAGCTACTGGGCTTTGCAGCAGTGGGAACATGACTACTCGGCCTTTGACGGCATGAGCACCACGGAGCAGGACCATGCCGTGGGTCGCCGTCGCAGCGACAACGAGGAGCTGGACGATGCCCCTGAGTCGGCCCATGTCAAGCGCACCGCGCAGGAGAGCTTTGAGCCGGAAGCCTTTGTTGTGCGACGCTCCATGCCCTGGTGGAGTGTCAGCCCGCAGGGCAGTGATCGCAGCGGCTTGATGTTCTCTGCCTTTGGCTGCAGCTTTGACGCTTTCGAGGCTCAAATGCGCCGCATGCTGGGCATGGATGACGGCATCAGTGATGGACTGTTCCGCTTTTCCAAGCCGTTGACAGGCTGCTATTTCTGGTGCCCGCCGGTTTGCGGCGGCAAGCTGGATCTGACGGTGCTGGGTCTCCAGGCCTGAGAAATGGCCTGAGGGCAAAGAAAAACGGGCCATCTGGCCCGTTTTTTCATGTGACGTCATCACCAAAAGGGAATGGCGATGGCCTCTTAGTTGGCCTTGCCTGCGCTGGCCGAGGTCTGGGTGGCAAACGTGATTTGCGACAGTCCTGCGTGGCGGGCCGCTTCCATGACGGTCACCACCGACTGGTGCGGGGAGTTGGCATCGGCGCTGATGATGACCACGCTGTCATTGCCCGCTGTTGCTGCACCGGACAGGGCGGCAGCGACGGAGGAGACACTGCGGTCATCCACGCCTTGCTTGTTGACGGAGTAGCGGCCGTCGGCGGATACGCCGACGATGATTTCCTTGGGGCGATCGCGTTGCTGCTCGGTGTCGGCCACGGGCAAGGTCAGCTGCAGCTCGGTGAACTTGCTGTAGGTGGTGGAGAGCATCAAAAAGATCAGCACCACCAGCAACACGTCGATGAAGGCGATCAGATTGATCTCGGGCTCATCGCGGTGACGAGGACGGAAGTTCATGGTGGATGCGTTCCGCTTATTGCTTGGCAGGCTTGAGGCGACCCAGATGGCGCACGAACTGCTCGGACGCCAGTTCCATGCCCAGCAGATAGCCGTCTACACGGGCGCGGAAATAGCGCCAGAAGATCAGCGAAGGAATGGCCACCATCAGGCCGAATGCCGTGTTGTAGAGCGCAATCGATATGCCGTGGGCGAGCTGGGCGGGGTTGCCGGCGCCGGAGCTGGCTCCGGGCTGGGAGCCGAAGATCTCGATCATGCCGATCACCGTGCCCAACAGGCCCAGCAGAGGCGCGGCCGAGGCAATGGTGGCCAGGGCGCTCAAATACTTTTCCAGCTTGTGGGCGGCAGCGCGGCCCGCGCCTTCCATGGCCGATCGCAGCTCTTCCTCGCTGCTTTCGGGATGTGCCTGGCGGGTGCGAAGACCGGTGGCCAGAACCTCACCCAATACCGAGCTTTGGGCCAGTTGCTGGGTGGTTTCAGCGCTGGGCAGGTGCTTGGTGGAGACCGAAATCGCTTCATTGAGCAAATTGGTCGGCGCGACCTTGCTGGCTTTCAGCGAGGCAAGGCGCTCAAAAATCAGGGCCAGGGCCAAAATCGAGCAGGCAATCAAAGGCCAGATAGGCCATCCTGCGGCTTGTATGATCGACAGCAACGTTGCTCTCCCTCGTCGTTCAGAAATTGCAGCCGACGATTATGACCCACTGCCGTGCCGCTGCGACCCGTTTTTACAGGCCTCATGCAGCCGGCTTGAGCCAGCGCAGCAAGATCGTGAGGCAGCTCTTGAACTGCACGGAGCTTGGACAGGCAGAGCTGGCACCAAGAGCTTGCGATTCTTTGCGAATGCTTTCGCATATAGCACAGAAATCTGTGGATAACTTTGTGATCTAGTTGCTATGCCCGGCAATTATTTGCTTCGCTCTAAAGGCTTGTTACGAGTTTGACACCTGTGTGAAGCCTTATAAATTGTTTTAAATCAATAAGATGGATGATGTTCTTCATGTGCTGCTTAGGATTTTTCTGGCTTTGTCGCCAACAGGGCTGGATGCCGACATCTGTGGAGAATCCGGCTCGCGTAAGACCTCGCTGACACCGCATGAATTCACTGTTTGAACGTCCAAACCCAGCAGCGACGCCGCATGTGTGGGAAGTTGGCGCGCTATGCCACGCCATTGGCGATGCCTTGCAGGCGCGCTTCAATCCGGTGGCGGTGCGCGGAGAGCTCAGCGGCTTTTCGCGCGCTGCCAGCGGGCATTGCTATTTCAACCTCAAGGACGCGAGCGGGCAGATTCGCTGTGCCATGTTCCGTCGTTCGGCCGAGCAGGTCGGTTTCTCGCCGCGTGATGGCGAACTGGTCGAAGTCAGGGGGCGTCTAGGCGTCTACGAGCAGCGTGGCGATCTGCAACTGGTGGTGGAGAGCATGCAGCGAGCAGGGCAGGGAGCCCTGTTCGAGCAGTTTCTGCGCCTCAAGGCCCAGCTGGAGTCCGAGGGGCTGTTCGACCCTGCGCGAAAGAGGCCAATGCCGCCCTTGCCGCGCGGCATTGGCCTGGTCACTTCCCTGGGAGCGGCCGCCTTGCACGATGTGGTGACGGCGCTGCGTCGCCGCGTGCCGCATATCCCGGTGGTAATTGTTCCGGCCTTGGTACAGGGGCCCCAGGCGCCGCAGTCGCTTGTGCAGGCGCTATCAAAACTGTATTGCCTGGCGCAAGAGGGAAAAGAGGCAAGCGGCAACTTGCGTGTTGAATCTGCACGGCAGCCGGTGATAGACACCATCTTGCTGGTGCGCGGTGGCGGCTCGCTGGAAGACCTATGGGCCTTCAACGACGAACAGCTGGCGCGCACCATTGTGCAAAGCCCGGTGCCGCTGATCAGCGGCGTGGGTCACGAAACCGACTTCACCATTGCCGATTTTTGCGCCGACCTGCGCGCGCCCACGCCCACGGCTGCGGCCGAGCTGGTAGCCCAGCCGCGCGAGGTCTGGCTGGGGACTCTGGGTCTGATGCAGGATCGTCTGGACAATGCCGTGCAGCGTGTGCTGGATCGCCAAGCCCAACGCCTCGATATCGCGGCCCAGCGTCTGGGCCGGCCCAGCGAGCAACTGGCGCGCAACCAGCTGCAGCTCAGCCGTCAGGCGCAGCGCCTGCGTCATGCCATGCTATTGAAACTGCAGCGGCTTGCGCAGAACCAGCAAGCGCTACAGGTCAATTTCCCCAATATCTTCCAGCGCAATCTGGAGCAGCAAAAGCAAACGCTTGATCGTATCGACCTGCGCTTGCAACTGCTGGATCCGCGCTTGGTGCTGCAGCGCGGCTATGCCTTGCTGACGGATGAGCAGGGAAGGGCTGTGACCCAGGTCAGGCAAGCCGTTCCGGGGACGGCGTTGAAGGCTCAGTTGTCGGATGGGGCAGTGGATGTGGTGGTCACTCAGCCGCGTCTGCTTTGATGCTCGCCAGCCACAAGCTGGCCGCAAAACACCCGCACGCTAACCGGGTTCTTCATCAGAACTCTTTTGCAATCGGCGCAGGCAATGCAACAGGGTCCAGTGTTCATGCGCTGTAAGCCGTGAGCGCATGCTTTTGGCTGCGTGCGCAATAGTCCTGATGAGTGGCGCGCAGCCTCTCAGTTCTTTCTACAATGGTTCGGTTAGTGCAATACTTGACGTCTGTAGTACAGCAATGTGCCGGTCGGCACAGCGGTCACCGCTCAGACGCCTTGGCACTGGACGGCCCCCAAAAATTTCAACCACGAGGAAAACCATCATGGAACGCACTCTGCCCCCCCTGCCATACGCTATCGATGCACTGGCTCCGTTCGGTTACAGCCAGGAAACCCTGGAATTCCACCATGGCAAGCACCATAACGCCTATGTGGTGAACCTGAACAACCTGCAAAAGGGCACCGAATTCGAAAACATGGATCTGGAAGAAGTCGTCAAGAAGTCTTCCGGCGGCATCTACAACAACGCTGCCCAGATCTGGAACCACACTTTCTTCTGGAACTGCATGACCCCCAACGGCGGAGCAGAACCTACAGGTGCTCTGGCTGATGCCATCAATAAGAAGTGGGGCTCCTACGCCGAGTTCAAGAAGGCTTTCGTGGCTTCCGCTGCCGGCAACTTCGGTTCGGGCTGGACCTGGCTGGTGAAGAAGGCCGACGGTTCCGTGGACATCGTCAACATGGGCGCTGCCGGTACTCCCCTGACCACCGCCGACAAGGCGCTGCTGACTGTGGACGTGTGGGAACACGCCTACTACATCGACTACCGCAACCTGCGCCCCAAGTTTGTTGAAACATTCCTGGAAAAGCTGGTGAACTGGAAGTTCGCCGAAGCCAACTTCGCTGCCTGATCACGGCAATACGTCATCAGGTCTGTGGCTGCATGGCTCGGATCTGATCGTTGGCAAAAACCTCCGCAAGGAGGTTTTTTTTATGCCTGTCTGCTGAGAATGAGGATCTATAGGTCTCCAGTTTTGATGGGAAAGTGCAGGCGGCTATGTTTTTGATGACCTGTTGATGCATGGGAGAGACTGGTATGGAGGAGTGTGAAGGCCTGGGCAATCAGGCAGTTCCCGGGCTAATGGAGGCAGGCGCTCGCATGCCCGTGTACTTTCTCTGCCATGGCGCCGGCCCCTGGCCCTGGGTGCCCGAGATGCACGACTGGCATGCGCTGATGGCAGAGGGTTTGCGCAATATTCCGCTCCAACTGGCGCGCAGACCCAGGGCCGTGTTGCTGCTCTCCGCCCATTGGGAGGAGCCGATTTTCACCGTACAGAGTGCCGCCCATCCTGGCATGCTGTATGACTACAGCGGCTTTCCGCCGCACACCTATGACCTGCATTACCGTGCTTCAGGATCGCCTGAGCTGGCAGGCCGGGTTCAACAGTTGCTGGCGCAGGCTGGGGAAGACGTGCGGGCAGACAAACAGCGCGGCTACGACCATGGCATGCTTGTGCCCATGGCGGTGATCTATCCGCAGGCCGATGTGCCCGTGCTTCAGCTCAGCCTCCGCAGCAATCTGAACGCCGCACAACATCTGGCCGTGGGACGTGCGCTGGCTCCGTTGCGTGACGAGGGAGTTCTCATCATTGGCAGCGGCTCCAGCTATCACAATATGCGTAGCTTCGGCCCCGTGGGGCGGGCGCCTTCCAAGCTGTTTGACGATTGGTTGGCCGAGACCCTGATGCAGATGACACCTGCCGCGCGAAGCCAGCGGCTGGCCGCTTGGGAGCGGGCCCCCGGCGCGCGCGTGGCGCATCCGCGGGAGGAGCATCTGCTGCCGTTGATGGTGGTGGTGGGGGCGGCCGAGCAAGACCAGGCCCGCCGCATTTACTTTGAAGAGGCCTTCATGGGCTCGGCCACGCTGTCCAGCTACTGCCTTGAGGCCGGGGCGTAGCTCAGAGCTCCACTGATTCTTGCTCGTCCAGTGGGCCATTCAAAAATTCTTCCCTGTCATCGTCAATCGAGTCGGCGGACGCTTGAAGATAGGCTGAGAAGCTGGGGGCGATCCAGCAGATTTGGTCGGGGTCGTGCGCATAGGCAATGATCTGGCCGCGCTGTCCTTCAGGACCGGGATGATGATCGACCATTAGCACGATGTCGCCATAGAAGCTGGCAAACGGCTGCCAGCCGGCGTGCCACCAGCGCCCGCTCAGGCGAGGGTCCTGGGATGCGTGGCCGGCCAGATCCCACATGCGCTGGGCTCGATTTTCCATGCGGAGTGCCAGGGCCATGGCCTGCGGTGGCGTGAGAAGGTCCAGTGCATCCACAAAGCCTGGCCGCTGAAACAGGGGCTGAGTGCTGTCGGCGCTGCTGCCTGCAGTCAGGCGCCAGAATGAGGTCAGATCGGTATCCAGAGGCCCCAGCGCGGCTGCCAAAGCGGCCAGATCCTGTTCGCTGGCCGGCGGCATGGGGTGAAAGCGTAGCTGGAATGCGGCATACACAGCCTGCAAATGCGCAAGATATTGGTCAGGTGTCATGGCGGGAGGCACAGTACTCGGAGGTAAGTGAATTGGACAGCGAAGTCGGGCTGACAGAGGGTGTTGGGGAGTGACTGTTTGGGTACAAAGTGTGGATCTTTGGATTGTCAGCGCAGTAAATCCGCGGTCTTTGCCTCATGTCTGCACTCCTTGGACCAGAGGTGTCCATTGTGTTGCATTGACCAGTTGAATCCACAGGCGATAGTGATCTGCATAGCGCCACTGGCGTATTTGCTTTTTTTGCGTGATGCGTATTTGAAGCACTTCTTGTGTGCTTGGCCTTCAGTCTGATGTCGGAAACTATAAGGACGGTAGTTGCTTTTGGGTTTCGACCTTTGAATGTCATCTAAACAAAATAGATGCCCGACTCGACGCTTTCAAATTCGAGAGCTTGCAACCTCGTATGGGGTCGGAAGTGATATTGTATTCAGCTATGAAATTACGAAGTGCAGAGTCAAAGGAGCAAGGCTTGCAATCGCCTGATTACTTTGATCGCTATAGATTATTATTTTCCGGCTGTCGTCATTGAATTTTTTAAAAAAAGATTTCAGGTGTATATATGCACCGCATGATTCTACTGTCTTGAAAAATTATTGCTGATGAAAATACTTGTTTTCTTGTTATTGGGGGCGTACTTTCAAAGTAATGGATTATATTGAAAAGGAGGAGCTATCCCGTGATTGAGATTTTCTGAAATCTTCGGCCCATTTCTGGAAATCACTGGAAGGCATGGGTTTAGCGATATAGTAGCCTTGTGCAATATCACAGCCAAGCTCCTTGAGCAGATCCCAGTGCTCTTTGGTCTCCACACCTTCGGCAACTGTCTTCCGTCCGAGATCATGCATGAGATCAATGGTTGAGCGGACAATCGTGGCGGAATCACGATCGCGATGCATTGCAGAAACGAATGACTGGTCTATCTTGATATAATCTACTGGTAGTTTTTGTAGATAGCTCAATGAGGAGTATCCTGTTCCAAAATCGTCCACATAAAGAGGAATCCCCGCATCGCTCATCTCGCTCAGTGCTCGTAGAGCATATTCAGCATGCTCCATTACGGTGCTTTCCGTAATCTCAATCTCCAATAATCCTGTTGACACAGATCGTTCTGAATGCCATTGGCGATACTTGGCGAAAAGCTGTTCATCTCTGAAGTTTCGCGCGGAGAGATTGATTGCAATAGGAACAGCACAACCTTTTGCCTGCCAGCTCTGCAGTAGGTCAAGGGCAGCGACAATGACCCATTCCGTCAAAGGCTTGATCAAGCCTGTTTGCTCAGCCAAGTCGATAAACAATCCGGGAGGAATCAATCCTTTAAGCGGATGCATCCAGCGTACCAAGGCCTCTGCTCCACAGATTTGCCCGGAGGAAAAATCAACTTTGGGCTGTAAAAATAGTCGCAGCTGGTTGCCTGCAATGGCTCGCCGAAGCTCCCCTGCCATGGTCAAGCGACCCGCTTGATTTTTCTGATGCGAAGGATCAAATACGCACTGGCTCAATCCGCGGGCTTTGGCTTGATGGGTGGCCTTTCCCATTTGACGCAGTAGTTCATCGGCAGTTGTGCCGTGTTCGGGAAATAAAGCGATGCCAACTCTTGCGCTGACATCCAATTCAATATCTGCGATCGGGAAGGGGCGGGAGATGGTTTTTTCCACCTCTTCGGCCAAAGCTACGGCAGAACCTCTATCCAAAGTGGGCGCTAATACTGCAAATTCGTCTCCGCGTAAACGCGCGATATGTGCGGAATCAGGAATACTATGTCTTAGTCGCTCTCCGAAGTCTCTGAGAATCTGGTCCCCATTAGAGAAACCTAGCACTTCGTTGATTTCTCGAAGACGTTCAATATTGAATTGCAAAGCAGCGATTGGTTCTGGGTGTGGGGAGCTTCCCTCAATTTTCGCCGTCAGAACTTCCCTGAATTCAATTGAATTGGGTAGTCCAGTCAAGGGATCATGGCGCAGCATATGATTCATCTCTGCTTGCACACGTTGTTGTTCTAAACGTGTTCGAAGAATGGAAATCCCAAAAGCCAGATCGTCCGCTGATTCAGTCAGCAATGCGATTTCATCTTCGCCGAACGCGTCTGGTTCGGTGTCATAAATGGAGAGTGCGCCAATGACTTCGCCCTCTACCAATAAAGGGCAAGATACGCCTGATTTCAGTTCACCAAGCTTGTCGTGCCATCGAGCATGGTTGGAATCCATGCGCATGTCGCCGACAAATTGAACCTTGCCGCTGCGAATTGCGCTAGACGTCAGACTTTGGCCCAGCTCCGTATCGGCTGCTATGAGTCCCAGGCTGCGAAGTGCTTCTATGCCGCCTGGATAATTGCACTCGGCCATCGGGTGTAGTTGTTGATCTGGCTCGTCACCCGAATACCAGACGGCAGCCATGCCATAGCCTCCTGCAGCCACGATGGCTCGGCACATGTTTTCAAGCAGACTCTGTTCTTCACTGGCACGTAACATGGTGCGATTACCGGCGCTCAAGGTTCGCAGTCCGCGGCCAATGTGCTCTAACTCATGCACTCGTTGTTCAAGTTCCCCATTGAGCGTCTGGATACGTTCTTCATAGTGCTTGCGCTCGGTAATATCTGTGCCCAATACGTAGTAGCCAGCAACCGTTCCATCGGCTTGATGTTTGGGAACATACTGAATGGTTTGCCAAACTCCTGGAAAGGGCTGCCAATCATATGTTTGCGGCTCTCCTGCGAGAACCTTGCTGATCAAGTCATTGGCAACAACATAGCGTTCCTCTCCGAGGATTTGTCTTACCGACTCACCCGTGATGTCTTCACGGTCAGGTGCAAAGCACTGACGATACTGAGTGTTGACGTACTCGTAGTGCTGTTGTGCATTAACGTAGGCAATTAGCGCCGGAACGGCGCTGATAACGTTGTGCAAATGACTTTGAATCTCATGCCATTGCACGGTGCGTTGGTGTACGTCGGCTTCAAGTGACGCATTTTGCTCACGGATGATCCGTTGTGCCTTTCGCTCCAGAGTAACGTCCCGAAAGACTAATACAGCACCTCGCAGTTGACCCTTGGAATCGCGGATGGGGGCGGCGCTATCAGAAATTGGTCGTTCGGTGCCATCTCTGGCAATGATTGAGGTGTAATCGGCAAGTACCTGCACTTCCCCGGTGGCTAGCACCGTTGCCACAGGAATGTGAGCAGGCTCACGGGTCTGCTCATGGATGATATTGAATACTTCCTCGATAGAACGGCCTTGAGCTTCATTAATGCTCCAGCCTGTGAGATGTTCGGCCACTGAATTCATGCGGGTGATTCGCCCTTCAGTGTCTGTTGCAAGTACTGCATCGCCGATCGAGTGCAAGGTAGTCACAAGGCTTTCTTCATTGTCAGCCAGAGCACGCTGACTGGCTTCGGTTTCGCGCAGTTGTCGTCTTATCAGAAGATAGGAGGAGCCCAGCAGCAAGATAAGTGCTACAGCGACCAATGCTCCAGCCGTCACCAGCTTATGACGCGCTTGCTTGTGCTCTGCCTCTTCCAGGGCGAGTCGCAGGCGCGCCTCGGTATCCATCTCGCTCAGCAATTCATAGGTGCGCAAACGCGTGGCCGCAAGCGTAGTTGCGGCAGCAAATGCATTTGCTGCCTTCTGACCTTGGGTATTGCGCAATTTTTCAATTTGGCGTGCAGCTGCCATGCGCTGATCAATGACTTTACGCAGCTCTGTCCAGCGACGTTGTTGATCTGGATTGTCGATCGTTAGCTGCCGTATTTTTTCCAGCGCAAGCTCTCTCTCAGCCATCGCCGCATTTCGCTCGGCAATATGCTCAGCATTACCTGTCAGACGGAAATTTTGAGTGGTTAGCTCAGATTGGAGAGAGTAGCCTCTGACGCGATCTATATTGTTGAGCAACTGGTGTGCATGTGTCACCATTTGGGCTGCTTTGGCAGCATCATTTGCGACTTCCCACGTCGATAGTGCCATCGCGATCACCACCAGCGCGGCTGCTCCAAATGCAGTGACAACCTTAGATTCGAAACTAGACCTCCGCACCATAGAACGCGCTCCTACGCTAGATGCAGGCCGCTACAAGCTATTTTTCACTTGCCGCGGGCCTAGGCTGACATCACCATCCATGCAAGGGCTCCAGACACTCCATATAGGAGGAATGTGCAGGGTCTCGTAAGCATGCAAGCTGAGGGATACAAGCTCAAATATACAAACTATATGCGCTTTGTTTCATTTGTTGTCATTGGTTCACATTGCGGAGGGCTGGAAATTTGCGAGATGTTGTGCGTTGGTTGGTCCTGGAGCGTCCGTTTGCTAGTTCGGCGTAGCAATGTGATATTCAGTATCCAGCAGATAAATAACATTCTTTTTCAGCATCGTTGATACGATCAAGACGCATTACACGGATGCTGAGTTCAAGTGGCTGCGAATTTTTACGGTGGAGCCCTCAACAAGAGCTCGCTTTTTTCTTTTGAATTCTTGAGCCATATCAGTTTGGAGAACGTTATAGAAACGCCCGGCTTTGAATGAAGACTGAGCAGTTTTCAGGAGTGGTGTTCGACTAGGGTTCGGCACACGAAAGCGAGCTAGGCTGTCGCTGCATCCGGCTTCCTCCTGAGCGACTTGATCTTCTCGGGCTGGTCAAATGGCTTGAAGTTTCTGGACTTGGGCCGGAAGCCCTGCTTGGGCATGTGAGCAAGCCCCTTGTCGCAGCCCGCTGAATGTGGCCTTGCTCACCGTGGCTGTGAACCTATCAGCGGTATATCTGTGAATGACAGGCGACGCTTACACCGAGCAGCTTGCTTGGGCACAGATGGCTCGATACGGTGGGGCACAGTCGCAGGGAGGCCGAAGACTATAGTGTGTCGCTCGTGTAGGAGCAGTACTAACTGACGGCTGAAAAGCCCAAGGAAATCAAAGACAAGGCCGTCATCAGCATCAACGACCGGATTCTGCAATCCGGGCATGCTTCAAGGACTTTGAGATGGAAGCCCGGCGGCAGGAGTGCGCGGTTGGCGGCGACGCGAATCAGCGCGAACGTGGCGAATTGGCGATTTACAACTGGGCCAAGAGTGAGGAGCCTCCGGGGCAGTGTTGAAAGAATCGCCAGTGGGCGAGGAAGACCGGTCGCTGCGGCAGTCGGGAGAAATAAAAAGTGGCCGCTAGGGCCACTTTCAAATCTCAAACTGAGAACGATCTTGATCTTTGATCCAATTCGGAGGCTTTCCTCGACCGGACCAAGTCTGGCCTGTGGCTGGGTCACGATATTTGGGGGCTACAGAGCCAGTCTCGCGCTTTTGTTTTTGCTTGGCGGCAGGGAAGACATCATCCTGTGTCAGCCCGAAAGCCTCGATCAAGCCTTTGATTTTTTGCACCGCGTCTGCGACTTCAGTCTTGCGGGCGGCAGCAATCTGCTGCTCAAGAGCCTCGCGTTGCGCCAACAAGTCCTTATAAGAATGTGTACTCATCTAAAAGAGGTCCTATGTAAAGTTATGAACCAGCACTAAAGGGATGCACCCATACATGAGATACGTCGTTTATGCAGTTGGTTCACTTTCAGTCGAAAGTGACCGCGTACATTGTGTCTTGGTTTGAGGTCCGTCAACTCCAAAAGCTCAGGCGCACACAAAAAATAAGATGAGCTTTAGAGACAAGCAGACAAGCAGATACTGAAGCGTCTCGTATTGCACGACGTCTTATTCAAAGGTATGGAGCGATTGGCTAGGTGTGACCAGAAGCCATCCTATTGAGTGCTTGCAAAGCATTCGTTCGGTGCTCGCGGTAAGCCGACTTGAGCCGCTCAGTCAGAAGTGACCCATATGGCTTTGCAGGACTCCTTTTTTAGCAGAAACCTACAGGGCAGCTAAAGGCCTGTTCTCGCCAGTGCTCCCGGTTGGAGGTCAACTGGTCAACGCATCCATCGTCAATGGAGACTGGTCGAAGGGTGATAAAACAACACATTCGAGTACGTGATCGCTTGCCAATTTGTCAGCCTTGGTGTCAAAGCCTGTGCTACTTTGTGCCAAAGATCGCGCAAATTTGTGCCAAAGGCCGCGCAACGTGTGGGGGAGTGACCGCTTTGGCACAGAGGTAAGGGTTGAAAAAATTCGGATTCGCTAATACTGGTGAGGGTTTGCGGGCGATTTGTACGCGTGGGGAGTGTTGCCGTGCTATGGCACGGACTGGGCCAACCCAGGGCATAAAACGGCTCAAATGATCCGAAAATGGCCGGAATGGTGCTACAGCGGAATTTCTGGATTCTCTTGTACGACGGGCGTTTAGGAGCACGCTTGGCTGTACGGCCTGGAAAACTTCACTATTCCAAGGTCGGAAGTGTTGAGGTCCGAATGCGTTTTGCTGCCGACCTCAAAATAACTATTGAAAACAAGTAGATACTTGGATCTACCTCAATCTTCAAAACTGTCCACCTCGCGAGAGGTTGGAAGTTCCAATTTTTGGGGTCTATTGATCACTTGCGCTGCGGAGAAGCCTCCAGCGCGGCAAAGCCAGGGGTGCTTATTGGGACTTAGCTAGCTTACAAGCGGTGCCGGTAAGGATCGTCCTTACATGATGGCGCATCTAAGGCTGCGACTCAGTGCGATCACAAGCCCTTTGTGAGAGCATTTTCCACCACTAGGTGCTCTCAGCTGAGTACGCTATGGAAATCTCCAGCTGCCATGTTCGTCAGCTAGCTTTGGTCCGAGCACAGTGACTTGACTTCAGCAATAGCGGCTATTCGGGAAGCTAACTTCTGGTCTCTTAAAAAGTCCTGCCGCCTTTACTCTTGGTTGTCAACAGAAAAATAGGCTATCCTCTTTGAGAGTGGACGCAAATTGTCACTTCTAGAACTGAAACTCAATTTATACCAAGGAACTACTAAGATGGACTTCATAACCACCGGCATCATTGCAAGCACTGCCTATGACCTCTTAAAAATGGGTCTGAAATTGACTGCTAAAACAATTAAAGATCGTTTAGGGACTTGGATTAAGGATGATGTAATTGCTGTGGCCGTATCTGAGGAGCTGACCAAGCTGGGTATCAGTGACGAAATGAGCGAAAAATCCATTGAAAGACACCTTGAGCAGTCTGTTGAAATATCAAGGTTGATTCAAACAATTAATGCATCTTCAGCGGTTGTTGCACCTTCAGCGATTACCAGTGTTTCTCAGGTGCATAGCGGTAGTGGGGATAATGTTGCTGGAAATAAAATTTCTGCGTGATCTAATTTGAGGTAGCGAAATTGAGCATCATTAATCAGACTCATAGTGGCAGCGGAGATAATGTTAGGGATAAAATATACATAGATATAAAGTCGCTGGCTCCGGATGATTTGCGTGCTCCCATGGAGATGGTATTCGAAAGTCTGAGAAAGAAAGACCGTCCAACTGCTATGATTCAGATGGCAGTTTTGAAGACTATAGCTCAGAGAGATCCTGAAAATGCTGCATTGGCAGAGGTTATATCCATCTATGGTGAACTAGTCGAGGATGATGCTCATAGCAGTGCTTGGGGAACAGTTTCAAGAATTGCAGCCTCATCTAGAAATGAAGTTGTTAAAGACGTGTGTTTGGCTGCTCTGCTAAAGCTGTCTTACAAATCAGAGCGTGAAGATGCTGCAAAAGAATACTACATAAAAGAATCAGATCCTGGACCGTATGCCAGAGAGGCATTTTTGCGTTTATATGCCAGTGAAGCAGATTTGGACGATGCCGCTCTGGCATTTTATATTTTAGAGGGGGAACTGACAGGCGCAGTAGAAGGTGCTTTTCGATTAGGATTGGTAGAATTAGCTGAGCGTTTGGCGAAGAGACTTGATAAGGAGTATAAGTCTTATAACTCTAAAGTGCTGCTTGTAATGGCAAGCGCGTTTGCACTAAATAACGATGTCGTTAAATGCCATCTCTGGTTCAGCTTGCCGGGGGTTAAGCAAAGCGTTGACACTCTTACTTCGAGGGTCGTAGAGCTTCTTGAGATATCAGAGGGTGCAGATGAGCGTCTTTATAACATGGCTTTTCCGATCTTTATTACTTATCAAGGATTGGCGCCAGAAGGTTTAACCAAAACCCTGAATAAATATTTGACGCATTTAGAATCAATTAATTCTGAATGGGCGGCCAGACTGAAGGCTGAAAATGGGGACTATAGTTCTTTAGAGTTTTGGCAGAGAGATTTAATAGGTTCTAAAAATAATAAACAGAAAAGAAGCCTCTGGTGTATAGATTTTCTTGAAAAAGATAATTGTACGCCGGAGTCTGTAGTTTTATTTAGTCGTATTGCAACTCCATCAGAGATCGAAGAGTGGCTATCCAGGTCAGTAGCCATTGATGGAGCTTCTGCAATGGAGTCTGAATTTTTGCGAGTTTTAGTTTATGCCTCTTTCCCAGGAGAGAAATTTGAGGTTTTCTCTGAGAGGCATACGCTTGATAAGCATGTAGAAGAGTTGTTGATTAAATGGAGTGTTGATTTTTCAAATATCAATGCAGCGCTGGTATTCGAATTGGCAGAAAAACTCTTAATTGCTAAACTTCCACACAAAGCGCTGAAATTAACGTCTAGATTGATTCCAAGGCATGAATTATGGCCATCGCCATTTATTCTTTCTTATTTGAGAATATTGCTGGAATCTGAGCAATACAATAGCTTTGATGAGCTTGTGAATAGGGTTTCAGAATCGAATTCTTCACCCGGTTTAATGAACTTCAAATCACTGAAGGCTGAAAAGATGGGAGACATTTCATCTTCTATCCAGATTTGTGAAGAAGCAATTGCGTTGGCGCCAGAGGTTCCATATGGATGGTACAGAGGGAGCTATCTACGTATCCGCTTCCAAGATGAGATCGAACAGCGAGCATTTCATAAGAGAATACCGGATTCTGTACTGCAGAACCGTTCGCGGGAAGTAGTCGCGATCCTAAGCTATCTCGCGAATGCCGGGGATTTTAAGCGGGCAGAATCAATCTGGGTTAAGTGGTTTGTTGAGGATCCGAAGGGATGTGCTGTTGAATTGGTGAACTTCCATTTAGGGCAGACTATGAATGGCAAGGAGCCATTTGAAGTTTCACCTGGTTTAGAACAATGCTTGGCAGCTTTCCAGTATGAGCAAGACGGTAAAACTGTAGTTCGGCTCATTGTTGATAATAATCAGGAATCAAGTGAATACACACTGAAGGCTTCCAGTCAGTTGGCAACGCTATTGCAAAGTTCCCCTTTGGAAAATCGTATATCCTTGGGTATGGTCTCTTATGAGGCAATAGAACGTATTCCCCCATATGTGGCATGCGTACGAATTGCCATGCAACTTAGACATAGACAAAATGACGGTAGTGATAGTTTTGCGATGCTGAAACTGCCTTCTGATTCTAATGAAATTATTTCTTATTTGGAAGATAAATTCGGCAGAAATTCAACAAGAAGGCAGCGGAATGAGATTCTGGATGTCCCCATTTATATGCACGGGAATTTTTCATATCCGAGAGAATCATTAAAGGCTGCATTGAATTCCTGGACTGACACTAGAGTTTCCAAGTCATCATTCTTGGCCCTTGGTAATGCTAGGGCTGGTGCAGTGGTTCTTGACGCCTATGGTATTGGATTTTTGGCCCTCACAGACCTCGCGCAGGACTTCCTGGATATTGGAGTTTCTTTTATTCTGCCATTTAGTACAAGAGAGGTATTAAGTGATGAAGTCCGAAGACTTTCAGATGAGAAGTTCATGACGCTCGATGTGGATGATAACGGTAGACTGGTTCGTACCACAGCGTTGGATCTTAAAAACCATAGTGCACATATACTTTCGTCACTGCGTTTGATTTTGGAGAATTCCTCTGTCGCTTATCCAGTTTCGCACGATACGCCGGGAGATCTCTATTCTGTAAAGGATGCAGTAGATCATACTGTGTATGATGCGATGAAGCTGTCGTTTGCTAACGATATCCCATGGTTGTGCATGGATAGCGTTTTTGCAGCACTTCATCACTCTAAGCAGTATCCTTTAGCAAATGTGGATTCTCTTGTGTTGCAGGCTGGAAATATAAGGCCGTTCGATATTGAGCATAAGCGGCATGGATTGTTGCTATTCGCATTCAAGGCTATTCCACTGCCGATATCTTTTTCCGATATCTATCATCTGGCCGCTAGCACGAATACTATTGCTGGATATATTTTAGATAAAATTATTCAGAACCATGGAAGTCATATATTTGTTGGTAGTGGGAGGCTAGTTTTTCTTCTTGATATGATCTGTGTTCACCTTCAAGCACGAATTATTGCTGATGACAATCCATGGTCGGCATATGCTGAATACTCACCTTGGAAACATTACACGGAACAAATCTTCAATCATGGATTGCGATTTTTTTTGATGAAATATGAGGGAGGGACCGCTGAATATCGATTGGCTATAGCAATGAAACATATAGCATCAGAATGCAGCTTCTCACCAGTTTTAATAAGATTTATTATTAATAAATTTGTTGAATTTGCTCGTGGTCATTTTATGAATTTTGATGCCTTTCAAGAGAATTATCGATCTATTGTGAGCAAGGGGGAAGGAGACTTAAAAAGTAATAATGAAAGAGCAGCGATCTTTAGTAGCTAGGAGGATTAAATTATTTTATTCTTAATTGTAGAACTTTCAGAATATCTAAAGGTGAATAATTCATAGGTAAAAAATAGGTGAAATTACATTTCCTTGGCGGCTACTTTGGGGTGTGAGCGGATAGGTCCATTTTTATGTGTTTTATTTCGTTGCGCATACTATGAGAATTCTGTCTAATGCAAAACGCCCAACCAAGGATGGTTGGGCGTTTTTTTGTGGAGCAAGGCGGGATTAAAAGAGTGCTCGTTGCCTCCTGTCGAGCGGGGCTGTCACTCCCATGCTGGCCACAATGCGAACGACTTGCCCCTCTGTAAGACCATATTCGGCGGCGATTTCTCTGGCGGTCTTGTTGGTCGCATAGCCAGCAGCGATCCGCGCATTGCGCACGGCCTGGAGCGCTCTTTCCGCCTTTGGCAGTTGGAAATGAGGCAGACCTCCGTATTCTTCTGCCAACTTTAAAAGCGCATCTGTGCCAATGACTGCGGCATAGGGGTGATCTTCGGTGACGCGCTCTGGGGTCGGGAAGTAAACCCGCAGCCCACCCCATTTCTGAACCAGCGCCATGGTGGCCTGCAGACCTACCAGGCGCTCAAACTCTTGCAGCAGCGGCGGCAGCAGGTCGATGGGAACTGTAAAAGTCTGGGTCATTTCACCTGTGCCTGACGCTTGGCCCGGTCAAGCATGGACTTCAGTGCTTCAATGACCGTGCTGGCCTGGGCGGTTGGCAGAAACTTCACATCCGACACCTCAGTGCCAATCGTTCGGTCCACGAAGGCAAGCAGGGCGGTGGGACTGCCGTCACGCAGACCGCCTGCTTCATTGAGCTTCTTCCAGAGCCACTTGATCTTCTCAGGCTGACCAAAGGGTTTGAAGTTGCTGGACTTGGGCTGAAAGCCCAGCTTGGCCATGTGAGCCAGCACCTTGGCACGACCCGCCGCGTCCAAATCCGCAGAACTGGCGACCCCCGTAACTTCAAATAGGTGGAAGCGGTAGTCATCCTCCGTCCAGCCCAGAGCGGTGCGCCCCTGATGGATGTGGCCCAGCTCGCGACGGCGCTGATCTTTTGCAGCAAAAGGCGAGGTGTGAGCAACAAAGCGGGTCATATCGCCTCCTTTAAACGTCCGTAGGGCCGATGGCTTTCTTGATGCAGCAGCTCAAGACATGGCCGTTTCCAAGATTGATGTCCAGGGTGTTGCCGTTCTGGCAGTTCAGACCGATGACCGTACGCAGGGTGAAGTCCACGATCTTGGTGGTCTGCGCCAAGGGCAGTGATTTGGCTCCGTCGCTGGTACAGACGGAGTGAGCGACATCGGCAGTAGAGGCAAAGCGGGTAGTTGTCATACGGCAGCCAGATCCAGGTTGATGGCGTCAAAAGCGCCGGTGGTTTCATTGCGCTTGTAGAAGCGGATATAGGGCTTGGTGCTGGCGACCTGGATGCTGTCTGAGATGGCTTTCATGGCCGTTTGCCAGTCTTCGTCTTTGATGTCCAAACGGCGCAGGCCCAGCACGCGGCCTGTGTTGATCAGGCCTTGCTTGTCGACCTGGAAGGCATCGGAGACCAGAACTTTGATGTTGTCGTTGGCTCCTTCGGCCCAGCGCGTCACGCACTGGTCGATCAAGGACTTGGCCGCCTGGAGTTGCTCGCCAAAGGTGATCTGGTCCTGCATCTGGCGCACGACCTTCAACTTGCCGTCAAACGTCATGAGCGTGAAGTTGCCCTTTGTGCCGCGAACCTTGACCCCGTATTGCTCCACGCTGGTTTCCACAAAGGCCGTGACGTCGCCCATGGAGTCCAGCTTGAACTTGGCTAGATCCTTACTCCTGGCCTCGGCCTGGGTGCACAGGTCGCGCACCAACTGGTCGCGCAGCTTGTCGATGTCGGAGACCTTGGTTTCGGGGACCAGGTCACCTTTGGCGTTTTCCCAATAGCCTGCGGGGATCTCGGGAAGAGAGATTTGCTGATTCATACGTTCTTTCTGGTGGTGGTGATTGGCTGGTCAAGGAAACACAGAGCGCATCTCGGCGTAGCCGGTGATGGCTGCGATCAAGAAACCCAAGGCCATGAGGAGCACAAAGATGAAGAGCGTCAGGGCCACCTTTTCCCGGCGAGACATGGGGGCTGTGCTGGCGTGCTCGATGGTCCAAGCAGGCAGAGGGCGCTGTTGGGGTCGATTGGTCTTAGGCATGTTGGTGTTCTCCTTTGAGCAGTTGAGACAGGCGTTCGCGGTGCATATGCGTGAAGTCGGAGTAGTCGTCTGCGGCGCAGGCGATGGCATAGCGGCGGTCGATGCTGTAAGCGCGCATCAGCCTCCTTGCGCGGCGTTTGATCCAGCCCAAGGGAGGGCGGTGGTAGTCGGCCTCGCTCATGGGCAGCGCAAGGCCAATCACCAAGGGCAGGCAGCCGTCTTTAACGAGGTGATGCATGGCTGACCTCCTGGATATGGGTAATGGGGATGACCTTGCGGCCACCTCTGATCTGCAGAGCGCGAGGCACGGGTGGAGCGCTGGCCTCCCGGTGGCTGCATTGACGGCAGGCTTGCCAGTGCTGCATGTCGCGGGGGCTGGATGTGGGCGCATCACGGTGGGCAAAGGCGCGGCATTGCTCTGCAGTGATGACCTGGTCGTCGCCACTGGCCTCGGCCGTGAGGTGTGGGCAGGTGTAGCGACCGAAGGTGTGAATCACCTTTTCTGCAATGCGGTCGGTCTTGGCGGTGCCGTTTCCGTAACAGCCACTCGCATTGAGCACCTGGCTCAGAGCCGCTGCGCTGATGCCGAGCTGGCGTGCTATCCGTGCCCGAACGGATTCAGGGCGCTGCGCACGTTCGAGGAGAATTGCGAACCAAGGCTCTGTCATGTAGCCGGGCTTCATGCAATCACCTTCTTCGCCTTGGCCAGCACAGGTGCTTGGGGGCCGATGTCGCGCTTGAGTACATAGCGCAATGCACCATTGACCCGCTTCTTGCTGACCTCGACCGCGTCGGGGCAGGCCTCGCTCCAAGCCCTGAGCAGGCGACCGATGACAGCCTGTAAATAGACCGTGTTGTCGCCAGCATTGGCCAAGACCGACACCGCGTCGACACTGGTCAGAACAGAGCGAATGCGCAGGAGATTCCACAGGCGTGCAGAGATCTGCTCGGCGACCGTGAGCTTGTTGGGGCGCATCACCGCAGGCTTGCATTTGCCTTCAGCCAGCGACGCATGCAGAGCCGCTTTACAGGTCTGTACTCCCGCAGGGGTCAGCTCCCAGGTAAACCGCTGGGTGGGACAGGGGGCGGCCAGCCTGCGCTGCTCCAGCAGCTTGCAAGCCCTGCGAGCGTCCTTGCCCTCTGTCAGCTCGGGCACGATCTTCTGCAACTCGGCCACCGTGAAGGGCTGCACTGCGTGGGCGGTATAGCGACCCAGAGCGATCAAGGTGGCAGGCATGAACCAGCCGTAAGGCTTCACCGAGGCGGTCGTCATGGCTTGACTCCCTTGCGGCCCAGCGGCTTGCCATTGAATTCTGGGCACAGGGGCAAGCCCTTGATGTGCTCCAGGGTGACCTTGGTCCAGCCATTGGCGTCCGCCCAGGCTTCAAGATTGGCAATGGCGTTGAGCAGCAGCCGCATGCGGCCTTCTGCCTGGGCCAGCATTTCGGGCAGGACTTCTTCGGCAATCTCGACTTCAGCCTTGGCTGCGACCGTGGCCTTGACGTCGGCGAGTGAGATCGGTTGCAGCTCCACCACCTTGGCCACTCGGCTGGCGATGTGGCCGAAGCGGGCCACCTTCATGGGGAAGTGCTCCATGCCGACCAGGAAGCACATGGTGCCGGTCAGGTCGGTGATGTCGCGGATCAACTCCAGCAGGCTTGCGGTGGTGCCCACCAGAAAGTCGGCCTCATCGATGATCACCGGCACCATCTCGACTGCCAGCTTGCCGATGATGCGTGACTGAACCTCAGTATTGCGCCCGGTCTTGGCCAGGCCCATGCGCTCGGCCAGCTCATCGAGCATGGCGCGCTTGGTCCAGGTACTCTTGGCGCGCACAAACACCCAGCCACTGTCTGCTGCCCAGCGCTCGGTCAGCTCGGATTTGCCAATGCCATATCGGCCCTGGACCAGCACCAGGCTTGCCTCGCGGGCACCACGCTTTTCCACCAGCTTTTGGGCTTCGGACAAGCGCTTAAAGTTTTCAGTTTTGACAAAGCCTCGTTTCACAGTACATTTCTCCTGCTCGTATTTCTCAAAAAATCTCTGGCACGCTCTGTGACGGTTGCCGCCGTCACAGAGCACTCTTCAAACCGGGCTCATTGCCCGCGTCGCTCCATCCCAAACCCCGCCCCTCGTAGTAGTCGCGTAGATCTGCATAACTCTCCGATGCCGTGTAGTTGCGCAGCCACGCGCCGTCTGCTTCGGTCCATTGGTCCTGGTTGCGCATGAGCCACTCGTAGCGTTCGCTCGGTCCGTTGAAGAAAGGCCTGCTAGTAGCTGCTTGCGCAGCTGCTTCCGTGGAGGGAGAGTTGATGGCGGAGACAGATGTCTCCACGAAGGAGGGCACCGTCACGAATGGGGTGCTTGGCTCCGGCAGGGAAAGAGGTGTGGTGTCCATGGCTGGACCCAGCTCGCGCAAGGCGGTGTCGATCTGCAGCTCGCGGCGCTTGACGGCCTGGGCCACGCGTTTTTCGCGGGCCATCTGAATGACGGGCTTGGGGAAGTAGTCGATGCGGTTGGCATCCCACTGGGCCTCGCAGACGAACTCACCGCCCAGCGTGTAAATCAACACATAGTTCGGGTTGTGAATGTCGTAGCGCACGCTGACTTCGCGGCCATCGATATCGCGGCGCATCAGGTCCGGTGCCTGGTAGAACTGATTGAAGAACTGCACCTGACCTCGCTTGGCGGTGCGGATCACGCTCGGCATGAACAAGGT
Organism: Comamonas sp. AG1104; assembly: GCF_003350425.1. Taxonomy (NCBI): domain Bacteria; kingdom Pseudomonadati; phylum Pseudomonadota; class Betaproteobacteria; order Burkholderiales; family Comamonadaceae; genus Comamonas; species Comamonas sp. AG1104. Next base: position 273,986 of record NZ_QQAS01000005.1, on the reverse strand, counting down.
GCGCAGCTCCAGCTCCGAAGGCTTCTCCTGCAGAGCTGGGTCAAAGCAGGCGTCAAACGCTTCCATAGGCGTGGGGTGCTTGCCGTCCGTGCGCTTGGGCAGACCGCGATGGCGGTGCTGCGTGTTGTATTCGTGGACCATCACTTCAATGCCGTCCACGAACTGCTTCCAGGTCGGTGCCTTGGGAGTGAGCGCGATGACCTCTCCGGTCTGCTCCGAGCGCTTGATGGCACGCTGCTCCTTGGCTAGGACTGCTGCCACTTTGCGGAAGGTGCCTGCATCAACATCGCCACCCTGAAAGCTTCCGAACTTGCGCGCAGCGTTGATGGCATGGGTCTGCCAGCTGCGCTCAATGATTCCGTGACCTTGTGGTTTGCCGGGCAGGCCCAGGCGGTGATCGATGCCAAGGCGGGCACAGATGCCGTCGATGGGGCAATCCATGGCCTTGGCGGTTTCTCCCGCGCCGTTGTCACCGTAAAGAATGGCAGGAATGCCGTACTGGCTCACCGCGTGGCGCAAGGCATCACCCACCGCAATCACGTTCTCGGACAGGTTGACCGACCAGCCCACGATCAGACGAGTGGCGGCATCTAGCACCACCGTCAACTCTGGCGCGAAGGGGGCACCATGGTCAGGGTGGCGAACCTTGGCTTTAAAGGTGTGACCGTCGATCACAAACACATCGGCAAAAGCCAACATCGAGGTATCGCGGCGTTTAAATGGCAGCTTGGTGTCGCGCTGTGCGCCGGTATGGCGCGACTTGATCAGGGCGACACTGGCTTCGGCAGACTGGCCCAGCTTGTCCAGAACGCGCCGGGCGCGGTGGTACAGCTTGCTCCATTCATCGAAGTCGCGGCCCAGCATGCGGGTGACTTCCTTGGCCGCGCCGCTCAGCTTGCGAAAGCGGTGGTCCTTGCTATGGAACAGACCAAGCACTGCAGCGACATCGTCATCAATATGTGGGGTCGATTCAGACTGGGGAGCAGCGGGCAAGAGTCCAAACCAGCCGTTGCTGCGATGCATGCCTACCCAGCGCTCCAGCGAACGGGCGCTGACCTCACCGCCGCGAGCGCGTTGGTTCGCTTGACGTGCAATGCTCTGTGCCTCGGCTCCAGCTTCGCCTGTGATGATGCGCGCGGCCAGCAACTGGCAGGCTCGGCGCAGGCCATGCAGGGGCACCAACTCAAGCACCAGGTTGACCAAGCGCACACGCGCGTCGGCGACGTCCTTTTCTGCCTGGCTGGGTACACGGCTGACGGTGCAGGGGACTGACGCGGTGGTGGTAGGCGGCAAGAAGCTGCGAACCGGAGGCGTATCCACCACTTCAAGTGCCCTCGCGCCAGCGGCTTGAATCGTTCGGGCAGTTATGGCTGTGCGGGTCTCTTCGGGAAGAGCAGAGCAGTCGTACTCCATGCCGCCGCCACCCTGACGGCCAGGACGTGGGCGATGTGGGATGCTCAAGCGGGTCAGCTTGTCACGCGTTGCTCGCTCAGACATGGCAAAGCAGGGCAGGCCCGCGATTTCTCGGGCAGTGAGCCATGTCATGGGCGGCGCTCCTGCTTGCTTGCAACGCGTAGCGCTTGGGCAGTAGGTTGCGATTCAAGTCCTAGGATAGCTCTAACCTTAGCAACCTGACCTGCCATTCGTTCAGGCCGGTAAATGGGGCGCAGCGCTTTGCAAACCGCGTTGTACGAAAGCTGGTACTGACGCGCGAAACCGTGGAGCGAGCCGTAATGCTCCTGAATGTATTTACGAGCACTGATCTCTCCCCATGGGTTCAACCCAGAGATGAGCACGACCAGATGTCCATCGCTTGTTAGCTTGAGGCGAGGCTTCATTCTTGCCCCCGGCGTTTCAATCTGTTCGTACGATGTGGTTCGTATTGACCAGGCCAGATGCGATTGATGGGTTGTCCAATCAGTCTGGCAATGGCATCGGCAACGCGTCGCGAAGTTGACCGACCATGTATGACGTTGCTAACGGTCATGCGTGAAAGGCTCAACTGATCGGCCATGGCGGCCGGTGTCGTTCCCCGCATACGGATCTCAGCTTTAATTTGTTCTGGATGCATTTGCTGCTACGCTATTGGTTCAAAAGGAAACGTTTCAACTTGAACCGTATTCTTGGTTCAAAATGAAACGCAGTCAATAGCTCTATGCAAAAAAATCCTCAAAACTCCGCATTGCCCTCAGTAGACGAAGTTGTTGCCCGCATTGCAGACGCATTGGGGCCCGGATGGATGGCCTTGATGGAGGTTCAGCCTGAAACGGTTAGAACTTGGCGTAAGCGGGGTGAAGTACCTGTAAAGCAGTTATTGAGAGCTGCAAGGCACTCAGGTCGTACCGTTGAGCACTTCAGTGCGCAGGCTGGTGTAGGAAGCCGAGCAGAGTCGACTCAGGGCTACCAAGATGATGGCGAGTTCACTCAGATCGAGGTGCTGGACGCTTGTATGAGCGCGGGAAATGGTGCAACCAATGGAGAGCAGGAGGTTCTGGGACGTTTAGCGTTTCGTACAGCCTGGCTGCGTTCCAAAGGCCTGAACCGTAATAATGCGCGGATCGTCAGGGTGCGTGGCAACTCGATGTCTGACCGCATCAATGACGGCGATGTTCTACTGGTTGACACGTCCGTCAACACTCTCGCGCACGATGGTGTCTACGTGATAGAGCTGGAGGGAGAGGACTACGTAAAGCTTCTTCAACGTGATTTCAATACAGGTGGCGTAAGGGTTATCAGTTACAACCCAGACTACCCAGTTCAAGCACTTGAAGGAGAAGCTGCTAATCGCCTCCGCATAACGGGGCGTGTTGTCTGGCATGGGGGAGAGGTCTGACTGTGATGACTCACTTCTCATTTCTCTCGATGCAACGGCTAACAAGCGTGAACGTGTAGGAAAATGGATATATGAACAACGTTAAGCCAGTCAATAATCCTGAGCAGATCTCGCGAATAGTTCTGCGAGGATATAAGTCAATTGCACAATGTGATTTGAAATTAAATCGTCTCAATGTGCTAATCGGCGCGAATGGAGCAGGTAAGTCAAATTTTATTGGTTTCTTTCGTCTTATTAGTCGAATCCTAGATAAACAGCTTCAAACGACAGTTGGAATTAATGGTGGTCCAGATGCTCTTCTTCATTTTGGGAGAAAAAAGACTCAAGAGCTACACGCCGAGATGTATTTTGGGCAGAATGGATACAGATTTACATTAAAGCCCACTGTTGACAATCGAATGATGTTTTCCAAGGAGGCTCTTTGGTGGGAGCTTCATGGTGACTGGCGCGCTGCAAGTGGACATTTCGAGACCTATGCTGAGGAGCAGCGCTCGAGAACTGGAATTTACCAGCATGTCGTTCCGGCTATGCGAAGCTGGCGCATATATCATTTTCATGATACCAGTGCAAGTGCGTATGTGAAGCAAGTCCATAGTATTAATGACAATGAATACTTGCGTGATGATGCGAAAAATCTTGCAGCATTTTTGCTGCGCTTAAAAGGTCATCATGAAGAGCACTATCAACGAATAGTAAAAGTAATTCGGTTGGTTGCTCCATTTTTTGGCGATTTCTACCTTCGGCCTACAGTTGATAATAAGGAGTCAATTCAACTTGAGTGGACAGAGGTAGGTCAAGATATTCCCTTTACGGCAAGTGCGCTGTCAGATGGAACGTTGCGGTTTATTTGTCTGGCAACAGTTCTATTGCAGCCTGAGCGTTTTATGCCGAAAACTATTCTGATTGATGAACCTGAACTTGGATTGCATCCATTTGCTATAAAGATATTGGCTGGATTAATTAGTTCAACTGCTCAGGATCATCAATTAATCATATCTACTCAATCCGTAGAGCTCGTTAATCATTTCGACCCTGAAGACTTGATCATTACGGACAAGAAAAATGGTGCATCAGTTTTTCGATTGGTGGATGTAGATGCTATGTCTGAGTGGTTGGAAGACTATTCTCTGGGAGAGCTATGGAAAATGAATCATCTGGGTGGGAGGCCAGGGAGATGACTCGTGTTTACATATTGGTTGAGGGCCAAACTGAAGAAATATTTGTGAATGAATGTTTGGCTCCGTATTATCTCAGACAGCAAAAATACTTGTATCCAATAATAGTCTCCACAAGTCCAGGACACAAAGGTGGCGTTAGTAAGTACGCAAAAATAAAACCTCAAATCGATAGATTATGTAGGCAGCATGGTAATGCTTATGTAACTACAATTTTTGATCTTTATGGTTTGCCAGTAGATTTTCCTGGCAAGAATCACCCTACTTTCCAATTTAAAAGAAATGGAAATGATAAAGCGGATTTAATAGAGCAAGAATGGTCTCTGGATATTGGAAAAAATAACTTTATACCTAACATAATTGTTCACGAATTTGAAGCTCTTTTATTTGTAAATTTGGAAGTATTTACTCAGTGGACTGATGACGATAGCGTAATAGATCCTTTAAGTCGCGTGCGAGAGGACAAGGAGCCGGAAGATATTAATGACAGTCCAATAACTGCTCCATCTAAGAGAATTATTTCTGCCATGCCCAATTATCAGAAAACATTTCATGGACCATTGATCGCTGCAGAAATAGGAATAGATGCAATGCGACAAAGTTGTCCGCACTTTGATGCTTGGCTTAATAAAATCGATGAGCTGCCTTCAGGCGTGTAAGACGCGAGGTATCTTGACGGACTCCACATTGGTTATGTATTTTTAAGAGCAGTTAAGATTCTTTCAATTTTTCGGGCCAGCATTTGCGGGCCTTTTTTGTTTGTGTGTGCCCCACGAAAGTCGAGGGCATGGCAAACACACTCTCCCTCGGTAAAACGGTTCTGCGCTTCGGCATCCCACTCGTGCTGGGTGGCGGTGCGTATGTCACCTATATCTCGGCCTACGAGGATGGTCCTGCCAAGCGCGATGGCAGGCCGCAATTCAAGAACGTGGTCTATGCAGATGCACTGGCGGCAGGCTTGCCTACGGCCTGCTTGGGCCTGACCAGGGGTGCCAGCCCGGTGCCGGTGGTGCTGAGCGATTACTGGTCCGACGAGCAATGTATGGCCGTGGGCAGTCAGGTGCTGGCCAAGGGGCAGGCAAAGGTACTTGACTGCATCAAGGTGCCGGTGACCCAGCCCGTTCTGGATGCCTTCTCCAGCCATGGCCACAACAACGGTGAACCGTCGACCTGCGCCAGTCGAGCCATGGGCCTGCTCAATGCGAAGCGCTACGAAGAAGCCTGCGATGCGCTGGCACACGCGCCAAGTGGCATGCCTGTCTGGAGCTACACCAAGACCGGCAAGCGCAATGCCAAGGGCGAGTGGGAGTACCGCTTTGTCCAGGGCCTCTACAACCGCCGTTTAAAAGAGCGCGCTGATTGCCTGCTAGGCGTGGCTTTGCTGCGTGCGAACTATGACTTTGCCACTGGCACCTGGAAGGCGCAGCCATGAAGCGTTTTCTGGAATCCATCGCCCCAGGGCTGCTGGCGCTGGCATTGCTGTTGTGTCTGGCGCTTGCTTTGGGCATGTGGCACTTCAAGGCCAAGTCTCAGGCAGTTGCCACCGAGCTGCAGCAGTTGCAGGCCAGCGTTACCACCCAGAACCGTATCGCTAAGGCCGAACTGGAGCGCCTGACAGTTGAGCGCAATGCTGCTCAAGCCAGGCTGGATCAGCTTTACCAACAGCAGGAAAAAACCGATGCCCAGGCAGTCCAAGAAATCGCTCGCCTTACTGGTGAGCTTGAGCAGCGCCCTGTGCGGGTGCGCATCGTCTCCCAGCCCGCTGCCAGTGGGGCAGGTGGTTGTCGCGCCACAGGTGAGCAAGCCGCCAGCACCGAGCCTGGTGCAGCAGACGCAGCCGAGGCCTACGGGCTACTTCCAGCAGCAAATTCTGCACGCCTTGCAGGAGTGATTCAGGAGATCGAAACCCTTAATGCGGCCTATGCGTCCTGCCGGTCGCTGCTGCTGCACCCATGACTCGCCACAAAAAACAGAGGAACCATGTCACTCGAAAAAGACGAACTGATGCTGCTGGGAAAGATCGACGGCAAGCTGGACGGCATCACTGCGCATCTCAATCGCCAGGATCAACGCATTCAAGAGCTGGATGAGCGTGTGGATCAGCGGCTCAACTCCATTGATACACGGCTGCGCGAAGTCGAGAAGAAGGCTGCGGTCGCGGGCGCGGTGTCAGGCGGTGCCGTGGCGGTAGGCACGGCTTTGATCGTCGAGGGCATCAAGACGTATTTTCGTGGCGGGGGCCTGGGGAACTAATGGCGCACGGCAAAGAAAAACGTACCCAGCTGCGTGGCCTGTATGTGTTTCAGCGCATGGCCATGGAAGCGGCCTGCAAGAAGCTCGGCGTGCCTCGCAGCACCGGCAATCGCTGGAAGCAGGAGGCGGCAGACAAGGGCGACGATTGGGAGACGGCCCGAGCTGCCGTAGCCATGGGCGATGAAAACTTCAAGAACCTCTCGGCCAAGCTGCTGGAGGACTACCTCATTCAGCACCAGGCCACCATGGATCTGTTGCGCGAGGCCAAGGACATGGGGCCGCGCGATCGCGCCGAGACCCTGGCCAGCATGAGCGACAGTTTTAACAAGACCATGTCCAGCTTCAAGCGCCTCAATCCTGAGCTGAACCGCCAGGCAGTGCAGCTGGACATCCTTCAACGCTTTGCCGCGTTTGCCCAGCAGCGCTATCCGCAGCACTTGGTCGCATTGGTCGAGATGCTGGAGCCGTTTGGCGAAGAGCTTGCCAAGGTGAAATAGCCATGGCCAAGAACAGCAAGGATTTTCTGGCGGGCCTGACAGCGCTTGCCGATGACCTGCGCAAGCAGATCGACGCCAACCTGGATGGCTGGGACACCAATCCTGCCGCCATTGCCGAGCGCCGCCGCAAGGTCTGCGACCCAGTCAATGGCTATGAGTATTGGGACCGCAACTACTTTCCGCACTATGGCCGGGCCGAGCCCAGCGAGCTGCACAAGTACCTATACAAGCGCCTGCCTGAGATAGTGAACACTGCGGCGGGGCAGCGCGACGCCATTGCGGCCCCGCGTGGTGAGGCCAAGTCCACGAAGATCAGCATGAGCTTTGTGTCCTGGTGCCTGGTCACGGGGGCCAAGTGGTACGCCATCATCGTGATGGATGCCTTTGAGCAGGCTGCAGAAATGCTGGAGGCCATCAAGGCTGAGCTGGAAGCTAATCCACGCATTGCCAACGACTTTCCCGAAGCCTGCGGGCAGGGTCGTGTCTGGCGGGCAGGCGTGATCGTGACGGCGAACGGTCGCAAGGTCGAGGCATTCGGCTCCAGCAAGAAGATCCGGGGCCGCCGCCACGGTGCGCACCGCCCAGATCTGGCGATTTGCGACGACATCGAGAACGACGAGAACGTCAACACTCCAGCCCAGCGCGACAAGCTGCAGGCCTTTGTGACCAAGAGCGTGCTGTCCCTGGGGCCGCCCGATGACTCCATGGACGCCATCCTGGTGGGCACAGTGCTGCACTACGACAGCGTGCTCGCGCGTTTTCTCAAGAACCCGTTGTGGAATCGCAAAGTCTTTAAAGCCATCATCCAGTGGCCCGAGCGCATGGATCTGTGGGAGCAGTTCGAGGGCTTTCTGCTCAATGCCGACACGCCCCAGGAGGGCGAGGCTGCCGCCATGGCTCTATATAGAGAGCATCAGGCGGAGATGGAAAAAGGCAGCAAGGTGTCCTGGCCAGCGCTGCGCCCCCTGGTCAAGTTGATGATCCGCCGCGCCCGTGAAGGGCACTCGGCCTTTGACTCCGAGCAGCAGAACGACCCGACAGCCGGGGAGGATGCGCCATTCGCCAACTCCATCCGCTTCTGGGTCAACCGCCTGGCTGAGTGGGTGTTCTACGGTGCATGCGACCCCAGCTTGGGCAGGGCTGGCAATAGCCGCGACCCCAGCGCCATTGGCGTCGGCGGCTACAACCGTGAGACCGGGATCATGGATGTGGTCGAGGCGGCCATTCGCAAGCGCGTACCCGATCGCATCATCAGCGACGTGATCGAGATGCAGCGCGAGTACTGCTGCATTGTCTGGGGCTTCGAATCCGTGCAGTTCCAAGAATTCTTGCGCACTGAGCTGGTCAAGCGCAGCGCCCAGCAGGGTGTCCCGGTGCCGGCTCGTCCGCTCTTGCCCATCAGCGACAAGCTGCTGCGCATTGAAAGCCTGCAGCCTCATATGCACAACGGCCTGATCCGTGTGCACAGCAGCCAGACCACGCTGATTGACCAGTTCAGGCATTTTCCCAAGGCCGACCACGACGATGGTCCTGACATGGTCCAGATGCTCTACATGCTGGCCGTCACTGGTGGCATAGCCGCGGCCACCCAGGGCGGCAACAACCACCAAGTACAGACCGCCCGCGAGCGCTATGCCCGCCAGGCCTCACGAATGTTCAGGAGAAATACATGAAGCCCCAGGCATGGAGCCGGTTCATATCCTTTCTGGGTTTTGACCAGGCAGCGGTCGCACAAGACGCAGACCAGGCACTTCACACCCAGCCCATGCGTGAAGCAGCCAGTGCACAGGGCAATAGTGATGAAGGGTGGCGCAAGCTCAGCGGTGGCGGTCTCGATAGCTTGAACGACCGCGACCTGGCACCAATGGCCCAGGACCGCATGCAGAAGCTGGCTGAATATCTGTGGCAAAGCAATCTGCTGGCCAATCGCTTGACCGAGCTGCCCCTGGCCTATTTGCTGGCAGAGGGCGTCTCTCTGCAGTGCCAGGACGATGAGCACCAGGCGCTGCTCAATACGTTCTGGACTGATCCCATCAATAACTGGCCGCTCAAGCTGCAGGGCAGGGTGCGCGCCCTGGGCCTGCTGGGTGAGCAGTGCTACATCACCAATGTGCGCGACGGCGACGGCTTTGTGCGGCTGGGTTATCTGGACCCGCGCCAGATCGCTACCGTGGTCAATGACCCTGGAAACCCTGAGCAGCCCATTGGTGTGATCACCAAACGCGACAACCGAGGGCGTCAATATAAATACAGAGTGATCGTCCTGGGCGAGGACGCGGAGCTGTTCAGTGAGAACACTTGCCGCATTCGCGCTGATGAATTTACAGACGGTGAGTGTCTGCTCTACCAGCTCAACAAGTTTCCCAACGGCAGCCGTGGTCGCTCTGACCTATTGGGGCAGATGGACTGGCTCGATGCTTATGACGAGTTCCTGTTCAACGAGCTGGACCGTATCGGCTACTTGCGTTCTTTCGTCTGGGATGTGGAGCTGAAGGGCGCGGATGACACCAAGGTCAAGGAATACGAGAAGACCTTTGTGCCACCTGCGCCCAACAGCACCTTCGTCCATAACGACAGCGTCACCCTGGAAGCCAAGAGCCCTAGCCTGCAGGCAGCCGACACCAGCGAGAGCGCCCGCTTGCTGAGAAACCATGTGCTCGGCGGCAGCACCATGCCAGAGCACTGGTTTGGTGGTGGCGGGGATGTGAACCGAGCTGCTGCCTCTGAGATGGGTGAGCCCACCTTCAAGATGTACAGCATGCGCCAGTCCTTCCTCAAGATCATGCTGGAGGAGATTGGCCGCCATGTATTGCTGTGCCAGGCACGAACCCAAGGCGTGACACCGGACTGGTCAGAAGAGAAATGGCAGGTGACGGCGGTCTTCCCTGAACTGCTCAACCGTGATGTCACCAAATTTGCCAGCGCCATGCAAACTCTGGCTGCGTCCGTGGTGCAGATGATCGAGGCCGGCTTGATGACCGAGGAGACCGCCCTCAAGATCGTGGCCGATGTGGCCCAGCGCTTTGGCCAGGACTTTGATGCCAAGGCCGAGCTGGAGGCCGCACGCAAGGAAGCTGCCGAGCGTAAGGCCAAGCGAGACGCTGAAGACGTGTTCACCAATTTGCCTGCAGATCTGGCTGCAGCACGGGCTGAGGCATCTGGTCAGAACCATGGCTAAGAAGGCAAAAAGCGAAAAGGAGCTGGGCCAGAAGCCTGATAAAGCATTTGAGGCAGAGCTGGCCCGGCGCTTGCGCGAGCGTGCCCAGTTGCTCTTGACTGGAGAAACCCAGGTTCTGCTGCTGCTCAAAGAGGCTCGCGACCAGATCCTGGTCACGCTGGCAGGCTTGCCTGCCGATTGGCAGCAACTGCAGCTCTCGCGCTTATTGGGTCAGATCGAGGACGTCCTGACCGGAGCCACCAGCCGCGCAGGTGCCGTATTTGAAATGCGTATGCAGGATGCCTGGACCCTGGGGGAGGACTTCGTAGACAAGCCCCTGGCCATCATTGGCCACCGCGTGGAGCTGCAACTGGCCCAGCTCGATGTGGGCGTCCTCAAGCAGATGAAAGCCTTCGGCTCGCTGCGGCTCAAGGACGTGGGCAACGAAGCCGCCCGCAAGATTGGCCAGCAGTTGGGCCAGACCACCATTGGCGCGCAGACGCCATACCAGGCCATCCAGGCAGTGCAGAAGATTCTCGGGGCCGAGTCACCCAGGCGCGCGGCGACGATTGTTCGCACGGAAGTCAGCCGGGCATTTGCTGTGGCATCCAATGAACGCCTGCAACAGGCCGAGCCCCTGGTGCCAGGCCTGGGCAAGCAGTGGCGGCGCAGCGGCAAGATACACAGCCGCTGGAATCACGACATCATCGACGGCCAGGTCGTGGAAGCCAGCAAGCCTTTCAAGGTGCCCAACCCTGGCGGCGGCATCGACAAGATGCAGTGCCCACATGACCCCAGGGCTCCCGTCGAGCAGATCATTCACTGCGGGTGCATTTCCATCCCTTGGATGAAGACCTGGAAGGTCATGACGCCAGGGGCCAAGCCTTTCACCGAGCGTGAATTGCAGCTTGATGCGCATAAGGCTGTGCTGGATCAAGCGGCGAAGAGGGCTGGGGGGCGGTCGCAATGAAGGGGCCGCAGCAGCTTTAAAAGGTGCGCGGGTCATCAGCGTCTAAGTGCCAGAGCACTTAGCTGTTGCGGGGCCGTTTAAAGCCAGTTTAAAGGGCTCCTCAACCGAAGCGCATCGCGCTCCTGAGTCTGTGGCCTTGGGTTGCATCTTGTTTCACAAAATCTTGCAGCCAATTTACTGGTATGGTAAATTGGCTTCGCGATTGTGAAAAAACAGAGATTTTGTAGCGATCGCCACGAACAGATAGTGTTCGTGAGCCCGGCTGTAGACCACAGAAGTTGATGAAGCATGCGTGCATGCATGTCATTGGCAAATGTGGCGGAGACCAAAAATCGGAAGAGCACATGTCTTCACTGATATCTGAATGGAGTAACACATGACTAATTTTGGAAAGGAACTGAGAAAAATCCGCCTCGATCTTGGTATTACCTTGTTTGATATGGCAACTGCTATTGGCATCTCATCGGCAATGTTGTCGTCGGTTGAGACTGGAAAAAAGGCAGCTCCTGATGACTTGGTTGATCGTTTGGCGAATGTCTATGAAGAAGTGAATCAGCAGAAGCAGAAGTTCATACAACTGGCAAATCAAACAAAAAAGGAAGTTCGTTTGACTCTCGACTCTAGAGAAGATGCAACTGAACTTGCAGTCGCGTTCGCCAGAAATTTCAGCCAACTGTCGCATACAGAGATTTCTCAACTAATGTCTGTATTCGATAAACATCAATGAGCCCGAAAGGAGAAGTATGGGTCATCCCGGTTTTATCGTTCCTCCTAGACGCAAGGAGGACATTTGCAAACTTGCGACCTCTGTAAGAGGGGTCTTTGGACAACTCATATCAGGAGAGGGAAAGCTACCGATTGGAGTGGTTTACGAGCTTTTGCCGGACCTTCTTCCAGGTTTTGAAATGGAGGTTAAGGAGCCTTGGGAGATGGGGGAAGATCATGGGCAGACGTACCCAGATAAGCGGCGTATTTATCTCAGGCGCGACGTTTACGACGGTATGTGTATGGGCAGAGGAAGAGATCGGTTTACTGGCGCGCATGAACTTGGACATCTGTTCCTGCACACGCGTATTGGCTTTGCTCGAGCTATGACCAGTAGCACCAAGATCTACTGCAACAGCGAGTGGCAAGCAAATACATTTGCCAGTGCTTTGCTCATAGACGAAGTACATCTAAAAGATTGCAGGAGCCTAGAGGAGGTAATGGAGCGTTTTGGTGTAAGCCGTGACGCTGCAAGCGTGAGGTTCAGAGAATGACTGAACTCACGAAAGAAAAGAGCCCCGAAAGTGCTACCAACACTTTGGGACTCTATGGAATGGTGAATAGAGGTCTACCAAACCAACTACGCACGCATGTCTTGGGGAAGACAGGAACGGACTGTATCAGTTCAGCGCGTGTAGGCAAGCCAAAACTTCTCAATCATTTCGGTAAGGAAGATAGATGTCTTACACACGCATCAAACCTGTGTTTGTTCGCCGCTACACCCGTCGTCGCTTCGGGCGTTGGGAAACGGTGAGCCAGCACTGGCGTTCCCATCCAGGACAAATGGACCTGTTCTGACCAAGGTTGGTGGCGGAAGTTACCAGCTTCCGCCACCTTGGTGCCGATTACGGGTGAGGCATCGGCGGTGCTTTCTTTGAAGGGAAAGGCCAAGGGATTCTACGTCTCAAGGTCTGGCGCTGCAACCGGCAACCCCTGGCAACCCTTTCACGGTATGTCCGTGTGAAAGGTTCCCATGACTGCTCCACGCTCTGGAGGCCATTGGGTGGTGTGCCGCTACATCGTAAAGAATGGGCGCACGATCTATCCAAGGAATGGCAAAGTCTTTCGCTTCTGGGTTGACGACTCAAAGAAGCGCAAGTGATCTGAACAGCCTTTGGCGGTTGTTTGCGTTGTGAACGCGCTCTACACTCGAGTTGAACTCGAGTAGATATCTACCTAGTACGAGGTGAGACGTACAGCAAGATGAGGCCAGCATTTGCGGGCCTTATTTTTTTATGTCCCTCTGGGCACAGTCACTCCATCGCAATGCCGCGCCCCTGCGGCTCACCTTCGATGGAGTGGCTCATGTCCGAATCCGAGACAAAAGAAACCAAGCTGACGGCAGCCGATGCTGCCAAGCGCGTCCAGCGCATCGTCCTGGAGCCTGCAGAAGGCAAGGACAAGTTCAAAGAAAAGCGTCTCGCGGTTTCCGCTGATGAAGTGCTGTCCTTCAAGGACTACGGCACTCACATCGTCGTGGTGACTGTGGACGGTCAGAAGCTGACTGGCAAATAAGCCATGCTCAAGCTTATCCCTCACGGCACGGGCTTTGATCGCCTGACGGAGGCGGTCACTTCTGAATATGGTCAGTTGATTGAGTTGGTGCGCCAGGCTGTACGAGACAAGCTGCGCCTAACCCTCAACAGCGACTACTACGTGGACATGCGCGGCATCTGGCCTGACCGGGCGGTGGTGCAGTACAAGGGCCGTCTTTACAGCTACGCCTACACGATCAGCGCAGAAAACGCCGTTGTGCTGGCCGAGGCCGAAGAGGTTGTGGCGCAGTTTCAGCCGGTGAGCACTGCACCAGCCGCCGATCCCGCCGCTGCTTCAGTTGTGCGCGAATCTCAGGAAGCGGCAGCCTTCCGTGAAGCCCAGGACGGCACGATCGAGGTCACGCTGATCCGTGCGGGCCGCAGCGGCAACCGCAACTATTACCCCGACCAGGCACTGCGCGAAGCGGCCCCCATGTTTGAGGGCGTGCGCGTGTTCGCCAAGTCTGATGCTGATCACAGCGCAGGCAAGGGCAAGGACGTGCGCAATCTGATCGGCGGCATCTACAGCGTGCGCTTTGTCGAGGGCAAGACGCCCGACTCCGGCAGCCTGGTCGGCACCTTTAAAGCCATCGACCCCAGCGACTCGACGGTCACCAAGATGGTCGGCTCCGTCAAACGGGGCATGCAGGGTCTGCTGGGCTTGTCGATCGATGCTGATGCCCGAACTCGCCAACGCCGCAATGGCAGCGAGACCCTGCGCGAAGCCGTGACCTTCACCAAGGTGCACTCGGTGGACCTGATTGTCGAGCCAGGCGCTGGCGGCGGCCTGGACCGTCTGACCGAAGCCGCTGCCGATCCAAGTACCTCTCCCCCTGAATCTCAAGAAGGAAGCCAAACCATGCCTTTGTGGAAGCAACGCATGCTGGAGGCCATCAAGGCCAAAGACCCGGCGAAGCATGCCGCCATCAAACTGGACACGATCACCGACGACGAGGTGGTCAATCTGCATGAAGCCGTTTGCGGCCCGCTGGTGCCTGAGCCTGGCACGCAGCGTGTGACCGAGGCGCAGGCGGACGATGCGCCGCTGACCCGCGCCGACCTGCAGGTGTTTGAACTGCGCGGCGCGGCTCGTGAGCGCATCAATGCCGCCAAGCTCCCGAATGCAGCCAAGGAGCGCTTGCTGACCCAGGTGGCCACCGCTGGCGCTGATCGCCTGACTGAAGCCGCCGTGGGTGATCTGATCAAGGCAGAAGGCGACTACATCGCCCGTATGACGGAGTCCGGCACGGTTCGTGTGCCTGCGTTCGGTAATGGCTCAATCAACGTGGAAGACCGCAGCGTGTCCATCCGCGAGATGCTGACGGCGTTTTTCGACCCCACGCACAAGGAGCACCGCAATGTGCAGTCGCTGCGCGAGTGCTATATCGAGATCACGGGCGACCGCCGTGTCACCGGCCAGATCCGTGACTGCGATCTGGGCCGCATGGCTGAGAGCCTGGGCGTCATGCGTGAGTCGGTCACCAGCAGCACCTGGAGCGATGCGCTGGGCGACAGCATCACCCGCCGCATGCAGGCGGTCTACACCGGCCTGACCAACCTGGACGCATGGCGACGTGTGGCCACGACCGCACCGATCAAAGACTTCCGCACGCAAGAACGCATCCGCATCGGTGGCTATGGCAACCTGCCTGCGGTCGCGCAGGGGGCTCCTTATCAGCCGCTGGGCTCGCCTGGCGATGACAAGGCTACCTTTGCGGTGAGCAAGCGCGGCGGCACGGAGGACGTGACGCTGGAAGCGATCAAGAACGACGATGTCCAGGCGCTGCGCCGCATTCCCACCGAGCTGGCGCTGGCGGCCAAGAACACGCTCTATGAGTTCGTGTTCGACTTCTTCCGCGTCAACGGCCTGATCTACGACGCCAAGGCGCTGTACCACGCCGATCACAACAACCTGTTCACGGGCGCACTGACGGCTGCCGAGTTTGCGGCGCATCGTTTGGCCATGCTCAAGCAGACCCGTGCGGGTAGCGCCAAGCGTCTGGCCACAGGTCCAGCGGCGATCCTGGTGCCGTTCGAGCTGCAGGAAACCGCCTATGACCTGTTTGTGCGTGGCCAGAACCTGGACAAGACCTTTGTTCAGACCATCAACCCCGAGGTGATCCCTGTCAGCTATTGGACGGATGCCAACGACTGGTGCACGGTCGCTGACCCTGTGGTGCTGCCGGTGCTGGAGGTTGGTTTCCTCGACGGCCAGGAGGAGCCCGAGCTGTTTGTGCAGGACCAGCCCAACGGCGGCTCCATGTTCAGCAACGACAAGCTGACCTACAAGATCCGCCACATCTACGGCGGCACCGTCCTGGTCGACGGTGAAAAGGGCACGACCAAGGCTGTGGTCGCGTAACTCGCCCGGCCCGTCAGAGCCATCCAGACCTGCCCCCAAGCGGGGCGGGTTTGCAAAGCCACCAGCCTAGTCAGGAGCCTTTGCAAACCCATGGTCGATTTTTTCATTCCCTCTTTAAACACTAGGAGCCATCGTGGCGCTTGAGGATTTTCAGAAGCTGCTCAAGGACATGGTCTCGGACCAGGACGATGTGATCACCACTGAAGTGCGTGACCGTGCCCTCGACCAGGCACGGATGCGCTACAGCGAAGACGTGCCGCGCCTGGAGCTGGAGGAGGTGGTGTGGCCTGCCACTGGCGTCTTTGGTCCGGTGCCTGCAGGCTGGTCGGATAGCGCGGTCATCCAGTCCGTGGAGTTTGCGGTGGGGCGGCGTCCAGCCTCTCTGGTGGTAGCGGATGCTTACCGAGCGGCGAACGGCTGGGGTCTGGAGAGCGTACACGCGCTGCCTGGCAATGCCTTGGTCCGGGTGAGTTTTCTGCTTCCCCATGCGCTGGACGCCACCGCCGACAGCATTCCCCAGCGTCACCGTCTGGCAGTGGCGTCGTTTGCCGCCCATCTGCTTTGCCAGCAACTGGCCACGCGCTTTGCAGGCGATCGTGAGACCACGCTCGGCTCGGACATGTCTCGCACGGAGAGCCGCTCGCGCAACTATGCGGCCCGCGCCAAGGACTACCGCGCAGCCTATTTTGCAGGCATCGGGCAACTGGACCCGGCGCTTCAGGATGCGGTCGCCGGCTCTGCAGTGTCTGCAGTCGTGAGCTGGCCGCGCCGCAATCCGCGCCACCGTCTGGTGAGCAGGGGCGGCCTATGAACCTCGACATCAGCCTGGGCGATCTGAGCGCCATCGAGCGCGGCCTGCGCCAGGAGCCTGACTACACCCGCCAGGTGCTGGAGACCACCATGCACCAGGCCACGCTGCTGGTGCAGCGCGAGTGGCAAGAGAACATGCCGCGCGTCAGTGGCATCACGGCCCGCAGCATCACCAGCGATGTGGCCAGCACGCCTGCAGGGGTGCTTGGCATTGTGGGCAGCAGCCAGCCCACGGCCTTGTTTATTGAGTTGGGCACCCAGCCCCACATGCCGCCAATCAAGGCCATCGAACCCTGGGTTAAGGCCGTGCTGGGCATTCGTGAGCCCAAGGAAGTCAAACGGGTGGCCTTCCTGGTTGCCAGAAAGATTGCGCGCGAAGGGACTGCCCCGCAGCGCCCCATGGAGCGGGCGGCCCTGGCCACGCGCGGCCAGGTCATCGCGATGTTTGAAGGCGCTGCCGCCCAGATCCTCAACTTCATCACAGGAGGCAAGGCATGACTGCCGCCACTTTGTCTGCTGCCCGCAGGGCGCTGTTGGCCGTCCTGGCCGCAGTGCCTGCCGTGGGCATGGTTCATTCTCGGGAGCGCTTTGCCGCCAGTGAGGCGGAGTTTCGCAAGCTCTATCTGTACAGCCCGGCACAGGCCGACGATGCCTTCGGCCTGGAGCCGCATATCCGTGGCTGGTATGTGCGCCGCACTGCGACCACCGAGGTCAACGCCAATGGACGCATTCTCAATGAGCACCGCTGGCTGATCCGTGGCTACATGGCTTTTAAAGATGCCGTGGAAAGTGAGCTGATATTTGACGACCTGGTCGAGCGCATCCGCTCTGCCGTGCGCGTGGACACCACGCTCGGCTTGCCCGGCATGTTGGGCGGCTCCACTCAGGAGGAGCGCGGCGTGCAGGTGGCCAGCGCTGGCCCGGTCATGTTTGCCGGGGTGTTGTGCCACAGCGCCATGCTGGAGATAAGCACCCGCAGTTGGGTGGAATGGAGGAAGCCATGAAACCCAGCTCCCGCCGCAAGGCCGCACCGGCCCAGCCCGCCATGGTCTCTGTGACCTTGATGGCGGAGCACGAGCATCTGGGCTCTGTGCTCCAGCCAGGCTCAGCGATCTCAGTGCACCCCGATACCGCGCAATGGCTGGAGGCCATGGGTGTCGCCGCACCCGCTCCATCCACAACTCAAACCGCACCTCAACCTGTCAACACAAAGGACTGACCTATGTCTGATGACGTCATCAAACGCATTTTTGCCCCTGCCGCATTGGTCGGCCAGATCTATGCCCGCGAGTACGGCAGCACCAGTGCGCCGCTGCCCATTGGCAACGTGCTGGCTGCCGAGCTGTCGCACAAGGAGGATGTGAAAAAGCAACCCAATATGACCACGCTGGGCGGCGGCACCCACTCCGAGATCCGCCGCGTCACGGAAGTGGAGCTGGCGATGACGCTGGCCGACATCAACCCGATCAACCTGGCGCGGGCCACGCAGGGCACGGTCAGCGGAGTGGAGCAGGGCCAGACCAGCAATGAGACCCTGAAGGTGACGCGAGGCGGCTTGCTGCGCACCAAGCATCTGCAGCCCAGCAATGTCGTCCTGACCAAGGGCACGACACAAGGCTCGGCCACCGTGACCGATGAAGAGCATCTGGACGTCAAGAAGGGCGACCTGGTAGCGCTGGCCCATACGGGGGCCACGGACGTGACGGTGCGCATCGGTGACAGTGTGGCCACGGCCACCGCACTGACCATGGCGGGGAACTACTCGGTCACGGCGGCAGGTATCCAGCTCGATCCTGCTGCTCCCGATGTGACGGATGGCAAGGGCATCTGGGTCAACTACAAATACCAAACCGTTGGCGATGTGGTGCCTGCGGCAGGCAACTATGAAGTGCGCCCGGCTGGCATCTTCGTGTTCCAGGACGCGACAGGGCTCTCCGATGGTGAAGAGGTCAAGGTTGCCTATTCTCACGTAGGTTATGCCGTGATCGAGGCCTTGACCACCAAGCCCAAGGAACTGGAGATCATCCTGGAAGGGCTGAACGAGGCCGATGACGGCAAGCTGGCTATTGTGGAAATTTGGCGAGCAAGCCAGGGCGTGGCATCATCCATCGCGCTGCTGCAGGAAAGCGGGTTCATCAATCTGAAGGTGACCGGCTCGGTCCTGATGGACTCCACCAAGGTGGGCAACGGCATCAGCAAGTACTACCGCGTGCGCAAGACCTGACGCCGCACCAGACCCTTTAAAAGACTAAGGCCAGCACTCGCTGGCCTTTTTTGTTGGCGCTCAAAAACCGACAGTGATGCCTGAAAGCCGCTTTCAAGCAGCGTCACCGTCTGGGGCCAAGAAGCATCTGCAGCCCGGTCCACAGGACATAGGCACCGAGCAGGCCATAGGCCACTGCCGCAAGTGCCATGCCTGCGCGCACAGACACTCCTGCACCCACCAGGAAGGCGATGCATGCAATGAAGGCGATGAGACGAGTCATCCGCCCATTGTAGGAATCCATGACAGATAAGCAAATCAGCCTGCAGATCGACACCGGGGTCACGGGGCGTGAGTCCATCGTGGGCCTGGCTGACGATCTGGAGAATGTTGCCAAGGTCCTGGAGGGCGAGGTTGCGGTTGAGGCGCGCACGGCGGCTGCCAAGCTGCGCGAATTGGCCCAGCAGGACGCTGCGATCACCACGTTCACCAAGCTGGAGGCGGAGGCCAGGTCATCGGCTACCAGCTTGCGCCAGGCCGAGACCGAGGCCAGAAACTACGGTCGTCAGATCTCGGCGCTTGGCCCGCCCACAGAAAAAGAAGCAGCAGCGCTGCGGCAGCTGAATACGGCAGCAGATAGTGCCCGCTCCACCTTTGACCAGCAGAAACAGGCCCTGTCTCAGGCCCAAGGTGAGCTGCAGCGCTTTGGCGTCGCTGGCCAGAATGCCCAGCAGGCGCAGCAGCGCTTGCGCCAGGAGGTGGAGCAAGTCCGTGAATCGGTGCTCACGTTGGTGCCCGCTCACCAAGGTGCTGCAGCAGGCGCTCAGAATGCCGCCGCCAGCATGGTGCGCAGCCACCGCCAGATCGGTGATGGCGTCGAGTCCATCAGCAAGCAGCTGGACCGGTTGCAGAAGTTCTATATAGGGCTGCAGTCCTTGCAAGGCATGAAGAACCTTGCGTTTGACCTTGCTGCAACGGCGGATCAGGCGAATAACCTGCAGGGCCGGATGAAGCTGGTGACTGGCGAAGGCGAGAACTTCAAGCGCTCCTGGGAGGGGGTGACTGAGGTTGCGCTGCGCACTCACAGTGCTCTCGAAGGTACAGGTGTCTTGTTTTCGCGCATTGCCCAGGCTGGCCTGGATGCAGGCCTTAGCGCACAAAGGGCCAGCCAGCAGAGCCTGGGTCTGACGGAGACGATTAATCAGACGATTCAGATCAGCGGTGCGAGCACAGAGGCATCTTCTGCTGCCATTACTCAACTGATTCAAGGCTTGCAGAGCGGCGTGCTGCGCGGCGAGGAATTCAACAGCGTCATGGAGCAGGCACCGCGCCTGGCACGCGCTTTGGCCGATGGTCTGGGCGTGACCACGGGCGAGCTGCGCAAGATGGCCGAGTCCGGCCTGCTGACCACGCAGACGGTGATTGCTGCCTTGCAGGGCCAAAGTGCAGCCGTCGCCGCAGAGTTCCAGCGTTTGCCGCCCACGGTGGGGCGGGCTATGCAGGATCTGTCCACGCAGTGGACCCTATATGTGCAAAAGGTGGACCAGGCCAATGGAGCCAGCGCTGCAGCGGCCAAAGCCATTCAACTGCTGGCCAATAACCTGCAGAGCATTGCGGGCCTGCTGATGGATTTAGGCCAGGCTGCGGCGGCATTCACTGCATTGCGCCTGGCGCAGCACTTTCTGGGCATTGGCCAAGCGACACAAGTGGCCGCTACAGGCATTGCTGCTGCCAATGCCCAGCTCGTGGCCACACAGGCGGCAGCCGCAGGAGCTGCAGCCAGCACCAGCCGTTTTGCGGCGGTCATGGGTGGGCTCAAGACTTTCACTTTGGTTGGCATTGTTTCCAACATCAAAGATATCGGTACGTGGATTGGGGAGAGCGCGGCCAAGCTGGCGGGATACAAGGACCGCACCGAAGAGCTGGAGAAGGCAGAAAAAGCCGCAGCCGCAGCGGCGCGTGAATTGGCTGCAGCGCGTGCCGCAGAGGCCCAGAAAACCCAGGACGCGGCAGACAAGCTCTTTGATTTGTCCAAGGCTGCGCGTAATGCCGTGGCCGAGTTTGAACAGCTCACAAAGTCCGGCAAGGCCAGTGCTGATGCCTTAAAGAGCGTCACCGAAGGTTTTGATTTAACCAAGATTCAAGGCATCAAGGATTTTGCGGCCACCCTGGATAAGCTGGGCGAGACCGCAAAGATTACGGCCAGTGAAACTGAGGCGGCTTGGGCCAAGGCGTTATCGGGCAAGGATTTAGCGGTATTCGAAGCCAATGCCAGAGCGGCATTTTTGGGCAGTAGCCGTGAAGCGCAGCGCCTGGCGCAATTAACCGATGCGGTATTGACCGAAGCGATTAAACGCGCTGGTCTGGAATATGACGTACTTCGGGGAAATATTGCCGCCGCATCTCGCAGCGCAATTAATGACACCCAGGCGCTTATTGACCAACTCGGCAAACTGAAGGAAGAGGGTGTCGACACCGGTCGAGTGCTGAATGCGAGTTTCAGCAAAGCCATTGAAAGCGCGGACAGCGAAGCCGCATTAAAGGCTATTCGGGAGCAAATTGAATCGGTGCGCGGTGCATTGGGCCAGCCGCTGGCCGATGGCTTGCTTGACCAAGCTAAAAAGAAAGCCGATGCGCTCAAGGATGCTCTGGACGCCGCCACGCCAGGCATTAATAGCGTGCGCGAGGCATTCAAGCAGCTGGGCATTACCTCGGATGAAACGCTCAAGAAGACGGCAGCCGATGCAAAAGCCGCCTATGACGTGCTGCGCGACAGCGGCACGGCCAGCGCCCGTGAAATGGGCGAGGCCTTTAAAAAGTCTGCCGATGCGGCGATTGCGGCCAACAAGGGCATTGCGCCAGCCTGGGTCCAGGCCGAGGCTGCCATGCGCGGATACGAGGTGGCGGTCGACAGCGCCGGTCGGGCCACGCTCAGGCTCAAGGGCTCGGTCGACGATTCGGCAGGCTCACACAGCCGGGCAGCCAATGCCATCGACCAGCACCGCACGGCCCTGGAGCGCTTGAACGCCGAGCGTGAGCGAGAAATTGCCTCTCAGGAAAAAGCCAATGAGCTGGCCACCCGTGAGCTGCAGCTCATGGAGGCCAAGCGCAATGCGGGAACCATCCGAGGCGCTGATGCCGTTCCAGCCTTTGAAAGTCAGGCCCAGGCTGATGCCTGGCTTGCCAAGTGGAAAGAGCAGTACGTCAGGGACAACCCGTTTTCTACGCAAAGCGGTGGCCAGCTCGGCAACTTCATGCATGACATGACGATGTTCGAGTGGGACAGGGAAGTGCGAGCCATGGAGCTGCGCAACACCATGAAGGGCAACGGCAATGCGGAGAACTCCAGCAAGACGCCGCTGGAGGCCATGGTCTCGCGCCAGGTCTCCACCATCAATCTGCAGCTCAACGGCCAGCCCTATGGCCAGGTCAATACCGACCCATCGGGTGCAGCTTCGCTTCATCAATACCTCACGGAGCTGGGCCGCCAGAAAGGGGCCTCGTCCTCATGATCACGCTCACCTACAACGGCACCACGGCTCATATCAGCGACCGCCTGGATTGGCAGGACGAATTCAGTTGGAGCCCAGTCGACCAGGCCACGAGCTACAGCACCACCGGGGCGCTGCTGGTCGATGTGGCTTTAAAGCAGGCCGGTCGCCCCATCACGCTGATGGGCACCGAGACCGCCGCCTGGATCACTCGGGCGCTGTGCTCAACGCTGCAGGCCTGGGCCGAGCTGCCTGGCATCCAGCTCACTCTGGTGCTGCGTGGCCAGGCCCGCCAGGTCATGTTTGACCACGCCAAGGGTGGCTTTACAGGTCAGCCCGTTTTCAAGCTGCAGGACGGCGAGGAATCGCCCGAGCAGCTCTATCTCACCACTTTCCGATTCATTGAGGTTTGACGATGGCCATTTTGCAAGGCGATATCCAGCTGCGAGCCAGCCGAGTCATGGACGATGTGCCCGAGGGCGGTGGCGGGCCGTCCACGGTCGTGATCGAGTCCGGCCAAGAAAACGCCGTGATGCCTGACATTTCCGAGATGGATCGCGCCACGGGCCGCGCCAATCTGCGTCAGGTGCATGTGGGCGTGGATACCCAAGACCGCGACACCTACCAGGGCAGCAATGTCATCGTGGCCAAGCCGCCTGAAGATCCCAATGTCTCCATCACCCTGTTTGCCACGGGCGGGGTCTATGACACCCGCGCCCAGGCACAGGCCCGGCTGGAGGCCTATTTGAACAAGGGGGCCGAGTGGGCGGGCTATCTCTATGAGAACCACATCAAGGGTCAGCGCGTCATTCAGATCTTCCAGCGCCCCGGTACCGAGCTGCCCGCCGTGGGCAAGACGCTGGTGCTGGTGGGTAATGAAGGCCTGGCCAGCGAGCAGGAGCAGTATGTCCGCGCCATTCGCGTGACGAGCGTGGAGCGCACCTTCACCTACGACATAGACAAGGACTACAAGGCCTTGATCGTGACCATGGAGCTGTCGGACGCCTTGCGCTATGACTTCACGGGCTCCCCGGCCAGCCGTCAGTTCACGCGCCAGGGTAATAGCGCCCATCTGCGTGACACAGTGGTGGCCGACGCGGGCAGTTATGTGGGCGTCACGCCTTTGCAGAAAGCTGCAGCCCTGGGCGACTTCACCATCATTGCTCAAACGATCATGACCCAGATCGTGCCCTCGGCCCAGAGCGAAACGCCGATTCCTGCAGTCATTCCTTATGCGGCGGCGGGATTCCCAGTCTCTGCGGCCGAGGCGGTGACATTCAACACAGACCAGGCATGGAGCAATACCACCAGCCTGGCCTTGCCGGGCGGTTGTCTGCCGGGCTCTCTGAGCATTGCCGTGGGCGGAGTGACCTTTACCGATAAGGGCGGCATTCTGATGTCGGGCACCCAGCAGATCGGTCTGGTGGACTATGCCAACGGCATTGTCATGTCCAGCTCGGGCAGCTATGGAGGTCTCAAGACCATCGGCTACCGGCCTGCCGCCTATATGCAGCGCATGCCGCAGTCCAGCGAGATCCGCATCACAGCGGAGAACCGCAGCCAGAGCTACACCGGCTTCATCGCACCGCTGCCTGCACGCGGCACCTTGTCTTTTAGCTACCGGGCGCAGGGCCGCTGGTATGTGCTCTCGGACTCTGGCGACGGCGCGCTGCGCGGTACCGACTCCAGTTATGGCGCTGGCACCTATCGCGCCGAGACCGGCGGTTTTGTCATCACCTTGGGTGCCTTGCCTGATGTGGGTAGCTCCATCGTCCAGCAGTGGGGTGTGCCGACCCAGGAAACCGTCCAGCCTGCCGCCGATCTGCTGATCAGCCAGACCATTGCGCTGCAGCTACCAGCCGGTCAGGCGCTGTACCCCGGTGCTTTTGATATCAAGTGGATGGACGGCCAGACCCAGCGCACCGCTACGGCCACTGCAGCCTGGCAGCTGCAGGGTGACGCCACGGGCGAGGTGCGTGTGGGCCGCTCCGAGGTGCTGTTTGCGCCTAAGCTGCTGCCCGCTGTGGGCACGGTGCTCGATGTCACGGTCGACACCGCCCCTGCGGTCGAGGTGAGCCTGCAGCATCCGTCCCGCAACGGCCAGGGCCGCCTGGCGCTCTCAGCAGGCCAGGGTGCGCTGGTGCCGTTCACGGTCGAGGTGGAATGGAACACGCTGACCGACCAGAGCGTGCTCGGCCTCTACACCCGCGACCAGCTCAGAGAGATGGGCGTGACGCTGGTCGACCCGATCCAGATCGCACGCGATGACGGTGCTGGCAAGCTGATGCTGGGTGGCGTGCAGGTCGGTACCGTGACCTACAGCACGGGCGCGGTGGACTTCAACCCCGATGTGGTCATCAAGATCCCAAAGCCGGTCTACTCGTCCCGCCAGGTCAGCGGCGGCGGTTTCTCGGGCGAGGTCGCTCAGTATCGCCTCAACTATGAGGGCATCGAGTACATGAACGCGCCCTCGATGTACCCCAACGACGAAAGCGGCTACGTCAAGATTCGCTTTCGCACCACGGGCAGCGCCACGCGCCGCACGCTGCAGGTCACGTTTGCGCCCGAGTTTGACCTGGTCACGGGCGTGCAGGCCCCGCTGGTGCCTGGCTCGGTCGTGCTGATGCCTCGCAATGGCCAGCCATGGAGCGATGACGGCAGAGGCGTGCTGCGGGTTCTGGTTGGTACAGGGTTTGTGACGCGCGGCAGCATCAACTACGCCACGGGCCGCATCAGCCTGAGTAGTTGGGAAGTGGGCGGCAACCCAAGCTTGCGTCGGGCAGGCTGCATCACCGCCTTGGGCGACGCCATTAGCAGCGCCTATGTGTTTCGCACAGCGGCGGCTCCCCTGCGCCCTGGCTCCCTCACGGTGCAGGTGCCCAGGGCCTCGGGCGGCTCTCAGAACGTCAGCGCGGGCATTGACGGCACGATCACGGCCCCCGGTGTAGTTGGCACGGTGGACTATGAGACTGGTCTGGTGCGCCTGGGCTTCGGTGCCCTGGTTGTGGCCGCAGGCAATGAGTCCGAGCCCTGGTATGACGAGGCCAACGTCCAGCCGGACGGCAGGATCTTTAAACCGCAGCCCGTGGTTGCCAGTGCCTTGCGCTACTCGGCGGTGGCCTATGCCTATCTGCCCATGAATGCCGACATCATCGGCATTGACCCGGTGCGCCTGCCCAGTGACGGCAAGGTGCCTATCTTCCGGCCAGGCTCGCTGTGCGTGGTGGGTCACACCAAGACCAGCGCCCAGCTCAACGTCAGCAACAACCAGACCATCAACCTGGCCCGCGTGCGCCTGTCTCGCGTGGTGGTGAGAGATGCCAACGGCAAGACCCATCAAACGGGCTACAGCGCCGACCTGGAGGCCGGGCTGGTCACCTTTACCGATGTGTCCGCAATGACCATGCCGGTGACGATCGAGGATCGCATCGAGGACATGGCCGTTGCCACGGATGTGCAGATCTCGGGCGAGATCACTTTCAACAGGGCGCTGACCCATGACTACCCCAAGGACGGCACCTATGTCTCCAGCGCCTTGCAGGCCAGCGACCGACGCGCTCGGGTGAGTCTGGCCTTTGCGCAAAAGACGTGGGTCGATAACGCTTGGTCTGACGCCCTGATGGGGCAGGAGCCGCCCGCCAAGTACGACCAAGGCGTCTCGCCTATCGAGATCACCAATGCAGGCGGCAGCACCGAGCGCTGGGTGCTGGAATTCACCTCGACCAGCCAGTTCCGGGTGATTGGCGAGCATGTCGGCGTGATCGCGACCGGCGACATCAATAGCGTCTGCTCGCCGTTGAACCCGGCCACCGGCAAGCCGTATTTCACGATCGATCCGCTGGGCTGGGGCAGCGGCTGGGCCGTGGGGAACATTCTGCGCATCAACACGGTGGGCGCTATCTACCCCTTTTGGGTGGTGCGAACCATCCAGCCGGGTCCCGAGACCGGCATCGAGCACAGCTTTTCCATCCTGGCGCGCGGCGATGTGAACCGCCCGCAGTCCAACTGAATACCCCGAGAGAGCGGAGAGAGATATGGCATCCCCTGTAGACACCAGCGTCAAGCACGCATACAGCTCCATGACCGGGGCTCCGGTCATCGGCGGCACCGCAGGCTCCCTGATCGGCGCGCTCGATGCGTTTCTGGTCAACGGCTGGGGCGCAAAGGCCGTGGACTCGGCGGCCATCAGCAATGGCGTCTGCCGCTTGAACTTCGCTAGCGGGGTCAGCGCAGCCAAGCAAGAGGCGGTGATTGTGGTCTCTGGGGCTTCGCCAGCGGCGCTCAACGGCGAGCAGAAGGTTACTGCCGTTGCCAATGGTTGGGTGGAGTTCAAGACCGACCTGCCGGACGGTGCCGTTACCGGCTCCATCAGCTTCAAGATGGCCCCGCTGGGCTGGGAGAAGGTCTACAGCAAGACCAATGTGGCGGTATATCGTCAGACGGACCCGATGTCGACCCGCACTTATTACCGTGTAGATGACACCAATACGCAACACGCCCGAGTGCAAATGTACGAGTCGATGACCGATGTTGACAACGGTATTGCGGCAGCGCCGCTCAGCGTCTCTGGCGGTTACTACTGGCACAAGCGTAACGGTTCCGGTTCTTCTTATTGGGTATTTGCAGGTGACTCTCGCGGCTTTTACCTTGTTCTGTATCCCTTCGGCTCTACAGCAGCGAGCTTCAGCGGCTATGCCGGTGTTTCCTGCTATGCCGGCGATCTCAATAGCTTACGCAGTGGTGATGCCTGGTGTGGCGTTCTGACGGGCGCTAGCGACCCCGATTTCGCTCAGACCAGCGGCTGCGTGTTTGCTGCCGTTGGATCGTCAGGTTTTTCTATCAAGCGCCTGGCTCACGGTATCGGTATGTCTGCCCAATGCAGCCGCAAGGCGTTCGGCAATGTCAGTGCGGTGTCCGGCTTGGATGGCTATCTGGGATCGTTTCCGTCCGTGGTGGACAACAGCTTGCAGCTGTCTGCAATTCATCTGACTGACGGCCCAGGTTCAGCGCCTAGCAGGGGGGGTATGCCGGGCGCTTACCACTGTCCTCAAACCAACGTACTGGCGGCTATGGGGGGTGATGCGTCCATTACGAATGGTCAGGGGGAATTTCTTGGAAGAAAGCTGCTGAGCTTCGCCACTGGATTTCCGTCGATCTCGGTGGGGGTGGGATTCTTGGACGTGCGCGGACCCTGGAGGACTTGAGATGGCTGCTTTTCGCTTGATCGGGATCGATGCGCGGGGTGGCGATCTGGATCTGTCCGAGCTGCAGTTCTGGGCTCAAGGTCAGCGCGTCGATGCTGGTGCGTCGATTTCCTGCAGCCTGCCTCCGGTTGCTGGTGATGTCTCCAGCCTGCTCGACGGCGACCTCGCCACAGCTTGCCGCTGGGCCGCGTCCGATGTCCGTGCGCCTGGATTCTGGATACAGGTCGACCTCGCTGGAGAGCGCGTGGATGAGGTCTATGTCGGTGGGGCTTTGCTTCCTGCCCGAATGACGGTGCTCCGCCCCGGCACGATTCAGCCCTACACGGCATGGCCTGCGCTGGTGTCTGGCGGTGCCTGGTTTCGGGAAAGTGGCAACGTGCTGTACTCAATCCTGGCAGCCACGCCGGCAGGAGCCTGGGGTCTGGATGGAGCGGGTGCAGCCCAGGCCGACCTGGTTGGATCGCGTACCGGCACCCGCACGGGTGGCGTCACGTCTTCCACGGTGATCACTGTTGGGCTGTCAGGTTCGTTTGAGCCGCAGACCAGTGGGCTGGTGGCGATTCCTGCTCAGGGCGTGGATGCTGGGGACTTCTCTGTCGTCATCGATCTGCAGACGGACACCACAGAAAACCTCGTGATTGCCGAGCATGGCTCGGACAACAAGGGGTGGTCTTTGCAGATCGCAGGCCCTGGCCAGACTGTTTATGGAGCGGTACCGGGCGGCATCATCGTGGCTTGCGGATTCAATGCAGGCGGCGGGCTGACCATGACGAATGATGCGATCAATGACGGACGGCCCCATCGCATTCTGTTCACCTATAGCGCGCAAAGCGGGCGCAGGCTCTATTTCGATGGCGTGCTGAACTCCAAAGACTATGCAAGCTCTGGAGGGCCTGTCTACAACAGCTCGGAGCTGCATGTGGGGTCGCGTGCTGGCGGTGCTGGCTTGCCTACTGGCTCTTTGATAAGCGCCTTTGCGATCTTCAATCGTGCCTTGTCGGCTGCCGAGGTCGCGGCGGTCTCCAGTGACCCGCGTGTCACTCGCACACTGTCCATGCAGCGGCATCGCCCCTTGTTCGCCCTGGCGTCTAGCCCCGTCTCGCAAGGGCTTCAGGCCATGAGCACGCACCGTGTTCGCAAACTGATCGACGTAGAGTGCGGCGGCCAGGGCCGCATTTACGGGACGGTCTCGCGCAAAGAGACGCCTGCCAATATGCCGCTGCGCCGGCGCGTGCGCCTGCATCGCAGCGTGGACGGCTATCTGGCCCGTGAGACCTGGAGCAAGGCTGACGGCTCCTATGAATTCCGCGAGATCTCCACGCGTTACGAGTGGGATGTGATCGCCTGGGATCACGAGCTGCAGGAGTACTCGACCGTCGCCAATAACCAGCTGGCGGAGGTGGCATGAGCGATCTGCCCGCATTCGAGATCTCGGCGGCCCACGCTCTGGCCCGCCTGCAGGCCACGCTGTCCTTTGCGGACTCAGGCCCTGCCGCGTCGACCATCGCCCTCTATGACGCGGCAGAGCAGCTGCTCGTCACGCTGACGCTGACCAAGCCCTGCGGCCAGATCGTGGAGGCCGGCTATCTGGTGCTGACCCAGGCCAGCGGCAGCGGCGACATGATTCTGACCAGCGGCCAGGCTGCTGTCGGCGTCTGGAGTACCAGCGACGGCAAGCTGATCGGGCGCGGCCTGGTCACGGATGAATCGGGAGCTGGGCATTTCAAGTTGTTGGGCAGCACCGGCACCCAGCTCTATGCAGGTGGCAAGGCCATCCTAGGTGAGACAAGGATTGACTGATGGCCGGCGTCGACCTGATCTTTAACCGCGCCTTCAAGACCGGCAACCCGGTTGAGCTGGTGTTTGGCGACGATGGCGGTGGCGGGCAGGTGCCCGATGCAACGCTGGTCGTTGCCGCGCGCATGCCGGGTCTGCGGGTCAGATCCCTGGTGCATGTGCGCAAGGATCTGGTCGCTGCGGGCCGCATGCCCGGTCTGCGCTGTAGCGCGGTCGTGCGCTACAACACCGACACGCCCCGGCCCGTGGTGGCCGAGGTGGCCGCGAGCGCCCAGCAGGCGCAGCCTATGGCGCAGGGCTGGATCTCCAGCTGGCAGGAAACCGATGCACTGCCGGCTGGCTGGACATCGAGCGCGCAGGACGCAAAGCCCTTGCAAGAGCAGTTCGGCATTGCCTGGCAGGACGGTCAGCGGCAAGGGGTGGCCGTGCAGGGGCGGTTTCAGCAAGCGCGGGCACTGCATGGCGCATCAACGCAGGCTCGCTGGCAAGAAGCCCTGGGGGCGCGCTTGAGCCTTCAGGCCACGGCCCAGGATGCCGCACCCGTTCGCGCCGGTTGGGTCGTGCGGTTTCAGGAAGGCCTGCGCGACCGTCGCCGCATGCTGGAGGCAACGGCACAGGATGCGATAGGCCTGCAGTACCAGCTCACCACGTGCGTAGGGCCAGCGGTGCCGCTGTACCGGGGCTATCAGGCTCGCTACCAGCAGGCCATGAAGCCGCCCGTTGGCAAGTCGCAGACCAAACTGCCCGAGCCTGAAAAGCCCGGTTGCTATGAGCAACTGGTTGGTGGCCCCATCAAATTGCTGTTCTGCAAGCCCTGGGCCGTGTCGACCGCTCTGGTCTTTGCGTGCTGCAAGGATGGAGGGCCGCAGCCGGGCAAGGTCATCGTTCCCGCCCGAAAGGTTTACATCGTGCTCAATCAAATCACGCTCACGCGACTGGATACCGGCGTCGAGCTGCCTGCTCTGGCCTTCAATATGTCCCTGGACTTCCAGAGCTGGACGTGGAACTGGACGGCCTCACTGCATAAGGATGCGGCTTTGCATCTTGGCCGTGACACGGATGGCGACCCTGCGCAGCTCCTGGCCAATGTCAATGGCGTGGCGTTCAAGCTGCGCCTGGAGCGCACCAGCCGCGACCGCAGATTCTTGCCCCAGGAGCGTTGGTCTGTCTCAGGGCGCGGCTTGGCCGCAGTCCTGGTCGAACCTTGGGCCAAGTCCATGTCTTTCGGCAGCCCGAATCAGACGCTGACGGCCCAGCAACTGGCTGCCGAAGTGCTCAAGGTCAACGGCGTCTCCATTGGCTGGGGGATCGACTGGCAGCTGGAGGACTGGCAAGTGCCTGCCGGAGCCTGGGCGCTGCAGGGCAGCTATATCGATGCCATCAACGATATTGCGGCGGCGGCTGGCGGCTATGTGCAGCCCCATAACACCGACCAGGTGTTGCGCATCCTGCCCAAGTACCCAACAGCCCCTTGGCATTGGGGCGATGTCGTGCCGGATTTTGAGATTCCTGCAGCCGTGGCCGAAGTGGAGGGCACCGAATTCCTGGACAAGCCGGACTACAACCGGGTGTTCGTTGGTGGCATGAGCGCGGGTGTCTTTGGCCCCATTACTCGGGCCGGAACCGCTGGCGATCTGATTGCGCCCCAGGTCACACACGCGCTGATCACAGACTCCACGGTGCACAGGCAGCGCGGCCTGGCCGAGCTTGCTGACGCGGGCCGCCAGGCGCGGGTTTCGCTCTCTATGCAGGTACTGCCTGAGACCGGTGTGATTTTGCCGGGGCACACTATTCGCTACCTGGGGCCGGAGACCGTGATGGGAATTGTGCGGTCGACGTCGATCAACTGGGCGGCTCCCAAGCTGCGCCAGACGTTGGAGGTCGAAACTCATGCCTAACCTCTACAAGCAGTTCATGGATCTGCAGTCGCCCAAGCCTTTGCTGGTAGGAACGGTGGCTTTTGTAGTCAACGGATTGGCGACGATCAATCTGCCAGGCGGCGGGCGGATGCAGGCGCGAGGCCCGGCTCAAGCTGGCCAGCGCGTGTTTGTGCGTGATGGAGCGATCGAGGGCGAAGCTCCGAACCTCACCTATACAGAAGGGGAGGTGTAGCCACCAAAAAAAGAACGGGCGACCTGGTTAGGTGCTACGAACACCCAGCCAAGCCCCAACCGCAGACCATGCCTGCAAGCTGGCAAGGCCCGCTCACCCTGTACAGAGCGCGCTGAGCCTACCAGAGTTTTAAAGGTTTAAAGGCTTGCAAAT
Organism: Comamonas sp. AG1104; assembly: GCF_003350425.1. Taxonomy (NCBI): domain Bacteria; kingdom Pseudomonadati; phylum Pseudomonadota; class Betaproteobacteria; order Burkholderiales; family Comamonadaceae; genus Comamonas; species Comamonas sp. AG1104. Next base: position 242,669 of record NZ_QQAS01000005.1, on the reverse strand, counting down.
GGACGATATCCGCTGCGGCAACTGCCGCAAGAAGTTAGGCGAGGGCGTGTACGTGCGCCTAAGCATCAAGTGCCCCAGATGTGGGGCCTTCAATCAGCTGAGTGCCGTGAGCACCGAACCAGAGCCCCCAGCAGGGCCAACAGCTGAATCCAATGACAAACCCAATCGTGCCCTGGATCGGAGGCAAACGCCGCCTGGTCGATCTGCTCCTGAAACGCTTTCCAGCCCATAGCTGTTACGTGGAGGTCTTTGCCGGTGGGGCGGCGGTCTACTTTGCCCGTCACCCTGCTGATGTCGAAGTCCTCAATGACGTCAACGGAGACCTGGTCAATCTCTACCGGGTGGTGACCCACCACCTGGAAGAGTTTGTGCGGCAGTTCAAATGGGCCTTGACCAGTAGGCAGGTCTTTAAATGGCTGCAGGAGACAAGGCCGGAAACCTTGACTGACATTCAGCGCGCTGCCCGGTTCTTCTATCTGCAGCAGCAGAGCTTTGGCGGGAAGGTGGCAGGCCAGACCTTTGGTACGGCGACCACGGCCCCGGCCATTAATCTGCTTCGGATCGAGGAGAACCTTTCGGCTGCTCATTTGCGCCTGGCGTCTGGAACCTATGTTGAGCAGCTCGATTGGGTGCAATGCATTGACCGATACGACAGGGCGCACACGCTTTTCTACCTTGATCCTCCCTATTGGGAGACCGAGGGCTATGGTGTGCCGTTTGAGTGGGAACAGTACGAGCTGATGGCAAGAAAGCTCAAGGAGATCAAAGGCAAGGCCGTAATCAGCATCAACGACCATCCTGCCATCCGAGAGTGCTTTAAAGACTTTGAGATGGAGGCTTTGAAACTGGACTACACGGTTGGTGGCGGAGCGAATCGGGTGGAGCGTGGCGAGTTGGTGATTTACAACTGGGCCAGGAGCGAGGAGCCTGCGGGGCTGTTTTGAACGAGGCCCGCTGGACCAGCAAGATAGGAAGCTGCGGCGCAACAAAAAAAGTGGCCACGAGGGCCACTTTTAGATTTCAAACTTGGAACGGTCTTGATCTTTGATCCAGTTTGGAGGCTTTCCTCGGCCCGTCCAAGTTTGACCTGTGGCGGGGTCGCGGTATTTAGGGGCAACGGAGCCAGTCTCGCGCTTTTGTTTTTGCTTTGCTGGAGGGAAGACATCGTCCTGCGTCAGGCTGAAGGCCTCGACCAAGTCCCTGATTTTTTGCACCGCACCTGCGACTTCAGCCTTTCGAGCAGCGGCAATCTGCTGCTCAAGAGCTTCGCGTTGCGCCAATAATTCTTTATAGGAATTTGTACTCATTAAAAAGATATCCTCTGTAAATATTTGTGCGAGCACTAAATTGGTGCACTCATACATGAGATACATCGCTTATGCAGTTAGTTCAATTTCAATTGAAAGTGAACGCATGCATTGTGGCTCAACTTGATGCGTATTAATTCGGAAAAACATAGAGCCGATGAAAAAAAGTTGGGGAAGCCGTACAGTCAAGCTGGCACTAAAGCTTGTCAGCTTGCATGAGCGAGGTCTTTCCAAAAGGACGAAGTCCGAGGACGTTTGTCCGAAAGAGGTTTTTGGTGCGCTTGAAGGGCGCAACTGGAGGATGCCAGTAGGCTGCGCTATAGCCTCTGATGTACATGCTTCACCATCCACTCAAATCCAGATAAAGTCAAGACATGACTCTGGAATTCAAGCGTCTTACCGAAGTCGGTTTGGCCGAAATCATTGCGCTCAACAACAATCCCGAAGTGCTACGCCAAATGCCTTTAGGCAGGGCCGATTTCGATGAAGTTAAAGCTAAGGATTGGGTTGAAAACAAAGACGCCCAATGGGCGAAATATGGGTACGGTCCTTGGGCTTTTATTGTAGATCAGGATTTTGCCGGCTGGGGAGGGTTACAGTATGAATCAGGTGATGCAGACTTGGCCTTGGTGCTGCACCCCAAATATTGGGGAAGTGGAAAAACCATCTATCAGGAAATTATCAATCGCGCTTTCACCAGCATGGGATTGAGTTCCATCACCATTCTGCTTCCACCTTCGAGAAAAAGGATTAGAGGTATTTTTAGACTGGGATTTAAGGAAGATGGTGAGTTTGATGTCGAAGGCGTTCAATTTCTGCGTTTTCGTCTCTACGCCACCGGCAATTCCGAGAGCTAGGAAAGTTGGCAATGGTTTTTGGGTCAGCCGCCGTTTGTCGATTGCAGCGCTTATGATGGGCTGTTGACGGGCAGGAGCCGACTTCGATACCTGTAGCAGATGCGTTGGTGGCTCAGAATAGTGTTTTAGGGTAGTTATTGAATGAAATTATTAGCCATATCAGGTAGTGCAAGAGTTGGATCTACTAACACGGCTTTGCTAACGGCTTTGCAACACATAGCTCCCCCTGATTTAGAAATTGAAGTCTTTCATCGGATTGGGGAATTGCCGGTCTTTTCACCGGACTTGGAAGGAGACCTGACTCCTGAGTGTGTGCGCGCGTTTGTTCAGAAAGTGCAAGCGGCGGAGGGATTGTTGATTTCCAGCCCCGAATATGTGCGCTCCATACCCGGCGGCCTAAAAAATGCAATAGATTGGCTCGTTTCGGGAGAGCAGATTGTTCAAAAACCTATAGCGCTCGTTCATGCGTCACATCGGGGTGACGACATGCTGGAAGATATGCGACTGGTTCTTGCTACAGTCAGTTCAAATTTTAACAGTGCTCTATTTCTTCGCTTGCCACTGATGAAGGAGACGACGGAGTCCATACGAGCAATCGTAAATGGCCCGGATGTGCATCCTGAGGCTACGAAATTCCTTCTTGAATTCCGTGAGTTTTGCCTGTTCGCTCGCGGAGTGTGAACGACTTTTCAGGGGTGTTGGCGGCCCCAGGGGCTGGTTGCTAACGGCCAGAAGCCGACTTGAGATCCTGTGTAATACGGTGATGCTGACCTCCAAGATAGACAGAGGCAGAGAAATTTATGTTGGGACATCTAGCCTAGATGACAATTCTTCTTTGAAAGGTTCAGGATAAAAATTAGTATGAGATCGAGCTTAAGAGCAAAGGCTATTGCTATCTGCGATGAGAAGATCATGAAGAAAGGGGAAACTGTAGGCCTTTCGTTTTACGCTTTCTTCGCCAATAAAAATGATGATCCAGACCTGCTGATGGAGGCGGCTGAATGGTGGATCAAGCAACACCAGCTTGATCACTTTGAAAAAGCGACAAAGATTCGCCGCATGATTTCTTCTGGCGAATAGTTTTTTCACTCATATGGCTCGAAATGGGAAGAGCCGGTATGGGTCGCTTCCTGCCGCTGCTGTAGGACTGAAAAGTCCACTGGCCTACACATTTATCGCCAGTGCTCGCTCGGTCTTTTGGTGCAAAAACAACACATTCGTGGTGCCGTCCCTTGCCAAATTGTCAGCCTTGGTGCCAAAGCCTGTGCTACTTTGTGCCAAAGATCGCGCAAATTTGTGCCAAAGGCCGCGCAACGCAACTAACGCAACTCTCAAGCGCAACTTGCATGGCGGTGGTGGTCTCTAAATGAATGCCTCAGTGCGACATTTTTACATGGCAGACAACCAGGGAAAAAAGCCTGTTCCCCTATGAAAACACCTTGCGAAAGTTGAGCTAAATCCTTGAGTCTTGTACAAGACTTGAAAAAATCGGCCTGGTTGCGCGTAGAATTTTGTATTGTGGGAACGCATTGCATCAAGAAAGTGTCGTCCCGCTGTGTCAGGCCCCATTGCGCAAGCCCGGGATGCAGGCCCAAGGCACCTTCCCCCCTTTTTTCACAACCTGAGACAAGAGATGAGTACGCAGCAACCCACCATCATCTACACCTTGACTGACGAGGCTCCCCGCCTGGCAACCAGCGCATTCCTGCCCGTGATCCGTGCTTTCGCAGCACCGGCCGGCATCAATGTGGAGACCAGCGATATCTCGCTGGCAGGCCGTATCTTGGGCGAGTTCCCCGACTTTTTGACCGAAGCCCAACGCGCTCCGAACAATCTGGCTGAACTGGGCAAGCTGACGCTGACGCCTGAAGCCAACATCATCAAGCTGCCCAATATCTCCGCATCTGTGGGCCAGCTGCAAGAAGCGATCAAGGAATTGCAGGGCAAGGGCTACGCCATCCCCGACTATCCTGAAACCGCCACGACCGATGCCGAAAAGGACATCAAGGCACGCTTCAACAGGTGCATCGGCTCTGCCGTGAACCCCGTGCTGCGCGAAGGCAACTCGGATCGCCGCGCGCCTGCTGCGGTCAAGAACTACGCCAAGAAGCACCCCCATTCCATGGGTGAGTGGAAGCAGTGGTCGCAGACCCATGTGTCGCACATGGAAGAGGGCGACTTCTACCACGGCGAAAAGTCCATGACGCTGGACAAGGCCCGCGAAGTGAAGATGGTGCTGGAGACCAAGTCCGGCAACAGCATCGTTCTGAAGGACAAGGTCAAGCTGCAGGCTGCAGAAGTGATCGATTCCATGTTCATGAGCAAGAAGGCCTTGTGCGCTTTCTATGAAAAGGAAATCGAAGACTGCCGCGAGTCGGGCATCCTGTTCTCGCTGCACGTGAAGGCCACCATGATGAAGGTGTCCCACCCCATCGTGTTCGGTCACTGCGTGAAGATCTTCTACAAGGAAGCCTTCGAAAAGCACGGCAAGCTGTTTGATCAGCTGGGCGTGAACGTGAACAACGGCATGGCCAATCTGTACGAGAAGATTGAGACCCTGCCTGCTTCGCAGCGCGAAGAAATCATCCGTGACCTGCACAAGTGCCAGGAGCACCGTCCGCGCCTGGCCATGGTCGATTCCGCCAAGGGCATCACCAACTTCCACTCGCCCAACGACGTGATCGTGGATGCTTCCATGCCTGCCATGATCCGCGTGGGCGGCAAGATGTGGGCCGCTGACGGCAAGCCCTACGACTGCAAGGCCGTGATGCCTGAGTCCACCTTTGCCCGTATCTACCAGGAAGTGATCAACTTCTGCAAATGGCACGGCAACTTCGACCCCAAGACCATGGGCACCGTGCCCAACGTGGGTCTGATGGCGCAAAAGGCCGAAGAGTACGGCTCGCACGACAAGACGTTTGAGATCGCCGAAGACGGCGTGGCCAACATCGTGGACATCGCCACCGGCGAAGTGCTGCTGAGCCAGAACGTGGAAGCTGGCGACATCTGGCGCATGTGCCAGGTCAAGGATGCTCCTATCCGCGACTGGGTGAAGCTGGCGGTGACCCGTGCCCGCAACTCCGGCATGCCTGCCGTGTTCTGGCTGGACCCCTATCGTCCCCACGAAGCCGAGCTGATCAAGAAGGTGCAGACCTACTTGAAGGAATACGACACCAACGGCCTGGAAATCCACATCCTCTCGCAAGTGCGCGCCATGCGCTACACGCTGGAGCGCGTGGCTCGCGGTCTGGACACCATCTCGGTGACCGGCAATATTCTGCGTGACTATCTGACTGACCTGTTCCCGATTCTGGAACTGGGCACCTCGGCCAAGATGCTGTCCATCGTGCCTCTGATGGCCGGTGGCGGCATGTACGAAACCGGTGCTGGCGGCTCCGCTCCCAAGCATGTGCAGCAGCTGGTGGAAGAAAACCACCTGCGCTGGGACTCGCTGGGTGAATTCCTGGCCCTGGCCGTCTCGTTCGAAGACCTGGGCATCAAGGAAAACAATGCCCGCGCCAAGCTGCTGGCCAAGACTCTGGACGAAGCCACCGGCAAGCTGCTGGACGAAGACAAGTCGCCTTCGCGCCGCACCGGTGAGCTGGACAACCGTGGTTCGCAGTTCTACATCGCTCTGTACTGGGCCCAGGCTCTGGCTGCTCAGACCGAAGATGCAGCACTGGCGGCCAAGTTCGCACCTCTGGCCAAGAGCCTGACCGAGAACGAGGCCAAGATCGTGGCCGAGATGAAGGAAGTGCAAGGCAAGGCTGCCGATATCGGCGGCTACTACATGCCCGATGTGGCCAAGCTGGACGCCGTGATGCGCCCCAGCGCCACCTTCAACGCCGCCATCGCGTCGGTGTAAGCCAGCTTGCCTCGCAGCGCGGGTTGCCCCGCCTGCGTGCAGGCAGTGCCCCATAAAAAGCCGGTGGACCTGAAAAGGTCGCCGGCTTTTTTGTGTCCGGCCTCAGTAGTTGCTATATAAGTAGAAGCTGCCTGTGCATGATGTATAAGCACTGCAGCTTGATTTGATCCGAATTTATGAAAGGCGCTCCATGCCGCTGTATCAGTGTCCTTGCTGCGACTATTTCTCGCTGGATGACCGTGGCGAGTACAGCATCTGCAGCGTCTGCTTCTGGGAAGACAGTGGCTGGGATGTGGACTGCCCGGATGAATACTCCGGCCCCAACCATATGACGCTGCGCGAAGGTCGGCGCAACTTTCAGTACTTTGGTGCCTGCGATTACCGAATGCTCAAAAGCGTGCTCCCACCGGCAGCGCGCAACCACTATCGGCATGGACCGCGCGTTCTGAGCAAGGTGGCATCAATCCGCGTGGGGCAGTGATTGCCGTGCATCGTCAACCCAGCGCAGAAATCGTATGCCTGGGTGCTGACGCAGCAGCGGATAGCGTTGGCGGTGGTAGCAGTTCCAGTAACTGGCAGCCTGCTGCTTGCAGGCAGTCACAAACTCGGGGTTTTCGGCAGCAAAACGCCCGTAGCTGTGTGGCGATAGCCTATGGGTCTGGGCTGTCAGATGCTCGGCAATTTCCAGCACATACTCGCCAGCCGCGCGCACCACAAACGGCCGCACCCAGGTGCAGTCGTGCTCCAGCAACTGGCGCAGACAGGTTTCGCGCACATGGCCGTTGGCGTGGCGGCTGCCCAGGCACAGGGCCAGTTGCTGTGCAGCGCCGCTGCTTTCTTGAATGCATTGCTGCAGCGCGCGTTCGTCGTAGTACACGCGGTAGGGTACATGCAGCAATTCGCCATTGATGCTTGTCGTGAAGCCGGGGTAGGGCTCGAATGCCTGCGACTTGCCCAGTTTCTGCAGCAGCGCAGCGGCGGTATCGCTCAGCGCTTGCGGAAACTGGGGCCGGTAGAGCATGAAGGATGCTGACTCTGGCGGCGCTTAGCGATTGAAGGGCGCACCGCCCAGCTTGGTGCCGGCCTTGATCCCGCGCTTGGCAAACCAGCCCTGGTTCATCTCCAGCACATAGCGCACGGGCTTGGCCGAACAGTGGGAGTCCTCGCTCATGGGTTTCATGTCGGCCAGATTGACGATGGTGCCGTCATCGGCCACAAAGGCCGCGGTCAGCGGCAGGATGGTGTTGCGCATCCAGAAGCACTGCACGCCGGGTACTTCGAAGACAAAGAGCATGCCTTCCTGCTGCGGCATCTCTTTGCGGAACATGAGACCGATCTCGCGCTGCTGCGGCGTCATGGCCAGTTGGGTGTCGATGCGGTACATGCCGGCCGTCAGGTCGATGCGGCGCAGATTCGTCTGCGGCTGACCTTCGTCGCGGGCCATGGCCGGGTTGCCGAACAGGCCCAGCAGGGCGGTACAGGCCAGGGTCAGCAGCGCAGCGCGCCAGCCGGATTTGGGGATTGTCTTGGTGGGGAGGTTCTTCATGAGCCTTGCATGCCAAACAGGAAGTCGGAAGTCACAAGCCTATAGCAATCCGCGTGGGTCGCGGTGCAAATTGCTGTCGCAAATAGGCGGCCGGAGCCGGCCTGCAAAATGCAAAGCCTGCAGAACTTTCCGTTCGGCAGGCTTGGGCGTGAGTCAGGTCCGGCGTACAGAGGCTTGGAGTGCCGGTATCGCCTCACCCGCTTTCAGCGCGCGATCAGGCTGGCTTGTGCATCTTTTTGCTGCTGTGCTGCATATGATGCTTTTTGGCAGGTTTTGCCTTCATATGCTTGACGGTGGGTGCCGCTGCTGCTGCGGCAGGTGTGGCGGGGGTGGCAGGCTGCGCCGGCGCGGCGGCTTGGGCAAAAGCACCAGCAGCGAACGAACCAGCAATCAGGACAGCGAGTAGTTTTTTCATATATGCCAATTTCCTAAAGATGCGGCAATGCCAGGTTTCAGATTGAAGTGAGGAGCAGCCCATCTGTCCCCCACGCCCTCTCAACGGCAGATCTGTGCCGCCGTTGACAGGTTTTTATGCTGTATTTCTTAAAATTTGCTTAGAGCAAGGTGCCAAAATCGGGGGCAATGAATTAGCACCAAAAAGGTGCGCCACCGCGCAGTATTCAAGACTAGGAGATTCCACAACATGAGCACGTCCCAGCACATCCAGGTTCCGCCGCAGGGGGAGAAGATCAGCGTCAACGCGGACAAGACGCTGAATGTTCCGAGCCAACCCATCATTCCCTTCATTGAGGGCGATGGAGTCGGTGTCGATGTGACGCCGGTGATGCGCAAGGTGGCTGACGCTGCCGTGGCCAAGGTCTACGGCAGCCAGCGCAAGATTGCCTGGATGGAGGTGTACGCGGGTGAGAAGGCCACGCGCATCTACGGCCCCGATGTCTGGCTGCCCGAGGAAACCGTGGCTGCCGTGCGTGACTATGCGGTGTCCATCAAGGGTCCGCTGACCACGCCCGTGGGCGGCGGCATCCGCTCGCTGAACGTGGCACTGCGCCAGGAGCTGGACCTGTATGTCTGCCTGCGTCCCGTGCAGTACTTCAAGGGCGTGCCTTCGCCGCTCAAGGAGCCCGAGAAGACAAATATGGTGATCTTCCGCGAGAACTCGGAGGACATCTACGCGGGCATCGAATACGCGGCCGGCAGCGAGAAGGCGAAAAAGCTCATCGACTTCCTGGCCAAGGAAATGGGCGCCAACAAGATCCGCTTTCCCGAAACCTCGGGCATCGGCATCAAACCCGTCTCGCGCGAGGGCACGGAGCGCCTGGTGCGCAAGGCCATCCAGTACGCCATCGACAACAACAAGCCCAGCGTGACCCTGGTTCACAAGGGCAACATCATGAAGTACACGGAAGGCGCCTTCCGTGACTGGGGCTACGCGCTGGCGCAGCGCGAGTTCGGGGCCGAGCTGATCGACGGCGGCCCATGGTGCCGCATCAAGCACCCGAAGACGGGCAAGGACATCATCATCAAGGACTCGATCACTGATGCCTTCTTGCAGCAGATTCTGATGCGTCCGGCCGAATATTCGGTGGTGGCCACGCTCAACCTCAACGGCGACTACATCTCGGATGCGCTGGCTGCGCAGGTGGGCGGGATCGGCATTGCTCCCGGCGCCAATCTGTCGGAGAGCATTGCCTGCTTCGAAGCCACCCACGGCACGGCGCCGCGCTATGCAGGCAAGGACTATGTGAACCCTGGCTCCATGATTCTGTGCGCCGAGATGATGCTGCGCCACATGGGCTGGCGCGAGGCTGCAGACCTGATCGTCGAGTCGCTGGAAAAAGCCATCCAGAGCAAGCATGTGACCTACGACTTTGCCCGCCTGATGGACGGAGCGACCCAGGTTTCCTGCTCGGGCTTCGGGGATGTGGTGATCTCGATGATGGACTGAGCCGCGCTGCCTGCCCGGCAGCTTGCAGGAGTTGCCGGAACTGCCATCTCAGCGGCCGCACCGTCTCCACGGTGCGGCTTTTTTTCTGTGCCCCTGACCTGGCGCTTGTAGTCCTGAGGCTGGCGTGCAAACCCTCGAAAGTATGTCGATGTGTATCGGCGTTAAAGCGTGCAATACACAAATGGCAATTAATTTCAGGTGAGGCTATGGCTCCTTCATCCAATGACGGGCGCTGGTACTGGCTTGCAGTGGCGTTGCTGATGCTGCTGATGGGTCTGTACATGACCATAGGCGGCGGTGTGCTGCTGGGCAAGGGAGGCAGCTGGTACTTTGTGCTGATGGGGCTGGCGCTGCTGGCATCGGCGGCATTGCTGCTGGCGCGGCGCAGGGCTGGCGCCCATCTCTATGCGCTGGCCTTTGTGCTGACCCTGGTATGGGCCTGGTGGGATGCGGGCTGGGAGTTCTGGCCGCTGGTTTCGCGCCTGATGGTGTTTGCCGTGCTGGGTCTGCTGGTGGCCCTGGGCTACGCACAGCTTGAGGCGGGCAAGCTGGTCATGAACGACTATGGCCGTCTGGGCGCCGCAGTGTCGGTAGTGGTGCTGGGCCTGGGCATCGTCGCAACAGCCGTCAGTGCCTTCTCGCCCAAGGGCGTGATTGCCCCCGAGGTCACCGAGGTGCCTTCGGTCGGCTCCATGGAGCTCAAGCCTTCGGATTGGACGGATTGGGGGCAGGGTCCCGCAGGCCAGCGTTTTGCGGCCCTCGAGCAGATCAGCCGAAACAATGTCGACAAGCTGGCCGTGGCCTGGACGGCACGCACCGGCGATGTTCCGCAAAGCACGGGCTCGGGCGCCGAAGACCAGAACACGCCGCAGCAGATCGGAGACCGCCTGTATGTCTGCACGGCCTATGGCAAGGTGCTGGCGCTGGATGTGGATACGGGCGAGGAGAAATGGAAATTCGACCCCGAGGCCAAGTCGCCCAACTGGCAGCGCTGCAGAGGTCTGGGTTACTTCGATGGCAACGAGGCCGCAATCAAGGCCTCGGGCGCCCTCGGCAAGCCCGGAGATGCAGTATCAGGCTGCAGGCGTCGTCTGTTTCTGCCCACCATCGATGCGCGCCTGATTGCGCTGGACCCCGATTCGGGCAAGCCATGCACCGACTTCGGCAAGGACGGTGTGGTGGATCTGACCGAGGGCATGGGCGAGGTCAAGCAGGGCTGGTATCAGCAGACCTCGGCGCCGCTGGTGGCCGAGAACCTGGTGATCGTGGGCGGCCGCGTGGCCGACAATTTCTCGACCGACGAGCCCTCGGGCGTGGTGCGCGCCTTTGATGTGCACAGCGGTAAGCTGGTCTGGGCCTGGGACCCGGGCAATGCCGCCATCACCGGGCAGCCGCCGCAGGGGCAGACCTATACGCGCAACTCGCCCAATGTCTGGGGCGGCATGTCCTATGACGCCAGACTGGGTCTGGCCTATCTGGGCACGGGCAATGCGACGCCGGACTTCTATGCGGCCCAGCGCACTGCGGAGATGGAGAAGAACAGCTCCGCCATCGTGGCCATGGACATCAGGACCGGCAAGCCGCGCTGGCTCTACCAGACCGTGCACCACGATCTGTGGGACTTCGACATTCCGTCCCAGCCCGCTCTGGTCGATGTAACCAACGCCCAGGGCGGGGTGGACCCCGCGCTGCTGCAGGTGACCAAGCAGGGCATGATCTTCATGCTCAACCGCGAGAGTGGCGAGCCCCTGGCAGAGGTGCAGGAGTTGCCCGTGCCGCAAGGCCATGTGCCCGGCGAGCGCTATGCGCCGACCCAGCCGCATTCCACGGGCATGCCCAATATCGGCAACCAGACCCTGAAGGAGTCCGATATGTGGGGGGCCACGCCCTTCGATCAGCTGCTGTGCCGCATAGCCTTCAAGGACATGCAGCATCAAGGCGTGTTCACGCCGCCGGGCATGGGGCCGACGCTGCAGTTTCCGGGCTCGCTGGGCGGCATGAACTGGGGCAGCGTCTCCATAGACCCGATCACCCAGACCATGTTCGTCAACGATATGCGTCTGGGTCTGGCGAACTACATGATTGCGCGCGCCGATATGAAGCCCGGCGCCAGCGGCATCGAGATGGGGGCCGTGCCCCAGGAGGGCACGCCGTTTGGCGCCATGCGTCAGCGCTTTCTGTCGCCGCTGGGCATTCCCTGTCAGAAGCCGCCCTTTGGCTCCATGACGGCCGTGGATCTGAAATCGCGCCAGATCAAATGGCAGGTACCCGTGGGCACGGTGCGTGACACAGGTCCTCTGGGCATTCCCATGTGGCTGCCAATTCCCATCGGCATGCCCACGCTGGGGCCTTCCATGGTCACGAAGTCGGGGCTGGTGTTCTTCGCGGGCACGCAGGACTTCTATCTGCGCGCCTTCGACAGCGCCAACGGCAAGGAGATCTGGCGCTCGCGCCTTCCCGTGGGCAGCCAGGGCGGGCCCATGAGCTATGTCTCGCCCAGAACCGGCAGGCAGTATGTGGTGATCACCGCAGGCGGCGCACGCCAGTCGCCCAGGCGCGGCGACTATGTGATCGCCTATGCCCTGCCGCAATAGCGAAGGCAAGAGCGAAGGCAAGAGCGACAGGGTGCGCAGCCGCCGGTAGAAGGATGCAGAAAGGATAGCTTCTTGCGCTTGATAGATAAGGACTTCAGATTGAATAATGTCTGAGTTCTTTGAATATCAAGCGCTATAAGCTATGAATAAGAGAGTGGCTACTGCGCAAGCCATGCCGCTCAGCGCGGTGGCAGCTCGCAGCCGTCGGGGCCGCAACTGGGGTCGCCACTGGTGTCGGTGTCGCCAGCCTGCTGCTGATTGAGCTCGGCAATCTGCTCGGCCCAGGCGGCCAGTTGCTGCTTCCAGCCGTCGACATCGCCCAGCCATTCACCGATCTCGATGCGCTGCACGGCGCGCTGGCCGGCCTGCTCGGGGTGGTCGAACTCCAGCGCCAGGGTGGGGAAGCCCTGGCCCTGCACCATGCCCAGCCATTGGCGGCTGTCGGCGATATGCTTTTGCGTGGCCGCGCCGCTTTGCTCGGCGTAGGCCGCGTCATAGGCCGCGCTGTCCAGACCGATGCCGGCCGCCAGCTCGCGCAGCACGGCGGGCTCGCTGATGCGGCGGCCCTCCACGTAGTGGGCTTTCTGCTCGGCAGCCAGCATCTCCAGGCCCTTGCCGGCCAGCGCTTCGGCGGCCAGCAGGGCCGTGGTCGGGGGCTCGGAGTCCAGCGGCGCGCCAATGTCATTGAGCAGGCCGTTGAGATAGGCATCGCCAAAGGGCTGGCCCGTCATCTCGGCAATGCGCTGGTCGCTGGGCATGACCTTGTTACGCCAGTCCGCAGTGATGGTGCGCGTGTGGGCTCCGGTCAGCATGCCGCCGGCATGCCATTGAACCTCGATGCCGGGTACTTCGCGCGCGGCCTTGACCAGCGGCGCGGCGGCATAGCACCAGCCGCACAGGGGATCGAAAATATAGTGCAGCACCAGGGCGGGCAGCTTGGATGTGTTCATGGTTGGGCGGCCTTGCAGGCCGATAGATTTGCAAACAAGCTTCAATGTAAGCGCGGTAGTGGCGCTGGCGCCGTAATGGCCGGGTATGACCTTGGCGCCGGTCTTGGCAAAATGGCTGCATTGTCCTCAGCTTGTTTGCCTGCCCATGCGCCTGAATGTCACGCCGCCGCCCCAGTCCTCGCCAGAGTCCGAGCCTTCCCCGCAATCCGTGGCACGGCGCAGCACCATGCTGTTTCTGCTGTTCTGGCTGGTGGTCATGGGCGCGATGTATCTGGCCATGCAGCATTTCCTCAAGCCGGCCCAGGCCAAGGTCCTGGCCGACGGCACGGTGCGCATAGAGCGCGGCATGGACGGGCACTTTCGCGTCAAGGGCTATGTCAACGATCAGCCAGTCACCTTTCTGGTCGATACCGGGGCCACCTCGGTCAGCGTGACCGATGCGCTGGCCGAGCGTGCCGGGCTGGAAGGCGGCGAGAAAGTACGTTTTCGCACGGCCAACGGCGAACGTGACGGCCGCATCGTCACGGCTGATGAGGTCCGCATCGCCAGCCTGCGTGTGCGCGATGTGCGCGTGGGCACGGGCTATACGGGCGACGATAGCGAAGACGCCTTGCTGGGCCAGAACTTTCTGCGCTTCTTCGATGTGCAGATGAGCGGCGACGAAATGCTGCTGCGCCCGCGCAAGTGAGTAGCGCCAGAGCTTGATTCGGTCTCGGCCCGGGTGTGCCGGGTTTTGGCTGCCGGCGCTGAAGCAGTCCGCCACATCTGCGAAAATGCAGCACACAGGGAATGACCGCTGCGGGCAAGCTTGCCGCAGCCGTTGTGCGTATCGAGGCTCGATCCACGCCCATGCTTCGTGGCCTGCCGGGCTCCATCGTTGGATGAGGCGGCAGGTTTTTCATGTTGCCGAGCCTCAAGTCGAATCGCAGCCTCATCGCGATTGCCGCTTCACGCCCGAGCACACGCCATTTGCCCGGCGGCCATGCAGGCCGCCAGGCGCAGCCATGGATAGTCTGCCGTGTCCCACCGCCAGCCCGTTCGCGTTCCTGAACGCCACCAGTTCGATGCCTTGATCGATGCCCGCTCGCCCGCCGAGTTCGAGCTCGACCATATTCCGGGCTCCATCAACTGCCCCGTGCTGAGCAATGCCGAGCGTGCCGAGATCGGCACGATCTACAAGCAGGTCAGCCCCTTCGAGGCCAAGCGTTTGGGCGCTGCCTATGTGTCGGCCAATCTCGCGCGCCATCTGCGTGAAACCTTTGCCGACAAGCCCGCCAACTGGAAGCCCCTGGTCTATTGCTGGCGTGGCGGCCTGCGCAGCGGCTCCATGGTGACTTGGCTGCGTCTGGTCGGCTGGGATGCCCAGCAACTGGCCGGCGGCTACAAGGCGTTTCGCGGCCATGTGATCGCGCAGCTCGAAAGCCAGGTGCCGCAGCTGCAGATACGGGTGCTTTGCGGCGCCACCGGCTCCGCCAAGACGCGCGTGCTGCACGCGCTGGCCCAGAGCGGCGAGCAGGTGCTGGACCTGGAGGGCTATGCCAGCCACAAGGGCTCCTTGCTGGGCGGTCTGCCTGGCATCGAGCAGCCCAGCCAGAAGCGTTTCGAGACCCTGATTGCCGAGCAGCTGGAGACCTTCGATCTCTCCCGCCCCGTCTATGTGGAAGGCGAGAGCGCCAAGATCGGCCGTGTCGGCTTGCCGTTGGTGTTGGTGCAGCATCTGCACAAGGCTCCAGTCATCGAAGTGCGTGCAACGGCTGCCGCACGTCTGTCCTACCTGCTGCGCGACTATGCCTACCTGGGCGACGATCCCGAAATGCTGGCCACCAAACTGGGCTGGCTCAAGGAGCTGCAGGGCAAGGAGACCGTGGGCCGCTGGCAGCAATGGGCGCGGGAAGGGGAGCTGCCTGCGCTGTTCGAGGAGCTGATGCTGCGCCACTACGACCCGCACTACGAGCGCTCCCAGTCGAATCACTTCGAGCAATGGCCCCGGCGCCAGATTCTGGAGACAGACCAGCTCTCGGACGAGGCCATTGCTGGCCTGGCGCAGCAGATCATTGCGATGCAGGCGCGCTGAGCCAAGCCGCTTGTTCAAACCTGCCAGCTGAAATGGGCCGATGCGGTGCGGACTAGTCCAGCTTCATCACCATCAGCACCTCGTCGAAGTACTCGCCGTCCACATACAGGGCCGCAGGCTCCAGCCCATATTCGCGAAAGCCTGCCTGCTCATACAAGCGTAGTGCGTTGTCGTTGCCGGCGTTGCAGCCCAGCATCAGCTGTCGCAAGTTCAGCGCTCTGCCGTGCGCAACAGCAGTCTTCAGCAGGCAGCAGGCAGCAGGCCAGGCCCTGGCCCCGGGCCGGTGCAGCCACATACATGGCAAAGAGATGGCCTTTGTGCGCGGTCTTCTCTCCCTGATCGCGATACAGGCCCAGGCTGGAGCAGAGTCTGCCGTCTGCGCCAAAGCCTCCCCACATGGCCTGACCCTGGGCGCCGCTGAAGCGGCTCAGTAGCTGCGCATCGCCGAGTGCCTGCTCGGTTGCGGGCGTGGCACCGAAGGCGGCGGGGCATTCTGTCAGGGCCTGCAGGCGCAGGGCGCGATAGTTGCAAAGGTCGGACTCGTTCAGCTGGCGTATGTCATATTGCATGGACCGAGTTTAGACATGCTCGGCAAAGATGGGCACCAGCGACAGCAGCAGCAGACCGGCCATCACGCCGTTGAACATGCGCAGTGCCTGTGGAGTGCGCAGTGCGCGCCCCACGGTGCTGCCGAACAGGGTCCAGACGCTGATGCTGGGATAGTTGACCAGGCCCAGCACCAGGGCCGACAACACCAGGTTGACGAAAAAACCTTCGCGCGGCGTGTAGGTCGCGACCACGCCCACGGCCATGATCCAGGCCTTGGGGTTGACCCACTGGAAAGCGGCGGCCTGCCAGAAGCTGAACGGGCGGCTGCCCGACTGGCCCTGGTCCACGCCGCCGGCACGGGCGATTTTCCATGCCAGCCAGATCAGATAGGCCGCGCCCACATATTTGAGCAGGGTGTAGATGCGGGGCTCGGCCTCGAACAGCTTGCCCAGGCCCGCGCCGATCAGCAGCACCATGAGGACCACGCCCAGACAGATGCCCAGCATATGCGGCACGCTGCGGCGGTAGCCGAAAGTGGCCCCCGAGGCCGTCAGCATCACATTGTTGGGGCCGGGCGTGACGGAGCTGACAAAGGCAAACATGGCCAGAGGCAGAATGAAGGCAGAGGATTCAGGCAGAAATGACATGGCGAACCTTGGGGCTGCATAAGCGTTGTGCCTCTATACTAAAAGCTTGAATCAGTACACTATCAGTACACTTTTGCAGGCCAGTTGATGAGCTGGCCTGCTCTAATTGACCTGACACTTTGAGAAAGCACTTCATGCTGGATCCACAGATCGACGGCGGAGCCACGACCCCGGCAGCCTTGCCCGTGGCCGGGACGGCATCCATGGGCTGGCAACCCATGCGCTCCAGTGCGGTGGGACTGGTGGATCAGCTGGTCGAGCATTTCGGCGGGCTGATCCGCAACCATGGCCTGCGTGTGGGTGTGCGCCTGCCTTCGGTGCGGGCGCTGGCGGAAAACGCCGGTGTCAGCCGCGACACCGTGGTCCAGGCCTACGACAAGCTGGCGGCCCAGGGTCTGCTGCAGTCGCGGCGCGGCAGCGGTTTTTATGTGGCGGCCCAGCGCCGCGTGATGGAGCCTGCCGCGGTGGCTGGCGCCTCGGCGCAGCCGGCAGACTTCGACACCGCTTATCTGCTGCGCGGGATTTTTCGCGACGACAGCGCGGGCACCGGGGGCGCGGGCTGCCTGCCTTCGAGCTGGATGGATCAGGGCCTGATCACCGGTGCCATGCGCGCCATCACCCGTAACAATGTGCGGGCCGAGCAGAGCTTTCTCAGCTATGGCCATCCCCAGGGCTTTCTGCCGCTGCGCCAGCAGATAGCCTCGAATCTGCAGGCCCAGGAGGTGCCGGCCCATCCCGAGGCCAATCTCATGACGGTGGGCGGAGTGACCCATGGCCTGGATCTGGTCGTGCGCTGCTTTCTCAAGCCCGGCGATACCGTGCTGGTCGAAGATCCGGCCTGGTTTTTGATCTTCGGGCGACTCAAATACATGGGCGTGAACGTCGTCGGCGTGCCGCGCCTGCCCGGCGGGCCCGATGTGGCGGCCCTGGCATCGCTGGCACAGAGCCACAAACCCAAGCTCTTCATCCTCAACACGGCGGTGCACAACCCCACGGGGCTGAGCCTGTCTGCCGGCGTGGCCCACGAGGTGCTGCGCATTGCCGAGCGCCATGATTTCCTGCTGGTCGAGGATGACACCTATTCCGAATTCCTGGGCGCCATGCCGCTGCGGCTGGCGGCCATGGACAGATTGCAGCGCGTGATTCTGGTGGGGGGCTATTCCAAGACCTTGTCGGGCGGCCTGCGGGTGGGCTATATCGCGACCAAGCCCGAGTATGTGCACCGGCTCACCGACATGAAGCTGCTGGCGGGCCTGACCTCTTCGCTGCCGGCAGAGCAGATCGTGCACCATATTCTGGCCGACGGATCCTTTCGCAAGCATGTGGACCGGCTGCGCGAGCGGGTGGACAGGGCGCGCGGGCGCTGTCTGCGCAGGCTCGAAGCGCTGGGCTGTCATGCGGAGTACGAACCCGTGGCCGGCACCTTTGCCTGGGTGGACTGCGGCGTGGACACCGAGGTGCTGGCGCGTCAGGCGGCGCTGAGCAATCTGCTGCTGGCGCCGGGTCTGCTGTTCTCGCCGCAGCAGGCAACCAGCAGCAAGCTGCGCGTGCCAGTGGCGATGGCCGACCAGACCGAGCCATGGAAGGTGCTGGAGCAGATCCTCAGGCAACTGCGCAAATAGAGTCCTGACCCGTGTGCGGGATCGGGCTTTGTTCACGATTGATAACAATCGCGCGCCTCTGGCGTGACTGACCCAGCAGCATCTGCTGTTATGTTTGTAGCATGACAGCAGCACGAGCTTTGCCCCTTGCCGCCGCAGGCCACTGCACGCGCGATCCCCTGCGCGGTCACCCGCGTATGGGGCGGTGGCTGCTGTCAGGGCTGGTGCTGTGCGCCCTGGCCGCTTGTTCCAGCGCTCCCACGAATCATGGCGAAGTGAAGGGTGAGGACTTTCACTCGCGCGAGCTGCTGCAGTCCGACAGCAACCGCATGGCGACGCTGGCCATGAAGGAGAACCTGGAGAGCCTGTTTCTCATCATGGACAAGCTCTACCGCCGCAACCCCACCGAATGGAAAAAGACCGCCTCCAGCCGCGAAGCGGCCATGACCTATGTGCGCATTGCCGTCATGGAGCGCCAGCCCTGGCATGAGCTGCAGGACAAGCGCGACGTGGCAGCGCTGTCCCTGGCCTTGCAGCCCGAGTTCGCAGGGGACCGGGTTGCGGCCTTTGTTCATGCCGCAGCCGATATGCTGATCACCGCGCATGGCGGGCGAACCAGCTTCACGCTGATCGACGGGCTGGACCCGCAGCATGTCTTCAATGCAGCGCGCAATCTGGAGATCGCCAACTGGATTCTCAACTCGCGCAAGGCGCCCGGTGGAAAGCCCTTGCTGCTATCGAATCAGATAGCAGAAGAAGGGCGCAACCTGAGCTTCGAGCGCGAGATGGGCAAGATCATCGGCCGGCTGGATCTGGTGGCGGATTACACCACCGAGCGCTACCGGCGCTCCGTCATCGGCTATGCGCAGGGATTGCTTGCCGGCCCGTTCATGCAGTTTTTGCCTGTTCGATAGAAGTTCTTCAAACCTCACAGAGCACGATGGTGGCAATCGCGGACGAGTCTTCCATGGCACGCACGGCATGGGGCATATTGGCTGGCAGATGCATGAGTTGCTTGGGCCCCAGTTCATGCACGGTCTGGCCGATGAGAACTTCGAGTCGACCTTCCAGGCATTGCAGGCTGACGCTGCCAGGAACGCGATGCGGCGGCAGCGACTGGCCCGAGCGCAGCACGACGCGAATGACTTCCAGATCTTCCGCCTTGAAGAGCACGCTCGAGTGAGCGGCTGAAAGCCTGGCTCCGTAAGGAGCGACATCCAGAGCTTGGTGGGTGGGCGTGGAGTGGATATGGTCCATGACAGCACCTGAGCGAAAGCGGTAATAAGGCATTCTCCCCCGAGTGGGGCCCAAGTTCAATCACCGTTTTGTGACAGCGCTGTAGGGCATCAGGCCTTATCACCTCGTTTCGTTGCTCATCAGCGCTGTTTGGCGCGTATTGCTGAGGTCCGGGTACGACTGACAGCTGTCATGCCAGGTGCCGCAGATTCTCGGCAGGCATGGGGCTGAAGCCCGCTGTCGCGAACTCTGCAGCCCAGCGTTTCAGCAGGATCGAATAAGCGTTCAGGAAGAACTGTCGAGGAGCCTGAATCTGCCAGGTTGCGGGCAGGTAGAAGCAGTCGTCATGGCTGTCTTGCAGCGGGGCTGCAAAGTCGTATTGCAGGCTTTGCAAGGCGGCTTGCAATGACCGGGTCAGCATCACTTTATGTGCAGTGCTCCATGAGGCTTGCTCACAACAAGGAAAGAAATAGCGATCGAGCAGCCGCAGCAATTGCTGGGAATCATTGGGGTCATAGGCAGCGAGTTCCTGACCCAGAGACTCTTCCCGATCATAGATATCGAAGGGCGCCAGCAAAAGAGACGGGTCGGCATGGAACTCAATGTCGCTGCCGGGGTGCTTGAGAGGCTCGGCCATGGTCAGAAGAATACAGAGGAACAAGGCGACAGTCTGCCATTGGGCGGTGCTTTGAACGCCGTATCCGCTCCAGCTATTTGCTCAAACTGAATGCCTTGTGCCAGCACCAACTCGCGTGAGTAGTTGATGGCGTTGCCCGTGCGGCAGATGTATTGCTTCCAGGCGTCGGAGCCGCTCTCGCTGTCGCAGCCGGTCTCCTTTTCGCCGCCAAAAGCTCTGCCGATTCGACGCCTCAAGGCCTGGCCAGCGCGGGCTGCTGCCACCACCTCAAGGGCAAAAGGGCTGGGGGCGCAGGTACAAATCCAGCTCATTTCGCCGTGCAGAGGGGTGACGCATCAGGCGCAGCGGCTGGGAATGTCTAGCTGGACCTAAAGATTCGGAAATCGAATCGTTCATGTGGTTTAAACAATTGGACATGAATGATTGAACGCTTCAGCATGCACAGCAGGCACCGGATACAGGTGCCGCAGCCTGAACAAGGAGACAAGCATGAACAAGCGATTCTTACTGCACGCCTGTGCGAGCGCAGCCCTGGCAGCTGCCGTGGGCATGGGCCTTGCGGGGACGGCACTGGCGCAGGAGGGCTATCCCGCAGCCCCCATCACGCTGGTGGTGCCGTTTGCCGCGGGCAGTGGCACTGATGCGGTGGCCCGTGTGGTGGCCAACAAGCTGGGCGATCGGCTCAAGCAAGCCGTGGTGGTGGACAACCGGGCCGGGGCCAATGCCCAGATTGCAGCCGCGCATGTGGTCAAGGCCAAGCCGGACGGCTATACGCTGTTCATGACCACCAACACCTCGCATTCGGCCAACCCATGGCTGGTCAAGGGCCTCAAGTACGACCCCATCAAGGACTTCACGCCCGTTGCGCGCGTGGGCGAGCTGCCGTTTGCGCTGGTGGTCCATCCCTCGGTGCCGGCCAGGACCGTGGCCGAGCTGATTGCCTATGCCAAGTCGCATCCGGACAAGCTTTCCTACGGCACGCCCAACAGCACCTCGCTGGTGGCTTCGGAAACCTTCAAATACATCACGGGTACGCAGATCACCGGCGTGCCCTACAAGTCCAGCCCGCAGGCATTGACGGATGTGATGGGCAACCAGATCCAGATGTATGTGGCCGATCTGGGTTCGGCATGGGGCACGCTCAAGACCGAGCGCGTGCGCACGCTGGCCGTGACGGCGGCCAAGGGGTCGCAGTTGCTGCCCAATGTGCCCGCCATCGGCAAGACGCTGCCGGGCTTCGATATCACCTCGTGGAACGGCATCTTCGGCCCGGCCGGCATGCCCAAGGCCATAGCCGAGCGCATCAACAGCGAGCTGCAGCTCATCCTCAAGGACAAGGCCGTGCAGGAGCAACTGGCCCAGGTCGGCTTCGAGGTCTGGCCCACGGCCACGCCCGACGAGTTCGCGCTCTATGTGAAGGAGCAGCTCGCCAAATGGGGGCAGTTGGTCAAGCAGGCCGGTATCGAGGCGCAGTGAGATGACGAGCATGCACAGCGATAGCCGTCAGGCTGCGGGTACTTCAGCCGGGCCCTTGGCCGGCGTCAGGATTGTGGACATGACTTCGGTGATCATGGGGCCGTTTGCCACGCAGATTCTGGCCGCCCTGGGTGCCGATGTGATCAAGGTGGAGTCGCCCGAGGGCGACAACATGCGCCATGTAGGCCCCATGCGCAACCCCGGCATGGGCCCCATTTTTCTGCAGGCCAACCAGGGCAAGCGCTCCGTGGTGCTGGATCTCAAGCAGGCCGCAGCGCGCCAGGCGCTGCTGCTGCTGCTGGCCGATGCCGACGTCTTCATCAGCAATGTGCGGCCCCAGGCCATGGCCCGGCTGGGGCTGGACTGGCAGACGCTGGAGCAAAGCCATCCGCACCTGATCCATGTGAGCTGCTGCGGCTTCGATCAGGCCGGTCCCTATGCGGCCAAGCCGGCTTACGACGATCTGATCCAGGGGGCGACCGGCGTGCCCTGGCTGGCCCAGCAATACGGCGGCGGCGAGCCGTCCTATGCGCCCATGACGCTGGGTGACCGGGTCACTGGCCTGCATGCGGTCTATGCGGTCACGGCCGCGCTGTATGCGCGTGAGAAGAGCGGCCAGGGGCAGGCGGTGGTCGTGCCCATGTTCGAGGCCATGACGCAGTTCATCCTGGGCGACCACATGGCCGGGCTGAGCTTCGAGCCGCCGCTGGGCGACGCCGGCTATGCGCGGCTGCTGACGCGCCATCGCAAGCCCTACCGCACCAGCGACGGCCATCTCTGCGTGCTGATCTACAACGACAAGCACTGGCACAGCTTTTTCAACGCCATAGGGCAGGGCGAGCGCATGCATGAACCCATGTTTGCCACCCACGGCCAGCGCGCAGCGAATATCGATGCCGTCTATGCCGAGGTGGCGAGCCTGATGCGCGAGCGCAGCACGGCCGAGTGGCGTGCGCTGCTCGATGCGGCCGACGTGCCGAATATGCCCATGGCCTCGCCCGAGGACCTGCTGGCCGATCCGCACCATGCGGCCACGGGCTTTGTGCGCGAGATCGAGCACCCCAGCGAGGGGCGGCTGCGTACCACGGCCAATCCCACGCAGTGGAGCGCCACACCCCCGGGCCGTGAGGCCAGCGCGGCACCGCAACTGGGCCAGCACACGCTGCAGGTGCTGCGCGAAGCGGGTCTGGGCGAGGCACAGATCGCCGCACTGCAGGCCAGCGGTGCCTGCATGCAGGCTTCCTCATCCAACGATAAAAGAGAGACAGACATATGCCCCGCTATCTGATCCGCGAGAAGGACGTACAGGGATACAGCCCCGCCAACCACCACGGCACGGTGAACCGGCGTCTGGTTAGCCAGGCCAATGTCGGCGCCCAGCATATGGAAGTGGTGCTCGGAACGCTGGAAAAAGGCGGCGGTGCGCTGCCGCATGCCCACCCGGGCATGGAGCAGGCCTGCTATCTGCTGGACGGCACGGCCGAGGTGGAGGTGCAAAGCCAGGGCCAGACCGAGCGCTTTGCCATGCAGCCGGGCGACACCTGCTTCTTCCCCGAGGACTGCATGCATGTGTTTCGCGTCACCAGCGACACGCCCGTGCGTCTGCTGGTCATCTACAGCCCGCCCTATGGCGAGAACCCGGCGCGCGTGCGCCGGCCTGATTGATTAAAACAATAGCTGATGGCGCTTGTCAGACGGGCGTTTGAGGCGGATTTCATTGAGATTCAACCGATAGAGAGAAGCCGCCATGGATTTTTTATGGAGCGCTGAGCAGGAGCAGATCCGGGACGCCGTGCAGCGGGCCTGCGCGCCTTTCGATGATGACTACTGGCTCAAGAAGGACAGGGACGGCGGCTTTCCGCACGACTTCCACCAGGCCCTTGCCGAAGCCGGCTGGCTGGGCATTGCCATGCCCGAGGAGTTCGGCGGTGCGGGTCTTGGCATCACCGAAGCGGCGCTGATGATGCACACCATCTCGGCCACGGGGGCGGGCCTGTCGGGCGCCTCGACCGTGCACATGAATATCTTCGGTCTGCACCCGGCCGTGGTCTTCGGCACGGACGAGCAAAGACAGCGCTGGCTGCCGCCGCTGATCGCTGGCCGGGACAAGGCCTGCTTCGGCGTGACCGAGCCCAATGCCGGGCTCAACACCCTCAAGCTGCAGACCCGTGCCGTGCGCGAAGGCGATGTCTATGTGGTGCATGGGCAGAAGGTCTTCATCTCCACGGCCCAGGTGGCCAACAAGATATTGCTGCTGGCGCGCACCAGGCCCGTGGAAGAGTGCCGGGGCACCGAAGGCCTGTCGCTGTTCTATACCGACCTGGACCGCAGCCGCATCGCCGTGACCGAGATTGAGAAGATGGGCCGCAAATGCGTGGACACCAACCAGCTCTTCATCGACGGGCTGCGCATCCCGGTGCAGGACCGCATCGGCGAGGAGGGCAAGGGCTTTTCGTACATCTTGCACGGCCTCAACCCCGAGCGCATTCTGATTGCGGCCGAAGCCGTGGGCCTGGGCCGTGCTGCCTTGGCGCGCGCCACCCAGTATGCGAACGAACGCGTGGTCTTCGACCGGCCCATAGGCCAGAACCAGGGCGTGCAGCACCCGCTGGCCCAGGCCTGGATGGGACTGGAGGCCGCACACCTGATGGTGCAGAAGGCCGCCTTTCTCTATGACAAGGGCCTGCCATGCGGTGCCGAGGCCAATGCCGCCAAGTACCTGGCTGCCGAAGCCTGCGCCAAGGCTTGCGAGACCGCCATCTTCACGCACGGCGGCATGGGCTATGCCAAGGAATTCCATGTGGAGCGCTATATGCGCGAGTCGTGGATTCCGCGCCTGGCACCCGTGAGCCCGCAGCTCATCATGTGCTTTATCGCCGAGAAGGTGCTGGGCCTGCCCAAGTCGTATTGACCTGTGAAGCGAGTGGATGGCTTGCTTGATCGGTTTGCAGAGGGCGGACCGAGGCGAAATCTCGGCGTGTACGGCCAGGCTTCTGTCGCTTGCAGTGATCGGGTTAGAGGCTGATTTGGCTTGAATTTCTGCTTCAGCAACATGCCTGTTTTTTTAGACAGAGGGCTAGGCGCCCCCCGGCGGGTCTCGGCCCGCCAGCGGACCTACTTTCTTCCGCAAGAAAGTAAGCAAAGAGCTGGCCCCTGCTGCCCCGTCCCGCCGGCTGCGCCTGCGGGCAGCGTTGGCACAAGGGGCGAGACCAACAACCGGCTTCGTCGCAACTCATGCAGGCCGCCCGTATCTACCCGTGTGTCTGCGCCTGCGGCACGCGGTTCGGGCTGCGGGCAACGCTGCCACAGGACAGCGTTGCATCGTGAACTGACTTGCCGCCGTCTGTCTGAGCGAAGCGGCGTGCCGCACAGCGAGTTGGGCGGCAACGCAGCCTGAATGGCGTGATGCAGGTTTGCCCGCAGCGAAGCGCAGGGACGCAGACTGTAGGGAGGCGCTCTTTGCTTACTTTCTGACGCGTCAGAAAGTGAGTCGTCCGCCGGGGCGAAATCCCGGCGTGGCCGGCAAGGCCTCTGTAGCTAGAGACAAAGCAATGCTGTTTTGATAGCTACTTGCACTTTCTGTGAAAGGGCTAGAGGCTGAATTGAATTTTCTATTGCAGCTACATGACCGCAGGAGATGGTGAGCGAGACACATGACCCACCGAGGCGAACTCCCGGCGTCTTGCTGCATCAGGTATGGTCTTGGCCAAACTTTGCGAATCATGATGAAAACCCATTTGCTGCGTTACTTTGTGGTCCTGGCCGAGGAGCTGCACTTCGGCCGGGCCGCCCAGCGCCTGTGCATCACCCAGCCACCGCTGAGCATGGCGCTCAAGACACTGGAGCAGGATCTGGGTACGGTGCTCATGGAGCGCGACGCCAAGAACGTGAAGCTCACGCCCGCAGGGGAGGCTTTTTTGCACGAGGCTCGCAAGGTGCTGGCCCAGCTGCAGCATGCGGCCGAGGTGGTGCGCGGCGTGGCCCAGGGCTTGCAGGGGCGGCTGGATATCGGCATCACGGGGTCCATGGTCTACCGGCAGGTGCCAGGGTTCTGCCGGGCCTTTCGTGCCGAGCGCCCGCTGGTCGAGCTATGCCTGCACGAGATGTCCACGCGTGACCAGCTGCAGGCCATTGCCAGCGGGCAGATCGACTGCGGCTTTCTCAACATCGGCACGCCCCAGGACGATATACGCACGCTGTCCATAGGCGAGGAGCCTTTTGTCTGCTGCCTGCCCAGCGACCATGCGCTGGCCCAGCGCGGCGAAATCGATCTGCGCGAACTGGCCCAGGACACCTTCGTCATGTTTGCGCGCGAGGTGGCGCCGGCCAACTACGACAACGTCATCGCCTGTCTGCAGCAGGCCGGCATCCATCCCCATACACGCCATGCCGCGCGCCAGTGGCTGACCGTCATGGCCCTGGTCTCGGCCGGGCAGGGCGTGGCCCTGGTGCCTGCCTGCATGCAGACCGTGGGCATGAACGGCGTGCGCTTTGCGGCGCTGCGCGGCAGCCGGGTGACCACGCCGGCCGTGCTGGCCTGGCGGCCACAGGGCATGTCGGCCGTGCTTGAGGCCTTTGTGGCCAGCGTGCAGAACCTGGTGGAAGCTGGGCAGCCATGACTCTTGAATGGAGTCCGTTAACCCCGGAATCCGCGTTGCATGGCCTCCCTGGCAGTCACGGGCTGCGCTACCTGTGCCTCACCCGAACTGAATGCCCTGGGCCAGCGGCAGCTCGCGCGAGTAGTTGATGGTGTTGGTCGTGCGGCGCATGTATTGCTTCCAGGCGTCGGAGCCGCTCTCGCGGTCGCCACCGGTCTCCTTTTCGCCGCCAAAGGCGCCGCCGATCTCGGCACCGCTGGGCCCGATATTGACATTGGCCATACCGCAGTCCGATCCGGCCGCGCTCAAGAACAGCTCCACCTCGCGCAGGTCGTTGGAGAAGATGCAGGAGGACAGGCCCTGAGGCACATCGTTGTTGAGCGCAATGGCCTGCTCCAGCTCGTCGTAGCTCAGCACATAGAGCAGCGGGGCAAAGGTCTCGTGCCGCACGATGCTGGTCTGGGCCGGCATGTCCACAATGGCCGGAGCCACATAGAAGCCCTGGGGAAACTGCTGCTCCAGCTGGCGCTGGCCGCCCGTGAGCAAATGGCCGCCGTCTTTCAGCGCCTGACTCAGCGAGTGCTGCAGCGCCTCGAAAGATGCCTGGTTGATCAAGGGGCCGACCAGGGTATCCGGCTGCAGCGGGTTGCCGATGCGCAGGCTGCGGTATGCCGGCAGCAGCCTGTCCAGCAGCGGCTGCTTGACATCGCGGTGCACGATCAGGCGGCGCAGCGAGGTGCAGCGCTGGCCGGCTGTACCCACGGCGCTGAAGACAATGGCGCGCACGGCCAGATCCAGATCGGCAGCGGGCGTGACCACCATGGCGTTGTTGCCGCCCAGCTCCAGAATGCGCTTGCCAAAGCGCGCCGCCACCTTGGGGCCCACGGTGCGGCCCATGCGGCTCGACCCAGTGGCCGATACCAGCGCAATCCGGGGGCTGTCCACCAGGGCCTCGGCGACAGCTGCGCCGCCCAGAACGATCTGCGCCAGACCTGCCGGAGCACGGTCGCCAAACCGGGCAATGGCCCGCTCCAGCGCCTTGAAGGTGGCCAGGCCCGATAGCGGCGCCTTGTCGGAAGGCTTGAAGATCACCGGGTTGCCGCAGACCAGGGCAATTGCGGCGTTCCAGGCAAACACGGCACTCGGAAAATTGAAGGCCGTGATGACGGCCACCGGCCCCAGCGGGTGGTATTGCTCCATGATGCGGTGGCCGGGACGCTCGGAAACAATGGTCTTGCCATGCAGCTGGCGCGACAGGCCCAGCGCAAACTCGCAGATGTCCACGCCTTCCTGCACCTCGCCCATGCCCTCCTGAGCTATCTTGCCGACCTCGCAGGAAATCACATGGCCTATATCGGCCTTGGCGCTGCGCAGCTCCTCGCCCCAGAGCCGCACCAGCTCGCCGCGCACTGGGGCGGGCACCAGGCGCCACTGCTTGAAAGCCTGCACCGCATGGTCGATGACTGGCGGCACCTGGGCACCGGGCAGGGCGGCCAGGCTGGCCAGTTCCGTGCCGTCGATGGGCGAGTGCACAGTGATGTCCTTGCCTTCAAGGGCCTGCAGCGCTATGCCGCAGCGGCTCAGCACGGTCTGGAAGTCGGCAGCGGAGATGGCAGTCATGGCATTCCCTCCTGATGGGTGTGAGATACAGGCCTCAGCCGAGCAGGCCGTCGAAGTAGGAGGCCACGCGGGTGTTCGAGAGTGCGGCCAGCGTGCATTGCTCCTGGCGCACAAAGCCCTGCTGCGGCAACTGGCCCGTGGCGAACAGCTCCACGGCGGCCAGCATGCCTGCAGAGGTCGTCAGCTCTATGGCCGTGCGCTGTCTGCCGCGCAGCGGCGCACCGAAGATGCGGGTGCCGCGCATCAGCTGCTCGAGCCGGCCCGCGCGCATGCCGCTGGCCATGGCGGCAATCACCACCATGTCTTCACGGCTGTGGGGCACCGCGCCTTCGAGCACCTGGCGCAGCAGATCGCGGCGCTCTATCAGGCGCAGGCCGTGCAGCAGCAAATGCATGGCGTCGCGATGGCCGGGGTGGCGTATGGTCTTGTAGTTGAGGTTGCGCACGCGGCCCTGCAGCGTCTCGCACAGCGTACCCAGACCACCCGAGGTATTGAAGGCCTCGAAGTTCTCGCCGTCCAGAATCAGGGCTTCGACCCCCTCCAGCGGCGGCACCAGCATGGGCTGGCCGTTGACGATGGTGTTGCAGGGCTTGCAGTACTCGTTGATGACGCCGTCCACGCTCCAGGTGAAGTGGTAGCGCAGCGCATTCGTCGCATGACGCGTGAGCGCGCCCACGCGCAGCTGCAGGTCGAACAGCTCGTCGAACTGCTGGGCCAGATGTCCGCCCAGCATGCCGATCAGGCCGGGCGCCAGTCCGCATTGCGGCATCAGCACCGAGCGCGCCTGCGCCGCCATCTGCTGTATGGCGCGCATGGCCGCCACATCCTCGGTCAGGTCGAAGTAATGCACGCCCTGCAGCGCCGCAGCCCGGGCCACGCGCTCGGCACAGAAGAAAGGCAGGGCATTGATGACCACTGAGTGCTGCTGCAGCGCGCGGGTCAGTGCCGCATCGTCGTCTATGTCCAGCTGCAGGGGGCGGATCTGCGGGTCGCTGCCGGGCGGGGGCTGCATATCGGCCAGCGTGACGGTGGCTTCATGCAGCTCGGCAACCATGTCGGCGATCGTTGAGCCGATCTTGCCGGCGCCGAGGATGAGAATGTTCTGTCCAGTCAGCTTCATCATGGAGAACTCCTTGAGAGCAACGCAGCGATCACTTCCTCTGGGGCCATCTTAAACACAGGGCGGCGATTTGCACCACCGTGGCAAGCGTCAGCAGGAGTCGATTTGCGTGGGCAGACAAGGAGTCTTCAGCAGGAGCCGTCCGCTTCAGAAAGAATAGCTGTCAGCGCTTGCTGGATCGGCGCTGACAGTTTGACGCCCCCTATCGGAGGCTGGCGCAGACATCCACCGGGGCCGAACGGGGCTGGACGGTCGGTTGCCGCAGCCGGTGGCTAGTGGCTGTGCAGCACGATGGTGATCAGGGCCGAGGAGTCGTCCTCGGCCTCGACCTCATGCATGGTTTGGGCGGGCAGAAACAGCAACTGCCCCGCGCTCAATGTCTGACGGCTTGCGCCCAGGATGACGGCGAGCTGCCCCTCCAGACATTGAATCGTCAGTTCCCCCGGCACCTGATGCGCAGGCAGGCGCTTGCCTGCCATCAACACCAGGCGGATCACTTCCAGGGTGTCGGACTTGAACAGTGCCGCGGTCTTCTGGTTGCCCAGCGAGGTGCCGTAGGGCTGCACTTCGACGGGAACCCCGGGTTGGGCGTGGGGCAGAGCCATGGCTTCAGGCTTTTTTCTGCAGCATCTTGATGACGCTGGAAAAGTCTTCGCTGCCGTGACCGGCCAGGCTGTGCGCGGCATAGATGGAGCGCGCCATGCCGCCCAGCGGCGTGCTGGCGCGGTTGGCCGTGGCATTGTCCTGCGCCAGGCCCAGATCCTTGAGCATCAGGTCCGTGCCGAAGCCGCCTGCATAGCCCTTGCTGGCCGGTGCGTTCTCATGCACGCCGGGGAAGGGGTTGTATTTCTCCAGGGCCCAGTTGCCGCCCGAGCTGCGGCGCATGATTTCGGACAGCACCTTGGGGTCTAGGCCGTTGGCCACGCCCAGGGCGATTGCTTCGCTGGTGCCCACCATCAGAATGCCCAGCAGCATGTTGTTGCAGATCTTGGCCGTCTGGCCCGCGCCGACGCCGCCCGCGTGGAAGATATTGGCCCCCATTTTTTCGAGCAATGGCTGGGCGCGTGCCAGCTGCGCGTCGCTGCCGCCCACCATGAAGGTCAGCGTGCCGGCAATTGCACCGCCGGTGCCGCCCGAAACCGGGGCGTCGATGAAGTCGATGCCCGCTGCCTGGGCCGCCTTGGCCACCTTCTGGCTGGTGGCCGCGGCGATGGTGGAGCTGTCGATGACCAGCGTGCCCTTGGCGATATGCGCGAGCAGACCTGCCGCACCGTCGCGGCCCAGGAACAGGCTCTCCACATGCTGGCTGGCGGGCAGCATGGTGATGACGGCTTCGGCGCCTTGCACGGCTTCCTGGGCACTGGAGGCCGCCTGTGCGCCGGCGGACACGACCTTGGCGATGGCCTCCTGACTCAGGTCGAAGGCTTTGACACTGTGGCCGGCCTTTGCCAGATTGACGGCCATGGGGGCACCCATATTGCCCAGACCGATGAAAGCGATTTGCATGTCTGTCTCCTTGCTGTTGTTGAATTGATAGCGTCTGGCGCTTTATCCGTAAGCGATTGATTGGCTTTTCACTTAATTCTTGAAAATGGCACCCTTGTCCGCGAGCAGGCTGCGCAAGATGCTGCGATGACAATGCGCCTCATCGTCGCAGTAGCAACCCAGAGAAAAGGCGGAGCTGTGCGACAAGGCTGCGAGCAGTCCCAGGGTGCGATCGGCGGCGGGCTCGGCCAGTTGCTTGCGGAACTGCTTTTCAAACTGCTTCCAGAGCTTGTCGGCCTGTGCCTCCTGGCCGGCCGTGCGCAGCTTGATGGCCTCCAGGGCCTGCTGCATCAGCTCCTGCTCGGGCGAGAGCTCGGGATACCAGCAGTCGTAGTAGTTGCGGCTTGCGAACTCGGCCTTGGGCACGCCTCGCGGCGGTCTGCGCACCGTACCTATGCGCAGGCCCTCGTCGGGGGCGCGTTCGCTGCCTAGCTGGACTATGCGTATGGCCATGAGGTCAGTCCTTTGTGCTTATTCGCTGTCGAAAATAGGGTGCTTTCCGGGGGCGTCGGCATCAGCCGGTTTCGGGGCAGCCCTGGTGCGCCTGCGCCCGCTGCTGGTGCCTTGACCGGCTGGGCTTTGTCCATCGACTGGCTTCTTGCTATCGGTCTTGCTGCTGGCCTTGCTGCTGGCCTTGCTGGCGGTCTTGCGTTTTGGCGTGGCCTTTGCCAATGGGTTGAAGGCCAGGGCTTCGCTGATCCAGTGTTGCCACTGTTCACGCCTGGCGTAGGCTGTGGGACCGACGAGAAAGTAGCCGTCCATCAGTCCGCGCGAGGACAGCGGGCGCACGCCCGGCATCTCTGCAATCTGCGCATGGCTGGCGGGGGGCAGGCGCACCAGCAACTCGTCGTTCTCCACGCCCAGGCACATCTTGCCGTCGACCATGAACACATGGCAGCCGAACATGGTTTTCTCCTGCACATCAACGCCAACGACGTTCTCGGCCAGCGCTTCGCGCACTGCGTCAATCAGCTGCAGGGTTTCGGGGGCGAGAGGGCGGCGGGGCATGTTTACACGCGCTCCATAGGTCTATGCGGCGCTGCCGGTAATTGCACGTTCACGCTATCGCCCGCTTGCACAGTGCCGCCTTGCAGCACCACGGCCATGACGCCGGTTTTGCGTACCCACTGGCCGTCGGCGGTTTTGTCCAGCATGGCGGCAAGCAGGCCTTTTTGATAGTTGTCAATTTGTACGCAAGGATTGCGCAGACCAGTCAATTGCAAAACCGGCCCTTGGGCAAAATTTAGCTGGGTGTCTACGGGCAGGCTGATCAGGGCGTACCAATCGAGGCCAGGCGTATCGGTGAGCGTGATGTTCTCGCCCAACTGCCCTGCTTGCACTTGGAAGCCGAGCGTAGCCAAGTGCGCAAACAGGTTGGCGCTGATCAGGTGCACTTGGCGCAGGTTCGGCTGATCGGGATTGGCTTTGACGCGGGAACGGTGCTGAACCTTGGCGCCGTAATGCGCGTCCCCCACCACGCCCAAGCCCGATTGCAGCGCGATAGTGGGCACTGCTTGTTTGCTGAAGCGGTGATTGCTGTCCTGGTGGACGGCCTGGACGGTGGTGGTCAGTGTTTCAGGCATGTAGGTCGTCTTAACGAATCACTTCAGGAGCATCGCCCTCCAGCATGCGCCTGGCAATGATGACGCGCATGATTTCGTTCGTGCCTTCCAGAATCTGGTGCACGCGGGCGTCGCGCATCAGGCGCTCCAGCGGGTATTCGCGGATATAGCCATAGCCGCCATGCAGCTGCAGGGCCTCGTTGCAGACCATGAAGCCGGCATCGGTGGCAAAACGCTTGGCCATGGCGCAGTAGGTCGATGCGTCGCGCGCGCCGGCATCCAGCTTGGACGCAGCCAGGCGCACCATCTGGCGTGCTGCGACCAGCTCGGTTGCCATGTCGGCGAGCTTGAACTGCAGGGCCTGGAAGCTCGCAATGGCCTTGCCGAACTGCTTGCGCTCCTGCATATAGCTTTGTGCCTGGGTCAGTGCCCCCTGGGCCGCGCCCACCGAGCAGGTGGCGATATTGATGCGCCCGCCGTCCAGGCCCTTCATGGCTATCTTGAAGCCTTCGCCTTCGCGGCCCAGCAGGTTGTGCGCGGGAATGCGCACATTGTCGAAGCTGATGACGCGTGTGGGCTGGCTGTTCCAGCCCATCTTCTCTTCCTTTTTGCCATAGCTCACGCCGGCCGCATCGGCAGGCACGGCAAAGGCCGAGATACCGGAAGCCCCGGAGCCGGCATCGCCGGTTCTTGCCATCAGCACCAGCACATCGGTGCTGCCCGCGCCGCTGATGAAGGCCTTGCTGCCGTTGACGATGTACTCGTTGCCGACCAGCTCGGCCCGGGTCTTGAGTGAGGCAGCGTCCGAGCCTGCGCCGGGCTCGGTCAGGCAGTAGCTGGCCAGCTTGCTGCCGCTGGTGAGCTGCTCGCCCCATTCGGTGCGCACGGCATCGGTGGCCCAGGTGCCCAGCATCCAGGTCGCCATATTGTGGATGGTGATGAAGGCCGTGGTCGATGGATCGACGGCCGCCATTTCTTCGAATACCAGCGTTGCATCAAGTCGTGGCAGGGCCAGGCCGCCGATGCTCTCTGGAGCGTAGAGACCGCAGAAGCCCAGCTCGCCGGCCTTGGCAATCGCCTCGCGCGGGAAGATGTGCTCGCGGTCCCACTCGGCCGCATGCGGCGCCAGCTCGGCCTGCGCAAAAGCACGGGCGGTATCGGCAAAAGCGCGTTGATCTTCGCTGAGTTCAAAGTCCATTTCATGTCTCCTTTTTGTTCTATTCGTCTTCTGGCCCCCGACGGCTTTGCCGCTCAGTCCGGCGGCCCCTGGTGCAGCCAGCGCTTGAGCACCGCATCGCGGGCCGTGATCTGCTGCACCAGACAGCCGTGGTAGCGGCTGGGCCAGTCGGGCTGCGCTTCAAAGGCCTTCGTGGCCTGCTTGCACTGGGTGATGCGATGGCGGCTCCATTCGCCTTGCTCCTTGCGCAGGGCGGGGCGCTCATGGGCCGATAGCGCACGCATCACATCGCCATAGAGAATCTGGTGGTCGGTGTCGGCTTGCTGGAAGTCCTTGATGGCGCAGGCATTGGTCTGGGCCGTGGTGCCGCCGGGCACGCAGTCGGCTCCGGCCTGGGCCAGGGCGTGCTGGCTCAAGCTTGCTGCAATCAGAAGAGCTGCAAGCGATTTGGTGTCGATGGTCGCAGGCCGCGGTTGCCTGATTTTCTGAATGCGGATCGTCATGCCCGCATCATCGCAGTCCGTGGTGGCCTGCAGGCGCAATCGGTGTGAGGTGAGCCTGTTCATGGCTGTTTTGCACCTTGAGCCTGTTTCGCCAGCGGAGACCAGTTGTTCTTGAAGTCCTTGACCCGGCTCAGGGCCATGCCGATGCGGCAAGCAGCCATGTCTTCGGCCTCATGGACATAGCCATTGGGCAGGCAGCGCCGGTCACGCTGCCGTGTCCAGTCTTCCTGCTCGGCTTGCAGAGCCTGGGCGCTGGCCGGCGGCAGCTGGCGCTGCAGGTACAGATAGAGCACCTGCATGCTGCGCTCTATGACCTGGGCCTGTTGCTCAAGGCAGGCAAGAGACAGTGGCTGATCTGAGGGGCAGTGCAACGGGGCTGGTTCATTGTCCTGGGCCGACGCCACAGGCAGATGGGCAATCAGCAGGCAGCCGGCTGCCAGGGCGCACAGACGTGCCAGCCGCCGTGCGGGGCTGTG
Source organism: Comamonas sp. AG1104 (assembly GCF_003350425.1). Lineage (NCBI taxonomy): Bacteria > Pseudomonadati > Pseudomonadota > Betaproteobacteria > Burkholderiales > Comamonadaceae > Comamonas > Comamonas sp. AG1104. The sequence goes on along the minus strand of NZ_QQAS01000005.1, from coordinate 208,823 downwards.
AAATGTGTTTGCGGCTGGGCGCAGGGGGGAGGAGCGTGACAATTCTTGAACGTACATGCCTGCCATCATCGGCAAAGCCGCACAGCGCAGCCCGGGCCTGACAAGAGGCAGGGCTGCACTGTCGGGTTTCATGGCCGGCTTACTTGAGGCTGATGGTGGTGTTCACGCCGTGGCTGGTGGTGCTGTCGTCGAACCAGCGTGCCGTGATGGTCTTGGTCTGGGTGTAGAACATGACCACCTGCTTGCCGTAGGGGCCCAGGTCGCCCAGCTTGGAGGCACGGCTGCCCGTGAACGAGAACAGCGGCACGGGCACGGGGATGGGCACATTGATGCCGACCTGACCCACATCGATCTCTTCCTGGAACTTGCGCGCGGCCGCACCCGATTGGGTGAAGATGGCCGTGCCGTTGCCATTGGGGTTGGCGTTGATGAACTCGATGGCCTGATCGATGTCCTCGGCAGCGACCAGGCACAGCACGGGGCCGAAGACTTCCTGCTCGTAGATGCTCATGCCGGGCTTGACGCCGCTGAAGATGGTGGGGCCGACAAAATTGCCCTTGGCATAGCCGGCCACCTCGGGTTTGCGGCCATCGAGCTCCAGCGTGGCGCCGTCGGCCAGACCGCGCTCGATCAGGCCCTCGACACGCGACAGGGCGGCGCAGCTCACGAGCGGGCCGACATCGGTGCCGGGCTCGGTGCCGCCATTGACCTTGAGGGTCTTGGACTTGGCCACCAGATCGGGAATCCAGTTGCGGGCCTCTCCCACCAGAACGGCCACGGAGACCGCCATGCAGCGCTGGCCGGCCGCACCGAAGGCGGCGCCCAGCAGGGCGTTGAGCGACTGCTCCTTGTTGGCGTCGGGCATGACGATGGCGTGGTTCTTGGCGCCCATCATGCATTGCACGCGCTTGCCGTTGAGGCTGGCGCGGTTGTAGACATGGGTGCCGACCTTGGTCGAGCCCACAAAGCTGATGGCCTTGATATCGGGGTGGTCGCAGATGGCGTTGACCACGTCCTCGCCGCCGTGGATGACGTTGAGCACGCCAGGGGGCACGCCGGCTTCCAGTGCCAGCTCGGCCAGACGCATGGTGACGATGGGGTCCTGCTCGGAAGGCTTGAGAATGAAGGTATTGCCCGTGGCGATCGCCATGGGGAACATCCACAGCGGAATCATGGCCGGGAAGTTGAAGGGCGTGATGCCTGCACACACGCCCAGCGGCTGGTTCAGCGTATAGGTATCGACACCGTTGGCCACATTGTTGGCCAGCTCGCCCAGCTGCAGATTGCCGATGCTGGCCGCGTGCTCCACGACTTCCAGGCCGCGGAAGACATCGCCTTCGGCGTCGGGCAGGGTCTTGCCCTGTTCGGCCGTCAGCAGGGCGGCCAGTTCCTTCATGTTCTCGCGGATGAGCTGCTGCAGCTTCAGAAAGATGCGGGCGCGCGCGCCGATGGGCGTCTTTTTCCAGGTCTTGAACGCCTGCTTGGCATTGGCCACAGCGGCGTTGACCTCTTCGGGCGTGGCGAACGGAACGCGCGCCAGCACTTCCTGCGTCGCAGGGTTGACCACATCGCGCCACTGGGTGGTTTTGGATTCGACCATCTGCCCGTTGATGAGCAGCTTGACCGTGGGCGCCAGAACCTTGGCGGAAGTCGGTGCGTTCATGAGGTGTCTCCGTTGGTGAATTCGTTCCTCATGGTATGTGTGCGGATTTGCCGTAGCAATAGCAAACACTGCACATAGGGTGTGCAAATGTGCACAAGTGGATGCTATGTCTGCCAGTGCCTTGGAGCTTGTCGTGCACGCATGGCTGCAGTACCTGCGGCGGCAAAATGCAAAAGGGCCCACTCGGGCCCTTTTGCCGTTCTCAGGTGCTCTCAGAGCTCGCTGAACATCTCGTCAAAGGCTTCGCTCGCGAAGTCATTGCGCCAGGCCTTGTCCTTGTCCTTGGGCACCATGCCCAGGGAAAGTACGCCCTCGTAGTTGTAGCTGGCGGGGGCTGAGTATGCAGCTTGCAGCTTCTTGAGTTCGCCCTGTACCTGGTCCAGGCTGAGCTTGTTGCGCACCATGCGTTGAATGCCCTCGGCCCAGGTCTCGGGGGTCTTGACCAGCTGGCAGGTGAACTTCACCTCGGTATTGAGCACGCCATGCTTGTCGAGCTTGGGCTTGGTGGCCGATACAGTCTTGCACTGCGATTGCTGACGCGCCTTTTGCACCGTGCTCATCAGGCTTTCCACGGGCGCACGCAGGGCGTTGCGCTGCGCCTCGGGGAACAGAGGCAGGGCCACGTCGGTGACTTCACGCGGGAAGTCCTTGTCGGCTTGCTTGAGTTCGGCGGCGTTGGCGTAGTCCGCGCTGCGGCCCGAGCGCAGGCGGTCCGGGCGCAGGTAGTCATTGAGCTGGCTGATGGCTTGCTCGTCGTGATTGACCAGAGTGCGGATGTATAGCTCGGCAGCAGCAATGGGCGAAGGGGGCTCGGCTGCCTGCGAAGCTGCGGCCAGCGGAAGCAGCAGAAAAGCGATGGCAGTCTTGATGGAATTGTTCATCTTTTTATAACGATTTGAAGGGGCTGAATCACGTGGAGTCACGTGAAAACAGCAAGGAGCCCTGGCAGACAGACGGCGCTGCGGCTTGGGCGGGAAGCTGCCGCACAGCCCTGACGCTTATCAGCGGGGGCTCATGGCATGCGGGCGTTCTAGAGGTGGGATGGAAATCCGCAGAAACGCCTCGCAATAAGTGTAACCCCGGGTCACGGTCGTTTTTGCACGCCTTGGCAGCTCCGCTGTCTTCGTGCAACGCCTCTTGATCTGGATCGCAGAGGGGCGTCGCGCCAATGAAAAAAGCCCCGGGCAGCCTGTGCTGACGGGGCTTTGACGGCTGCAGGCGCATGCCTGTGCCGTGATCTTTTTGATGGCCGAAGGCGGCTCTCAATCCAGGCTGATCTGTGCTTTTTCAATCAGCAGCTTGTATTGCTCGGACTTCTTTTTGGCGAATTGCTGCATCTCGGGCACGGTGAAGCTCATGGGCTGGAAGGCGAAGGTAGAGAACTTCTCTTTGACCTGCGGGTCCTGCAGCACGGCCACCACATCGCTGCGGATCTTGTCGCGCACGGCGGCATCCACGCCCTTGGGGCTGAGCAGGGAGACAAAGGAGTTCACATCCAGCTCAGCGGGGCCGCCCGCTTCGGCGACCGTCGGCACGTCGGGCATTTGCGCAATGCGCTTGGGGGCGGCCACGGCCAGATAGCGGATCTTGCCGCTTTTGTAGATGCCCTGGCTGGAGGGCAGGCTGGCAAAGCTCCAGGTCGGGTCGCCATTGGCGACCGAGGTGAACAGCTGGCTGACCTCGCGGTAAGGCACATGTGTCATCTTGCTGCCGGTCAGATAGTCCAGCCATTCTCCGCCCAGGTGGCCGGGGCTGCCCACGCCCCAGGAGCCGTAGCTGATCTTGCCGGGTTCGGCCTTGGCGGACTTGATCAGATCGCCCATGTTCTTCCAGGGCGAGTTCGTGGGTACGGCGACAAAGAAAGGAGTCAGGAACAGTGGCGCAACGGGATCGAAGTGGCTCAGCGTGTTGAAGTTCTTGTTCTTGTAGAGATAGGGCAGGGCCGAGATATGTTCGCTGTCCAGCTGCAGCAGGGTATAGCCGTCGGGCTTGGCGCGGCGCGCGTACTCGATGGCGACAAAGCCGCCGCCGCCGGGGCGGTTGTCCACGGTCACGCCCTGCCTCCAGCGCTGGGCCAGCTTTTCGCCGACGATGCGCAGCACGGCATCGGGGCCGCTGCCCACGGCAAAGGCCGTGACCACGGTCACGGGGCGGTTGGGATAGCCGGACGCATCACCCTGGGCCAGCGCCTGGCCGGCTGCGGCCAGCAGAGCGGCGGCGGAAACTATTGTTTTAATAGCTGCTTTCTTGGGTATGTATTGGCTTTGGTGCTGATTTTGCTCGTATTTCACAGTTTGTCTCCGGTGGGTGTTTTTTAGGGACTGCAGAGCGTAGGTGGGCAGCCGCGTCTGGGCGCGGCTGCAAGGGAAGGGTCTATTGCGGAGCGTCGGGCTGGGCCAGAGGTGCTGCCTGCGCAAAGGCGGGCAGGGCGCTGCACGCAGCATCAACGGCGCCGATCAGCGGCCAGCGGGCCAGATCCACGCCAAAGCGGCGTGCGCTCTCGACCTGCGGAATCAGATAGACATCGGCAAGGCTTGGTGCATGGCCAAAGCAGAAGTGCCCGCGTGTGTCGTCCTGTGCCAGCAAGGCTTCGATGGCGTCGAAGCCGGCCGTGATCCAGGTGGCGCACCAGGCGTTGATGGCGGCCTCGTCGGCGCCGAACTGCTGGCGCAGGGTCTGCAGGATGCGGCGGTTGTTGATGGGGTGCACATCACAGCCCACGATGGCCGCCATGGCGCGCACTTGGGCGCGTGCCTCGGGGTCGGCCGGCAGCAGTGCAGGCGTGGGGTAGCGCTCTTCCAGCCATTCGATGATGGCGGGCGACTGGATCAGCGTCTCTCCGCTGTCCAGCGTCAGCGCGGGCACCAGGCCTTGCGGGTTGATGCGCTTGAATGGCGCCTCGGCCTGCTCGTCCACGCGTAGATCGACAGGGAGATAGTCGGGCGTGAGGCCCTTGAGATTGAGGGCGATGCGCAGACGGTGCGAGGTGCCGCTGCGAAAGAAACTGTAGAGCTTCATGGTCTGCGCGCCTTACTCGGGTTGGCCCACACACAGGGCAATGTCGCCCACGCCTTCCACGCGCCCTGTGATCCGGTCGCCGGACAGCACGGCACCCACGCCCTCGGGTGTGCCCGTGTAGATCAGATCACCGGGTTGCAGGTGATAGAACAGGGACAGGTCGGCAATGATTTCGCGGATGCTCCAGATCAGCTTGTTCACATCGGACTGCTGTTTGACCTGACCGTTGACGCTCAGCTCGATGAGGCCGGACTCGATCACCTGGCCGGCCATGGGCACGATTTCGCTGGAGACGGAGGACTGCTCCACATCCTTGCCCAGATCCCAGGGGCGGCCCTTGTCGCGTGCCACTAGTTGCAGGTCGCGGCGCGTCATGTCGAGGCCGCAGGCATAGCCGTAGATATGTTCATGGGCCTGGCTGGCAGGAATGCGAAAGCCTGGTTTGCCGATGGCCACTACCAGCTCCATCTCGAAGTGGTAGTTGCTGGTTTCGGGAGGGTAGGCCACGGTGGCACCCGATTCGGTCAGCGTCTGCGGGGCCTTGGTGAAGTAGAAGGGGCGCTCTGTGCTTTTGTCCACGGGGCGGCCCATCTCCAGCGCATGGGCGTGGTAGTTGCGGCCCACGAAGAACAGGCGATTGACGGGCAGGCGCTGTTCGCTGCCGCGCACGGGCAGAGATTGCACGGGGGGCGGCGCCCAGAGGTAGTTGGCTTGGGTCATATGTGATTTCTGATAGGTATTGGTGACTAGGGTGACTGGGTGCTTGAAAAGACACGTTCTATGTGTGAGACAGCCAGCAAGGGCCTGGGCGGTGCCTCCGCCCCGCAGCAAAGGCTGTCGTCTCCCTTGAGGGGAAGACGCGAAGCGGCTCAGGGGGTCTCCACCCTGTACGCGTTGACGGCCTCGAAAATCGGCGTATCCGCAAAGCGAAACAGGTCCAGCTGCGGCTGATCGGCATCGCATTGCGCGCTGAACAGCTGCCAGGAAGGCACGACAAACATGTCGCCGCGCCGCACCTGCCACTGGCGCTCGCCTACGGTCACCGTGCCCTGGCCGTCGAAGACCTGGAAGACGGCAGAGCCCACTTCGCGCTTAGGCAGGGTGCTGGCGCCGCGGGTCACGCGGTGCATTTCGCAGCGAATAGTGGGCAGCACATCGCGGCCATTGCAGGGATTGGTGTAGCGCACGGCGGCATGGCCGGGGCTGACCGTGGCGGCGCAGCCTTCGGCTTCCAGCGCCAGTTGCTCGGTCAGCGCGCGGTCGGTGTCCACCCAGCGGTAGGCCAGCAAAGGCGTGCTCGGGCTGTCCTGCAGATGAGCGACAGGGCGCAGCCCGGGGTGAGCCCAGAGGCGCTCGGAGCGCGAGAACTCGGGCGTGACGCGTTCGTGCGGCTCCAGATGCAGGCGGCCATGTTCGAAGAACTGGGACTCGGTGTAGTAGGCAAACGGAATATCCAGCCCGTCTATCCAGGCCATGGGCTGGCTGGCCGCATTGTGGTGGGCATGCCAGTTCCAGCCGCCCTGAGGCAGAAAATCGCCGCGCGACATGCGGATCGAGTCGCCGTTGACCACGGTCCACACACCTTCGCCTTCGACCACAAAGCGGAAGGCATGCTGGGTGTGACGGTGCTCGGGCGCATCTTCGCCGGGCATCAGGTACTGGATGGCAGCCCATAGCGTGGGCGTGGCAAACGGGCGCCCGCCCAGCGCCGGATTGGCCAGGGCAATCGCGCGGCGCTCGCCGCCCCGGCCCACGGGGACGATGCGACCGGCTTCATCTGCGAGTTTGAGCAGATTGTCCCAGCGCCACAGATGCGCGGCGGCCTGGCTTTTGGGATGGGCAGGCATCAGGCCGCCGATTTCCGTCCACAGCGGAACCAGCATTTCCTGCTCGAAACCCCGGTACAGCTGCGCAAGTGCTGCTGTGGGTTCGGGTTGGCCGGGGGCGTCGCGGGCCGTGAGCTTGACCGGTGAAGGCTGGGCTTGCGCAAGGCTCATGGTTGTCTCTTTCCTTGGTATTAGCTTGGCAGTGCGTTGCTGCCTTGCGTCTGGTTCTGACGGCCTTGAGATGGGCCAGGAGGGGCTGTGAATCAAATAAACAGCACACTGATGATTAGCATAATGTTGATCTGTGTCAGCGATGATTGGGTTAAACCCGGTAGCAGGCTTAGCGCGAATCGGGGCGGCAGTCGTGCGAATATCGGGGTCTTTCAGTCATGGCCCTTCAACTGCCGCGCGGCAGGGCGGGCCCGGCGTCGGCCCTCAAGACATGCAATACCAACCCGCAGAACTAGAAAACTATCCCGGCTATCACATCCGCAGGCTGCAGCAGATCGCGGTGGCCGTGTTCATGGAAGAAACCGAGGAATTTGGCGTGACGCCCGTGCAGTACGCGGCCCTGTCGGCCGTGCTGCGCCAGCCGGGCATCGACCAGCGCACGCTGGCACGCAATATCGGTTTTGACACTTCCACCATCGGCAGCGTGATCGACCGACTGGAAGCACGCGGCCTGATGGCTCGCAACGCCAGCCCTGCGGACCGACGCGTGCGTTTGCTGAGCCTGACCGAAGAGGGGCGCGATCTGCTGGTCGCTGCCGAGCCTTCGGTGCTGCGCGCCCAGCGCCGCATGCTGGAGCCTCTTGCCGACGACAAACGGGCACAGTTCATGGAAATGCTGTCGCTGCTGATCCACGAGAACGACGAGTTCGCACGCGCCCCGAGTGCGGTGGCCCAGCGCAGTGCCGAGCGCAAGCGCAGTGCTGCCGTCAAGGCGGTCAAGGGCCTCACGGGCAAGATGCAGGGCAGCGTGAACGACTGAACCTCGAACCGAGACCGCAAGGAAAGACATTGGACTGGGACCATCTGCGTTTTTTTGGTGAGCTGGCGCGCAGCGGCAGCATGGCGGCGGCTGCACGGCGCATGGGGGTCGAGCACACCACGGTGTCGCGGCGCATTCAGGCGCTGGAAAAGCAGCTCGGTGCCGTACTGTTTGCGCGCGAAGGCGGCCAGTGGCGGCTGACCGAGGCCGGGCGGCAACTGCAGGAAGTGACCAACACCATGCAAAGCGCGGTGGACGGGCTGGAGCGAGGCCCCCTGGCGCATGCAGCGACCGCCGAGGGGCTGGCCGGGCTGGTGCGGGTGGGGGCAACCGAAGGCTTTGGCACGCAGATGCTGGCCTCCGAGCTCGCCAGGCTCACGCTGCGCTATCCGCTACTCAGCGTGGATCTGCTGGCGCTGCCGCGCATGCTCCATCTGTCCAGCCGCGAGGCCGATATCGTCATCTCGCTGGAGCGGCCCAAACGCGGCTCGGTTGTTGTCACCAAGCTGACCGACTACCGGCTCTATCTGTACGGTCAGCGTGAATATCTGGCGCGAAAGCCATTGGTGGCAAGAACCGAGGATCTGCGCCATCACAGCTTTGTGCACTATGTGGACGATCTGCTGTTCACGCGCGAGCTGCAGTTGCTGGATACCTTGCACCGGCCTGAGCGTTTTGCGCTGCGCAGCACCAGCATCACCGCGCAATACGAGGCCGTGCGTGCCGGCGCCGGTCTGGCCGTGCTGCCGGCATTTGTGGCCGACAAGGACCCGATACTGAGTCGCGTGCTGCCCGAGCAGGCGTGCTTTACGCGCACCTTCTGGATGAGCATGCCCGTGGAGTCGCGCCAGATTCCGCGCATTGCCACGACCTGGAGCTTTCTGCGCGATGCCGTGCAAGGCATGCAGAAGCTGCTGTTGCCGGATGCATGATTTTTGATGGCGTCCTGCTCTTTATGGGGCGGTCCGACTTCTGATTTGACCCTGCATCCATGCGCTGCAGGGAGGCTGATCTGCGCTGCCAGACCAAGTTGGGCGCTAGTCAAGAAAAGCGCTGAGCACCGATGGACGCAGCCGCCACCGCCTTGATAGCTTGATAGCAGCGCAGATTGCATGCATATACTGCTCCGTCCGGAGGACTCGGTGCCTGCGGCCAGTCCAGGCCCGACGGGTATCGGCCGCGCGCAGCGCGATGACCAAAGCGTATGGCTGCCTGTCTCCTTGCGCCGATTTTTAAGAAAGCAAAGCATGATCGTCACTACCACTCCCTCCGTCGAAGGCAAGCGCATCACCCGTTATTGCGGCGTGGTGGCGGGTGAGGCCATTCTGGGTGCCAATGTGTTCAAGGACTTCTTTGCCGGTATCCGTGACATTGTGGGCGGGCGTTCTGGAACCTACGAGCGCGAGCTGCAAAGAGCGCGTGAAATTGCCCTCAAGGAACTGGAGCAGCGCGCTGCCGAGGCAGGAGCCAATGCAGTGGTCGGTGTGGACCTCGATTTCGAGGTGCTGGGCCAGGGCAACGGCATGCTCATGGTCTCGGCCAGCGGCACGGCCGTCGTCGTGGAATAGGCAGCCAGAGCCTGAGCTGGCTTGACGCCAGGAAGGCGGCAGACCTGTTCCATGTGCAATTGCACATTTTTGGGCTACTTCGAAATTTATAGCGAAAAGTCGTTGTAGAATTCGTTCCATCGTAGGGGAGTCGCCAAGCTGGTTAAGGCACTGGATTTTGATTCCAGCATGCGAAGGTTCGAATCCTTCCTCCCCTGCCAAAAAACCAAAACCCTGCTCATTGCAATGAGCAGGGTTTTTTGTTTGCGTGCTTGGGAGGCATGCAAGCGAGCCCAACGCTTTCAGTCATGCGCGATCGGGGCATTCAGGTAGCGCTATCGCGCAGCCAGCCTTGCTGGACGGCACAAGGCGCAGTTGTCGGAATTGGGAGGCTGTTTGCACTCTGGTGGGTTCAGGCGTTACCGAAAGCGACGCACCAGGTCGAATGATGCATAAGGGTAAGTACTTGCCTTTCACAGATATTTGCGACAAACCAGCCAAACTTACCGAGTGTTTTCGCCGTATCGTCGGCGGCATCAATGGGCGCGGGAAAACAACCATTAGACTCCTCGCTCTTTTGTGTCGCTGTTACTCGGTGAGCGCACTTGGGTCCTTGTGAATGAGCTTGACCGCTCGCCCACAGCAGAGATCTGGTTTTGGCCGGAGTCACCCTGGAGTACTGCAGTGCGCCCTTGCCATGGTCACAAGCGCAGGCAAGTGCAGATATGTTGAATATCTTGCCTGATTGAAACAAATGTATACAGATTTGCCATCTGAAAAGACAAGCGCACTACCAGGCTGGGTTAGCTGACACAATGATTGACTGTTGGGTGTAGCTGAGGTTTGCTCCACATTCGGGCGAGGGCGAGCAGCAACAGCAGTCGCTCGGCGCAATGCATGGCTGTAGGTGGTGGCAGAGAGTTCTTGGGGTTTGTGTTTAACGCAGCGTTTGCGTAAGTGCACGGCAAGATTTGGATAGACAAGGTATGGAATATCGACTGGATGAAACGGACCGCCAGCTGCTGCGCCTGCTGCAGACCAACGCGCGAGCCTCGACCGCGCATTTGGCTCGGCAGATGAATCTGGCTCGGACCACGGTGGTCGCTCGCATCGCCAAGCTAGAGCAGGAAGGCGTGATCGCCGGCTATGGCGTTCGCCTTGGCTCGCGCATGGAGCAATCTGCCGTGCGTGCCTACTGCGGTATCCGTGTTCAGCCCAAGACGGCAACTTCGGTGATGCAGGCGCTTAACCGCTTCACCGAGGTGGAAGAGGTGTCGGCCGTCAGCGGGCAGTACGACTACATGGTGTTTGTGCGCTGCGAGAGCAATGAGAAACTGGATGCGCTGCTTGATCGTATCGGCCTGATCGACGGCATTCAGCAGACCTATACCTCGGTGGTGCTGAGCCGCAAGATCGACCGCCGCACCACGGCCGAGGTCGTGGGCGAGGCTTAGACACCCCGAACCACCATCTGACGCTCACATGCAAAACGCCCGGTTTGCGCCGGGCGTTCTGCATTCTGTTTTGGAAGGAGAGCAGGGCTGCGCTCCTTCTCGACGGCCCGACGCGCTCAGTCCACAAAGACCTTGGGCGCGCCTGTCTGCATGCGGCCAATCACTGCAGCGTCGCCAAATCCGCTGTCGGCAAAGACCTTGAGTACTTGCTGGACAGCATCCGCCGCACAGGAAACAAGCAGGCCGCCAGAGGTCTGAGGGTCGGTCAACAGTGCTTTCTGAGCGTCTGTCACGGTTGATGCCAACTGGATGTGCTCACCATAGGATGCCCAGTTGCGCCCCGATGCGCCCGTGAAAATGCCTTGCTCTGCAAGCGCCTGAACGCCGGGCAGCACGGGCAGCTTGGCGCTTTCAATGCGTGCACTGAGCTGGGCACCACGGGCCAGTTCCAGGCCGTGGCCCAGCAGGCCAAAACCGGTCACGTCGGTCAGCGCGTGCACGCCCTCGAGCTTGGCAAGTTCTGCGCCGGGGCGGTTGAGCTTGGTGGTTGCATCCACCATGGCGCGATAACCTGCATCATCGAGCAGATTCTTCTTGAGCGCCGCCGAGAGAATGCCCACTCCCAGCGGCTTGCCCAGAATCAGCACATCGCCGTCCCTGGCATCGGCATTGCGCTTCATCTGCTTGGGGTTGACGATGCCGATGCCGACCAGGCCGTAAATGGGCTCGACCGAATCGATCGAGTGGCCGCCCGCCAGTGGAATGCCTGCATCGCGGCAGACCGATTCGCCGCCCTCCAGAATCTTGGCAATCACATCGTGCGGCAGCACATTGATGGGCATGCCTACAATGGCCAGCGCCATCAGCGGCGTGCCACCCATGGCGTAGATATCGGACAGCGCGTTGGTGGCGGCAATGCGGCCAAAGTCATAGGGGTCGTCGACGATGGGCATGAAAAAGTCCGTCGTCGCCACAATGGCCTGCTCGTCATTGATCCTGTAGACGGCCGCGTCGTCTGCAGTTTCTGTGCCTACCAGCAGGTCGGGGAAAAACTGCTTGGGCAGATTGCTTTTGGCCAGCAACTCCGACAGCACGCCGGGTGCGATCTTGCAGCCACAGCCGCCGCCGTGGGACAGAGAGGTCAGGCGCGGGGTTATGGGGGAGGAAGTACTAGTGGATGTGGTGGAGTTCATGGCTGTAGGTTAACTTGCAGTCACCGCAGTGCTGCACTGTTCATCCCTAGTTAGGGCTAGAGCGCAGGTGTCTTGAAATCCTGCTTGGCAGGAATCCATTATCGGCTTCGATAAACAAGCACGGGCTGCGGTGTGTGATCTGGCGATGGCTGGTCTGGATTGTGGTGATCCAGCTTTGCTGTCGATTCTGGTCAGCCGAAAGCAGCTCTGGCGCGTTAAGGACTGAAGCGTTTCCGTGTTGAAGCGCGATCTCGCCGGCCCACGGTGATCTATATCGAGCATGGAGACATATGTCCAATCGCACTTCACTCACCCGCAGCCTGGCAGCCTTGGCGCTGGTTTGCGCAGCGGGTGCCGCCCAGGCACAGGCCTATATCAGCGGCTCCATCTCAGGGCAGCTGGCACCTGGGGTTTACGGTCAGGTCAATATCGGTAATGCACCGCCGCAACTGCTGTATGCCCAGCCGATGTGGGGCGGCCCGGTAGTGCCGCAGGTGCAGCCCATCTATATGTGGGTGCCGCCCGGCCATTCGCGCAACTGGCGCCGCTACTGCGGCCGCTACCATGCCTGCGGCCAGCCGGTCTATTTCCTGCGCAATCCGCCACCTCATTGGCGTGCCGCCCCGCCGCCGCCCCACCATTACGAGCGACGCGACTGGCATGACGACCGCCGGGACCATAGGGGCTGGGATAGAGACGATCGCCGCGATCGACGCGACTGGGACAGGCATGATCGCGATGACCGGGGGCGCGGCCATGGTCATGGGAATGGGCGTGGGCATGGACGCCATGACGACTGAATTAGGGGTTAACCACTAAACCCACTGTTGCTTATGCACAGCAATGAAGGCTGAATGCTATTAAAAAAATAGCAATCAGCCTTTTCTTTTTGTTGGCTACATGCTTTGTTTGTAGGTATTTATACGTGTTATGAGTGGGTGCTTTGCTATGCCTTTAAGGCATAGCTGCTAGCGGAGGGCTTGCCTAGTGGGAGGGCGCAGGGCTACCGACAATAGTCCCATTCGTTTTGACTAGATGGTTGCCCTGATGCAAGCCCACCCTGTCGAGCGTCCTGTCCTGGCGGTGCGGCTTGGCCGCAACGCGACGGGAGTGGCTCGAAAGGCCTCAAAGGCCGGGACGCGGCATTCGGGATTGCGGGGCAGCCATGGCATCCACTTCAGGAGTCTTCCGGCATGAGCGCAGCACTCAAAGGCATTTCTTCCATGGCAACCCGTCAGGTCCTTGCAGATCTGGTTGCAGCCTGGCAGGCCCAAGGCGGCGAGCCAGTGCAGATCGAATCCGTGGGTGGTGTGGATGCTGCGCAGCGCGTGCAGTCCGGTGAGGAAGCCTTTGATGTGGTCTTCCTGGCCTCCAACGCCATCGACAAGCTGCAGGCCGCCGGCCGAGTGGTTGAGGGCAGCAAGGTGGATCTGGTGCTCTCCAGCACCGCCGTGGCCGTGCCTGCCGCTGCGGCCCAGCCCGATATCGGCTCGGAAGAGGCTGTGCGCGCTGCCGTGCTGGCAGCGCCCAGCATTGGTTACTCCACCGGCCCCAGTGGTGTGGCGCTGCAAAAGCTGTTCGAGCGCTGGGGCATTGCCGACGAGATCAAGTCCCGCATCGTGCAGGCCCGGCCCGGCGTTCCCGTGGGCTCCATGATTGCTTCGGGCGAAGTGGCGCTGGGCTTTCAGCAACTGAGCGAGCTGATCCATGTTGAAGGCATTCGCATCGTGGGCGGCCTGCCTGCCGCGATTGCCATCGACACCGTGTTTTCGGCCTGCGTTGTGACGGGCTCGGCCCATGCGGATGCCGTGCAGCGTCTGCTGGCCTTCATGGCTTCGCCTGAAGCCGAAGCGGCCAAGCGCCGCCAGGGCATGGAGCCCGCTTGAATTGATTCGTGTCCAGGCGGGGGCCTGGCACTGACACCCCATCCAGCAAAAGGGCAGTCATAGCCCTTTCGTGACGGACGTACCAGATGCCTTTGAGGCTTTGGCGCCAGCCGCGAGACAGGAGATAGAGGCGACAAAGAGAGGCAACTGAGATACCAAATATGACTTCGCAAACTAGCAAACAGAACACCGACCCGACGGTCGTCAATGTGCAGACCGTGCTCAACGAGAGCCCGTTTTCACGCTTTCAGTGGGGGATTTTCTTTCTCTGCTTTTTGATCGTTCTGCTCGACGGTTTTGATACCGCCGCCATCGGCTTCATCGCACCTTCGCTGCTTGGCGAATGGGGCATCGACAAGTCCCATCTGGGCCCGGTGCTGAGCGCGGCCCTGTTCGGCCTGGCGTTCGGCGCTCTGGGCGCGGGTCCGCTGGCGGACCGCGTGGGCCGCAAGACCGTGCTGATCATCGCCGCGGTGGTGATGGGCGGTGCATCGATTGCTTCCGGTCTGGTGCACGACCTGCAGGCTCTGACCACCTGGCGCTTCATCACTGGCCTGGGTCTTGGCGCTGCCATGCCCAACGCCATCACGCTGATGAACGAATACTGCCCTGACAGCAAGCGTTCCTTCATCACCAACTGCATGTTCTGCGGCTTCCCCATCGGCTCGGCCTTTGGCGGCTTTATCGCCGCCTGGATGATTCCGCATTTCGGCTGGCGCAGCCTGCTGATCGTGGGTGGCGTGGTGCCCCTGATCCTGGCCGTGCTGATGATCGTGATGCTGCCCGAGTCGGTGCGCTTCATGGTGCTCAAGAACTATCCGGCAGACCGCGTGCGCAAGGTGATGGTGCGCATCGCCGCCGGCACGCGCAATGCTGCGCGCTTCGTTTTGAACGACAGCAGCGCTGCTGCCGCCCAGGCACAGCAGGGTCCTCAGGGCCTGCGCCTGGTGTTCTCGCAGAAATATCTGGTCGGCACGCTGGCCCTGTGGGTGACGTATTTCATGGGCCTGGTGATCGTCTACGGCCTGGTCAACTGGATGCCTGTGCTGTTCAAGGAAGCGGGCGTGCCCTCCAGCCAGGCAGCCGTGATTGCCGCACTGTTCCAGCTCGGCGGCGTGGGCGCGATCTTTGTCGGCCTGCTGATGGACCGCTGGAATGCCAATCTGATCATCGCGACGGGATACTTCCTGACCAGCCTGGGCGTGGCCTTCATCGGCCAGGTGCTGGGCGGCGGCGTGGGCATGCTGGTGGCTTCGGTCTTCATTGCCGGTTTGCTGATGAATGCGGCACAGTCGTCCATGCAGGCCCTGGCTGCCGAGTACTACCCCACGGAATGCCGCGCCAGCGGTGTGTCCTGGATGCTGGGCATCGGTCGCTTTGGCGGCATTGCAGGCTCCTTCCTCGTGGCCGAGCTGTCGCGCCGTCACCTGGAGCTGCCGCAGGTCTTCATGGTGGTTGCCATTCCTGGTGTCATCGCTGCGCTGGCGCTGCTGGTCAAGAACCGCTATGCCGGAGGCGCACCGCGCACCTCCATGCTGGGCCTGGGCGGCGCGCACTGAACTTTTTGATAGACAAATTATTTTGAACGGAGCTTGAAGATGATCATTGACGTACACGGTCACTACACCACGGCGCCAGCGGCCCTGGGCGCATGGCGCGATCTGCAGATCGCCGGCCTCAAGGACCCGAGCAAGACCCCGTCGGTGGCCGATCTGAAGATCAGCGACGATGAAATCCGCGAGACCATCGAGACCAACCAGCTGCGCCTGATGAAGGAGCGTGGTTCCGATCTGACCATCTTCAGCCCCCGTGCCTCGTTCATGGCGCACCACATCGGTGACTTCCAGACCTCCAGCACCTGGGCCGCCATCTGCAACGAGCTGTGCTTCCGCGTCAGCGAGCTGTTCCCCGACCACTTCATTCCCGCCGCCATGCTGCCCCAGTCGCCCGGCGTGGACCCTGCAACCTGCATCCCAGAGCTGGTCAAGTGCGTGGAGCAGTACGGCAACGTTGGCATCAACCTGAACCCCGATCCTTCGGGAGGCCACTGGACTTCGCCCCCGCTGTCCGACAAGAGCTGGTACCCCATCTACGAAAAGATGGTGGAGTACGACATCCCCGCGATGATCCACGTCTCCACCAGCTGCAACAGCTGCTTCCACACCACGGGCAGCCACTATCTGAATGCCGACACCACGGCCTTCATGCAGTGCCTGACTTCGGATCTGTTCAAGGACTTCCCGACCCTGAAGTTCCTGATCCCCCATGGCGGCGGCGCCGTGCCTTATCACTGGGGCCGCTTCCGCGGTCTGGCGCAGGAGATGAAGAAGCCGCTGCTGGAAGAGCATCTGCTGAACAACATCTACTTCGACACCTGCGTCTACCACCAGCCCGGCATCAACCTGCTGACGGAAGTGATTCCGACCAAGAACATCCTGTTCGCCAGCGAAATGATCGGCGCCGTGCGCGGCATCGATCCGCAGACCGGTCACTACTACGACGACACCAAGCGCTACATCGAAGCCACGCAGAACCTGACGGCCGATGAAAAGCACGCCGTCTACGAAGGCAATGCCCGCCGCGTGTTCACCCGCCTGGACAAGGCGCTGAAGGCCAAGGGTCTGTAAATTCTCAAAAAAGGGAGCGGCTACCGCAGGTAATGAAACGTTTTCAGTATGAAAACTATTCAAATCTGATGTATAGCATGCGATAGAAGCTCACTTTTTTGATTCAATCACGTCAAAGCAAAGAGGTATTTCCATGTACGAACTGGGAGTTGTCTACCGCAATATCCAGCGCGCCGACCGCGCTGCTGCTGACGGCCTGGCCGCCCTGGGCTCTGCCACCGTGCACGAGGCCATGGGCCGCGTCGGTCTGCTCAAGCCCTATATGCGCCCCATCTATGCCGGCAAGCAGGTCTCTGGCACCGCCGTCACGGTGCTGCTGCAGCCCGGCGACAACTGGATGATGCATGTGGCTGCCGAGCAGATTCAGCCCGGCGACATCGTGGTCGCTGCCGTCACCGCCGAGTGCTCCGACGGCTACTTCGGCGACCTGCTGGCCACGAGCTTTCAGGCGCGCGGCGCACGCGCCCTGATCATCGATGCCGGCGTGCGCGACGTGAAGACGCTGCAGGAGATGGACTTCCCGGTCTGGAGCAAGGCGATCTCTTCCAAAGGCACGATCAAGGCCACCCTGGGCTCGGTCAACATCCCCATCGTCTGCGCCGGCATGCTGGTCACGCCCGGTGACGTGATCGTGGCCGACGACGACGGCGTGGTCTGCGTGCCCGCCGCGCGTGCCGTGGAAGTGCTGGCCGCCGCCCAGAAGCGCGAAAGCTTTGAAGGCGAAAAGCGCGCCAAGCTGGCCTCGGGCGTCCTCGGCCTGGATATGTACAAGATGCGCGAGCCCCTGGAAAAGGCCGGCCTCAAGTACATCGACTAATCGGAACATCGGTCCTCAAAAATCATTACAACAGGAGCAACCGCATGTTCTCTTCCTTCAAATCTTCCGTGAACCTCTCGCGCCGTCACTGTCTCGCCGCTGCGGCCAGCCTGGCTGGCGCCGGCGCCTTGGGCCTGGGTACTGCCGGCAATGCGCTGGCGCAGGCTGTCAAGGCCGCCGCCGGGAACAAGGGCACGCAGCTCGTTCTGCTGGGCACCAAGGGCGGCCCGCGCGTGGGCGGCGAGCGCTCCAACCCGGCCAGCGTGCTGCTGATCGACGGCGAGCCGTTCGTCGTCGATTGCGCCTATGGCGTGGCGGCCCAGCTGGTCAAGGCCGGCATTGCGCTGCCGCGTCTGAGCAAGGTGTTCATCACCCATATGCACTCGGACCACAACCTGGAATACGGCCCCTTGCTGTATTCGGCCTGGGCTGCCGGCCTGCGCAACCAGGTCGATGTCTGGGGGCCGCCGACGCTGGATGCGATGACCAAGGCCTTCATGGAGTCCATGAAGTTCGACATCGATATCCGCATCCCCGACGAGAGCAAGCCCGATCTGCGCAAGATGGTGAACACGCACGAGTTTTCCAAACCCGGCGTGATTCTGGAGAACGACAAGGTCAAGGTGACGGCGGTGCGCAATATTCACCCGCCCATTGCGGACTCGTTTGCGCTGCGCTTCGACACCAAGGACCGCTCGGTCGTCTTCTCGGGCGACACAACCTACTGCCCGGCCGTGGCCGAGCTGGCCAAGGGCGCCGACGTGCTGGTGCACGAGGTGATCTATGTGCCCGCCGTGGACGCCATGGTCAAGCGCGTACCCAATGCCGCCACGCTCAAGGAGCATCTGCTGGCCTGTCACACCACCTCGGTGGATGTGGGCCGCATCGCTGCGGCCGCCGGCGTCAAGAAGCTGGTGCTATCGCACATCGTGCCGGGCGACGACCCCAGCATCACCGACGAAATGCTGCTGTCCGATGTGCGCCAGCATTTCAAGGGCGATGCCGTGGTTGGCAAGGATTTGATGGTGATCTGATCACTCTTTCAAGATAAGGACTGGATTGATATGAGCCAATTTGAAAAGACCCCCGGCTGGCTGGACTGGTATGCCAACCCCAGCAAGCCCCAGTTCAAGCTGCCTGCCGGCGCTGTGGATGCGCACTGCCACGTGTTCGGCCCCGGCAACGAGTTCCCCTTCGCCCCCGAGCGCAAGTACACCCCCTGCGACGCCAGCAAGGCCCAGCTGTATGCACTGCGCGACCATCTGGGTTTTGCACGCAATGTGGTGGTGCAGGCCACCTGCCACGGTGCGGACAACCGCGCCATGGTCGATGCCTGCAAGTCCTCGGGCGGCAAGGCCCGTGGCGTGGCCACGGTCAAGCGCTCCATCAGCGATGCCGAGCTGCAGGAGTTACATGACGCCGGCGTGCGCGGCGTGCGCTTCAACTTCGTCAAGCGCCTGGTGGACTTCACGCCCAAGGACGAGCTGATGGAGATCGCGGGCCGCATCGCCAAGCTGGGCTGGCATGTGGTGATCTATTTCGAAGCCGTGGATCTGCCCGAGCTGTGGGACTTCTTCACCGCGCTGCCCACCACCGTGGTGGTCGACCACATGGGTCGCCCCGACGTCAGCAAGGGCGTGGACAGCGAAGAGTTCGCGCTGTTCCTGAAGTTCATGCGCGAGCACCAGAACGTGTGGAGCAAGGTGTCCTGCCCCGAGCGCCTGTCCGTCACCGGCCCCAAGGCCCTGGATGGCGAGCAGAATGCCTACCAGGACGTAGTGCCGTTCGCGCGCCGCGTGGTCGAGGAGTTCCCCGATCGCGTGCTCTGGGGCACGGACTGGCCGCACCCCAACCTGAAGGACCACATGCCCGACGACGGCCTGCTGGTGGACTTCATTCCCCATATTGCTCCCACCGCAGAGCTGCAGCAAAAGCTGCTGGTGGACAACCCCATGCGTCTGTACTGGCCCGAAGAGGTCTGACGGAGTTCCGGCGACACATACACCCGGAAACAGGCCGCAGCCTTGTCGCATGGGCTGCGCCATCCGTAAACGAGGAGAATTTATGGCTTTGGAAAAACCGTATCTGGACGTGCCCGGCACCATCATTTTCGATGCCGAGCAGTCCCGCAAGGGCTACTGGCTCAACCAGTTCTGCATGAGCCTGATGAAGGCCGAGAACCGTGAGCGCTTCCGCGCCAACGAGCGTGCCTATCTCGACGAGTGGGCAATGAGCGAGGAACAGAAGCAGGCCGTGCTGGCGCGCGACCTGAACTGGTGCATGCGCACTGGCGGCAATATCTACTTCCTGGCCAAGATCGGTGCCACCGACGGCAAGAGCTTCCAGCAGATGGCCGGCTCCATGACGGGCATGACCGAAGAGGAGTACCGCGCCATGATGATGGGCGGCGGCCGCTCTGCCGAAGGCAACCGCTACGTGGGCGAGGACGGTGATGCGCAGGCACACCATCAACCCCAGGGCAGCGCAGGCAACCAGAACAAGGAAGGCAACTAAGACATGGCACGCATCACCGCATCCGTTTTCACCTCGCATGTGCCTGCCATCGGCGCTGCCATGGACATGGGCAAGACCCAGGAAGCCTACTGGGCGCCCCTGTTCAAGGGCTATGACTTCTCGCGCCAGTGGATGAAGGACAACAAGCCCGACGTGGTATTCCTGGTCTACAACGACCACGCCACGGCCTTCAGCCTGGACTGCATCCCGACCTTTGCCATCGGCACGGCTGCCGAGTTCCAGCCCGCCGACGAAGGCTGGGGCCCGCGTCCCGTGCCCAAGGTGGTCGGCCATCCCGATCTGGCCAGCCACATCGCCCAGTCCGTGATCCAGCAGGACTTCGATCTGACCATCGTCAACAAGATGGACGTGGACCACGGCCTCACGGTGCCGCTGTCGCTGATGTGCGGCGAGCAGGACCCCAAGACCGGCTCCTGGCCCTGCCCGGTGATCCCCTTCGCTGTGAACGTGGTGCAGTACCCCGTGCCCACCGGCCAGCGCTGCTTCAACCTGGGCCGCGCCATCCGCAAGGCCGTGGAGAGCTACGACCAGGACATCAACGTGCATATCTGGGGCACGGGCGGCATGAGCCACCAGCTGCAGGGCGCGCGCGCGGGCCTGATCAACAAGGAATGGGACAACCAGTTCCTGGACCTGCTGATCGAGAACCCGCACGGACTGGCCCAGATGCCGCACATCGACTATGTGCGCGAAGCCGGCTCGGAAGGCATCGAGCTGGTGATGTGGCTGATTGCGCGCGGCGCCATGTCCGATGTGGACGGCCCCGCACCGCTGCCCAAGGTGGCGCACCGCTTCTACCATGTGCCCGCATCGAACACCGCGGTGGGCCATCTGATCCTCGAGAATCAGTGAACGTTTCACCACGTTCGCTGCTTCGCGTATTCACTGCCCCCTGTGGGGGGCTTCGCCTCCTTGAGGCGGCTCTACGGAGACCCAAATCATGAGCAAGACCATCAAAGTAGCGCTGGCTGGCGCGGGTGCCTTCGGCATCAAGCACCTGGACGGCATCAAGAACATCGACGGCGTGGAAGTCGTCTCCCTGGTCGGTCGCCGCTTTGACCAGACCAAGGAAGTGGCCGACAAATACGGCATCAAGCATGTGGCAACCGATCTGGCCGAAAGCCTGGCGCTGCCCGAAGTCGATGCCGTGATCCTGTGCACGCCCACGCAGATGCACGCCGAGCAGGCCATTGCCTGCATGAAGGCCGGCAAGCATGTGCAGGTCGAGATTCCTCTGGCCGATGCCCTGAAGGATGCGCAGGAAGTGGCCGAGCTGCAAAAGCAGACCGGTCTGGTGGCCATGGTGGGCCATACCCGCCGCTTCAACCCCAGCCACCAGTGGGTGCACAAGAAGATTGAGGCCGGCGAGTTCAACATCCAGCAGATGGATGTGCAAACCTACTTCTTCCGCCGCACCAATATGAATGCGCTGGGCCAGGCCCGCAGCTGGACCGACCACCTGCTGTGGCACCATGCCGCCCACACCGTGGACCTGTTCGCCTACCAGGCCGGCAGCCCCATCGTCAAGGCCAACGCCGTGCAAGGCCCCATCCACAAGGATCTGGGCATCGCCATGGACATGAGCATTCAGCTCAAGGCCGCCAACGGCGCGATCTGCACGCTGAGCCTGTCGTTCAACAACGATGGCCCTCTGGGCACCTTCTTCCGCTACATCGGCGATACCGGCACCTATCTGGCCCGCTACGACGACCTGTACACCGGCAAGGACGAAAAGATCGATGTCTCCCAGGTCGATGTCTCAATGAACGGCATCGAGCTGCAGGACCGCGAATTCTTCGCCGCCATCCGCGAAGGCCGTGAACCCAACTCCAGCGTGCAGCAGGTGTTCAACTGCTACAAGGTTCTGCACGACCTGGAGCAGCAGCTGAGCGCGGATTGATCAGCGCGGACTGATTGCCTGGCGCCTCTCCGCACGAAAGCCCCCGCAGCCTGTGGCTGCGGGGGCTTGTTTCATTGCGCAAAGTCTCTGTCGCGGGAGATCGTGATCAGGCTCTTGCCTGCCCGAATCCAGGCCCTATACCCTATGCCGAGGTTATGCCTCCCAAGAACCATGGCGCAGCTGACGGGGGGATTGGCCAAACCAGCGCTGGCACGCGCGGGTGAGCACGGCCTGGTCTGAATACCCCAGCAATTGCGCGATATGGCCCAGGCTCAGCTCGGGCTGTGCCAGCAATTGGGCCGCCCAGGTCTTGCGCGCGGTATCGCGCAGTTCTTCGAAGGCGGCGCCTTCCGCCTGCAGGCGCCGCTGCAGGGTGCGCGGGTGCTGGCTCAGGGCGCGTGCCGCCGAGGGCAGGTCGGCCATGCCCATGCGAACCAGATTGGCCAGCGCGCTGCGCACCTGGTCCGTCACACTGGTATTCCTGCCTGGCGCGGCTCCCAACAGGAAACGTTCGACAAACTGCTGCAGCAGCCGGTTGTGGCGAGGCATGGGCTGACGCCAGGCCAGCGGGTCAATGGCAATGCCGTCAAAGCTGGAGCCAAAGCGTGGCAACTGGCCCAGGTGCCGTCGGTATTGCGCGCTGCTGCCCACGGGGGCATGGCGCAGATGGATGGCGGAGGGGCGCAGCGCGCCTTCGGAAAGTACATGGATCAGGCGGCACATATAGGCCACGCAGATTTCCGTGCCCTGGGGCATGGGGGCGTGGGAGGGCAGGCGTGACAGCACTTCCACGCATTCCAGCCCCTCGTCAGGCGCCATGAAGGTTCTGTAGCTCAGGGTGGGGTTGTGGAAGTGGACGTACTTTCCACCCTGCATCATGCCCTCGCGCACGGTGGGCGCGGACTGTATGACCAGCCCCAGCAGGCCCAGGGTTTCGACACCTTGCTGCGCGCACAGGCGCAGCCCGAAATCGTGCACGCCCAGCACGCAGGCGGCTTCCTCTATGACCAGGGCCACGGCGTGGCTGGGCAGGTAGCGCTCGGGGTCGGCCAGATCTTCCGGCACCAGGCCGCAGGCGCGCAGGATGGCGGCGGGGTCGCCGCCCTGTGCGCGCACCAGGTCTTCAAAGCCCGCGAGCGAGGCAGCGCGGACACTGGTCATGACGGCGGAATCAGCGTGTTTGGCAGGCATCGGGGTATGTACTGCATGTCGTTCAACATCAAAATCCTGTCGCGCAAACACAAGTTTTGCCAGAGGGCTAGACCTAGCATGGCTGCGTGACAGACACGATTGACGCAAGTCGGGCCCAGGCTGGAGCTTCACCTCAAGGCTGTGATCCCTGCTCATTCCTGTCGGCTCACGCCCCAGCAGATAAGCAGGAGACACCCGGTATGGCACAGCATTTCGACTCTCTCATCATCGGCGCCGGTATTTCCGGCATTGGTGCGGCCCGTCATCTGCGCGAGCAGTTCGCGGACCGCAGCCTGGCCATCCTCGAAGCCATGGACGGCTTCGGCGGCACCTGGTGGACGCACCGTTACCCGGGTGCGCGCTCGGACAGCGACCTGTTCACCTATGGCTATGGCTTCAAGCCCTGGACAGGCAATGCCATCGCCACGGCCGATGAGATTCGCCACTACCTGGCCGAGACCATTGAGGAGAACGATCTGGCCCCGCTGATCCGCTACGGCCATAAGGTGCAATCGGCCCGCTGGTCCTCCGAGGAAAGGCTCTGGACGCTGGAAGTCACCCACAGCGGCTCGGACGAGGTGCAGACCTTCACCACCGGCTTCCTCTGGGTCTGCGCCGGCTACTACGACCACGGCCAGGGCTATACGCCCGAGTGGCCGACGCTCAAGGACTTCAAGGGCCAGGTCATTCACCCGCAGCACTGGCCGCAGGACCTGGATTACGCGGGCAAGCGCATCGTGGTCATAGGCTCGGGCGCCACGGCGGCCACGCTGATCCCCAGCCTGGCGCCGGATGCGGGCCATGTGACCATGCTGCAGCGCTCGCCCACCTTTTTCCTGCCCGCGTCCGAGCATCCGCTGGTGCCGCTGCTCAAGCCTTTGAACCTGCCCGAGGACTGGTACCACGAGATCATGCGCCGCGCCTTCATCGCGCGCACCGACGAGATCGTGCAGACCTCCAGGCAACACCCCGAAGCGATGCGCGCCTTCCTGCTTGGCGAGATCCGGTCGCACCTGCCCGAGGGCTTTGACATCGACAGGCACTTCAACCCCGGCTACCGCCCCTGGCAGCAGCGCATTGCCGTGGTGCCCAACGGCGACTTCTTCCAGGCCATGCGAGAGGGCAAGGCCTCGGTGGTGACGGACACCATAGAGAACTTCGACGCCAGCGGCATCCAGCTGACTGGCGGCGGGCATCTGGACGCCGACATCATCGTTACTGCCACGGGCTTCAATCTCAAGCTGTTCGGCGGCATTGCGTTCAGCGTGGATGGCGCGCCGGTGGATTTTCGCGAGCGCATCTCCTACCGGGGCGTGATGATCGAGGGCGTGCCCAATATGGCCTACACCCAGGGCTACTTCCGCTCCAGCTGGACGCTGCGCTGCGACCTGGTGTGCGACTGGGTGTGCCGCCTGCTTGCCCATATGCACGAGCAAGGCCATGCCGAGGTGCGGCCCACCGTGGCTGCAGCCGATGCCGGCATGCAGCGCCTGTCATGGATAGAGGCCGACAACTTCAACGCCGGCTATGTGCTGCGTGCGCAAGATGCCATGTTCGGCCAGGGCGACCGCCAGCCCTGGAGGCACGACCTGGAGTACGCAGAAGAGCGCGTGGTTCTGTCCTCCGCATCGCTGCAGGACGATGCCTTGGCCTATCACTAGGTCCGCCCCCGTATCCGTTCCCTCACTCTTTATAACGACAGGAGACTTCACCTATGGCTCTCGATCCCCATCTGGCCGGCGTCCTGCAGCAACTGGCCGCTGCCAACAGGAAAGCCACCGCAGACGGCACGCCCGAAGAAGGCCGTGCCGGCTATCTGGCGCTGACCCGTGGCTCGCTCACACCGCAGCAGATCGTGCCTGTGGCCAGTGTTCAGGACATCACCGTGCCCGGCGGCGCGGGCCCTGTGGCCGCGCGCATCTATCGGCCCGAAGGCGCTGGGCCTTTTCCCACCGTGGCTTATTTCCACGGCGGAGGCTACGTTATCGGCAACCTGGACACGCATGACAATATGTGCCGCGAGATCTGCCGTGGCGCGCGGGCCGTGGTGGTGTCGGTGGACTATCGGCTTGCCCCCGAGCATCCTTTCCCCGCAGGCATAGAGGACGCCGTGGCTGCCGCCAAATGGGTGGTCGCCAATGCGCATGAGCTGGGGGGCAGCGCCACCGTGGCCGTGGCCGGCGACAGCGCTGGCGGCAACTTCTGCGCCGTGGTGACGCAGCAGCTGCGCGATGCGGGCATTGCCCTGGCTGCGCAATTCCTCATCTACCCCGCGGTAGACCATGCCGCCGCCCAGTACGCCAGCGCCGAGGAGAACGCCAAGGGCTATTTCCTGGAAGCCGAGACCATGGCCTGGTTCTACAACCATTACGCCGGCACCTGCCCCGATGCGCTGGATCCGCGCCTGGCGCCGCTGCAGGCCAGGAGTCTGACGAACCTGCCACCCGCCGTGATCGTGAATGCCGAGTTCGATCCGCTGCGTGATCAGGGCGTGGCCTATGCCAAGGCACTACGTGCTGCGGGCGGGCAGGCCGAGCTGATTGAAGGTGCCGGCATGATCCACGGCTTCTTCGACATGGGCCGCTGGTCGCCCGGCGCGCAGGCTGTCATCACGCACAGCATCGAGCGCTTTGCCGCGCTGCTCGATACAAGAGCTCACTGAGGAGGCCCGCGATGACCCATGTGAATCACCTCACCGTCCTCGGTTCGGGCGTGCTGGGCGGTCAGATTGCCTGGCACAGCGCATTCAAGGGCAAAACCGTTGCCGTCTACGACATCTCGGAAGATGCACTGGAGCGCTGCCGCGCCGCACAGGCGCACTACGCAGCCATCTATCTGGCAGAACTCGGTGCCAGCGAAGCCGACATCGAGGCCACGCGCCAGCGCCTGAGCTTTGGCACGGACATGGCCCGGGCCGTGGCCAAGGCCGATCTGGTCATCGAGGCCGTGCCGGAGATCCCGGATGTCAAGACCGGTGTCTACCAGCAGATGGCCCCGCTGCTGCAGGAGCACACCGTGGTCGCCACCAATTCGTCCACCTTTTTGCCCAGCGATTTCGCGGCGGCCACGGGCCGGCCCGAAAAGTTCTGCGCGCTGCACTACGCCAACTACATCTGGTCGGCCAATGTCGTGGAAATCATGCCGCACGCGGCGACGGCCCGGGCCACGCTGGAGACCGTC
Source organism: Comamonas sp. AG1104 (assembly GCF_003350425.1). Taxonomy (NCBI): domain Bacteria; kingdom Pseudomonadati; phylum Pseudomonadota; class Betaproteobacteria; order Burkholderiales; family Comamonadaceae; genus Comamonas; species Comamonas sp. AG1104. The sequence continues at coordinate 182,995 of NZ_QQAS01000005.1, read as the reverse complement.
ACCCGCTTCGGCCTCGAGACCGGCATGGTGCCGATTCCCATCGCCGTGGAGCACAACGGTTATGTCATCAACACCTGGTTCCCCGCACTGCTCAAGGCGGCCCAGACGCTGGTGACCAACGGCATCGCCACGCCCGAGGATGTGGACCGCACTTTCCTGATTGCCAACCGCGGTGCCCGCATGGGGCCGTTCGGCATGATGGATATCGTCGGCATGAAGACTTGCTACGACGTGTCCTCCTACTGGGGCCGGCTGCAGGGCGATGCGCAGCAGCTGGCCAATGCCGAATACGTCAAGACCAATTTGATGGACAAGGGGCGCACCGGCGTGCTGGCGGGCAAGGGCTATTACGACTACCCGAATCCGGCTTATGCAGCAGCGGACTTTCTGGCGGTGCCGGCACTGTCGCAGCTATCCGACATCGTCGACCGCTGTACTTCAGAAGCCTGAGCCCTTGGTGCACCTAGACGGCGACGGCGCATGCGGCCCTGCCCGTGCGCCTGTGCCTGTGTCTGTGCCTGTTGCGGCAGTGAGTCGGTGCCGGGCAGGCACCTGGCGAGCACAGATTTTGATGCGGACATTATTTTGGCTTGGCATCGGCCATCGACGAACCGGAATGCGGCTGCTGGAATAATATTGCTCCAGCTTGTATAGCGGCCTGCGCCCTCACTTGGTTCGGTTGAAGGCCTTTGGATGCTTAAGGAAAGTTAATGGAAAACCGCAAAATCGGCCCATTCAGCGTCGCCAATGTCGCGCTGGGCTGCATGAACTTCTGCCATGCCTACGGCAACCCCGTCTCTACCGAGCAGTCGCACGCCGTGCTGCATGCGGCTCTGGATGCGGGCGTGACGCTGTTCGACACCGCCGCACTCTATGGCTTTGGCGCCAGCGAATCGCTGATCGGCCCTGTGCTCAAGCCCCATCGCAACCACATCACCCTGGCCAGCAAATGCGGCATGGCCGGCGTGCGCGGCGAAGACGGCGTGATGCGCCGTGTCATCGACGGTCGTCCCAAAACCCTGCGCCAGAACTGCGAAGACAGTCTCAAGCGTCTGGGCACCGATGTGATCGATCTCTACTATCTGCATCGCTGGGATAAGAGCGTGCCCATCGAGGAGTCGGTGGGCGAGATGGCGCGCCTGAAGGAAGAGGGCAAGGTTCGCGCCCTGGGCCTGTCGGAAGTGGGGGCCGATGCGCTGCGCCGCGCGCACAAGGAGCACCCGATTGCCGCGCTGCAAAGCGAATATTCGCTGTGGTCGCGCAATGCAGAGCTGGGCACGCTCGCCGCCTGCAAGGAGCTGGGCATTGCCTATGTGGCCTTCAGCCCCATGGGCCGCGCCTTCTTCAGCGGCAAGCTGCAGCAGGTGGACAACCTGGTCAAGGGCGATATCCGCGCCACCATGCCGCGCTTTGCAGGCGAGGCCTATGCGCAGAATCTGCGCCTGCTGGCGCCCATGCAGGCCGTGGCGGAAAAGGCCGGCTGCACGCTGGCCGAGCTAGCCATCGCCTGGGTGCTGCACCAGGGCGAGCATGTGATTGCCTTGCCCGGCACCACCAGCGTGGAGCATCTTCACGAAGACATTCGCGGTGGCCGCGTCCATCTCGACGCCGAGCTGCTGGCCGAGCTCGACGACATCTTCAAGCCTGAAGCCATTGCCGGCGACCGCTATGCGCTGCAAGGCCAGGGCGAGGTCGATACCGAGAAATACGCGTTTGAAAAGCGCCCAGGCTAGTGCCTTTGCGGACGCCCGGTCAGGGGCGGTCTGCGGCGTTGCCTCGCCGGCCGCGCGAATCCTCGCAATAGCACCACTATTGCTGCGGTATCGCGCGGGGGCCGCCCCCTAGCATCCCATCCCGCGAAGGCCCTAGCGCGGAGGGGAGCGTAAACAGGTTCTGGTTTGCTTCAGGTTTGGGGCAGGGCGTGCAGTGGAATGTCCCTGTCCTGGGCCAGCTGCATCAGCTCAGCGCAGCTGCGTGCGGCCAGAAACCGGGCCACGCCCTGATGGATCTCTGGCTTGCGCATATCGGTGGGATGGCTGAACACCAGGTCTGCCGCTTCGCACAGGCGCTGTGCAAAGTGAGGCTCCAGCGCGGCCACGGCCACGATGCCGTCGGCGCAGGGATAGATGCGGTAGCCCGCATGGGCGCCGCCGACATCGCCCGTGGGCTGGGTCAGGCCCCAGTGCCAGGGCAGGGCCAGCCATTGCGCGGCCTGGGCCAGGCCGACCTCGCGCACTATGCCGCGCCCGCTGCGGTTGCTGACCAGCACGGCCTGAAGCACGGCCTCGCTGGCCATCAGCGCCCCTGCCATATCGGCAAACAGGCTGGGGGGCAGGGCGGTGCTGTGCACGAGGCCCGCTTCGGCCTGATAGGTGAGGTCGTGGCCGGGGACATCGGCCAGCTCGCCCGCGCTGCCGACCACGCGCACCAGCGACAGCCTGGGGTAGCGCTGCTGCAGGGCTTCCCAGCCCAGGCCCAGCTTGCTCAGGGCCGAGGGACGGAACGAGGTCAGCAGCACATCGGTTTGCGCCAGTTGCTCATGCAGACTGGCCTGGCCTTCGGCGGTCTTGAGATCGGCCTGCAGGGTTTGCACCTTGTCATGCATCTGCGCGTAGGCATCGGGGCAGTAGAGGCCCATGGGGTCGGCGCTGCGGCCTGAGCCAGGGGCCAGAGGCTCGAGCTTGCGGCAATCGGCTCCCATGCTGGCGCAGCGCCACAGGGCGGCGGGGCCGGGCAGGTTCAGAGCCAGGCTGAGTATGCGAATTCCTTGCAGGGGCTGAATGGCGGTGCTGGGCATGAGTGGGCGTATTCCTTGTCTGGACTTGTGCAAGCCAGGGTGGCATCAGGATGGTTTCCTTGAGGCGAAGCCCTTGCCTGAGCATGTTTGACGTGAGTCGTGCTTGTTCAACTGCTTGTGCAACTGCTGTTGTAGTGCAAGCCGGGCCCTGACCCTGGCACTTTCAGGACAGTCTGTTGCGCTGGCGATGCTTTCAGGCGCTGTTGCGCTGTGGCAAGCTTGCGCTATCTGCAAAAAATGCCCCTGGGGGGCGTGTTCGATTGACCGAGATGCGTAGACGTACGCTTTTGTCCCTGGGCGCAGCCTCCGTGCTGGCCGCCGGCGGGGGCTGGAAGGCTTTTTCCATGAACTCCACTTCTTCTTCCCTGTTGCCCGAGCAGCTGCTGCAGCAGCTCAAGCCTTCGCCGCGCATGCCGGTGATGTTTCTCGGCCACGGCAGCCCCATGAATGTGATCGAGGACACGCACTGGCGCCAGAGCTGGAAGGCGCTGGGCCAGGAGCTGACGGCCAAAGGCATTGCGCCGCAGCTGATTCTCTGCGTCTCGGCCCACTGGCTGACCGAGTCCGACTGGGCGCTGACCGGCATGGCCCAGCCGCGCACGATTCATGACTTCGGCGGCTTTCCGCAAGAGCTGTTCGATCAGCAATATCCGGCGCCCGGTGCGCCCGAGGTGGCCAGACAGCTGGCGGCCGAGCTGCATTCGCCGCTGGACGGGTCAGCCCTGCTGGTGGACCAGAAATGGGGTTTTGACCACGGAACCTGGTCGGTGCTGCTGCCCATGTTCCCCGAGGCCAGCATTCCCGTCATGCAGCTGAGCATGCCCTATGGGCTGGCGCCCGAAAAGCATTTCGAGATGGGCCGCCAGCTGCGTGCGCTGCGCGAGCGCGGCGTGCTGATCGTGGGCAGCGGCAATGTCGTGCACAACCTGCGCGCCATGCAGCGCGGTGCCAGCGACAACCAGGCCTATGACTGGACGATCCAGTTCGACACCGAAGTGCAGCAGCGCCTGGACAGCGGCAATCTGGCGGATCTGAGCACCTTCCTGGACTGGGGTCCGCAGGCCCGTCTGGCCCATCCCACCCACGACCACTATCTGCCTCTGCTGTATGCGGCAGGTGCCGTGCAGGAGGGCGAAGCGCCGCGCGTATTCAACACGGCCTACCAGTATGCGGCGCTGTCCATGCGCTCGGCCATTTGGGGATTGAGCACCTGATAAAGATTTTGATAGCTTGCTGCGTTTGATGTACAACGTTTTCAGATGCTTTTCTTTTTGAAAACGATATGGGTAAAGCGCTAGCAGCTATCAAATATTGAACGGACCCTGAAGCAGGCACCGAAGCAGCCATAAAAAAAGAGCAACGGATTAAAAGTCCGTTGCTCTTTTGCTTTCAGGGACCAGGCCCTGAATCGCGCGCTTAGATCACGGCGGCGATGGCCTTGCAGACATAGTCGATGTTCTTGCTGTTCAGCGCAGCCACGCACATGCGGCCGGTGTCGGTGCCGTACACGCCGAACTCGGAGCGCAGGCGCACCATCTGGTCCTTGGACAGGCCGGAGTACGAGAACATGCCGATCTGGGTGGTGATGAAGGACATATCCTGGGTCACGCCGGCAGCCTTCAGACCGTCGACCAGCTTCTGGCGCATGGCCTTGATGCGCACGCGCATCTCGCCCAGTTCCTTTTCCCACAGAGCGTGCAGCTCGGGGTTGTTCAGCACGGCTGCCACGACGGCGCCGCCATGGGTGGGAGGGTTGGAGTAGTTGGTGCGGATGACGATCTTCAGCTGCGACAGCACGCGAGCGGCTTCGTCCTTGTCGGAGGCCACCACGGACAGGGCGCCCACGCGCTCGCCGTACAGGCTGAAGCTCTTGGAGAAGGAAGTCGACACGAAGATGTTCAGGCCGGCGGCCACGAACTTGCCGATCACGGCGCCGTCTTCGGCGATGCCGTGGCCAAAGCCCTGGTAGGCCATGTCCAGGAAGGCGACCAGGCCCTTGGCCTTGACGACGGCAATCACGTCATCCCACTGAGCGGCAGTGATGTCGTAGCCGGTGGGGTTGTGGCAGCAGGCGTGCAGCACGACCACGGTGCCGGCAGCGGCAGCGTTCAGGTCGGCCAGCATGCCGGCGAAGTCGATGGAGCGGGTCGCTGCATCGTAGTAAGCATAGGTGCCGACTTCAAAACCAGCGTTGGTGAAGATGGCCTTGTGGTTTTCCCAGCTGGGGTTGGAGATCAGGACCTTGGCGTTGGGGTTGAGCTTCTTGAGGAAGTCGGCGCCGATCTTCAGGCCGCCGGTGCCGCCGATGGCCTGCACGGTGGCCACGCGGCCGGACTTGACCACGTCGGACTCGGCTCCGAACACCAGGGCCTTGACGCCGTTGTCATAGGCGGCGATACCGTCGATGGGCAGATAGCCGCGGGCGGTAGGCTTTTCCATCATGGCCTTCTCGGCGGCCTGCACGCACTCCAGCAGGGGCAGCTTGCCGTTGTCGTCGAAGTACACGCCCACGCCCAGGTTCACTTTGTTGGGGTTGGAGTCAGCGTTGAATTGCTCGTTCAGACCCAGGATGGGGTCGCGGGGGGCCATTTCGACGGCGGTAAACAGAGACATGAAAAAATCCTTGAGGGATGGAAATAAGTCAGGTCACCCCCAGCTACTGCTCCGAGCGCGTTAGACGGGCAGGGCATTGCCTGGTGCTCGAAAAAACGCATCAGCCTAGGTTAGGCTTGAGGGTTGGGCTGCCATTCTACTCCGCGCTTACCCTATGCGTCATGGACATGAGATCATGCAAGAACAAAATATGAATGCCGAGCCGCAAGGCCGTTTCGTGCAATACCCGGACTCGCCGTTCGAGCTGTTCCAGCCCTATCCACCGGCGGGCGATCAGCCTGCGGCCATCGAAAAACTGGTCGAAGGCGTCAATGACGGCGAGTCCTTCCAGACGCTGCTGGGTGTGACTGGCTCGGGCAAGACCTTCACCATGGCCAACGTGATCGCGCGTCTGGGCAAGCCGGCCATCGTGTTTGCGCCCAACAAGACCCTGGCCGCACAGTTGTACTCGGAGTTCAGGGAGTTTTTCCCGAAAAACGCGGTCGAGTACTTCGTCAGCTACTACGACTACTACCAGCCAGAAGCCTATGTGCCCCAGCGCGACCTGTTCATCGAAAAGGACAGCGCCATCAACGAGCACATCGAGCAGATGCGCCTGTCCTGCACCAAGAGCATCATGGAGCGCCGTGATGTGGTGATCGTGGCCACCGTCTCGGCCATCTACGGCATCGGCGAGCCCGAGAGCTACCACCGCATGATCATGACGCTGCGCGCGGGCGACACGCTCAACCAGCGCGACGCGATCGCGCAGCTGATCCGCATGCAGTACCAGCGCAACGACCAGGATTTCTCGCGCGGCACTTTCCGCGTACGCGGCGACACCATCGACGTGTTCCCGGCCGAGCATTCGGAGCTGGCCGTGCGCATCGAGCTGTTCGACGACGAGGTGGAGACCCTGCAACTGTTCGATCCGCTCACGGGCCGGGTGCGCCAGAACATTCCGCGCTTCACCATCTATCCCAGCAGCCACTATGTGACGCCGCGCGACAAGGTGCTGGCGGCCGTGGAGACCATCAAGGAAGAGCTGGCCGAGCGCCTCAAGCAGCTGGTGGGCATGGGCAAGCTGGTCGAGGCGCAGCGGCTGGAGCAGCGCACGCGTTTCGATCTGGAAATGCTCAGCGAAGTGGGGCACTGCAAGGGTATCGAGAACTACACCCGCCATCTCTCGGCCTCCCAGCCCGGCGATCCGCCCAGCACGCTGACCGACTATCTGCCGCGCGACTCCATCATGTTCCTTGACGAGAGCCATCAGATGATCGGCCAGCTCAACGCCATGTACAACGGCGACCGGGCGCGCAAGACCACGCTGGTGGAATATGGCTTTCGCCTGCCGTCGGCGCTGGACAATCGTCCGCTCAAGTTCGAGGAGTTCGAGCAGCGCATGCGCCAGGTGGTCTTCGTCTCGGCCACGCCCGCCGAATACGAAAAGACCCATGCGGGGCAGGTGGTGGAGCAGGTGGTGCGTCCCACCGGCCTGGTCGACCCCGAGATCGAAGTGCGGCCGGCCATTCACCAGGTCGACGATGTGCTGCAGGAGATCCGCCAGCGCGTGGAGCTGGAGGAGCGCGTGCTCATCACCACGCTGACCAAGCGCATGGCCGAGCAACTGACCGAATACCTGACCGACAACGGCGTGAAGGTGCGCTATCTGCACTCCGACGTGGACACGGTGGAGCGTGTGGAAATCATCCGTGACCTGCGTCTCGGTGCCTTCGATGTACTGGTCGGCATCAACCTGCTGCGCGAAGGCCTGGATATTCCTGAGGTCTCGCTGGTGGCGATTCTGGACGCCGACAAGGAAGGTTTTCTGCGTGCCGAGCGCAGCCTGATCCAGACCATCGGTCGCGCGGCGCGCAACGTCAACGGCAAGGCGATTCTGTACGCGGATCGCATAACCGAGTCCATGAAGAAGGCCATCGGCGAAACCGAAAGACGCCGCGAAAAACAGATGGCTTTCAATGAAGCCAACGGAATCGTGCCCAAGCAGATTGTCAAGAGGGTGAAAGACCTGATTGATGGTGTCTACAGCGAAAAGAGCGGCAAAGAGGCCGAACGTCTGCAGGAGCAGGCCCTACAGCAGGCACGTGTCGAGGATATGTCGGAGAAAGACATCGCCAAGGAGATCAAGCGTCTGGAGAAGCAAATGCTCGAGCACGCCAGGAACCTGGAATTCGAACAGGCAGCGCGTGTGCGGGACCAGCTCTCGCTGCTCAAGCAGCAATTGTTCGGTGCGGCGCCGTAGGAATATTTCTTCGCATTCCTCAGGGTTATTACGTGAGTGCACGCTGTTACCCGACAAAATTGATGGGGAATGTGATATACTCACGTCAAACACTCAACAACAAACTTCCCTCACAGAAGGGCTCTGAACCTAATCACAGGACGGAGTAAGGGCGGAGACTGTGCTCGTCTAGGTACTGTGACCAGGCGTGCGTTTCTGTAACGAACAATCCTGACTGAAGGAGCTCGTATGCGTCTTACGACCAAAGGCCGCTTTGCGGTCACCGCGATGATCGACCTGGCACTGCGCCAGAACAATGGCCCTGTGACCCTGGCTGCCATCAGCCAGCGTCAGCAGATTTCGCTGTCCTATCTGGAACAGTTGTTTGGCAAGCTGCGTCGCCACGAACTGGTGGAATCCACCCGTGGCCCCGGCGGCGGCTACACCCTGGCCCGTAAGGCAACAGACATCACCGTGGCCGACATCATCGTCTCGGTGGATGAACCCATTGATGCGACCCAGTGCGGTGGCAAGGAAAACTGTCTGGGCGAAGCCGGCCGCTGCATGACCCATGAGCTGTGGGCTGCACTGAATCAGCGCATGGTGGAATTCCTGGACTCCGTCACTTTGCAAAAGCTGGTGGACGAGCAACTGGCCAAGGGCATCCAGATCGAGGACAAGCCCGTGGTGCGCCGCGCCATCTCCACAGCACCCGTGGTCAAGCCCATCCGTGTGAACGCACCGAACTCGGTGTTCGCCCTGGGTAACGCCTTCGCAAAATCCTGATCCGGGTCCGCTCGAGCAGCGCTTGGGCGGCAACCAGATCGGCATGAAGCCCGACTCCGATAGTCAGGGCCTGGATGCATGCATGGCTGTGCGGCATGTTTCTTCGCCCTGATGGCACCACAAGGTGCATCGATTCCTCACGATTTGTCAGCCAAAAACAAGACGAGCCAGTCATGGACATGACCCCGCACTTTCCCATTTATCTCGACTACGGTGCAACCACTCCGGTGGACCCCCGCGTGGCGGACGCCATGATTCCCTGGCTGCGTGAACATTTTGGCAATGCCGCATCGCGCAGCCACGCCTGGGGCTGGGAAGCCGAAGAAGCCGTCGAGAAGGCCCGCAAGCAGGTCGCCGATCTGATTGGCGCCGACCCGCGCGAAATCGTCTGGACCAGCGGTGCGACCGAGTCCGACAACCTGGCCATCAAGGGTGCAGCGCATTTCTACCAAGGCAAGGGCAAGCACCTGATCACCGTGAAGACCGAGCACAAGGCTGTGCTGGACACCATGCGTGAGCTGGAGCGCCAGGGCTTTGAAGTCAGCTATCTGGACGTGCAGGAAAACGGTCTGCTGGACATTGAGGTGTTCAAGGCGGCGATCCGCCCCGACACCATCCTCGCCAGCGTGATGGCTGTGAACAACGAGATCGGTGTGGTTCAGGATCTGAACACCATCGGCGCTCTGTGCCGTGAGAAGGGCATCATCTTCCACGTCGACGCCGCTCAGGCTTCGGGCAAGATGGATCTGGACATGCAGACCATGCCCATCGACCTGATGAGTCTGGCTTCGCACAAGACCTACGGCCCCAAGGGCATCGGTGCGCTGTACGTACGCCGCAAGCCGCGCGTGCGCCTGGAAGCGCAGATGCACGGTGGCGGCCATGAGCGCGGCATGCGTTCCGGCACGCTGGCAACCCACCAGATCGTGGGCATGGGCGAAGCCTTCCGCATTGCCAAGGAAGAGATGGCCAAGGACATGGAGCACGCCCGTGCACTGCGCAAGCGTCTGCTCGATGGTCTGAAGGATCTGGAGCAGGTGTTCGTGAACGGCGATATGGAAAACGGCGTTCCCCATTACCTGAACATGAGCTTCAACTTCGTCGAAGGCGAGTCGCTGATCATGGGTATCAAGGGTCTGGCCGTGTCCTCGGGTTCCGCCTGCACATCCGCCAGCCTGGAGCCGAGCTATGTGCTGCGTGCCCTGGGCCGCAGCGACGAGCTGGCACACAGCTCTTTGCGCATGACCTTTGGTCGCTTCACGACGGAAGAGGAGATCGACTACGCGATCAAGTCGATCCGCGAAAACGTGCTGAAGCTGCGCGAGCTGAGCCCGCTGTGGGAGATGTACAAAGACGGCATCGACCTCAGCACTATTCAATGGGCTGCACACTAAGCACAGATTACAAAGAGTTCAAGAGGTAGACACCATGGCTTACTCCGAAAAAGTTGTTGACCACTACGAAAACCCCCGCAACGTTGGCTCGTTCGACAAGAGCGATGACTCCGTGGGCACGGGTATGGTGGGCGCGCCCGCCTGTGGCGACGTGATGAAGCTGCAGATCAAGGTCAATCCCGCCACCGGCGTGATCGAGGATGCACGTTTCAAGACCTATGGCTGCGGTTCTGCCATCGCCTCGTCTTCGCTGGTGACCGAATGGGTCAAGGGCAAGACGCTGGATGAGGCTGCGGCCCTGAAGAACAGCCAGATCGCCGAAGAGCTGGCGCTGCCCCCGGTCAAGGTTCACTGCTCCATCCTGGCTGAAGACGCCATCAAGGCAGCCGTGAACGATTACCGCGCAAAGCGCACTGCAACGGAAGCCTGAGGCCATGGCCATCTCAATGACCGAGGCGGCTGCCCGTCATGTGAACCGCTATCTTTCACGTCGCGGCAAGGGGATTGGCGTGCGTCTCGGCGTGAAAACCACTGGCTGCTCCGGTCTGGCTTACAAGCTGGAGTATGTGGACGAGGTTCAGCCCGATGACGTGGTTTTTGAAGACCATGGCATCAAGGTGCTGATCGACCCCAAGAGCCTGGCCTATATCGACGGCACGGAACTGGACTTTGTCCGCGAAGGCCTGAACGAAGGCTTCAAGTTTCACAACCCCAACGAGCGTGATCGCTGCGGTTGTGGCGAGAGCTTCAGAATATAAATCCCCCTGAGTCGCTTCGCGCCTTCCCCCAAGGGGACGACACCTTCGCTGCGAGGCGGCTCTTGCTCGGTGTCCCTGGCGCGTGTAGCGCCCAAGCATAAGAATGGAACCGCCTCAGCGCTGCTGCAGGCGGTTTTTTAATGCCATGAATCTGCAATCTGACGACTTTGAATTGTTTGGCCTGCCGCGCAAGTTTGCGCAGGAGCGCAGCCAGATCGACACACGCTGGAAAGAGCTGCAGCGCGAAGCACATCCGGACCGCTTTGCCGCCCAGGGCGCTGCCGCGCAGCGCGTGGCCATGCAATGGTCGGTACGTATCAACGAGGCCTATCAGCGTCTCAAGGACCCGCTCAAGCGCGCGGCCTATCTGTGCGAGCTGGCTGGAGCGCCGGTGCGGGCTGAAGACAACACGGCCATGCCAGCGGCATTTCTGATGCAGCAGATGGAGTGGCGCGAAGCGCTGGAAGACGCTGTCAACGAGCAGGAGCTCGATGCACTGGAGGGCGAGATGCTCGCAGCCAAAAAGCAGATGCTTGGCGAATGCGGTCGTTTGCTGGACGAGGCTGACGATGCCGCCGCTGCCGTGCAGCAGGTGAGAGCCCTCATGTTTGTTGCGCGATTTGCGCAAGATGTGGATCGCCGTCGCGATCAACTGGGACAATAAGACCCAGAGCAACGCTTTGTGCCGCTGGCGCATGGCGTATCCATCTTGAGCGGGCCAGCCACGCTGGCCTCTGACGTTTCAAAAGAAGAATTTCATGGCGCTTTTGCAGATTTCCGAGCCCGGCCAATCCCCCGATCCCCATCAGCGACGCATTGCCGTGGGCATAGACTTGGGCACCACGCATTCTCTGGTCGCCGCCGTGCGCAACGGCGTGGCCGAATGCCTGCCTGACGATCAGGGACGTGTGCTGCTGCCGTCGGTGGTGCGTTACATGGAAATGGGCCGCCGACAGATCGGCTTTGATGCCAAGGCCGCGCAGGCGCAGGATGCTGCCAACACTATCAGCTCGGCCAAGCGCTTCATGGGGCGAAGCCTGGCTGATATCGAATCGCCCGAGAAGCTGCCTTATCGCTTCAAGACCGATGACAGCAGCGTCATCTCCGTCGAAACCGTGGACGGCGCCAAGACGGCCGTGGAAATCAGTGCCGAAATTCTGGCGACCCTGCGTTTCCGCGCCGAAGACACGTTTGACGACGATCTCTATGGTGCAGTCATCACCGTGCCTGCGTACTTTGACGATGCTCAGCGCCAGGCCACCAAGGATGCAGCCAAGCTGGCCGGTATCAATCTGCTGCGCCTGATCAACGAGCCCACTGCGGCAGCCATTGCCTACGGTCTGGATAACGCAGCAGAGGGCGTCTACGCCGTCTACGATCTGGGTGGCGGCACCTTCGATATCTCGGTGCTGCGTCTTGCACATGGCGTGTTTGAAGTGATTGCCACTGGCGGCGACTCGGCACTGGGCGGCGACGACTACGATGACGCGCTGGCAGCCTGGGTGGCGGAAAAAACCGGCACGCAGCTGGAGTCTGCAGCAGACAAGACCGCCTGGCGTATTGCCGCGCGCCATTGCAAGCAGGCCCTGACTGAATCAGAAGTTGTAGCGTTTACCGCTGATATTTCCTCGGGTTCAGTATCTTTTGATGTCAAGCGTGAGGAGTTCATTGCGCTGACTGCTCACTTGACCAGCAAGAGCCTTGCGGCCGTGCGCCGCGCGCTCAAGGATGCAGACCTGGGCCGCGATGAGGTGCAGGGCGTCGTCATGGTCGGCGGCTCCACCCGCATGCCCCAGATTCGCCAGGCCGTGGCCGACTTTTTCGGCAGCGAGCCGCTGACCAATCTCAACCCCGACGAAGTGGTGGCTCTGGGTGCTGCCATTCAGGCCAATCAACTGGCCGGCAACAATACCGCAGGCGACTTGCTGTTGCTGGACGTGATCCCGCTGTCACTGGGCGTGGAAACCATGGGCGGCCTGTCCGAGCGCATCATCACGCGCAACGAGACCATTCCCACGGCCCGCGCGCAGGACTTCACGACCTACAAGGACGGCCAGACCGCGCTGGCCATTCATGTGGTGCAAGGTGAGCGCGACCTGGTGGCCGACTGCCGCAGCCTGGCGCGTTTCGAGCTGCGCGGCATTCCGCCCATGGCCGCCGGTGCGGCGCGCATCCGCGTGACCTTCACTGTGGATGCCGACGGCCTGCTGTCCGTCAGCGCCAAGGAGCAACTCAGCGGCGTCGAAGCCCATATCAACGTCAAGCCTTCGTACGGCCTCTCCGACGACCAGATCGCCCAGATGCTGCAGGACGGCTTTGCCACGGCCCAGGAGGACATGAAGGCCCGCGCCCTGGTCGAGGCCCGCGTGGATGCCGATCGCATGCTGCTGGCCACGCAAAGCGCGCTGGATGTGGATGGCGATGTGCTCGGCGCCGAACAGCGTGAGAGCATTGATGCCCTGATGGCCGCGTTGCGCGCGGCCGTCGCCAGCGATGATCCTGCCGTCGTGGAAGGCGCGACTCAGGCCCTGGCCAAGGGAACAGAGTCGTTTGCGGCCGAACGCATGAATCGCAGCATCCAGCAGGCGCTGGCTGGCAAGAGTGTCAACACCATTTAATTCATAAACAGAACAATGCCCATCATCAAAATTCTTCCTCACGCCGAGTACTGCCCCAACGGAACGGAAATCGAAGCGCCTGTCGGCACCTCGATCTGCGAAGCCATGCTGGACAACGGTATCAATATCGAGCATGCCTGTGATATGAGCTGCGCCTGCACGACCTGCCATGTCATCGTCAAGGAGGGCTTCAACTCCCTGAACGAGGCGGAGGAAGAGGAAGAAGACCTGCTGGACAAGGCCTGGGGTCTGCAGCCTCAGTCGCGCCTGTCCTGCCAGGCGATTCTGGCGCGCGAGAATGTGACGGTGGAGATCCCCAAGTACTCCATCAATCACGCCAAGGAAAATCACTGAGCACCCCCTGAGGCGCTTTGCGCCTTCCCCCCTCTCTCTACGCGCTTCGCACTAGGGGAGGAGGACGACACCCCTAGCGCGGTGGCGCTTCCTCGGTGTCCTGGCTTTGGTGCGCGCTTGTTTTAGAAATTGTTGGGCGATGTGAGCGCCGTAGGTAATTGGGAGAAATTGAATGTCGCGTCAAATTGTTCTGGATACGGAAACCACGGGTCTGTCTCCCATTGACGGCGACCGCCTGATCGAGCTGGGCTGCGTGGAGCTGGTCAACCGCAAGCTCACCGGCAACAATCTGCACCTGTACTTCAATGCGGGTCGCGACAGCCACCCCGATGCCTTGCGTGTGCATGGCATCACCACGGAGTTCCTCAAGGACAAGCCGCGCTTCGAGCAGAAGATCGACGAGATCTGGGAGTATCTGCAAGGGGCCGAGCTCATCATCCACAATGCGCCGTTCGACCTGGGCTTTCTGAACAACGAGCTCAAGCTGGCCAAGCGCCCGCCACTCAAGCAGTGCGTGGGCGGAGTCCTCGACACCCTGGTCATGGCCAAGGAGATGTATCCGGGCAAGCGCAACTCGCTGGACTCGCTGTGCGATCGTCTGGGTGTCGACAATTCCAACCGTACGCTTCACGGCGCCTTGCTTGATGCGGAGCTGCTGGCGGATGTCTACATCAATCTGACGCGCGGGCAGGATGCCTTGCTCATGACAGAGGAGCCTGCAGATGCCCCGGCGGCCGGGACGATGATCGTTGCGTCGGTGGACCTGAGCAGCTTCAAGCTGCCGGTGCTGCGTGCCAACGAGCAGGAGCAGTCGGCTCACGACGATGTGCTCAAGCAGATGGATAAATCCAGCGGCGGCAAGACCGCTTGGCGTAACTTTGAAAATGTGAGCGCCAATCCCTGATACAATAACGCTTATCGGGTGATTAGCTCAGCGGTAGAGCACTGCCTTCACACGGCAGGGGTCACATGTTCGATCCATGTATCACCCACCAGATATCAAACCCTCTTGAGTCAATGATTCAAGAGGGTTTTTTGTTTTGGGAATGCGAATTGCATTCATCCCGTTGATACATGTCGAGCTGATCCAGACTGCGGTGTTCGGGCTCGTGCGCGAGCCGTTGGGACTCGGCGGGCGCCATGTGCTCAAGAGCATGACTCCGTGGCAGAGCGTCTGCTCGGCCTCTGCAGCTTGCGCAGGACCAGGCAGTCAGTTGCCGGTGATGCGGCGCACGGCTGCGAAATACCAGGCATCGGGCAGGCAGCGCAGCAGACGCATCCAGCGGGTGAAGCGTCGCGGAAAATTCATCTCGAAACGTCCCTGGGCCCAGCCTTGCAGCATATGCTGGGCAGCCTCGTCCGCATCAATCAGGGCGGGCATGCTGAATTGGTTCTGCGCCGTCAGCGGTGTATCGACAAAGCCGGGGTTGATGATGGATACACCCAGGCCCCGGTCGTGCAGGTCCAGATAGAGGTTTTCGGCCAGGTTGTTAAGTGCCGCCTTGGTTGGGCCGTAGGCAAGGGACATCGGCAGCCCGCGATAGCCGGCCACCGAGCCGACCAGTGCCAGATGGCCTTGCCCCGCCGCAAGCAGCATCGGGAGCACGGCATCGAGCAAATGCAGGGCGCCGCCATAGTTCACGGCCAGGTGGCGCTGCATCTCGGACAGGTCGAACTCCGTGGCGCGCTGGGGCTTGTAGCGGCCTGCGCAATAGAGAATCAGGTCGGGAGCCTTGCCGCAATGAACCTGCACGTCCCGGGCCGCTGCAGTCAGGGCAGCGGTGTCGGTCACGTCCAGCGGCAGGGCCAGACAGCCGTCGTGGCTGCGCACGAAATCCTGCAGGGCGTCGCCCTGGCGCGCAGAGACGATCAACCTGGCTCCCTGCCTGTGCAGCGCGTCGGCCGTGGCCCGACCTATGCCCGAGGAGGCTCCCAGAATCCAGGCCGAGCGACCCTGCCAGTCGCGCAGTGGCGGGTTCAGCCGTGCACAGAGCAGCGACATGATCTTCACTCCTTGACGATGGCAAGTGTCACATCGCCCAGATGCAGGCCCAGCTTGCTCATGGCGGTGCGGTTGAGCAGGGTGCGTCCGTCGATCAGGAACATCCAGTCATCCATGCTGACATTCCAGACTCTTCCATTCACGGGCAGGGCCAGCACATAGCTCCAGTGGATGGCATTGCCAGCGCTTAGGCCCTGGGCTTCGCCCACCACGTCGTCGGCGCGGCCGCTGTAGCGCCCGTCGCCCAGGTGGCGGAGATGCCAGATGCGCTGCTGCGTGCTGCCGTCGCTGTAGACGAAGTGCTCGTTCAGCGTGCCCTCGTCGCCCTTCCAGCTCCCTGTCATGCGCACTGTGAAGCGCTTGACCACCTTGCCCGAGCGGTCCGTGAACATGCCGTGCGCCGTCAGCGGCCCGTTGAAGTACTGGCGCAGGTCCAGTTGCGGCTGCTCCCTGGCATAGTCCTGCACGGAAGGCCCGGCGCAGCCCGCAAGGCTCAGCGCCAATGCCGCGCCCAGGCAGGCACGCCGCAGTGGCGAAAACGATGTGGAACGGATGATGTGGCTCATATGTGCCTCCAGGAAGAATGCAGACGCTCGGCGCGCCAGAGCAGGGTCGCTGCTGCGAGCTTGAGCAGGCAGGGCAGGCCGCCATAGGCCCAGGCCAGCGCCTGCAAGCCTGCGGGCTCGCTGGCACCGCTGCGGTAGCCGGCTGCCGACAGCAGCGGCAGGGCCAGGCCCGCCGCCAGGGCCAGGTTGAGCTTGGTGGCGCAGGTCCACCAGCCCAGGTAGCGGCCTTCGCTGCGGCCGCCTTCGCCGGATTCGTGAATCACGCCTGTGAGCAATGCACCCGGCAGGGCCAGATCCGCGCCCAGGGCCAGACCGCTGGCCAAGCAGATCACGGCAAAAGCCATTCCGTCGCCTTCGCCCAGCCAGGGCGTGAAGCCGAAGGCCAGCACGCTGGCAAGCATGCCGGCCCGCCAGCTGGGTGCCAGACCCCAGCGTGCAACGGCTTTTACCCACAGCGGCAGGCCCAGGGCCGCAGCGCCGAAGAAGCAAAGCAGCAGTACCGGCTGCAGTTCCGAGGCCTGCAGCCGGTCTGCCACAAAGAAAGGCAGCAGGGTGGCGGGAATGGCGGCAGCCACCCCGTTGATCATGAAGATGGCCAGCAGCCGCCTGAAGCCTGCATTGGCCCATGGCGAGCTGGCAGGCCCGGTCACGGACTGCGGTTGTTGTTGTGGAACCGGAGTCTTGAGCCGCAACAGGCCGATCAGGCCCAGTGCCAGGCCCAGGGCGAGAAATCCTGTGGTCGCATCCAGTCCCAGCCAGGCCGGCAGCATGCTGGCCAGCAGCACGCCCGTCAGGCTGGCTCCTTCGCGCCAGGCTGTGACACGCGCACGCCAGGCGGGCTCACCGCCCCAGCGCGTGCCCCAGGCCTGGTGGAGGATGACGAGCACGCTATAGGCCAGCGTACACACCAGCAGGCTGCAGGCAAGCCAGCCCAGCAGGCCCATCTTGTTCTGCGTATCGAAAGGCGGATGCCAGAGGGCGCCGAAGCCCAGCGCCATCAGCAGGCCGGCCAGGATCGCCGCACTGGCGGTGCAAACCACGCCTTGGCGCAGAAGGCGGTCGACCCAGCGGCCGATGGCCGGGTCGAGCAGGGCGTCGAAGGCCCGTGTGGCCAGCAGCACGGCGCCCAGTCCCGCCAGCGGAGCGCCCGCCACGCTGGCGTAGTGGTAGGGCAGGTTCACATATAGTGGCAGGGAGGCGAAGGCCAGCGGAGCGGCCAGAGCGCCATAGGCCAGGCCTGTGCGCCAAGGCAGGTGGTGGGCGGTGGCCGTATGTGAAACCATGAGATGCTCCGCTGGCGCTCAGCCCAGGCCCAGCAGCGAACTGCGCATGGCAGGGGCCGAAGTCTGCGGCGACAGCCAGATACCGAAGAACAGGCGTGCATACTCAGCGTCGCGCAGCTGCGCGGTCTGGCGACCGTTATGGAAGAAGCGCACCTCGCCCTGGCCGTCGTTCAGACCCAGCAGTCTGTCCTGGGCCTGCACGTCGGGGAAGGCCAGTTTCATCAGCTCCAGCCATTGCCGGGCCTGCTCCTCGGTGAAGCTGCCCACCCTGCGCATTTCGGCGATGGAGCGCTCGGCAATGGCCATGCCTTCGAGCTTGCGGTCATAGACCAGCTCCAGCGCAAACGGGTGTCGGGCGTAGTCTTCGGCGGGGAAACCGGGGCCGGCCCACAGCCTTGCCTCGTAGACACGCAGACCGAAAAAGCGCAGCACGCCTTTGCCGACCAGGCGTCCGGCAGGCAGCGTGCTGCGCAGTTCGATGGGGAGATCTGCTGTCGGGGTCGTGGCGTGGGTCAGGTTTGACATGGCGGTCAGTGAAGGGGCAAGAGCGCAGGCAGCGCCCCAGGCCAAGGCCTGGCGGCGGTGCGCGCGGGGTTGAGGGGCAGTCATGGCAGTGGCCTGCGCAGGGTGAACTGGACGACATCGGTGTTGCCGGTGTCGAAGGCCGCTTCGCAATAGGCAAGGTAGAAGCGCCAGATGCGCACAAAGCGCTCGTCAAAGCCCAGGGAGCGAACGGCGTCGAGCTGGTGCTCGAAGGACTGGCGCCAGCGGCGCAGCGTTTCCGCATAGTCGCGGCCGAAGGCCAGGTGATGCTCGACCATCAGGCCGGCACGCCGTGCTTCCTGCTCAAAGGCGGAAATGCTGGGCAGCAGCCCGCCGGGGAAGATGTACTGCTGTATGAAGTCTGTGGAGCGAAGATAGCGAGAGAACAGGTCTTCGCGCAGTGTGATGGTCTGTATGCAGGCCAGGCCTCCGGGCTTGAGGCAGTCGCGCAGTGTCTGGAAGTAGCCGCGCCAGTATTCGCGGCCCACGGCCTCGAACATCTCGATGGATACGATGGCATCGAAGGGCTGGCGGGCATGCAGGGCGGGCAGGTCGCGGTAGTCCTGGTAGTGCAGCTCCACGGCATCGCTCAGGCCAGATTGCTGCATGCGCAGTTGTCCCCAGGTCAACTGCTCGCGCGACAGCGTCACGCCCTTGACCCGGGCTCCGAATTCGCGGGCTGCGGTCTCTGCCAGGCCACCCCAGCCGCAGCCTATCTCCAGCAGGCGCTGGCCGTGCTGTAGCCGCACCTCGTTCAGCGTGCGTCTGAGCTTGGCCTGCTGGGCTGCCTGCAGGTCGGCTTGTTGCAGCGATTCGCCCGTGCGGCCCTCGAACCAGGCTGCGCTATAGCTCATGCCGGGGTCCAGCCACATCCGGTAGAAGTCATTGCCCAGGTCGTAATGGGCATGAATGTTTCTGGCGCTGCCGGCCCGCGTATTGCGTTGCAGCAGGTGACGCAGGCGGTAGCCCAACCTGCCCCACCAGCTGCCGTAGACCAAGCTTTGCACATGGTCGCGGTTGGACATGCACAGCCGCAGCAGCGCAGCCAGGTCGGGGCTGTCCCATTCACCTGCGATATAGCCCTCGGCCAGACCGATATCGCCCGACTTCAGGGTGCGTTCCAGTGCCTGCCAGTCATGCAGCACGCAATGTGCGTCGGCGAGGCCGGATGCACAGCGAAGCTGGGGCAGGTGCAGCAAGTGACCGTCGGGCTGCTCCAGGTCCAGCTGCCCGCGGGGCAGACGTTCGAGCAGGTTCAGCACACGGCGTGCCCGCGCAGGCGTGCGGCGCGGTGTGGCGGCGGCGGCGGGGCTCAGCAAGGGGGCGGCGGTGGTGTTCATCGTGTGACGAAGCGCTCGGGCTTGGTGGGTTTGCCATGGAAAGGCAGGCGCTTGGCCCAGAGGCGCAGCGCCTGCCAGTGGATGCGGGCGATGACGCCCAGCGTCATCAAGGGAGTGCCGAAGAAGGCGCGGCGCACGTTGGTCGCATCCAGCGGATGCAGCGTGCCGCCCACGCTGGTCTGCAGCAGCGGGCCGTCTTGGTCATGCAGATCCACGCGCGCCAGGGTGCGTTTCTCGCTGCGCTCGAAGCGGAAGCGGTACTCGCCCCGCACCTCGCAGAACGGCGAGACATGGAACTGCTTGCGTGCCATCTGCTCGCTGCCAAAGGCCAGATCAGGGCCGGCCAGCAGATACGCATGGCGCTCGCCAAAAGTGTTGTTGACTTCCGCCAGCACGGCGGCCAGCGAGCCATCGCTGCGGTGGGCATACCAGAAGCTCACGGGCTTGAACACATAGCCCAGCACGCGCGGGAAGGTGTGCAGCCAGACTTCGCCGTCGGCATCGTCAATGCCTTCGCTGTGCAGCAGTTGCTCGAACCAGTCCAGGGCATCGGCTCCGCCCTCGCCGTGGTCGCTGTCGTGAAAGCTGATCCAGCCGAGCCGGTTGCGCCGCAGCGCGGTATCGGGCTGCATGCGCAAGCTGCGCAGTGGCAGCATGAGGAAGTAGCCCGAATATCGGAAGGCATGCTCGACGGGCCGCAGACGTCGATGCCAGACATGGCCGAAGCCGATGAGGGGCCGGGCGTTCATGCTGCGCCCCTGATGGCAGGGCTGACGGGCAGCCTGGGCAAGACGTGCAGCAGGCCATCGGCCGCGTCGAGCCCCGAACGCAGACCATCTTCGTGAAAGCCGTAGCCACACCAGGCTCCGCAGAACCAGGTCCGGCGCTGGCTTTGCAGAGCCGTGACCTGGCCCTGGGCCTCGATGGCAGCCAGGTCGAAGACCGGATGGCTGTATGCAATGCGCGCGTGAACCTTGCTCTCGTCGATGGGACGCACCGGATTCAAGGAGACCATCACGGGCTGCTGCCACGGCAGAGGCTGCAGGCGGTTGATCAGATAGTGCAGGCAGACGCCTGCCCGGTTGCGCCCCGCGTCGGCCGCGCGTTCGTAGTTCCAGGCCGCCCAGGCTGCCTCGCGGCTGGGCAGCACGCTGGCATCTGTGTGCAGCACGGCCTGATTGGGCTGGTAGCGTATGGAACCCAGCACGCTGCGCTCCTGCGGCGTGGCGTCGAGACCCAGCAGGCGCAGGGCCTGATCGCTATGGCAGGCCAGCACCACGGCGTCGAACTGCTCCGTGCCATGTGCCATCTGCAGCAACACGCCATGTTCCACGCGGCGCAGGCCCAGCACGGGCGCGTTCAGACGGGCTTCGTGGCGGCCATCGTGCTGCAGTGCGGCCAGCATGCGCCGCACATACTGGCGCGAGCCGCCCTGCACGGTGTACCACTGGGGTCGGTCGGAGACCTGGATCAGGCCATGGTTGTGACAAAAGCGGATCAGCGTGGCCACAGGAAAGCGCAGCATCTGATCCGTCGGGCAGGACCAGATGCAACCCATCATAGGCAGCAGGTAGTCCTGCCGGAAGGCGGTGCCGAAGCCGTGCTCATCCAGAAAAGCTTCGATGGAGCTGCGCAGGCCGGCCTCGTCGCCTTCCCGGGCGATGCGTGTGGCCAGACGATTGAAGCGCAGGATCTCGGCCAGCATTTTCAGAAAACGGGGGCGCAGCAGGTTGCTGCGTTGAGCGAAGACAGCTCCCAGCGAGCTGCCGCTCCACTCGAGGCCGGCACGTCCGTCGGTCAGGGGCACCTGTACCGAAAACGACATCTCGGCGGCCGCCGTCGGCACCTGCAGGTCTTCGAACAGCTGCGTCAAAAGCGGGTAGGTGCGGTGGTTGAAGACCAGAAAGCCCGTGTCCACGCCCTGGCTCACGCCATTCAGCGTCATATCGACGGTGTTGGCATGCCCGCCGAAATGGTGGCCCGCTTCCAGCAATGTCACGCGATGCTGGCCAGGCGCGCCTGCCAGGCGCCGGGCAGCGGCCAGACCCGCAACCCCAGACCCTATGACTGCAATGCGATGCATGGGAATGCCTTTCCTGGTTTATCAGTCCGTTTGCACCAGGAAGGTCAAATCGTGAACTGATGAGTTCAAACTATAAACCAAACATTTCCACTTTGCACTATCTAGTATGGGGTGTGGCCTATCAGGTCTAAAATAAGCCCATGACAAGCCGCTCCTCCATCAAACAGCAGATACAGCGCGTGCGTGAGCAGGCCATCGTGGTGGCCGTCAACCGGTTGCTGGCCACCAAGGGCTATGACGCCATGACGGTGGACGAGGTCGCTGCCGAAGCTGGCATGGCCAAGGCCAGCCTCTACAAGCTGTTCACCTCCAAGGAGGAACTGGCGGGAGCCGCCATGGTCGGCGTGCTGGACCGTGCCCTGGCGTTCGTGGACGGCCTGCGCGACGAAGCAAGCCAGGCGGCCGAGGCAGGTGCTCCCATGCGCCCGCTGGATCAGCTCAAGGCCGTGACGCGCTGGGCCATGCAGACGCAGCTGGAGGGGGAAATGCCTTCGCTGCCGGCGCAGAACTCGAATCTCAGCGCCTCTTTGCAATCCAACGATGCTTATATGGACCGGCTGATCGCCCTGAGCAACCGGCTCAGCATCTGGATCACCGAAGCCCAGACCAGCGGCCAGCTGCATGCCGCGCTGCCCCCCGAATTGGTGCTGTATACCCTGTTCGCACGGGCTTGCGATCCTGTCGTGGCCCTGCTCAAGGAGTCGGGGCAGTACACGCATGCGCAGATCATCGACTGGGTGACAAGCACCACGTTTGACGGGCTGGCGGTGGCGCGCTGAGAAGTCGGCACCCGCAGATGCGCCTGCACCTGGCGCTGCCCTGGCAAGGCTCGCTGTGACTTGCGGAAGTCTGCCGCAGGCTCAGGATTGCATGATCACCGGCCCGCCCTTGCTCAAGGCTCGCTGGTATGCCGCACGCTCGTGCATGCGCTGGCGATAGGCGATCAGATGGGGCCAGGCGTTCTCGTTTTCGCTGCGCACCAGAGCAGCTTCAACGGCAAAGCTCATCTGGAAGTCGGCCATGCTCAGATGCTCGCCGGCAAACCAGCGATGTTCTGCCAAATGCGCTTCCATAAAGTCCAATGCAGTCTGCACATTGGGCGCAACGAGTCTTTGCTGCACCCGCTTGCACAGGGCGCGCGCGATGGGACGCACGAAAAATGGCATGGGCTGGCGCGGGATGGTGTCGAAAACCAGTTTCATCACCAGCCAGTTCATCAGCGAACCTTCGGCATAGTGCATCCAGAAGCGGCACTCACGGTGTTCTTGAGTGCCGCGCAGAGGCTCAAGGTGCGAAAGCTCCGAAGGCGCCTGATGGCCGTAACGCTCAACCAGATACTCGATGATCGCGCCTGATTCGGCGACAACAATGTCTGAATCGGTAATCACCGGCGATTTGCCCAGAGGATGCACGCGCTTGAGCTCCGGTGGCGCCAGGCGGCTCGCGGGATCGCGCTGGTAGTGACGCAGTTCGTAAGGAACACCGAGCTCCTCAAGCAGCCAGAGTATGCGTTGCGAGCGCGAAGTTTCAAGGTGGTGAACGGTGAGCATGGAGCGTTTTCCTGGAAGCGGAACCTGCATTGCGCAGCCAGCGCATCAAGATTCCAAGCAATGGCAGTTTCTCGTAGAGTTCTTCAGCCGCATCCCAGTAATCGCGATGCTGGCAGACAAGACCTTGCGCATCAAAGCGCAGCAGGCTGGCACCCCGAATGCATTGCTCGGAACCGGGCCGCCAGCGTCGCAGGCGAAAGCGAAATTCCCAGGCCAGAAAGGCCTGCCTCTCCTGTATCAGCCGCTCGGTGACGACAAAACGCGGCTCTTGCAGCGTGTCGAACATATGGGTGAATATGCCGGCGATTGCGGTCACGCCGCGCACTTCATTGAAGGGATCCTTGAAGTGCGCATCGCTTGCGTAATAGCTGTCAAGTTGCTGCAGATGGCCAGGGGCCAGTTGTTCGTACAGCTGGACAAGCCGCTCCACTGCGGCACCCGTATCGGTTGAGGAGGAGGGGCTTTGCTGCATGCATCAAATTGTAGGCAAACTGCCCCGCATCCCCGTGGCTGCTACGCCACGGCTGTCCTTCAGACCAGGCTTGTCAGGCTTCCAGTGTCGGACTGCTACGAGTGCGTTTTCTTGGTCAGCACCGGTTCGCTCCGGTAGCGGTCTGGGAAGAGGCGCTTGAGGTTGCTCACCTTGGGCAGATCATTGAAGACTATATAGGGGTGACGCGGGTTATCGGTCATGAAATCCTGGTGGTAGAGCTCGGCTGGATAGAAGCTTGCCCTGTCCTCAAGGCGGGTGACGATGGGCTTCGGATACAGGTGTGCCGCGTCAAGCTGCGCGACATAGGCCTGTGCTGTCTTGAGCTGGGCGGGGCTGGTCGCAAAAATGGCCGAGCGGTATTGCGTACCGGTGTCCGGGCCCTGCCGGTTGAGCTGGGTGGGATCATGAACCACAGAGAAAAATATCTGCAGCAGCTGTCCATAGCTCACCAGGGACGGATCGAAGGTAACTTCTACCGATTCGGCATGTCCGGTATTGCCGCGGCTGACCAGCTCATAGGAGGCAGTGGCTGCTGTGCCTCCGCTATAGCCCGAGACGGCGCGCTGCACGCCTTTGACATGCTGGAATACGCCCTGTACTCCCCAGAAGCAGCCGCCGGCAAAGATGGCGCGCTGCGGTGTGGGACCGGTGGCCGGCGTGTCGATGGCAGGGGCCGGGATGCGGACAGCCTCGTCGGCAGAGAAGGCCGTTGATTGCCACAGCAGTCCGCTGCCCAGCAAAACGATGCCGCCAGTCAGGGTCTGGAGCATGCCACGCCGGTTTGAGATGGCACCCAGTGTGATACGTGTTTTCATGATGGTCATCCAAAGGTGAAGGCATAGGCGGAAACGCCGCTGTCAAGAAACTCGATGCTGAAGGTCCGCTCGACAACGGCACCGGACTGGCGCACCAACTGATAGAGACGTTGCCCGGTGACGGTGCCGCTGCCGTCGGCTGCCACGTCCACACCGTGGGCATCGCCGGGAGGTTTGCCGTCGACGCTGACCTTGAAACGCACCGGTTTGCCATCGGGGGCGGGGCTCAGCACCAGGTGCAGATCGCGCGCCTTGAACTGGTAGACGATGCGACCCGAAGGACCGGCCAGCGAAGCGCTTTCCGGCCCCACCATCCATTGACCGCCCAGGCCCCAGGCGTTCAGCCTGGGCTCTTTCGGCTCCCGATACGTGGTCGTCCTGCCGTGCACGGCTTTGGGGGTGGAGGCGAAGTTCTCGGCGCGCTCGTAGCCCAGATAGGTTTCGGGCGAGGCGACCTCATCCATGCTGGCGGCCAGTTGTACGCCCCCTGCATCCACTTGTGTCAGGCCCATGGCCGAACGGGTGCTGCCCGCTTCTTTGAGAAGCTGCTGTATCACCCGTTCAGACTCTGCATAGCCGCCCTCGCCGAAGTGGTGGTGGCGGATGCGTCCCGTGGCATCGATGAAGTAATGAGCAGGCCAGTACTGGTTGCGGAAGGCGCGCCAGATCGCATATTGGTTGTCCACGGCCACCGGATAGCTGATGCCCAGGTCTTTCATGGCCTTGCTCACGTTGCCGATGTCGCGCTCAAAGGCGAACTCTGGGGCGTGCACACCGATCACGATCAGACCTTGATCACGGTATTTTTCGGCCCAGGCCTTCACATAGGGAAGGGTGCGCAGGCAGTTGATGCAGGAGTAGGTCCAGAAATCCACCAACACCACTTTGCCTCTTAGGTCCTGCTCGCCCAGAGGCTTGGAGTTGAGCCATTGGGTGGCACCGTCCAGGGGCGGAGCGATGCCCTCATCGGGCAGGGTCTGGGCTGTGCTGGACGGCCCGCTCATGCGCATTGCAGCTCCCGCGGCCATCATGGCAGCCCCGTCAGCAGGTGCAGGGGATGGTGCCTGCATCATCAGGCCCGGGTTGCCACGCATGGCCAGTTCATCTTCGCTCTGCGGCTGGTTCAGGTGCTCGACCAGTTTCTGCTCCAGGCTGCCGGTGGATGCCGTTGACAGTCGGGCCAGCACGCCGGTGTCGATTCCCAGTGCAATGGCTGCAACGCCTGCGAGCATGGCTGCCCCGAGGCCGCGTCGCACCCATTCACCGGCACCCAGCGAACGCTTGAGCGCGGCAAATACCCGGCCCCCCAGCAGCAAAGCCGCAGCCATGGAGGTCGCTGCCCCGGCGGCATAGGCCAGCAGCAGCAAGCTTGAGGTCGTGTTGGCCCCCTGCAAGGCGGCGCCGGTCAGTATCAGTCCCAGAATGGGCCCGGCGCATGGAGCCCATAGCAGCCCCGTCGCGACTCCCAGCAACACGGAGGAGGCCACCTTCGGCGTACCGTCTTGCTGTACCGACTCGGACAGGCGCGATCCGGCAGTCACCAATGGACGGGTCAGCCGCTCCGACAGATGCGGCAGCAACAGGGTCAGCCCGAAAACGGCCACCAGTGCCAGGGCCAGCCAGCGGCCATATTGATTGGCAGCCACCACCCAGCCGCCGCCTACGGCTGCGAGAGAAGCAACGACCGCAAAGGTCAGCGCCATGCCTGCCAGCAATGGCAGGCCGCTGCGCACAAAGGGCTGATTCGCGCGAGAGAACACGAAGGGCAGCACGGGCAGGATGCAGGGGCTGACGATGGTCAGCACGCCACCCAGATAGGCAAGGACGATCAGCAACATGGCCTGTTTTTCCTCAAGCGGGCTTGGGCGCGAAAGTCAGTGCAAGACCGTTCATGCAGTAGCGCAGACCTGTCGGAGGCGGCCCGTCCTCGAAGACGTGGCCAAGGTGACCGCCGCAGCGCCGGCAGTGGGCCTCGATGCGCACCATGCCGTAGCTACGGTCCTTGCGGGTGGCCACGGCGTTGTCCAGAGGCTTCCAGAAACTGGGCCAGCCGGTGCCGCTGTCGAACTTGGTAGTGGAGGCAAACAAGGGCAATGAGCAGCCGGCGCAGGAAAAGATGCCTGGGCGATGCTCCTTGTTGAGCGGACTGCTGCCCGGAGGCTCCGTGGCCTCCTGGCGCAGCACTGCATATTGCTGGGGGCTGAGCCGGGCGCGCCACTGGGCGTCGGTGTAGCTGATTTCGAAGGACTCGCTTGCTGCGGTGGCGCTGCGGTGGAATATTCCGGTGGAGAGCGCAGCTGCGGAGGCTGCTGCGCTCAGCAGCATGTGGCGTCGGGTGGTCATGGCATCGGCTTTCTGGGTTCGATGACATTGAGCTTATGGAGTGGCGATCCCGAAGTCCTCACGCAAAGTTAAAAAAAACGTGATAACTACAGGCGAGCAGTTTGAGCACAATGTGAAACCACGTTGCGGTGCTCCACAGTGCTGCATCAACCGTCCCTGCCGGAGACCTGACTACTCATGACTATCGCCCGTCGCATTCTGCTGGTCGAGGACGACGCCCATATCGCCGATCTGCTTTCGCTTCACCTTCGGGACGAGGGGTTGGAGGTCGTGCATTGCGCCCGCGGCGACGACGGGCTGGCGCAACTGGAGCGCGGCGGCTGGGATGCGCTGGTACTGGACCTGATGCTGCCTGGGGTGGACGGCCTGGAGATCTGCAGACGTGCGCGCGCCATGACGCGCTACACGCCGATCATCATCATCAGCGCCCGCTCCAGCGAGGTGCATCGCATTCTGGGACTGGAGATCGGCGCTGACGACTATCTGGCCAAGCCGTTTTCCGTTCTGGAACTTGTGGCACGGGTGAAGGCCCTGCTGCGCCGGGTCGACGCGCTGGCCCAGAGCGCGCGCCTGGAGTCGGGCAGCCTTTCGGTCAACGGGCTGGTCATGGACCCGGTCGCCAGGGATGCCAGCCTGAACGGTCGCCGTCTCGATCTCACGCCCCGTGAGTTCGATCTTCTGTATTTCTTTGCTCGCCAGCCCGGCAAGGTGTTTTCGCGCATGGACCTGCTCAATGCGGTCTGGGGCTATCAGCACGAGGGTTACGAGCACACCGTCAACACCCATATCAACCGGCTTCGTGCCAAGGTGGAAGTCAATCCGGCACAGCCGACGCGAATCCTCACGGTTTGGGGGCGCGGCTACAAGTTCGCTGAAACTGGAGAGGGCGAATGAACCTGACTCTGACCCAGCGGCTGGCGATCGTGTTTGCCGTGTTGCTTCTGGTCTGCAGCGGCACCTCGGCCTGGCTG
The DNA here is from genome assembly GCF_003350425.1 of Comamonas sp. AG1104. NCBI lineage: Bacteria > Pseudomonadati > Pseudomonadota > Betaproteobacteria > Burkholderiales > Comamonadaceae > Comamonas > Comamonas sp. AG1104. Next base: position 155,465 of record NZ_QQAS01000005.1, on the reverse strand, counting down.
CAGCTTCGCTCCAACCGCATGCATGAACTGGAGGTGGTGCAAGCCTTGTCCCGGGACGTCGCCGAGAGCATTGCTCGCGATGCCCAACTGACCGATGCGAATGGCTTGATGCCTAACGCGGTGCGAAACCTTTTCAACCAGCTGATGATGGTGAACCCGAGTGTGGAGGTCTATCTGCTGGAGCCCGACGGTCGCATTGCCGGCCATGCGGCACCCGAGGGGCGTTTGCGTCGCGACCGGGTCGATCTTGAGCCGGTGCATCGATTTATCGATGGACAGATGCTGCCCATTTTGGGCGATGATCCGCGCAGCCGCGATGGCCGCAAGGTCTTCAGTGCTGCCCCTTTGAGTGTGAACGGGCGGCAGGTCGGCTTCATCTATGTGGTGCTGCTTGGTGAGGCTCATGATCTTCTTGCTGCCAGAGGCTCGGCAGATGCAGTGTTGAAGACGGCACTGCTGTCGATTGGCATGGTCGGACTGCTCTGTCTCGCTGCGGGCCTTGTTGCCTTCACCTTGATCACGCGTCCCCTGCGGCGTCTGACCGAGTCGGTTCGGCAGTTTGACATGCATGGCGTTCCTCCCGAGATGCCGGAACGCTCCCCGGATGTAGCTGATCACAGCCGTGACGAGATTGCAGTGCTGGATGCTGCCTATCGGCAGATGGTGCTGCGCATCAGCGAGCAATGGGAAGCTCTCACGCGGCAGGATCAGGAGCGCCGGGAATTGATCGCGAATATTTCCCATGATCTGCGCACACCGCTGTCATCCTTGCATGGGTATCTGGAGACCTTGTTGCTCAAGGATGCAAGCCTGGAGCCTGCAGAGCGAAGGCGCTACCTTGGCATCGCGCTCGACCAGAGTCGAAGGGTGGGGGCCCTGTCCCAAAGCCTGTTCGAACTGGCCAGGCTGGAATACGGGTTTGTGCAACCGGAGCTCGAATCATTCTTCCTGGCTGATCTGGTGCAGGACGTTTTCCAGAAGTTCGAGCTTGCAGCAGAGTCGCGCCACATCGCCTTGCAGGCGGATCTGGCCCCTCGACTTCCGGCAGTTCGTGCAGATCTGGGAATGATAGAGCGCGTTCTGAGCAATCTGCTGGATAACGCCTTGCGCTATACCCCTGAAGGCGGGTCGATCAGAATAGCCATAAGAGCAGTGGGCCAAGAGCAGGAGGTGACGATCAGTGACTCCGGCCCAGGCATCCCGCCAGAGTTGCGTGAAGGTCTGTTCAGGCGTCCGTTTACCGTAGGTGGTGCCCGCCGCGACGGTGGCCTGGGCTTGAGAATCGTGCACCAGATGCTGGAGCTGCATGGAGTCTCCATTCATCTTGTCGATGGTGACGGACAGGGCACCGCGTTCCGGTTTTCATTGCCACGGACTCCAGCTTAGTGTCGACAAAGAGCACCGTCACCTTCCCTCATTTGGCAGTTTGAGTAAGTAGTGAGGGTCGAGTCTCGGCTCCTCCACCGCCTTGAGTCTTGCATCACTGCCTGGCAGCGTCTTGGGCGCAGCAGGCTGGCACAGAGTCGTAGGCAGTCTTATGTCTTATATCTAAGTGAAAACCCCAGTTGCGCACTCCAATGAAAAACCACGACCTGCTGGCAGGCAAGCTGCTTGCCTGATACAGATAGTTGCCAGCGCAACTATTATCAAATTGTTAAGGCGGCATGGGCCGGCTTGAAAAAGGCTCTGGCTCTGCGTAGGAGTGCCCGCTTTGCGGGCATTTTCTTTGGGCGCTTGCTTCTTCCAGCCTGACCCGAAACCCACCGCTGATTCAAAAAAAACCTGAACACTCGTTCATTGCGCAACTGGCTGCGCATGGCCGAGGTTCACACGATGTAGGAATCGCACAATGTCCAACTTTTCCCCACCAAGCCGCAGATCATTTCTGTTCGCCTCCGGTGCTGGCGTCGCACTGGCTGGAACGGCCGTGGCAATGCATGCCAACTCCAAAGAGCCTGCGCTCAAACTGGATGCATACAAGCCCGAGTACTTCAATGCGGACGAGTGGGCCTTTGTGCTGGCGGCAACAGCCCGCCTGATCCCGTCCGAAGGGGATGGACCTGGAGCGATCGAAGCTCATGTGCCGGTGTTCATCGATCGCCAGCTCAAGGGCTACTACGGCAATGCCGAGATCTGGTACATGGAAGGCCCGCACGACCCGGCCGCCACGCCCGACCGAGGTTGGCAATCGCCCCTGAACCCTGCGCAGCTCTATCGCAAGGCCATTCCCGCCTTCAATGCGGCTTGCACGGAGCGCTTTGGCAAGGAATTCAAAAGCCTAGCCGCAGAGCAGCAGGACGAAGCTCTGACCGCGCTGCAAAAGGGCGAAATCAAGCTGGACCCTGAACTGAGTCTTTTCTTTGCCACCTTGCTGGCCAATACCAAGGAAGGCTATTTTGCCGACCCTGTACATGGCGGCAACCACGGCATGCAGTCCTGGAAATACATCGGCTTCCCAGGCGCTCGAGCGAGCTATATGGAGTGGGTGGACCAACACAACAAGAAGTACCCGCTGGGACCGGTTTCCATCAAGGGCGAAAGGGCTTGAGTCATGGCACGCATTGAAAAGAAAAAAGACGTGGTCATCGTTGGCCTGGGCTGGACGGGCTCCATCGCCGGCATGGAACTGGCCGCTGAGGGCCTGGAAATCGTGGCGCTGGAGCGCGGCGGTGACCAGAACACGGTGCCCGAATTCAAGTACCCCAATCAGATCGACGAGCTGACTTATGGCGTGCGCCTGAAGAATATGCAGCATCCCCGTCAGGCGACCGTGACGGTACGCCGCGACGACAGCGAAATCGCTTTGCCTTACCGTTCGATGGGTTCCTTCCTGCCAGCGAATGGCGTTGGCGGTGCCGGCACGCACTGGAATGGTTTGCTGTGGCGCCCTCAGCCCGAGGAAATCAAGCTGCGCAGCTATGTGAAGGAAAAATGGGGTGAGTCCATCATTCCGGAAGGCATGAACCTGATGGATTACCCCGTCAGTTACGACGAGTTGGAGCCCTTCTTTACCCGGTTTGACGAAGTGGCCGGTGTATCGGGCAAGGCTGGCAATATCAAGGGCCAGATCCAGGCCGGCGGCAATCCATTCGAAGGCTGGCGCTCGAAAGAGTACCCCATGCCCGCTCTGTCATCGACCTACGACGCGAGCAAGTTCGAAGCCTGTGCCAGGAGCATGGGCCTGCATCCCTTCCCTGCACCTGCCGGCATTGCGTCCACGTCCTACGTGAACCCCTACGGCATGCAGATGGCTCCCTGCAACTTCTGCGGCTTCTGCGAGCGTTTTGGTTGCTACCAGTATTCCAAGTCCTCGCCCCAGACGGCGGTGCTGGATGCGCTCAAGCGCAAGAAGAATTTCTCCTATCGCACGCACTGCGAAGTGCTGCGAGTGGAGAGCTCGGAAGACGGCAAGACCGCAACCGGGGTGACCTACTTCGACTCCAACACGAACGAGGAAGTGTTCCAGCCCGCTGACCTGGTGATTCTGTCGTCCTATCAGCTCAACAACGTGCACCTGCTGCTGGTCTCCGGCATCGGCAAACCTTACGACCCCAAGACCAACACCGGGGTGACAGGCAAGAACTACGCCTACCAGATGAATGGTGGCGTGACCCTGTTCTTCAAGGAAGAGAACTTCAATCCCTTCATCGGGCACGGCTCTAACGGCATGTGTATCGACGACTACGGCATCAACCAGAACGACTTCGGCAAGCTGGGCTTCATTGGTGGCGCTTACTGGCGCGTGGGCACCATGAATGGTCAACCCATCCGTTCCATGCCGCTGCCCAAGGGCACGCCGGGCTGGGGCGCAGGCTGGAAGAAGGGCATTGGCGAGTGGTATGGCCATTCCATGTCGATCGGCACGCACGGCTCGCACATGTCCTACCGCAACAACCATCTGGATCTGGACCCCACCTACAAGGACCCACATGGTCGTCCCTTGATGCGCATGACCTTCAACTGGCAGGACAACGACATCCGGATGACGCAGTACCAGAAGATCAAGGCCGAGGAGGTGGGCAACGCCTTGAAACCGGATCTGCTGCAGTCGGGTTTCAAAAATATCGGTGCCAAGTTCGACGTGCGCCCCTACCAGACCACGCACAACACCGGTGGTCACATCATGTCTGACAAGCCCACGGACGGCGTGGTCAATCGCTACTGCCAGGCCTGGGACAAGCACAACGTGTTCGTCTTCGGTGCTGGCAACTTCGTGCAGAACACTCAGTACAACCCTACCGGCATGGTCGGCGGCCTGGCGTACTGGACGCTGCATGCGATTCGCACCATGTATCTGAAAAACCCACGTCCGCTGGTCTGAGGAGAGCAAGACATGAAGAAAATCCTCAGCATTCTGATTGCGCTGATCGTCCTGGGCGCACTGGCGGCGCTGGCGCTGATCTATGTGCCTTTCAAGCCGACACCGGCGAATGAGGCGCTGGCTGCCGACTGGAAGGCCGAAGCCGGTCGTGGCGAATATGTCATGCGCGCCAGTGACTGCATGGCCTGTCACACCGCCAAGGGTGGCGAGCCCATGGCCGGCGGTCGCGGCATTGACAGCCCCATGGGCACCATCTGGTCCTCCAACATCACGCCGGACAAGGAAACCGGTATCGGCAACTGGACTCTGGAGCAATTCCGTGCCGCAATGGTGGACGGCATCGGAGGTCACGGCCAACAGCTGTACCCGGCCATGCCCTACGAGAACTATCGCTTCATGAAGGAAAGCGATATTCGTGCGCTGTTCGACTACCTCCAGACCGAGGTGAAGCCCGTCAGGAACGAGGTACAGGCCACCAGCCTGAGCTTCCCGTTCAATATGCGCTTCGGCATCCGTGCCTGGAACTGGCTTGCGCTGTCGGGTGATTCCGACTTCAAGCCCATGGCTGGTGACGATCAGCAGATTCGCGGTCAGTACCTGGTCGAAGGCGCCGGTCACTGCGCAGCCTGCCACAGCCCTCGCACTGCCTTCATGGCGCAGAACGGCACCCGCCTGTCCGACTCGAGCTTCCTTACCGGCGGTATGGTGGATGACTGGTCTGCTCCTGCGCTGCGCGGCAAGGACTCGCGTGTTCAGAAATGGACGACCGAGCAGGTGGCATCCTATCTGGCAACCGGCCGTAACGCCCATGCGGTTGCCAATGGCGAGATGGCGCTGGTGGTCGAGCACTCCATGCAGTACATGACCGACGCGGACCTGAATGCCATGGCCAGGTTCCTCAAGACCATGGATGGCCCTGCCGCAGATGCAGCCCCAGAAAAAGTGGCCATGCCGGGCCCTCGCAGCACTGCGGTTGCCAAGGCGGATGGAGCCGGCGAGGCCACGGCCAAACTGCTGAAGTCCGCTGCTCCCGACATGCCTTTGGGTGCTCGCCTGTATCTCGACAACTGCGCAGCCTGCCACTTTGTCAGCGGCAAGGGCGCTCCCGAGATCTTCCCCGAGCTGCAAGGCAATGCCATGGTGCTGGGCAAGGATGCCAGCCCGCTGGTGTCGGTGATTCTCAAGGGCGCTTCCTCGCCCGCTACGGATCGCCGTCCCATGCATCTGGTGATGCAGGGCTACGCCGACCGCCTTACCGACGGCGAGGTGGCAGCACTGGCGAGCTTCGTGCGCAAGGGCTGGGGCAACCAGGCTTCGGATGTGAGCGAAAGCCAGGTCAGCAAGGTGCGCCAGCATGTGCAGGCCGATGCTGCTCCGCTGCGAGCCCAGTAAATAGCACGAAGTAAATAGCGCGAACGGCCGCCAGGTGTCTTGCGCACCAGGCGGATGCCCGAAAGCCCAGCCCGATGGAAGTCCGGCTGGGTTTTTTCATGCAGCTGCTCATGATCCAGGCGATGGAGCCGTCCAAAAATCAACAGGCCGCATCACTGTGCTTGAGTGATGCGGCCTGTTGCGTGTGCGTGCTGCGGATCAACCAACCGGATGCTGACGGTAAACGGCGCGGTATGTTGAATGGCTTTGCTGCGTCGGTAAACGTGCTTCCATGGACTCAAGTGTGCATGTTGCACTGCAGAAAATGTTGCTTCAAATTCTGCAAATATGGTGCTGATACAGAAAAATTTTCTGTTCTTGATTATTTGACGGTAAATTCCAGGATATGGATACCTTGGATAAAAAGATTCTTGCTGCATTGCAGGCTAACGCGCGCGCCAGTCTGCAAGACATCGGCGCAGCCGTGGGTCTGAGTGCATCACCATGCTGGGCACGCATCAAGAAGATGGAAGAGGCCGGCGTGATCGAGGGCTATACCGTGCGTCTGAACCCGCAGGCGCTGGGGTTGGCCGATTCGGTTTTGGTCATGGTCACGCTGGACAGCCACTCGGACAACACGCTGGAAAAGTTCGGCGAGGTGCTGGCCACTATTCCCGAAGTCGTGGAAGCGCATCTGGTTTCAGGCGAGTACGACTATCTGCTGCGTATCGTCGTCAAGGACACGCGCGATTACGAGCGCCTGCTGCGCGAGAAGCTCTACAAGATCAAGGGCATACGCCATAGCCAGTCCAGCTTTGTGCTGCGCACGCTGAAAAAAGCCGACCTGCCTCTGGGCGTGTGAAGCGGCATCGCCCTGCGCGGTGCGATCAGTCGCTGCGCGTAGCCTTCTCAACGCATGGCGCGGCGCAAGGCCGCGCTGCTCCAGTCCACGGCGATGCTCAGCAAGAGCATGGCCATGATCACGGTGCTGGCCTGGGCATAGTGGAACAGCGAAAGCTCGAAGTACAGCAGCTGGCCCAGCCCGCCTGCTCCCACAAAGCCCAGAATCGCCGCCATGCGGATATTCATCTCCCAGCGGTACAGCGTGTAAGCCAGCAGCTGCGGCGCAGCGCCAGGAAGGGTTCCATAGCAAAATGCCAGAAAGCGATTGCTGCCGCTGAGCTTGAGCGCATTCGCGGGAGCTGCCGGAGCATTTTGCAAGGCCTCGGCAAACAGGCGGCCCAGCACGCCGGTGGTATGCAGTGCCAGGGCCAGCGCACCTGCAAATGGGCCAAGGCCTACGGCCAGCGCAGTGATCGTGGCCCAGACCAGCTCGGGCACGGAGCGCAGCACATTGAGCAGCACATTCCATGGCGCACGCCAGCGCGGCAGGGCCAGCAGCAGGCCCGCGATCGCGGCCAGCAAGGTGCCGACTATGGAGATGGCCAGAGTCTCCCAGATGCCTTGCAGCACCTTGAGCAGCCAGGGCTGGCTCAGATCGGGCGGAAAAAAGCCACGCACGAAGTCGCCCATGCTGGCGGCCGCATCTGCCGTGAACAGCGCCGAGAAATCAATATTCAGAAGCCGCAGGCTGGCCCATAGCGCCGCGCAGGCAGTCAGCACAAATGTGCCGGTTCGCCAGCCGAAGGGCAGTGCGCGCGCGGCAGGCGCGGCGTCGAGTGCGCGACGCAACCACCAGGAGAGCAGATCGGCCGCAGCCACCAGCAGCATGAAGGCCAGCAAAATGCTGGCGGCTTCGCCGCCGTTGAGCATCTTCATGGCCTGGTCCATGAGCTGGCCCAGGCCTCCCGCACCGACAAAGCCCATGACCACCGAGGCACGGATCGCGCATTCACAGCGGTAGACGGTGTAGGACGTCAGCTCTTTGGCCGCCTGCGGCAGCAGGCCGTAGAGCAGGGCCTGGATGCGGCCGGCACCGCAGGCGCGCAAGGCGCGGGCCGGTGCCGGATCGGCGGATTCGAGAATTTCGGCATAGACCTTGGCCAGCATGCCGCCATAGGTCAGGCCCAGGGCCAGCACACCGGCTGCGGGGCCCAGACCGAAGACGCGCACAAACACCAGAGCCCAGACCAGCTCGGGAATGCCGCGCAGGATGGTGAGCACGCTGCGAGCGATGGGGTTGAGCGTGACCTTCTCGCACGCCGCGCCCGTGGACAGATAGGCCATGGGAACGGCAATCGCAAAGGCAAGCGCCATGCCGGCCGTGGCGATGGCCAGGGTCTCCAGCGTGGCTTGACCCAGATAGGCCAGGAACTCTCCACTGTTATCGGGCGGCAGAAAATGCGCGAGAAAGCCGCCGATGACTTTGAGATTGTCGGCATCGAAAAGCGGCTTGAGCGAAAAGCCCGAGGTCTGCAGCATGGGCCAGAGCACGACCAGGGTCAGGATCAGGCCGCTCAGGCGGCCGCGAGCGGAGGGGTCGCGGCGCGATGGCCGGGCGGGCTCGGCCATTTCTACCGGCATGCGTTCACCTGGATGGGAGCTGGCGCGGTGCTGGCGGGATCGCGCTGAGCCAGGCGGTTGTGCAGCGTGGGCAGATCGGCCGCTCTGCCATCGGCATGGGCGTAGAGCGCTTGCAACTGGGCTTCGCTGACTTGCGCGGCGGGCAGGTCAAAGGCCAGGCGGCCATTGCGCACGCCGACGATGCGGGCAAAGTTCGCCAGAGCCAGATCGACGGCATGCAGGCTGGCTACCAGCGTGGCCTTGCGCGCGGCAGCTTCCCGCACCAGCAATTGCACCGTGGCCTGCGAGAGTGCAGGGTCCAGGGCCGAGACCGGCTCATCGGCCAGAATTAGCTCGGCTTGCTGGTAGAGCACGCGGGCAATGCCCACACGCTGCAACTGGCCGCCGGAGAGTTGGTCGCAGCGTGCAAACAGCTTGTCCTCAAGCTGCACGCGGGCCAGGGCCTCGCGCGCGCCCGCAATGTCCTGCGGATAGGCCAGCGATGCCAGCGCCTTCCACAGCGGCCACTGGCCCAGCTTGCCGGCCAGCACGGCCGTGACCACACGTTGACGCAGCGGAATGGGGGCAGCCTGGTACACGGTGCCGATGCGGCTGCGCAAAGCCTTGAGTTCGCGGGCGGAGGATTGCGCAGACGCGGTTTGGCCCAGCACCTGCATGCGACCTGCCGTGGGCAGGTAGGCTGTGCCTATGGTGCTGAGCAGCGAAGTCTTGCCGGCACCCGAGGGGCCGATGAGCGCAATGCTCTCGCCCTGGATGGCGGACAAGGAGATATGGGACAGGGCGGTAAAGCCGTTGCTGTGGGTCAGGCCCACATCGTCCAGCATGAAGCTCATGAGACGAATACTCTGAAAACAATAGCTGCCAACGCTTGATGCATAAGCGTTGGCAGTCAAAAAAGCTGAATTTCTTACTTCAGCAGACCGGCGGACTTGGCGGCAGCTTCAATGCCGTCGTAGTTCTTGGTGTCGGTGGCGATGAACTTGGAGGCGCGCTGCAGGTCCATGATGGCCTTGTGCTCTGGCTTGCTGGGATCCAGTGCCAGGAAGGCGGCGGTCAGCTTCTTGACGATGGCCGGGTCCAGGTCGCCGCGTACCGTCCAGTTGTAGTCAAAGTAGGTGGGCGTCGTGGCAAACACGCGCACCTTGCTGGTGTCCACCTTCTTGGACTCGACCAGCTTGTCCCATACCGAAGTGTTGAGCACGCCGGCCTCGGCCTTGCCTGCGGCCACAAAGGCCACGGTGGCGTCATGCGCGCCCGAGTAGGCCACGGTCTTGAAGTCTTTTTCGGGATTCAGGCCGTCCTGCTGCAGGAAGAAGCGCGGCATCAGGCTGCCCGAAGTGGAGGAGGGGGCGCCGAAGGCAAAGGTCTTGCCCTTGAGGTCGGCCAGCGTCTTGATGGTGGGGTCGGCCGTGATGAACTTGCTGGTGAAGACCGCATCCTCGGCCCGCTGCACGATGGGGATGGCCGTGCCGTTGGTGCGGATCTTGGCTTGCACATAGGTGAAACCGCCCAGCCAGGCCAGATCCAGCTTGCGGGTGGCCAGGGACTCGACCACGGCCGCGTAGTCGGATACGGGGGTGAACACCACTTTCATGCCGGTGGCCTGGGAGAGGTATTCGCCCAGGGGCTTGAACTTGCGCTGCAGCTCGGTCGGTGCCTCGTCGGGAATGGCCGAGACGCGCAGCACCGCAGGGGTGTCTGCATGCGCGGCGGACAGGAGGGAGGAGGAGGCGAGAGCTGCCACGGCCAAGCCGCGCAGCGCCTGGCGGCGAGCGAAAGAGTGCTTCATTAAGTGCTCCGTTCAAAAAGCCACCGCCGTCCGGATACACGGCGGTTTAGTAGGTCGCAAGCGTCTGGCTTGCGGCGAATGGGAACCCATAGGCGGTACACCGACCGCTGGCGCTTATTGTTACGTAATTGAGAAACCCTCGGCGCAGTCTTTGCTTGATTTGAATAGCAAAAAGCCCCGTGGGGACGGGGCTTGGCATGAAAGCGACTGCTTGTCTGCAGGTTTCAATATTGCAGATTGAGCTGGTAGATGGCCGTGGTTCCGCTGACCTCGTTGCCCACCATCAGCAGGGGCTTGCCGTTGGGCGACCTGGTTGCGGAAATGAAGTGCAGGCCTTCGGGGCCCAGATCGCCCACATCGCTGAGTGCGGTGCCTGCCAGCGCGGACTTGCTGTCAAAGCTGGCCGTCCAGTTCTCGCGAGTGTTCAGATAGTCGATCTGCTTGGGTGCCTTGGGGTCGGTGATGTCGAACACCAGAATGCCGCCCATGCGCTCCAGGCCCACAAAGACAAAGGTCTTGGTGCCGATCTGGCCCACGGTCAGGCCTTCGGGCTCGGGACCCTTGGCACTGCTGCGCGCATCGAGCCTGGCCGTTTCTTCATGACCGGTGTTGAAGTAGGTGGCGCAGGCAATGTCACGTCTGGCGCCCAGCTTGCATTCGGGGCTGGCGATGAATTTTTCGATGGCCGAGCCAGAGTCCCAGACCTGCTTGCCCTTGGCATCCCAGATGGAGATGGAGCGGCCACCATAGGCGTATAGCCTGTCATAGGTCAGATAACCCTTGCCGTCCTTGACGGGGTTGCCGCTGCTGTCGGCCTGGTAGCCCATGGTCCAGGTGACCTTGAGGCGGCCCAGTTTGTCATCATCACGGCAGGTCTTTGGGTCTGTGCCGACCGCGCCGCACCAGGCAAAGTTGCTGGCATTCAGATAGGCACCGCTGGCCAGCTGAGCCAGATGGGCGGGCAGATCGTCGCCCGCGCGGCGCAGAAAGCCGTCCTTGTGCACCAGATGCTTGATGCGCCACTCTTCCACAAAGCCCTTGGTCACATCGCCTGCCGCAGCCGGGGTGCCGGCCGTCTTGTCTGCGGCTGTACCGAAATAGCTCTTGTTGCCTTCACCCCAGGCACGTGCATCGCCTTCGTTGGCCGTGACCAGATAGGTTGCACCGTCGGCGGCCTTGTAGGCGGCGATGGAGTCCGGCTGGAACATGCCGAAGACGTTGGGGGCCTGGGTGATGTTGATGACCGGGCTCTTGCCGTCGCTGTCGGCGAAGTCAAGCTCGTTGCCGGCTGCGCCATGGTCCTTGTAGCCCAGCGCCACCACATCGGTCACGGTGGCGCTGGCAATGTCCACAATCGCCAGCGCATTGTTTTCCTGCAGTGTCACCCAGGCCGTCTTGCCGTCGGGGGCCACGGCAATGTATTCGGGCTCCAGGTCGTTGGCCACGGCAGCCATGCCCTGGCCGTCTGCGGTCGGGCCGAAGATGCGCACGCCCTTGGCCAGCAACTGCGCCTTCTGGCTGTTGAAGGCCTTGAAGTCGGCAGTGCGCGCCACGGGCTTGGCGGGCGTGCTCATATCGATCACGCTGATCGAGCCTTCGGGGTCGATCTGGTAGTCATCGCTGGGCTCGCCCTCGTTGGCGACCAGAATGGTCTTGCCGTCGGGGGTGAAGGTCAGCATATCGGGCAGGGCGCCCACGGGCACTTCGGCGATCACGCCGAGCTTGTCGGCGTCATAGATGACGACCATGCCCCGGTCCGTCTTGACCGATGCCTGCACGGCCACGGCCACCAGGCCGCCATGCACGGCCACGCTGTTGATGGAGGCCCCCGCACCCAGCGAGAGCTTGGTGGCATCGAGGCTGGCGAGCATGCGCGGGGCAGCGGGGTTGCTCATGTCCAGCACGTCGAGCGCACCCTTTTGGGCGTTGACCACAAAGCCGCGCTTGGTGACCGGATCGAAAGCCGTAATTTCAGCGGCGCTCTGCAAAAAGATGCCCGACTGATAGCTGCCGATCTTCTCAAGCAGGAGCGAGACAGGCGTCTTCTCGGGCTCGGGTGCTGGCGCCGGGACCTCGGGAACCGGAGCAGGCGCTGGTGGGGTGTTATTGGTGTTGTTGTCACCGCCACCACAGGCGGCCAGGGCAGCGGCTGCGATCAGGGAAATCAGAAGAGGTTGGCGCAAGGTCTGTGCAGATGTCATTGAGAGTTTGGCAGGTGCAGGAAGAAAACTACGATTTGTAACCAGCCTCTGTTTCATCTCTGTGAAACCGTTTCGTGTTCTTTGCGCAACAAGTTTCGGTCAAGCGCTTGGCAGTTGGGCTTGCCAGCAAATACACTCGTCAGCCTTGCTCCACCTGCGCTATTTGCTCTCATTTTCGAGTTGCGCCATGTCCCGCCGTATTCGTTTGAGTTAAACGACTTCGTCACACGCTGATCCTTCTCGCGTGTGCGCTGCGGTGTGGAACTCTCGCTCTGTGAAGGGCGGCAATCTTCCTGCTTGGCGTCTCTGGTCTGAATTGCATTCAGGCTCCAAGCTCCTCCCACTCTCTGAACTCCAGGCCGGCCCTTTGCTTGGCGGCTTGGGTTCTGTCTTTTTCCGATGGCAGCGCAGAGCGGCGCTGCCCATGTCCTTGATTTGTCTGCCGCGCCTTTTTTGCGCGTGGCTTATTCCCTTTTAGGAAAGCACAACATGGCTTCACCACATCTATTCAATCTGGAGATCCTCAAATATCCGCGCACGCCGCATCTGCGTGGCTCGCGGCTGCAGGTCGGCGATCAGGCCGATGCCGTGCCTTATGAAGCGCTGGCCGGCCGCCATATCGTGGTCGAGGAAAAGCTGGACGGCGCCAATGCGGCGCTGAGCTTTGGTGCCGACGGCAGCTTGCTGCTGCAGTCGCGCGGCCACTATCTGCAAGCCGATCAGATGGGCGGGCGCGAGCGCCAGTTCAACGCCTACAAGCAATGGGCTCGAGCCCATGAAGGCGCGCTGATGGCGCTGCTGGACGAGCGCTATGTCATGTATGGCGAGTGGCTGTATGCCAAGCACTCGCTGTACTACGACGCCTTGCCGCACTGGTTTTGCGAGTTCGACATCTGGGACCGCGTGGCGCAGCAGTTTCTGGACACGCCGCAGCGTCATGCGCTGCTGTCCGGTGTGCCCGTGGTGTCCGTGCCTGTGATCTACGCCGGTATCGCACCGAGGCGCATGCAGGATTTGCTGGCATTGCTGGCACCTTCCCTGGGGCGCAGCGCTCGCTGGAAAGCCGTGTTCGAGGATCAAGTGCAAAGACAGAAGCTGGATCTGCCGCTGGCTTGGCGTCAGACCGACAGATCCGAGCTGGCCGAAGGTCTGTATATCAAGGTCGAGGAAAACGGCCAGACCGTAGAGCGCTACAAGTTCGTGCGCTCCGACTTCGTGCAGGTGATCCTGGAGTCGGGCTCCCACCACAGCGAGCGACCCATTGTCGCCAACGGTCTGCGCACAGGCGTCGATATCTTTGCCAATGCGATTCAAAAAAGCTGGTAAGCCATTACCAGAAATCGCTGATAGCTATCAAAGCCGTAGTTTCGTGATGAAGCTGCGGTGAAAGGAGAACTTATGTGGAGCTGGAAACAGATCGCGGCCCTGGTGCCGCATTCCGCTCGCCATCCGGTGGACTGGGCGGCCTGCCTGGAGGCTTTTCCGCAACTTGAGCTGGCCAAGACTACGCCGCAAGACCCGATCTACCATGCAGAAGGCGATGTCTGGACGCATACGCAGATGGTGGTGACCGAGCTGTTGCAGGACAGCGACTATGCAGGGCTCACCAACGAGGAGCGCGAGATGGTCTTTCTGGCCGCGCTGCTGCACGATGTCGCCAAGTGCTCGACCACGCAGATAGCCGACAACGGCCGTATCTCGCAGCCTGGCCATTCGCGCCGTGGGGCGCTGGATGCGCGGCTCATGCTGTGGGAGGCCGGCGCGCCGGTGGCCCGGCGCGAGGCGATCTGTCGGCTGATTGCCGTGCATCAGGTACCGTTTTTTGCCTTTGCCGATTCGCGCCGAGGCGTCTCGCCCGAGTTCATGGTCAGGGAGCTGTCCTGGCAGGTCGACCTGCATTTGCTGGTACTGCTGGCCCGTGCCGATATTCGCGGTCGCATCTGCCCCGATGTGGGCAATGTGCTGGTGAATATCGAGCTGTTCAGGGAGCTGGCGCTGGAAGAGGGCTGTTTGCGCAAGCCGCGCAGCTTTGCTTCGGCCGAAACGGCAGTGCGCTATTTCCGCGGTGCCGAGCTGCACCCGGACTACGCTTTGCACGAAGAGCCGGGCTCGTGCGTCATCGTCATGTGCGGTCTGCCCGCATCGGGCAAGAACCACTGGGTTGCCCAGCATCATGCGGGTCTGCCCGTGGTGTCGTTTGACGATGCGCGCACTGAGCTGGGCCTGCGCCATGGCGAGAACGAGGGCGCTGCTGCCCACCGAGCCGTGGACAAGGCCAAGAGCCTGTTGCGAGCCAAGGCTGCCTTCGTCTGGAATGCCACGCATCTGTCCAGGCAGATGCGCGGCAAGACGCTGGACCTGTGCCTGGCCTATGGTGCACAGGTGGAGCTGGTGCATCTGGAGGCTGCCAGATCCACCTTGCTGGCGCGCAACAGCAAGCGCGACACCACACTCGGCAATGCCGCATTGCTGAGCATGTTGCACAGATGGGAGGTGCCCTTGCCGACCGAGGCGCATGGGCTGCAGCTGCTGGTCAATGAGTAGTTCAAGCCAAGACAAAAAGGGCCTGGGAATTTCCAGGCCCTTTTTGTCGCGAGGTGGCGTGTTCAAGGCTGCTGCATGGCTTGCGGGTAGCCCTTGGGGTTGAAGCGTGTCACCAGCAGGCAGACCAGCGCAGCCACGCTGGCTTGATAAAGCCAGCCTGTCATCCAGTCGCCGCTGATCTGGTGCAGCTGTGCCATGACCAGAGGGGCCAGTGCGGCGAGGATGAAGCCGCCGCCCTGCATCAGCGAGTTGAGGGCACCGGCTTGTGTGGGCGAGGGCAGATGGTCCAGCGCCACCAGCATGAAGAGGGAAAAGCAGCCGCCCAGACCCAGCCCCAGCACGATGGCATTGAGCGTGGGCACGGCATCGGGCCAGAGCCCGAGGCCGGCAAAGCCGATGATCTGCAGCAGCAAGGCCAGCATGAGCCAAGTGCGGCGGTCCAGGCTGCGGCGTGCCAAGGCGGGCATGGCCAACGCCGATGCGGCCTGCGCAATCGACAAAATGGCCAGCAGCGAGCCGCTTTGCGTGGCCGTCCAGCCATGGGTTTGATAGAACGGAGCGAGCCAGGCGACGGTGGAGCCATAGCCGCCGTTCATCAGGCCGAAGCTGATCAGCAGCAGCCAGGTACGGCTGCGGCGCAGCAGCCAGCCGGTGTCGCTATCGGCTTGTACCAGCGGCGTGGAGGGTGCAGGTGCAACGGGCTCGCGCATCAGGGTCAGCGCATGCCAGGCCAGCGGCAATGCCAGCAGCACCGGAATGGCCCAGATGGCCAGCGAAGCCTGCCAGCTCAGACCCAGCTGCATGGCCACGGGCGAGAGCTGGGCGCTGAGTGCACCGCCGCCCATGAGCGCCGCCGAATACAGGCCCATCATGGGCGCCACATTGTGGGGGGACTGGCGCTTGATGAGCCCCGGCAGAATGCTTTGTGCCAGCGCCACGCCCGCGCCGCACAGGCCGGCCGTGACAATCAGCAGACTGCCAGTGGCGCCACCTGCAGGCGTCAGGCGCAGGGCGCAGCCCAGCGTAATCAGCAGCAGCGAGGCGCAGATGGCGGCGCGCGCGCCCCAGCGTCGCAATGCCGTGGGAGCGAGCCAGCCACCAATGCCCATCAGCGCCATGGGCAGCAGCGTGAGCCAGGAAAAGCTGCGCAAATCCATGCCCGTGGCCTGCTGTATGGTCGGTGCCAAGGGGCCCGGGGCCGTCAGAAAGGGACGTAGATTGATGGTGACCAGTATCACCACGGCCAGCCACAGCAATGGCGGCACGCGGTGTGTTCGGGAAGATGTCGATGTCATGAAGCTCGGGGGCTGGCTGCGCTGCAGCGCGCTGGTGCGCGCGCCGCTCGTCCTGGGCAGCCCGGTTTGTTGTTATGGTTTTGGCGGCAACGAGGATCAGGCGGCGGGCCAGGCCTCGTCCCCATAGAGCTGGGCTGCACGGATGCCGGTGTCGATGCGGGTGATGGGCAGCGGCGGCGGCGTCAGCGACAGGCGCAGGCGCTGGTAGGTCCCCTCGCTGGACAAGCCATAAGGCGCGGCGTCTTGGTTGTCGAAGGCGAAAAACACCTGTTCGGCGCCATTCATGACCAGGGCCGCCAGGCACATGGGGCAGGGGTGGCCGCTGGCATAAATGGACAGGCCCGCCAGGCTGGGGTTGGCGCGCCGTTGCGTGCCCGCGCGTATGGCCTGCATTTCGGCATGGGTGCTGGGGTCGTGGCTGGCAATGATCTCGTTGACGCCGGTGGCGACGACTTCATGTCCCTGGGCGAGCACGGCGCCGAACGGGCGGCCGCCGTTGAGGCGGTTGGCATGGGCCAGGTCCACGGCCAGGCGCATCAGTTGTTGTGGGGTGGCGGAAGTTAGGCTCATGACGATGGAAACTATGGCGGCAGGCGCCGGATGCTTGAGGCATCAGCGTCGCAGCTCTTGTGTTGGAAAAGAGGGGCGGCGCGGCGCCCGGCGCCGTGCAGCGTACACCTGCAGGGCCATGCCGCTACCTGTCTGGAAAGCAAAGCTTATTTGCTCTGAGGGCGTTGGCCGCCTATTAGTTCCGCCCAGGCCGAGCAGGCGAGCTCGACCTGCTGGCGTGCCGCAGGGCTGGCAGCCAGCATGCGCGCAAAGCCGTGAACCATGGCCGGCGCCCGTAAAAGCTGCAGCGGTGCGCCCAGTGCCTGGGCCTCATGAGCAAAGGCTTCGGCCTCGTCGCGCAGAATATCGTGGCTGGCCGTCATCAAAAGCGTGGGCGGCAAAGCGGCGATGGCTGCGCTGCAGCACCCTGGCGTCAGCCATTGCGCGGCCTGGCCCTCGGGCCTGCCCAGTTCCTGCCAGTAGCGCTGCATGGCGGCGGGCGTGAGCCCGAAGCCTGTGGCAAAGTGCCGCATGCTGTCATTATCCTGATCGGGCTCAAGCGGAGGGTAGAGCAGCAGCAGGCCTGCAATGCGGGCCGCATCGGTGGGTTGCTGAATCTGGCCCACCGCCGCTGCCAATGCCAGATGGGCGCCAGCGCTATCGCCTCCGAGCAGGACCTTGTTGGCCGCAAAAGGCAGCAGCCCGCGCATATCGCTCAGCCACTGCAGCACGGCCACCACATCGTCCAGCGGCGCGGGAAAGCGGCTTTCTGGTGTGCGGCGGTAATGTACGGACAGCACCACATGGCCGGTGAACTGGGCCAGATGCTCGCACAGGTCGTCATGGGTGTTGAGATCGCCCACCATCCAGCCGCCGCCATGCAGCCAGACAAGCGTCCGGCCGCTGCCCGCGCCTTGTTTGCGATAGCTGCGCACGCAGATCTCACGGCCTTCGGCCGCCACGAAATGCTCGGCCCTGGAAATGCCGGGCAGGGCGGAGCGAATCAGCCCGGCCTGCAGCTCGCTGAGCAGGCGCCGGCGTTGCACATAGTCGAGCTGCGGGGTCGGCGTCTCCGCATCGAGCCGGGCAAAGCGCTGCAGCGTGTGTGCCAGAGCCGGGTCCACGGGCTGCAGAGGCAGGCTGCGGCCCTGATCTGTGCCCTCGCTCATGACTGCTGGTCCGCCGCCAGCGCAGGAGCACGATAGACCATGACCTTGAGGCTGCGCTCCTCGTCCACATCGGCAAATACGGCCGGGTTGGCCAGGCGCTCGACGAACTGCAGCTCGGGCGCGATTTCCGCCATCTGCTCGCGCAGGAAGTCGGTGCCGAGTTCGGGTGCATTCAGGCACAGCAGGACCTGGCCGCCCGGCACCAGCAGATCGGGCAGGCGGCGCATCAGGCGCGCATAGTCCTTGGTGGCGATGAAGCTGCCTTTCTGGTAGCTGGGCGGGTCCACGATGATCAGGTCGTACGGTCCGCTGCGGTTGATCTTGCCCCAGCTGCTGAAAATATCGTGGGCGGCGAAGCTGGCGCCCGCCTTGACTCCGTTGAGCTGATGGTTGTGCTGGCCCGTGGCCAGAGCGCCCTTGCTCATGTCCATGTTCAGCACCTGACCGGCACCGGCCAGCTTGGCCACGACCGAGAATGCGCAGGTATAGGCAAACAGATTGAGCACCTTCATGCGCGCGGGCCGCTCATGGGCCAGCACCTGTCGGCGCACCCAGTCGCGGCCGGCGGCCATGTCGAGGAACAGGCCGTGGTTCTGCCCGCGTGCGATATGGATCAGATAGCGGGCGCCGTTCTCTGTGACCACATGCGGCTCGGGCAGCTCGCCGGCCATGACGAGGGTGTCGACCTTGCCGCCGCTTTCGCGGCTCTGGAAGGCCCAGGTCAGGGGCAGCCCGGCCGGGGCGATCTGCTGCCAGCGCTGCTCCAGCGCCTGACCGATCTGGCTCAGCTGGGCTTCCTCCATGGGAGCAAAGCTGGTCAGCACGATGACGGGCGCAAAGGCATCCAGCGAGATCTGCTCGCAGCCCGGATACCGCCCGCCGCGACCATGAAAGATGCGCTGGGCATCGGTAGGAAAAGGCATCTGGGCAATGGCGTCGAGCAGGGCTTGCATGGAGAGAAAACAGTCACACGGTCAAACAAGCCGCCAGTGTAGGCATTGCAGCGAGCTCCTGTGGCCAGGGCGGCACATGTCCCTTGCAATGCTTGGCGGCGTGGGCCGGCGTTGACGGCCTCGGGCCTCGCGCCGCCCGCATCTGTTCACTCAGTGGTAGATGCGCCGCACATCGAAGAAACAGCTTTCGGTGCCGCCAATGCCTTGCAGGCCAGCTTCGGCAGCGGCGCGGGCGGCTTTCATCCAGCGCTGGAAGGTGAGCTTGGCGTCGTCGGTGATTTCTTCGGGCGGGGTGTCCTCCAGGCTCTGCACCAGAGACAGTGCTTCGCCGACCTGTTCCTCCCCACCAAGCTGGCGGGCCAGTACGCGGGCATAGCGTGCCTCGGCTTGATGGCGTTTGTCCTCGGGCAGCTCGGGGTAGTCGCAAAGAGAGACGGTGAAATGGGCTTCTTGCATGTCCGTATATCCACAGTGTTTTGACTGTGTAAATATACAGTAATAAGCTGTTTTTACATCCAGTCTTTTAAAAATTTTTGCGTGAGTACAAAGACGGCGTTTTGTAGACTGTGTGGATGAATCACGCTGCTTCGCTGCCTTTTCCCGGTCATGCCTTGTTTGTCACGCGCATTGGTGCATGCGGGCTGGCCTGGAATGCCAGTGCCATCTGCGCCGTGCAACTGCCCGAGGTCAGCTGGGGCGAGACCCGGGAGCGCATGCTGGTGGGCCTTACCAAACGCCATGCGCTGCAGCCGCAGCGCGGGCCTGCAGTCTATGGCGCCGTGACCTCCATCTCCGCTGCTCCGGGCTTTGCTGTGCAGGCCATGGCCGGGGTGCAGTGTCTGCTGGCAGGCGTGAACTCGCAGAGCGAACAGGGCTGGGCCCAACCCTGCGCAGAGGCTGCGGCTGTTGGCGTGCTGGGCGATATGCGGCAGGCCTTCGCGCAGGAGTCGGGCGACGGCCTGCCCGATCTGCAGCAGATTGCACTCGATGAATTTGCCGTCCCTGCATTTCATTGCCGGGTCTATGCCTTCACGCGCGCGCTGGCACCGGGCCGTACCAGCACCTATGGAGAAGTTGCCGCAGCGCTGGGCGAGCCTGGTGCTGCGCGCGCCGTGGGCCAGGCGCTGGGAGCCAATCCGTTTGCGCCGATTGTTCCTTGTCACAGGGTACTGGCCGCTGGGCGGTCGCCGGGCGGGTTTTCGGGCGGACAGGGCGCTTTGACCAAGCTGCGCATGCTGGAGATAGAGGGCGGGGCCTGGGGCGGCACGCTGTCGCTGTTTGCCGATTGAAGGCGCTTGACACAATTTTCACTGGTTCGGCACAAGGCCTGGCCACAGCTTTCGTGCTGTCGGCAACTGCGTGCCCGCTCCCACAGCCGTGACCTGTGGGTCCTGAAAACGGCTGCCGCGATGGGCCTGCCACCTGCGGGACAGGGCCGACACGCAGGTGACAACACAGGGCCTGAGGCGCCCGCACAATTCACGCAGCTTTTGACGGGCAGGCCTTGCAAGGCACTGCGGACCCGGTTTGAACCTAGATAACAAACAGGAGACATGAGAATGACACGTACGGTGCAGCAACTTTTCGATCTCTCGGGCAAGACGGCCCTGGTGACCGGCGGCTCGCGTGGCCTGGGTCTGCAGATGGCGCATGCGCTGGGAGAGGCGGGTGCGAAGATTTTGCTGAGCTCGCGCAAGGCCAAGGATCTGGAAGAGGCCGCAGCCGAGCTCAAGGCCGCTGGCATAGAGGCCGACTGGATTGCCGCCGACTGCTCGGACGAGGCTGACATCACCCGTCTGGCCAAGGAGGCCGTGCAGCGCCTCGGCCATGTGGACATTCTGATCAACAATGCCGGAGCCAGCTGGGGCGCCCCGGCCGAGGACCACCCGACGGCGGCCTGGGACAAAGTGATGAACCTGAATGTGCGCGGCTATTTTCTGCTGAGCCAGCAGATCGCCCGCCTGTCCATGCTGGAGCGCAAGAGCGGTCGCATCATCAATCTGGCGTCGATCGCCGGCCTGGGCGGCAATCCCACGGGCATGAAGACCATTGCCTACAACACCTCCAAGGGCGCGGTGATCAATTTCACGCGCGCGCTGGCCGGCGAGTGGGGCGAGCACGGCATCACCGTCAACGCCATCTGCCCGGGCTTTTTCAAGACCAAGATGGCAGCCGTGCTGATCGAGACGCTGGGTGAGGACGAAATGCGCTCTCATGCCCCGCTGCGTCGCCTGGGTGACGATGAAGATCTCAAGGGCCTGACGCTGCTTTATGCCAGCGACGCCGGCAAGCACATCACCGGCCAGTGGATGGCCGTGGATGGTGGCGTGAGCGCTCTGGTCGGTGGTTGATAGTGGCGGATGAAGGGTGAGTCATGTTTTTTTGTGCGGCGCAGCATTCTGAGGCTGTCTGCCGAGCTTACATTCACGGTTCAGCTGCTGCGGTCTGCGGCGCATCACTCTTCTGAAAGGTTTCGCGGTGTTGTCATTTGGTCCTGAAATTCCCTTTGTGCATGAGCTGGGCTTCACCCTCCACAAGATGGAGGGGGGTGAGTCCGAGCTGCACTTCACACCGCGTCCCGAACATCTGAATTCCTTTGGCGTCACCCATGGCGGAGCCTCGATGACGCTGATGGATGTGACTATGGCAGTGGCTGCGCGCAGCGTGGATTTCGATCAGGGTGTGGTCACCATCGAGATGAAAACCTCGTTCATGCAGGCTGCCAATGGCCCGCTGGTGGGCAAGGGCGTGCTGCTGCATCGCACGGGCACCATGGCTTTTACCGAAGGCCGCATCTACGATGCACAAGGCCGACTCTGCGTACATGCCACGGGCACCTTCAAGTACATGAAGCGCAAGCCCAAGGCGGACGGCGAGTTGCAAGCTCTTGCCACAGACTGAGGTCAATAGGCTGCTACTGTTTAATGAGCTGGTATCGCTTATTCAGTATATGTTTTAGGTGAAAAATGCTGTCAAATCCTTTGATATAAGGCGCTGATAGCTATCAAATTGAAGTTCTAACAGGAGACAGATATGACGGTCAATCAGCAGATCCTTCTGGACAACCGCCCCCAGGGTGAGGCGGTGGAGAGCAATTTCAAGCTGGTGCAGTCGCCGCTGCCCACGGTGGGCGAGGGCCAGGTGCTGGTGCGTCACCACTATCTGAGCCTGGACCCCTATATGCGCGGCCGCATGAACGACTCCAAGAGCTATGCCCAGCCCCAGCCACTGGGCGAGGTCATGCAGGGCGGCACGGTGGGCGAGGTTGTCGAGAGCCGCCACCCCAAGTTCAAGGCCGGCGACAAGGTGGTCGGCATGGGCGGCTGGCAGGAGTACTCGCTGCTCGACCCCAGCGTGCCCGGCGCGCTGCGCAAGGTCGACACCACCCATGTGCCGCTGTCCTACTACCTGGGTGCGGTGGGCATGCCGGGCGTGACGGCCTGGTACGGCCTGGTCAAGATCATCAACCCCAAGGCTGGCGAAACCGTGGTCGTCAGCGCCGCGACCGGTGCCGTGGGCAGCGCCTTTGTGGCGCTGGCCAAGGCGCGTGGCTGCCGCGTGGTGGGGATTGCGGGCGGTGCCGAGAAATGCCGCTACGCCGTGCATGAGCTGGGCTTTGATGCCTGCATCGACTACCGCGAGCACCCCGATACCAAGACCATGGCCAAGGCCTTGAAGGACGCCTGCCCCAACGGCATCGACGGCTATTTCGAGAACGTGGGCGGCTATATCTTCGACGCCGTGCTGCTGCGCACCAATGCCTTTGCGCGTGTGGCCCTGTGCGGAATGATTGCCGGCTATGACGGCCAGCCCCTGCCGCTGGCCAACCCGGCGCTGCTGCTGGTCAACCGCATCAAGCTCGAAGGCTTTATCGTCAGCGAGCACATGGAAGTCTGGGGCGAGGCCCTGACCGAGCTGGGCGGCCTGGTGGCAGCCGGCAAGCTCAAGCCGCGCGAGACGATTTCCCAAGGTCTGGCCTCGGCGCCCGGTGCGTTTCTGGGTCTGCTCAAGGGCAAGAACTTCGGCAAGCAGCTGGTGAAGCTGATTTAACCCCCCTGAGGCTGAAAAAAAATCACCCCCTGAGGCGCTTTGCGCCTTCCCCCTCTCTCGCTTCGCTAGAGGGGGACGATGCCTTCGCCGGGGCGGCCCCGCCGCGAGGCGGCTCTTGCTTGGCATCTCTGATCTGGAGTGCGCCAGTTGCAGGCGCTATTTCCATTTTAAAAATATCCGGAGACAAGAATGATCACGAATTTCGCGGGAAAGACGGCGGTTCTGACGGGTGCGGGCTCGGGCTTCGGGCTGGAGTGCGCGCGCATTGGAGCCGCCAGAGGCATGAATCTGGTGCTGGTCGATGTGCAGCAGGAGGCGCTGGATAAGGCAGAGGCCGAGCTCAAGGCCGCCGGTGCCAAGGTGCTGGCGCGCAGGGTCGATGTGTCGGATGCGGCGCAGATGGAGCGACTGGCTGCCGAGGTCAAGGAGACCTTTGGCGCGCCGCACTTCGTCTTCAACAACGCGGGCGTCGGTGCCGGCGGTCTGGTCTGGGAAAACACGGTAGCCGACTGGCAGTGGGTGCTGGGCGTCAATGTCTGGGGCGTGATCCATGGCGTGCGCCTGTTTACGCCCATGATGCTGGAAGCCGCCAAGGCCGATCCCGCCTATGAAGGCCATATCGTCAACACCGCCAGCATGGCCGGTCTGCTGGCGCCGCCGAACATGGGTATCTACAACGTCAGCAAGCATGCGGTGGTCTCGCTGACCGAGACGCTGTACCAGGACCTGGCCCTGGTCTCGGACCAGATCAGCGCCAGTCTGCTCTGCCCCTTCTTCGTGCCCACGGGCATAGGTCACAGCGAGCGCAACCGTCCCCAGGGCCTGGAGGCCCAGCCTTTGACGGCCAGCCAGAAGATAGGCCAGGCAATGACCGACAAGGCCGTTGGCTCGGGCAAGGTTACGGCGACCGAGGTGGCGCAGAAGGTTTTCGATGCCATTGCGTCGGGCCAGTTCTATATCTACAGCCACCCACAGGCCCTGGGCTCGGTGCAGGTGCGTCTGGAGGATGTGGTGCAGGGCCGCAACCCGACGGACCCTTTTGCGCACAAGCCCGAACTGGGCGAGAGCCTCAAGGCGGCGCTGCGCGCAGGCTGAGCGTGAGGGAGTTGAAAAAGCCTTGCCGCTGCGGCAAGGCTTTTTTCATGGCGTGGTCGAAGTCTGGGGGCCGAGCTCGGCCTCGGTGGCCGGGCGCACCAGGCGCAGCAGCAGGGCATTGCCCTTGCCCATATCGGGCACAGCCTGCAGCGTCTCGGTGTTGACCGCCCAGGCCTGCTGGGCCGAGAGACCGGAGATGCTGCTGGATTTGTCCACCTGGGCGTAGTTGTAGGTGTTCAGGCGCTGGGCATTCACGGCGGCCGTGCCCGTCCAGTGCCAGTCGCGCGGCGCGTTGGGAAAGAGTTCCGGGTTCAGACCCTGGGGCTTGCTGCTGCGGTCCAGCAGGCGCTTGAGCTCATTGACGCGCGGCAGCCGCCAGCGCAGGTTTTCGGCCTTGCTGCGTTCTGCGGCATGGGTTACGGCCTGCTTGTAGCTGAAGACCTCGGCCTGGCCGCTGCAGGTCTTGCCATTCCAGCTCATGCCCTCGGCGCAGCGGGGCCATGCCAGCTTGGCCCGCGTGTCTATCACCATGTTTCCATCCGGTGAAGGCACAAAGGCTGGGGCCGCTGCGGCGGGCTGCGCGCTGGCCGACTGAGACAGACATAGCGCAGCGAGTGCGCTCAGGAGTGAAAAGGGCAGACGTGGGGAGGAGCTTGCAGCAATCACGGCGAGAGCAGGGAAGGGTAGTTGAGCCCATTGTGCTTGTCGTCCAGGTGGTCATGGCCTGGATGACCGGGCCTAAAGCCTCGTAATTGGCGGCTTAGGCACAGACGGTGACTGGTTGTCTGGCGTGAGCCTGCACCGTCATGCAGGAAACCGGCGCCTGCTCAGCACATAAATCAAGTTACCACGACAATCACACCCCTATGCAAGCTTCTGTTTCCCTGCGCCTGGTTCTGATTCTCGGCCTGTTGTCGGCCATAGGGCCTTTCGCCATCGATATGTATCTGCCGGCCTTGCCGCAGATCGGCGCCAGCCTGGATGCCCAGGTCGGTGCCGTGCAAGCCAGCCTGACCGCGTTCTTTCTCTCCATCGGTGTGGGCCAGCTGCTCTACGGCCCGGTCTCCGACATGCTGGGTCGCAAGCCGCCGCTGTACTTTGGCCTGACGGTGTTTGCCGTCGCCAGCGTGGGATGTGCGCTGGCGCCCAATATCGAGACCCTGGTGGCGTTTCGCTTTGTGCAGGGTCTGGGCGCTGCGGCCTGCATGGCCGTGCCGCGTGCCGTGGTGCGCGACCTGCATACCGGCCACGCAGCCGCACGAATGATGTCGCTGCTGATGCTGGTCTTCAGCGTCTCGCCGATTCTGGCGCCGCTGGCCGGCAGTGGCGTGATTGCCCTGGCCGGCTGGCGTGCCGTGTTCTGGGTCGTGGCCGTCGCAGCCGTGCTGGGCCTGATCGCCACCTGGCGAGGCGTTGAAGAGACCCGCACCGCCGAAGCGCGGCTGGACAGCAGCCTGGGCGGTGCACTCAAGGCCTATCTGATCCTGTTGCGGGACTGGCATTACCTGGGCCTGGTGTTCATCGGCGGCTGCGCCATGGCGGGCTTTTTTGTCTACCTGGCGGGCTCGCCGTTTGTGCTCATCAACTACTACGGCCTCTCGTCCACGCAGTACAGCATGGCGTTCGCGCTCAACTCCATCGCCTTCATCGGTGCGGCGCAGCTGACGGGTCGGCTGGGTCAGCGCTTTGGCCTGGTCAATGTGGTCAAGGCCGCAGCTTCTGCCTCGGGCGTGACCATGGCTGCATTGCTGGTCTATTACCTGCTGGGCGGCGAGCAGTTGACGGTGCTGATCGTGCTTTACTTCATTGCCAGCGCCTTCATGGGACTGGTGATTCCCACGACCTCGGTGCTGGCCCTGGAAGAGCATGGCGAGATTGCCGGCACGGCCTCTGCCTTGCTGGGAACGCTGCAGATGCTGAGCGGAGCGGCAGCCATGCAGATCGTGGGGCATTTTTCCAATGGCAAGCCCCTGCCCATGGTGGTGGGCATGGCGACCGGAGCCCTGGTGGGCGTGGCGCTGACCTGGATCACGCTGGGCCGTGTACACCGAGTCGCCCATGACTGAGAGCACTGCCCAGACTCCTGTCGCCTATGACGGCTTGCCTGACGGTGCGCGTGGCCGCGCCATGCTGGTCATCATTCTGGGACTGACACTGTCGGTGCTGGACAGCAGCATCGTCAATCTGGCCTTGCCCGCCATTGCGCGCGAGCTGCAGGCCAGCTCGGCCCTGACGCTATGGGTGGTCAACGCCTATCAGCTTGCCGGCCTGGTGCTGCTGCTGCCGCTGGCGGCCCTGGGCGAGCGCCTGGGTTACCGGCGCATCTATCTGCTGGGCATGACGGTGTTTGTCATTGCATCGGTGGCGGCCACGCTGGCCAGCTCGCTGGGCACGCTGATTGCAGCGCGCGTGTTTCAAGGCATGGGTGCGGCCGGCATCATGAGCGTGAACGCGGCTCTGGTGCGCTTGACCTATCCACGTGCCATGCTGGGACGCGGCATGGCCATCAACTCGCTGGTGGTGGCGACCTCGTCCATGGCGGGGCCTTCGGTGGCCGCCGCCATTCTGTCTGTCGCCAGCTGGCCCTGGCTGTTTGCCATCAATGTGCCGCTGGGCTTGATGACCTTGTGGATGGGGCGCAAGGCGCTGCCGTCCAACCCCGTTGTGCGCAAGGATGGCGAGCCGATAGCGGCGCTTGACGTATTGCTCAATATTCTGATGTTCACCCTGCTTTTTCTGGGTGGTGAGCAATTGGGCGTGCGCATTGGGCAGGATCAGGGCGCTGGGGGCAGCCCGCTGATGCCTTCGGGCTGGTGGCTGCTGGGCGCCGGGCTGGTGGTTGGATATGTCTATCTGCGCCGGCAGTGGCACAAGGCAGCTCCTTTGTTTCCGGTCGATCTGATGCGCATTCCCGTGTTCCGGCTGTCGATGTGCGGCTCGGTCTCAGCCTTCTGCGCGCAGATGCTGTCCTATCTGGCCCTGCCGTTCCTGCTGTTGGAGGCGCGCGGACTGTCACCCATGGAGGCCGGCATGCTGATCACGGCCTGGCCGCTGGCCACCGTGCTGACGGCGCCGGTGGCCGGGCGCCTGATCGGCAAGTATCCCGACGGACTGCTGGGCGGCATCGGCATGGCCATGTTTGCCTGCGGACTGTGGCTGCTGGCGGCCATGCCCATCGATGTCGCGCACTGGGATATGGTCTGGCGCATGCTGCTGGCGGGCAGCGGCTTCGCGCTCTACCAGTCGCCCAACAATCACACCATCGTCACTTCGGCCCCCATGTCGCGCAGCGGTGCAGCGGGCGGCATGCTGAGTTCTGCCCGCATGACCGGACAGACGCTGGGTGCCGTGGTGCTGGCCACCATCTTTGCCATCTCGGGCGGGCATGGCGGCAATGCTGAACTGCTGGCGCTGGCTGTAGCCGGCTGTTTTGCGGCGCTGGCCGGAGTTTTCAGCATCTTGCGCGTACGCCCGGGCAAGCCGCAGCACTGATTTGGCAGCAAAAGCGGCTTCTGTCCTGATATTGAGAGCGCAGCCAGTTGCCGATTCAGGCGTTTTGCGGGGGCTGGCTCTAGTCCATTATGACGAGGAGCCTCGCTGCCAAGGTTTTCTACAGTGGTGTCTCAAGCCAGCGGGTGCTGCGACGCTGCATGCCCGCATGACAGGACAATGGCAAGCGGGTGATTGCCGGCGTGTCATTGCGCCTTTGGCTGCTTTACATTTTATTAATATTGTCGGCGCACAATGTTGACAAGTTCTTTAGTTCAGACCGCTCCACGTATGAAGATTGACCAGCCCGCTTCGCCGAGACCGCGCCGAGAGGCGCATTTTTCTTGCCTGCCCAGTGCAAGCCGGCAAGGTCATCGCCAGCAGCGCTGGACACTGGCTGTGGGCGCCATGCTGATTGCTGCTGCACTGGTGGGCTGCTCCAAGCCCGAGGCAGAGCAAAAAGGCCCGCTCAAGTCCGAGCCCAAGGTCGGCGTGGTTACCCTGCAGTCGCAAAGTCAGCAGCTGGATGCCAGCCTGCCGGGGCGCACCCGTGCCTTCATGACTGCCGAAGTACGTCCCCAGGTCTCGGGCATCATTCAGCAGCGTTTGTTCACTGAAGGTGCTCTGGTCAAACAAGGCCAGCAGCTCTACCAGATCGATGCGGCATCGCTGAAGGCTGCCGAGGCCAGCGCAGCGGCTGCTGTGGCCAAGGCCGAAGCCAGCCAGCGCACGCTGGCTGCAACGGCACGGCGCAATGCCGAGCTGGTCAAGATCGATGCGATCAGCAAGCAGGCGTTTGACGAAAGCCAGGCGGCGGCGGCCCAGTCCGCATCGGATGTGGCCGTGGCCAAGGCCAATCTGGAAACCGCACGCATCAATCTCAAGTACAGCCGGATCGAAGCACCGATCGGCGGTCGCATAGCGCTGTCTGCCGTCACGCCTGGTGCGCTGGTCACGGCCAATCAGGCCACGGCGCTCACCACCATCGTGAGGCTGGACCCCATGTATGTGGACTTCACCCAGGCCAGCACCGATCTGATGCAGCTCAAGCGTGATCTGGATTCCGGCCGCTACCAGAAGGTCGAAGGCAACAAGATTCCCGTGCGCATCCAGCTCGACGACGGCAGCGACTACCCGCATCAGGGCAAGCTGGCTTTTGCGGGCGTGATCGTCAACGACACGACCGGCACACTGACCTTGCGTGCCGAGGTGCCCAATCCCGACGGCATGCTCATGCCCGGCATGTATGTGAAGGCCTTGCTGCCGACGGCTCTGGCCCCCGATGCATTGCTGGTGCCGCAACAGTCGGTGACCCGCGATCTGACCGGGCGTGCCAATGTCATGGTCGTCAAGGACGGCGATGTGGTTGAAAAGCGCGATGTGGAGCTGGACCGTGCCGTGGGTGCTTTCTGGTTGCTCAAGACGGGCCTGAAAGCAGGCGAGCGTGTGATGGTGGATGGCTTTCAGCGCATCAAGCCTGGCGACAAGGTCCAGACCGTGGAAGTGGATCTGAAGGCCAAGGCCGAGCGCAAGAGCCAGCGGGGCGAGCCGCCCGTGCAGGCCGCTGCCGATGCCCCTGCCAAGAAGTAAGCAAGGCAGGCGGCACACATGGCTCAGTTCTTCATCAATCGGCCCATCTTTGCGTGGGTCATCGCCATCATCATCATGCTGGCCGGGGCTTTGTCGATCAAGCTGCTGCCGCTGGAGCAGTACCCCGAGATCGCTCCTCCCCGGGTGACCATCGGCGCCCAGTACACGGGCGCTTCGGCGGAGACGGTCGAAAACTCGGTGACGCAGATCATCGAGCAGCAGATCAAGGGCATCGACAACATGCTCTATATGAGCTCGACCAGCAATGCGTCGGGTCAAGCGCGTATCACGTTGACCTTTGCTCCGGGCACCAATGTCGACGTGGCGCAGGTGCAGGTGCAAAACAAGATTCAGGGCGCGGTCAACCGCCTGCCGGACGCTGTGAAGACGCGTGGCGTCTTCATCAACAAGGGCGGCCAGGACTTTCTCGTCACCTACAGTTTCTATTCACCCGATGAGGACGTGACCGCCGTGGACATCGGCGACTACATCAACAGCAATCTGGTGGACATCATCGGGCGCATCGAGGGCGTGGGTGACATCAACGTCTTCGGCACGCCCTATGCGATGCGCATCTGGATGGACCCGGCCAAGATGGAGAAGTACGGGCTGATTCCCTCCGATCTGAGCAGCGCGCTCAACGCGCAGAATGCCCAGGTCTCTGCAGGCCAGCTGGGGGCTCTGCCTGCGGTGCAGAACCAGCAGCTGAACGCGACCATCACGGCGCGCACCAAGCTCAAGACCGTGGAGCAGTTCGAGAACATCGTGCTCAAGTCCTCGAATGACGGCTCTGTCGTCACCATCAAGGACGTGGCACGGGTGGAGCTGGGGGCCGACAATCTGTCCATTCAGGCCAAGCTCAACGGCATGCCTGGTGCGGGCATGGGCATCATCCTGGCCGACGGTGCCAACGCCATGGCGGTGTCGGATGCAGTGGCGGCCAAGCTGGCCGAGCTCAAGCCCTTCTTTCCCAACCAGATCGACTACTTCGTGAGCTCGGACTCCACGCCCTTTGTGCGAGCATCAATCAGCGAGGTGGTGCATGCGCTGGGAGAGGCCATGGTGCTGGTGGTGATCGTGATGTTCGTGTTCCTGCAGAACTTCCGAGCCACGCTGATCCCCGCCATTGCCGTGCCGGTGGTGCTGCTGGGTACCTTCGGCGTGCTGTCCGTCGCGGGCTTTTCCATCAATACCCTGACCATGTTCGCCATGGTGCTGGCCATCGGTCTGCTGGTGGACGATGCCATCGTGGTGGTCGAGAACGTGGAGCGGGTGATGCACGAGACGGGCAAGTCTCCCAAGGAGGCGACGCGCCAGTCCATGAAGGAAATCACGCCCGCACTGGTCGGTATCGGGGTCACGCTGTCGGCGGTGTTCGTGCCCATGGCTTTCTTCGGAGGCTCGACGGGTGTGATCTACCGCCAGTTCTCCATCACCATTGTTGCGGCCATGGCGCTGTCCGTGTTTGTGGCCCTGACGCTTACGCCGGCGTTGTGCGCTACGCTTCTCAAGGCCCCGGATCGCAGCCATGGCGATGGCCATGAGCGTCCCATACGCTCCGGGGTGCTGGGCATCAACGACCGTTTCTTCCGCTGGTTCAACCGCAATTTCGATGCTTCGGCCAATCGTTATCAGAGCACCGTGGCTTTCAGCCTGGGCCGGGCCAAGCGCATGATGCTGATCTTCCTGGCCGTTCTGGCCGCGGTCTGGTTGCTGATGGCCAAGTTGCCCACCTCGTTCCTGCCGGACGAGGATCAGGGCTTTGTCTATGTCAACGTGAATCTGCCTTCCGGCGCTTCGGACGCCCGTCTGCAGGAAGTGCTGGACCAGGTGCGCGAGTATCTGGCCAAGCAGCCGGATGTGATCAGCTTCAACCAGGTTTCGGGCCTCAACGGCGACCAGAGCTCGGCGCGCGGCTTTATCCGTCTGAAGCCCTGGAGCATGCGTCCGCTGCCCTCGCAGTCGGCTGCGGCCATTGCAAACAAGGCGACCAAGGATCTGGCCGGCATCCGTGATGCGCGCGTGCAGGTGGTGTTGCCGCCCGCAGTGCGCGGCCTGGGTTCGAGCTCGGGCTACAACTTCATGATCAAGGACATCAATGGTGTGGGCCATGAAGCGCTGCTCTCCGCGCGGGATCAGGTGCTTGGCGAAATGCGTGCCAACAATCTGCTGACGGCTGTGCGCACCACCAATCTGGAAGACGCCAGCGAGCTGCGCGTGGATGTGGATGACCGCAAGGCTGCCGCTCTGGGGCTGGCGTACACCGACATCAACAGCGTGCTCTCGAGTGCCATGGGCGGCACCTATGTGAACGACTTCCTGAACAACGGTCGCGTCAAGCGTGTCTACATCATGGGCGATGCGCAGTACCGCATGCTGCCCAGCGATATTGCCAAATGGACGGTGCGCAACAACAAGGGCGAGATGGTGCCGTTTGGCGCGTTCTCCAAAACCTACTGGGCCTATGGTTCGCCCCAGCTGCTGCGCTATAACGGCAGCCCGGCCTATGAGTTTGAAGGCCGTGCCGCAGCGGGCATCAGCTCGGGTACCGCCATGGAGACGGTGGAAGACATCCTGAAGAAGCTGCCCAACGGCATTTCCTACGAATGGACCGGAGCTTCTCTGCAGGAGCGCCAGTCAGGTGCGCAGGCGCCCATGCTGTATGCCATCTCGATTCTGTTCGTCTTCCTGTGCCTGGCCGCACTCTATGAAAGCTGGACGGTGCCGCTGTCGGTGATGCTGGCCGTGCCGCTGGGCGTGGTGGGGGCACTGCTGGCGACCTATACACGTGGCTTGACCAACGACGTGTATTTCCAGGTCGGTCTGCTCACCACCGTGGGTCTTGCGGCAAAGAACGCGATCCTGATCGTGGAGTTTGCGGTGCAGCTGCAGGAGCAGGGCAAGAAGCTGTTCGACGCGACGGTGGAGGCCGTGCGTCTGCGTCTGCGTCCCATCCTGATGACTTCTCTGGCCTTTGGTTTCGGTGTGATTCCGCTGGCCATCGGCACCGGCGCTGGCGCTGGTGGTCGCAATGCCATCGGTACGGCCGTGCTGGGCGGCATGGTGGCATCGACGGTGCTGGGTATCTTCCTCGTGCCGGTGTTCTTCCTGCTGGTGCGCAGCTGGTTCAAGAGCCGCTCGCGCAGCGATGAGGCGGCTGACGTCAACAAGGAGAGCGCGGCATGAGGCGCCCGAGCATGAAATTTTCGGCCATGGCGGCCGCCGCAGTGACGGCCTTGCTGGCGGGCTGCAACCTGGCTCCGGCCTATAAAACGCCTGATCTGCCCGTGCCCGAGACTGTCTCCGGCAACGCCGTGCCGGCTCAGGCAAGCGAGGCAGCGCTGCAACAGGCCCAGGCGCTGCAATGGTTGCAGTCGCCGCAGCTGCGCGAGGTGGTGGCGCTGGCGCTGAGCAACAATCGCGATCTGCGCGTCGCGCTGGAAAACATCGAGAAGGCGCGCGCCCAGTACGGCATCACCAGAGCCGACCTGCTGCCGGGCATCACGGCCCAGGCGCAGAGCAATCGCACGCGCACCGCAGGGGATCTGACGACGGCAGGGCGCTCCAGTGTCGCTGAGCAATACACGGCTCAGCTGGGCTTTGCCAGCTATGAGCTGGATCTGTGGGGGCGCATCCGCAATCTGAGCGAAGCCTCGCTGCAGCAGTTTCTGCAAAGCCAGGACAACCGGCGCAATGTGCAGATCGGTCTGGTGGCTGATGTCGCCAATGCCTGGCTGACGCTGGCGGCCGATCAGGCACGCCTGCAACTGGCCAGGGACACGCTGGACAGCCGCATCAAGGCTTTTGAGCTAACGCGGCGCATGCATGAGCTGGGCTCGACCTCCGGACTGGTGCTGGCCCAGAACCAGACTACGGTCGATACGGCACGCGGCGATGTGGCCAGCTATACCTCCCAGGTCGACAGGGACCGCAATGCCCTGCAGCTGTTGGTAGGCGGTCCGGTGCCTACGCAGTTGCTGCCCAACGCCCAGACCCTCACGGGCGCGGCAGACACGGCGGCTCTCAAGCTCGTGCCCGTACCTCTGCCCTCGTCGGTGCTGCTCAAGCGCCCGGATGTGCAGGCTGCGGAGCGCAATCTGCAGGCCATGAATGCCAATATCGGCGCAGCCAGAGCGGCGCTGTTTCCCAGCATCACGCTTACCGGCAGTTTCGGTACCGGAAGCAACGAGCTGGACCGCCTGTTCGGCAACAACAACAGCACCTGGAGTTTCATCCCTCTGGTCAAGCTGCCGATTTTTGATGGCGGCCGCAACCGCGCCAATGTACAGGTAGCCGAGAGCAATCAGCGCATTGCGCTGAGTCAGTACGAGAAGTCCGTGCAGACAGCCTTCAAGGAGGTGGCGGATGTGCTGGCTGACCGAGCCCAGTGGGGTGAGAGGCTGGCCGCCCAGACCAGCATGGTGGCCAATACGCAAAAAGCCTTTGATTTGTCGAATGCTCGCTTCAAGGCCGGCGTGGACAACTATCTGACGGTGCTGGATGCGCAGCGCAGCCTCTATACCGCGCAGCAGACCTTGATAGGCCTGCGCCTGTCGGAACAACTCAACCGCGTGACCTTGTGGAAGGCTCTGGGCGGTGAAGAGGCCGCACTGCAGGGTTGATGGGCGAACTCGCTCGATGAACAAAGCCGCAGTCCGAAAGGCTGCGGCTTTGTTTTTGATAGCTACTGGCGCTTTACCAGTAAGCGATTGGACCGGATTTCATTGAAATTCTGGCGCGCCAATACTCAAGGCATCTTGAACAGCAGGGTCACCTGGAGCCGGAACAGGGTTCCGGCATTCATGGGCACTTCGGGATGAATGACGGTGTTGTTCATCATGGCCAGCCACAGCGGTGCAAGCAGCAATTCCGGGTGCTGCACCAGCTCAGGAGCCTTGAGTTCGCCACGTTTGGCAGCCAACTGTGCGAGCCGGGTGAAATGCTCGAGCAAGGCATCGTGAACGTAACGACGATACATCTGCGCCAGCAGCGGAAACTCTAGGCCTTCGGCGACGACCAGCCTGGCCGTGGCAGAGCGGCCGCTGCTGTCTATGACCTCCGCAGCGGCGCCCACGGTGCGCAGCAGATATTCGCCCACCGATTCATGCTCGTGCATGGGGCTGGACTGCAAGGCCACGGCGGCCGAGGCGATATGTGTCTGGATGACAGCTTCGAACAGGGCTTCCTTGCTGTCGAAATAGCGAAACAGCGTGACCTTTGACAGTCCCGCGCGCTGTGCCACCGAAGCCGTGGTGCCACGCGCATAGCCGTGTTCCAGAAATTCTGCAAACGCAGCCGCCACGATGGAGCGGCGCGTGGCCTGAGTCTTTTGCGGACTGGGGCCGCGTGGCGTGCGCTTGGGACGTGCGGTGTCTGGTTCAATCATGGACGCAAGAGCTGGTGAAGTCGCAGACTATGCCTGCTTGGGGGCGTGCATCGGAGAAAAGCATGCGCGCGCAATGATGGCACATTTATACAACCCGATTCGAAGGCTCCATTCTTGCCTTTGTATGGAGCCTGTCCTGCCCGGAATGATGCGGGCAAACCCTTGTTTTTCTAAAAAATGCCCAAGGCCAGTCCCGTGGCCAGTGATTGCCCCAATGTTTCGCAGCGCTGCAAATCGTCGGCCGATATCTGCTTGGGGGCGAGTATGGCCTCCGGCGTCTGAGCATGGGTGCAGATGATGAGCGGTTCTGCCACGGCCTTCAGGCGCCAGCCGGTGGCAATGCGTTCCATCTGCCTTGCTGCGTTATGACCGTCGCTGCCGGCGCAGACCAAGCTGGCATAGGGACGGCCCTGTATCCGGTCGAGCACGCCGTAATAGCTTCGATCGAAGAAGTCCTTCATCAGACCGCTGATGGCGGCCAGATTCTCCGGCGTGGCAAACAGATAGCCCTGAGCTAGCAGCAGGTCTTGCGGGCCGGCCTGTGAGGCATGCAGCACGCGGACCTCGACGGATTCCTCCTGTCGGGCGCCAGTGCTGGCCGCTTCAACCATCTGGAGTGTGCCGCCAGTCAGTGAGTGGTAGACGATCAGCAGAGTCGTGCGTTGTGACATGGTTGTTTTATTGCCGGTGGGCAAACCACAGGCGCTTGCACGCGGGAATAACCGGGTAGGGCACTGTGGTTCTGCTTAATTGTGGCTAAAAAGATACGAGTTGTCGTGGTTTGTGATGCGGCCTGAATAGGACTAAGCTCCGACAAATATTGACATTTGTCAATTTTGCGACCTGAGGTTGCTCTTGATTTTGCAGCGCTTTGTATTGGATATACAAGCTTGTGCCTATGATTTGATCTAAATCTAGACGCAATCATGCCAAGCCTTTCAGGGTAATCACTTGGTGTGAATGTTCTTTGGATGTAGGTTTGCTCCTACAAACTATGTCGCTCCTCATGTTGGCTCATGGTGCTGCAGCCTTTGCTGCAAGGCGCCACTGCCGACTGGAGCCACCTCGCAACTCAGGATTCTTGTGTTTTTTGCATGTCGCAATTCGCAACTCAGCCAGTGATGAAAGTGCGTAAACCTTGGTTGGCGCTGCTGGCATTGGGTTTTGGAGTTTCCTGTGGCGGTTTGGGGGGCTGGATGCTCCATCAACGCCAGGAGTCGCGCATGCAACAGCGCTTGCAGCTCAGTGCCGATATGGCGACGCGAGCTCTGGAGCAGCGCCTGGGCAGCTATGACCGTCTGCTCGTCAAGCTCGCCGAGCAAATGGCCAGCAATGCGGATGCGGGGCAGCAGGTATTTGCGCAGCATGCCCATGCTCTGCTCAGTCAGGATAGTCTGGTGGGGCTGCAGGCCCTGAGTCTGACCCGTGCGGTGGCTGCGGAGCGGCACACCGATCTTGTGCGTGATTCCCAGGCCTTCGAGGTTTCCTACGTCTGGCCAATGATAGGCAACGAGGCATTGGCGGGAAGCAATGCGCGTCAGCCGGCGGCGGCATTTCATTCTCTGATGCAGGCATGGAGCTCTCGCCAGATGTCGATGTCGGCTCCATTTCGCTTTCTGCAACTTCCCGATAGCCCCAAGGGCGTGGTGTTGCGGGCTCCGTTGTGGGCTGCAGCAGAGGAGGGGGGCGCCGCCGCTATCGGGAAATTTTCCGAAAAGCCGCTGGGAACGCTCAATGCCCGGATCCGTCTGGGCGAATTTGCGAGGGGGCTGGTTCCGGCCAACCTCTACCCTCAGGTGGCCTTCAAGCTGGTGGATCTCAGCCCAGCCGACCCATCGTCAAAGGCCGGTGGAGATCACAAGAGACTGACCGCGCCGCTGTCTATGCTTGCCGGCGGTTCGGAGATTTTGTTCACTGGCTCACTGTGGGCGGAGGCGGAAACCCATCCTGAATTTGCCTTGATCAAGCCGCTGGAGCGGCAGATACAGGTGTATGACCGCATCTGGTCACTGCAGTTCAAGCCCGCGCTCAGCTCTCAGAGAAGGCATGAGAGGAATCTGCCCTGGCTGGTATTGGGCCTGGGCCTGCTGGCGGGGCTGGTGCTGGCTGCCTTGGTCTCGGGCTGGTGGCAAAGCCGCTGGAGCTGGAGTCGGCGCCTCAAGTTCAGTGCCCAGGCAAGGCAGGAGAGTGATGCGCGCTTTCACGCCATGTGCGAGCAGGCTGCCATGGGAGTGCTCGAGCTTGATGTCGCCACGCGCAGCGTACTCAAGGTCAACCAGCATTTCTGTCGGTTGCTGGGCTATGAGGCCCAGGAGATTCGCAGGCGCAACGTGCTGGAGCTGGTCATGCCCGAAGACCAGGCGCACTGTGCGCAACTGCTTGAAGGACTGGACTTGCAGCAGTTCCTGCACAACGCGGGCGAGTTCTGTCTGCGTTCCAAGGAGGGGGCGCCAGTCTGGGTTGAACTCAATGCATTTCTGACCGGACGTCATGAATCGCGGCGCCTGCAGGTGCTGGTGCAGGACATCAGCGGGCGCAAGCGCCTCGAGCAGATGGAGCGTCTGGGTCATCAGCAGTTGCGCAATCTCATGCAAAGACTTCCGGTGGGTCTGGTCATGGAGGATCTGGATGGGCGTCTGGTCTACTGGAACGAAGAGTTTCTGCGTCTGGCCGGCCATGGCGGCAAGCCCAGCGTATCAACCCAGCAATGGTGGGAGCGCATGTTCCCTGATGCCGCTGAGCGCGAGCGAGTCATCCAGCGCTGGGAAGTCGCCACGGCTCAGGCCCGCCGGACGTTGCAGCTGCGCCAATCCGAGCGTGTCGACGATGTGCAGGCTCAGTGGGACGAGCTGGCCACCGAGGCGTCGGCCTGCACGGTGTCTGCGCAGACATTGATGCTCAGGGGGGTAGACGGTCTGCGCCGCCCAGTTGCGGTCAGTGCCGTGCTGCAAGCCGAGGGGTGCTTGATGGTGCTGCAGGATCAGAGCCAGCGTATGGCGGCCGAGCAGGAGGTCCGCCGTCTGGCTTTCTACGATGCCTTGACTGGCCTGCCCAACCGGCGCCTGCTGGCTGATCGGCTGCAACAGGCTCTGGCCGTGGCTCAACGCCAGGCTCATTTTGGTGGTGTGGTGCTGCTGGATATCGATAATTTCAAAGCCTTCAACGAGACCTATGGTCTGGATCAGGGTGATTTGCTGCTGCAGTCGATGAGTCAGCGCATCCGTGGTCTGCTTCCCTCAGGGGCCACGATTGCTCGTCAGGGTGGTGATGATTTTGTACTTTTGATCGATGACCTTGGCAGCGATTCCGTGGCGGCTGCCGCCAGGCTGGAGCAGCAGGCCGACCAGTGGCTGAGCCGATTACGTGAGCCCATAGAAATCGGCGGTATTCCGCGCTCCATCACCGTCAGCATGGGCCTGAGCCTGTTTGGCGAAGCAGAACTGACGGGTGAAGAGGTACAGCGCCGCGCTGAAATGGCCATGTACCAGGCCAAGAGCCAGGGGCGCAATGTCAGTTGCTTCTTTGACCCCCAACTGCAATCGGCGCTGCAGGAGCGCCGTACGCTTGAGCAGGACATGCGTGCCGGTCTGCAGGCCGGTGAGTTCGAGCTGTTCTATCAACCTCAGGTGGAGATGGGCAAGGTGATCGGCGCCGAAGGTCTGCTGCGCTGGAAGCATCCTGAAAAAGGCTTCGTCCCCCCTGCGCACTTCATTCCGCTGGCTGAGGAAACAGGCGTCATACTGCCCTTGGGCGACTGGGTGCTGCAGGCCGCCTGCCAACAACTCGCGAAATGGGCCAAGCACCCCCGTTATGCGCAACTGGTGCTCTCGGTCAACGTCAGTCCCAAGCAGTTCCATCAGAGCGGATTTGTCGAACAGGTGCTCAAGGCGCTGGCCGAGCATGGGGCCGATGCGCGTCGGCTCAAGCTGGAGTTGACCGAAGGCATGCTGGTCTCCGATGTGGACGACACCATCGCCAAGATGATGCGTCTGAAGTCCTACGGCATCGGATTTTCGCTGGACGACTTTGGTACCGGCTACTCCTCGCTGTCCTATCTGAAACGGCTGCCGCTCGATCAGCTCAAGATCGACCGCAGCTTTGTGCGTGACGTACTGACCGATCCCAATGACGCAGCCATTGCCCGCACCATTGTGGCTCTGGCCAAGAGCCTGAGTCTGCATGTGATCGCCGAAGGCGTGGAGACCCAGGCCCAGTGCCGCTTTCTCGAAGGCATACGCTGCTATGCGTGGCAGGGGTATCTGATGAGCCCGCCCGTGCCGGTCAGCGAGTTCGAGAGCCTGGTCACCAATGGCAATGTGCCGGGATCTCCGACGCCGGCTCTCAGTCCGGTGTCCATGCGCTGAGGCAGTTCATGCTCTCTACAATGCCCGCATTTCGCTGTGTGAGAGATTGAATTGCCTGAAATCAAGACCCTGCTGTTATTTGTCCTGACCGCCGTGGCGGAGATTGTGGGCTGCTACCTGCCCTGGCTCTGGCTCAAGCAGGGCGCCAGCGCCTGGCTGCTGCTGCCTGCTGCGGTCAGCCTGGCCTTGTTTGTCTGGCTGCTGACTTTGCATCCCTCGGCCTCTGGTCGTATCTACGCGGCCTACGGCGGCATCTACATCAGCGTGGCGCTTCTGTGGCTGTGGCTGGTGGATGGCATCAAACCCAGCGCCTGGGATATGGCAGGGGTGGCCGTCTGTCTGGTGGGGGCGGGCCTGATTGCTTTTCAGCCTCGCACCTGAGGCGCCCGCGGCTCTCTTATTCGATCAAAATCTGCCCAATCCCTTACCGATCCTGCGCAGGCAGCTATGGTTTGCGTGTATGCAGCAATCTTGGCTGGCGAGGGGGCAGGCCGCGTTATGATTCCCGTCTGTTGACGGTTGCTAGCAAGAACAGGGCTTTTTCAAGTTTTGCGTTTGTGCAACCGCTTTTGCCGTTTTCCTTTCCCAATCACAAGCCTTTGCTGGCCAGCCTCTAGACCGACACCGACACCGTGCGCCTGAATTCCATCAAGCTCTCCGGCTTCAAATCCTTTGCCGAGCCCACCAATTTCATTCTGCCGGGGCAGATGGTCGGCGTGGTGGGGCCCAACGGCTGTGGCAAGTCCAACATCATGGATGCGGTGCGCTGGGTGCTGGGGGAGAGCAAGGCCAGCGAGTTGCGTGGCGAGTCCATGCAGGACGTGATCTTCAATGGCACCACGCATCGCAAGCCGTCCAGCCGTGCCAGTGTGGAGCTGACCTTCGACAACAGCGACCACCGTGCGGGCGGTCAGTGGGGGCAGTTTGGAGAGATCGCCGTCAAGCGCGTGCTCACGCGCGAGGGCAACAGCAGCTACTTCATCAACAACCAGCCCGTGCGTCGTCGCGACGTTCAGGACGTGTTTCTGGGCACGGGTCTGGGACCGCGTGCCTACGCCATCATCGGCCAGGGCACGATCAGCCGCATTATCGAGTCGCGCCCCGAAGAGCTGCGCCTGTTCCTCGAAGAAGCGGCCGGGGTTTCCAAGTACAAGGAGCGTCGTCGTGAGACGGAAAACCGCCTCTCGGCCACGACCGAGAACCTCACCCGTGTGGAAGACATTCTGCGCGAGCTCAATGCCAATCTGGACAAGCTGGAAAAGCAGGCCGAAGTTGCGGCCAAGTACAACGGCCTGAACGCCCAGGTCACGCTCAAGCAGCATCAACTGTGGTTCATGAAGCGGGCCGATGCCGAGGCCGAGCAGGACCGCGTGCGCATCGAAGGCCTCAAGGTCGTCAACGAGCTCGAAGAGCGCATGGCCGATATCCGCAACAACGAGAGCGGACTCGAGACCCTGCGTCAGTCGCACTACGACGCCAGCGATCAGGTCAATCAGGCGCAGAGCAAGCTCTACGAAGCCACGGCCGAGGTCGGCAAGCTGGAGGCTGAAATCCGCTATGTGGTCGAAGGCCGCCAGCGTGTACAACTGCGTCTGCAGCAACTGGCCGAGCAACTGCTGCTGTGGAGCAGCCGCAGCGAAGAGGCCCAGGGCGAGATCGAGAACATCGAAGGTGCGGGCATGGATGCCGAAGAGCAGGCCGAGATGCTGGCTGCCCAGCTCGAGGAGCAAAGCACCCGCCTGCCCGATCTGGAAGATTCTCTGCATAAGGCGCAGAAAGCCGATGCAGACCAGCGCAACTCGGTGGTGCAGGTGCAGCAGCAGATTCAGGTGCTGGCCGCCGAGCAGCGCAGCCTCGATGAGCAGCGTCGCCAGTTTGAAACCCGTTATGAACGTTTGCGTGCCGACCGCAATGCACTGGAAACGCCGGACGAAGCGCGCCTGAACAATTTGCAGGCACAACTGGCCGAGGCGCAGGAGCTGGCCGAGATGGCCGATGCCGTCCTCAATGAGTTGCAGGACAGCGTGCCGCAACTCGACGAGGATAGGCGCGCACGCCAGCAGGCCGTGAATGCCGAAAACAGTCGTCACGCCGATCTGTCTGCGCGGCTGGATGCGCTCAAGGCCTTGCAGGAAAAGGTCAAGACCGATGGCAAGCTTCAGCCCTGGCTGGCCAAGCATGGGTTGGACGGCATGCAAGGTCTGTGGAGCCGCATAGCCATCGAGTCGGGCTGGGAAAATGCGCTGGAAGCCGCACTGCGCGAACGTCTGGGGGCACTGGAAGTCGGGCGCCTCGACATGGTGCGCGGTTTTCTGGGCTCGGGGGGGCTGGACGCTCCGCCGGCCCGGCTGGCCTTCTTCAGCCAGGCTCAGGCAGCCGGTGCCCCGTCAGCTGCGCGCTTTGCGCGTCTCAGCGATCTGCTCAAGATCAATGACGCCGGCCTGCGCGCCGTGCTGGTGGACTGGCTGACGGGCTGCTATACCGCGCCCACGCTCGACGAGGCCCTGGCCAAGCGTGCCGATCTGCAGGCCGGCGAGACCATTTATGTGCCCACCGGCCATGCGGTGGCGGCCCACAGCGTGACTTTTTATGCGCAGGACTCCGAACAATCTGGGTTGCTGGCGCGGGCGCAGGAAATCGAGCACCTGGAAAAGGAAGTCCGCGCCCAGGCGCTGATCGCTGATGAATCGCGTTCGGCTTTGGTGCGCGCCGAAAGCGCTTATGCAGATGCCTCGCAGCGGCTGGTGTCTGCACGTCGCGAAGCCAGCGAGTCGCAAAGTCGCTCCCATGAGCTGCAGGTCGAGACCTTGCGCCTGTCTCAGCTGGCCGAGCAGGCGCGGGCACGCAACGCGCAAATTTCGGCGGATCTGTCCGAAGTCGAAACCCAGCTCTCCGATATCGAAGAGCGCAAGGTCGCCGCCGAGGCACGCTTTGAAGAGCTGGACATGCAACTGGCCGACAGCCAGGAGCGTCATGCCCAGCTGGGAGATCGCGTGCTGGAGGCCGAGCGCCGCCTGAACGAATCGCGCGAGCAGTTGCGCAGCCTGGAGCGTCAGGCCCAGGAGGCAACCTTCTCGCAGCGCACTCTGCACGCGCGTCGCGCCGAGTTGTCGCGCACCATCGAAACCGCCAGCCAGCAGGCCAAGTCCCTGGCCGAGGAGCAGCAGCGCGCTCAGGACGAACTGGCAAGACTGTCTGATGCCGCGGCGCAGGGTGGTCTGCAGGATGCACTGGATCTGAAGATGCAGCGCGAAAAAGAGGTTGCCGAACGCCGCAGCGAATATGAGGATCTGACCAACAAGCTGCGTGCCAGCGACGAGCGCCGCCAGAGCCTGGAAAAGGCACTGGACCCGCTGCGTCAGCGCATCACAGAATTTCAGCTCAAGGAGCAGGCCGCGCGTCTGGGTCTGGAGCAGTACAGCAACCTGCTGACCGAAGCCGAGGCTGATCTGGCGGCGGTGGCTCAGTCGATCGCCGAAGGCAATGTGCGCATGCACGGCCTGCAAGGTGAAATCGACCGTCTGCACCGCGAAATCCAGGCCTTGGGGGCCGTGAATCTGGCCGCGCTGGATGAATTGACCCTGGCGCGTGAGCGAAAGACCTTCCTCGATGCGCAGATGGATGATCTGACCAAGGCCATGAATACCCTGGAAGAGGCGATCCGCAAGATCGATGCCGAAACGCGGGATCTGCTGACCGGCACCTTCGATATCGTCAATCGTCACTTCGGCCGCATGTTCCCCGAGCTGTTCGGTGGCGGTCAGGCCAAGCTGGTGATCACTGGCGACGAAATCCTTGATGCCGGCGTGCAGGTGATTGCCCAGCCGCCCGGCAAGAAGAACCAGACCATTCACCTGCTCTCGGGCGGCGAAAAGGCGCTGACCGCGATTGCGCTGGTGTTTGCCATCTTCCAGCTCAACCCAGCGCCATTCTGTCTGCTGGACGAGGTGGATGCGCCGCTGGACGATGCCAATACCGAACGTTATGCCAAGCTGGTTTACAGCATGAGCAAGGGAACCCAGTTCCTGTTCATCAGTCACAACAAGATTGCCATGGAGATGGCCGAACAGCTGATTGGTGTGACCATGCAGGAGCAGGGCGTTTCACGAATTGTTGCGGTGGACATGGAGTCCGCCCTCTCCATGGCTGAGCTATCCTGAGCCCGGTCATCCCCTATTGAAGAACCGTTTTCTCACATGAGTAACTTGCAAATCAGTCTGGCCGTCATGGGAGTGGTGCTGTTGGCGCTGATCGTTGCCTACAACTCCTGGACTGCGCGCCGCAATGCGCCCAAGCGGGCCGAGCCTGAGGAGGAAAGCGCAGATCCTCAGCGTCTCGAGCCCGGAATGAACACCGTCGGTCATGGTGCGGACCTGACCAAATACCAGCATGAGCCCGTGCTCGGGGACTTCGGCAAGGCCATTCCCGGTACCGAGCCCCTGCAGATGCCCGAATCCGCAGGTCGCTTTGCCGAAGCCGATGCCGAGCTGGCCCGCCTGGTAGCACGCGAAGCCCATGAGGAAGCGCAGCGCCAGGAAGCCCTGGCTGCCGCCCAGCACAAAGCCGAGGAGACTGAGGCTGCGCATGCTGTGCAAGAGGTGACTGCTCAGCGCACGGAGCCAGCCATTGCTGCCGTGACCGAGCAGGCCGCGCAAGCAGTGGAGCCCGTGCTGACGGACGCTCCTCTGGCTGCTTCGATTCCTCCCGCCTCGTCAGTGGAGCGGCGCGGCCATCTGGATGCGCTGATCGATGCGATCGCTCCGATTACCGTGGCCCAGATTGTTCCTGGTGAAGTGGCCTTGCAGGCCCAGCCCAGCACCCGCCGTGCCGGCAACAAGCCCTTTGCCATTGAAGGCATGAACCAGGACAGCAAGCAGTGGGAGCCGTTGCAGACCGGCCAGCGCTATCTGGGCTTTCAGGCCGGTGTTCAACTGGCCAACCGTACCGGTGCACTCAACGAGATCGAGTTTTCGGAGTTCGTCACCAAGGTGCAGCGCTTCGCCGATGCGCTGGGCGCCATGGTCGACGTGCCCAATATGCTCAATGA
The DNA here is from genome assembly GCF_003350425.1 of Comamonas sp. AG1104. Taxonomy (NCBI): domain Bacteria; kingdom Pseudomonadati; phylum Pseudomonadota; class Betaproteobacteria; order Burkholderiales; family Comamonadaceae; genus Comamonas; species Comamonas sp. AG1104. The sequence goes on along the minus strand of NZ_QQAS01000005.1, from coordinate 111,768 downwards.
GGTCTCGCGGGCACGCGAGCTCGATCAGTTCGCCAGCGAGCACGATGCGCAGCTGAGCTTTATGCTGCGTGCGCGTCAGGCATCCTGGAGTGCCGGTTATGTGCAGCAGAATGCGCAGCGCCTGGGCTTTGTCATCACGCCCATGCCGGGCCGCATGGTGCTTGCCTCTCCCATCCAGGGCCTGCCGCCGGTGCTGGTGCTGAACTACGACCCTCAGGCCGCCATGGGCGACGATCTGGATCAGTCCGTCGTGCGCGAATTCCTGCTCAGCCTGGATGTGGCCCAGGTGCCGAGAGGGCAGCAGCCGTTTGCGCGCCTGCGCCAGGTGGCGGAGCAGCTGTGCCAGACCATGGACGGAGTGCTCTGCGACCAGAATGGCTATCTGCTGCCGGTCTCGGCGCTGGACCCGATTCAGCATGACCTGGAGCTGCTCTACGACAAGCTCGACAGTGCAGAGCTGTCGGCAGGATCACTTCTCGCCAGAAGGCTTTTCAGCTAAAACAAACAGGGCCAACGATGTTGGCCTTTTTTATCCCAGACCGTGAATTTCCAGCGGGCAGAGCATGACCGAGAATTTAGACCTTTTTTCCGCTGAACCCCAGGGCCAGAAGCCGTCGGCAGCCATCAATGCAGGGGTGCCTGAAAGCGTGATGAGCAAGGCTGCGGCATTGCGTGCCCAACTCCATCAATGGGCACATGAGTACTACGTGCTTGATGCGCCCACGGTGCCCGACGGGGAATATGACCGCGTCTATCAGCAACTGGAAGCACTGGAAGGGGCTTACCCCGCACTCGTTACGCCGGACTCTCCCACGCAGCGTGTGGTTGGTGCTGTGCTGGACGGTTTGACTCCGGTTCGCCATGCCGTGCCCATGCTGAGCATCCAGACAGAGACCGATAACGAGGCCACGGGTGCGATTGCCTTCGACCAGCGTGTGCGCAAGGAACTGGGGCTGGATGAATCCGCTGCTGCCATCGAATATGTGGCCGAGCCCAAGTTCGATGGCCTGGCCATGAATCTGCGTTATGAAAACGGCCGCCTGGTGCAAGCCACCACACGCGGAGATGGTGAGGTGGGGGAAGACGTCACGCACAATATCCGTACCATTCGCCAGATTCCACTGTCCCTGTCCGCAGGCCGCGATGTGCCGCCCGTGGTGGAGGTGCGCGGCGAAGTGCATATGGCCAAGGCCGATCTGGACAGGCTCAATGCGCGTCAGCAGGCCGCAGGTGCCAAGACCTTTGCCAATCCGCGCAATGCGGCTGCCGGATCGGTCCGTCAGCTCGACTCGAGTATCGCGGCTCAGCGCCCGCTGTCGTTCTTCGCCTATGGTCTGGGCGAGATCACGCCACCGCAGCAGGGCGGGCCGGACTTCGGCACGCATTACGCCATGCTGCAGACACTGAAATCCTGGGGCTTTCCGGTTGCACCGCAAGTCAGTATTGCGCGGGGTGCTTCTGAACTGGTTGCATTTCACGAACGCATCGGTGCCGAGCGCGCCAATCTGCCCTATGAAATCGACGGCGTGGTCTACAAGGTCAACAGCCTGGCCCTGCAGCGTCAGCTGGGCTTCAAGTCGCGCGAGCCGCGCTGGGCCGTGGCACACAAATATCCAGCGCAGGAGATGCCTACGTTGATGGAAGCCATCGATGTGCAGGTGGGACGCACGGGCAAGCTGACGCCCGTGGCGCGCCTGGCTCCTGTGCAGGTGGGCGGTGTGGTGGTGACCAATGCCACGCTGTCCAATTTGTTCGACATCCGCAAGAAGGGCGTGCGCGTGGGCGATCAGGTCATCGTGCGCCGTGCGGGCGATGTGATTCCCGAGGTGGTGGGGCGGGTGCCGGGCGAGCGGCCTGCTTATGTGCCCAACTTCCGCATGCCCAAGAGCTGTCCCATCTGCGGCAGCGAGGTGGTGCGTGAAAAAGGCGAGGCCAATCACCGCTGCACGGGCGGCCTGTTCTGTGGCGCGCAGCGCAAGGAAGCAATCCTGCACTTTGCTCACCGCCGTGCCATGGACATCGAAGGTCTGGGCGACAAGTTGGTCGATCAGCTCGTGGATGCCCAGGTGGTGCGAGTGCTGCCTGACCTTTACAGGCTGGGCTTGAGCTCGCTGGCAGCGCTGGATCGCATGGCCGAGAAATCGGCTCAGAACGTGCTGGCGGCCCTGGAGAAATCCAAGAGCACCACGCTGCAGCGCTTTCTGTTTGGTCTGGGCATTCGCAATGTAGGTGAGTCCACGGCCAGGGATCTGGCCAAGCATTTCGGCAAGCTCGACGCCATCATGGACGCCAGCGTGGAGGAGTTGCTGCAGGTCAAGGATGTCGGGCCGGTGGTGGCCGACAGCATTCACACCTTTTTTGCCCAACCCCATAACCGCGAGGTGGTGGAGCAACTGCGCGCCTGCGGTGTGCACTGGGACGAAGGCGAGCCGGCCGAGAAGGCGTCTCAGATTCTGGCCGGCATGACCGTGGTGCTGACCGGCACCTTGCCCACGCTGGGCCGCGACGCCGCCAAGGATATGCTGGAGGCGGCGGGTGCCAAGGTCTCGGGTTCGGTCAGCAAAAAGACCAGCTATGTGGTCGCAGGGGCGGAGGCGGGCAGCAAGCTGGCCAAGGCCGAGGAGCTGGGCGTGCCCGTGCTGGACGAGGCTGGCATGCTGGCACTGCTAAGGGGCGAGCAGCCCGGTTGAGTCGACTGTAGAAGCAGCAAGGAGGGCGACATGAACAAATTGCGACGCAAACCCGTTGTGGGCCTGGCCCTGGGCAGCGGCTCCGCAAGAGGCTGGGCGCATTTTGGCGTGCTGCGCGCGCTGCGCGAGGCAGGTGTCAGACCCGACATCATCTGCGGCACCTCCATTGGCTCATTGGTCGGTGCAACCTATGCGGCTGGCGAAATGGATGCCTTCGAGAGTTGGGTACTGGGCCTGGGTAAGCGCAAGGTCTTCGGCTTCATGGATTTCAATCTGGGCGGCGGATTGCTCAAGGGCGAGAAGATCATCGAATTCTGGCGCGAGAATTTCGTCCAGGAAACCGTGGAGCAACTGGGAACGCCGTTCGGCTGCGTTGCCACCGATCTGCAGACTGGTGCCGAGGTCTGGCTGCGCAAGGGCTCGATTGCCGAGGCCGTGCGCGCGTCCATCGCCTTGCCCGGCCTGTTCACTCCGGTGATGCGGGAAGGGCGGCTGCTGGTCGATGGCGGTCTGGTCAACCCGGTGCCGGTGTCGCTGGCGCGCGCCATGGGTGCTGACATCGTCATCGCCGTCGATTTGAATGCCGACATCATGCGCAGGCATATGAAGCCCGTGGACATGAGCGAGAGCGAGCTCAATCTGCATGCCCGCGAGCTCAGGGTCTCGCAACTGCATCTGGAAGAGGAGGAGCCCCCGGTACCTCTGGGTCAGATTCCCGAAGCTCTGGCGGCGAATGGCTCGCCGCTCGGTTGGACGGGTGCCTGGAAGCGCAGCATGACCAGCGTGAAGACATTGTCCTCGTCCGTCATGCGCAGGGGCCGCAAGGGGGAGGGGGATGCCGAGGACGATGCTTCTGTGCCTGTACCCTCGCTGGTCAATGTGGTCATGGCCAGTGTCAACATCATGCAGATGCGCATCACCCGCAGCCGCATGGCGGGTGACCCGGCCGAGGTGCTGATTGCTCCGCGCCTCTCGCATGTCGGGCTGATGGACTTCTACCGTGGGCGCGAATCCATCGATGAGGGCTATGCAGCAACCCAGCTGGCGTTGCCTGCGCTCAAGGACTGGGGTCTTTAGCCTGGGGCGCGCGGGCTCTGGAGTGCCGAGGATGCAGCCTGCTCAGCTGCGTATATAGGTCCAGCCATCCTGCTGCATGCGGGCGATGGCTTCGACGGCGCCCATGGGCAGTACCTGAATATTGTCCGGTGCGCTGATGCCGGCGTTCCTGAGCGTGTTGGGGCACAGCAGCACATGTGCCAGAGCCGGCCCCATGTCGTCGGGCTGATCCAGCACGACTTGCACGGCCTGGGCGTTGACGACAATCCAGACCTCCAGCTCGGGGTTGGCAGTTTTCAGGTTCTTGAAGTTGCCGCGTGCGCGGAGCAGCGCTTGCGTGCTGGGGGCATGCAGCACGATGCGGGTGTCGGGGTGCAGAGTGGGCAGCAGGGTGTTCCAGTCAGGTCGGCTCATGGTATTTGGGCAGATTTGCTATTGCAATGATAGCTGCTTGCAGATTCTGTGTAAGGGCTGTACGACGGTTTGAATCCTAACGTGCTGGCGACTTGGCGGGAGCTTTGTCCATCAACTCGTCCAGCAGCCCGGGCGGCATGCCGGTGCGGATCTGCACCAGTCCCTGGGCATTCTTCCAGATCGTCGCGGGTGTGGCCCCTAGGCCTGCACTGCTCATCAGCGCGGCGTTGCTGGCCAGTGCATCGCGGGCCGACAGGGGGATGCGCTGCAGCGGTGCAATACCCAGGGCATCGGGATTCTTGCCATGAGCGTCGGCATAGGCCATGGCGTGGCTGGCAAGAGCTTGCTCGGGTGCCTTGGAGGCCAGAATGGCGGCGGCCTTGCCTTCGCTGCTGGGGCGCAGCATGCCCACCAGAATATGGCGTAACTGCAACTGGCCAGCTTGCACCAGTGGCCTGGCATCGCGCCAGAGCTGGTTGCAATAGGGGCAGTTGGGGTCGGTGAACACATAGGCGATGCGGGCGGCATCGGGCCTGCCGTCGCCAATCCAGTGTGTACGCTCCAGATCGGTCCAGAACCCCTGACCCATGGGCTTTTGCACGGCATTGTGCAAGGCTTTGGCGTTGACATCCTTGCCCTGGGCATCAATGACGGTGCCGATCACCCAGTGCTTGCCGTCAGGCATGCGATAGATGGGGATGGGCTGCTGGTCGCGGTAGGCGGCCCAGGCCTTGAGGCCGCCGGAGCTCTGCATGGGGCCCACGATCTGCAGGCCTTGCTCGGCGAGAAACTGTGCTGAGGGCAGTTCGCTGTTTGCCGCACTGCTGGCGGCAATCACGTCGCGGGTATAGGCTACGGCCACCACGGTGGCTGCGGCTGCAGCGAAGATGGGGAGCGTCAGAGCCGCCAATTGGCGTGACAGGGGCTGTAAACGTGGCACGATAAACCTTTGTCCATTTTGAGTCATGGGGCCTGCGTTGGAGGCGCAATGATGCGCAACTGCTCGCTCAGGCTGGCGCGGGAGAGTTCCCCCGTACGGGTGGAGCGCAGGCGTCCGTTCGCGTCATAGAAATAGGTGGATGGCAGGGAGCGTTGCTGCCAGTGCTGACCGGCAAGCTGCTCGGGGTCCAGGAGCACCTGAGCCGGGGGTAGAGGCATGGACTGCAGATAGCGCAGGACTGCAGCGGCGTCTTCACCCTGGTTGATCCAGATGAAGCGCACGCCTGGATGGTCTTTTTGCGCTTGGGCCAATACCGGCATCTCGCGCTTGCAGGGCGGGCACCAACTGGCCCAGAGATTGATGACCAGCGGTTGACCGCCGTAGCTGCGCAGATCCGTGGGCTGAGCGGCAGCGTTGACCAGCGTCAAAGAGGGGAGTGAGGATGTAGGAGGCTCAACCCAATTTCGCAGTGCGTAGGCTGCCATCAGAATGAAGGCGCCCACACCCAGGGACTGCAGTACGCCACGTTTCAAGGTCACATGGCTGCGGCAGCTCCAGGCTGCCCAGAAAGCCGCCACCAGCAGTCCGGCCCAGAGGTTCCAGCCGCCGTCGCGAATATCCAGAATCTGCAGCGCGTTGGCGGGGGATGCGCTCACTGGCGCCCAGTACTCGGGCCACCATTGCACGACGTAGGCTGCGCGCGCTGCCACCAGTCCAGCAAGCGTGGCGTGAAGTAGCAGAGCCTCTACAGGCTGATCGCTTTGCCGCTGCTTGAGCCGCGCCCACCACTGGCTGGCAAGCAACGCCAGAAAAGCGGCAAGAGCCATGGTGGGCAGAGCGAGAGGGCCTATCCGCACGCTGGGGGGCAAGGCCAGTGCCTGCAACAAACCGGGTTGAGCTGCTTGCGTATTGTCTTCGCTCAGGGCTGGAGTCGGGGCATCCACATTCCTGTCTGCGCCTGTTTGAGCGGCGCTGATGCTCTGCTGCTGTACCGGGTAGCAGATGCCTATCTCGGCACAGCCCTGCCATTGCAACTCCAGTGGCCATTGCTCCGACCGTTCAGGCAGCGCAGCCTCAATGCGCAACTCCTGATGAAAGACCTGCACACGGCCAAAAAAGGCATCGCTCAGGGTCCGACCTTCAGGAATCTGCAGCGGTATCGGCTGCCCCTGAGCATTGAGCAGGCGCAACTGGTCGCGGTAGAGATAGTGGCCAGGGGCAATGTTCCAATGCAGCTCCAGCAGGCGGCGGCCATCAGCCTCTGTTTTGATGGCGCTTTGCTCGGGGCGTACCAGCTCGAACGCCTGTTCCGCACTCAGGACTTCGGGTTGCGCAGCGGGCTCGTCGGCATTCAGGCTGGGTAGGGTCAGCGGCTGTGCCCCGGCAGTCATCCCCGTCAGCAGGACTGAAAGCACAACGAGGGCTGCGGCAGAGCGAAGAGACATGAATGGTGGCGGCTGAATGTCTTGGATGAGGCAGCCCTGCATCTTGGGTGCAAGGGATTAAGCAGCGGTTAACGCTGCGAAAAGATAAATCTGCGATGCTCGGCCGATTCGGATAAACAAGGCGCGTAACGGGTACTCACATCTCCGGATGTGATGGTGCGGGTGGCGGTTGCGCAGTGAAAAAATGCATGTGCTGTTAGTGGAAGATAGCGCTTTGGTCGCCAGCGGGGTGAAGGCGGGCCTGCAGCTACAGGGCTTTGGCGTGGACGTGGTGGGTTGTGCCAGCCAGGCTGATGCGGCGCTCAAATCCTCCCATTTCGATGTATGTGTGCTGGATCTGGGTCTGCCCGATGAGGACGGTCTGCATCTGCTGGCGCGGTGGCGCCGTCAGGGGCTGGAGCTGCCGGTGCTGGTGCTGACCGCACGTGATGCAGTGGACCAGCGCATTGAAGGCTTGCAGACCGGGGCTGACGACTATCTGGTCAAGCCCTTCGATCTGCACGAGCTGGCGGCGCGACTGCATGCGCTGCTGCGACGGGCGGCGGGACGTACCGTGGACTGGATTGTGCTGGGCGATGTCAAAGTGGATCTGGCCGCCGGCCAGGCCATACGGGAGGGCAGCATCGTGGACCTGTCGCGTCGTGAATGGGCGTTGCTGCGCGCGCTGCTGCAGTCGCCGGGGCGAGTGCTGAGCCTGGAGCAACTGCGCGACAGCCTCTATGGCTACAGCCTTGATGTGGAGAGCAACGCGGTCAATGTACATGTGCACCATCTGCGTCGCAAGCTGGGCTCGGATATGGTGGAGACCGTGCGTGGTGTGGGTTTCAGATTAGGGCGCGTGCAGGGAGGCCGTTGCTGATGCGCAGTCTGCGGGTCCGTTTGCTGGTCTGGCTGTGTCTGGCGCTGTGCACGTTGTGGGGCGGTGTGGCCGCCTGGATGTTTGCCGACATGAGGCATGAGCTGCGTTCCGTGCTCGACGACCGACTGATTGCATCGGCCCGCATGGTGGCGGGCATTGTCCACCAGTTCAAGCCGCACAACACCAGTCCCGAGGACTGGGGGCCCATGCTCAATGTGGTGGCGCGTGATGGTGTGGCTTGCGAGGTCAGCATGATTCGCAGCGAAGTGCATACCGCGCCTACGCATGATGCTATGGATCCGGATGCAAGTGCTGTGTTGGACGAGGCGAGCGGCAAGGCGGCTCGACCGGCACTGATTCCGGCATCTCCGCTGGATGCACCGCGCACCAAAACTGCAAAGACCGGCCGCGCCGGGGATTCAGCAGATACGGTTCCCGAGCGGGCGACCGAGCCTACCGATTCTCAGGTACTGGCTCGCACTGCGGGTGCGCCCAGCTTCCAGGGGCCGCTGCCGCTGGGCTTCTCGAGCATCACCAAAGGCGGCAAGCCCTGGCGTACCTATGTGCTTGAGGAGCATGGTGTGCGCATTGCCACGGCCGACCGTATCGATGTGCGTGAGGGACTGATCCATGGTTTCGCCTACACCATCATCCTGCCCTTTGTGCTGGCGCTGCTGGCCAGCATGGTGTTGATGTGGTGGGGAGTGACGCGCGGCCTGCGTCCCCTTGAGTCGCTGCGCCAGGAGTTGAGCGAGCGTCCGCCCGGGGATGATTCGCCCGTGGCGCAAGGCAGGCAGGTCAAGGAGCTGGCACCATTGGTGCAGACCATCAATCACCTGCTGCAGCGCGTGCACAGAGCCATTGAGCGCGAGCGTCGCTGGAGCGACGATGCCGCCCATGAGCTGCGCACTCCGCTGACTGCCGTCAAAACGCATGTGCAGGTGGCGCAGATGGCGGTGGCCAATGCGGGGTCTCAGATGGTGGCTTTGAGGGATCAGCTCGGTGCCGGAAAAGCGGATGCTGCGCCCAGGCCGATTTCGGAGACTGCGCAGTGGAAGATGACCCGGCAGGCGCTGGAGCAGGCGGGGGAGGGCGTGGAGCATTTGCAGCACACGCTGGAGCAATTGCTGCTCTTGGCCAGGCTGGATTGTCAGCCGGTGAGCGAAGATGCAGGAGGCTCTCGTGCCATGGCCTGCGGTAGCGAACCCGCCTGTGCCTGGGAGGCTCTGGAAAAGGCCTGGGGATTGGCTGCCACGGCCATTCCTTCGGGCTCGCTGCGCCTGCGCTGGTTGCCTCAGCAAGCCCTGAATGACGTCAGGCTGCAGGACTTGCATGTGGCCGTACCTCAGCCCCTGCTGGTGTCTGCGTTGCGCAATCTGATGGAAAACGCCTTGCGCTATGGGCAGCAGGCAGGTGGCGAGTCGGGCGACTCTGCTGTGCTGCTCGGCTTGCGCCATATTGCGCAGCTGGCGCAGGTCGGCTGCGACAAGCCTCAGGCGATGCCTGTCAATCCTGCCGGTTATGTGGAGTTCACGGTGGTCGACCATGGGCCAGGGCTGAGCAGCGAGGACTGTGCTGTGGCGACCCAGCGCTTCTGGCGCAAGCAGCATCAGGCTCATGGCAGCGGCCTGGGATTGGCGATTGTGCAGCGCATTGCACAGTGCAGCGACGGTGAGCTGGAGCTACTGCCCTTGGCCAAGTGGCAGCAGCATAAGGGCTATGCATTCGAACAGGTGCACAACGGCCTGGCTCCAGAAGCGACGACAGGACTGGTGGTGCGTTTATGCCTGCCGGTGAAGTCCTGTGCTGCGCCGCCCGATTAGTCAGCTTAGGGGCCAATTGTTTGCAGCATTAATTGGCTCTTAATCTTCTATAAGTATCTTTGGGCAATGTGCTTGCTGTCATTGGGCTGCTTTGGCTCGTGACATTCCAGGTCAGACGTCGGCGTTCAGCACACGCCTGATGTGCGGCAGATCTGAGCCGCCTAAACCTCCATTCCCAAGATGAATCGCTTGAACACAAAGACTCTGCCCCGGTCGTGGGTGGCTGTCGGCATTTCCATGCTGATGGCGACCAGCGCCTGGGCGCAAGAACCTGCTGCCGCCAAGGCTGCATTGAACGGCAATGTCGCTTCCGGCGCAAAGATCGCTCAGTCCGGCTCGGCCGGCGGTGCGGCTGCCTGCGTCACCTGCCATGGTGCCAAGGGCGAGGGCCAGCCTGGCTTCCCCGCACTGGCGGGCCAGCACGCCGGTTACCTTGAGCGTCAGCTGAACCAGCTGGCGGCTGGTGCTCGTCAGTCCCCTGTCATGGCTCCCATGGCCAAGGCCTTGAGCGAGCAGGAGCGCGCCGATGTGGCTGCCTATTACGCCAGCCTGCAACTGCCCATCAAGAGCGTGCGCGGTGCATTGCCCGGCAAGAGCGACGATGGCGGTGCCTGGCTGGTCGAGCGCGGCCGCTGGGCCGACGGCATTCCTGCCTGTGCGCAGTGCCATGGCCCAGGCGGAGTAGGGGTGGGCAAGGACTTTCCGGCCATCGGCCATCTGACAGCCGACTATATGCAAAGTCAGATAGATGCCTGGAACAAGGGGCAGCGCGAAGCAGGCCCTCTGGGTCTGATGGGGGCTGTGGCCAAGAAGCTCACGGCCGATGACGTCAAGGCCGTTGCAGCGTACTACCAGCGCCTGCACAACCCCGCTGCTGCAGCAGCAACCGCCAAGCCTTAAGAGTTCGGGAGTTGACAATGTCGGACAAACAACAAACTGCTTCCAAAAGCTCCAATCTCGCTGAATACGCCGTGGTGGCCTGCCTGTTCGCAGGTCTGGGCGGCGCGCTCTGGTATGGCATGAGCATCAGCAGTCCCAAGAAGGCCGAAGAACCAGCCAAGGTGGCAGCGCCTGCTGCGGAAGCCAAGGCCGTGACAATGGCTGCCAAGCCCGGCGAATTCACACCTCCCGGCGTCAGCGACTACCCGGAAGGCCCCATGGGCGAGTGGGTGCGTCGTGGCGAAGCGATCTTCACACGCACGCCGGTCAATGCCGTGGGCTTTTCGGGCAATCCGCTGAGCTGCACCAATTGCCACCTCGATGCTGGTCGCTTGAAGGGCGCAGCCCCCATGTGGGGGGCCTACCCCATGTACCCGGCCTATCGCAAGAAGACCGACCATGTGGACACTTTTGCCGAGCGCGTGCGCGGCTGCTTCATGTACTCCATGAACGGCAAGGCACCGGACGACGGTCATGACATTCTGGTGGCGTTGGAGTCCTATGCCTACTGGATGGCACAGAAGGCCCCCACGGGCGAGAAGCTGCCCGGTGCAGGTTTCAAGAAGGCGGGTAAGCCTGAAGAGACTCCCACCTATGAAGCCGGTGCCAAGGTTTATGAAGCCAAGTGCGCGCTATGTCACGCTGCAGACGGCAAAGGACAGTTTGTCGGCGACGTGGCCGTGTTCCCGCCGCTGTGGGGCAAGGACTCCTATAACTGGGGCGCCGGCATGCATGACATCGACAAGGCGGCCAACTTCATCAAGAACAACATGCCCTACGGCAATGCAACGCTGAGTGATCAGGAAGCCTGGGATGTGGCGACCTTCATCAACAGCCAGGAGCGTGGCCAGGACCCGCGCTTCAACGGCAATTTGCAGGCCACGGCCGAAAAGCACCATGGCAAATACTCCATGTATGGCAAGGAAGTGAACGGCAAGCTGCTCAAGGGTCTGTAAATGGACGCTTGATCAGGTCTGCCGGATGCAGGCTCGAGGCCAGCCCTGTAGTCGGGCTGGCCTTTTTGTGATCGGGGTGACCAGAATGTGTGTCCAGCTAAGCAGCCGTTGAGCTATCGACGGTACGTTGCGCTCTGGTCACGGAGCCCAGGGTTTGGCAGGGCTGCACAAGATCCATTGAATCCGCACTCAAGCGTAGATTCGGAAAGCACGGGAAGATCACTTTCCGACAGACGTAGAAAAGCCCGGCGAGCCGGGCTTTTGCAATGGCAGGGCTTGAAAGATCAGGCCATGAACAGGTAGTGATCCACGAGCAGGGCGAGAAACAGCAGGCTCAGGTGAAGCAGTGAAAAACGGAAGGTGCGGCGCGACAGCTCGTCCGAGTAATTGCGGTACAGAGCCACCGCATAGGCGATGAAGCCAGCGCCAAGAACGACAGCCGCGAACAGGTACAGCCAGCTGCTCATGCCGTACATGAAGGGCAGCAGACCGGCCGCAAACAGCACAACGGTGTAGAGCAGAATCTGCAGGCGCGTGTATTCGCTGCCATGGGTCACGGGTAGCATGGGCAGGCCGGATTGGCGGTAGTCCTCCACGCGGTACAGGGCCAGGGCCCAGAAGTGGGGCGGAGTCCAGAGGAAGATGATGAGGAACAGAATCAGCGCCTCGGGGCCGACATTGCCTGTCATGGCGGCCCAGCCCAGCACGGGCGGCATGGCGCCAGAGGCTCCGCCGATCACGATGTTCTGTGGCGTGGCGGGCTTGAGAACCACGGTGTAGATCACCGCATAGCCGACAAAGGTAGCCAGCGTCAGCCACATCGTCAGCGCATTGGTCCAGACCAGCAAAATCGTGGCGCCAATCATGCAGAGAATGGCCGAGAAGGCCAGTGCCTGCTGACTCGAGAGTTCACCGCGCGCCGTGGGGCGCCAGGATGTGCGCTTCATCTTTGCATCGATATGACGCTCCACCAGGCAGTTGAAGGCCGCAGCGGCGGCCGCTACCAGCCAGATGCCGACGCAGGCAACGCCCATATGTATCCACTGATTGGCTGTAGGCCAACCAGGAACGGCCAGCACCATGCCGATCAGGGCGCAGAACACGATGAGCTGCACCACGCGCGGCTTGGTCAGTGCATAGAACTGGCTGATTCGCGAGGTGTTATTCAACAAGGCTTCACTTTGACTCATGCAATCACTCTTTTACGCTATGCCTCAGGCGGGGCGGCGCGCCATTTCGGGCCCGGGGGCGGCGACGGCATTTGCGCGCGTCACGGCCAGACTCCAGACCACAATCGTTACCAGGGCCGCGGCTCCACCGGTGTGAAGCACGGCCGCAACCAGGGGCCAGTCCAACACCACGTTGGACAGACCCGTCAGAACTTGCAGCACCGCAAAAAATCCCAGCAGCTGGCGCTGCTTGGCCAATGCAGGAACATGGCGCAATGCCCACCACAGACCAGCCAGTGCCAGAACCACCACATAGGCCGCCAGACGGTGGGTGTAGTGAATGGCGGTCAGCGCTTCGAAGCTGATGTGGCTGCCGTCCTTGAGCATGCCCAGAGGGCGCCAGATCTGCAGCGCTTCGGCAAAATTCATGGCTGGCCACCAGCTACCCTGACAGCCGGGGAAGGTCGTGCAGGCCAGCACGGCGTAATTGGTGCTGACCCAGCCGCCCAGGCTGACCTGGACGATGAGCAGCGCCAGGCAAAGCCACAGCACGATGCGCAAGCGTCTGGCGATCAGGGCCGGAGAGCGGCCAGCTTGCTGCTGGCTCAGGCCCGATGCGGGAATGGCGAGCAATGCCAGCAAGCCGGTACCGCCCAGCAGGTGCAGCGTAACGATGGCTGGAAACAGTTTCATGGTGACTGTCAGCGCCCCAAAAGCGCCTTGTATGCAGACCCATACCAGAGCCAGAGTCGGCCACCAGGGGTTGGCAGCGCCTCTGAAAGAGGTGTGTTGACCCGTTTGCCTGGCTGCACGTGCCTGCTTCCAGCTCATGACTGTCATGGCAATGATGAGCACGCCGACCGTGGTCGCCAGATAGCGGTGAATCATTTCCACCCAGGCCTTGCCATGGGTGACCGGGCCGGTCGGCATGGCAGCTTGCGCCTCGGAGATCTGGGCATGAGCTGCGATAGGGCTGGCCGTGCCATAGCAGCCAGGCCAGTCAGGGCAGCCCAGGCCCGAGTCTGTCAGACGTGTGAAGGCGCCGAATAGAACCAGATCGAAGGTCAGGAACAATGTCAGCACGCATAGCGCCTGCAGACGTTTGCTGGGGCCGGTGCCCCGACTGCGCCACCAGACCCAGCACAAGGGCCCCAGGGCCAGCACCAGACCGAAAGCCATCAGCTCCAGTGCAGGAGCCAGGTCGTATAGCTGCTGCTCTGTCATGCCGTAACTCCGCAGACTGGCTTCCATCGTCCAGCCGCCTGTGCTTCAGACAGGGCACGGCGGTCAGCGGGCAGGAAAAAATCGCAGAAGCAAAGCGGCATGATTCGGCAGGGGCGTTCAGTACTTGGTCAGTATTTACAGAAATTATTGAAGATCTTGGTCAAGCGCAAAAACGAGAGGAACCTGCTTGGTCATCGCGAGACTTGCGTGCTCCAGGACCAGGACTTTGCTCGACGCTTGGAGCCGCAGTTGAATGCAGGCTCTTTGATCCCGCACAATTTTACCCATGTGATTTGAGGCTAGGCAGTCGTGACCGGAGTGTCCCTAACAAAGAGGAAGAAAGGCTTGTCCTCAAAACCCTGCTTTCGGGGAAACTCCGAGGCAAAAAATTGCCAAAATGCTCTGATTTTGAACCGAGGCTACATAGCCTTGATGTACGATAGCTCCAGCTCGCAGCCTGGAACTGTGAGCCTGTCAAAGACAGCTGCAGTCGCGGCTTCGTCGCAGACGCGGGCGTCGTTCAATGGTAGGACTCTTGCTTCCCAAGCAAATAACGTGGGTTCGATTCCCATCGCCCGCTCCAGCTTTTCTTTTTTAAAACAAAGACTTATCACGATCTTTGTTTTTTCGGGGGAGTTCCTGGGGAGTTTTGTCCTATGAAGGACTCCAGCTTCGCCTGCTCTATATCCCCCTGACCGTCGTCCAGCCACTTGGAATAGACGTTCAAAAACATCTCTACCGAATGCCCCATCTGCTTGGCTGCATAGGCCGGCGTGGCACCTGCCATGAGCAGCATCGTCGCATAGGTGTGGCGCATATGGTTGGGCGGGCGGTACCGAATGCCCAGCGCCTTGAGCATCGGCACCCAGAAGGGGTTGCGAAAACGCTTGTCGTCTGCCCAGGGCTCGCCATGCGTCGGGTCGGCGAAGATCGTTTGTGAATCCTTGGGCGCGGCCTGGTTCATAACTTCGCTGGCCAGGCTACCGACATGCGCCCTCGGGGTCTGTTCCTTCTGCCTTTCCAGTGCATCCAGGGCCCGGCTGTTCAGGCTCACGAGGCGGGCCTTGTTGGTCTTGGTCTGCTTGCGCAGGCCCTTGACGACCGCTTCGTGGATCAGCACCTGCTTTTTGCTCCAGTCGATGCTGTGCCAGCGCAGGGCCACCATCTCGCTGGTGCGCAGACCTGAGAAGAATCGGAATGCAATCAGATTGGCGACCGTGGGCGCAAAGTTGGCACGCGCGTAGTCAATGATCTGCTCGACTTCCTCGCGGTCGAACGGGTCGGGTGGCTCCCTTTGCCACTTGGCGCTGGGGACTGCCGCGACAGGGTTCTCGGTGAGCAGTTTGTCGAGCACGGCCAGGTCCATTGCAGACCGGAGTGCCGACACATAGTTGTTGACGGTCTTGCCGCTCAGATCCGGCCGGGTCTTGATGGCGCGCAGAATGTCCGAGTGCTTCAGGGCCGAGACCTGCTTTTCGCCAATGAAAGGCTTCCAGAACTTGACCGCGCTGAGGTAGCCAGCCAGTGTCGAATTCTCTGCCACCTTCACCGACAACCAATGATCCAGCTGGTGGGCCACGGTCGTGCCGGCAGCCACCGTGCCGCCTTCCGGAAAATACTCGCGCATCACAAAGTTGCCCGCGCGGATCTTGAGCTTGATCTCAGCCAGCAGCCTGATGGCATATTTGATATTGGCAGGCGTTGGCGCAATGGCCTTGCCCTCCACCAGAAGAGTGCGGCGAATGCGCTCTCCCCGGTGGGCGAACGAGAGCCGAATGCCGCTCTCGCGAATCTCTACACCCCGCGCATTACCCATTTCTGGACTCCTTCACGGTCGATAAAAATGTGCGAGTCGGGCGACCTGAAGTACTCGCGCCGCTCGATCCAGACACCGCTCTCGATCTTTCGGCGAATCGCCTTCTCGGTGAAGCCCGAAATGGCCGCAAAAATCTTGATGGTGACAAAGCGATCCGGTGCCAGAAAGACCGGTGGCGGCTGGGTGGCGGTCAGAAAAGAGTCCATGTCATACCTCCTGAAAAAGAAGAACCCTGCTCAGTGGCAGGGCTCGGGGGTTGCTCGATCGATTGCGTGGGTCACATTGCGTGTTGCGTGTTGCGTGTGCGCATGCCGCGTTGAAGCACTGGCAGGCTCCTGGCTGCGCGCAGGCACCAGTGCGCAGTGAATGACGCGGGCATGCACCTCGCTACGCGGCGGGCGGCAGGCCAGCGTGTGGATGCGGGCGCGCTCCAGCTCCACCACCAGGGCGGCGCCGGGTAGCAGCGCTGCATGGTGTGTTTGCCAAAAGCGTTGCGCCGCCACACCCGTCCAGGTAGTGCGCCACGGCTCGGTGTGGTGCGGGCCCAGGCGGTCCAGCAGCAGCAACTGCAGCTGAAAAGCACCGCACAGCGCCGTGCTGGCCTGCGGCGGGGTGCGGCTGAGAAAGAGCGTTCCGGTATGGCGCATGCATGTCTCCTGTCAGAGCAATGAAAAAAGCCCGCCGGGTCTTGAACCTTGCGGGCTTTTGTTTGGGTAATGGTTTCTCAATTTGTGAGCGCGTTGCGCTTGCTCTATCTGCATTTGAAAGTAGTTTGCTGCCGATAGCTTTGCTGGGCTGGCGGTAGCCGCTTTGCTTTCCATAGCGCGTAGAAGGCGGCTGCGCTGGCGGTCGCGGTGCTGCAGCTCGTGCAGCACGGTGTCTATCGGATGCATCGGCAAGAGATCCCCAAGCCCAGGTGGCCCAGCTCGGCAAAGCCGTGGTCAAACGCTTCGGCTGCGCTGCGGGCGATGTGATGGATGGAGACGCAGCCGCATTTCAGAACAAAGATGCGCATGACGGCTGCTCCTCGAAAAGCGGCAAATTCAGGTGGTTGGCGGTGCCTGCACGCACCCGGTTGATGGTCATCAGCGCCGGGCCATGCTGGCTGCGGCGTCGTGGCTTGCTGGCCGCAGCTGCCTGCTCGGCCGCCATGCGTGCGCGGGCCTTGGCGAAGGTGTCGGCAATGTTGGTGCTGGCCGAGTTGCTGTACTGAAATGCCGCGCTGGTGATCGGCACGCTGGGCAAGGTGGGGCGAACTGCTTGCATGGGTTCTCCGGTTGAGGGCAAAAGAAAAGCCCGCTCAGCGGTTGCTGGCGGGCTTGGGGGTACAGAGAAAGTAGGTGAATCAGCTTATGTCGACGAAGATAAGTTGGGCAAGGACATCGCTTGCATGTTGTCGAATAGCTTCCCAATTTCGCTGCGCTTCTCGTCTTCTTGGGCGATCAGTTTTTTCACTGCATTTTTTGTTGTGCAGGAGTGAGCGCCTGCAAGTTTGATGACAGATCTATCCAGGCTGGGAATGATTGCCTCTTTTAGAAAACTCCTCATTTGAGAAAATGTCGCGTGATCAATGCCATTTTCTAAGGGCAATTTGTCAAGCTGCCCAAGATATTTCTGAATTTCATTCTTTGACCTCATTTGAAAGGCTAGAACAGGGTCAATACCCTCCAGGGTGTCAATCGCTTTCTTGTAACGATTGTGAACTTCCTCATCCAAAGGGAAGAAGTTGTGAAACTGGGCTTCTATCAATTGAAGGTCTTGTGCAGAGCAAGGTGCTCTTTTCTTGATTTCTGTCAAAACGATCCCAACGCCAACTATGTGATGCCTGACTTCAAGAAGATTAGCCAAGGCGCTTGCGACCGTTCTTTTTCTGTCCGCACGTGCCTTCAATAAATTCCCAGAACCGGAAATGACCCCTCCAAGAAGGACGCCAAGCAAAGGGATGACGAGCTGAAAAATGTCCATAAACCTCTAACTTTCACGGCCGAGTTGATCTTTTTGTATTGTGTTGCAATCTGTAATGTACTGGCGCCAGAAAGCTTCAAGAGGTTTCTTTCAAACCGCAGCGCCCTGGTGCAAGGCGCTCTGGTCTGGCCCCGATACGCTCGGGGAGGGCGGTGCCGGGATTCCAACCGGCGTTGCCGTTCTTGCTCTTGGCCGCATTCGCCTCACCCTTTTGACCGTGTACGCCCTTTGGCGGCTGGATACGGCAGGGATGCCGCGCAGAGCAGCGGCCGTGCCCGCTGATGCGATGGTGCCCGGGGACGCCCCGCATGGGTGGAGCGAACGACATGGGCAGGCGACTTTTGAAAGACCGGGCCTGACCCGGTCGATACCGTGGCGCCCATCGCGTCTGCAACCTCTGCTGCACTCCCTTGATGCCAACTGCGCGCTAGCGTTGGTGGCTTTGGCCCTGCGTAGGCGGGGCTGGGTGTGCTGCGGCCGCTGCTGCGATGGATGAATTTAACCATGGTTAAATTATTTTTGTCAACCATGGTTAAATTTTCTGTGAAGTTTTCTTCAAGCAAGGTCAAAAACAAAGAAGCCCGCTGTTGCGGGCTTGTGTGGAGGGTAATTCATGCGACTGCCGATTATGCGAAAAGGTCCGCTTTGACTCGATTTGATGGCCTGATCTCTGTCAAATGAGCGATCACATCAGCCCCGCGGCAGCTAACTAATTGCTTTCGTTGTCTTCATCAAACTGGAGGAAGATGGCTCCAGATAGGGAGGGGAAAATTCTCTCGCTAACGTTTGGGAATAAGGTGCGAGCTAGTTTGGTGTTTTCCTCGCGTTGCTTGTGGATGTGGTTCAAATTTTCTTTAAATCTAAATGCCTCAGCGATGATGAAAAGTAGTCGATATTCAGGTGAATCACTATCTAACGTAGGCTTGTACGCATGGACTATGTTAACAAAAGCGTTTTGCAAAATACTATTGCTAACACGTAATTGAAGTTCCTGTAATGTATTATGTAAAAGTTCACTAAAATAGGAAGATTTCTCGAAAACTTCAAGTCTGTTGTTGAGTACAGCGTGTCGTAATGTCTCCCTTATTGATGTGAATATCAAAAGCTGTTCTTCCGTTGATTGGGAGACTCCATGCCTTCCAAAAATGTAAGCACCAGGTAATGGAACCTTACGAAGAGGTTGTTGTTGAAAAGTTTTTTTTATCGGAAGCTGTTGAAGAAGGTATGCGCTGAATACTGCGGCCCTGAGCTCAGCAACCTCCGGTAAAAAATAAAGGTGAGAGCCTTCTGATGTTTGTGGTTCATTCGAATTTTCCATAGGTGGGTCAACCACATCGAACGATAGCTTCTTTGCCTTTTCCAATTCAGCGAACGAACAGACGCTTGACTTTGGAGGGTTGCATGTACCTCCCATCCCAACTCCGATTATCGAATCCAGTTGCTTCATTGCTTTCATGACCGCTTTTGGTCGATAAGAGGTCCCGCCGCCCTTGGCCTCGAAGACGTGCCAGTCACCAACATTGTCTTCAATTAATAAATCCGGGGTTTTTTCACTTCTTGAGACTACCTGCATTAAGGCGCCGGGTTTTAAAAATGCCTCTTTTGTGTATGTTGAGTTATGGAGTGCCCGCACTACCTTGCGAGAGGGCGCCATCCATCTATCCGCCGATATGCGTGTACCAGCTTGTCCTAAGTGATAAGATATTGAGTTAAGTTCTGATGTATCAAGTCGATTGGCGAAACTACGTGTAAGAACCTCGCCATTTGAAATTACTAAAGCACTTAAAAGCCAATTTTTTCGAAGAATTAGAAAATTGAAAAAATCGTCTTTTTCTTTTGAGTTAAAGCTAATGAAGTCACTCCAATTAGACTTCTCTCCATACCCTGTTTCATAAAGTGCTCGTGAAAACTCAGCTGGGGTTATATCCCAACTAGTATTTAGAGCACTCTTTGCAGAGAAAATGTTGTTGATTATTGACCGGAAGTCAGCTGGAAAAATTTTTGGCTTCTTGTTTTTTGGGTACCAGTATCTGAAATCTGTGGGCATAGTTAATGGGTTTTTTGTTCAAATATGTCACAAGCTAGGTGCATGTGCCTCCTAGAAATAATGAGGCATATAAGTTGTAATGACCAAAATATTATTTTGGTTGAAGTCAGAGACTTGGTATTTTAAAAGCCAATTGCACCATGCAGTAAATTGTAGATTTTCTGTTGAGGCGAGGCGCGAAGAAAAAGAGCGACAACGAGACGCAATGACGCGCCAAGGTAGGCGAGTGGGACTCAGTCGGACGCTTTGCAGCGGCTTGGTTGGCTACAATTTTTGCCCATTCCAGGCCCAGACGACTCGACCCAGCACGCGTACCTGGTGATCCCCATTCAGTTCATCCACGGTCTTGATGTTGGGGTTGTCTGAGCTGACCTCCAAGGTGCCAGTCATGCGCATACGCACGCGCTTGATATAGGTCTGGCCGTGCACATCCAGGACGTAGACGCCTTCATGGCTGGCAGGGTCGCGCGAGCCTATGTCGACCAGCAGCACATCGCCGTCGCTGAAGGTGGGCGACATGCTTTCGCCTTGGGCGTGGATGAACTTCAGCTCCCGGATATTGCCGGGCTTGATGTGCTGGTTGATCCAGTGCGCGGATAGGGCTAGGTCGCCCACCACATAGTCCGCATCGAGCGTGTCATTGCCTTTGCCCATGCTGCCGCTGTTGGCCAACAGGGGGATGCGCACCAAATCGTCGCTTTCTTCTGAAAAAACAATGCTGTTGGCGTTGCGGGCCATGTCGCCCATGCCAGTGGCAAGCCAGTCCGACGACACATTCAGGCGTGCAGCGGCCTTGGCATTGTTTTCGGCAGTGAAAGCCTTGCTCTCGCCCTCAAGGACTTTGCGCGCAGCCTGATAGGAGACGCCAACAGACCTCGCAAGCTCTGTGATGTCGACACCAGCAGCCTTCATTGCCTTCTCTAGGCGTTCTTTGTAATCAACCATGGTTGAAATCATGGCGGAATCAATACTAACTATGGTTGCTTTCATGTTTTAACTAAGGTTAAACTTGAGACATGACGATCCGAAAAACAGAGGCCATAGAAATGCTGGGTGGCTCCACCAGAGAAGTGGCGGCCGCTTTGGGTGTGTCTTACCAGGCCGTCGACAAGTGGCCTGACGTTCTCAGCGACAAGGTTGCAGACCGCGTACTTGCTGCATGGACTCGTCGCAACGTCGAGGGCTTGCCGCCGCCGTTTGCGAAGTCAGTCGCTCTGCCGCAAGCCGGGCAAGAGGCTGCTCATGGCTGAATCCAATTCATACCTGGCGTACAGGTGCGAGCTTGTGAAGCTGCAGGCCAAGGCGCTGCAGCTTCACGCTCAGATGGTGGGCAACGGATTGCTCAAAGAGCGGCTGCTGGAAGAGTCCAGTCTTGCAGCTCTTAGTGCAGAGCAAGGCGAATGCTCTCCTGCGGCACGGTCCATGGCTGATGTGCCTAGCTGCCAAGAGGTGCGTGACAGCTTTGCTGAGCAAGGCCGCTCACTGGGGTTGCGTATCGATGTTCGATTCTTCGAGGGCGGATACAGCTACCACGTTGTCCCTGAACCAGGCCGCCATAGTGCTGGCGTTCAGAGGATTGATGTCGTAGGCAGTCCAACCCATGCCGCTGCTGCGCATCAGCAGCCGAACCACACCAGTTTTTTTGGACTTGGCGAGATCGAATGTGGGATCGTCCTCTATGGCAAAGGGCGTAAAGGGAGCTTCCGCCGTGAGCGGGGAGCGCATGGGGACGGAGGGCTCCATGGCTGAGCGCAATTCGGCCAGCCCGCCAATCAGCTCTTCCAATTCCTCGGCGCTGTACGTGTCGTTGAGTTGGATTTTTACGTGCTTGATGTCTTCTGCAAATTCGACCTTCATGCTTGCTCCATGGGTTGGGGTTGGTGGTGACGTTGCTGCTGTCATCGTAACCAAGAGCAAGGGCAGTTTCATTTCGGCCCCGAAGCCTCACGTCAGCACCCGCACGGCCACGCGCTGCAACTCCTCGATCACGGGCAGGGGCACGCTGCCGGTGCGCAGCATCTCGTGGATGCACTGGTTGTTCCAGCGGGCGACTTTGCGGGTGGTGAAGCTGTCGCGGCCTTCGACGTCTAGGACGAAGACGATTTGCTGCAGCAGCAGCTCCATGGCGTGGGCCCACTCGGGTGTGGGGACGATGGGAGTCTGCTTGGCTGTCTGCGCGGCGGCCGTCAGCGATTCGCCTGAGAAGTGAGGTGTGGTCATGAGAAGCAGTGTCTCTTTCCCTCCCCACGCAAACAATGGCGAAGCAGGCCGTCAAAACGACATGCGGATGCCGGCCGATGTGACAGATGCGGCATACCTGATCGCGCACAACCACCCAGGCGGCGTGCGCGTGCTGGCCGAGCGCATGGGCGTGAGCGCCAATACGCTGCAAAACAAGCTGAACCCGAACAACACGACGCACCACCTGACGCTGCGCGAATCTGTGGCGCTGCAGGTGATGTCGGGCAACCCGGCAATTCTGCATGCCATGGCAGCAGCCCTGGGCTACACCTGCGTGCCCGCGCTGCCCGACCAGGCTGGGGGCGATCCGGTGGAGGCGTTTGTGGCCTTGCAGCAGGAGGTGGGCGAGTTCACATCCGCAGCGGCAGACGCCTTTCGTGGTGGCAAGGCCATGGTGAGCCGCAACGAGATCAAGCGTCTTCAGTACCGCTACAACGAGCTGATATCTGCCTTGAACCAGCTGCTGGCCACGGCGGCAGCGCGTGTGCCGGCGCCGGTGGAGGAGGGCTGATATGCATATCCAGCTGAGTGCGCGGGTGCTGAACCAGGCGGAACTGCTGCGGCAGATCCACGGCCTGACGGGCGCACAGGCCGCCAGGGCTTATGCCAAGGCGCTGAACGATACGGGCTTCGAGATCCGCCGTGCCATGCAGGAAGAGATGCGCGCGGTGTTTGACCGGCCTACGGATTACATCCTACGCAGCCCGTTTGTGCGCATGGCCACGGCCGCCAGGCTGAGCGTGACGATCGAGCCGACCTATATGGGCGGCAAGGGGATCGATCCGCAAAAGATTCTGGATGCCCAGACCTGGGGCGGCCGCCGGCGCGACAAGCGCAGCGAGGTGGCCCTGAAGCGTGCGGGCATCTTGCCTGCCGGTTATCAGACGGCGATTCCGGATGAGGCCAGAGGTGGCCCTTACCCCGGCAGCGATGACGGCAAGGGCAACTTGCGCGGGCCGTTTCTGGTGCAGCTGATCAGCTACTTCCAGGCGTTTGGCGAGCAGGGCTACAAGGCCAATATGAGCGACAAGGGTTATCTGCGCGTGCATCGCGGCACGAAGAAGCAGGCGGGCCGTCGCTATTTCGTGGCCTACGGCAAGACGCGCGGCGGGCCTCGCATCACCCAGAAGGGCGAGCAGGACGAGCGCACGGCGCACCTGGCGCCGGGCATCTGGGCGGCCAGCGGCACAGGTGGCGCCGATGTGCGCCCGGTGCTGATGTTTGTGCGGCCAGGGCGTGGCTACCTGCCGCGCTTTGACATGGACAAGGTGGCCAAGCGTGCCGACGCCACGGCCTATCTGGAGCGCCGTATCCGCTACCGCTTGCGCGAGGCCGCAGGCGTATGACTTCCATGAACCCAGAAACGACTTTGAGCGCGGGCGCGCAGCCGCCTGTGCAGATATCAGGAGGTTTGACCATGCAGCAATCCCAACCCGTAGTGACTGGGCGCGACACCAGCGCCGAGGCGTTTGCCGCTCTGGGCAATGAAACGCGCCGCCGTTTGCACGAGCGCCTGTACGAGTCGCTGCGCCATGCCCATCAGCAAGGCGTGCGCGACATGAGCCGGCGCGAGCTGCGCGACTACCACAACGCCCAGACGGGCGAGTGGCTGGAGCTGTGCAGCGTGGCCAGCACGGTCAATGCCTTGCTGGCTGCCGGACGGCTGGAGGAGGGCGCCGCACGCCGCTGCAGCCTGTCGCCGCGCCAGCGTGACGTGATGCCTGTGCGCTGCAAGGCGCGACAAACGGCCTTGGCCTGATCGGGAGAGAAGTATGAGCACCATCATCATGTCAGCCTGCTGGCCGCTGCAGGGCATGTCTGCTGCGCAAAAGGCAGTTCTGATATCGCTGGCGGATCAGTCGAATGACGACGGCGTGTGCTGGCCCGGTGTCGGCACCATTGCCAGGCGCACCTGCCTGTCGGAACGGGCCGTGCAAGAGGCGTTGTCGTGGCTGCAGAAGGTCGGTCTGGTGTTTCGGGAATATCGCCTGAATGCCAGCACCAGCTACACCATCACGCCGGGCAGTTTCGACCCGACCAAGGCACCTGTTGGTCGCCGTCGCAGCAAGGCAGGTGGTGCAGATGGCGCACCCCCCGCAGATAGCGCACCCCCCGCATCAGGCGCACCAGGTGGTGAACCAGGCGCACCTGTACCCCCGCACCAGGCGCACCCCAGGGGTGAACCAGGCGCACCCAAATCATCATTGAACCGTCATAGGAACCATCAAAGAACCAACACACCTGCGCTTGAGCGCGCAGGACCCGTTGCTCAACCGGAGGACGTGACAGACCAGACCTGGGCCGATTGGCTGCAGCTGCGCAAGGTCAAACGGGCACCGGTGACGGAGACCGTGCTGAAGGGCGCCAAGGCCGAGGCGGTGAAGGCCGGCATGACGCTGGAGGCCTTTCTGCAACTGTGGTGCATACGCGGCTCGCAAGGGCTGCAGGCCGCATGGCTCGGGCCTGCGGCAGCACCGGCGGGTGGTCGTGCGCCGGCGTTCAACGCGAACAAGCACGCTGCTGCGGCAGCAACGATCTTCGACGGGGTGTGGGATGCATGACGTGGCGACGTTGACGGCTGAAGCGATCCAGCAAGCGCAGGCACGCGCCGCGGATCCGGCAGACGGGCTGCGGGCCGGCCCGGCGGTGCGCAAGCTGTTCGTGCTGCTGCAGGGCAGCTACGGCAGCCTGTTCCTCAGCAAGTTCGCCACGGGCCTGAAGGACGGCCTGGGCCACGACAAGGGCATCCGTGCGGCCATGAACGTCTGGCAGGCGCGCCTGGGTCGCTTTCCTGCCGATGTGCTGGAGGCTGCGGCCGCCCGCCTGGCTGCAGAGCACCCCGACTTCCCGCCCAACCTGCCGCAGTTCGAGCTGATGTGCGATGCCGCCATGCCGCGCCAGACCTATGCCCAGCAGCAGGGTCTGCCTGCCTTGCCCGCGCCAGTGGCTGCGCCGCCTGTGAAGGTCAACCTGAAGGAGCGCAACGACGGCAAGGACTGGGCACGCCGCATCGTGGCCCGCATGGAGGGTGGCGACACCAGCATCTCGTACTACGCCGGCAAGTCCGCTCGCATGGTCCTGGGCCTGGAGGTCAAGGTCTGATGTTGCACTGCACAAAAAATAGGCAAGGTGAGGGTCGCGGGTCCTTCCGCCGAGCCTCTGAAGCGGGTAATTCGAGCCGCGTTGTCGGACTGTTTCGTGGGTTTCCTAAGGGGGTTGTATTGTGAGGATGATTGAGCTTGAAGCCCGCCCCACACAAGCGGAGTTTGCTAGCGTTATCGGAGTGTCGCAGCAGAGCGTCAGCGCCCTCATGGCCGATGGCAAGCTGCCCACCGGCGGCACCTGGGCCGAGCTGATCAGCGCTTACTGCAACCGCCTGCGTGAAGTGGCGGCCGGGCGCATGAGCGGCGAGCTGGGCGGTCTCGACCTGGTGCAAGAACGCGCCGGCCTGGCCAAGGCCCAGCGCGAGGCGCAGGAGCTGAAGAACGCCGTCGCCCGTGGCGAGTACGCGCCCATCGGCATTCTGGCCGACGTGCTTGGGCTGGCCAGCTCGGCCATCGTCGATCGCATGGACCAGTTCGAAGGCCAGGTGCGCAAGGCCTGCCCGGACCTGCCGCAAGAGGTGCTGCTGATCGTGCTTCGCATCATGGCCGACGCGCGCAACGAATGGATCCGCTCCACCTCCCAGCTGGTCAACAAAGAGGTCGAAGCCATGGCGGAGCTCGATGCAGACGAGACCGGCGCATTTGATATCAGAGCAGGTAGCGCAGGGGAGGGCGACGCCGCATGAGTGCACCCCTCAGCCCCGAAGCCATGGCCGCCATCCAGGCCGCAGCCGCGCTGGGCCTGTCCAGCCTGCGGGCCGATGCGCCGCAAACCCTTAGCGAATGGGCGGCAGAGCACTTTCTGCTGGCGGGCGAATCCAGCCACCAGAAGGGCGGCTGGGTCGGCTGGCCGTTTCAGCTCGGCATTCTCGACTTCATGAGTGACGACCGCATCGAAGAGCTGGCTGTCAAAAAGAGCAAGCGCGTGGGCTATACCAAGATGATCACCGCCTTCGTCGCCTACAACATCGCCCACCGCCGCCGCAAACAGGCGCTGTGGCAGCCCACCGACGACGACCGCGACAGCTACGTCAAGAGCGAGATCGAGCCCGTGCTCGACGGCGTGGCCGCCGTGCAGGCTGCGCGCCGCCAGGGCAAAGGGGTGGAGGACACCATCAAGTACAAACCCTTTCGCGACAGCGTGCTGCACCTGCTGGGCGGCAAGGCCGCGCGGGCCTACCGCCGCATCACCGTGGCCGTCTCCATCCTCGACGAATGGAGCGCCTTCGACCAGAGCATCGAAAAGTCCGGCGACCCCGGCAGTCTGGCCAAGGGCCGGCTGGAGGGCGCGCCATACCCCAAGTTCGTCGGCGGCAGCACGCCCCGCGTCAAAGGCATGTGCCATGTGGAGCGCGCCTGCGAAGAATCCGACGCCTACGTCCAGTACCACATCGAATGCCCGCGCTGCGGCGCGGAGCACCCGCTCGTCTGGGGCAGCAAAGAGCTGCCCTACGGCTTCAAATGGGTCAAAGGCCAGCCCGCCAGCGTGCACCACGTCTGCCCGCACTGCCTTGAGAGCATCACCCAGGCCGACTACCTGCCCGGCGGCTGGCCGCTCACCGGCACCTGGGTCTGCAGAAAGACCGGCCGCTGCTACGGCGCAGACCGCATCTGGCGCGACGCTGCGGGCCAGCCCTGCCGCCCGCCGCGCACCCTGGGCGTGCATGTCTGGGCCGCCTACAGCCCCCAGCGCACCTGGGTCAGCATCGTCGATGAATTCGAGAAGGCACACCGTGCCCTGCAGGCGGGCGACGTGGGGCCCATGACCGGCTTCACCAACGAAACCCTGGGCGAGACCTGGGAGCTCAAAGGCGACAGCAGCGACGAACATGCTCTGCAGGCCCGGGCCGAAGACTACCCCCTGGGCCGCGTGCCCGCCGGCGCACTGCTGCTCACCGCCGGGGTCGACGTGCAGCGCGACCGGTGGGAGATCTCCATCTGGGCCTGGGGACGAGGGATGGAAAGCTGGGCCGTCGCGCACCAGGTCATCCAGGGCAACCCCGCCAGCGAGTCCGACTGGGAGCCCGTCACCCAATACCTGCAGCAGCGCTATGTGCAGGCCTGGCACGGCGGCAGCCTGGGCCTCAGTGCCATCAGCATCGACTCTTCCGACCAGACCCAGGCAGTCTACAACTGGGTGCGCAGCGCGCAAGGGCAGCTTGCCGGCCTGCGCGCCATCAAGGGCGACAACAACGACAACCGCAACATCGTCGGCCCCAGCAGCCTGCAAGAAGTCAACTACCGCGGCCGCAAGATATCGCACGGCATCAAGCTTTGGCTGGTGGGCGTGGACAGCGCCAAAGACCTGCTGCTGGGCCAGCTCGCCATCGACAAACCCGGCCCCGGCTACGTGCACACCAGCCAGAAGCTGCCGCGCGAATGGTACGAACAGCTCACCGCAGAGCAGCGCGTGCTGGTCAAGGTCAACGGCAAGGACGTGTACCGCTGGGTCAAGCGCCGCCCGCGCAATGAGGTGCTGGACTGCCGCAATTACGCGTTGCACGCCGCCATGTGCCTTGGCATCCACAAATGGCCCGAGGCCCGCTGGCTGCAGCTGGAGCAGACCGTGCAGCCCCCGCAAGACCTCTTCAACACCGCCCCGGCCCAGGCGGCCCAGCCACAGCCGCAAAGCGAAGAAGCCGCACCGCCACGCGCGCCAGCACGGCCCAGCCCGTCGCGCCAGCTGGCGGACGAAGAGCTTTTCAGCCCCATCAGCCTTTATTAATAAAAACCAATGCAAACGCAGGCACCACAAGTGCAACCAGCTATCAAAACAATGAACGACAAAGACGCAACCACCACCCCTTCGGTATCCAGCCACAACAAGTTGGACCCCATTGCCGTGCTGCGCGAAGAACTGGCCGCCGCCGCGCTATGCCATGGCGTGGAGCGGGTGGAGGATTTGACGGAAGAGCTGGTGCGCCGCTATGTGCAGCGGCTGGGTGGGGTGCAGGTTTATGTACCTATTGAGCGCTCGCTAAAGCGTGAGCGTTTGGCGAGGGAAATACGTGCCAGTTTTGATGGACGAAATGCCCGCGAACTGGCTCAAAGGTTTGGGGTGAGCTTGAGGCAGGTCCAGAGGGTCGTGCTATCAGTTGAATAGGTTAGGCGTGGCCGCCGCATCGATCAGGTGCATAGCCTCCATAGGCGCATTCACAGAATACTGTATAAAATAACAGTTATCTGTGGATGCATCCAGTTCCGCAAAAGGCAACAACAAGTTACATTTTGCGCCAACTAAACATGGAGGAGTGACAGTGGAGTTAGACAATTTTTCTGCGCAACGTGTCGTGCTGCATGAAGTATTTCGTAGAACTGAAAAAGATGCTGTCATTGACCCTGATTACAACGAAGAGCTAGAAGAATTAGAACCAGATGCGCTGGATGCACTGCATGACCGTGTCATCAGGGCAATGGGCCATAAAACAAAATCTGTACCAATGGCGATTACAGATAATTCTGTGGATGCCATGATCCGGTATGTGCGAAAGATTGTTGATGCCGATGAGAATGAATTCATCGGGTCTTCTAAAGATATTGCACTAAAGCTCGCAAATAAGCAAAACAGTAAAAAGCTACCTGGCGGCGTGGTAGTCACTATTTCAGGGACTTATGGCGTTCCTGCAAGGCGTCTTGTATGCATTATTAAAGCAGAAGTAGATAGCGGCTTTACACGTAGCAAAGAAGGGGGCGATAAGAAGCTTCAATATCTTAAAAGCTTGATGCTTACAGCTCAAACCAAGCTGTATAAAGTTGGTATGTTCATTGAGCGCGAAAAAATAGATGATGAGAAAAATCCAGAAAATGGATGGGATGCATATATTTATGATGATGCACTTTCCTCATCTAATCGTGATGATGCTGCAGCCTATTTCTATGGTAACTTTCTTGGGCTTGGATTCCCTCAGACCAGTGCAAGGCAGACACGGCAGTTTCATGAATTGACCAAAACATTCATTCAGCAAATGAATGTAGATGAAGAAGAAAAAATTGGTTTGCACAATGCGTTGGTGGCTTACCTAAAAGTAGATCAAAGTCCTACGGTTGGTATAGCCTCATTTGCTGATGCATATTTTGCTGATGATGATATAAAACAAGCATATTCTGACCATATGACAAACAGTGGGTTCTCAGCTATGCCGGTAAAGAAAGATATTTCTGATATTCAGATGAGATTGAAATTCAGAAAAATCACTTTCCGCAGCGCTATTAAAATTTCAGGACCTGCGGAAGAAATTGATAAGCTGGTAAAATTTGAAGTGGTTGATGGTGAGGCAAGTCAAGATAATCCAAATCCTAAATGGACTCAAGTTCTGATTAAAGACAGAATTGCGACGCAAGAATGACACAGGACGAATTCCTCCAACAATGGAATACGCTGAAAGATGCGTATCAAGCTTGGGGGCGTCTTATACGTGTTACTGTCGAAGATGGGTTGACTAAAAGCGACCCTTCGCTTGATATTGCTTCCTTTATAAAAATACCTGCACAGCCAAGGCTTAAGGCAGATGACTCGCTGTTAACGAAAGCCTTTCACAGAAATAAAGGCTATACGGATCCATTTAATCAGATTGAAGACAAAGTTGGTTTGCGCTTTGTCGTGCTATTGACTACTGAAATCGATAAAATTGAAAGAATTATCGAAGCATCTGATTTATGGAATTACAGCCTAGACCGGGACTTTGAGGCCGATAAAGAAAGTAGGCCTACTGAGTTTGGCTACCAGTCCAAGCACTACGTACTACGCGCCGCAAAAGATGTCGAGTATGAAGGCATCGTGGTTCCGCAAAACACACCCTGCGAAGTGCAGATACGCACACTGCTGCAGCATGCACATAGCGAGCTGACCCATGACAACATCTATAAGCGTGACTCAGCCAAAGAAGTCAGCAAGGAGGTGCAGCGTGCGGTTGCCAAAAGCATGGCACTTATTGAGGCTGTCGATGACTATTTCTTGCACGCAGTGCGTGCACTGGAAGAGGCGACAAAGGTCGAGCGTGATGCGCTGCTGGGATTGCAAAAAATATATGAACAACATATTGGAATGCCGTCCAAACCAACTAAATCAGACCAGATGGTTTTGGACGCATTTAGAGAGTTTTTGTCTGATGATCTGGCTCCCGCAATTGAAGAACTTCTGAGGGCTAAGCCTTGGATTTCCCAAAGAATTAAGGATCGAGCTAATAGAAATGTTATTTATAGACAGGCTTGGATACTCCTCATCTATTATTCTGTAAACAAACATCACTATAAAACCACAAACTACTGGCCATTTAATAATGATGATATAAGGCAGATTTATGTTGATTTTGGTAAGGCTATGAGATGATTTTTGAAGACGTTTTTCCTATTATAAGTGATATTTCTAAGGCGTTGAGAGGGCGTGAGATTAAACTTGGCGATCATAGGCCTTATGATCAAGAAATTGATAGTTTGATTGAGACTGTTGGTTTTGATGAATTCTTTAAAAATGCAGAGATACCTGTAAAAATAGAGTTTTTATCAGTTTGCAGTAATAGAAATTTCGATAAATTAATTGATAATGTAAATCTAAAAGATTTTTGGAAAATAATAATTGTTTCTGAAATTGATGACCTAAGGGAAATACTGAAAAGGCTCTTGATGGTCAATCAGGAGTCAAATTTCAAGTACTGGGATTTTATTTATCAAAACATTGATGAAGTCGATAAGATAGATAATACTAAAAAACTTCTGCTGCAAGGATATCTAAGTGAATTTAGGAAAAGAAGGTCGGCGCCAGAAAAAGAAAATGAATCCATCTCAGACGAAGAGACTGTATCTAGTAATTTAAAAAGAATACTATCGGAATACGATCAGTTAAAAATTGATCACGCTAATACGGTTGCTGAATTAAAATCACATATAGCTGATTTGGAGGAGAAAAATAAAGAAAATATTCAGAATAGAATTGATAAAAATCTATCTATTTACGTTCAGGATTCAGTATTGGCCTTGAGTAAAATTGAAAAAAAATTGAAATGTGCTGCTGCTAGGTGGAGTGCGCTTTCTGTATTTATCCTTTTTTCTGGGTTCGCTGCCGGAATAGGATTTTCACTTTTTGGATATGCTTTTGGCCCAGATCTTCAAAATTTAAAATGGCCTGAGTTGTTAATATTTTCGATAAAAGGGATTTTTATTGTTTCTGCTTTTGTAGCCGCAGCAGGTTACTCATTTATGAAAAGTAATGCTTTTACTCATGAGGCTATAATTGTTTCTAATAGGGCACATGCGATTCAGTTTGGGCAACTATATCTGGATATTTACGGAAACACCGTAGAGCGGGGTGAAATGCAGAAGATTTTTGAAAATTGGAATATATCCTCTGATACTGCATTTTTAAAGCATAAAAATGATAAATCCGATCCAGTGAAATTTTCAGAGTTCTTAGACTCCCTTAAGAAGGTCAAAGAGTTAATCCCTAGCATTAGCAAAGACTAAAAAGAGCAGGGGGCACAAAAGATTGCTACACTTCGGCCATCACGCCCGTAAGCGTGATCTGGGCTTGGCAGCCCGGAAACAACAGGCGCAGCGGCCGCGCCATACAAAGATGGTCAGCGGCTTTTTGCTTTCTAGAGCATGTCTGCGTGCACATGGCTCCGCTTTACGGTGGGCCGTGTGGGGACACCCGCGAGGGTGTGCCGGTGCCTGTTGCCGGTCTGCCAACCCTGCACGGTCCACCACCTTCTCTTGGCAGGGGAGGTGATGGCTCAAAAGTCCATCAACAGGAGCCTCACAATGGCTGACACCTCTACCGGTTCTTCTGCATCCGTCGTCTCTGCTCGCCCTGAGCTTTCCATTCACGACGGCATCGTCATCACCACAAGCCTTCAAGTCGCACAATTCTTTGGCAAACGCCATGACAACGTGTTGCGAGCCATCCGTGCGTTGATCCGTGAAACCGCAGCAGATGATTACCGCCTCAATTTTGAGGAGGTAATCGTGGACTTCACAAACGGTAAGGGCGGTGCACAAAGTGGGACGGCCTACCGCATGACCCGCGAAGGCTTCATGCTGCTGGCCATGGGCTTTACGGGCAAAGAGGCACTGCGTTGGAAGCTGGCCTATATCGCCGCCTTCAACCGCATGGAGGCCGAGCTGCAAAAGCCCGCCCAAGACCCGCAGCGCATCCAGCTCGCTCAGCGTCTGGCCACCCAGGCGGCAGCCCAGGTCACGCAGGCTGTGTTCGACGCTGTGATGGCCGCAGACAACACCGACTGGCGCCATGCCCGCTATCTGCTCAATCTGGGCTACGACCGCGAAGGCCAGCCCAGCGTGCCCCATGCCCAGCCCATTGGCGACGACCAGATGATCGTCTCCTTCAACGCGCTGCCCGAGCGCATCGCCAGTGGCTAGATCCTGTCCGCCACCGACGCGCAGCTCGCCACTCTGGCCACGGCCTGCACCCAGCGCCTGACACAACGCGCCCAGCATCGTGAAAAGCAGGCTACCAAGCCTGGCCTTCCCGCCGCGCAACCTGCACCCAGCCTGCCGCCTGGGACGCTGATGATGACCTTCAAGTAATCGGTTTTGATAGCTGCTAGCGCTTTATGGATAAGCGCTAGAGGCTGTTTAGGCTTGAATATATCGGAGCAATGAGAAAGCCCCTGCTGGCATTGGCTGGCAGGGGCTTTGAGCTTGATGGGTGTCTATCGTAGCGGCTTCCGTTTGGCTGACTGCCATGCTGTAAGTGCGGTTTGCAGAGCCAGTGCAATGATCAGCAATTTGTTGTCGATATTGGGTTTTTCTTGTGATTGATTCGGCAATTCAGGGGGATCTGATTGCGTCGGTGACTCTTCCACTGGCGGCTTCATGGTTTGGTACTTGATCAGGTCGCGGATCAAGTAGTCGAGGACGACCTGATCGCTACGAAGAGCAGGAAACACAGAAGAAATAATCAGCGGCAAGACGGCCAGCAGCTGGCGGAAAAAAACGTACGTCGCGACGCTGGCGATCAGCACTACAACAATCAGTTGGAAGACTGCAAGGATGAGGGATCGTGTGCCTTCGTCCTTGAAGAGTTTTATGAGATCAAAACCTTCACTCTTGCTAAGTAGACCAATCAGAAGTGTGAACGCCGATGCGACGAAGGTCAGAAACTTGGCTTTTGTCTTGGAGTCATAGAGCTTGCTCAGTATCTCCATCAGATCCTGATCTATAGGGGAGCGGCATGCTTGCTCAAGCTTGCGTAGCTTGACGATTTCTTCCCTTGCTTCTGTGAACTGCCATGAAGGTCTAGCAAACAGTTTTTCAAGTCTCGCCCGTTTGGCTGCACTGAGGCGGTCGATAGGTTTCAGGTCGCTCTGTTCGCTGGTTGTACGGACGGTATGGCGGAAGCGGTAGATACCGATGAGCGCGCATGTGACAAGAAACAAAACCTCAGTGATGAAAAGCGACCAGTAAGGTGTTTCGCTCTTAGGGAGGTTCTCAATAAAGACTTGGTAAGCAAAGTAGCAAAAACTGGCCAAGGTGAGCAGCCATAGGTACCAGTGATAGTTTTTAAGCGTTGGGAAAGCCGATCTAGGCTCAAATTCCTTGAAGTAGGCCGCAGCTATCTTGTAGTACTCGTCCATTTTCCCTCTCAAGATATTGTTTTCTGTGGCGGTTATCTTATCTTTGCTATTAATTTAATTGTTGATGTTATTGCTGCATAAGCGCTTGTAGCCTGCGACATGTTTTTGTGACAGCCGTCACATGGCTTTGTCGCAGCCATCCGCCGACCATCGGCGTATGGGTCTCTACAGCCACCTCACCACCGAACAGCTCACCGCCCGGCGCGACAGTTATCTGGCCGCCATCGATGCGCGCCTGACCGGTCCCACGCAGGCCAGCCACAGCACCGACGGCGTGGGCGCGCGCTCCGTGCAGTTCAATGCCGATACGACGCAGCTGCGCCGCGCCATTGATGACATCAACGCCGAACTGGCCCGGCGCAGCGGCCAGGCCGTGCGCAAGCCCATCTACCTGGTGTAAGCATGGGCCGCAATACACGCATGCAACGCCAAAGCCGCAGCCGCACATCGTTGGCGGCGTCGCTGGGCGCAGCGCCATTGAAGGGCGGGGCGGGCATGTCTGCCTACCAGGGCGCATCGCACACCGACTTGGCTCTGAGCGACTGGCAGCCCATGGCGGGCAGTGCCGATGCCGACCTGCTGCCCGAGCTGGGCACGCTGACCAGCCGCGCCCGCGACCTGGCCCGCAACGACGGGCTGATGGCCGGCGGCCTGCAGACCCACCGCGACAACGTGGTGGGCGCGGTGCTGCGCCTGTCGGCCGTGCCCGACTACCGCCTGCTGGGCTGGACGCCCGAGCAGGCCCGTGAGTGGGGCAACAAGGTAGAGGCGCACTTTCGCAGCTGGGCCGACACCACCGATTGCGACGCGGCCCGCACGCTGGATTTGCTGGGCTTGACGGTGCTGGCCTTGGGTGGCGAGATGGTCAACGGCGATGCCGTGGCCATCCCCAAATGGCTGCCCCGGCCCGACAGCCCCTGGGCCACACGGCTGAGCGTGATCGAGGCCGACCGGCTGGAGACCCCGCCGTACCTGGAGGGCATGGCCCGGATTCGCCGTGGCGTGGAGCTGGACGGCGAGGGCGCGCCCGTGGCCTATCACTTTCGCGCCGCGCACCCAGGCGATGCGCTGTACCTGCGCGGCGACGAGGCCCAGGACCTGAACCGCTGGGAGCGCGTGCCCGCCTTTACCCCCTGGGGCCGCCGCCGTGTGGTGCACCTGCATGCCAAGGAGCGCACGGGCCAGAGCCGGGGCAAGCCCATCGTCAGCGCCGTGATGCGCGAGTTCCATATGGCGGGCAAGTACGCCCAGAACGAGTTGCAGGCCAGCCTGGCCAATTCGCTGGTGGCGGCGTTTCTGGAGTCGGACCTGAGCCAGGAGGCTGCGTCATCCTTGTTTGGCGATCAGGCGCGCGATGTGTGGAAGGAGTCCGTTACCCAGTCGCGCAGCATTGGCAAGCTGCAGGCGGGGGCGGTGATCCCGCTGCCCGTGGGTGCGCGGCTGCAGTCGTTTGCGCCGGGCCGCCCCAATGTGGCGTTTGAGGCTTTCATGCTGGCGGTGGAGCGGCGCATTGCCGCAGGCATGAACCTGCCGTACGAGCTGTTTGCCAAAGACTTCAGCCGTGTGAACTACAGCAGCGCCCGCGCTGCGCTGCTGGAGGCATGGCGCTACTTTCACGGCCGCCGCCGCTGGCTGACCACTACCTGGCTGCGTCCCATCTACGAGCTGTGGCTGGAAGAGGCGGTGAACGCGGGCGTGATCGACGCGCCCGGCTTTTACGTCAACCGCTATGCCTATACCCGCTGCCGCTTTGTGTTTGGCGGCAAGGGCTGGGTGGACCCTGTCAAGGAAGTGCAGGCCGCCAAGCTGCGGCTGGAGATTGGTGTCTCCACCCTGGAGCAGGAATGCGCAGAGCAGGGCCTGGACTGGGAAGAGGTGCTGCACCAACAGCGCCTGGAGGCCGAATGCCGCCGCGAGCACGGCCTGCCCGAGCCCGGTGCCACCACCTGGATTGCCAACACCGCAGACAACGGCAGCGACAAGGAAGAGGGCGCACCCGCCCGAAAGGATGCGCCATGAACCGCCAGATGAGCAGACCTTACCCGCATCTGGCCGACCGCCTGTTCAACACCCCGCTGCTGCTGCACCCGCAAAAGCTGGACGCCATCATCGCCGGCCTGGGCCAGCGCCTGCTGGGCACCGATGGCCTGCAGATCGATGCGGGCGCCATCAGTCCCCGCGCGGCTTTGCCCGCAGAGATGTTCACCACCCGCAAGGGCGAGCGCACCGAGCGCGGTTACCGCGTGAACGAGGGCGTGGCCGTGATCAGCGCGATGGGCGGCCTGGTGCACCGTACCCGGCTGGAGGCCGACAGCAGCCTGCTGATTGGCTACAACGACCTGGCTGCCGACATGGAAGACGCCCTGGCCCAGCCCGAGGTGCATGCGATTGCCCTGGTGCTGGACAGCCCGGGGGGCGAGGTGTCGGGCGCCTTCGAGCTGGCAGACCGCATTTATGCCGCACGCGGGCGCAAGCCCATCGTGGCTGTGGCCGACGGCATGGCGGCCAGTGCTGCCTACCTGGCCGCCAGCGCGGCGGATGAGGTGGTGCTGACCACGACTTCTTACGTGGGCTCCATCGGCGTGGTGATGCGCCATGTGGACTACAGCCGCGCCCTGGCCAATGAAGGCATCAACGTCAGCCACATCTTTGCCGGCGAGCACAAGGTGGACGGCAACCCCTACCAGCCCTTGCCCAACTCGGTGCGCGAGCACCTGCAGGCCGACATCGAGGGCCTGTACCAGATGTTTGTGCAGGCCGTGGCCAGGCACCGCGGCATGGAAGAGCAGGCCGTGCGCGACACGCGCGCCGCCGTGTACCGGGGCGTGGCCGGTGTGGCTGCGCGCCTGGCCGACCGCATCGGCACGGCAGACGCCGTGATGGCCGACCTGTCCGCGCGCCGCGCTCGCAGTTACCCCGCAGGGGCGGGAATGTCTATTCAACTTCAAGGAGCTTCTATGGGCGACCCCCAAACCATTCAACCGGCGGCGGCTGCGCCTGCCGAACCTTCCACGGCAACGGTTGCAGCACCCGCCGCTGCATCGGCTGCTGCCCCTATGGCACCTGCTGCTGCAGCTCCGCAAGGCCTGGAGCAAGCCCGCGCCGAAGGCGCACAGGCCGAGCGTGCCCGCGTCAGCGCCATCCTGGGCCATGCCAATGCATCGGCCAACGCTGCACTGGCGCAGACCTGCATTGCCGGCGGCTTGACGGCAGAGCAGGCCCAGGGCGTGCTGGATGCCGCACCGGCGGCTGCCGTGGCTGCTTTGGCACCCGCAGCCACCAACCAGTTTGCCCAGGCCATGGCGGCGCTCGGCAACCCCAATGTCTCGGGCGTCGAGGCGGCCAGCCCCGATGGCTCTGCACAAGCGGCCACCCAGGCCGCAGCCGGTTGGGGCAAGGCCTTTGGCACCGCACCGTAACGCAACCCCCACCCATAGGAGCACACACCATGCAAGTGCAAGAACTCGGCCCCGGCACGGCCTGCTATCTGGTCAGCGAGGCCAACGGCACCCGCTCGCGCGAAGTGGTCACTATCGCGCAGGGGCAAAACCTGCTGCCCGGCGCTGTGCTGGGCAAAGTGACCGCCACCGGCAAATACGTAGCCGTAGACCCCGCCAATGGCAGCGGCGAAGGCGGCACGCCCGACGGCAGCCAAACCGCCGTGGCCGTGCTGTTTGCCGCAGTGGACACCACCGCCGCTGAAAAGCCCGGCGTGATTACCGCCCGCGACGCCGAAGTGGCCGCCCATGCGCTGGCCTGGCCCGCAGGCACGACCGAACCCCAGAAAACCGCTGCCCTGGCCCAACTGGCTGCCGTGGGCATTGTTGCGCGCTGAAGCCGCGCGAGAAAAAAGGACTACCGATATGGCCGATCTCAATATCTTTGCGCACGAGGCATTCAGCATGACCTCGATGTCCACCGCCATCCAGGCCGCGCCCTATGCGCCTCAGCTGCTGGGGCAACTGGGCATCTTCACGACAGAGCGCTCGCGCACCACCACTGTGGCGATCGAGGAAAAGGGCGGCGTGCTGTCCCTCATCAAGACCAGCCCGCGCGGCGCACCCATTGAAGAAGGCAAGGGCGAAAGCCGCCGTATGCGCCACTTCGACACCCTGCGCATTGCGCGCGGCAAGACGCTGTATGCGTCGTCGGTGCAGAACATCCGCGCCTTTGGCTCCGTCAGCGAGCTGCAGGCCGTGCAAAACGAGCTGGCCGACATCATGAACGGCAAGACCGGCCTGCGCGCCGCAGTGGAGCTGACGCACGAGCACATGCGCCTGGGCGCCGTGCAGGGCAAGGTGCTGGACGCCGACGGCACCGTGCTGGTGAACTGGTATGAAGAGTTCGGCATTGCCCAACCTGCCGAGATCAACTTCGACCTGGCCAACGCCACGGCCGATGGCGGCGAGATCCGCAAGCAGTGCAATGCGCTCATCCGCGCCATGATGCGCGCCAGCCATGGTGCCTGGCTGCCCGGCCAGACCTATGCCGTGGGCCTGTGCGGCGACAACTTCTTCGACGACCTGACGGGCAATGCCGAAACGCGCGGCACCTATCTGAACCAGCAGGAGGCGCGC
The DNA here is from genome assembly GCF_003350425.1 of Comamonas sp. AG1104. Classification (NCBI taxonomy): domain Bacteria; kingdom Pseudomonadati; phylum Pseudomonadota; class Betaproteobacteria; order Burkholderiales; family Comamonadaceae; genus Comamonas; species Comamonas sp. AG1104. The sequence goes on along the minus strand of NZ_QQAS01000005.1, from coordinate 73,912 downwards.
GACCTGCGCAACGATGTGGGGCAGGTCTTCGGCTCGTTTCGCTACGGCAACATCCAGTTCATCAACTACCGCGGTACCGACGACAACAGCACCGTGGCCGTGCACCCGGACAAGTGCCAGTTCTTCCCCGTGGGTGCACCGGATGCGTTTCGCGTCGGCTTCTCGCCGGCCGAGTCCTTCCCCTTCGTCAACACGCCCGGCCAGGACGTGTACGCCATGGTGGTCACGGACAAGGACCGCCAGGAGTGGGTGCGCCCCGAGGTGCGCAGCTACCCGCTGTTCATGTGCACCCGCCCTGGCATGCTGCAGCGCGCCAAGCGCAAGGCTTGAGCATGTGGGCAAGTACTGCACCTTTTGCGCAGGTGGATGCGCTGATCAACCTGGGCGTGAGCCAGCTGCTGGCCAACGCCACGGCCAGCTGGCAGGGCGGCAAGCCCTTTGGCGTGGTGTTCAACCGCACGCCGCTGGAAGGCTTTCTGGCCGATGCCGCCACCGCCGAGCGCCACACCGTGGCGATGCCGGTTGCCGATGCCCCCGGCATTGCAGAGGGCAGCACCGGCCTGCTGGTGGGCGGCCAACCCTGCCAGGTCACCGGGCCGGTGGTGCAGGACGCCAGCGGCTGGGCCGTGTTCCCCATCGTCTTTCTGAACTGACCGCCATGTTGTTGTTGGAACAAGTCATCAAGTCGCGCCTGGTAGGGCGCAGTGCGCTTGCCGCCTGGCAGGTGCGCGGTGCTTCTGAGCTGTGCGACCGCACGCAGGTACCGGCCATCGAGGTGCGTATGTCCGGCGCGGGCCTGGGCGATGTGTCGCGCGAGGCGGCCCAGCTGGAGCCGCGCTGGTCCTGCGTGCTGGTGAGCCGGCGCAGCGACACCGCTGCCGCCGAGCTGGATGCCGCGATGGAAGAAGTGGTGGGCTGTCTGCATGGCTGGCGGCCTGCGGTGCCCGGCGGACGGGCCTGGTCCGAGCTGCGCGCCGCCGGCGTGCGCGAGGCCGAGTTTGTGGACGCCGGCCTGGTCGGCTACGCGGTGGAGTTCACCACTGTCTCTGTTTTCGAGTCGCTGGACGCCTGAGGCCGGCGCCGTTCAATCTTTCATAGGAGCTAGCCATGGCTGCACTGCCCCGCGTCAAGAAGGAATACCAGATTCCGCGTGGACGCCTTGTTTTTTATCCGTTCGATGCGGCGGGCCGCTTGCTGGGCGGGCGCCAGTTCGGCAACTGCCCTGCCTTCTCTTTGAGCGTGGAGGGCGACAAGGCCCCGCATTACAGCTCGCAGGGCGGCCTGCGCGAGAAGGACGAAGAAGTCCTGATCGAGATCACCCGCAAGGCGGCCATCACCACCGACAACATCAGCGGCAGCAATCTGCGCATGTTTCTGTCCGGCACGGCAGAAACGCACACGCAGGCCACGGCCACGGTGACGGATGAGGCGCACACGGTGGAGCCGGGCGGCATCTACCGCCTGGGCGTGACCGCAGCAGCCCCCACAGGCGCACGCAAGCTGAGTGCCGTCACCGTCAAAAGCAAGGACGGCACCACGACCTTTGCAGCAGGCACCGATTACACGGTGGATGCCGACCTGGGCCTGCTGCAGATCGCAGAAGGCGGCGAGATCGATGCGGCCACCGAGGTGCTGGTGGGTTACACGGCGGCCGAGACCAGCTGGGAGCGCATCAAGTCCGGCAATGGTGCGGATCTGAAGGGCGCGCTGCAGCTGATTGCCGACAACGCCCACGGCACCAATCGCGACTGGTGGTTCCCCAGCGTGGCCCTGTCGCCCACGGGCGAGCTGCCTCTGATCCAGGACGGCACGGACTACAGCCAGTTCGGCTTCGATGTGGAAGTGCTCAAGCCAGACAACGGCGAAGCCGTCTATGTGGACGGCCGCGCAGCGCTGATTCCGTAACGCCTTTATCCAGACCTCCCGGCACGCCGGGCGGTTTGCACTGCGGCCAGCCAGCGCCGGCTGCAGCGCAAACCGAAGCAACCACTTTCATTCAAGCTGAGACGCCATGGCCTTCAATCCCATTCAGATCGTGATCAACGCCAAGGACGATGCGTCTACGGTGCTGAGCCGCCTTGGGCGCAATGTGAAGCTGCTGGGCGCCACGATTGCAGGCTACTTCGGCATCAAGGCATTTGCGGGCGTGGTGCAAAGCGCGGCAGACTTTGAAGCGGCCATGAGCCGCGTGAAGGCCGCCACCGAAGGCTCGGCCGCAGAAATGGCCGCGCTGACCAAGGCCGCCCAGGCGGCGGGCAGCAATACCAAGTACACCTCGGTGCAGGCCGCTGGCGCGCTGGAGAACCTGGCCAAGGCGGGCTTGAGCGCGGGCGACTCTGTCAAGGCGCTGCCTGCCGTGCTGGCCTTGGCCCAGGCTGGCGATATCGAGCTGGGCAAATCCAGCGAGTACGTGACCAAGGCCGTGATGGGCATGGGCCTGGCGTTTGACGATGCCGGCCGCGTGGCCGATGTGCTGGCCAAGGGGGCCAACGCCACCAACACCAGCGTGGAAGGGCTGGCTCAGGCACTGAGCTATGCCGCGCCGGTTGCCAACACCCTGGGCGTGAGCCTGGAGAGCACGGTCGCCATCATCGGCAAGTTTGCCGACGCAGGCATTGACGCCAGCCGCGCGGGTACGGCGCTGAACTCGATCATGAGCCAGTTTGCCAACCCGCTCTCCAGCTTCCGCAAGGAGTTGGGTGCTGCCGGCATAGTCACCACCAACTTTGAGGAAGCCTTGCACCAGTTGGCCGCCAAGGGCAAAGACGGCGAGCGAGCCATCAATGCCGTGGGCCTGGAGGCCGGGCCTGCGCTGCGTGCCTTGCTCAACCAGGGCATGGGCGCGCTGGACGAGCTGACGGGCAAGCTGCGAGAGGCAGGCGGCAGTGCCGAGGCCACGGCCAAGACCATGGCCGACAACCTCAACGGCTCCCTCAAAGGCCTGAGCAGCATGTGGGAGACCGTGACCCAGGTGCTGGGCAAGCCCGTGCTGCCGGTGGTGCGCAAAGGCGTGGACGAACTGACCGGCGCACTGCGCAAGGCGGTCGAGAGCGGTCTGGTAGAGCGCTTCGGCAAGACCTTGGCCACGGCCTTTGAGAACGGCCTCAAGTTCTTCCGCGCGTTTGCGGCCAACGTCAACTTCGACGCTGTGGTGCTGCGCCTGCAGGTATTTGCCAGCGAGGCGGGCGAGACGCTGCAGCGCATCGGCCAATACGCCACCAATGCCGGCAATACGGTGCAGCTGGCCTGGGGCGTGATGACGGCGGGCGTCAATGGCGTGCTGGCTGCCATCTACGGCCTGGGCGCAGCGTTTGCGCAGATTGCCTCCAAGGTGATGGAGGGCGTGGCGGCGCTGCGCAGCGGCTTGGCAACGGTCACCTTTGGCGGCTTGAGCGAGAGCTTTCGACTGGCTGCGGCTGATGCCGAGGAGATGGCCGGTGCCTTTGCCGCATCTGCCGATGCCCTCAAGGCCAAGGCCGAAGAGTCCCTGCAGGGCATGGCCGACGGCGCCCAGACAGCGCGCGATGCCTGGGGCGGCTTGACGGGCGCAGTCGAAGCGGTGGGCAATGCTGCTGCAGTGGCTGCTCCCACGATCGAGGCGGTAGCTGCAGGCATCGAGGCCACGGGCAAGGCGGCTGCCAAAGCAGCCAAGGATGCTGCTGCCAAGGCCGAGGCCGACCGCATTGCGGCCGAGAGCCTGAAGAAGCTCAAGGCCGAATATCAGCAACTGATCGCCAGCGGCAATCTGGATGCCGCCGGGCGCAAGCTGCAGGAAATTGCCAAGGCCCAGCGTGCCGCCGCCAGCACGGCCCAGGATGCGGCGCAGTCCACCGCGCTGCTGGAGCAGGCCTACAAAGACCTGGGCATGACCACCAACGAGGATCTGCAGCGCATGGCCAAGCAGGCGCGTGCTGCGTTTGATCAGTTAGAAAAGGACGGCAAGCAGCCGCCCATGCGCATTGCCGAGGCCTGGAAGTCCATGGCCGACAAGGTCATTGCGGCCAATGGCGGTATCGCGCCCGAATGGCTCAAGACCCAGGCAGCCGTCAAGGGCTACGAGCTCGCGGTGGACGATGCCGGCAAGGCCGTGCTCAACACCGACCGCGCCACGGCCAGGGCCGTCAGCAGCATGGTCAGCGGCATGGGCCGGGTGCGTGAGGCGGCCGACGGCGTGCAGGAGAGCATGCGCGGCATCGAGCACGCATCGGGCCGCGCTGCCCGCGCAGCCCGTGAATGGGAGCAGGGCGGCCCGCGTAACTATGTCGAGGAGCGCAATGCCGGAGTGAACGGCTCGCCAGGTGTCATGCGCCAGAACACCGGCCCGCTGAGCCTTGTGCCGCAGTTCCAGACCCGCCAGGAGCTGGAGGCCTGGTGGAAGCAATGGCAGAACCAGTATGCGCAGGACAACCCTTTCTCGGTCAAGAGCAGCGGCGCACTGGGCAACTATCAATATGACCTGACCCAGTTTGCAGTGAATCAGGCCGGCAGGGCCATCGACCTGCAGCAGGCCGCTGCCAATGCAAGGCCCAAGCAGGAGGCGGAGCGCAAGCCAAGCGCTCCCAGCTCAGTGCCTCGGGCGCCGGCTCCAGCCGCTGCCCCTGCTGCTGCAGCTCCCCAATCCGTCATTACCCACAGGCATGAGGTCGTGATTGGCGGCCGTCAATACAACGTGGGCACGGACGCAGCAGGCAGCTCAGAGATGCAGCAGCTGATGGCCGCGCTGGAGCGTGACGCCAATCTGTCTGGAGGAGTGCACTGATGGCCGGCCATTTCCTGAACGGCATCGAGCTGCCGCGCGGCATGTTGTGGGTGGACGAGTTCAACTGGTCTGCGGTGCAGAAGACCGTCGAGCGTGGCATCACCGGCGCCCAGATCATCGATGCCGCTGCCCGCATCGAAGGCCGCCCCATCACCTTGCAGGCTGTGGAAGACCAGGGCTGGATTCGTCGCGCAACGCTGCTGACCGTGCAGGGCCTGGCCGATGTGCCCGACGCGCAGTACCCGCTGAAGCTGGCTGATGGCCGTGAGTTCACCGTGCAGTTTGCGGCAGACGACCCGATTGCCGCCACGCCCATTTCCCGGCCCGAGCTGCCCGCCTCCACCCATCCCTATGTCGCCACGCTGCGGCTGATCACTGTTTAAGCGAGAAGAACAATGCCCATTTTGCAAGGCGACATCCAGCTGCGAGCCAGCCGCGTCATGGACGATGTGCCCGAGGGCGGTGGCGGGCCGTCCAACGTCGTGATCGAGTCCGGCCAAGAAAACGCCGTTATGCCCGACATTTCCGAGATGGATCGGGCCACAGGCCGGGCCAATCTGCGTCAGGTGCATGTGGGCGTGGATACCGAAGACCGCGACACTTATCAGGGCAGCAATGTCATCGTGGCCAAGCCGCCCGAGGACCCCAATGTCTCCATCACCCTGTTTGCGACGGGTGGGGTCTACGACACCCGTTCCCAGGCGCAAGCCAGGCTGGAGGCCTATCTCAACAAGGGTGCCGAGTGGGCTGGCTATCTCTATGAGAACCACATCAAGGGTCAGCGCGTCATTCAGATCTTCCAGCGCCCTGGCACGGATCTGCCAGCCACGGGCAAGACCCTGGTGCTGGTGGGCAATGAAGGCCTGGCCAATGAGCAGGAGCAATATGTCCGCGCCATCCGCGTGACCAGCGTGGAGCGCACCTTCACCTACGACACCGACCGGGACTACCAGGCCGTGGTGGTGACGGTGGAGTTGTCGGATGCCTTGCGCTATGACTTCACCGGGTCCCCAGCCAGCCGCCAGTTTGCCCGGCAGATCAATAGCGCCCATCTACGCGATACCGTGGTGGCCGATGCTGGCAGCTATGTGGGTGTTACCCCGCTGCAAAAGGCCGCCGCCTTGGGCGACTTCACCATCATCGCCAAGACGATCATGACCCAGATCGTGCCCTCGGCCCAGAGCGAGACGCCCATCCCCGCGACCATTCCCTATGCGGCGGCAGGCTTTCCGATCTCTGCGGCCGAGGCCGTGAGATTCAGTACATCGCAGACCTGGAATACCACCACCAGCCTGGCTCTGCCCGGTGGCTGCCTGCCGGGTTCGCTCTCCATCGTGGTGGGAGGAGTGACCTTGACCGACAAGGGCGGCATTCTGACGTCGGGCACCCAGCAGATCGGGCTGGTGGACTATGCCAACGGCATCGTCACCTCGAACTCTGGCGACTACTCGGGCACCAAGACCATCAGCTACCGGCCCGCTGCCTATATGCAGCGCATGCCGCAGTCCAGCGAGATCCGCATCACGGCGGAGAACCGCAGCCAGAGCTACACCGGCTTCATCACGCCGCTGCCCGCGCGCGGCACGCTGTCCTTCAGCTACAGGGCGCAGGGCCGCTGGTATGTGCTGTCTGACTCGGGTGATGGCACCCTGCGCGGCACGGACTCCAGCTATGGTGCGGGCACCTATAGCGCCGAGACTGGCAGCTTTGTGATCACGCTGGGGGCCTTGCCCGATGTGGGCAGTTCCATCGTCCAGCACTGGGGCGTGCCCACGCAGGAGACCGTGCAGCCTGCCGCCGATCTGCTAATCAGCCAGACCATCGCGCTGCAGCTGCCTGCGGGCCAAGCTCTCTATCCTGGCGCTTTCTCCATGACCTGGATGGATGGCACTACCCAGCGCACGACTACGGCTACCGCTGCCTGGCAGCTCCAGGGCGATGCCACGGGCGAGGTGCGGGTCGGTCGGTCCGAGGTGCTGTTTGCGCCCAAGCTGTTGCCTGCCGTGGGCACGGTGCTCGATGTCACGGTCGACACAGCCCCTGTGATCGAGGTCAATCTTGCGCATCCGTCCCGCAACGGCCAGGGCCGTCTGGCCGTCTCGGCGGGCCAGGGCGCGCTCGTTCCCTATACGGTTGAAGTCGAGTGGAACACGCTGACCGACCAGAGCGTGCTGGGTCTGTACACCCGCGACCAGCTCAAGGAAATGGGCGTGACGCTGGTCGACCCTATCCAGATGGCCCGTGATGACGGTGCTGGCAAGCTGATGCTGGGTGGCGTGCAGGTTGGCAGTGTGACCTATGCGACGGGTGCCATTGATTTCCTGCCTGACGTCACGATCAAGATTCCCAAGCCGGTCTATTCGTCCCGCCAAGTCAGCGGCGGAGGCTTCAATGGCGAGGTGGCCCAGTACCGCCTCAACTATGAGGGCATCGAGTACCTGAATGCGCCCTCGATCTACCCCAACGACGAAAGCGGCTACGTCAAGATCCGTTTCCGCACCACGGGCAGCGCCACGCGCCGCACGCTGCAGGTCACGTTTGCGCCCGAGTTTGACTTGGTCACGGGCGTGCAGGCCCCGGTGGTGCCTGGCTCGGTCGTGCTGATGCCCTCCAGCGGTCAGCCCTGGAGCGATGACGGCAGGGGGCTGCTGCGGGTGCTGACCTCGGGCGGCTTTGTGACGCGCGGCTCGGTCAACTACGCCACGGGCCGCGTGGGCCTGACCTCGTGGACGCCGGGCAATGCGAACACACTGCGCCGTGCAGGCTGCATCACCACGTTGGGCGATGCCATCAGCAGCGCCTATGTGTTCCGCACGGCAGCAGCACCGCTGCGCCCCGGATCGTTGACCATTCAAGTCCCCCGAGCGAGTGGCGGCTCACAAAATGTCAGCGCAGGCATTGACGGCACCATCACGGCCCCCGGCGTGGTCGGCACGGTGGACTATGAAACCGGCCTGGTGCGCCTGGGCTTCGGCAGCCTGGTCGTTGCCGCAGGCAATGAGTCCGAGCCCTGGTATGACGCGGCCAATGTGCAGCCGGACGGCAAGATCTTCAAGCCGCAGCCCGTGGTTGCCAGTGCCTTGCGCTATACGGCGGTGGCTTATGCCTATCTGCCCATGAATGCCGACATCATCGGCATCGACCCGGTGCGCCTGCCCAGTGACGGTAAGGTGCCCATCTTCCGGCCAGGCTCGCTGTGCGTGGTGGGTCATACCAAGCACAGTGCCCAGCTCAACGTCGGCAACAACCAGACCATCAACCTGGCCCGCGTGCGCCTGTCTCGCGTGGTGGTGCGGGATGCCAACGGCAAGACCCTGAATACCGGCTATTCCGTGGATCTGGAAGCCGGCCTGGTCACCTTTATCGATGTGTCTGCCATGACCATGCCGGTGACGATTGAGGATCGCATCGAAGACATGGCCATTGCCACCGATGTGCAGATCTCGGGCGAGATTACCTTTAACCGGGCACTGACCCATGACTACCCGGTAAGCGGCACCTATGTCTCCAGCGCCCTGCAGGCCAGCGACCGCCGTGCACGCGTCAGTCTGGATTTCTCGCAGCAGAGCTGGGTCGACAAGGCCTGGGCCGATGCGCTCATGGGGCCTGCCATTGCCGCCAAGTATGACCAGGGCGTCTCGCCCATAGCGATCACCAACGCCGGCGGCAGCACCGAGCGCTGGGTACTGGAGTTCACCTCGACCAGCCAATTCCGGGTGATTGGAGAGCATGTGGGCGTCATTGCCACGGGCGACATCAACAGCGTCTGCTCGCCCGTCAACCCGGCCACGGGCAAACCTTATTTCACGATCGATCCGCTGGGATGGGGCAGCGGCTGGGCCGTGGGGAACATTCTGCGCATCAACACCGTGGGCGCTATCTACCCCTTCTGGGTCGTGCGAACCATCCAGCCCGGCCCCGAGACCGGCATCGAGCACAGCTTTTCCATCCTGGCGCGCGGTGATGTGAACCGCCCGCAATCCAACTGAATTCCCGGAGATAGATATGGCATCCCCTGTAGATACCAGCGTCAAGCACGCTTACAGCTCCATGACCGGAGCACCGGCCATTGGCGGCACCGCAGGCTCCCTGATCGGCGCGCTCGATGCGTTTCTGGTCAATGGCTGGGGCGCAAAGTCCGTGGATTCGGCAGCCATCAGCAATGGCGTCTGCCGCTTGAACTTCGCTAGCGGGGTCAGCGCAGCCAAACACGAAGCAGTGATTCTTGTGTCGGGAGCCTCGCCTGCAGCGCTCAATGGCGAGCAGCGAGTAACTGCCGTAGCCAACGGCTGGGTGGAGTTCAAGACCGACCTGCAGGACGGTACCGTCACAGGCTCCATCAGCTTCAAGATGGCCCCACTGGGCTGGGAGAAGGTCTACAGCAAGACCAATGTGGCGGTATATCGTCAGAAGGACCCGATGTCGAGCCGCACTTATTACCGTGTAGACGATACAAATACGCAGCATGCCCGAGTGCAAATGTACGAGTCGATGAGCGATGTTGACAACGGCGTTGCGGCAGCGCCGCTCAGCGTCTCTGGCGGTTACTACTGGCACAAGCGTAACGGTTCAGGTTCTTCTTATTGGGTATTTGCAGGTGACTCTCGCGGCTTTTACCTTGTTCTGTATCCCTTCGGCTCTACCTCAGCGAGCTTCAGCGGCTATGCCGGTGTTTCCTGCTATGTCGGGGATCTCAATAGCTTACGCAGTGGTGATGCCTGGTGTGGCGTTCTGACAGGCGCTAGTGACCCCGATTTCGCCCAGACCAGCGGCTGCGTATTTGCTGCCGTTGGATCGTCAGGTTTTTCCATCAAGCGCTTGGCTCACGGTATCGGTATGTCTGCCCAATGCAGCCGCAAGGCGTTCGGCAATGTCAGTGCGGTGTCCGGCTTGGATGGCTATCTGGGATCGTTTCCGTCCGTGGTTG
>NZ_QQAS01000005.1:0-64130 GCF_003350425.1 Comamonas sp. AG1104 | reverse complement strand
GTATCGGTATGTCTGCCCAATGCAGCCGCAAGGCGTTCGGCAATGTCAGTGCGGTGTCCGGCTTGGATGGCTATCTGGGATCGTTTCCGTCCGTGGTTGACAACGGCTTGCACCTGTCTGCTATTCATCTGACTGACGGCCCAGGTGCAGCGCCTAGCAGGGGAGTCATGCCGGGCGCTTATCACTGTCCTCAAACCAATGTACTGGCGGCTATGGGGGGCGATGTGTCCATTACGCATGGTCAGGGGGCATTTCTTGGAAGAAAGCTGCTGAGCTTCGCCACTGGGTTTCCGTCGATCTCGGTGGGGGTGGGATTCTTGGATGTGCGCGGACCCTGGAGGACTTGAGATGGCTGCCTTTCGCTTGATCGGGATCGATGCGCAGGGTGGCGATCTGGATCTGTCTGAGCTGCAGTTCTGGGCGCAAGGTCAGCGCGTCGATGCTGGTGCGTCTATTTCCTGCAGCCTGCCTCCGGTGGTTGGCGATATCTCCAGCTTGATCGACGGCAACCCCGCGACGGGCTGCCGCTGGGCCGCCTCCGATGTCCGTGCGCCGGGCTTCTGGATACAGGTCGATCTCGCTGGCGAGCGAGTGGATGAGGTCTATGTCGGTGGGGCTTTGCTGCCATGGCGGATGACGGTAGTGCGTCCCCATGCGAATCAGACCTACACGGCATGGCCTGCACTGGTGTCGGGTGGCGCCTGGTTTCGGGATAGCGTCAACGCGCTGGCCCCAATTCTGTCGGCTACGCCGGCAGGTGCATGGGGGCTGGATGGGGCGGGCGCAACCCAGGCCGACCTGGTCGGATCGCGTACCGGCACCCGCACGGGTGGCGTCAACTCTTCCACGGTGATCACTGGCGGGCTGTCTGGATCGTTTGATCCGCAGACCACAGGTCTGGTGGTGATTCCTGCACTGGGCTTGGATGCAGGCGACTTTTCTGTTGTCATTGATGTGCAGACGAACAGCACAGCGAACCTGGTGATTGCAGAGCATGGCTCGAACAATCAAGGGTGGTCGTTGCAGACCTCCAGCGCCGATCAAACCCAGTATGGCGCAGTGCCTGGCGGCGTCATTGTCGCCTGCGGCCTGGGTAGTGGAGGCGGATTGAGTATCTCCACAAAGTCGATTGCTGACAATCGGCCTCATCGCATCCTGTTTACCTATAGCGCGCAAAAAGGCCGCTTTCTGTACATCGATGGTGTGTTGGACTCCAGAGACTATGGGGGTTACAGCAGGCCCACGTTCAACACCTCGGAACTGCATGTGGGGTCGCGCAACGGGGACTACGGTTTGCCCGCAGGCACTTTGCTCAGTGCCTTTGCGATCTTCAATCGTGCCTTGTCGGCTGCGGAGGTGGCTGCGATCTCCATTGACCCGCGTGTCACTCGCTCACAGTCCATGCAGCGGCATCGCCCCTTGTCCGTCCTGGGGCCTAGCCCCGTCTTGCAAGGGCTTCAGGCCACGAGCGCGCACCGTACCCGCAAGCTGATCGATGTGGAGTGCGGCGGCCAGGGGCGCATCTATGGAACGGTGGCCCGCAAGAACACGCCTGCGAATGTGCCGTTGCGCCGCCGTGTGCGCCTGCATCGCAGCGTCGACGGGTATCTGGCCCGCGAGACCTGGAGCAAGGCAGACGGCTCCTATGAGTTCCGCGAGATCTCCACGCGGTACGAGTGGGATGTGATCGCCTGGGATCACGAGCTGCAGGAGTACTCGACCGTCGCCAATAACCAGCTCGCGGAGGTTGCATGAGCGATCTTCCAGCCTTTGAGATCTCTGCGGCCCATGCGCTGGCCCGTCTGCAGGCTACGGCCAATTTTGCGGACTCCGGGCCTGCCGAGTCGACTATCGCCCTCTATGACGCCGACGAGCAGCTGCTGGTGACGCTGACGCTGACCAAGCCCTGCGGCCAGATCACAGAGGGCGGCTATCTACTGCTGACCCAGGCCAGCGGCAGCGGCGACATGATTCTGGCGAGCGGCCAGGCCGCTATCGGCGTCTGGGCTACCGGCGACGGCCAACTGATCGGGCGCGGGCTGGTCACGGATGAGGCGGGCGCTGGGCACTTCAAGCTGCTGGGTAGCACCGGCACCCAGCTCTATGCGGGCGGCAAGGCCATCCTGGGCGAGACAAGGATAGCCTGATGACCGCCGTCGACCTGATCTTCAACCGCGCCTTCAAGACCGGCAACCCGGTCGAGCTGGTGTTTGGCGATGACGGCGGTGGCGTTCAGGCGCCCGACGCGACTCTGGTCGCTGCCGCGCGCATGCCGGGTCTGCAAGTCAGATCCCTGGTGCATGTGCGCATGGATCTGGTCGCAGCGGGCCGCATGCCAAGCCTGCGCTGCAGCGCGGTCGTGCGCTACAACACCGACACACCCCGGCCCGTGGTGGCCGAGGTGGCTGCCAGTGCCCAGCAGGCGCAGCCAGTGGAGCAAGGCTGGGTCACAGGCTGGCAAGACACGGATGCACTGCCTGCGGGCTGGGTATCGACTGCACAGGACGCCATGCCCTTGCAAGCACAGTTCGGTATTGCCTGGCAGGACGGCCAGCGGCAAGGGGTGGCCGTGCAAGGGCGGTTTCAGCAGGCGAGGGCGCTGCCTGGCGCAACAACCCGGGCCCGCTGGCAAGAGGGGCAGGGCGTGCGTGTGAGCCTGCAGGCCACGGCCCAGGATGCAGCGCCCGTGCGGGCTTGTTGGGCCGTGCGGTTTCAGGAAAGCCTGCGCGACCGCCGCCTGCTGCTGAAGGTAATGGCACAGGATGCGATGGGCCTGCAGACCCTTTTCACCACGGGAGCAGGCCCTTCGGTGCCGCTGTACCGGGGCTATCAGGCCCGCTACCAGCAGGCCATCAAGCCCCCTGCAGGCAAGTCTCAGACCCAACCGCCAGAGCCGGAAAAGCCCGGTTGCTACGAGCAACTGGTGGGCGGGCCTATCCGATTGCTGTTCTGCAGACCCTGGTCCGCTTCGGCCGATCTGCTGTTCATGTGCTGCAAGCCCGTCGGGCCAGAGCCGCTGCCCCAGTTTGTCATTCCACTGCTGCCCGTCTATATGCAAGTTCACCACCTCACGGCACATCTGCTGCCCAGCCTTGAGCCCGTAGTGCTCACTGACGTTTCCATTGCAGCCGACGACGACAGCTATTGCTGGAGCCTGTCGGCCAACGGCCCCGAGCATCTGCTCGACCAGCTCGCGCCCGTCGGCGGGCTGCCGCAGCGGCTGCAGGTCGGCATCGACGGCATGCAGTTTGTCTTTGCCGTCACCAGCACGGCGCGCAGCCGCTCGTTTGATCGGCGCCGCGTGGCGGTGCAGGGCATCAGCGTCACGGCCATGCTGGGCAACCCCTACATGCCCAAGCAGGCCTGGCTCTCCACCTCGGTGGCTACGGCGCAGCAGCTCGCGGTGAGCGCGCTGGAATTCAGTGGCGTGGGTCTGGACTGGCAGATCCCCGACTGGCAGGTGCCCGCCGGCGCGTGGAGCTTTCAGGGCACGCCGCTGCAGGCCGTGCTGCGCATGGCCGATTCGGTCAATGCCGTCGTGCGCAGCCACCGCACGGCAGAGCAGCTCATCGTCGCGCCACGCTACCCGGTGCTGCCGTGGGAGTGGGGCACTGCCGTGCCCGATGTGCAAATGCCCGCGGCCGTCATCGTGACGGACGAACTGCGCCCCGATCCTCGTGCCGAATACAACGCCATCTATGTCGCCGGCGGCAGTGTGGGCGGCGTGCTGGGCCATGTGGTGCGCAGCTTGAGCGCCCGCGACAAGCTGGCCCCGCAGATTCAGGACGACCTCATCACCCATGCCGACGCCGCCCGCATGCGCGGCAGTTGGGCGCTGGCCGCCAGCGGCAACAAGCTGCAGCACAGCATCAGCATGCCCGTGCTCACGGGCAGTACCAACCCCGGAATCCTCAACCCTGGCATCTTGAACCCCGGCCAGCTGCTGGAGGTGGCCGACACCGACGGCACCTGGCGCGGCCTGGTGCGTGGCGTCAGCGTCAGTGCCTCCATGCCCCGCGTGCGCCAGCAGGTCACCGTCGAAAGGGTTGCCGCATGAGCACCAACCTTTACAAGCGCCTCAAGGCCCTGCTGCCTGACGACCCGGTCATGACCGGGCAGGTGAGCGCCGTGTTTGCCGATGGCACCGCGCTGGTCGCGCTCGAAGGTGCCGCAGGCCTGCTGCGCGTGCGCAACCCGCTGGGCACGGCCAGCGGCGTGCGCGTCTATGTGCAAGGCGGCGCCGTCACCGGCCCCGCGCCCGCAATGCCCTATGTACTGATCGAAGTCTGAAAGAAGAAAGGAAGGGGAATGGATGACTACGGCAACGAGCTGCCGGCCACCACGCTGCAGCAAGTCAACAAACGCTTTAACCAGGGGAGTGAACGCATGGCTGCCATCGAGCGAGATCTGAAAGCCGCAACCCAGGGCTTGCATGAGGTGCGGCAAGAACTGCACCAGCGCAACCAGCAGATGGCCGAGCTGCTGGAGTTCTTTACCGCCATGAAAGGCGCCTTCAAGGTGCTCAACTGGGTGGGCAAGATCGCCAAGCCTCTGGCCGCCATCGTCATGCTGGGCGGGGCCTGCGTGGCCTTCTGGACGGCCCTCAAGGGAGGAGCAAGCCGATGAACTGGAAAGAGAAACTCCTGGCCGCCATCGGTGCCGGCGCGGTCACCCTGGCCATACCTCTGGTGCAAAAGTACGAAGGCACCGTGCTGCGCAGCTACCGCGACCCGGTGAACGTAATCACGGCCTGCACGGGCCACACCGGCCCCGAGCTCAAGATGGGCCAGACATACACCCGCCAGCAGTGCGAGGAAATGCTCTACAAGGACTTGGCCAGGCATGCCGACGCCTTGAGCTGCATCACCGTGCCGCTGACCGACGGCCAGCGCGCCGCCTTTGTGAGCTTTGCCTTCAATGTGGGTGATGAAGCGTTTTGCCGCAGCACCCTGGTGCGCAAGGCCAACGCGGGCGACATCGACGGCGCCTGTGCCGAATTGAGCCGCTGGACCTACGCCGGCGGCAAGCAGCTGCCCGGCCTGGTCAAACGCCGCGCGGCAGAGCGCCAGCTGTGCGAGGCGGGGCTGGCATGACCGGCGCATCCCGCATCTGGCCCTGTCTGGCCTTGGCCCTTGCCCTGCTGTTGGTCGTGCAGAACCAGCGGTTGGCAGGGATTGAGGTATCCCAGTCAAAACAGGCCGTAGCCCAGGCGCAGCAAGCGCAGGCTGCTATGGAAATCAAAACCGCAGGGCGACTGCAGCACGCCGCAGGACAACAGGAAAACACCCATGACTACACGCAAGAAATGGCCCGTCTGGAGGCTGGCCGCGTTGCTGACGCTGCCCGCATTGCAGGCCTGCAGCACGACATCAGGGGCGCGGCCACCCGCAACGCCCAGCTTGCCGGTGACGCCGCTGCCTGCCGAGATCTCGCAGATCAGCACCAGCGACTCGCAGCCCTTGCTGGCCAAGGCGCGGGCGTGGTTGGCCAGCTTGTCAGACTGGTCGAACGCAGAGATGCCCAGGTCGCAGCCCTGAAAGGGCAGGTGCAGGTAGACCGGCAGTTGCTGGCGGCCGATTGAGCAGAACCCAGAAAAGGCGAAAGCCCCAGGCGTTACGAGCGCCTGAGGCTTTCTTTCCTAACCCTTGAAGGCCCAAGGATCAGAACTCAGATGAAGTTTACCAAGATGACCGTAACAGGACAATTGGACGCCGAAGGCGTCGACCGCTTTGCCCGCCGCATCGCCGTGGCCTATGTGCTGGCCGCATTGGGCATCACCGCCGCAGGTTTGGGCGGCTTGATCGCCGCTATCCGCTGGTGGTGACCGGGCTTATTCTTTGACCACAGGCCTGTGCACCAGCACCGGAATGTGGCTGTTCACCAGCACGCGCTGGGTTTCGCTGCCCAGCAGAATGCCGGCAAGGCCCTTGCGGCCGTGCGATGCCATGCAGATCAGGTCGCAGTGGTTTTCCTCGGCTTGATGGATGATGGCTTTGTGCACCGAGGCGTTCATGGCTCGTGCCGTCCTGCAATACACCCCCTCGGCCTTGGCAATGTCCTGCACCTCTTGCAACACCCTGTCGGCCGTTCTCTCGGCGTCCTTGTTCAGGTCGCTGGTGTTGTAGGTCATCATTGCCTCGCCGCTGTACATCAAGGCGGCATAGTCCGGCATCACATACAGCACCGTCACCTGGGAGTCTTGCTCCTTGGCAAACTGCATGCCCGCACGCAGCGCGGCTTCGGAGAGTTTCGAGCCGTCCGTCGGAATCAAAATGTGCTTGAACATTTTCAGCCTCCTTGCGCGCCAGCGCCTGTGGGGTTGCCACGCAATCCGAACGATTGCCAAACCCATACTCACACTGCGGGATGGTTAATGCAACACCCAGAAGTAGGTATTCAGGCGGTTTTTTTGATGGGCAGGCAAAGGCCTGAAATTCAGTGGAAATCGGCTTAGACCTCTTTGACCACAGGCCTATGCACCAGCACCGGAATGCCGCTGTTGACCAGCACGCGCTGGGTTTCACTGCCCAGCAAAATGCCGGCAAGGCCCTTGCGGCCGTGCGATGCCATGCAGATCAGGTCGCAGTGGCTGTCCTTGGCCTGTTGGATGATGGCCTGGTGCACTGAAAAGTTCATCGTCCGCTCCAACTTGCAGTCCACGCCCTCGGCCTTGGCAATGTCTTGCACCGCTTGCAGCACCTTGTCCGCAGTTCGCTCGGCGTCCCGGCGCAGTTCGCTGGGATTGTAGGTCGCTATGCCCTCGCCGCTATACATCAGGGCCGAATAGTCCGGCATCACATAAAGCACCGTCACCTCGGAGCCTTGCTCCTTGGCCAACTGCAGGCCTGCACGCAGTGCAGCTTCGGAGAGTTTCGAGCCGTCTGTCGGAATCAGAATGTGCTTGAACATTTCAGTCTCCTTGCGCGCCAGCGCCTGTGTGGGTGTCACGCAATCCGAATGATTGCCAAGTCATCCTCACACTCCAAGGTAGCTAATGCAATACCCAGAGTGAATATTCAAGAGGGCAGAAGGGATGCCCCCTTAAGCGCGTGACAGAGCCGACTTAAAGTGATCAAGGTGCCTATCGGGCGTTTGCAGCGGAATATGGAGTCTTGGCATCCATCCCGGCAAGCTGTGTCAATTCAGGCGCCAGTTCGCCCGTGGTGATGGGCGGTTGTTGCGTATTCATGGGCATTTCCAAATACGCTTCGCTCTTAAGGAAGGTTGCTATGACTACGTCTGCTGAGGCAGCATTTCGGGAAGTTTCCTCGATGCTTGATGCCTGTAAGAAAGAGCGCGACAGTATGCCTGCTGTACTTGTCGCTGAGTCTCTTGGCTTTAGAAGAGATAAAAATCCAGACCCGCAGGTGATCGTCAGTTTGGTGTTTGAAGATGACGCCGGCAGCTCGGTGACTCTTACCGAGCGTCGGCACGACCCTTCCGGATCGCTTCAGAACCTGCCCGACATTCATCGCCTGCGCCTGATTCTGAATGTGGGTGACGATTCTTCGGTGTGGTGCATGGTCGAGTACTAGGGTCGGCTCGCCGATGGATGATCGCTTCAGGCTTCGAACATCAAGGAGGTCCCATGCTCAACACGGATACCGTTGCCAAGAGGTTGCTCGGAGTCCCCGCAGATACCCTGGACGCCAGAGCGCTCAAGGTTGCCCAGCACATTGCCCGGCGCAAACACATTTCACGCAATGTGGCGCAGGAGCTGGAGCAAACGCCGCCCACCTTCGGGCAGCGTGCGGCAGATGCCGTTGCAACGTTTGGTGGGTCCTGGACCTTTGTGGTGCTATTTGGCGCAACGATGGTGGTATGGGTTGGCCTCAACACGATGCTTCTTTTGACGCGCGGCTCCACGTTCGACCCGTACCCCTACATTCTGCTGAACCTGTTTCTGTCCATGCTGGCGGCCATCCAGGCGCCCATCATTCTCATGTCGCAGAACCGGCAAGCAGACAAGGACCGCATTCGCGGCGAGCATGACTACGAGGTCAACCTCAAGGCCGAGCTGGAGATCATGCTGCTGCACGAAAAGATCGACGAGCTGCAGAAAACGCAGTGGGGTGAACTCATCGCCATCCAGACCGAGCAGCTGCAGCTGCTGCGCCAGCTTGCGGAAGGGCACCGGCCCGTTTAACGGCGCAGGTATTGTGCTTGGTGCTCTCGCATCCGCTGTGCAGATCGCCATCAACGGCTAGGGCGGTAGTACGATTCGCCAATAGCAACTTGGAGAGGGTATGGGCAAATCGACGTATCGCGCATTGGTGATTGCTTCGCTGGGCATCCCATTATTCGGAATGCTGGTGGAATATGGCTTTGATCTCGTGCCCCATGAGCTAACCGATCTATCCCAGAGCCTTCTGATGCAGTCAGAGGTCGGCCCCACGGACTGGATCTTCTTGTTGGCGCTTTCGGTGCTCGTAGTGCTCGGCCTCATTTCCTTCTACGGCATGCTGTGGTTCAGAGCATGGGCACCTCGGTTTACCCTGTGGTCTTCTGTTGCGACCGCAGTCGTCGCATGTTTCAGCCCGCCGATTGTGCTGTCCGGCCTGGGGAACGCGACATCGGGCTTGGGCTTTGCGCTGTTTGGCGCAGTGCTTGCATTGCCGTACTACTCTCCCGAAGTGCGAGAGATGTTCTGGCCCTCCAAGCCAGAGGCCTGAACAAAAGCCCCTGCCAGGGGCTTTTTGTATGGCAAAGCGCTTAGGGCTTCAGAGCAGACTACCTGAACGTCATGCGCAGCAGGCCTTCATTGGGCGCAGGGGGCTGCTTGGATGAAAGGGCCGGTGCTTGCGCGGGGCGCTGGCTGGGGGAATTACTGGGGTAGATCGGCAGCGTCACCTGCTTTTCGCGGTGCTGGGCGCGTTGAGTCAGCCGCTGCGTGCAGGCCGTTGCCAGCGTGGCCAGCTGCGCATCGGTCGCACTCATGATCTCGCCGTCGGCAATGCGCTGTGGCAGGCTGCTGAAGGACACCACCATCTGGTCCGTCGCAATGGGCTGCGCATGGGGCAGGGTGGGGCGGCCTTGGCTGTCGTAGTTCAGGTTCAGCAGATAGCGGCTGTGCTGCCACTCGTCTGCATCGCCTTCCATCACCGCATTGAACACCGTGCGGTGCACCTGCGCCGCAGCCTCTGCGGCCAGAGAAAAGGCCAGTTCCATA
The DNA here is from genome assembly GCF_003350425.1 of Comamonas sp. AG1104. Classification (NCBI taxonomy): domain Bacteria; kingdom Pseudomonadati; phylum Pseudomonadota; class Betaproteobacteria; order Burkholderiales; family Comamonadaceae; genus Comamonas; species Comamonas sp. AG1104. The sequence continues at coordinate 54,961 of NZ_QQAS01000005.1, read as the reverse complement.
CGCTGCGTGTCTGCCGGCTGGTGCAGCGCGGCCTCCATGCGGTTGAAGGCGTCGATATAGGCCACCTTGAAGGCTAGCGCCTTCTTGCCCGTAAAACCCATGGCCAGCAACGTAAAGCCGTCGCGGGTCAGGCGGTAGGCTCTTGCAGAAATAGGAGCACCATTCAAAGGACTAGCGCGGCATTCCTCTGTCTCCGCAAAATTGCGGAGATGGTCTTCATCGAGTTGTATGCACAGGTTGTCGATAGCGCGCAGTACATCATCATGGCGTTTGCCAAAGTGGCGTGCCAGATCTGTGCTGAGGATGGTGGGCTTGCCGTCAACGATGGTGATGGCGGGAGAAATAGCCAGTGCGGGCTGAGACATAGACGCTCCTTGCTGAGACTTCAAAGCCTCGCTGGAGCGTTCTTACGCGCCGCCAACGAGGTGGCCGGGAGGTTAAGAACCTAGAGCAAGCTAGGCGGACTTCTTCCCCTTGCGGGTCTTGTATCCGTCGCCCTCCCGGCCATAAATCAGCAGCCTGCGAGTGTGCAGGCGTGCAATGTCCGGGCGCAAAAAAACCGCCATCTATCGGGTGCGGTTTTCCCGCTTGCTCTTGGAGTTCTTACGCTCCGCCTCTTGCGAGGCTTCGTCAGTATAGCGCGGGCTTGCATGTAGCGCAAAAAGCCCGCGAGGAGCGGGCCTTAGAAGCTAAAAAATGATTAGCTGGCGGTTTTTTACTTAAAACTTAACTTCGAGGTCGATGTTGTCAACACAACTTTGTGGACGCGAATGATTAGCCCCAGTGAACCATTCACCATTGCGTGTAGAAACATTGCTTAACTCTTCGATGAAAAGGCAGCGCCAAGCGCCTTGCTCTGGCGTAATTGTTCCCTGGCTGCTTGTGCCTCCAAATTGATAGAACAAGGCTCGTTCTCGTCCACTTTTTGTGCCGATTACGTGAGGGCACAGTTCGCGAACATGTTCTTTATATGTGGCTGTCACCTGTTGCTTATTTTTGATTGCGCTACGAATAATATCGTAAATAGACTCTTTCATTTACTGCCTCCTTGGCTTGTTGAAATACTGTGGCTTATAGTTTTTACTGAGTGCCTATGATTTCTTGGTTGCATTCATATATTATGTGCTCTGGGATAAAGTCATATTTGTGTGGATTGAGTTGCATAATATATTCATTTTCTATGTGAAATGCTTCATTTATATACTTTTTAATCACATCGTTTTGGTGATTTTCACTGTTTATTATTCTAAATAATTGGAGCTTTTCGTAATTGTTGCCAGCCTGGATGTAGGCGGCAATCATTTTTTCAGTATCTGTAATTTCCGCGAGATAATTCATGTAGTCAAACGAAGGAAGCCTTAATCTTATGCTGTCTGAGCTACATTTGATCTGCTCCTGACTCATAAATAATTGTTGTCCTTCATGTTTTATGAATGGATTAGACCTTTTGTGCAGAAGGTTAGATAATAATTGATATTCAATACCTTTATCATTAATTATCTCGTAATGCCTGCGAAGATATATGCATTTTATAATGTCATTATCTAGTTGAGATATATTGTCGGAGCAAATCTGTGCAAAGCTGGATATATCATCCTTTGCGATTGGTATTTCTGTTATTATTCCACTGCTCGATTTGAGAAAACATGCTTTGGGAATTGGTTCAAATGTATGACTCAAGTTTTTTATTAAATCTATTATTGGCTCGATGTCATGAGTTAGCATTAGAACTGTTCTTCCTCTAAGACTATTCTCTCCGCGAAATAACATTTCGAGTATTGAGAATTTTTTTGTTTTATCGAATGAGGAAATTGGATCATCCAAAACAACGAGATCAGGGTTCTTGGTTAGGCACTCGTACATGAATAAAACAATTGAGAATGCATTCCGCTCTCCGTAACTTAAGTGAAGAGCCCCATTTTCGATGTTTTCATTAAAATCTATATGCTTGAGCTTCATTTTGTAGGTATTGCTGTTATATTGAATATCTACAGAATATTTATAGCCTGCATATTTTAAAAATGTATTGATTTCTTTTTTATACTTTTCAATTGTTTTTTCAATACCTCTTTTTTGTTTGTTAACTTCGCCTTGTAATTTCCCTGTTTTGGCTAAAACAATGTCTAAAGATGCATTGATCTGATCTGCAATTGATTGGGTTTCCGGTGATTTAAGGCATTCCAGTAGCTCTAAGTCAATTTTAAGACTTAATAGATTTTGCTGAACTTCAGCGACATCACGGAGTGAAAAAAAAGATACTGATCTTGCATCCTTTAATTTTTCTTTGAGTGTATCAATTTGGGCTTTGATACCAAGAAGATATGTAATCTGCTCTCGTGCCAGACCATCTTTGTTTTTAATAATGGGCTCTAGTTTGAGCAGGACATCATTGTTGAAATATTTTCCAAGCCTGCTTACTATCGCTTGAATGGTAATTAAATGCTCAAGTGATTTTGCATCGTACTCTTTGCTGACAGACAGTATGGTCGTTTGTTTTTCTTTTGTTGGTGAAGTGCAATAGGGGCAATCGGTTGATATGTGAGAAAAGCTGTTGCCTTCAATTTGCCATTTAAGCCATTTAATATTTTCTTCACTTTTTATGAAGCTTGAGTAAGGAATTAGATATTCTGGAATGTGCTCGAGCCTGTTGCCATTGCCTATACCTCTTGCAATTTTTCCAGCTTTAGAGTAGCCGGATTGAGATGTTCCAAAACTACTGCTTAAGTCTTCCAAATCTTTCAGAACTTCATTTATTTTTTCATTTTTATTGAAGGTCTCTTTTATTTCTGAAACAAGGATTTCAATTTCCATCATTTTCGCATCGTAGTCTGCGTTTTTGATGAAAATATCGAAGCTATTCTTTATTACTTCATCTTGAGTGAATACAAACTGATTAATGTAATCCTCGTTGAAGGTTGCGATGGAGGAAAATTGCTCAACACCAGCGATATGAGGATGATTTGGATTTTCTGCAGCGTTGGATCTGTATTTGAACGGAATTAACGATGAAAAATCCACAGGATGCTTTGTTGATAAACTAATTGCCTTTGCTATGGTGCTTTTTCCAGTCCCATTAGAACCATACTTAATGTTTATTCGCCCTGGTTCTAGCGAGACAGATGCTTCATCAATGCTGTTGCAGTTTTTTATGCTGATGTTCATTTGGAGCATGCCCGGCGGATTTTTTGTAGGAGATAGCTGACGACTAAATTGCAGACCATTAACATAAAGAGATGTCAGTGCACATTAGTTGAAAAAATTAGTTACACAAGCATTTCCCGAGGTGTTTGGTGCGATTTCCAAAAATGAAATAAACCAAAGAAAAAGGCAATGTAGAGAGCTACATTGCCTTTGTTCGTGAGTGGGCGCTTTTTTGGGGTGCTAATCAGATTTCAACGGGGGCTGCGGGCCGCGCCGTCTCTACCTGTTGCCGGGCTGAGAGCTTTGCGATAGCGCCGCTTGTTGCTGATTGGCAAGGAACTGGGCTGCCAAATGGCTTCTTAGCACTTGCTCCAGCGCGGGCGAGGGGGTCTCGGGGTCTGGGGTTTTGCCAAAGGCAATCAGATTTCTGGTGAGCTGCACCGGCGTCATCAAGATTCCCCAAGGCAGGCCCCACCAACCCAGAAACAATGAAAAGACCGTGTCTCCGATTTTTTGCTTGGTGCCGCATCGTGCGCAGGCCACCAGCGGCCGGCTCGACCACGACGTCATCATGACGACGGAATACACACGGTAAGAGGTATGTACATCCACCGGGCCGGGGCCGTCGCACTTGGGGCAGTTGCCCTTGTGAACCCGAAAGATATGGGCCTTCACATCAGCGGGGGAGAGCTGGCTGGCAGCGTCGGAAAGTAGCCCTTGGTGCAGGCATTTTTCATTGCAGTAGCGACGGTCGCCGTCTCGCTTTCCGCCAAAAAGAATTCTGGTATTGCAGTACGCGCATGAAGCCATTCAATCTCTCTCAGTGTTGTTATCGCGCCTGATTAAACCAAATATCGCTTCTGGTCACTCACTTAAATTGAGCGGCGATGATTGGTGTGTCAAATGCGCCTAACTTCTGGGAGCGAAGGCACTTGGAGTTTGTTTTTCATCAAGAGGTCAAAGGGCAAAGCGCTTGATGCAACTGGTGACGACACCCCAGATTTCCAGCGTCTGTCCTTCCTGCGGCACGATGTCGGGGTAGGTGGGAGCGCCTGCCTTGAGCTTGCAAGTGTCGCCGTCGCCGTCCAGCACTCTGATGACGAGTTCGCGCTCGACAACCGCCACGACAATGCTGCCATCACGGGCGCGCAACTCTCTGTCCACCACGACGATGTCGCCGTCATCGATGCCGTGTTCCTGCATGGACGGGCCGGCCACGCGCAGCACAAACGTGGCCTTGGAGTGCGTGACCAGCAGGTCTGTAATATCCAGCCGCTTGCCTGCAAAGTCATTGGCGGGCGAGCCTGCAAGCGCGCTGCGATCAGCCAGCGGCAAAGTAACCGGGGACGCGATCAGTTGGACGGGCATACCACTCATAAGACGATGACTGTGCATACGTACAGTGTAGCGGTTGATGAGGCTCAGGTGTCATGAACCCACGTTGATGTCGCATGCTTTCCACTCGGTCTTGCACCTGGCGCTGTGGCTGGCTGCGCTCGGCCAGAAGCGGTCGTCGAAAGCTCGTGACTGAGCTTGTTCAGAGCCATCGCTTTTCGATGAACTCAGTAATCGAGTAAATCCGATTTAGTAGTTTTTGCTCAATCACTGCACTTACGATTTGCTGTACGCCATGAGCGTAAGGAGAGTCGCCAACTACTCTCGATTCCATGGCGATCTGGCACGAACCATCATTGATTCTGATTTGATGGAAGGCATGCCGCCCCAGATGTTCTTCTTGAATTTTGAACTCACCTGTTTGGGTTGCTGTATCACGAACTGAAGCAATCTTGTCTATCGAAAGGCTCAATGCGTTGGCAATAGCAACAGCAGTGCCTGGGACAGACTTTTTAGATGCCTGGTGAGATTCCGTTAGCTGTATGTCATAGCCACTGAACAAGCTGCCTGAGCATTCCAACATATGCATAAATTTGAGCATGAGGATGTTGGTGTTCGGGCATAGCACAACAGGAAAGCAGACATCAACGGACTCAATTGCGGAACCGGTGGACAGTTCAATCAGAACGGAGGATGTGCGTGAACAGAAAGTGGAAATTGTCTGCAGCTCTCGTCCAGAGCCTGCATGAATAACTATGCTTCGTTCATTTGAAGTCGGATCGCTATGCCAGGGAAGAATTGCCTGTCCCTCTTTAGAAGTGAGAGATTTCAACAATTCAGAACCAAGTTTTCCTGTGCCGGCTACAAAGACTTGCATGAAATAGATCTACCCGTTCAACCACTATTGATGTACTGCATCGTATCGTGAAAATGATGCCGCTAATGACCGCAAGGGCCGATTGCAGACTGGGGCCTTGCTGAGCGGCATGTCGATGACCAAGCAAAGTAGGGTGGCAGCAAGCCCTGGAGCGTCAGGGGCGTTTAGGGTAGCGCAGGCTTGCCATCAAATTGGGCAGCGATATCGGTGTGTGGGGAGCGTGGCGATCTTCATGTCGTGTTCAAACAGGGCAAGGAAGCCCTGCTTGAACTTGCGCGGCCGAGGCTCGCGCCTTCATCCCGATCAGTTGGTCGCAAAGCAGTACATCAGCCCGGCGCTGCCGCTCTGTTGGAGCTGCTCGACGCTGCAGCCGCGCGTGCCGTGCGATGAGTTCCACGAGGCATTGGCAACAGGGTCGGGGTTGGTGCCTTTGTGGTCGTGGTGGCCCACGATGGCAGAGCCACCGTCGCTCTTGGTCCAGTTGCCGCAGGTGGTGTCCTTGCCGGGCTCGGGCACGGCAAGGGTGCCGTCAGGGCGCGAGCCGGTCAGGATGTCGTGGCGGTTGACCTCATCGCCAAAGCCCGAGACGACTTCGCCTTTTTCGGTCAGCGAGGTGTCTTTGCCGACCTTGGCATTGGCGCTGTGCAGGTCGGCCACGCTGGTGGCAATGACCACGCCCTTGGCGTTGCGCCACGGCCCGTTGCCGATGCGGTCGCGCGCATTCACGGCAGGTTGCCCATTCAGCGCCGCATTGCTCAGGTAGGCGCGCCAGGTCTTGTTGCCGGCGCCCACGCTTGCGGCCAGCGACTGGCAGTAGCGGTCGGCCCCGGCCAGCCCGCCCAGGTCGCCGCCCTTGCCGGGGTTGGTGCTGGTGATGAAGAAGCTCATGGGGTTGCCGCCCGGCGCCCCCATGGCGCCGCAACCCACAATCAGTGCGGCAGCCGCAAGGGCGGTGCTGGCAGAAAGAACCAAACGACGGGACATGGCAGGCTCCTGAGCAATGGTGGAGCCCGCAGGCTAACGCAAGCTTGTGTCAGCGGCAATATGAGCTGTTGTGTGGGCTGGGCCCGGCGCAGTGGCCCTTGCTCAGATGGCACATGCCGTCTGGATGGCCGCTGTGCTTTCCTCCGCTTTCAGGGAAATACGCGGCTTTGGCGTGCAGACGAAGCTGGATGAAAGAGCGAGAGGGCTTGGCACGAAGGCTGCGCCGAGCGGGCGCCAGTGGCAGTGCGTCTTTCGCAGACTCCTCAAGCTTCGGGCTCTGTTGATGCTTATCAAAAATGGCGCCTACTAAAGTGCTGTTTTTTTCGAAAAATCACTGATTTCAGTGATGTCTTGTACACACTTTTTCCTTTAAGCTTGCAATGTAAGTAATTGTCAATTTAGAAACGAATTGGTTGACGCAGCAGGAGTTGCAAGTGCGGCTTCGCAGGTCTGCCACAGCCTACCTCTCTCGGAATTGACGCACTTCACTATCAATTAGATGAGAGGCAAGGCCCGTGAATCAGGTCCATCGTGTGGTATTTAACGCCGTGACAGGCGTGTGGCAAGCCGTCAGCGAAATCGCAAAAGGCCGTGTGAAAAGTAGCCGTTCTTCTGTGGCGCTTGGCGGTGTAGCGGGAGTTGTTCTAGCCGGTGCGCTAGGTAGCGGATCGGCTTTGGCAGCAAATGAGCAAGAGTTGTATTGGGACCCTGCTCTGATTGGCATTCCTCCGGGATCGGGCGGTACCGGTGTGTGGGACGACTTCACTCCTATCTGGACCGATGGTTTTGGTACCACTTCATGGTTCGGCCCTGCTGTTGCAGTCTTTCAAGGCGCAGCGGGTGCTGTGTCCGTCATGAGTCCTACAGACGTCGTAGGGCTGAAGTTCGCCGCCAATGGCTATGTGCTGAATGGGGCCCCTCTTCAACTGATTAATGGCTTGAGTAGCGGCTTCTTTGATGTCAGTGTCGGGCCCAGCTTCACTGCTATAGTCAATGGCTCTCTTCAGGGCAACGGCTTACTTCGTAAGCTTGATACGGGCACCCTTGTGCTTAATGGCGCGAATTCCTATTTGGGAGGAACCTCGCTGAATGCTGGCTCACTGGTGGTCGGCAGCAACACCGCGCTGGGTTTTGGTGGATTGACTACGATGGCTGGCACCACGCTAGACGCCAACACGGCGGTGTCGCTGGGCAACGCGGTCGACCTTGCCGGCAACCTAAACATCGGCGGCACCGCTGGCCTGACCCTGAGCGGGACGGTTAACGGCGTCGGTGGGGTGATCAAGAATGGTGCCGCCGATCTGACGCTCAGCGGCAACAACGGCTACCTCGGCAATACCGCGCTGAACGCAGGCAAACTGGTTATCGGTAGCAACACCGCGCTGGGCCTGGGCCAACTCAACGCGGCGGCGGGCACCACGCTGGATAGCAGCACCAGCGTCAGCCTGGGCAACGCGGTCAACCTTGCCGGTGGGCTGAGTATTGGCGGCAGCAACAACCTGACCCTCGGCGGCATGGTCAGCGGCAGCGGCGGGCTGACCAAGAACGGCACCGCCAACCTGACCCTCAATGGCACCAACATCTTCACCGGTGGCACGGCGCTCAACGCCGGCAGCCTGACCGTCGGCAACGGCGCGGCACTCGGCATCGGCACGCTGACCGTGGGCGGGGCGGGCGCAACGCTCAACAGCAGCGCCAACGTGACGCTGAACAACGCGATTGCACTCAATTCCAACCTGACTGCCGGCGGCGCTAACCCGCTGACCCTCGGTGGCGTGATCAGCGGCGGTAGCAGCCTGATCAAGACAGGTTCTTCAATGCTGACCCTGACCGGTAACAACACCTATACCGGTGCTACGTCGCTGAACGCCGGGACACTGGTCGTCGGCTCCAATACCGCACTCGGCACCGGCGTGCTCAATGCCGGTAACAACACCACGCTGGACGCCAGCACCGCGACGAGTCTGGCCAACAACGTCAACCTCGGCGGCAACGTGACCATCGGGGGCAGCAACGCGCTGACCCTCGCGGGCGTGGTCTCCAGTGTCGGCGGCCTGACCAAAAGCGGCCCCGCTGACTTGATTCTCAACGGCGCCAACACCTACTTCGGCAACACCGCACTCAACGTCGGCAAACTGATTGTCGGCAGCAATACCGCGCTCGGCAGCGGCGCATTGAACGCCGCGGCCGGCACCACGCTGGATACCAACACCGCCGTCACGCTGGGCAATCAGGTTAACCTGGCCGGTGCGATGAACATCGGCGGCAGCGCCGATCTGACCCTCACCGGCACTGTCGCCGGAGCCGGAAGCCTGGTGAAAAACGGCGCGGCCAATCTGAACCTCAATGGTGCCAGCACCTACCTAGGCGGTACTACCCTCAATGCCGGCCAGCTCGTGGTCGGCAACGACAATGCGTTGGGGCAGGGCGCCCTGACAGTTGCAGGTGCCTCGACCCTGAGGAGCTCCGGCAACATCACCTTGGCCAACAACGTCGCCCTGAACGCCGGCCTCACTGTCGGCGGTAGCAGCGACCTGACCCTCAATGGCGTGATCAACGGCACCGCCGGGCTGACCAAGGACGGCAGCGGTAACCTGACTCTCAATGGTAACAACGGCTACCAGGGTGGTACCACCCTGAACGCCGGCCGATTGACCCTGGGCAGTAGTGGTGCCCTGGGCATAGGTACCCTGGCGGTCACTGCCGATGCCGCCCTGGCCAACAGCGCGTCCATGGCCCTGGACAACACCATCGCTTTGAGCAATAACGCCAACCTGGCCGTCGACGCTGCCAACGCGCTGATCCTCAGCGGCGGCCTCGGCGGCAGCGGCAACCTGGTCAAGACTGGCGTCGATGACCTCACCCTGATTGGCACCAAGACCTTCACCGGTAACGTCGACATCCAGGGCGGCTCACTCACCACACTCGGTAGCGGTGTGCTTGCCAACGTCAAAACACTCAACGTCGGCGCCAGTGGCTGGCTCAAACTCAACGGTGACGCAAGCTTCGGCAGTCTGACCGGCAGTGGTCAAGTTGATGTTGGTGTTGGCAGCGTCCTGAGCCTGGGTGGCAACAACTTCAACAGCACCTTCGCCGGTGGTCTCAACGGCCTGGGTGACCTGACCAAGGTCGGCGCCGGAACCCTGCACCTCACCGGCAACAGCGGCATTACCGGCAACACCAACGTCAACGCCGGTACGCTGAATCTCACCGGTTCGCTGGCCAGTTCCCAGCTCAACGTCAACAGTGGTGCCACTCTCATGGGCACCGGGTCGGCGCTTGGTGCGGTAACCATCAACAGCGGCGGTCATCTGGCGTTGTCCTCGGGCAATACCTTGTCGGCCGCGTCGCTGACCCTGACTTCCAGCAGCAATGTCGACGCGAGCCTCGCTGCGCCGTCGACCAGCTCGCTGATGAACATCGGCGGCAACCTGACTCTCGACGGTAATCTCAATGTCACCGATGCCGGTGGTTTCGGCGTCGGTGTCTACCGCCTGTTCAACTACATCGGTGCACTGACTGACAATGGCCTGACCGTGGCCAGCGTACCGGTGGGCTACGCTATCGGCGATTTGCTGGTGCAGACCCTGGGTAATCAGGTCAATGTGGTGGTGTCGGCACCTAACACCAACCTGCGTTTCTGGGACGGTAGCCAGACGATCGCCAATGGCACCGTGGATGGCGGCACTGGCACGTGGACTGCCGGCGGCACCAACTGGACCAACTCCTACGGCACAGTGAACCAGACCTGGGCCGGCGACTTTGCGGTGTTCCAGGGCACGGCCGGCACAGTGACGGTGGACGGCACGCAGCTGTTCACCGGCCTGCAGTTCACCACCAACGGCTACAGCCTGGTCAACGGCACCGCGGGGCTGCTCACAGCCGTCAACGGCAGCGGTGGCACCACGGCGATGCGAGTCGATCCGGGCGTGACCGCTACGGTCGGTGTGAACATCAACGGCAGCGGTATTCTCAACAAACTCGACGCCGGCACATTGGTGCTCAACGGCGCCAACAGCTATTCCGGTGGCACGCAACTAGACGGCGGCAGGCTGGTGGTCGGCAGCAACACCGCACTGGGCACTGGCGCGTTGATCGCCAACGCTGGCACGCAACTGGACAGCAACACCGCCGTGACCCTGGCCAACGCGACCACGTTGAACGGTAACCTCACCGTGCTCGGCAGCAATGCGCTGACTCTCAACGGTGTCATTTCCGGCACTGGCGGGCTGATCAAGAACGGCTCGGCCAGCCTGATCCTCGGTGGCAACAACGCCTTCCTCGGGCCGGTGGCACTGAACGCGGGCGGTCTGATTCTGGCGTCGAACAGCGCGCTGGGCTCGGCCACCTTGAACGCGGGCAACGGCACGACTCTGGATGCCAGCGGTGCCTTCAGCGCGGGCAACGCGATCAACCTGGCGGGCAACCTCGCTATCGTCGGCAGCAACGATCTGACCCTCAGCGGCGCCATCAACGGCGCCGGCAACCTGACCAAGAACGGCGCGGCCAACCTGACCCTGTCCGGGGCCAACAACTTCCTCGGCGGCCTCACCCTCAATGCCGGTACCCTGACCGCCGGCAGCAACGGCGCCCTCGGCCTAGGCAACCTGACAGTGGCCGGTGCGTCGTCGCTGGACAGCAATACCTCGGTGTCGCTGGGCAACAACGTGGTGCTCAACGCCAACCTGACCAACACCGGCAACAGCGACGTGGCCCTCAGTGGCGTAGTCAGCGGAACAGGCGGGTTGATCAAGAACGGCGCCTCGAACCTGACCCTCAATGGCATCAACACCTACAGTGGCGGTACCACGCTGAATGCCGGCACCGTGACCCTCGGCACCTCGGCGGGCCTGGGTTCCGGCGCGGTGACCGTGGCGGGCGCATCGACCCTGGACACCACGGCGCCGCTGGTGCTGGCCAACAACCTCAACGTCAATGCCAACCTCAGCGTGGCGGGCAACAACAACCTGACCCTGGGTGGCGTGATCGCCGGGGCGGGCACCCTGACCAAGAACGGTCTGGCCGACCTGACGCTGACCGGCAACAACACCTTCAGCGGCACCTTCGATGTGCAATCCGGCAGCCTGACCACGCTGGGCAACTCGGCACTGGGCAGCAATGCCGGAGTCAATCTCGGCGCTGCGGCGACCCTCAACCTCGGCGGCTCCGGCAGTCTCGCCAGCCTGACCGGTAGCGGTACCGCACTGATCGGCGGCGGCAACACCCTGAGCATCGGTGGCAACAACGCCAGCAGCATTTTCGACGGCGTGCTTACCGGCACCGGCGAACTGAGCAAACTCGGCACCGGTACGCTGACCCTGACCGGTCTCAACAGCCTGACCGGCAACACCACGGTCAACGCCGGCACCTTGAACGTCAGTGGCTCGCTGGATAGCGCCAGCGTACTGGTCAACAGCGGCGGCACCCTGACGGGTGGCGGCTCGCTCGGCGGGGCGGTGACCGTGGCGGACGGCGGTCATCTGGCCGGCGCCACCGGCAGCACCTTGTCGGTGAACTCACTGGTGTTCAATGCCAACTCCAACTTCGATGTCGGCCTTGGCGCACCGGTCTCCGGTGGCGGCAACCAGCTGGTCAATGTCGGCGGCAACCTGACCCTCGACGGCACCCTCAATGTCAGCGACATCGGCGGATTCGGCAGCGGCGTGTACCGGTTGATCAACTACACCGGCGGCCTGACCGACAACGGCATGCTGATTGGAACCGTCCCCGGCAGCGTCACCCCAGGCGACCTGACTTTGCAAACCGCGCTGGCCAACCAGATCAACCTGCTGGTCACAGCCCCGGGCACCTTGGTGCAGTTCTGGGATGGCAATCAATTGGTTGCCAACGGCTCGGTGGATGGTGGCAGCGGCACCTGGGGCACTGGCACCACCAACTGGACCGATGTCAATGGCACGACCAATCAAGGGTGGTCTAACGGTTTTGCAGTGTTCCAGGGCACGGCAGGCACTGTGGCCGTCAACGGTCCCCAAACGATCACTGGCATGCAGTTCGTCACCGACGGCTACAGCGTGCAGAACGGTGCAGCAGGCTCGCTGAACCTGGTCAACGGCTCGCTGGGCAATGCGACCGTGCGGGTCGATCCGAACGTCACCGCGACCGTGGGCGTCGCGCTCAACGGCGCCGGCACCCTGGGCAAATATGATGCCGGTACGCTGGTGCTCAACGCCGCCAACGGCTACACCGGTGGTACTCAACTCAACGGCGGCAAGATCGTGGTTGGCAACAACGCGGCCCTCGGTACTGGCGTCTTGACGGCCGCCAATGGCACAGCGTTAGACAGCAACACGGCGGTCAGCCTGGCCAACAACGTAGTGCTCAACGGCGGCTTGACCGTGGCCGGCTCCAATGATCTGACGCTGGGCGGCAATATCTCCGGCACCGGAAGTCTGACCAAGAATGGCTCTAGCACGCTGACACTGAATGGAAGCAATACCTATACCGGCGGCACCTATGTGCAGGCCGGTACGCTCAAGATTGGTGGCCTCTCTGCTCTGGTGCAGGGCTCGTTCTACCAGGTCAACACCGGTGCCACGCTGGACCTTAATGGTCATGCGCTGCAGACGGGCGGCATCTCGGGTACGGGCAACGTGGCGCTGGGTTCGCAAAGCCTGACGGTTAACACCGCTGCGGGGGCCGTTTCCGAGTTCGACGGCAAGATGGATGGCACGGGTGAGCTGATCAAGCAAGGCGACGGCACGCTGTCGCTGAACACAGCCAACAGCTTCAGCGGCGGTGTCAGCCACAAGGGTGGCAATATCAACCTGGGCAACGAGAAGGGCCTGGGCAGCGGTACGCTGGCTATGGACGATGGCACCAAGATTACCTTGATCGCCAACGGCATGACCATTGCCAACAACCTGCACATGACTGGCGACAACGATCCCATCGTTGACACCGGTGCCAACAACGGAACTTGGACTGGGGCCATTACCGGAGCGGGCTTCCTGACCAAGCAAGGCACTGGCACGCTGACGCTGACCAGCACCGGCAACACCTACACCGGCGCCACCGATGTGGCCCAGGGCACCTTGCAGGCAGGCGCTGCCAACACCTTCAGCAGCACCTCGGCCCACACTGTGGCCAGCGGCGCTGTGCTGGATCTGGCGGGCTACAACCAGACCCTGGCCAGCCTGAACAACAGCGGCACCGTCAAGCTCAGCAGCAACACCGGTGCAGCACCGGGCACGGTGCTGAAGGTTACTGGCGCTTATGTGGGCAACAACGGCAACCTGGGCCTGTCCACCGTGCTGGGTGCGGACGGCAGTGCCACCGACAAGCTGCTGCTGTCCGGAGCCTCGGCCGTGGCCAGCGGCAACACCACGGTGCACATCACCAATGCCGGCGGTCTGGGCGCCCAGACGGGCAGCAACGGTATCGGGATCATCGGCACGGAGAACGGAGCCAGCCTGCAGCCGGGCAGCTTCACCCTGGCTGGCGGTCATGTGGATGCCGGTGCCTATGAGTACCGCCTGACGCAGACCGCCCAAGGTGCGGCCCTGCACTCGACCACTACGGCTCCCACAACGCCCACGACACCGACCACGGCCTACCGTGCTGAAGTGCCGCTGCTGTCGGCCCTGCCGGCACAGCTGCGCCAGGCCGACATGGCCATGCTAGGCGATCTGCGCAAGCGCATGGGCGATGAAGGCACGCAAGCGACGACCAGCTCCGACACAGGCGCCAGCCGCCGAGTCTGGGGCCGCATTCTGCGCACCGATCCCAAGATCAGCCAGCAAGGCACCGTCAGCCCCGAGAGCAGCGGTCACCTGACCGGCTTCCAGGCAGGTCTGGATCTGTATGCCGACCAGAGCGTCAAGGCCGGCATCTATGTGGGCCAGCTTGAAGGCGACATGAGCGTCAAGGGCTTTGCCAGCGGCGTGGATCGCAAATACGTCGGCTTCAACAACCTGCGCACCCGCTACCTGGGTGTGTACGGCACCTGGCAAGATCAGTCTGGCCTGTATGCCGATGCCGTGCTGCAAGGCGCCGACTACCGCAGCGACCTGCGCACCGCCGGCGACACAGCCCAGGCTCGCACCAAGGGCAGCGGCTGGCTGGCTTCTCTGGAAATGGGCAAGGCCTTTGCTGTGACCTCCAACTGGCAGATCGAGCCCCAGGCGCAGATCATCTACCGCAAGCTGAGCATCGACGACACAGCGCTGAGCCTGGCCACGGTCAAGAACAAGGCCGACGATGACTGGACCGTGCGCCTGGGTGCCCGCATCAAGGGCAACTTTGCGACCGGCGCCGGCGTGCTGCAGCCCTATGGCCGCATCAACGTCTACAAGGCGAGCAACACCACCGACATCGCCAGCTTTGCGGCGCCGGGCGGCACCACCGACATCAAGGCCAAGGGCGGCTACACCGCGACCGAGATGGCCGCCGGTGCGAGCCTGCAGATCAACCCGCGTACCAGCGTTTATGGTGAGTTGGGCAAGCTGTGGGCCAATGGCGGCGACAGCCGGGTCAAGAGCGGGGTGCAGGCCTCCATTGGCGTGAAGGTGCAGTGGTAAGCACGAGTGCGTAGCTTTCCTGCAAAAGAGGCTACGTAACAGAAAAGAGGCCCATAGTCATAATGACTATGGGCCTCTTTTTATATTGTCACTATGAAAAGTAAAGCTGACGCTGGAGGTCTGAGTTGCCGACGGCCAGGCAGAGTAGGGTAGCTGTGACGCATGGACGCGTCAGGGGAGTTTTCTGGGGAGTTTAGGGGGCGCGGCGGGAATTGAAATGATGTCGCTCAGAGGGAGAAACACCTGGTGTCACCCCCTTAAACCCCGGCCTGATCGGTTCGATTCCCATCGCATAGGCAGGCACCAATGCTGCAGACCTTGCAGGTTGGACCGCATCTAAAGACTGCTGCTGACCAGTCCGCTGATGGGGATTGGTTTAGACGAGGCGCGAAGCCGCAGGTGGCAAAGAAGTACGACAAGGCGAAGCAACGACGTATCAAGGGTCGTGTTAATGGCCCCTGGCGAATACGTTGCATTGGTCGGTTGGATCCAGGCAGACTTTGACTGGTATTTCGCGGTGCTCCATGTAAATCGCGGCAATCAATTTCGCGGCTTTTCGATTAGCAATCGTTTGATGGCCCCCAATTCTCTTTTCTGGGCCAAGGCCTCAATACTCGATTGGTTGCTGCGAACTAAAAGAAAAATTGCTGCAAAGGAAAAAGCCAAGGCGATCGCGAAGGCGGCAGCGGCTTCGTTGATGACGGTTTGAGGTACCAAAAGCCACAGCAAGCCAAGTGTTTTGGTCAAGAAGACTGTGAAAATTGCTGCCAGAAGAATTTGACTTTGTTTTTCCCCCGTCAGCCTTTTACGCCGTGAAGAACTTGAAAAATAGGCCTGGTGATAGAAGCACAAAAAACAGGCCGAAGTCAGAAGGCTATCCAGCGTCCGCAGCACCAGCTCAATAAATTGCTTCAAGCGCAGCCATAGAGCCAGAGGTCCGAGCAGGCCTGTACAAGGAGTACACAAGAATTGAGCTTGAGATGAAAGAGCTGGAGTGAGATATAAAAAGAGCGAGAAGTTGGGCAGCTTCCCCATTGGTGACGCATGCGATGCCTGAAACAGGAGTCACCTGCCGTGCAGCGCTGGGCTAACGCGTTGGCGAGCAAGGTTCAGCGAATACTGTCGCTGAACGTTAAGCCGCCATCCAGGGGCTGTCGACTACTTGAGAGTGATCGCAACGGCTGCACACCAAACCTGCGAAAACTGACAAGCTTGTACCAAAGCGTGTGGATCAGGCCATATTTGCGGACCAACTGCGAACTTGCTTTCGTGATTTGATCTTCCAGCCATCCTTTGTGCGCTCAAGGCTGTCTTCATACCAGAGGCCGCTCACAGAAGTGGCTTCTTTGCCTTCAGGCGTCTTGCCTGTCATGGGGACGATGGCTGCAGATCGAGCGGTGGCGCTATTTCCTGCCAGATCAATTTTGACGGTAGAGACTGTGTGCTGTGTCGAGGCCAGGCTGCCAAGGATTGGCGCAAAAAACGCTTGCAGCTCGGCAGGAGAGCCTTTGGGGCCACCAAAAGCGGTGAAGTCCAAAATCGCATCAGGAAGAAATATCGCTTGAAACGAGTGCCAATCCTTTTCATCTAAGGCATGACAGTAACGTGCCAGGAGTTCATTGATTTCTACCTTGTCCGAGATGTCCTGAAGTGTCATTGCTGGCTCCGTTTGGAAGTCATGATTTGAACCAATCAGGACAATACGAGCATTAGCTGGCTGGACATCGTCTGTATCGACTATCGCGCATGTAGCGATGCTGTTCGAGGAGCACCTCAGCCTTCGCTTTTGATTGCCCTCGGAGGTAGAGCGCGACCCTGAGCGGACATTCTCTGAGTAGGCCGGGTGCCGATGTTCTGTCGAAACCCAGATCGGTCTGGACGGATGTGCTGGAAGGGCGCGTTGCGCAAGTCTCGGCAATGAGAACTTGCCAACGAAACGGCGCGACTTCGATCAGTCAAAGCTCAATGGAATTCAGGAATCCATGGCTGATGTCTTCTATTATTGGTCCAGCCTCTGGAGTTTATTTCCATAAACATGTATTCCTCTGAACGCCTGAAAGGCATAGATGTCTTCGTATCTGTGGTGGACGCCGGTAGTTTCACCGCTGCCTCGGAACGCCTGAACCTGACCAACTCCGCCGTGGGCAAGGCGGTTGCACGTCTGGAGTCACGCCTGGGCGTGCGGCTGTTTGAGCGGACCACCCGTCGCCTTTCGTTGACCGATGCGGGGCAGGCCTTTCACCGGACCTGCCAGCGTGTCCTTGGCGAACTGGAGGAGGCCGAGCATGTACTGAAAGCCGAAGACACGGTGCCAGTGGGCAAGCTGCGCATCGACCTTCCTGCAACATATGGCCGCATGTGTGTAATGCCTGTGCTCTTCGACTTCATGAAAGTCTATCCCGGCGTGCAGCCGGAGATTTCCTTCACAGATCGATTTGTGGACCTTGTGGAAGATGGGGTGGATGTCGCGGTGCGCATTGGCGGCGGCGAGACCTGGCCGGCTCCCATCGGATATCGCTTTCTCGGCAGGGAGCGGCGCATCTTCTGCTGCGCACCGAGCTACCTGGAAAAGGTTGGCGAGATTGAGGATGATGTGGAGTCGCTGGACCGCTTGGATTCCGTGCTCTACCGGCGCCCCAACGGCACACCCAGCCCATGGCTGATTCAGTGCAGGGATGCACCCATCGAGCACTACAGCCCCGCAGGGAGATTGGAGGTGGGCAGCGCTGAATCCTGGGTGGAAGCCGTGAGCCAAGGATTCGGGGTAGCCCAGATTTCAACTTGGCTCATTGGCGAGCGCTTGGCCAAGAGCGAGCTGGTGGAAGTATTGCCCTCCTTGGCGGTGAATGGCCTGCCTCTGTATCTCCAATGGCAGCGCAGCCGGCAATTGCTGCCCAAGGTAGACGCATTACTCAGCCATCTAGGAGCCAGGCTACGTGTCTGATTATGGAATTTTTGGATGAAGTCAATGGAATTTGCATCCAACATAAGAATTTTGGGAGTTAATAAGCTCTGGGTTTGAAAATCCCCTTGCTGAAAATGTCCTCTTCGTCTACCACCGCCTGTCAGGGTCCAGGAAATGCCGCGCAGGCTGGCACCGCATCCATGTATATCCTGGCGATTGCGGCGTTCGTGATCGTCACGACCGAGTTCTTGATGGTCGGCCTGCTGCCGGCACTTGCTCGCGATCTGTCGATTTCCATCGCTACGGCAGGCCAACTGGTCACCTTGTTCGCAATCGTGGTGATGTTCTTCGGGCCGCCCCTGACGGCATGGCTGGCACACGTAGAGCGCAAACGTTTGTTCATGACGATTTTGGCTCTCTTCGCCGTGTCCAACGCCGTGGCCGCACTGGCCCCGAACTTCTGGGTCCTGGCCGTTGCCCGCATCATTCCTGCGCTTGCGTTGCCGGTGTTCTGGGGGACGGCCAGCGAGACAGCAGCTCAGCTGGCCGGGGTCGAGCGCGCAGGCAAGGCCGTCTCCACGGTCTACCTCGGGATTTCCGCGGCCATGCTGCTGGGGATTCCCTTGGGCACGGTCGCAGGCGACGCCATGGGCTGGCGCGGCGCCTTCTGGGTGCTCGCGATCATGTCCTTGTTGATTGCCGTCCTCTTGCACTGCTTCATGCCTGCCATGGTCGCAGGCCAACGGGTCGGGCTTGCACAGCAGGTGCGTATCCTCCGCGATCCGGCCTTTGTGGCCAACGTGCTGCTGTCGGTCGCGGTGTTCACGGCCATGTTTACGGGGTACACCTACCTGGCTGAGCTGCTGGAGAAGGTTGCGCATGTGCCTTCGGTGCATGTGGGCTGGTGGCTGATGGGTTTCGGCGCCGTCGGCCTTCTCGGAAACCGGCTGGGCGGAATATGGGTAGACCGCAAGCCGCTGGCAACCACCGCACTGTTCAGCGTCGTGCTGGCTATTGGTATGCTGGCTACGGTACTGATGGCAGCGCAACCGGCAGGGTTGGCCCTCGCGTTGGGCGTGTGGGGCATTGCGAACACGGCGCTGTATCCCATCTGCCAGATCCGGGTCATGAAGTCAGCACCACATGCCCAGGCTCTGGCCGGAACCATTAACGTCTCGGCTGCCAACGGAGGTATCGCGCTGGGTGCGCTGCTAGGTGGGGCAAGCATCACCTGGTGGGATGCCGGCAGTGTTGCCGTCGCAGGAGCTGTTTGTGCAGCAGTTGCTGCCGTTGCCGCAGCAGGTATCAGTCGATGGCTGGGAACGCGCTGAAGATGGCGTTTGTGCGTGGCTTGATCAGTTAGGCGAATAACCGCCATCGACAACCGCTTGCGGCTATCGCTGCTCGGCCCATTGCAGTCATACAACTGGCGATAGGACTTCTATATGACAGAGCGTCTACAGCCATCGAGTCGCTGAATATATGCTCTTGTCCGTCGTCATTTATTCAGGTACAGATGCTATGAAAATCAGTGCTCGCAATGTCTTGCAAGGCAAGGTTATCTCGATTGTCACGGGCCCGGTCAGCACGGAATTGACACTAGAAGTTGCCCCTGGTGTGAGAGTCACGTCCTCTATCACCTCAACGTCGGCCCAGTCCCTGGGATTGAAGGAGGGCGACAATGCGTATGCCGTCATTAAGGCGTCGTCGGTGATGGTTGCTGTGGATTGAACAGTTCTGCTGTCTAAGCAAAAAGGCTCCTGTAGGAGCCTTTCTGATCCAGCCAGTTCAGATCGATTGCATGCGCTAAGCTGAAAACTTCTTTCGCGAGTACAACGATCTCCAGACCGGCGCAGCGGATCGAACGGCGAGGTCTGCGCAGACAGCCTGCAGACATCAGGCGCCGGACAAGGGATCGCTGCGCTTCTGGATCCCGGGCGTTTGAGGTCCAATCAAGTCAGGTGGTCTTCCACAATCAACCAGCCCATGCTGCCAACACCATCATTGATGATGTCCAAGTGGTTGCCGCCCTCGTACACACGAATGTTTTGACCAACGAAGGCTTTGGGTGCAACGCGCTCAATATTGGACAGAACCAGTCTTATTTGCTCGCCAAGCTCAGAAAGCGACTTTTGAGAGTAGTCGATGTCGATAGCCTCGGCCAGCAGTCCATAGACAACTCTCTTTTTCCCCTCTTCAGGGAAAGAGAGCACCTTTGTATGCAAGAGCTCTGCATTCGAAAATTTGCGACCAGTGAGCTTTTCAAAAACTTCAATGCTTGGCAAAGTTCCCTCCTAGCGCAGCGTGACTCAATGTAACCAGCATAGTCGAGCGCATTGAAGAGATGCAAGCACCAAGAGCGCGTAGTTACGCTTACTTCATTAATGAAACCAGGACTGCAAACGACCCAGACCAGTCGCTGGAAAGCGTTTGTCAATCGTCCTCGGGTGCCTGATCCTGCCCGTGAAAGGCTTCCCATGCTGCTGCTTCCAGTTCACCGCCATCAGAGATGAGATTGCCGTCCTCATCATGAAGCGTATACGTTTGTTGCTCGCCTCCAATGCTCGCGGCGCCATCGAGTCCCAGCAGCAACGTATACATAGTGTCTCTCAGCACAGAATCCAGAATTGCTCGAAGTTGCTCGTGCTGCATGGGAGTAAGCCCTAGAGCCTCGATCCTCGCTGCGACCTCCGACTCTTCATGAGCATTCATGAAAGACAAAAGAAGTTCTGATTTGAGGTTGACCCAGTTTTCAACAAATTGTTTGGAGTCCATCGTCATATATCAGGATGAAATGATCAAAAAACCGCTATTGGCCGATTGAATCCCCGCCCATCGCAGTCATCGGCAGCGTCTAGGATGCTGAAGAAAAATTACGGCAAAAGTCGCGACTGGTGGCAACTCACTGCTAGCCAGCACTCTGTTTGCAGCTGTTCATTACAGCAAGCCTGAGCCAGGTCAACGCAGGGTCATTGTGCTTTCGCGTGTGCCAGGCTTGCTGGTATGCCATTTTCGGTAGTTGCAATTGGCGTGGAGGCGCAAACTGCCGCAGATTCTTGAATGAGCGCAGCGGGCCTACAGCACGACGGGCAATCGTCAGAACCAGATCGGTACCTGGCAGCAATTCAACCGCAGCGCTCCAGTGTGGCAAGGCCACCGCAATCCTCCTTTTGAGTCCCTTGGCGGCGAGTGCGCGCTCGATCTCGTCGTTCGCATCCGGCCTCAATGCCAGCATGACATGAGGGCGCGTCAGCCATTCCTCTAACGACAGTCCTCCTTTTTCCGGACTGACGGCCTTGTCTGCGAGACAGATGAAATCCTCTTCGAACAGTGTTTCGACCTGGATGCCTTGTGCAAGATCGGGAAAGATCCCCAGAGCCAGGTCCAATTCACCATCGGCTAGCTGTACCAGCATGGCATCCCGGCTGGCCTGACTGATGGCGAAGTCAAAGCCGGGCGCATGTTTGCGGACGTATCGCATCAGGTCCGGAAGTACCAGACGAGCCGCATAGTCGGACAGTGACAGCCTGAATCGTCGCTGCGCCTGCAGTGGATCGAACTGAGGTGTTCCCAGCAGAGTATTGAGGCTGCCCAAAGCCTCCGAGAGTGGTTGCAGCAGCGCATTGCCTCGGGCTGTCACCTCCAGCTTTCCCTGCTTGCGCACCAGCAATGGGTCATTGAAATGCTCGCGCAGCTGAGCTAGCGAATGACTCACTGCCGGTTGGCTCTTGTGCAGGCGCATGGCAGCCCTGGTCACGTGCTTCTCAGTCAGCAACGCGTGAAGTGCCAGCAGCAGATTGAGGTCGATACGACGTAGATCATCCATGTGAAGAATAGTACACGTGCATATAAACGATTTCCATAATTAATCCGTATGCGAGACCATTCAAACATTGCTTGTAGACGTTTGAAGGAGTGGCAGATATGAACAGCAAGATGGCATTGATGACGGTCGCCTCACTGGGCATGGCCTTGCTGGCGGGGGCCATCCTGCCTTTTCAGGCCGCAGCAAATGCCAACGTAGGCCGTGCTCTTGGTCACCCTTTCTGGGGGGCTGCCACATCGCTGGTGATCAGCCTGGCCGTGATGGTGCCCATGCTGATTCTGGTCAAAGCCCCCATGCCGAATTTCAGCAATGCGTTTCACGGTCCCTGGTGGTTGTGGATCGGCGGTGTCCTGGGGGCTGTTTACGTTGCCAGTGCTGCAGCCCTGATACCCAAACTGGGTGCCGGCGGATTTCTGGTCGCCGTGGTCGCAGGACAGATGGTCGTGGCGGTCTTGATCGATCACTTCGGTGTCATGGGGCTGGAGCCAAAGCCCATCAACGTCATGCGTTTGCTGGGTGTGCTCCTGATTCTTGGCGGGGTGTTCCTGATCCAGGGAGTGGGAGCAGCCAGGCCTGCCGCCACAGCGATCCCCGTCACCTCCAGCGTGGGCTTGGCGTGAGCACAAAAATAGTGATTGACCCACTGGCGCGGCACCAGTGCGCTGAACACTTCTCGAAAGAAAATGGAAATCAGCGCCTCACACCGAAATGCTCAATGCGAGCCCTTGGGTGGACATTGACGGCCCCATGTCGTAACTGCTTGACAAGATCAAGCACGCACGGGCCTTCCGATCGAAAAAAAGTCCCTGACGCTCGCCGAATGTTTGGGGTTCCATCACACCAAGTGCATACGATTAGGAGTATGCATGCCTGGAGCAGGAGATCGCGATGAGCAAATTCAGTATTCAGCACATTGATCACATCGTGTTGCGCGTCACCGACCTGGAGCACAGCATCCGCTTTTACCAAGTGGTCCTGGGCTGTACCTTGGTGAAGCGCCGCGAGGATCTGGGTATGGTTCACCTGCGAGCTGGTGCATCCATGATTGACCTGGTGGATGTTGAGGGCCCTTTAGGCCGTGCGGGGGGCGCTGCGGCCACAAGCGAGCGCAGAAACGTCGATCATTTTTGCCTGCGTATCGAGCCATTTGATGAGCAAGCCATCCTCTCCCACCTAGCTGGTCACGGTCTCGAGGCAGATAGGGCGGTGCGACGCTTTGGCGCTGACGGCATGGGCCTGTCCATCTACTGCAAAGACCCGGACGGCAATCAGCTTGAACTTAAAGGGCCTGCGAGCGCTGATTGACAGCTCAGGCGGCAGTCGGAACTCCCGGAGCGCTCGCTATGTCCGATCTGGCTGACCGAAAGACAGCCTTTGGCTGTGGATTCAAGCGATTGCGGCTGCCGCTGTCTGGCCCGCAAGAGACGCTCTCCCTTGCGACAAGTCGACACAGTCACTGTCCCTGCCATCTCAGGATGGGTTCGTTTGACCTTTAAACTAGCCGCATGAATCGACGTAGTCTGGTCTTATCCGCCCTGGCCGCAGGGTTTGCTCAAGTGACGGCAGCTGGCCCCCAGCTTCAAGAAATGACAGAGTGGTCTCGGTTTTTCACAGAAGCCGATGCGCAAGGCAGCATCGTTGTTCTCGATGCACGTGATAACTCAGAAACTACCCACGTCTACAACGTGTCGCGTTCCAGTCAGCGTTACTCGCCAGCCTCTACCTTCAAGATTCCGCACAGCCTGTTTGCGCTTGATGCAGGGCTGCTGCGTGACGAATTTCAGCTCATTCAATGGGATGGTGTGAAACGGCCTGAGGCGGCGTGGAACGTGGACCAGAATCTGCGCTCCGCGATGAGGAACTCCACCGTCTGGGTGTATGAGCGCTTCGCCAAGGAACTCGGCGATGCACGCGAGAGCGCCTATATGCGCAAGATTGGGTACGGCAATGCGGTCGCCACTGGCGACAAGCCATTCTGGGTTGAGGGCGACCTCGCCATCTCATCCTTCGAGCAGATTGCTTTCTTGCAACGGCTTTACCGCAATCAACTGCCTTTCCAGGTCGAGCACCAGCGGCTTGTGAAGGACGTGATGGTCAATGAAGCGGGGCCTGACTGGATACTGCGTGCAAAAACGGGCTGGACCGGAAAAATCGGCTGGTGGGTGGGCTGGGTAGAGTGGCCCAGCGGCCCCGTCTTCTTCGCCTTGAACATGGACACGCCCAACAGACTTGCCGACCTTGCCAAACGGCAAAGCATCACACGCAATGTTCTGCGCTCCATTAAGGCGCTACCCACTTCAGCATAGATCTGAACCGGGAGCAGAAGCCGGCAGGGCTGTGTCTTGAAGAGCTCTTGCGGCCGGTTCCTGCCTCCCGTTTGCATGTTCCAAAGGGACACTTGAGATGTGAGCCGACATTGATAGTCAGGCGGCGATCTCTCCGTTGCGGATCGCCACGCGAATGGCCTGCGCCGTCGTGGCAACGCCCAGGCGCTTGCGGATGCGGCGCAGGTGGTTTTCCACAGTGCGTTCGGACAGGCCGAGGGTTGCGGCAATCTCCGTCTGCCGCCGGCCGGCGGCCGTCCACGCAAGCACCTCGCGTTCGCGATCAGACAGGGTGCTGAGCTCCTCTTGTGGGGGCAGTTCCAGCAATCTGCGCGCTGTGCGGAATGCGGTTTGGGCGATCAACTCTAGCGCCAGCCGGGCCTGCGGCGAGGCATCAATGCGCTCGCCGCCCAGGCTCATCGCGCCTTCCAGCCCCAGGAGGCCGAATACAGGCACTTGCAGACCGTGGATACCCGGGCCCTGCGGCGCGCGGACGACGCTGTAACTCTCGCCCTGAGCGCCGTTCGTCTTGGTCCAGAAGAAGGGCTGGTTCGTCTCCAGGATATGGCGCGTCACCGGGCAGTGCCGCACGTAGGTTTCAGCATCGACAGGCGCGCCCGTGCCGAACCAGTCGCCTTCGATCCAGTAGATGCGCTCCACCGCATCGTCCCGAGCGCTGGAGGCTGAGAACAGCACAAAGCGGTCGTACCCTAGCGGCGCGCCGATAGCACGCACCGTATCCTGGATTGCGGCAAGGCTGCGGGCGCCCTCGATGGCGAGGGATCCCTGGAATGCCGCCTGCGCGATTGCGGTGCTCATCTCAGGCCGTGACTTCCTTGAGCAAGGTTTCGGCCGCGAGCTTGCCAAGCGCATTGCCAGCCAGAGGGCTGTCGCCGGTGATCAGCTGGCGGTCCCGGTGCACGGCACCCGAGATGCCGTCGTTGACGATCTCGAAACCCAGGGCCTTGAGCCTTTCGCCGAACTTCCAGGTCAGGTGACCCGGCATGTAGCCGATGGCCGGGGTCTGTGCATCGAGTGAGTCAGGGAAGGCACAGATCTTGTAGCCACGGTAGATATCGCTGTCGCCAACCGCGAGGAAGGCCGCAGGGCCGTGGCACAGGGAGATGACGAACCGGTTGTTGGCCGCCGCCCATTCCAGCACCTCGCCTACATCATGGCTGTCGGGGATGCCGATCAGCGCGCCATGCCCGCCAGGGACGAAGATGGCGGCGTACTGCTCCAGTCCTCGCTCAAGCACCGTAGACAGGCGCAGCGGCTCCTTGAATTGGGAGTGGTACTTGTTGAAGAAGCCCTTGACCGTCTCATCTTCCGAAGGCATTGCCCAGAACTCGAACTTGACAGGATTTCCCGACACCGTTGCCACATCGAACGCGAATCCCGCCTTGTCCAGGTGGTACATGGGCAGCAGCGTCTCGACCGGGTGGTTGCCGGTGGAGAAGAAGCTGCCGTTATCGGTCAGTAGGTAACGTTCGTCTGCGCCGATCATCAGGATCTTCTTGCTGCCTTGATAGGTTTTTGCGTAGTCGGCCCCGCTCAGGTCGGACTTGGGCGACGTGAACTGGCTGAGCGAGTAGGGGGAGGGAAAGAACGCATTGAGTTCGGCCGGATCGGGCTGCGGTTGCTTGTCGGGAGTCGATGGTTCAGCCATGGGGCACCTCTGGGAT
Source organism: Comamonas sp. AG1104 (assembly GCF_003350425.1). Classification (NCBI taxonomy): domain Bacteria; kingdom Pseudomonadati; phylum Pseudomonadota; class Betaproteobacteria; order Burkholderiales; family Comamonadaceae; genus Comamonas; species Comamonas sp. AG1104. Next base: position 29,347 of record NZ_QQAS01000005.1, on the reverse strand, counting down.
AGTTTGCGGAGTGCACAACAATGCGGCGGCAAGAAACCTGTGGCAATGAGGGATTTCCGTCAACGCGGGTCAGGCGAAGCCGGAGTTTTACTCCCGGTCTGTTTCAGGCTCGCACAGAACCAAAGTCGGAAGCCGAAACCTGGAGTCGCTCCGCCAATTTGCGTGTCTCAGTGGCTTCCCTAGCGATCCACGATCAGTGCAACGTGGTGTCCAGTCAGGTAGAGCGCTATTTCCGGCGCATCGAACTTCACCGTGACGGAGCCCAGAGGCACATCGTCTTCATTCGCGATACGGCTTACCACAAAATAGGACGGCGTCTTGTTCAGCCGGGCGATACCGAACGAATGGTCATTGCCGCCACGCAATGCATCGATCAGATAGGGACGGCCAGAGTAGATCATGCCCACGATGCTGTCAGGCTCGTCCTAGTTGCTGGCCGTTACCGTGTCGTCCGACATATTGTTCATGTAGATACGGGCATAGCGCAGATCGCTGCAGAGTTCATGCATGAAGTCGCCGACTTTACGCACCAGCGAATCCTGCGTGAATTGCGCTGCGCGCTGCTGGCGCGTGAGCCTGGACAGACTCGGCGGATCTTAGCGATACCGGGTGGTCAGCTGGATCACCGAGTCCTGGCGCACCACCATATTGGTCACACTCAGCATTTCCGTGAACAGCCGGTCCATGATGCGAGCCGTCGTCTTGGCTTCGTATTCGGCGCTGGCCGTCAAGCGGTCCAGCTCTGCACCCACGACTCGCTTGGACATCCACCACCCCGAACCAGCCACCAAGGTCAGCCACGCAACGGCCATTCCCAGCGTCGCCATGCGCACGGTGGATCGCATTGACTGCTTGCGCTGAGCTTGCTGCTGTAATGCCTTGCCCACGTACTCTCCCCAGGCCGTTTTGAACGCATGGTAACAAGTACGTCTGGAGCGAAAAGTCATCGGGGAAGCCGATGCCGCGGCCGGATGAGTCCTCTCCAGTGCATGGCCGCAGGTATGCGGCTAAACTAAGTCTGTATCAGTCGGAGTTATGCGATGAGTTTTTTGAGCGCAGGTGTCGAATATGGCTTGCACTGCATGCTGTACTTGGTTCACTCCGCCGAGCATGGCGTTGCGGAGGCCAGCACCCGTGACCTTGCAGATATGCAGGGCGTACCAGCGGAGTACGTCGCCAAGCTCTTTACCAAGCTGGGGCATGCTGGACTCGTACGTGCGGCAGAAGGGGTTCGCGGCGGCTTCTCCCTGGCGCGGCCAGCTGAGAAAATTACGGTGAAAGACGTCGTGGAGGCAATTGATGGCGTGAAGCCGGTGTTCGATTGCCGGGAGGTACGAGAGCGCTGTGCTGTTTTTGGCGAAGTCGCTCCCGCATGGGCCACACGTGGCACTTGTTCCATCCATGCAGTGATGGTGGGAGCAGAGAAGGCCATGCGCGACGAACTCGACCGGCACACGCTTGCGGACCTCGCAAGCCGAACCAGGTCCAAAGCGCCAGCGAGCCACGAAGCCAAAGTCATCGAATGGTTTGGTGCACGCTCGGCGGCTCGGCGCTCGACCTCTTAGTTTGGGATGTGAACGGATATCGGGACACGGTCCTCATGTAGAAGAGGCGCGAGGTCTCTTCCATCGATTGTCCTGCTTGGAGTTGCCAACACACCCCTTGATACCGCGTCGCTTTGCCTTGTCGTACTTCTGTACTGCCTGTGGCTTCGCGCCTCGTCTCAACCGCAAACCTTCGGTATGCCGGGGCGTGTCAGCCGTTCTCAGGCGACGACTATTCGCAGGGGGTCAGCCGACTCCAATGCTTCGGCACGATTCGCCGATGGGGGATAGATCCATTCGGTGTTGATTTTCTGCTTGAGCGCCTTTGCCTCCGCTCCAACCAGCTTGACCGAGCGCTCCCATCCTTCGGTATAGACCGCTCCCCAGGGGCCGAGGTCAAGGCAGGTCACATACTTTGGCTGACTATAAGGAATCGGAGCCAGCCCAAGCAGATCGGCGGCAACGTTGTGTCCAGCAGAGCGGCCGAGATTCATTGCATGCTGGCACGACATCATGGCTACATGACCTTGATCGTCAGTCGCGGCGTAGGCGACATCTCCCGTTGCATAGATGGTTGGCACCGCCTTCACGCGCAAATCATGGTCAACGTGCAATCGACCGTATGCGTCCCGCTCTCCCGGGATTTGCGATGTGAGTTCATTCGCCCGGGCGCCTGCTGTCCACACGACCGTGCTTGCATCGATGCGCTGACCGGCCGATGTGACCAATCCATGCTCATCGATAGCGGTCACACCAGCACCCAGAACCGCAGTTACGCCGAGTTCTGCGAGCGCCTGTTCGATCACCGGCCGCGGGCCCGGCCCGAGGTCGGGTCCAATGTCGCTGTTGCGTTCGACAATCACGACATTCACTGCTGCGCTTTCGCCCAGGGCCGCACGTAGCCGGGCAGGCATCTCTGCAGCAGTCTCGATTCCGGTAAAGCCGCCCCCGACAACGACAAGGGTACGCCTGGCTTCTGTGTCGGGCTGGCTGCGAAGGCTCTGAATGTGCGCTTCAAGAGCCGCCGCTTCATCCACCTGATCCACGCTGAAGGCGTATCTGGTGAGCCCCGGAATATCGGGTCGGAAGAGCTTGCTCCCGGCTGCAAGCACTAGGCGGTCATAGGACAGCTGAGCATCCTGCCCCTGCGCCTTGACGACAACTTGCTGCTGCTGCACGTCAATTTTTTCGACGCTTCCTTGCATGAACCTCACGCCGACGGCATCAAGCAACTCAGTTAGCTTGACCCGCATGGTGTTTGGGGCTTCCTCGTACAAGCGAGGTCGAACATGTAGCTCAGGCTGGGGGGCCACAAGCACAACTTCAATATCGGAACGCTTTTGCATGTCCAGGACGCGCGCCGCAGCAAGGGCGCTCCACATGCCAGCAAAGCCTGCACCAACAATCACGATGCGTTGAGTATTCACAGATTCACCTTCATCCCACGTATCACGGCATGCTCGGTTGGCCTGTTGGCTCACCGAGGTCCGGTAGGAGTGTCGACAACTGGCGCGCAGGAGACCGCCTTGGCTCGGCAGACTGGAAGTCGCCGGTCGAACACATAACTCCGACAATCATAGTCGTAGTTATGTGAGAGCACATCAAATGGAAGATTCCCGGCCAAAGATTGAGGATTTCAGCTGTTGCAATAGAGATGCAAAGGACGCCGCGAGTGAAGGGCGCACGAGTGATCGCCGGTGTGCCTGGTGCGGGTTGACCTTGCTCCCTGCAAAGTGGATTTCTTCACCCTGTTCAAGAAACGACAAAGGGATAAGCAATGGCAGCAAGTCGGTGCGTAGCACACGCTTGAAATTCAAGCCACCAGACGCATGCCAGGTCCGTGGTGGGCAATCGCAACCGGTGGTCGTAGCGATTCAGGGCATTCCAAGGCCAGCCAGAGCGGTGAGGGCGCTTACAAAGCCGGATTAGTCGATGGTTGAAGCGGCTGGATGCGACCGCATTGAGGGAGCTCCCGAAGGGGAGCCGTTTTTCCCGAGTACTTAAACCACCGCAGCGCTGAACGGCTCGGGCCTTCTCGCCAGCAGATGAGACAGCCTTTGAAGGCCCGTCTGCAAGCGTCTGCGGTCCTTGATGCTGCCCAACGAGATACGAATGGCATTGACGGAGTCGCTGCTGGCGGCACTAGTTGTGAATGCCTCCGCCGGCGTGACTGCGATACCCTCGCTGCCGGCTGCACGCGCAAGCTGTGAGGAGCTCCAATACCCTGGCAACTCGAGCCATACATGAAGGCCGTCTCCAGTGCCGCTGTACCTCCCCGCAAGAATATCCCTGGCCATCCAGTGGCGCAGACGCGCCTCCTTACGTACGCCTTCCATCAACGCGGCAGCCGAGCCGTCGAGGATCCACTGTGTGGCCAGTGCGGCCGTCAGAGGTGCGACCATCAGCGCAAATGACCTGAGCGCGACCAGAAAACGTTCTCGTTCATACTGGTCACGTATGAGCACGAAGGCGACACGCAAGCCGGGCGTCAGGCATTTCGACAGGGTCGAGATGTAGGACACCTGTTCCGGGGCAAACGTGGCAATAGGTGGTGGCGGTGCATCGGCAAGCAGCCAGTAGGGGTCATCTTCGACGATGCGTACAGTGCAGCGCTTGGCGATTTTGGCGAGCTCCTTGCGCCGGCGCTCCGGAATGGTGATGGCGGTCGGGTTCTGCAATGTAGGGTTGAGGTAGACCAGCCCAGGCAGGTGCTGATGGCATGCCTGCTCCAGCATCTCGGGCACCATCCCGTGCTGATCCGCTTCCACCGCAACGATGCGTCGGCCGAACTGGGTCGCAGCAGTACGCAGGCCCGGATAACTTGCTGGCTCTGCTAGTATCACATCGCCAGGCTTCGTCAGCGCCAAGATCAATGCGGCAATTGCTGCTTGCGCGCCCGGACAGACAACAACCTGCGCTGAATCCAGGGATCCAAACATCGGCTCCAGCCATCTGGCTCCTGCCTTACGGTCGGAGTCGCTTCCTCCGCCCAGGTGGTAAGTCATCAGCAATGCGGTGTCTGCCCCCATCATTACCTGAGAAAGGCCTTGTTTCAGCAGGTCGTCGAAGTCCACGCCAGCGGGTGGGGGCGGTGTGTTCATGCTCAGGTCGAGGACCGAGGTCAGCTCAACTTTCGGTGCCGCGACATAGGTACCTCGCGCGCCGCGGCCCTCCAGCAGATGGCGGCGTCTGGCTTCGTCGTATGCGCGCGTGACCGTCGTCAGGTCGAGGTTCAGCTGTGCTGCCAGCTGGCGCTGCGGAGGCAGACGATCACCCGGTTTGAGCGATCCGTCAGCCATTGCCGCCTGCAAGGCATCCGCAATCTGCAAGAAGCGCGGCCCGCCATGCACGGCCAATCGCGGCAGCCAAACTGGCAAACTGTCATCTTGTATGGTTTTCATACGCAGACATTTTGTCTCAATGTATGGAAATTGCTTTTAAGTAATATGCCTCAGAGCGTGTGGCGATCCCATTCTTGTATGGCAATCGCCGACGTTTTCGCCTCTCTCCTTCGGGAGGCGGTGTTCCTCACGATAGACAGTGTCAAGTCATAGCTGGAAAATCTCAAAATGATCGATTGGGTCCCTGTAATCTTTGTTACGTTCAAGGTTCTCATCTTCGGTGCGTGCATGTTCTTCGCCATCAAGTGGCATTACGACCAAGGAAAGAAGGGCATGGACAGGCGCGCGTTGCTGCGCACGGGAAGCAAGGTCGCTGCCGCCTTCATGCTGGCGCTGCTGTGTGTGCTGCTGTTCACCTTCGGCCTTGCCAAGATGCTCGGTATGGACTTGAGCCTCCCATGACTGCAAAGGCTGGTCGGCCGATATCCAGTCATGCAATGAACCTTGCACTCATCGCACGACCGTAACTTGTTGCCTTATCGACGGTGGCAATCTGCCTTGCTTCGCTGTTGCAGACTACCTTTGGCTCCAGGCATTCGGTAGATCACTTGCTTCGGATGACGAGGTCGCTCAATGCTCCACCGTCAGACTGGCCCTGCTTTTCCGGGCCAGCTCGACAAAAGCCAAGGCAGCGGGCGAGAGCTTGTCAAAGCTCAGCGCGGCTAACGCGATTTTCCGGCGACAACGGGGCTTTAACGGGCGGTAGACAACATCTACCGGGGACTCGGGCAGAGCCAGGCGTGCGGCAATGGTGACTGCCTCGCCTTGCGCTACAAAGCCCATCATTGAAGTGAGCTGCTCAAACCTGAACAGGGTTCTGGGTACGGCGCCCTGGCTGGCCAAAAATGCATCGATATGGGGACCCGAGCCTGCGCTGGTGCGGATAAAGGGCTGTCCATGAAAGCTCATGGCGCCAATGGCTGATTGGGACGCCAGGGGGTGCGCAGCGGGCAGCACCGCCACCAGCTCGTCTTCGGCCAGGGGCAGGGTATCGAAGCGCTCGTCGGGCAAGGCGACGAAGCCCAGTTCCACGCGCCGTTCCAGCAACCACTGAACGACAGTGCTGTCTACGGCCTCCTCAATGTGCACCTCGACCAGGGGGTGCTTCTGCTGAAAACGTGCCAGGAGGCTCGGCAGCAGACGCAGCGACGAGGTGGCGCCAAAAGATGCAATGCGCAAGTTGCCCCGGGCAATGCCATGCTCCGCGTCGGCTTCCTGCTGCAATGCCTCTTTTTGCTGAAGGATGTCATTGGCGCGGCTCAGTAGCCTGACGCCCACTTCGGTCAGTGCTGCCGCAGCCCCTTCGCGCTTGAAAAGCGTGACGCCCAGTTCTGTCTCCAACTGCTTGATGGCATGGCTGACGCCGCTCTGGGAAATACCGAGCACACCCGCTGCGCGCGAGAAGCTGCCGACCCGGGCGAGTGCTGCAAAGACTTCGAGTTGCGTGAATGTCATGAGCTTTTACTCATTCGACGATGAATTCTGATTATCAGATAGTAACGTCTCATGAACACATTACGAACCTCCACCCATCTGGGATTGATTGGCATGGCTGTCCTGTGGGGCGCTTCCTGGCCCTGGGGACGCATTGTCGCGCAAGCCATGCCTCCATTGGCTGCGGCCAGCCTGCGCTTCTTTCTGGCCGGGCTCCTGCTGGTGCTGTGGCTGTACCGCAGCGGGCGCATGGGTGCATTGCGTGTCCTGGGGCCTCGCCAATGGGCGGGCCTGGCCTGTGCTTCTGCCGTAGGTGTGCTGGGCTACTCCGTGTTCTTCTTGCAGGCACTCAAGACCGTGCCTGCGGGTAAGGCGGCCATGGTGGTGGCGCTCAACCCGGTTCTGACCATGCTGTTCGCAGCGCTGCTGTTTCGTGAACGCGTGAACGCCATCATGTGCCTGGGGTTGGGGCTGGCCGTAACGGGCGCCCTGTATGCGCTGAGTGGCGGCGCTTTGGGGGATCTGGTGTCTTCCTCGTCCGGCGTGGGTGAGTGGCTGCTGCTTGGCTGCGCCGCATGCTGGGTTGCCTATACCCTGATAGGGCGCATCGTTCTGATCCGCGTGGATGCGCTGACCACGACGACGGCGACCGCACTCATTGGCGCTGCTCTTCTTCTTATGGCCAGCATTGCTCTGGAGGGCTCGTCCGCCTGGACTGGCCTGGCAAAAGCACCTGCCATCGCCTGGTACAGCGTTGTGGCCCTGGCCCTGGGCGCTACGGCATTGGCTTACGCCTGGTACTTGAAGGGCGTCCAGGAGCTGGGTGCTGGCGTCGCAGCCGCGTATATGTCCCTGGTGCCGTTGTTTGGCATGCTGCTGTCCAGCTTCTGGCTGGGAGAGCCCGTTACCAGCTCGCTGCTGGGAGGCGGCGCTACGGCCATCTTCGGCATGTTGTTGATGAATATCGGGCGCATACGACTGGAGAGAACCTCTCACTCGGCGACTGCCTGATCCGGGTCGAGTGCTGCTTCTTTCGGCCAGGAGCAGACCTCGACTGATATATTCAAATGCAATAACACTTGAGAAACCATCATGCCTGGCTTTGAGAATTGGCTTGCTTTCGGCCTTGTTTCCCTTGGAATGGTCCTCACTCCAGGACCAAACATGGTTTACTTGATTTCCCGATCGATATGCCAGGGGCGTGTCGCCGGGCTTATCTCCTTGGGGGGAGTTGCTCTCGGTTTCGTGTTCTACATGATGTGCGCGGCACTGGGCATTACGGCGATCGTCATGGCGGTGCCGTATGCCTACGATGCGTTGCGCATTGGCGGAGCTCTGTACTTGATCTATCTGGCATGGCAAGCCGTCAAGCCGGGCGGTCGCTCTCCGTTTGAGGTCAGGAACCTTCCGCAGGACGGCCCAAAGAAGCTGTTCCTGATGGGTTTCCTGACCAATCTTCTCAACCCGAAGATCGCCGTGATGTATCTGTCACTGCTGCCTCAGTTCATCAGCCCTGAACACGGCAGTGTGCTCTCTCAATCCCTGGTTCTGGGCTTCACCCAGATTGTGATCAGCGTCAGTGTGAACGCCGCGATTGCCATGCTTGCAGGCTCGATAGCAGTATTTCTTTCCGCCCGTCCGAAATGGATCATGGTCCAGCGATGGCTGATGGGAACAGTCCTCGCCAGCTTGGCCGTTCGTATGTTGACCGAAACAAGGAAATAGCACCTTGCCGAACTGCCTTGGGACGTATTGCGACAGTCATAGATGGACCATTTGCGGCCCTTCACACATCTCAGAGGCGTTCACCGAGAGATGACGCCATCACCGAACGTTGCACGCCTTGCCCTTGGGGCGGCTGGTATGACCCGGCAGACCCAAGGTTTGCGGTTGGGACGAGGCGCGAAGCCACAGACAGTACAGAAGTACGACAAAGTGAACGACGTATCAAGGGCGGTGTTGGCGGCTCTTGGATGCGGCAGCACGCTGTCACCAGCACATTGCGCGGATCGCCGTAGACGCCTGTGCCATAAGAGCCCAGGCCCGGCATATAGGTCTTGTCGAACAGGTTGTTCACATTGACCGACATCGACCAGTGTTTGTCCATCTCGTAACGTGCCATCAGTCCCACCACGGCATAGGAAGGCTGGGGGGGCGCGCCAGTACGGAGCGCTGGGCTGCTGGTAATACGTTTCGGTTTGCCAGGTGACATTGCCACCCACGGTCCAGCGCGACCAGTCACCTTGGAGGCGGTAGGTGGTGCCTAGCTTGAGCAGGTCACCATCGCTTAGTTGGTGAAATTGAAATTCCTTTGCATAGAGCGAAAGTAACGTGGCGCTAATTTATCGCATTACAGCCTGCTGATTTATCGCGCCGCGCTTCACACGATGGGGCACTACGTTTGCATCATGGCGCTCATTGCGCGCAGTGAAATCGCCACAGGAGCGTTGCCGCCCGCTGTAGGCCAGAAGCTGTCCTGAGCCGGCAATAAATTTTCAGGATACGCGAACGAATTGCTGCTCGGTCACTGTGCTTCCCCACTGCGCCCCTTGCTCCTCCTTCTGCAGCTTGAAGCCAAAAGACTCATACAGCTTGCGAGCTGCGTCCAACCCCCTGAATGTCCAAAGATGGACTTCACGGAACCCACGTATATCGCAGAATGTCATCGCCTCTGTCATCAACAGCCTGCCGACACCGCTACCGCGACAGCCATCGTCCAAGATGAACCATCGCAGATGGGCCCTGTTGTCCCCCAGGTCCTGCCCGTCTATCGCGAGCGAACCAACAATTCGGTCATTGAGCAGAGCGGTCCACACCCTATTGCATGGCTCGTTCAACCGTCCGGCGAACTCAGCCGCTCCGCTTGCAACCTGGCTCTCGAAAAACTGCCCGAAATTGGAGTGCTTCGAGTAGAACGCCGCATGCATTTCGGCAATGCGTCCAACCAGTCCGGGGCGATATCCTGCGCTGACAGTGATTGGGCTTTGCTGTTTTTCTGCCATATTCAAGCGGTGGGCTTTAAGCGCTCCTGCATATGCAGACAAGCCCTGTGCAACCGCTTGTTGCTGGGAGCGATTGAGGTGCTGAAACGCACTTTGCACCTGCATCTGGCCATAGGAGTGAATCTGCCTGACTGTGCTGTGCCCCTGGGCAGTCAACTGCAATAGCTTGAAACGGCCGTCATCGACAGCAGCCACTTCCTTGATCTCTCCTGCTGCAACCAGCTTCGCAAGCATTCGGCTGACGCTTGACTTCTCCAGCCCCAAAAGCTGCACAAGTTGAACTGAGGTCATGCCTTCATGGGCGTCGATTTCAAGCAATGCATGCACAGCCGATGCCGAGTAATCAGTTGTGGCCAGTGTCGGCTGCATGAAGCCGAGCTCTCTTACCAGGGTGCGGGAGTCGGCTCGAATCGAGTCAATTTCAGACATGGTGTTGGTCATTTGTGCCCTCAAGCAATCAATATCGGTTGTAATCTACAACTATATAGTTGTAATGAGCAACTGATTTGTGCTGCAGCCTATCCTGGGTAGATGGCTGCCCATTGCCAGATACAGCACGCCAGCCATTCCATCGCGGAATGTCAGTCAAGGCGCCCATGTTGATTTCCATGTAGAACTGACTGCCGGAGGGCTAGTGGGTCACTTCTGGGCGGATATCAACCGCCTGGCAGAGGTTGCAGAGCGTCTTAGCCGTAGCGTCAAGACAGTCAGTTCGCAGAATATGACCGCGATGCGCAAGCTCAAGGCGAAGTTCAATCAGGAGCTGATGGCGTTTTGTCAGAATAGTGGCGTGTTTTAGCAATGAGATGAGGTCGCTTGCCATGGTGCCCGCCAACCGGTTATGAGGTGGGTTCGACTCTGGGTACTGTTCCTGCACCGGCCCCGGATCTCTGTCCACGACAAAACGCCTTCAGCAGGCCTTCATAAGCTCTTCATGAGTCCTTTTTCAGAGTGTGCGGAGAGCTTTCCAATGAAGGTCTCCTGCGCTGCACGCTCAATTCAGGCTTCTCTAGCAAAGGCTGGTCGGTTCAGACCGCCATCGCATCAACACCTGCGTGCCTCCACCATAGCGGGGTTGGATGTGAAGGTCGCCGCCGATGTTTCGCATGCGATGAAACATGTTGATGACGCCTTGCCCGGACTTGCCGGGGTTGTTGAGCACAGCTCGAAGATCGAAGCCCTTGCCGTTGTCTTCTATGCTCAGATACCAGTCCCAGCCGAAGCTCTGCAGATCGCCTTGTTGATAGGGCTCCAGGGTCAGCCACATCTCGGTTGCATGGGCGTGCTCTATGGCGTTGCTTATGCCGGCCTGAACGACGGCCAGGATTTCATGCGCAACGCGGTCTCTGGGAAGCGGCAGCGTTGTCTGCTGGCCGACCCCGAGCTCAGGGTCGGTCAACTGCCAGTGCAGTACAAGGCCTTTTCTTTGAAGCGCGGGCTCCAGCCGGTAACGCAATCGCGCCAGGCGCATGGCCAGGTTGTCGGATTGCGCATCCATGGAGTCGACGATCAGGCGCAGGTCCAGCAGCGATTGCTCAAGGACTTTTCTGGCAGGGCCATCTTCAACCGAGGACTGTGAGTTCATCAGGTTCAAGGCCTCTACCAACTGGCTGCCTAGGGTGTCGTGCAGGTCTGACGCGATGCGCTTGCGCTCTTCCTGGACTTCTTTTGAGGGTTGGGCACTGACGCGCAGCCTGGCCTTGATGAGACGATAGATTCGAGGAATGTAGCGAAGCGAGATAAGCAATCCGCTCAAAGCCACCAAAATACTGAAGACAAAAAACCAATTCTGATCTCGCAGTGGTGTGAGAAAACACCAGCTTAGTATGGTAATGGTCTGAAGGAAAACGGTTGTTGCCCTCCAACCGATATTTCTCAGTGATTCCATATGCTTGCCATCTCGGGCTATAGATATAGAAAATGCCTTCAAATTTATATCAGCCCACGCAAAGAGGCGGCTTTCACAGCATGAGCTCTTGTCTTGGCCTGCAATTTTCGGTACATGTTCTTTACATGCGTGGATACGGTCAATGTGCTTATCTTGAGGTGCGTGGATATTTCAGGAGAGCTGTAGCCGCAGGCAATGAGTTTCAGTATTTCTATTTCTCGCTCAGAAAGTTTCTCTTCCTTGGTGAGGCTTGACGCCGGAACGACATAAGTTTGTGATCTGCTGACCAGCGACAGGATTTTCTTGGCAAGAGATGGGGTAATGGATGCACCGCCATTGGCCACTTGCAATACAGCTTGTGCGTAGTCGCCAAACCAGGAGTTTTTCAGCAAATAGCCTACAGCACCTTTCTCGAAAGCCTGAAAGACCTTTTCATCTCTTTCAGTTACCGAGACGATAATGCTTTGCACATGTGGGTGTGTGCCCTGGACAAGTTCAAGCAAATCCAGACCTTCGCCGTCGCCCAGGTTGAGATCAATCATCAGAACGTCGAAGTCGTGCTGCTGAATGCTCTTGCGTGCCTCACGCAGGCTGCAGGCATGCCCAACCAGCAGGGTTCTTGAGTCGCCCATCAGATCCTGGGCAATCACTCTGCGGATATGGCTGTCGTCGTCCACCAGAAAGACGCGAACGGGCTGCTCTCGCTGGCCCACCATGTGCCCTGGCCACATCGAGTGGCTAAGCGATGGAGGGGCGTCATTTTGATGGGTGAACAAGGGCGGGCAAGATGAAGTCTGGACGGCTTGCATAGATGGCTCCCAACGAAAAGACCAGGGGGCTTGAATACTCTAGGAAACTAATTAGTGCTCATTGGGAAATCCATAGAAAATGTCAAATAATGTCAATTTTTACTGAATTTACAAAATGAATCCTGGGAAATGGGTAGTTGCTTGATGTTGTGTTTGTTGAGTTGTGTTATTAACATAATTAATTGATTTAACTTCGTTAATTGAATTTTTAAATCAATATGAAATTGAAATAAATCATCGCTAATTTTGTGCTATCTGCATTGTTGGGTTGGCTATCGATGGCGTATTTGAATTATTAATTTGGCGTATTTGTTGGGCAATATTTTTTAGAGATTAAGGTGAGTATTTTTTGATGATATGAAATATTCCAATTGATATCTGATACGCCGAATTTTTATTGATTAGCGATTGGAAGAAAAGAAGAAAAGTAATTTTCAGACCTTCCATTTCGAGGAATCAATTCTGGACAGAATCTGGTTTTGAGCGAGTGGACGATATTCAAGGCCTGAGGGGGCCGTGTCGGGTCATTGCCATTACGTGACGGGCCTATTGACGAAATGCCTTCAGTAGCTTGGGAAATTGCCATTCAGCAATGGTATGAATAATCGCTGATTGTCGTGGCGGTTATTGCATCGCCCGGTATTGCCTGGAACCGAGAACACAACCCTTGGTAAGTCGTTGCTTCGCCTTGTCGTACTGCTGTAGTGGCTGCGGCTTCGCGCGGCGGGTGATTCAATTCGAGCAGCCTGCAGGGCAGCAGGGCAGCAGGGCAGCAGGGCAGCAGGGCAGGGTCTCTGCTTGCGGCCTTACTGGGCCGCTTCTGCGCGAATCCAGTCCAGGAAGGCGCGCACTTCGGGGCGGTCAGCCGCACCAGGGCGGGTCACGGCGTAGTAGGCGAATCTTGCGGGCCAGGGCTTGTCCAGTACCTGAATGAGCCGGCCTGTCGCGATTTCTTCCTGGGCATATGCTTGCGGCACCAGCGCCAGGCCCTGTCCAGCTTCCGCCGCGCGGATGAGAAGGAAGTCGTCTTCAAATGCGCTGCCGCGCTGCGCACGCGCGTCGTCGGCCACCCCGTGTGCCTTGAGCCAGAGCGGCCAATCTGCGCGGTCTCCGTCGTGGAGCAGGGGGTAGTCAAGGCAATCGCGTGCCTCATTGATCACCGCCCCCAGGCAGGTCTTCAAAAACTCGGGTGAGGCGACAGGTGTCAGAACCGGCGCCATGAGGCAGGTGACCTCAAGCCCGGGATAGTCGCCCAGCCCATGGCGCAAGGCGACATCCACGCGGTCACGTCGCAGGTCTACCAGCTCAGACGTTGCTTCCACGCGGATTTCGATGTCGGGGTGCAATTGCTTGAAGCGCCCAAGCCGAGGTACCAGCCACGATGCCGCAAACGTTGCGACGGTGCTGACCGTCAGGCTGCGTTCTCCCTTGCTGCGTTCCAGGGCATGCATCGCCTGGTCGATCTGAAGAAACGCTTCACGCAGCCTGGGGTACACGCTGGCACCTGCCTCGGTCAGCCGCATGCCAAGGCGTTCACGTTCGAGCAAGACAACTCCCAGGCGGTCTTCCAGTAAGCGGATTTGCTGGCTTACGGCGCCGGGGGTGACGTGCAGGGCCTGCGCTGCGGCCTTGACGCTTTTGCGCTGCCCAACTTCTACGAATGTGCGCAATGCCTGCAAGGGGTAGCTCATATTTAATTTAGATTTTCTAAATTTATTGGGAAGAAATAATCGCTTTATATAAGGATTTTTTCATCTGAAAATTTGTGATGCCGGCGATTTCGATGGTTTTAGATTATCTACAAATTCAATGTTGCATCTCTACTCCGACAGTTCCCCCAATGGCTTCAAGGCGACAATCGCGCTTGAAGAGCTTTCTTTGCCTTACCAACTGCACCATGTGCGCATCGATGAAGGCGAGCACCGTCAATCCGCCTTTCTTGCGCTGAACCCCCACGGCCGTATTCCGGTACTAGAGGACAGCGAGACAGGTGTCGTGCTGTTCGAGTCGGCGGCGATTCTCTTGTACCTGGCGGATAGGACCGGAAAGCTGTTGCCGGCAGATCCGCGAGCCCGCTGGGAGGCGATCAAGTGGCTGCAGTTCCATGCATCCAGCATGGGGCCGCTGCTGGGCCAGCGCGTGCACTTCGAGCTGTTTGCTGATGAACCCGTTGCGCCGGCAATCGAGCGTTACCGGCGCCTGACGCAGGAAGCGTTCACGGTGCTGGATCAAGCGCTGGCGGGCCGTCCATATCTGGCCGGCGACGACTACTCTATTGCAGACATTGCCCATTTCGGCTGGACGCACATCGCGCGAATCATCCATTTCGACTTCAGCCAGCACCACCATCTCAGTGCATGGCACGAGCGGGTTGCGGCTCGAGCGGCTGTACGCAAAGGCATCACGCTGCCCGCACCGGCAACCGGTGCATGAATGAACATCTCGCGAGTCCAGCAATGAAAGCATCCAGACCCTCTGAGCACACGGGCGGCTCCTCCTACGCCGCGTTTTTCGGACACCCCGGCTACCGACGCATGTTTTCGCCGGACAGGTTGACCTTGGGCATCTTTCTGCCGTTGCGCAGCTACAGAGGCGATATGTCGGTGCTGCGCGGCCAGTCGGACCTGGTCGCCGAGATCGACAGCTACGGCTTCGCCGCCGTGTGGGTGCGTGATGTGCCTTTGCTCGATCCATCGTTTGGAGATGCCGGGCAGGTGTTCGATCCCTTCACCTATCTGGCATACCTGGCGGCCCGAACCAGGAAGGTGGCCTTGGCAACGGGCAGCGCCGTCATCTCCTTGCGTCACCCGATTGATCTGGCCAAGGCAGCCACGACCATTGACCAGCTTTCCGGCGGCCGTCTGGTGATGGGGGTAGCCTCTGGCGACAGGCCGATGGAGTTTCCGGCCTACGGGCTGGAGCACAGTGCCCGCGCGGAGCGCTTTTCCCAGGCGCTATCCTATATGCGCCAGCTCATGCATGCCGGTCATCTGGACATCGACTCGCCGCTGGGACGTTTTGAAGGTGCGGAGTTCCTGCCCAAGCCTGTGTCCGCAAGCATTCCGATGATGGTGACAGGCTCGTCCGGGCAGTCACTGGAGTGGATTGCCGAGCATGCGGATGGATGGCTGACCTATCCTAATGCCACCCACACCCCTAGGGGCCCTCAGCATCTGGCGGAGAAGATTCGGGCCTGGCGTGAACTTGTCCCCGGAGGGGCATTCAGGCCGCACATGACAAACGAATGGATCGATCTGGTGGATGATCCCGGCTATCCTCGGACCCCCTTGCACGGAGGCTATGTTCTGCGCACCGGGCGAAAAGGGCTGATGGCCTTGCTTGAAGCGTGGCAGGCGGCAGGGGTGAACCATGCCGCGCTTGGCATTCAGTTTTCACAACGCCCGCCAGCCGAGGTGCTGGAGGAGCTGGCCAGGGAGGTGCTGCCGCACTTTCCCTCGCACGAAGGACCGTCGGCGGCGTCCGCCGTCTGGTGAGAAACACAGAACCGGCTCGGGAATGACCAACCCGGAGCAATCATGGACAAGAAAACCTCAAGCAAGAGAACCCCAATGCCGAGTGCAGTGAAAATTCGCCCCCTGGAAATGAGTGATCGAGCGCCATGGTGCGATCTCTACCGCCAGTACGCACATTTCTACCAGTCGCCCATGACCGATGCGATCCTGGATCGAACCTGGTCGTGGCTGATGGATCCGCGCCACCCGATGGAAGGGCTGGTCGCAGAGTCGGAGGAGCGCCATTTGCTGGGATTGGCGCATTTTCGCGCGTGCCCTGAACCGCTGATCGCGCAGGACGTCGGGTTTCTCGACGACCTGTTCGTGGCTCAAGGCCAGCGTGGCTCAGGTATAGGCCGCAGCCTGATCATGGGCGTGGCTGCCAAAGCGCGGGAACGGGGCTGGCCCGTGGTGCGCTGGATTACCGCTGGCAGCAATGCCCAGGCGCGCCAGCTCTACGACAAGCTTGCATCGGCAACCGACTGGGTCACTTACGACCTCGATGTGCAGCGATAGCGAGCATATTCGACGGTCTGGTCCGGGCCTGACTGTGGCCATCGCGGTCAGGCACCGAACCGACATCCGGGCGGCAACAAGGTGGTCATTGAAATGCCGGGCTGTAGCAGGGCAGTGGAGATGAACCCGTGTCAGTGCTCTTGTGAGGTCGCGATCGCCTTGAGGAATGTCGAAGCCTCTGAAGGCTCGGCAAATTCAATCCATTGCAGATGCGCGAACTCGCCATGCTCGCGCAGAGCGGCGAACTTCGACTGGTTTTTTGCATAGGTGGATAGCGACCAGAGAAGTACTGAGTCTTTCGAGAAAAAGGCCAGCCGCAGTGACTCCCGGTTTCCATGCGACAGACGCTTGCGGGTGATGCCATGGCCAAGAGTGCGCCGGAGCAGGCGAGAAAATACGGTGAAGCGACCGTAGTTGAGCCACACGACATGTGTGGCTTGTGACCAAAGCACGTCTCGAACAGCACTGTAGTTCCCGTCGGCTACCCAGCATGCTCCTTGAGTAGCTTCAACAACTGAATGCCTGAACTGCTCGGGTGGCACTGCTTGCCAGTCTTGCCCCCAGTAGTGCGAATCCAGTTCGATATATGAGGCCCGGATCTTGCGCGCCAGCTTTTTGGCAAAGGTGGATTTTCCAGCGCCACTGGTGCCGATCACTAGATAGCGCATCTGAGTCCTGTGTTGCCAAGAGCGGTTAACAAGGCCCGGCAAACCGAAGGCTTGCGCTTGAGACGAGACGCGAAGCCGAGGGCTGTGAGAAGTACGACAAGGCGGCGCAACGACGTATCAAGGGTTGTTAGCTGCTCTCAATGACTGCCAGCCATGCTGACCATAGGTGAGGGAAACGATGAATTTCAATGTACGCGAGTCACGCAGCAATGTCGCTGCTGGCCAGGCTGTGGCCGCTGCAAATCGCTCGGCTGGATTTTAGTCCAGCGACTGCGTCTGGCTGGTAGGTGAGAGCCTCGGAACGACCCAGAGGGGACAGTGCATAACCAACCTAAAATTGATCAAAGGTCCACGATGCGGCATATCGGTAGGGGCCAAACATGCCCAATGGAAAGATTGGTTTTTTCGGGAGACTTCACCGTATGAAGGCATTGCAACTCATCGTTATAGTGATTGTGGTTGGCGCGCTTTTTCTAGTGGTGAACGGATTGTTCTCTGCGTGGGCGTTGCTTGAGCTGGCTTGGTCGACGATTCTCAGCTTCGTAAATCTCTTTTGATGTTGGGCTGCAATAACGCATTCCGCGCCATATGGTTGTCACATCCTTGGATCCCCTGACCCAATTGTTTATTCCATCAGATGCATAACGGCATTGTTATCCCGGGCCTGGTGGCCTGGCGTTTTCGCCCGTTTGGCTGGGGCGCTGAGCGTCTGCTTTCATCTGCCGAGACCGACTGTTATTGGCCGATCCGCGACTGTCGCAGACCGACCCTGAGCGGTCATGCATTTGATGGACGTCCTGTGTTTTCTTAGCCGGAAACAGTAAAACCAGTCTTATCTGCGGGAGTAATCGAGCGCAAAACCTTGCATGGAATGCCTGCAGCTATCACGCTCGCAGGGATGTCCTTGGTTACGACGCTGCCCGAGCCAATGATGGTGTCGTCTCCGATCGTCACTCCTGGGTTGATATGAACACCCGCCCCTACCCATACTCTGTTTCCAATCCGAACGGGTTTGGCATAGCATCCCCCAGCCGCCCGCTCATTCGCATCTATGGCGTGATTAGACGTGTAGATTCCTACGCGTGGCCCGAGAAGCACATTGTTGCCAATGAAAATGCCGCCACCGTCCAGCATTACGCAATCGAAATTTGCGTAGAAGTCATTGCCTATGTGTATGTGTTGCCCAAACTCACAGCGAAAAGTCGGTTCAAAGTGAACATTCAAACCAACGGAGCCCAGCAGCCTACGCAGAATGTGTTCTCGCTGCGCAGCAGGCTGTGAAAAAGATGCGTTGTATTCGTTGCTCAGCAATACGGCCTGCGCACGCGCGGTTACCAACTCACTGCTTAAGTCGTTGTACATCCTGCCACTGCGAACTGCTTCAAGTTGAGTATTAAGTGTGCTCATGCCCCAATTGAAGCACGGGATAGCTGTGTTTCCATGCCGCTGTTGGCTCGGTGGGCGACCGTCTCAGAACGACTGAGGATTCAACCAGAGCCATGCCGCGATCCCCATGGCGGCCCACAACGCGATGATCATGATCGCGCCTGCGCGCCTACTAGGCTTAGACCCTTTTTCGGCCATCCAAGCATCGGCTTGATTACGGCAATCTACAAGAACTGATTGGGGTAGCAGCTTGACAGTCAGCCAAATCAGCGTCGGAAGCAAGAGGATATCGTCCACATATCCAAGAGTCGGGATGAAATCAGGAACCAGATCAATCGGGCTGAGCGCATAAGCCACGACAAGAAGTCCCAGCGCTTTCGCATGCCAAGGCGTGTCGGGGTGTTTTCCGGCGAACCAGAGTGTCACGCCATCGCGCTTGATCCGCTTTGCCCAAGCCTTCAGGTTGCCATTGAGATTCATAAAAAATTCCGAGGACAGGTCGGAATTTTCGCTCCTTATCGATGACGGTCACGCATGTTCCGATAACTGCCGATGAAATTTTCGGCAGTCGGAAACATACGAAGCATCTATGCGCATCCAGTTACAAATGCTTAGTCAACGCTCCTAAATTCTCCTCGTTAAAGAGACCAAGCATGGCGAGCGCCATTGCCTTGAAAGTCACTTGATGAACTACACGTCACTCTCGCTGTTTGCTGCACTTGCCATGGCTGCGGCACCTGGTCATGCAGAGGTCTACCTGGGTATAGGTTACGGTGCTCCGGCTCCATACGTGGCAGCACCTGCTCCGTCGTACTATTACGCGGCACCGCCCGTTCAATACGGACCGCCGGCTGTTCAATACGTTCCGAGGCCTGTCTATGCCCCTCGACCCGTGATAGTCGCGCCGCCGGAGGCTGTTCCGGCATGGCGCTGGCAGGAGGACGGCCGACGCTGGAACAGATGGCACAGACACCCTCATCGAGGCTGGCGTGAGGATGACGACGAAGATTGACAGCGACGCCAGACGTCGACATTTGACCTCTGCGTGGCCGCGAACGGCAGGTCCAGGCTGATCAGAGTCATTCGAGCACTGTGCCTTGGCGGCAGTCGCTTTCTTCACAGGTCATTCGCTGGGTTGCAATTCGTATGACCGCTACACCTCCAAGACCTGGCACTTGATTTACGGTACAGGTGATCCTGCGATGAACGATAGATCAAGTTCGGAACGTACTGATGCTATCGACCCAGTGCGTGAATTCGGCAGCATGCGCTACAGCTGTCGTTCGCCATCACTGCCAGGCCAGATCACCGACCGATACTTGGCAAATTCGCAAACAGGTGCTCCGCACGCACATCGCTCGTGCAGAGACAGAGGCCAACGGCCAGCGCAACCATTGCTGTGGTGAAAGCTTTTTTGACGGTGCTTAACTTGCGCCCAGGTGTCGCCGGCAAGCACCCCATACCTTCCAAGGCGGCCTCCACCGCCTCATCCAGCGGCGTATGCGGCTCATGTCCGAGCGTCGAGACCAGCTTGGCGTTGCTCATCTTTATCCGCGTGCTCCACAAGTAGCGCATCTCACGCAGCTCACGCAAGGTCGGTACAAAGGGCGCTGCAAGCGCAGTAAGCCACCAGGGAAAGGCTCTCACTTTGGGCTGGACTCCGCCGCGCCTGACAACCACGCGGCAGATCGCAGCGGCCAACTGGGTGCCGTCGACGTCCCAATGGCCTGCCATGTGGAAGGCGGCAAAGGAGGGCAGTGTGCCGCGCCGCTGCACCAGTTCCACCATGGCGCGGGCTACGTCGGGCAGGTAAGACCATTGATGGCCCACGCCGGGTGCGTTGGGCACGCTGATGGACTTGACCGGCTGGCCGGGCTTTAGCATGCCCTGCGAGAACCAGCTATTGCCCGGCATGGGTCCGAAGAAGTCCCCCGCGCGCACCACGATCACTCGGCAGCTCCGGCTGCTGGCCCGCAGCAGACGCCGCTCCATCTCCACACGGATGGCACCCTTGGGGGTGAGGGGCTGCTGCAGCGAATCTTCATGTAACGTGGGAAAGGCGCTGGGGCCGTAGTTGTAGACCGTGCCAGGCAGCACGATGGTGGCGCCGTTGGCCTGCGCGGCGACGATGGTGTTGTCCAGCATGGGCAGCACCAGCTCACCCCAGTGACGGTAGCCGGGCGGGTTGACTGCGTGCACAATGACGGAGCATCCTTCTGCGGCGGCCAGCACATCGTCGCGGTTCATCGCGTCGCCGCGCACCCAGACCATGCCGTCGCGCAGCTCGATTTGCTGCTCACCGCTGCGGCGTAATGCGCGCACTTTCCAGCCTGCGTCGCGTAGTTGCCGTGCCACTTCGCCACCGATACCGCCGGTGGCGCCTAGAACCAAGGCAGTGTTGCTTTCCATCTCATTACCCCTGAATTTGTTGCGATGAAAGGAAGTTTCGGGCGGGCACTGCTATTAAGCAATTGACCAACATGTGGTAGCCGCCATACATTTTTGTATGGCTAACGACAACACCACCGAGATCGGCTGGGAGCTGTACCGCTCCTATTTGGGCGTGCTGGAAGAGGGCTCATTGTCCGGTGCGGCGCGCGCCATGGGAATTGCCCAGCCCACCGTGGGGCGGCATGTGGACGCGCTGGAAAAAGCGCTGGGTGTGAAGCTGTTTACACGTTCGCAAATGGGTCTTATACCCACTGAGGCGGTGCTAGCGCTGGAGCCGTTTGCCCAGACCATGCACAGCGCTGCCGCTGCCGCTGCGCTAAGACGTACGGCCGTAAGCCAAGGCTCGAGCATCCAGGGCACGGTGCGCGTGACGGCCAGCGAGGTGATAGGGCAAGAGGTATTGCCACCTATCCTGGCGCAACTGCAGGACACACACCCGGACCTGACGGTGGAACTGGTGCTGACCAGCCGCGTACAGGACCTGTTGCAGCGCGAGGCCGACATCGCCGTGCGCATGACACAACCCAGGCAGGAGCAACTGATTGCCCGGCGCGTTGGGGCGATGCCACTTGGCCTGCATGCGCACAAGCGCTATCTGGACAAGCATGGGACGCCCGCCTCGCTGGCCGATCTGGCGCAGCACGCGCTGATTGGCTTTGATGAAGAGACGCCGTTCGTGCGCGCTGCCCGCAAGGCATTCCCGATCTGGAGCCGCGAAAACTTTGCGGTGCGCACCGACAACGACATGGCACAGATGGCGCTGATCCGAGCTGGCTGCGGTATTGGCGTGTGCCAGGTGAATCTAGCGGCGCGCGACCGGAATCTGGTGAACATATTGCCTGGAAGCATTCCGCTGAGCCTGGAGACCTGGCTCACCATGCACGAAGATCTGCGCAACAATCCGAGCTGCAAGGTGACATTTGATGCGCTGTTGAAGGGGCTGCAAGACTACATGACTCCCTAGCCGGTCGACACTGCGCTGGGCCTGATGCGGTTGTTTGCCAATGACCGAAGAGCCTCACTCTGCTATCAGCTCCCGGAAACGACGTGAATCCCGGGCAGATCAGGCAGCAGGGAACACGCGTGCGCACAAGAAATCAACCAGAGCCCGTACCTTAGGCGACGGGTGCTTGCTTGCCGGCCAAAGCACATAAAAAACGCCTCTGCGCTCCGTATGGTCGGTAAGGAGCGGTAGCAGCCGGCCATCGGCCAGTTGTTCACGAATGGAAAATTCCGGCAGGTAGGCAATCCCCAGTCCCTGCAAGGCAAAGCACACGCGCGTCTCGATGTTGTTGCAGATCATCGAAGTGGGCAGCTGCAACTCGGTTTCGCCGGACATGGTTCGCAGAGTCCATGGCTCCAGCTTGCCGCTATGGGGGAAGCGGTAGTGCAGGCAATGGTGTTGCATCAGATCAGCAGGCTCTCGAGGTGTCCCTCGCCGTGCCAGATAGTCTGGCGAAGCCACCAGCAGCGAACGGAAAGCCCCGAGCCTGCGTGCCGTGAGGCGAGAGTCGCTGGGCTCACCCGTGCGCACCACGGCGTCGAAGCCGTCCTCTATCACGTCAACCATCTGGTCGGTGAAGTCCAGGTCCAGTTCGATCTCGGGGTACTTGCGCATGAACTCGCCGAGCACCGGCAGCACCAGCGAGCTAACCAGGGGCAAACTCACTCTCAAGCGACCGCGTGGTGCACTGCTGGCTTGCGCCAGTTCGAGCTCTGCCGCTTCGATCTCAGCCAGGATACGTCGGCTGCGCTCCAGGAACAGCATGCCCTCGGCGGTCAACGTGACACTGCGTGTGCTGCGGTGAAACAGGCGCACGCCCAGCCGATCTTCCAGCCGCGCCACGCTCTTGCCTACGGCTGAGGCCGACACGCCCAACAGCCGGCCGGCGGCCACAAAACTTCGCGTCTCGGCAACCTGCACAAACACGGCGAAACCATTCAAGCTGTCCATAACACACTTAGATTAAAGACATTCTTGTCCGCATAAAGAGGAACTGTAGCCTACTTTTTCTTTAATCTCAGACTTTCTATCGTCACGGCGTGATCCATTGAATCAGGGGCTCTTCCGTGACTTATCCCGTCTTTCCTTTACGCCCGGGCATTCCGCCCCTACATCTGTCCACCCGCATCCATGCCGCCGTTCAGCAGGCTCTGGATGAGCGGCGGCTGGTCGGTGCCGTCGTGCTGGTGGCACACAATGGCGAATTGATCCACCAACAGGCTGCCGGCCATGCCGACCGCGAGAGCGCGCGCCCGATGGAGCTGACGACCATCTTCCGGCTGGCATCGGTGAGCAAGCCCATCGTTTCGGCCGCTGCGCTTGCGCTGGTTGCGCAAGGCCGCCTCGATCTGGATGAGGACATCGGCCGCTGGCTCCCGGGGTTCCAGCCCAGGTTGATTGATGGCAGCCCGGCACGCATCACTGCCAGGCAGTTGCTTAGCCACACAGCAGGGCTGGGCTATCGCTTTTTCGAGGCCGATGCTGATGGCCCCTATGCCCGGGCTGGTGCCTCGGACGGCATGGACAGAGTCAGTTTCAATCTGGCCGAGAACCTGCGCCGTATCGCCAGCGTGCCGCTGCTGTATGTGCCGGGTACCTCCTGGGGCTATTCGCTGGCAACCGATGTGTTGGGGGCATTGATTGAACACATCCACGGTGCGTCACTGGACGAAGCAGTCAACCAATGGGTAACAGGTCCCTTGGGCATGATCGATACGGGTTTCCTGGTGCGCGATCCGCAGCGCGTGGCCACTGCTTACGTAAGCGATACGCCTCAGCCACACCCGCTAGCCGAAGGTGAAGTGGTTTCCCCGTTCGAGGGCGCAGTCGGTATCAGATACAGCCCGGGCCGTATCTTCGACGCCCTGGCTTTCCCTTCAGGTGGAGCTGGAATGGCCGGTACGGCCGGAGACTTTCTGCGCCTGCTGGAGGCCTTGCGGCAGGGCAGGGGAGCATTGCTTCCCGATGAGCTGATCAACGAGATGGAGCGGGACCAGACTGGTGGACTGGAGCTGCCGGATGTACCGGGCTTTGGCTTTGGCCTCGGTTTTTCAGTCTTGCGGGACCCGCTGCGCGCCGCATCGCCAGAATCGGTAGGTACCTGGCGCTGGGGTGGCGCCTACGGCCATGCCTGGTTTGTGGATAGGGCGCGCGGACTCAGCGTGGTCGCCTTCACCAATACGCTGTACGAGGGCATGTCCGGTCGCTTCGTCGCCGAGCTGCGCGACGCAGTCTATGGTGCGCTGGAGGTCGTGCAATGACCGCTGCACATCAAGACCGGATGCCAATTGCATCATTGCTGGCGCTGGCAATGGCCGCGTTCATCACCATCCTGACCGAAGCGCTGCCGGCAGGGCTGCTGCCTCAGATGGCGAGGGGCTTGATGGTGTCCGAAGCCTGGACAGGACAAACGGTCACGATCTACGCAATGGGCTCGCTGGCGGCCGCCATCCCGTTGACCGCCGCCACCCAGGGCGTGCGCCGCCGTCCGCTGCTGCTAGCGGCCATTGCAGGCTTTGCCATCGCCAACACTGTCACGGCCCTGTCCTGCAACTATGTCCTGACGATGATCGCGCGCTTCCTGGCAGGCGTGTCGGCCGGTCTGCTATGGGCGATGCTGGCGGGCTATGCCGCGCGCATGGTGCCCGAGCACCAGCAGGGCCGAGCCATCGCCATTGCGATGGTGGGTACACCATTGGCGTTGTCGCTTGGGGTTCCGGCGGGCACCTTCCTGGGCAATCTGCTGGGCTGGCGGATGTGCTTCGGCATCATGAGCGGACTGGCACTGGCGCTCATGGCATGGGTACAAGTCAAGCTGCCAGATTTCGCGGGCCAGGCGGCGAGCAAACGCATGTCTCTGGGGCATGTGTTCACTTTCCCGGGTGTACGTCCGGTGCTGTTCGTGGTGCTGGCCTTCGTTCTGGCACACAACATCCTCTATACCTATATCGCGCCATTTCTCGCGGCGGCAGACATGGCGAAACGAACAGATCTGGTCCTGCTCATGTTCGGCATCACTTCGCTGCTGGGCATCTGGGTCATCGGCGTGCTGATCGATCACCATCTGCGCGCCCTGACGCTGGGCAGTACGCTCTTGTTCGGCCTGTCGGCGCTGGCACTCGGCCTGATGGGCGATGCGCCTGCTGTGGTGTATGCGGCAGTGGCCGCCTGGGGCCTGGCCTTTGGCGGCGTGGCGACACTGCTTCAAACAGCCATCGCCAAGGCGGCGGGCAACGCGGCCGACGTTGCGCAGTCCATGTTGGTCACAGCCTGGAATATCGCGATTGCAAGTGGAGGACTGATTGGCGGTGCCTTGCTGGACTATCTCGGCGTCGCCGCATTCTCTCCGGTCCTTCTGGTGCTGCTAGCTGCAACGCTGGCTGTTGTGTGGGCAGCCAGGAGCCACGGCTTTCCAGTGGTACAAAGATAAGGCGGGGGAGTTCTTCGGTATCTGCTCCATTTCTTGCGCAGTTCGAAGAACTCCCGCTTCAGCCGTACCTGAAGCGACCAGGTGGATGGATTGCCAAGCATCTCTCACTTGTCTTCTGCGGCAGACCTGCGTCGGCGCCGCACTCAAGCTTGCGGCTTGAGCAGCTCTGCCAGCAACTTCAGCGCGTCGCCCAGGTCTTCAAAGCCGGGAGCGCCCAGGCAAATCCGGAGACCGCTCCTCCCATCCTGAGGGTCCACCATCATGGATTCCGGCAGGGTCAGCTTCAAACCGATTTCTGCGGCTGCAGCGACAAGACTATTGGCGGCCTCGCGCTTCATCGGCAGCCAGACGTTGTAGGCATGGGGATGCCAGACAGGCTTGCCAGTCCCGAGAAGCGAAGCGGCAAGCCTGGCGCGCCGCCGGGACTCATGGTGCAGATCCCGCTGGATCGAGGCGATCACGCCGGTGGCCAGCCATTCATCGACTACCGCACAGGAAAATGCTGATGGAGCCATCGGCACATCCTGCACCATTTCTTGCGCAGCGCCGCCCAGTTCTTTTGGGACCAGCAACATGCCGATCTGCAGCCCCGGCCCAAGCGACTTGGAGAGCCCGTTCACATGCAATGAGATATCGGGCGCCAGTGCTGACAGTTGGGGTAAATCAGGGAGAGCGGCGGCATAGACCCCGTCTTCGATGATCCATGCCCCCGTTTTCCGGCATATATCCACGATGGCCTGCCTTCGCTCCAGGCTCATCGTGGCAGTTGTCGGGTTGTGCAGCGTCGGGGTGAGGTAGACCGCCTTGCCATCGGTCGGCGCGACACTGCCAAGTGCGTCCGCAAGCGCTTGCGGCACCATCCCTTCGGCATCGATCTCGACACCTTGCATCCGATAGCCTTTGCGCCGGGCCAGAGCAATAGCGCCGGGGTAGGTGATCCGCTCGGTCACAAGCAATCCTTGCGGGCTGCAAGCCAGATCAAAAGCCAATGACAGCGCCTGGCGGGTGCTGCTCGTCAAAAGCAGAAGCGACGGATCGGCGACCAGGCCAAGTGACATCAGCCAGCGGGCGAGAACGCGACGATGCTCCAGATGTCCGCCAGGAGGTGCATAGAAATTGAAATGGTCCGCGTCGATTTTGCGAGCGATGCCTGTCAATGCCCGCGCCAGAATGCGTGCGTTGAGTGCGTCCGGCGGCGCATTGGACGACAGGTCAATCAGGCGATCACCATGCGCCTGCTGAATCGCGACAAATGTTCCCCGCCCTTTGATACTGCGCGTCAGACCTCTGCGCTCCAGAGCGGCATAGGCCTTCGTCACCGAGCCAAGACCGATTTGCAGCTTCTCTGCAAGGTCTCGATGTGCAGGCAGACGGTCACCTCCCGCCAGCCGGCCCTCAACGATGTCGTCGGCCAGGGCAAGTGCAAGTCGTTCGGCCGCATTGGCTTCAATGTTTGCAAGGCGAGGCTGCCAAGGGGATTGGAGGAGCATGTTTGCAGTCTCAACAAAAAAGAGTGTCTCGTGACACTATCTTATTATTTAATAGTGTAACGTTCTTGCAAATGCCTTTGCATGACTGCCTCTTGGTGAAAAGTGCCCAGCGGCGTTGACAGAAAGCAAGGAGAGCGAGATGTTTAGCCACGTGACGGTTGGAGCGCGTGACCTTGAACGGTCAGGCCGCTTTTACGACGCGGTGCTTGTGCCGCTTGGTCTGAAGCGCCGGATTGTGGTGCCCGATGGTGGGCCGGCGGCGCTTTGCTGGGTAAGCGCACATGCGAGTCTGCCTCGCTTCTATGTCTACAGTCCGTACAACGGAGAGCCAGCGACCGTCGGCAATGGCAGCATGGCGGCCTTTCTGGCGCCGTCAGCAGCAGCAGTGGACTCCGCCTACGCCGATGGACTGGCACACGGTGGCAGGGATGCAGGGGCTCCTGGGCCACGTCCTCATTATGGGGACGGCTACTACGGCGCCTATCTGCGCGATCCCGACGGCAACAAAATCCATATCGTGCATCGTGCCGATCTCCAGCCCTGATGCAAGAGATGTGTGTATTTCTGGGGGCGCCGACATGGCCGACAGCCAAATCGCACTCGTCTATCGGCGTGATTGGGCCTCATGCCGAGAGCAGCTATGTTGCCGCTCAAGGAACCCGCCCCAGTCAAAAAAGCCGCATCTATCCGAGCAGTGACGATGCCGGCCAGGTCCGGGTCGGCGGCGAGACGCACACGCATGTCCAAAGCGAGCTGCACAGTTTTTGAAGACGTCCAAGGAACTCTCGAGTATGTCCACAACCCTTCAGCACCCATACAGCCCACCATTCAAAGAGCGCGCGGCGCTGTCCGCATCGGCGGTAGACACATTGAGAATGCTGGTGCGCTACAAGGCCTGGGCGAATGGCCTGACGTTCAAGAACGTGATGGAGCTACCGGAAGGCGAGGCTCTTCGGCAAAGACCGATGCGGTTCGGGAACATGGTGCATACGTTGAACCACGTCTATGTGGTGGACGATATCTTCAGGCACCACCTACAAGGCAGGAAGCACGGCTACACCGCACGCAATACGGAGCATACGCCTGCGGTTGACGACCTATGGAAGGCGGTTCAGGAAATGGACTCCTGGTACACCAGGCTTGTCGATACCTGGTCGGACGAAGATCTTGTAAAAGTCGTCCATTTCGAATTTGTAGGAGGAGGACAAGGCGCCATGACGCGTGGGCAAATCGTGCTGCATATCGTGAATCACAGCACTTATCACCGAGGTTTTGTCGGCGACATGATGTATCAGATACCTTTTACGCCGCCATCAAACGATCTGCCCGTATTCATCCGAGATCACTATCGCAACACTTACTGAGGCGCTCAATTTCGACGGGGTGCCCTGAAACCGTATGGTGTCGACCGTAGAGGGAGTGCACTGACCGTGCCAGCGCAGGCCAGAGCGACGTGGCGTCTGACACCACGCCTACGCTCTCGAATCCCTATTTATGCACCGCCGAGCTCTTTCGTGGTGTTGCAACGTTCCTAACGAAGTCAGCCACCACCGCAGCGGCCTCTTGCGGAATGGCTTGCAGTAGGCAGTGCGGAGCATCAAACGCCTGAACTCTTATCTGCCGAAGACATTGCTCTGCATCAGACACGGAAGACTGCGGCACCAGGCGGTCACGTATCCCTTTCAGGTAGAGAACCGGAGCATCAATTGCTTTGGCATGTGCCCGCACATCTACGGATGCCACCGCTCTCAGCCTTGAACGTAGAACCGCCGTTTGAACCTTGGCCAAGGTGGACCGCAGCATAACCCGCAGGCCCGGCGTCGCAAACCGGCCCAGAAGCATCAGGTCCAGTATTGGAGCAGGGGGAAGCGGAACGGGCATGGTCGCCAGGCCGCTGAGCCAGCGAAGACCCGGCCTTGGATTGCGAACGAACGAGCAGCACAGAACAACGCCCACAACGCGCCCCGGGTATGCCGCTGCCAGCGAAATGGCAATAGGTCCCGAGAAAGACTCTCCCAGCAAGACCAAGCGGCCATTGGGCGGCAAGGCCGATGTGGCAAGTTCCGTCAGGTCGGCATAGGTCTGTGGCGAGCCGGAAGTTGGATAGCTCACCACGACGACGGGCGTCGTCTTCCCCAATGCGGCAACGAACGGGGCGAAAAGCTCACCCGTGCCATCCATTCCAGGAAGGAGAACAAGGACCACGGGCCCAACCTCGGCAAGAGATGGCGACTGTAAATCAGAGAATCCTGCTGAAAGGCTGTTCATGGCCGGGGCGGTAGTTGCAACCCGGTCCATTACAGCACTTCGAACAGTCTAATTTAAAGTTCAAAGGAACTTGTTTCAGGGCGGCTGGACTAGGGCAGTTTCGGCTTGTAGGGAGGGCGGATATGCCTTGCGGGTCTTGTGCAGCCGCTGGATGTTCAGCGCATGTGTTGCATTGACCGATTGAATCCGCTGTGCCGGAGAGTCATTCGGAAATACTGTCTCACTGTCTCGTACCGACTCTACTGACTGAAATACGCACGACTCACCGCACGAATGGTCGCGTCCTGACATTTGACTCCATGCATCAAGCGAGTGGGGGCCACCAGGCTACCCTCACTCGCTCTATTTGTGCACCGACCTCAGAACATGTGGCGCAGGCCCATGCCAAAGCCAGTCTGGTTGACGCCAGGCATTGGCGTTCCACCAGCTTGAGCGCTGCTTGCTCCAAAGGCCGCATTGCCGCTGTTCTTCATATAGCCCAGCGAGGCATAGGCCGCAGTGCGCTTGGATAGGTTGTAGGTACCGCGCAGTACCAGCAACTGACC